>CAWAXE010000012.1:0-81120 GCA_963785965.1 uncultured Alphaproteobacteria bacterium
TGGTTCTGCTCGATTTCACCCTCGCCGGCCAGCCGATCAGCCTGGTCGACGTCGACACGCCGGACCTCGAGCAGTATCCGCGGTTCCGCCAGGCACTCGAGGCGGCGCAGACGGCCGAGCTCGGCCCGGGCGACGCGCTCTACATCCCGAGCCTGTGGTGGCACGCGGTCGCGTCGCTCGACGAGTTGGCGCGATGATCAATTTCTGGTGGCGCGACGCCGAGCCGCCGCTGCTGACGCCGCTCAACGCGCTCTATCACGCCGTGATCACGATGAAGAATCTGCCGCCGGCGAGCTGGCGGCGTGGCGCATGCTTTTCGGCCATTACATTTTCGGCGACAACGGCGATCCGGTCGAGCATCTGCCCGAACAACGCGCGCGGAATCCTCGGGCGGCGCACGCCGGAGCTGGTGGCGCGCGTGAAAAAGCTGCTGATCGACGCGCTCAGCCGCTGATCGTCCGAGGTAAGTCAACGTCGTAGGTTACGACGCATGGCAATCCTATATAAGCTGAGATTCTTCGTTCTGCGCTTCGCAATGACGGGTTTCAGCGCGTTCCACTTCCGTTCGCTCCGCTTAAGATCGCGCGAATGGCCGCTCATTCCGATTCCCGCGCTGCACGCGACCCATGCCGGGATATGGCTTGCGAGCGGCGAGGAGACGTTCGCGAGGCGAGCCGCGGCGAGGCGATCGCGCGCGCCGCGGAGACGCCGCACATCATCCTCAACGCGCCGCTGGTCGGGCAGCGGCTGGGCTATCCGGAGCTGTCAGGCCTCGACCTGCTGGAACTGTTCGCGTTCATCCATCCGGCGCGGTTCGCGGTGCCGACGCGGCCGGGATGAGCCGGGCGCTTGGGCTGGAGCCGCCGGCGAGTGAAGCCGATGCCGCGCGGCGCGCTCAAGCGCGATTGCCGAGCGGCTTGCTGGAAGTCCTCGCCGATCCGGAATGGCGCGAGCGCGGAGGGAGCGTGGACTTCCGAACGCGACCTTGCACCGGCTCGGCTGGGGCTGGGCGCCGCTGGTCGGTGCGCGGCTCGAGCGGCCGGAGCGCGGCGAGCGCATGCTCTTTTCGCGGCTGAAGCAGTGGGAGGAAGCCGCCGAGCGCCCGCCGCCACGGACGATCGCGGTCGATCCCGCCGATGCGCGGACGAAGCTCGACCGGCTGACCGGCCGCGATCGAGCCGCGCGAGGGCCAGAAAGCGATGGCCGAGGCGGTCGACTCGGTGTTCGCGCCCAAGCGCGGCAAGGACTCGCCCAACATGCTGCTCGCCGAAGCCGGGACCGGGATCGGCAAGACCCTCGCTTATCTCGCGCCGGCGGCGCTGTGGGCGGAAGCGTCGGGCGGGACCGTGTGGGTGTCGACCTTCACCAAGGCGCTGCAGCGCCAGCTCGACGGCGAGGGGCACAAGCTGTTCGCCGACGCGGAGGAGCGCGCGCGGAAGATCGTCATCCGCAAGGGGCGCGAGAATTATCTCTGCCTGCTCAATCTCGAGGACGCGCTGCAGGGCGCGTTTGCGGGACGTGCCGCGATCCTCGCGCAGCTGGTCGGGCGGTGGGCGGCGTACACCAAGGACGGGGACATGGTCGGCGGCGACTTGCCCGGCTGGCTGCCGAGCCTGTTCCGGCGCGCGGGCGCGGCGCGCGCTGACCGACCGCCGCGGCGAGTGCGTCTATGCCGGCTGCCCGCACTACCGCCGCTGCTTCATCGAGCGGGCCGAGCGCGGCAAGCCGCGAGGCGGACATCGTCATCGCCAACCATGCGCTGGTGATGGTCAACGCCGCGCGGGCGCGAGAGGACGCGCCGGGACGGATCCTGTTCGACGAGGGCCATCATCTGTTCGATGCCGCCGATTCGACCTTCGCGGTCGCGTTCGGCGGGCAGGAGGCGATCGAGCTGCGGCGCTGGATCGTCGGGCCGGAAGGGCGCTCGCGGGGGCGCCGGCGGGGGCTCGCGGCGCGGCTGATGGACGTCGCGTCGTACGATGATGAAGGCGCGCGGGCGCTCGACTCGGCGATCGAGGCGGCGAAGGCGCTTCCGTCGGACGGCTGGCTGCAGCGGATGGTCGAAGGTTCGCCGTTCGGACCGGTCGAGGCTTTGCTCGAGCGAGGTGCGCGGCACGGTCTACGCGCGCGCCAAGGCGCAGGAGGCCGGCTACGGGATCGAGACCGAGCTCGCCGAGCCCGACGGCGCGCTCGTGTCGAGCGCGGCGGCCGCGGCGAGCGCTCGAAGCCTGCAGAAGCCGCTCGCGGCGCTCCCCGGCGGCTGGAAGCGGTGCTCGAGGACGCGCCCGACTGGCTCGATGCGCAGGCCCGCGCGCGAGTCGAAGGCGCGATCCGCGGACTGTCCTGGCGGCGCGAAACGCTTGCGGCGTGGATCGCTCTGCTTGGCCGGATCGGCGGCGAGGCCGATCCCGAGTTCGTCGACTGGCTGGCGGTCGAGCGGGTCGACGGGCGCGAGTATCGACGTCGCGATCCACCGGCGTTGGCTCGACCCGACAAGCCGCTCGCCGCGCGGTGCTGAGCCGGCCGACGGCGTGCTGGTCACTTCGGCGACGCTGCGCGGCGGCGAGGGATGGAAGCGGCCGAAGCGCGCACCGGCGCTTTGCACCTGCAATGCGGCCGAGCATTTCGAAGCCGAAAGCCCGTTCGATTACGCCGCTTGCTCGGAAGTGCTGATCGTCACCGATATCAAGCCGGGGGACGTCGCCGCGCTGTCGGGCGCCTATGCGCGGCTGATCGAGGCTGCGGGCGGCGGAACGCTCGGGCTGTTCACCGCGATCCAGCGTTTGAAAGCGGTGCATGCGCGGATCGCCGACCGGCTTGCGCGGGCCGGGCTTCCGCTGCTCGCGCAGCACGTCGACCCGATCGACGCGGGGACGCTGGTGGACATCTTCCGCGACGATCCGCGCGCGTCGCTGCTCGGCACCGACGCGCTGCGCGACGGGGTCGATGTGCCCGGCGAATCGCTGCGGCTGGTGGTGATGGAACGTGTGCCGTGGCCGCGGCCGACCGTGCTCCACGCCGCGCGGCGCATGGCCGGCGGCGGCAGCGCCTACGAGACCGGGTGGTGCGCGCCCGGCTGGCGCAGGCGTTCGGGCGTCTGATCCGGCGCGACGGCGATCGCGGCATGTTCGTGATCCTGTCGGCGGCGATGCCTTCGCGGCTGCTGTCGGCGTTCCCGCCGGGCGTGCCGATCCGCCGGGTGCCGCTCGACCAGGCGATCGCGCGGGTTGCGGAAAGGCTTGGGCGGATTAGGCTCTCGATCGCGTCGGCGAGGCGGTTGCGCAAGGCGATCAGCCGGAAGACATCGACTCCCGCGGGCTCATCGTGCGCAACGACTGAGGGCCCGGACGGCTGCGGCCCGGCGTGTTCGCGGCAGCCGACGGCCCGGTCCTTTCGCGGAGCAGCTTCTGGACTCCGCGGACGGTGTAGCCTTCCTCGCTCAGCAGGCGGTGGATTCGCCGCGCAAGCTCGACGTCGGCGGGCGGTAATAGCGGCGGTTGCCGGCGCGCTGCATCGGCCGAAGCTGCGGGAACCGGGTTTCCCAATAGCGAAGGATATGCTGGGCGACTCCCAGCTCCTGCGACAATTCGCCGATGGTCTTTAAAGCGCCCGGGTGCCTTTTCGGCGGTCGCCACGATCGCCTACCTGGCGATCCGGTCGCGCATGATCTGGCTCGCGCGGAAGGTCATCACCCGGCGCGGAGCGATCGGCACTTCGATGCCGGTCTTGGGATTGCGGCCGATGCGCTGGCCCTTGTCGCGCAGGATGAAGGTGCCGAAGCCGGAGATCTTCACATTCGTGCCCTTGGCGAGCGAATGGCACATGTAGTGCAGCACGCGCTCGACAAGGTTGGCCAATTCGGCGCGCGACAGGCCGAGCTTGCGATGCACGACGTCCGCGAGGTCGCGCGCGTCAGCGTGCCGTGGCGTCCGCTTCATTGTTGAGCCGCGCGATCCCGAGATCCGCCATTCATTATCTCCCGCCCTGTTCGGCGTACCCCGCCGTGATTACACTTTCGTAACGGAATTCCGCGCTGTCGGCAATTCGACATTCGACGGATTACCGAAATTTTTCAATACCTGAGCGCTGCCGCGCCCCATGTAAAGCCACCACCCATCGCTTCCAGCACGACGATGTCGCCGCGCTTGATTCGCCCATCCTTGACGGCTGTATCAAATGCAAGCGGGACCGACGCTGCCGACGTGTTCGCATGTCGGTCGACGGTGATCACGACTTTTTCCGGGGAAGGCCGAGCTTCTTCGCCGTCGCGTCGAGAATTCGCGCATTGGCCTGGTGCGGAACGACCCAGTCGACGTCGGCCGAGGTCAGGCCGGCCGCCGCCAGGACTTCGTTCATGACGGCGGCAAGGTTGACCACCGCGTGGCGAAACACTTCGCGGCCCTTCATCCTGAGCTTGCCGACGGTCCCGGTGGTGGACGGTCCGCCGTCGACGAACAGCAGATCGTTGTGCCGGCCGTCGGCGTGCAGCCGAGTGGCCAGGATGCCGCTTTCGGTCTCCTCGGCGCCGAGCACGAGCGCTCCGGCGCCGTCGCCGAACAGCACGCAGGTGGCGCGGTCCTCCCAGTCGAGGATCCGGCTGAAGGTCTCGGCGCCGATCACCAGCGCCTTCTTCGCGTTGCCCGAGCGCAGCATCAAATCGGCGACCGACAACGCGTAGAGGAAGCCGGTGCACACGGCGTGCACGTCGAACGCGATGCAGTCGTTGATCCCGAGCGCCGCCTGGACCTTGGTCGCCGACGACGGAAAGGTCTGGTCGGGCGTCGCGGTGGCGAGGACGATGAGGTCGATGTCCGTCGCCGCAACGCCGGCATGGTCCAGCGCCTTGCGCGCCGCATCGGTGGCGAGGCTCGCGGTGGTTTCGCCTTCGCCGGCGACATAGCGGCGCGAATCCCGGTGCGCTCGACGATCCAGTGGTCGGTCGTGTCGACCGTCTGCGCCAGCTCGTCATTGGTGACTCGCCGCCGCGGCAGAGCGCTGCCGGTGCCCGAGCACAACCGAATGGATGCTCACTGCGCGGCCTCGTTGGCGAAGGCGTGCGCGCGGAAATTGTCGAGGTCCTCGCCGATCTTGCGGATGATGTCGTTGCGCACCATCCGCGCTGCGACCCCGATGGCGTTGGCGACGCCCTTCGGGGTGGCCGCGCCGTGGCTCTTCACGACCAGGCCGTTCAGCCCGAGAAAGACCGCGCCGTTGTGGTTGTTCGGGTCGAGGTGGAGCTTGAGCAGATTGAGCGCGGGTTTCGACAGCGCGAATCCGGCCTTCGACCGCAGCGAGCTCTTGAACGCTCGCCGCAACAGGTCGGTGACGAAGCGCGCGGTGCCTTCCGCGGTCTTCAGCGCGATGTTGCCCGAGAAGCCGTCGGTCACGACAACGTCGACATTGCCCCGCGACAGCTGGTCGCCTTCGGTGAAGCCGTCGAAGCGGAACGCAAGGTAATCCGCTTCGCGCAGGAGCGCCCGCCGCCTCCTTGAGCTCGTCGGTGCCCTTCAGTTCTTCGGTGCCGATGTTGAGCAGCTTCACGCGCGGCTTGGAGATGGAGAGGACGGTGCGGGCATAGGCCGAGCCCATGACCGCGAACTGGACCAAATTCTGGGCGTCGCACTCGGTGTTTGCGCCGAGGTCGAGCATCACCAGGTCGGTGTCGCGCGAGCGTCGGCAGCAGCGCGGCCAGCGCCGGCCGGTCGATCCCGGGCATGGTGCGCAGCGCGAGCTTGGACATCGCCATCATCGCGCCGGTATTGCCGCCGGAGACCGCAGCGTCGGCCTTGGCTTCCTTCACCGCGTTGATCGCCATGCCCATCGAGGTCGTGCGCGCGCGGCGGATCGCCTGGCTCGGCTTCTCGCTTGACGCGATCGATTCGGGCGAGTGGACGATGGTCACCGCGCCGCAGCAGCGGCCGGTGACCGTTGAGCTCGGCCTCGACTTCGGCCTGGTCTCCGTAGACGAGGAACTGCAGCGAGGGGTCGCGGCGAAGCGCCCGCGCGGCGCCCGCGATCATCCCCGCCGGGCCGCTGTCGCCGCCCATTGCGTCGAGTGCGATGCGCGGGCCCCCGTTCATCGTGAGGCCTGCGTCGCTTAGGCCTCGGTGGAGACGATTTCGCGGCCGTTATAATGGCCGCACGCCGCGCACATGTTGTGCGGCAGCTTCAATTCGCCGCAATTGGGGCATTCCTGGAACTTGGTCGGCGTCAGCGCATGGTGGCTGCGGCGCATGTTCCGCTTCGACGGCGAGGTTTTTCTCTTTGGGACAGCCATTGCGGCACCTTTGACAGCAAATAAAAATGCGACAATTCTGCGCCCACTCTCAGCGGGATAGCCCCGCGGCGGCGGCTGGATCGTCGCGAACCGCCGCTCCTATAGCGGCTGGAGCCATGGTTGCAAGGGTGAGCGGCCGAGTGCGAGGAAGGGCGGGGGGAGGGCAGACGATGTCACCAGTTCCGATCACGCTTGCCGCCGCCGCCGCCGCCGTGTTCGTAAATATCTGGCTCGGTTCGCGAATCGTGAAAAGCCGCCGCGACAATGGCGTGAAGATTGGCGACGGCGGCAATGAGGCGGTGTTGAGGCGCATGCGGGCGCAGGCGAATTTCATCGAAAATGCGCCTGTTCTTCCTGATCCTGCTCGGTGGCCTCGAGCTGTCTGGCGGCAACCGCCTGGCGCTGGGCGGAATCGCGCGGCCTGTTCGTCCTCGCCCGGATCGCGCACCCGATCGGAATGGACGGCCCTCAGGTCTGGCGCTGGAGAATGGTCGGGATGATGACCACCGTCCTCGCGATTGCGGTGCTCGCTATCTGGGCGATCATCTGCGCGGGCGGAGCGCTGCTAGGCGGCTAGGGCCGCATCGCCGACGAATGGGTTGGTCGCCGCTCGTGGCCGAAGGTCGACATCGGCCCATGGCCCGGAACGAACGCGGTGTCGTCGCCCATCGGCCACAGCTTCGTCGTGATCGAGCGCGATCAGCTGCTCCTGATTGCCGCGCGGGAAATCCCAGCGGCCGACCGAGCCTTTGAACAGGACGTCGCCGACCAGCGCGAGCTTCGACTGGGGATGATGGAAGACGATGTGGCCGGGCGTGTGGCCGGGGCAGTGGCGGACGTCGAAGGTGAGATTGCCGACGGTCACCTGATCGCCATCGTTGAGCCAGCGCGACGGCTCGAACGGGCGGCCGTTGATGCCATATTTGGAGCCCTCAGTTCCCAGCTTCTCGATCCAGAAACGGTCCTCCTCATGCGGACCTTCGATCGGAACGCCGAGCTCCTCGGCGAAAATGCCGGCCGAGCCGCAATGGTCGATATGGCCGTGGGTCAGCAGGATCTTCTCGATCGTGACCTCGGCCTGCTCGGCCGCCGCCTTGAGGCCGCGGCAGGTCGCCGCCCGGATCGACGAACGCGCCGCGCATCGTCTCCGGTGCACCAGACGAGCGAGCAATTCTGCTGCAGCGGAGTGACCGGAATGATCGCCGCGCGCAGCGGTGGCTCGCTCATTTCCAGGGTCGGCCGGCCGCGGCTCGAGGGTCGCCATCGCCGGCGGCTCGTTCTTCATCGACGCCGCGACCGCTTCGGCCTGGCGCATCACGCGCAGCACGTTGCCGCCGGCGAGCTTGGCGAGATTCTCGTCGCTCCAGCCCCGGCGGATCAGCTCGGCGAAGACCAAGGGATAACCGGAGACCGTGTTCAGGCCGGCCGGCGTTCGTCCATTCCAAGCCCTCGAGATCGCCGCCGATTCCGACATGGTCGTGGCCCGCGACCTTCGCGACATGTCGATATGATCGGCGACCTGGGCGATCGTCACGGCCGGCGCCGGATGGGCGGCGGTCCACGCTTTCATCGCGGCATCGCGCTTATCCGGCTGGCTCGGGTAGAGCGATTTCAGCCGAGCCTCCTCGGCGGCGCCGCTCGGCGTTCCATTTGCGCACGTCGTCCGAGACGTAGCCGGTGTAGAAATTGACCATCACCACGCCACCGTTGGCGGCGGTGAGCTTGAGGATGTCGTCGGGGACGTTGCGCGGATGATCGGAGAGAGCGCGGGCGCTCGAGTGCGAGAAGATCACCGGCGCGCGGCTGGCCTTGAGCGCGTCGCGCATGGTGTCGTCGCTGACGTGGCTGAGGTCGACGAGCATGCCGAGGCGGTTCATCTCGTGGACCACGGTGCGGCCGAAGTCGGCTGAGCCCGTGATATTTCGGATCGTCGGTCGCGCTGTCGGCCCATTCGTTGTTCTTGAAGTGGGTGAGCGTCATGTAGCGCGCGCCGAGCTCATAGAATTGCCTCAGCGCGGCGAGGCTGCCGCCGATCTGGTGCCCGCCCTCGATGCCGATCAGCGAAGCGACTTTGCCGGTCTTGTGGATGCGCACGACGTCGTCCGCAGTTCCGGCGAGGGCGAGGTCGTTGGGATAGGCTTTGACCAGGCGCTTGACGATGTCGATCTGCTCGATCGTCTCGCGGATCGCGGCGTCGCCGGTGACTTCGGACGGGATGTAGACCGACCAGAATTGCGCCCCGACGCGGCCCTGGTGCAGCCGCGCCATGTCGGTCATCAGCGGGTGTGCGCGCTGGTCGGTGCCGCTCGCGAGCCCCTCGATGCTGAGGCCGTAATTCTCGCGCAGCTGTTCGGGTAAGTCGTTGTGCCCGTCGATCAGCGGCGTCGCTTTGAGGATGCGGTCGATCCGCGCCTGAACTTGCGGCGGAATGGCTTGGGCGGAGGCGGTCGTTGACATGGCGAGAGCGGCGGCGAGCAGCACCATTTGTTTTAAGATCATGCGGCAGAGCTTAGGAACTGCCGTCAGCGGGCGCAATCGGGCTTGCCCTTTGTCACGCGCCCGACAATGGAAGGGGCGATGGCGGACCTCGAGGAGACGATGCATTTCGATCCCGATGAGGGCATCGCCAATCTCGACGAGCATCTCGACCGGTTGAAATTCCAGGCCGACGCGCAAGGGTTCAAGTTCGACCGCCACGCGGCGCGCAACGAGCTGCAGGCGGCGACCTTCGGCAAACGGCGGCCGGCAATCGCGCGACTGTTGCTGTCGCCGACAGGCGCAATGGCCATCGAGGTGAGGGCGCCCGACTAGGCCGCGAGCGGAAAGCGCAGGAGTCGGTCGGAGACCGGGACGAGCGCCGCCGCGTTGTTGCCGACGCTGCCAAGGATTTCGGGGTGACGCGCGTCGAGCCCGCCGGTGAGCGATCCGAATGCGGGCAGGATCATCTTGCCTGGCGAAACGACGAAGCAGCGACGCGACACGCGGCGGCCTTTGAGGTTTACCCGCAGCTTCGGGTGGAAATGGCCTGAGATTTCCGGGCGCGGGTCGTTGCGGACGACCTCGTGCCGGAGCACGACGCCGGCCAGCTCGACCTCTTGCTCGAGCGTCCCGCCGCAGTGATCGGCGAAGCCCGGGTCGTGGTTGCCGACGATCCAGGTCCAGTCGAGCTTGCCGGTGAGATGGGTCAGCAACGCGCGCGCCTGGTCCGGCAGGCGCTCGCAGCCGAAAGCGTCGTGGAAGCTGTCGCCGAGACAGTAAAGCCGGCTTGGCGCCGGTGCGGTCGACCTCCGCGGCCAGCGCGCTCAGCGTCGCGTGCGAATCGTAGGGCGGCAGGAATTGCCCGAGCCGCGCGAACCAGCTCGCCTTTTCGAGATGCAGGTCAGCAACCAGCAGCGCTTCCTCGCGCGGCCAGAACAGCGCGCCGTCAGCGGTCGCGAAGAACGTTTCGCCGGCGAACGAAAAGGGAACCATAAAGCCGGTGTAACCCCGGCCTCTGGCTCAATCTAGCGGAGAATTACTCGTAGTCCCCGCCCGACGGAGTTGGACGCGGCGGCGCAGCGGCGGTGAGGCGCAGCGCTTCGGCCGCTTCGCTGATCGAGGCGAGCTCTTCGGTCTCGTCCTCCTCGTCGATCCGCACCTTCTGCAGGTTGGTAATGACCGCTTCCTGAAGCTCCTTGGGCTTGACGTTCTCCTCGGCGATCTCGCGCAGTGCGACGACCGGATTCTTGTCGCGGTCGCGGTCGATGGTGAGGTCGGCGCCGCCCGAAATCTGCCGCGCGCGCTGGGCGGCGAACAGGACCAGATCGAACCTGTTCGGAATCTTGTCTACGCAATCTTCAACTGTAACGCGCGCCATCGATCGCTCCGCAAAAGCCGTTCAGGCCTGGAATATGGGTTGTCAGGAAGGCCGCGCCAATAGCTTGCGGCTCCGCGAAAAGTCAAGGAAACCGCATCGGATGTCCGATCTTGCGCCCGAGTCCGTAACGCCGCCCCCAATTCGGGCGGAAATCGCCGGCAATCGGCTGGAGGTCATCGAGACGGGCGAAGGGCGGCTACGCGCGATCCTGGACCTGGTCGCCGGCGCGCAGCAGTCGATCAAGATCCTCATGTACATGTTCAATGCGGACGAAGCGGGGACACGCGTTCGCGACGCTTTGGTCGAGGCGGCGCTCCGCGGAGTTGAAGTGAAGCTCCTGATCGACGGCTTCGGCTCGGCTGCGGGCCCGGACTTTTTCACTGCGCTCGACGAAAGCGGCGGCAAGTTTTGCGTGTTCAATCCGGCTTACGGACGGCGCTATTTGCTGCGCAATCATCAGAAGCTGGCGATCGCCGACGACCGAATCGCGATCCTTGGCGGTTCCAATATCGACGACACCTACCTGACGGACCGCGGGGCCGCGCATTGGCGCGACCTGTGGCTGAGGATCGAAGGGCCCGAGGCGCATCCGGCGAGCCTCTATTTCGATTCGCTTTTCCGCTGGTCGACGCGGAAGGGCGCGAAGCTGCGCTCGATCCGGCGCATGGTCGGCGAGTACAGCGAATGGCGCGGTCCCTTGCAGTGGAAGTTCACCGGCCCCTTGAGCATGCGCAACAGCTGGTGGCGGAGCATCGGCCGCGACATCAGGCGCGGGCACAGGCTGGATATGGTGTTCGCATATTTCGCTCCGCCCGGTGCGATGCTCCGGCGGATCGGGCGGCTCGCCTCACGCGGCCAGGCACGGATCATCACGGCGGCGAAGTCGGACAACAATGCGACCATCGCGGCGGCCCGGCACAGCTACAGCCGGCTGCTCCGCCGGCACGTGGACATGTACGAGTATGAGGCGGCCAAGCTCCACACCAAGCTCGCGATCGTCGACGACGTGGTGCACATCGGCTCGTCCAACTTCGACTACCGCAGCCTGTATATCAATCTCGAGGTGATGCTGCGCATTCACGACGCTGGCTTCGCCTCCGCCATGCGCGCCTATTTCGAGCGCGAGCTCAAGGACTGCCGCTGGATCTCGCCGGCGCTGCACAAGAGGCGTTCAAATCCGTGGCGCCGCCTCAAATGGGCGATCTCTCACTTCCTGGTGAACAGCATGGATTATACCGTCACCCGACGGCTGAACTTCCGCGCGGAAAGGTTGATCCTCCCCGCTCGCGGGGAGGGGGACCATCCGACGGATGGTGGAGGGGGCGTCGTGCAGGTCTCCAGCCCCCCTCCGTCAACCTGCGGCTGACACCTCCCCGTCCCCGGGGAGATTATCCTTATACGCCCAGAACAGGGTCGCGGGCGGCACGTTGATCCATTCGAAGCCGCGTTCGATGCGGTCGAAATGCGGCTTAATGAAATCGCGCACCTTCGGGCTAAACTGATAGACCAGGAACGCACCTCCCGGGCGGATTACCTTTGCGGTCGCTTCCGCGATCTTGTCGCCGACGCCGGGCGGCAGAGTTGAGAATGGCAGGCCGGAAAGCACATAATCGGCGGAACCGAGACCGCGATCGCGGAGAATTTGTTCGACGTCCGCCGCGGAGCCAGTGACCGCGACCAGCCGCGGATCGTCGATCGACTCTTTCAGGTAGCGGGTGAAATCGGGGTTGGTGTCAACCGTGACCAAAGTCGCGTCGGGCGCGAGCTGCTCCAGCACCGGCCGGGTGAAGGTGCCGACGCCAGGGCCATATTCGACGAACAGCTTCGTATTCGCCCAGTCGACCGGGCCAAGCATCTTCTCGATGAGGATTTTGCTCGACGGAATGATCGAGCCGACCATCACCGGGTTCTTGAAAAAGCCGCGCAGGAATTGCCATTGCGGACTCGGCGAACGGCGGTCGCGGCGGCGCTGCAGACGGCGTGAGCCTTTCAGCGTTCGCGCGGGTGAAGTCGACATGGATGCTCCGTTCGGGGCGAAAAGGCCGGCGTGCGTTGGCAAATGCTGCGGCGCTTGGCAAGGTTCGAGCGACGAACGGCGGCCGCCAGGTGATCGTTCCGCGCTGAACGATCGCTTCGCCGCGGCTCAGCTTCGTATGAGGCCAGCGTGGCTCCAATCGCACGAACTCGCGGCGTCGGCGCGACGGCGCTGACCGCGCCGCATTTCCTGCTGCTCTATTCGGCGATGCTGGTCGCTTCGTCGGGCAATACCGCGCTGCAATCGGTGATGCCGGCGATCGGGCGCGAGATCGGAATCGGCGATTTCTGGGTGGCGATCGCCTACACTTGGTCGGCCGTCCTGTGGGTCGCATTCGCGCCCTATTGGGCGGAGAAGAGCGACCATCACGGGCGCAAGACCCTGACCATCATGGGCGTCACCGGCTTCATCGTCTCGATGCTGCTGTGCGGAGTCGCGTTGTTCGCTGGCCTGAAGGGCTGGATCGGCGGAGCCTTTACGTTCGGATTCTTTGCGCTGTTCCGCTCGATTTATGGCGGCTTCGGCTGCGCGACTCCGTCGGCGACGCAAGCCTATCTCGCGTCGAAGACGCGGCGCAGTGGGCGGGTCGCGGCGCTTTCGGCTTTGTCCTCGTCGTTCGGCCTGGGGACGATTATTGGCCCGGCGGTCGCACCGTTGTTCGTCCTGCCGCTGCTGGGGCTCGCGGGTCCGTTGTTTGCCTTCGCGGGAATTGCGCTTGCGGTCGCCATGTCGATTGTTCTTTGGCTGCCCAACGACCGCGCCGGACGCAGGGCAGGGCACGGTGCGGCGATGAGCTATCCCTCGCTCGCCACTCCGCCGACCGGCGCAAGCGTCATTGCGGCGACCGCTCCGCGCCGCTCGAAACGACTGAAGTGGAACGACCCGCGCATCCGCTCGTGGATCATCGCCGGAGTCGCGGCCGGCCATGCCCAGGCCGCGACTCTGACCTGCCTCGGCTTCTTCATCATCGACCGGCTGCACCTTGCGCCCTCCGGTTCGGAAGGGCCGATCTCGATCGTGATGATGGCCGGCGCGGTCGCAACTCTCGGGGCGCAATGGGGCCTGATCCCCCGGCTTGGCCTCGGCCCGCGTGCGCTGATCCTGTGGGGTGCACTCATTGCGGCGGTGGGCCTCGCCTGGACCGCGCTGTCGCACGACCTTTATGGAATCACGATCGGTTTTGCCGTCGCGTCACTGGGATTCGGCTTCACCCGTCCCGGTTTCACCGCCGGCGCATCGCTTGCCGTTCCGCTATCCGAGCAAGGCGCCGTTGCGGGGGTGATCACTGCGGCGAATGGGATCAGCTATGTGCTCGCCCCGACGATCGGGATCAGCCTGTATGGTGTGAATCACGATTTGCCGTTCGCCGCGTTCGCGGTGCTGCTGCTTGGACTCGCCGGCTACGGGCGCAGCCGGCTGAAACGCTAGCTGCCTTCCTTTCCACCCGGCCGCGGCCGGAGCATGCCCGGAAGCACGAATCCGATTCCGCCGAGCGGCCGTGTCGCTTCGCTTTTCAGCGTATCCTGGATGCTTTCGTACTCCTCGAGCATCTCGGGAGTAACCGAGGCGCGAGTTTCGGTCAGCGCGACCTCGAAATCGGCCATCGTGACTTTGACCGTGTCGAGGCCGCGGCGAAGCGCGGTCAGGCCGGCGCGGCGAACGAGATCCTCGAGATCGGCGCCGGTGAAGCGCTCGGCCCGCTTGGCGAGCGACTCCAGGTCGACATCGTCGGCGAGCGGCATGTCGCGCGTGTGGATCGCGAGGATGCGGCGGCGGCCCGCCGTATCCGGCGTTCCGACATAAATCAGCTCGTCGAATCGGCCGGGCCGAAGCAACGCCGGGTCGATCAAGCGTCGGGCGGTTGGTCGCCCCGATGATCACCACATTCTGCAACTCCTCAAGCCCATCCATTTCGGCAAGGATCGTGTTGACCACGCGCTCGGTGACCTGCGGCTCGCCGAGGCCGCCGCCGCGGGCCGGCACGAGGCTGTCCAGTTCGTCGAAGAAGATGATCGTCGGTGCGACTTGCCGCGCGCGGTTGAACAGGCGCGCGATCTGCTGCTCGCTCTCGCCGTACCATTTACTGAGCAGGTCCGACGATTTGGTGGCGATGAAGTTCGCCTCGCTCTCGCGCGCCGCGGCCTTGGCAAGCAAGGTCTTGCCCGTCCCGGGCGGCCCGTACAGGAGGAAGCCCTTGGCGGGCCGGATGCCGAGACGGCGGAAGGCCTCCGGGTGCTTCAACGGAAGCTCGACGCCTTCGCGCAGGCGGCCCTGCGCCTCATCGAGACCGCCGATGTCGTCCCAGCCGATGGTCGGCGCTTCGACCATCACTTCGCGCATTGCCGAGGGCTGCACGCGTTTCAGCGCATTCTCGAAGTCGCGCGGCTCGACCGAGAGCGCGTCGAGGATCTCGGTCGGGATCGTATCCTCGGCGAGGTTGATCCGCGGCATGATCCGCCGCACCGCCTCGAGCGCGGCCTCGCGGGTCAGCGCCGCAATATCTGCGCCGACGAAGCCGTGGGTGCGGCGCGCGAGCTCATCCAAATTGACGTCGGGCGCCAGAGGCATTCCGCGGGTGTGAATGCCGAGGATCTCGCGCCGCCCGGGCTGATCGGGCACCCCGATGACGATCTCGCGGTCGAAGCGTCCTGGGCGGCGGAGCGCCTCATCGAGGGCTTCGGGGCGATTGGTCGCCGCAATGACGACCGTATTTTGCCGGGGCTCCATGCCGTCGAGCAGGGTCAGCAGCTGCGCGACCAGGCGCTTCTCGGCTTCGCCGCTCACCTGCCCGCGTTTCGGCGCGATCGAATCGATCTCGTCGATGAAGATGATGGACGGCGCCGCCTGGGCCGCCTGTTCGAAAATCTCGCGCAGGCGCCGCTCGCTCTCGCCATAAGCGGAGCCCATGATCTCCGGGCCGGCGATGTGGAAGAAGCTCGCCGCGCTCTCATTGGCGACCGCTCGTGCGAGCAGGGTCTTCCCGGTGCCTGGCGGACCGTGCAGCAGAACGCCCTTGGGCGGATCTACACCGAGCCGCTGGAACAGCTCCGGGTGTCGCAGCGGAAGCTCGACCATCTCGCGGAGCGCATCGATGGTGTCGCGCATTCCGCCGAGATCGTCGTACGTGACGTCGGCTCGGCGTTGCCCGTCCTTTGCCGTATATTCCGGAAGCAGCTCGACCGCCGTCTTGCCGTCGATATGGACGATGCCTTTGGGCGTCGTGGCGGCGACCACCAACCGCAGCTCCTGAAGGGCGAAGGCTGGCGCGTTGAGCATTTGCCGTATGGGGTCCGGTACGTCGGCGTTGACGCGCTGATGGCCGACGGTGGAAACCGTATCGCCTTCGGTCAGCGGACGGCCGGCGAAGGTCCGCTTCAGCGCATCGGCGGAACCCTGCAGCCGGACATTGGCCTGGGCGGGGGCGAACACGACCCGCGTGGCGGGCTTCGATTCGGCTTTATGGACCTCGACGAAATCGCCCGATCCGGCGCCGGCATTGGCGCGCTGAAGTCCGTCGAGACGGATGATGTCGATGTTCTCGTCCTCGCCATAGGGACGGATGGCGCGTGCGGCGGTCGACCTTTTCCCGACGATCTCGATCACGTCGCCTTCCTTTAGGCCCAGCGCGTCCATCAGGCTGTCGGGCAGCCGCGCAAAGCCGCGGCCGCTGTCGGCGGGCGGCAGGCTGGCAACCTGGACCTTGCGCGACTGCACACGGTCGATGGTGTCGGTGTCAGGCATATTTGCTCCTAAGCCCGCGGCCCATGCCGGTCACGTAACGGCGGCATCGTTGCGCGAGTTCAATCATGATCTCAATATTTGATCGATCCTGCGATTTTCCGGACGACCGGCCGGGGGGCGAAGCGGCTACTCGCCGCAACGATCTTGTTGATCAGTCCGGGGACGACCACGGCATGGTTTTTGTCGAGCCCGGCCAATCCAAACTCGACAACTTCCGGCGCTTCCATCGCGACCCAGTCGAATGTGATGTTGCCGCCGAAGCCGGCGACCTCGCCGAACTCCGTGCGGGTCGGACCGGGGCAGAGGCACGAGACGCGAACTCCGTGCGGTTCCAGCTCTTCGTGCAACGCTTCCGTGAAATGCAGAACGTAGGCCTTGGTCGCGAAATAGACCGCCATTTTCGGGCCCGGCTGGAAGGCTGCGGTCGAGGCGACGTTGAGGATCGCACCGGACTTGCGCTCGATCATTGCCGGAGCGACTGCCCGGCAAAGCTCCGTAAGTGCTCCGACATTGAGATCGATCATCTGCCGCAGGCGCCTGGCGTCGAGCTCGGCGAAGCGGCCGATGAGGCCGAATCCGGCGTTGTTGACCAGGATTTCAACCTGCTCGCCGGCGGCTTCGAGGTCCGCCATCAGCTTGGCGGCGGCATTGGGTTTGGACAGGTCGATCGCGACGGCGCGGGCATTGCCGAGCTCTTTTGCGAGCCGCTCGAGCCGCTCCTTGCGACGGGCGGCGAGCACCAGCCGATGACCGCGCTCCGACAACTGACGCGCGAACTCGACGCCGAGGCCGGCCGAGGCGCCGGTGATCAGCGCAACTTTTTTCACTAGGACGCTTTCGACACCGTCGCCTTGATGATTTTTCCGGGCTCGCGCGGCGGTTCGCCGACGGGCAGCGCGTCGACGTGCTCGATGCCGCTCTCGACCTCGCCCCAGACGGTGTACTGGCGGTCGAGGAAGGGCGAATCCTTGGTCACGATGAAGAATTGGCTGTTGGCGCTGTCGGGACTTTGCGCGCGGGCCATTGAGACAGCGCCGCGCTTGTGCGGCTCCGCGGAGAATTCCGCCTTGATGTTCGGGAGGTCGGAGCCGTGATAGCCGGTGCCGGTCGGGTCTCCGCCCTGGGCCATGAAGCCGGGAATCACGCGGTGGAAGGCAACGTTGTCATAAAAGCCGCGATTGGCGAGCTCGGTAACCCGTTCGACGTGCCCGGGCGCAAGGTCCGGCCGGAGCTTGATGACGACATCGCCGCCGGTTGAGAGGGTGAGGGTCAGGCGGTCGGCGTCGGCCATGGTTAAACTCCGGATGAAAGGTTCGACAGAAGGGCGATTTAGGGGCGCACCGGTGGTTGCGCCAGAGCAGTCGCCCCCATAGGAGGGCCGCATCGGGTCCAATCGAGGAGCAACACGTGAGCGAGAGCGAGCATATCGCCGCCGCGGCCCCAAGGGATTCGGCTCCGGATTCGGCTTCACCCGTGGACGAGGAAGACCGGCTGCGCCCGGAGTTCGTCGACAAGGTCCTCGACGCGGTCGACGCGGGCGATGACGAGACCGCGCGCAAGCTGGTCGAGCCGCTCCATCCCGCCGATGTCGCCGACCTGATCGAGCTCGCCGCGCGCGACGAGCGCGAGGGGCTGGTCAAGGCGCTCGCCGGTATCGTCGGCCCCGACGTCCTTGCCGAAATGAACGATTACGTCCGCGAAGCCCTGCTCGACGAGATGGAGCCGCAGCAGGTCGCGGACATCGCCGGACAGCTCGAGACCGACGACGCCGTCGCGCTGATCGAGGACCTCGACCGCGACGACCAGCAGGCGGTCCTTCGCGCGATGGAGCCGGACGACCGCGCCGCGGTGGAAGAGGCGCTCGGCTATCCCGAAGAATCGGCCGGCCAACTCATGCAGCGCGACCTGTGCGCGGTGCCCGAGCATTGGAAGGTCGGCCAGGTGATCGATTACCTGCGTTCGACCAAAGATCTGCCGACCGACTTCTGGGAAGTGTTCGTTGTCAGCCCCAGCCATCATCCGGTCGGTGCCTGCAAGCTGTCGACGATTCTGAGAACTCCGCGGAATACGCCCGTCGGCGAAATCATGGTCGCCGATCAGACTTTGATCCCGGTCGACATGGACCAGGAGGACGTCGCGCTCCGATTCCAGAAATATGCGCTGGTCTCCGCCGCGGTGGTCGACAATTCAGGGCGGCTCGTCGGCATGATCACGGTCGACGACATCGTCCACATCATCCAGGAAGAAGCGGGCGAGGACGTGCTGCTGCTCTCCGGCGCGGGCGAGGGCGACATCAACGAACCGGTCGCCTTGACGGTGCGCCGGCGGCTGTTCTGGCTGGTGATCAATCTCGGAACGGCGATTTTGGCGGCAAGCGTGGTGAGCCTCTTCCAGGGCGAGATCGGCAGGTACGCGGTCCTTGCGGTGCTGATGCCGATCGTCGCCGGAATGGGCGGCAATGCCGGGACGCAGACGCTGGCGGTCGCAGTTCGCGCGATTGCGACCAACCAGCTGACCGAATCGAACACGCTACGCGCGTTCGGCCGCGAGCTGACCATCGCTCTGGCGAATGGGTTGTCGCTCGGTCTGCTGATTGGCGCCGGAGTGGCGCTGGTCTTCGGAGTGATCCATCCAACGCAGCACGGCCTTCTGCTCGGCGCGGTGATGGGGGTGGCGATGGTGATCAATAACCTCGCCGCGGGGCTTGGCGGGATTATGGTGCCGGTGACGCTCGACCGCTTCCGCATCGACCCGGCGGTGTCGTCGGCGGTATTCGTTACGACGATCACCGATGTGACGGGCTTTTTCAGCTTCCTCGGCCTCGCCGCGTTGGTTGGTCTCGGCCGCTAAACCGTTGCGACCCTTGCGCGAATCCTGCATCGCAAGCGCGTGCCGACACTTCATCTGACCAAAGTCGCATTCGGGTGCCGAACCATCGAAGCACTCGAAAAGCGCGTCGCAGCGCGAACCCACGGCGGGGAAATGCGGGTGCCGACGCGGATGCGGCCGAAACGCATCGACGAACTGATCGGCGGCTCGCTCCACTGGATCGTCAAGCACCGGCTGATCGGGCGCCAGCAAATTCTCCGCTTCGATGACCGCAAGGACGGCCGCATCGATATCGTTCTGTCGGGCGCGCTCGAGCTGATTCCGCCGAGCCCCAAGCGAGCGCACCAGGGCTGGCGCTATCTCGAAGCCGCCAATGCACCCGCCGAGGATGACGGCGGCAGCGGCCTCGCCGCAGCTTCCGCCGCTGCTTTACGGCAAGCTCGTCTCGCTCGCGCTCGTTTAGCGTCGCGTTGCCGACTCTCGCCGCTCACCGTTATCGGCGCGGCATCATCACAACTGGGAGGCACGCATGACGGTTTCAGCGGCAATCGACGGCAAGGTTCGCGAGCATGCGATGCTCAAGCATCCCTTCTACCAGGCGTGGACCGACGGCTGTCTGTCGCTCGATACGCTGCGCGCCTATGCACGGCAGTATTACCACCATGTGGAGGCGTTTCCGCAGGCCGTCAGCGCGGTCCACGCGAGCTGCCCCGATCGCGGCGGCCGCCGCATGCTGGCCGAAAATCTTGCCGAGGAAGAGGGCCTCGAAGCCGGCAAGCAGGACCATGCAACCCTCTGGCTGATGTTCGCCTGCGGCCTCGGCGAAAGCGAGGAGGCGGTGCGCGCGCAGGAACTCAACGCGGAGACGCAGGCGCTGATCGATACCTTCCGCCGCCTTTCGCGCCGCTCCTACGCCTCAGGACTGGGCGCGCTCTATGCTTACGAGAGCCAGTTCCCGGCGGTCGCCAGTGCCAAGATCGAGGGACTCATCGACCGTTATGGGATCAGCGACGAGGAGACGCTGCGTTTCTTCCGCGTGCATGAGAGCGCCGACGTCGAGCACAGCGCTGTTTGCCGGACGCTGCTTGACCGCCTGCCCGAGGACGAGAAGGCCGAAGCGATCGCCGCGGGCGAGGAACTCGCTGGAGCTTTGTGGGACTTCCTGTCGGGCGTGGAGGCGCGCGTCTCAGTTCACTGAGACGGTTTGCAGCCGCTGACGCTGACCGAGCCGCTGACGCGCAGAGTGCAGGCGGGGCGGCCGGTGAGCTTGATCGTCGCCGGTCCCGATCCGTCGACCGTTGCCGAATTGCTGACGTTGGCAGCGACCGTTGCGCTGCCTTCGGCGCCGATGGTCGCGTCCTTGGTGGCGAGGCCGGCAGCGTCGAGGGTCGAGATGCCGCGCACTACTGCTGTGAGCTTGCCAGCCTGCCCGGCCAGCGTTGCGTTGGCCGTGCCGACGACCGACACGTTGAGCTGGTCGACGTCGGCGCGGCGAACCGTCGCCGACCCTGACCCCTGAGCCGAGAGGTCGAAAGACAGGCCTTTGATCTTGTCGATCGCGAGGGCGCCAGAGCCGCTCAGCCATGCCGAACTGAGGTCGTGCGTTCCAAGATCGATCTCGACGGGCCCCGGATCCTGCCCCGGATAGCCGCCCCACGAGGAAAGATTGCTGTGGACGACGAGCGTGTTGCCGCGGACCTCGACCGCGACCCGGTCGATCGCGGCCCGCGAGCCGGACGCGCTGGCGAACGGAGCGACACCCGTTGTCAGACGGACCTTGAACGGACCTTCGATCCGCACTTTTTCGAAGCCGGTGATGCCGAAGTTGCGGGTCGCGGCGCCAGCGGGCGCGGCGAATGCCAGCGCCAGTGCGGCGGCAGAGAGAAGGAAGGTGCGCATGTCGGCACCTTCCTACAGCATTGTTAAAGCGCGCTTTAAGAGCAGCGGACGTTTCCGGAGCCGGCCTTGCTCACATTGCACTTGGCGCCGCCGGATACGTCGACGTCGCCGGAGCCCATGATGCTGACGTCCGCCGTTCCAGTCGCATGTGCCTTGACGCTGCCCGATCCAGCGATCGACACCTTCGCCTGCTGCGTCTGGATCGCGCCCGCATCGAGGTCGCCTGAGCCGGCGATATCATATTCGGCGCTCTGCGCCTTTCCCGCCCCGGCCTTGACGCTTCCGGAGCCCGCAATCGAGAGCTTGAGCGATTGCACGTTCATTGCCGCGACGGCGATTCCGCCTGAACCGGCGACGGTGCCTTCGAAGCTGTCGCCCTGCACCTTGTCGACATGGATGTCGCCGGAGCCCGCGATCGTCGCCCCGCTGAGTTGCGGGACGGTGACGGTGAGGTTCGCTTTGCCGCTCGTTCCCCAGCCAAAGTGGAACCAGCCGTTCTGCTTCTCGGGACGGATGACTAGCTTGTCGCCACGGACCTCCACGACGGTGCGCTCGAGCAGTTTCTCCCCACCGCTCGCGGAGACGCTCGGATTGGCGCCGGTGCGCACCTGAACGTCATATGGGCCGGCGACCTCGATCGCCTGGAAATTGCCGACCTGGTAATTGCGCGAGACGGTCGGGCCGGCGCCTTCGCTACCGCCATGGCCGCAGGCGGATGTGGCGGCGGAAGCGGCGATCACGGCTGCGGCGATGGGCTTGCGCATGGGTCCTCCTGTTATGCTGTGTTACATACACAATACAGCAGGGCCGCGGCTCTCGCAAGCGCAAAAGGAAAGGGCGCCCGGTTAAGGGCGCCCTCCCAAGTTGGCTTCAGCTGGGGGTTAGGCCGGCTCTTTGGCTTTTTGATGAATGACCGCGGCGATGTTCAGGATTTCGAGGATCTTGGCCAGCGCCGACTTCTCGTCGGTCTGCTCCATCGCGCCAAGCTCGCGCGCCAGGCGCGACGAGGCCGCTTCGAAAATCTGCCGCTCGGAATAGCTTTGCTCCGGAGCATCGTCGGGGCGGAACAGGTCGCGAGTCACCTCGGCGATCGAGGTCAGGTCGCCCGAGTTGATCTTCGCCTCATATTCCTGGGCGCGGCGTGACCACATGGTGCGCTTGACCCTGGGCTTGCCCTTCAGAGTCTCGAGCGCATCCTTCATCGTCTTGTCGGACGACAGTTTGCGCATCCCGACCGAGTTCGCCTTGTTGACGGGCACTCGAAGGGTCATCTTCTCCTTTTCGAAACGGAGCACGTAAAGGTCGAGACGAGTCCCGGCGATTTCGGTGCTTTGCAGCTCGACGACACGGCCTACGCCATGCTTGGGGTAAACAACATAATCACCGACGTCGAAGCTGAGCGCCTTAGTAGCCATTGCTAACCTTTCCAATTGCGGCAGAAGAGCCGACGCATCCGCACCGTCCCCCAAAACGACCGGCGGCCGTGGCTCTGAGCCGATTTCGTGACTTCCTTTGAACTAAAGGCCGCTGCTTTGATCGCCGCGGCCCTTCGTGTGACAATTTTATATCACAACCGACCTCAAATTGCGAGTCCCAGCTGGAGCGGCTGCACTTTCCGCGGATTCACATAAATTATGCAGGCCCAGGCCAAGCAGCCGAATACCCTTGGGCAGCGGGTGAAGCCCGGCGAGAAGCGCCTGGCCGGCGGCCGTAAATGACGGCAGGTCGGCCACCTGCGCGGCGAAGCTCTTCGACCGCGTGATCAAACTGAAATCGCTGAACTTGACCTTTAGCGTGACCGTGCGGCCAACGACCTCCGCCCGCTCGACGCGGTCCCAGGCGAAACCGGCGATGCGCTCGAGCTCGGCCGCGAGGCGTTTCGGATCGCGCAGATCCTCATCGAACGTGCGCTCCGCGCTGACCGATTTGTACGGCCGGTCGGGCTTGACCTCGCGCTCGTCGATCCCGCGGCAGATTCGCCAATACCATTGCCCGGAGCTGCCGAACTGCGCCTCCAGCGCGGGCAGGGTCCAATCGCGAAGATCGGCGCCGGTCAGGATGCCAAGCCGCTCCATCTTTTTTGCGGTGACCGGTCCAACGCCGTGGAACCGGGCCACCGGAAGCGACGCTACGAATTCCGCTCCGCGCTCGGGCGTGATCACCGTCAGACCGTCGGGCTTGCGGTGGTCGGACGCGAGCTTGGCGATGAACTTGCAGTAAGAGACGCCGGCGGAGGCGGTGAGGCCGGTCTCGTCGCGAATGCGGCGGCGAATGTCCTCGGCGACCGCGCGCGCGGTGCCGAGCGCGCGCCGATCTTCGGTGACGTCGAGATAGGCTTCGTCGAGGCTCAGAGGTTCAACCAGGCCGGTGTAATCTGCGAAGATGGCGCGGATCTGCTGCGAGACCGAGCGATAGACGTCGAAGTGGGGCTTGACGAAAATCAGATCGGGGCACCGCCGTTTGGCGGTTATCGACGGCATCGCGGACCGAACACCATATTTGCGAGCCTCATAAGAGGCCGCTGTCACGACGCCGCGGTGCCCCCCGCCCACCGCCACGGGTTTACCCCTGAGACTCGGATCGTCGCGCTGTTCGACGGACGCATAAAAGGCGTCCATGTCGACATGGATGATCTTGCGTACGGGCCGAGGGTCGCTTTGCATCGTGGCAGTGATCTGATTAAGGCCCGCGCCCATGAACATCCACGAATATCAGGCGAAAGAGCTGCTCGCGAAATACGGCGTTCCGGTCCCGGCGGGCTATGCGGCGATGAGCGTCGAGGAGGCTGTCGAGGCAGCGAACAAGCTGCCCGGACCGCTTTGGGTGGTGAAGGCCCAGATCCACGCCGGCGGCCGCGGCAAGGGCAAGTTCAAGGAGCTCGGCGACAGCGGCAAGGGCGGAGTCCGGCTTGCCCATTCGATCGACGAAGTGCGCGAGCATTCCGCGGAGATGCTCGGCAAGACTTTGGTGACAGTCCAGACCGGCCCGCACGGCAAGCAGGTCCAGCGGCTCTACATCACCGACGGAGTCGACATCGAGAAGGAGTTCTACCTCGCGCTGCTCGTCGACCGCGAGAGCGGGCGCGTGGCCGTGGTCGCTTCGACCGAAGGCGGGGTCGAGATCGAGAAGGTCGCGCACGAATCGCCCGAGAAGATCGCGACCATCACGATCGATCCGGCGACCGGCCTGATGCCGCACCACGGGCGCGAAGTCGCCGCGGCGCTGGGCCTCACCGGCGACCTTGCCAAGCAGGCGGGCAGGGTGCTCGCCAAGCTCTATGACGCCTTCGTCGGCACGGACGCTTCGCAGATCGAGATCAATCCGCTCGCGGTTACGGACAAAGGCCAGCTTCTCGTGCTCGATGCGAAGGTCGGCTTCGACAACAATGCCGAATTCCGCCACCCCGACCTCGAGCAGCTGCGCGACCTTAGCGAAGAAGATCCGATGGAGGTCGAGGCGTCGAAATACGACCTTTCTTACATCAAGCTCGACGGCAGCATCGGCTGCATGGTGAACGGCGCCGGGCTCGCCATGGCGACGATGGACATCATCAAATTGGAGGGCGCGGAGCCAGCCAACTTCCTCGACGTCGGCGGCGGCGCATCGAAGGAGAAGGTCACGGCGGCGTTCAAGATCATTTTGAGCGATCCGGCGGTGAAGGGCATCCTGGTCAACATCTTCGGCGGAATCATGCGCTGCGACATCATCGCGGAAGGTATCGTCGCGGCGGCGCGCGAAGTCTCATTGAACGTGCCGCTGGTGGTGCGGCTCGAGGGCACCAACGTCCAGCAGGGCAAGGACATTCTTGCCACCAGCGGGCTGCCGATCATCACCGCCAACGATCTCGGCGATGCGGCGAGGAAGATCGTCGCCGAAGTGAAAAGCCCGGTCGCGGCTTAGGACTGGAGACACAAATGAAAGTGCTGGTCGCGGTCAAACGCGTCATTGATTTCAACGTGAAGCCGCGGGTCAAGATGGATGGCTCGGGCGTCGATCTCGCCAACGTCAAAATGAGCATGAACCCGTTCGACGAGATCGCGGTCGAGGAAGCGATCCGCCTCAAGGAAAAGGGCGTCGCAACCGAGATCGTCGCGGTTTCGATCGGCCCGCAAAAGGCCCAGGAAACGTTGCGCACCGCACTCGCGATGGGCGCCGACCGCGCAATCCTCGTCCAGACTGATGATGAAGTGGAGCCGCTCGCCGTCGCCAAGATCCTCGCCAAGATCGCCGACGAAGAGCAGCCGCAATTGTTCGTGCTCGGCAAGCAGGCGATCGACGACGACAATAATGCGACCGGGCAGATGCTCGCGGCGCTGCTCGGCTGGGCGCAGGGGACGTTCGCGAGCAAGGTCGAAGTCGGCGGCGATGCCGCGACGGTGACGCGCGAAGTCGATGGCGGGCTTGAGACCGAGCGGCTGAAATTGCCGGCGGTGATTACCACCGACCTGCGCCTGAATGAGCCGCGCTACGCCTCGCTGCCCAACATCATGAAAGCGAAGTCGAAGCCCCTCGCGACCAAGACTCCCGCCGATTACGGGGTCGATACCGCGCGGCGGCTGGAGACTCTGAAGGTCGCGGAACCGCCAAAGCGGCAGGCGGGCGAGAAGGTCGGCTCGGTCGACGAGCTGGTCGGCAAATTGAAAGCTCTGGGGGTGGTGCAATGAGCGTCTTGCTGCTGGTCGAGCATGGGGATGGGAAGGTCCGCGACGCAACTCTGCCCGCGGTCACCGCCGCGGCGAAGCTCGGCGAAGTGCATGCCTTGGTCGTGGGGTCGAACGTCGGCGGTGTTGCGCAAGAGGCGGGCAAGATCGCGGGCGTCGCGAAGGTGCTCGTCGCCGACGCGCCGCATCTCGATCGCGAGCTCGCGGAGAATGTCGCGCCCGTCGTGGCCAAGCTGATGGATGGATATGACGCGTTCGTCGCTCCGGCGACGACGTTCGGCAAGAACATCGCACCGCGCGTCGCGGCGCTGATCGACGTGATGCAAATCAGCGACGTCATCGGAGTTGAAGATCCGCACACGTTCGTTCGGCCGATCTATGCTGGGAACGCCATCGCGACGGTGCGGTCCAACGACGCGAAAAAGGTGATCACCGTCCGTGGGACGACGTTCGAGAACGCGGCGCGGCAAGGCGGAAGTGCTTCGATCGAGCCAGTCGACACCGGCGGCGATGCTGGATTGAGCCATTTCGTCGGCCTTGAAGCGTCGGAGAGCGAGCGGCCGGAGCTCACCAGCGCACGGATTATCGTTTCCGGCGGCCGAGCATTCGGTTCGGCCGAGCAGTTCCACGGGCTGTTAGATCCGCTCGCCGACAAGCTCGGCGCGGCCGTGGGCGCATCGCGTGCCGCCGTCGATGCCGGTTATGCGCCCAACGACTATCAGGTCGGCCAGACCGGCAAGATCGTCGCCCCCGATCTCTACATCGCGATCGGCATTTCGGGCGCGATCCAGCACCTCGCCGGAATGAAGGACGCCAAGACCATCGTCGCGATCAACAAGGACGAGGACGCGCCGATCTTCCAGATCGCCGACATCGGCCTCGTCGGCGACCTGTTCAAAATCGTGCCGGAGCTGACTGAGAAGCTCTGATGCGCTGGGCTATCCTGGTCGCTTGCGGGTCTGCTTGCCTGCAGTGCCGCGAGCGCTGAACGAGTGACCGATCCGCATCTCGGGCTCGCGATCGAAACGCCGAGCGATTGGTCCGAACTTCCAACTACAGAGGTTAACAAGGATTTCAGCAGCTTAGACAAAGATGATCCAGAATTGGCAGAGGCCGTGCGAACTCACGGCTTTATCCCGATCCATCTGCTCGGGCGCAATCCAAAGCCGCACAGCCTCTTCTCCGCTACGGTCAACATTTCGATCCCACCTGAGCGCCGCTCAAAGGACAATCTGACCAGCAAGTACTGCTCGCCTTTCTGACCTCAGCCGCGCAGCAGCTGCCAAACGCGAAGCTTGTCACCGCTCCCGAGATAATCACTCTCGGCGGAAGGCCGGCAGGCCATATGACGCTCACGTTCCCACTGAAGATCGGCGACAATTCAATTCCCGTTACGACGGAAGTTTGGGCGATTCAGCGGGGCACCTATTACCTCGTCCTCGGCGCGTCATATCACACCGATCCGGCCACTGGTGATCGCGCCGAAGTGATGGAGATTGTGAACTCTTTGAGATTCACCGACCCCGCCGAGACCGGCAAATAGTCTGAATCTTAGTTCAGCCACTCCGGCACGCGCTCGGCGGCGAAGATGGTCTCCGGGAGGATGCGGTCGGCGACGACGGCCCACTTGTCGCCGTCGACCAGCACTTCGGGCGATGAAGCCGGCGGCTGTTGTAGCCGTGGCCATCGTCGCGCCGTAGGCGCCCGCAGTGCGGAAGACGACGAGGTCGCCGGCCGCAACGGCGTCCACTCGCGGTCGCGGGCGAAGGTGTCGCCGGTCTCGCAGACCGGGCCGACGATATTGGCGGTCGATCGGTTTCGCCGTCGGTGCACCGCCTCGAAGCCGTGCCAGGCGTCGTAAAGCGCCGGGCGCATCAGGTCGTTCATCGCCGCGTCGACGACGATGAACGGCGGCCGTCGCGCCGCGCGCTTGATGCGGATCACGCGGGTCAGCAGCACGCCGGCATTGGCGACGATTAGCCGGCCGGGCTCAAAGATCAGCCGCACGTTCCAGCCCTCGGGTGACGCGGCGGACCATCGCCCCATATTCTCCGGCTCGGAGGCTCGGTTGCCCGGCCGTGCGGCACGCCGAGGCCGCCGCCGAGATCGACAAGGCTGATCTCGTGGCCCGCGGCGCGAACCTGTTCGAGGATCTCGCCCAGACGGAAAACGCGGCTTCCAGCGGGGCGAGACTCATGAGCTGGCTGCCGATGTGGAGCGTGATGCCGGTGATCTTCAGGCCCGGCAGGGCCGCGCCTCGCCATAGGCGTCGAGCGCTTGCGCCGCAGCGGATCCCGAACTTGTTGTCCGCCGTCCCGGTGTAGATCTTCGCGTGCGTCCCGGCGGCGACGTCGGGATTGACTCGGAAGCCGATCGGCGCAACCGCGCCTATCGATGTGCCACCGCTGACAGCGTCGCGCTTCTTGCTCGATTCGACATTGAACTGGAGCAGCGCCGGCATCGAGCGCCGCCGCCATTTCCGCTTCGGTCTTGCCGACGCCGGAAAAGACGATGCGCTCAGCCGGGACGCCGGCCGCGCGCGCCTTGGCATATTCGCCGATCGATACGACGTCGGCGCCGAGCCCTGCGCGGGCGAGCGTGGCGAGTACCGCCGAGATTGGGGTTCGCCTTGACGGCATAAGCGACCACGGCTCGCCTTCGCCGCAACCGGCGCTGCGCGCCTGCATCACCTGCGCATGGCGCACCATGGTCGCGCGTCGAATAAACATAGACCGGCGTGCCGACGCCTTCCGCGATCGCCTTCAGCGGAACGTCCTCGCACCACAGCTCGCCGCCGCGCAGATCGAAATGGTCCATTGCGCGCCCTTAACGCGCTAGAGGCGCTTTGCGAGGCGATGAATTCGCCTGCTACCTCTTCTTGCTGACGTGCTCGGGCTTATTCTTGCGCTTGGTCGAGGCCATCTTCTCGAGCTCCGTCTCGCTCATTGATGAGGCCATCGACTTCGATGCGCCCTTGAGCTTGCTCTTCGGAGTGTCGCCGCGCTTGGCGGACAGGGCCGCGCCCGCGGCTTTCTGCTGGGCGCCGGATTTGGCTGGCATTTCTGGTCTCCTCAACTGGGGCAGATGAAACGCTCCAGCTCCGAGAATGCTTCGTCGACACCGCGCGAGCGCTGGACCGAGTGTGCGGACCTTAGCGCGTGGCCGTGAAAATGAGCGCCCCGGTACGATAGACGAGCCTGCGTCCGCGGCGGACGTGATCTTCGCACGTGGTGATGTACTGCCGCTTCAGCTCGTCCTGTTCCACGTCGTCCAGAGTCGTCAGAGTCGCGCGCGCGTCGCTGTCGAAGACCGCTTGGACGTTCCAGAATTCTTCGGCCGACAGGACGTGTCTCTCTCCCCACCACTCCTGCCTGACATCCCGGAAGCCAACCGAGCGGAGCATGTCTCCGACGTTGCCGAGATGACTATGTGCCGCGTGGTCGCCGCCGAGTTTATGTCCTTTGCCACGAAGAAATTCGCGTAAGCTTCCGGGAGCGAGCAGAGCGCGGCCCAGCATGCCCTGCACCCGGTCCGACACGGCGCCAAAACCGGCTGCGGAGAACAAGCTCGGGCGAGCGCCGAGGCTGGTGACCAGCCGTCCGCCCGATTTCAGCGTGCGATGCATTTCGCGGGCGGCCGCAAGTGGATTCGGTAAGTGGCGCAGAACGAACAAGGAGACGGTGACGTCGAAGGCTTCGTCCGCGAAGTCGAGGGCTTCCGCATCCATCGCTAGAAATTCCGTGCGGGTGCCGACACCGTCATGGTCCGCGCTGGCTTGCGCTTGCCCGAGCATCCCTGCGGAATGGTCGATGCCGACGGCATTCGCTCCACGCGCGGCGGCCATTCGCGCAAGCAGGCCTGTCCCTGTGCCCAGGTCGAGCAGACGATCGCTGGAGTTCACGCCGGCCAGATCTAGCATGCGCGCGGCGATGCCTTTCGAATAGCGCTCGGTCAGTGTACCGAATTCCGCGGCCGTCGCGTCGTAGCTCCGGGCATCGGACTGCTTCACCTTGGCCGATTTGTGCATGTCGGTCATTGCTGCCGGTTCCCGATTTGGCGGACGACGTTCAGTGTCTGCAGAGCCAGCTTGTCCCAGCGCAGAGCGGCACCGCGTTCGCGCGCCCGGCGGCTGAGGTCCGCGCGCAGCGCGTCATCGGAAAGGACCGTTCGAATGGCATCGACAAGGCAATCGACCGTCGGCTCAATCATGTAAGCATGGCCGCGCGCGATCTCGCCGAGGCCGCCGCGATCGGTTGCGATAACCGGCGTGCCGCTCGCCAAGGCCTCGACCGTGGTCATCGACCACCCTTCGTTCTCCGACGGCTGAACGAAGATGTCGGCCGCCGCGTAGATCGGCGCGAGATCCGAATGGCTGTTCGATCACGCCCGGGGTTTGAACCACATCGTCCTGAACTCCGAGATCGCTGCACAATTTCTCCAGCGGCACGTCGCCCATGTAGGGTCCGAACAGGAGCAGCCCGTGGGGGAATTGGCCCTCGTGCCGCAGCCTGGCGAAGGCTTCGACCAGCATGGGAATGTTCCGTCTTGGGGAACCCTTTCCGACGAACAAAAGGTATGGCCGGTCGGAGCCGAAGAACCGTGTCCGGGTCGCCGAGAGGAACGCCTGGTCGTCGATCGGATGAAAAGCCTCGTCGGCGCCCTGGTGCACGACGTGGAGGCGATCATCGGGGACGCCATAATGCTCGGCCACTGCACGCCGCGTGCGTTCGCCCGGCACGATCACGGCATCCGCGCGGCGGGCGCAATGCCGGTGGAGTCGCGCGTAGGTCTGGCGATACAGCCAGCTGTGCGCATTGGGTTCGGTCTCGTTGACGCTGTGGTTCGCCACGACAAGGCGGCCGCGGTAGCCGAGCGGAGCCGAATAGGCCGGACAGAACAGCACGTCGTGATCGCCAGCGGCGGGGCCGAGGCGCAGGGTTTCCCACGGCAGTCCAGGCAACCGGCTTTCAAGCAGGACGGTGCGGATCCGCGGCCCAAGCTCCGACAGACGCTCCCCTAGCGGTTGCCGAACGAACAGGCTGACCTCTTCGCCCTCGACCAGCTGCTCTTTCCAGTAGCGCAGCAGATATTCGAGGTAACGGCCGACGCCGAACGGCTGGCCGGCAAGGCGCTGCCCATTGAACGCGATGCGCATAGGCTACCACTGCCCGGCAAAGGCGCGGAAACGGTCGTGGACGTAAGCGAGATCGGTTTCGCTGAGACCATGGTGGCACGCGACGAGCATTCCGCTGCGCATGACTCGATCGGCGTTCGGATAGCCGCGCGGCGCCTCACGCCGATCGATGTGGCGGTAGCCGGGCTGGCGCAGGATATTGCCGGTGAAGACGGTGCGCGTCTGGATTCCTTGACCCTCGAGATAAGTCTGCAGTTCGCGTCGGGTGAAGGGTGCTTCCTCGCGCACGATCAGGGGAAGGGCGAGCCATCCGGTGCGGCTCTCCGGACACTGCCGCGGCAGCACGAACCAGTTTTCGTAATCGGCGAAGAACTTTAGGTGTGCATCGAAATTGGCGACACGCGCATCGATGTTCGACTGCAGCCGACTGAGCTGGACCAGCCCGAACGCGGCGCCGATCTCCGACGGCTCCAGATTGTAGCCAATCCGCTCGAACACGAACTTGGCGTCATATTCGATGCCTTCGAGCATGACCCCGAAGCGTTTCTCGGGGTCTTCCGAATCGACGAACAGGGATGAGCTGCGTCCCCAGCTGCGCAGCAGCCGCGCCTCGTCGGCCAAAGCCTCGTCGTTGACGCAGAGCATCCCGCCATTGCCGGCGCAATTGATGACATGCGACCCGTAGAAGCTCGTCGTGCTGATGTGCGAGCGGGTCCCTGTACTCGCCCCGCGAAGTGTGGCGCCGAGTGTGTCGGCGGAATCTTCGACGACCAGCAGCTCGTGCGCGGCAGCAATCGCCGCCAATCGATCCCAGTCGGGCAGGTTGCCGATTAGTGACGGGACCATCATGGCCTTGGTGTTCGGGCCGATCATCCCCTCGACTTGCTCTGCGTCGATGTTGAACGTGTCCGGCTCGACGTCGACGAACGCCGGCACGAGCCCGTTCTTGACCAGCGGCGCAACCGTAGTGGCGAAGGTCAGTGCCGGGGTGATGACCTCCGCTCCGTGCGGGAGCCCGAGCAGCTCAATTGCGAGGTAATTCGCGCTCGACCCGGAATTGACCATGATGCCGTAATTCTTGGCGAACAGGGCGGCGACCGACTCTTCCATTTTCCGCACATTCGCGCCCATCTGCGTGGACGTGCGCAGCACCTCGACGACAGCCGCAATCTCCTCCTCGCCGTGGACGGTGCGGCCGTAGGGCACGCGGATCGCGGGGGACTGGCCGCCGGCACTCGACATTGCCCCGGCGGCTTGCGGTCGGACTCATTGACAAAGTTCCTCCTGGTTCATCGAGCAGTTGCTCATATTCCGCGATCTGACGCTCGGTCGCTTCGGCGGCGCTGCCGGTCCGCGCCTCACTGTACCAGGCTGCAGTCATGTCGAGCGTCTGATCGAGATCGAGACTGGGCCGCCAGCCGAGCTCATTGCGCGCTTTGGTGCAGTCCAGCCGCAGAACCGCCGCCTCGTGGGGGCCATCGTGGTCCGCGCGGCATTCCACCGCAATCTGCGGCCAGCGACGCTGGAGCCGGTCGACCAGCTCGCCTACGGAAATGCTCTCCTCGACGGACGGGCCGAAATTCCAGGGGCCGGCGAACCTTTGCCCCTCGGTTGCGGCGCGATGGGCAAGCAGAAGATATCCTCCGAGCGGCTCGAGCACGTGCTGCCACGGCCGCACCGACTTGGGCCGTCGAACAATTGCCGGAGTTCCCGAGTCCGCGGCTCGGGCGAGGTCCGGCACGATGCGATCGACCGCCCAGTCGCCGCCGCCGATGACGTTGCCCGCGCGTGCGCTTGCAACGGTGCATTGCGAGGCTGCAAAAAACGATCGCGAATACGCGGCCGTGACCAGCTCGGCGCAGCCTTTGGACGCGCTGTAGGGATCGTGACCGCCCATTGGCGCTGTCTCGACGAAGGGTTCGGCCCGACCGTCGTTCTCATAGCATTTGTCGCTGGTGACGATCACCACCGAGCGCACCGATGAAAGGCCGCGCACCGCCTCGAGCAAATGCGCGGTGCCCATGACGTTGGTCGCGAAAGTCTCGATGGGCGCTTCATAGGAAGGTCGCACCAGCGACTGCGCCGCCATGTGAAAGACGATTTCCGGCTGCGCTTGTGCAACTGCGGCTCGTAGGTGTTCGATGTCGCGCACATCGCCTTCGCGTGAGTCCATGCGATCGGCGATCCGTGCTTGCAGGAACAAGCTGCGGCTCTCCGGCGGCAGAGCAAAACCCGTCGTGCTCGCGCCAAGCCGTTGCAGCCAGGCACACAGCCATGCGCCCTTGAACCCGGTGTGCCCGGTGACGAACACCCGCCGCCCGGAATAGGCCTGAAGGGCCCCTCCGATCATGGCCCGCAAATCCATGGGGCATTGCCGCTCTCCCACAGCTCCTCGAGCAGTTGCTTCTCGCGCAGCGTGTCCATCGGCTGGAAGAATCCGCGGTGGCGGAAGGCGCGGAGTTGCCCGTCCGCCGCAACGCGCTCGAGCACGTCGCGCTCGAGCGAGCTCTCAGGACCGTCAATGTAATCGAGGATGCCGGGCTCGAACACGAAGAAGCCGCCGTTGATCCAGTCGCTCTCGGTCTGCGGCTTCTCCGAGAATGCGGCGACCCCGTCGCCGTCGAGCTTCAGCAGGCCGAAGCGCGCGGGCGGGTGAACCGCAGTGACCGTCGCCAGCTTGCCGTGGCTCTTGTGGAAAGCGACGAGCTCGTCGAGCGCGACGCTGCTGAGCCCGTCGCCATAAGTGCACATGAATGTGCCGGCGCCGAGATGGTCCTTGAGCGCCAGTATGCGTCCGCCGGTCATCGCGTCGCGCCCGGTGTCGATCGCATGTATTCGCCAGTCGGGCGGCTCACCGCCGACCATTTCGACCTTCCCCGACTTCAACGTGACGATCAGGTCCTGCGCGTGAAAGCAATAATCGGCGAAATACTTCTTGATGACCTCGCCGCGATAGCCGCAGGCGATGGTGAAATCGGTGAAACCGAACGCGGCATAGTGGCACATCACGTGCCACAGGATCGGCCGCTCGCCGATCTCGACCATCGGCTTGGGCTTGTGCGCAGTTTCTTCCGATATGCGGGTGCCGTACCCACCGGCCAGAATTACGACCTTCATCAAGCCCCCACGCGGCCGAGCCATTTCGCTCGACTTCACACCTTATGCCAATTTTGCATCAAAAGAAGCGGGAAAACCCACACTTAGAAAGGGAGCAGTTGCGGCTGTTCCATTTAGGGAAGCGAAACGACGGCTGAGTTCGTGTGGCTTGCCCGGCGCGCGATAGAGCTTCATTCTGGCCCGGCACTAGGGGGTAAGGATGGACGTCGGCCGTGATGCGCGAGGCGATTTGCCCGCGCCCGACAGCTGGAAGATACTCGGCGGGCTGCGCTTCGTCCTGGCGATAATCGTGCTCTTCGGCCACCTAGCCCGATTTGTCCCCAACGAAGGGCCGATCAATCAGGGGCTGCTGATTTTCGGCGGACTTGGTGCGGTCTCGGCCGTCTTCTGTTTTCTTGTGATCTCCGGCTTTTCGATCGCGCATTCCATCACGGTCGCTCCACGGGGCTATTTCCGCCGGCGGATGATCCGGATTTATCCGCTCTACTTTCTCAGCATCCTCTTGGCCTTATTGCCGTTCCTGTTCACGGCATCGCCAATTCGAACGGTCGCTGGCGTCTTCCAAATGCCACAGCCGGGCACCATCGCTGGAAATCTTGTCCTGCTCCAAGCCTTCGTCGTCCACCCGCTCGATTCGAACGCTCCGCTCTGGACCTTGGCCATCGAGGTCTGCTGCTACTTGCTGGCGCCGCTGTTCGTCCGCGCACCCCGCATTTTGCTGCTCGCGATTATCGCGATTTCGGCGATTGCCTACGCCGCCTTTCCGAAGCTTCATCTCCAATTCTATAGCAGCTTGCTGTTCGGCCTTCCGCTGCTCTTCATGATCTGGGCCTGGCTCGGGGGCTTCGTGCTTTACTTTCATCGAGCAGATCGCCGCTACTGGATCGCGATCCTCTGCCTGGGCACGCTGCTGTTCTCGACCAATCGGGCATTCATGACTCGCTTTTCAATCTTCACTTATGTCGCCAGCGTTGCGCTCATCCTATTCTCCGACGGCGTCCGGCTTCCGAGGAAGATTCTGAAATTGCTGAACTACGGCGGAGAGCTGTCCTATCCAGTCTATATCTTCCATGTCCCGGTGCTTATCCTCTGCTACGCAGTACTCGGAGTCCGCAGCAGCCTTATACTTGTGGCAGCAGTCCTGCTTTGCTCGGCATTCTTCTATCACGTGGTCGATCAGCCAATACGGAGTCGTCGGAAGGTCCGTGAACCGGACGCACAGCCTGAAATTGTGCCAGTCCCCGCCCCCTGAGTAAGAACGGATGGGACGACTTTCGAGACGCTTGCTGCGCCATCACCTGCCGCTTGGGCTTGCTACGTGCGCGAGCGCTGTTCTGCTTTACCGAACCCAGGCCTCTTCCGACATCATTCAACGGCTGAGTTTCGCGAGCGCATATCCGGCCCTCGTCCTGATTTCCATGACCTTGCTGATCGGCCCGCTCAAACTGATCAGCCAGAAACGTGTGCCCGTCTCGATCGATTTGCGCCGCGACATTGGAATTTGGGCGGGAATGTCGGGCGTCTTCCACGCGGTCGTCGGGCAGTGCGTGCATCTGCGCTGGCGGCCGTGGCTTTACTACATTTTCGAAAACTGGCGGAGAGAGCATTTCCTGCCAATTCGCTATGATGTCTTTGGCCTCGCAAACTACACTGGCTTGGCCGCGGCGTGCATACTTCTGCTGCTGCTGGCGACGTCGAACGACGCGAGCCTGCGCAAATTCAAAGCGGCCGGCTGGAAGAAGCTGCAGCGGTGGAATTATGGATGCTTCGCGCTGAGCGCAATCCACACGTTCCTCTACCAGGAGGGAGTTGAACACCAGAAACTTCCGTTCGTGGCGACCGCGATCGCGGTGGTCGTTCTCACTGCGCTGATCCAATGGCAAGGTGTTCGGTTGCGAAGGGGATTACGCGCCGTTGACTCCGGGTCACAAAGAATGGTGCCCAGGGGCGGGATCGAACCACCGACACCGTGATTTTCAGTCACGTGCTCTACCAACTGAGCTACCTGGGCCCGATTTTTGGGCTGCGCCTGCGAAGGATGGCTCGCCAGGCGAGCGCGTCCCTAACCTTCGCCCTCTTCAGTGTCCACCCTGCCAGGGAGATCCTGCTCATCGGCTGGAGGACCGGGAATTCGATAGCCGTCGCCAAGCCATTTCAACAGGTCGCGGTCCTTGCAGCGGGGGCTGCAGAACGGCGCATTGTCGACACTCTCCGGCTTGCCGCAGATCGGGCATCGCTTGGATTTAGCAGCTTTCGGCATATCCGCCGGACATGGGAATGGCGGGGTCTGCCCGCAAGCTGATGGCGCCGCCCATTTGGTGCGAGAGTGCCTGCGTCCAGTCGGCCCGTCCCTCCAGCACCGCGGCCACCGCGGGGTGCACGACGAGCCGCTTGGGTCCCGGGAGACTCGAATGCCGCACTGCGGAGCAGCGCGCGCGCTTCGAAGGCTGCTCGGTCTTGCGCCAGTTCGATCAAGGACGCGCGGCTGCGCGGGCGGACGATCTGGACGAAACCGAAGCCGTTCACCGCCGTGCGTTCGAACGGCTGCGGCAAATGCTCGTCGATTGCCGCCGCGGCCGCCTGGCGCGCCGCCCTATTTCCTGAGGTGGGCAGGTCGATGCCGATCGATCCGCCGATGTCGAGGCGGCGGATGGCTCTGGCGGCTTCGCCCGCGCCGCGGATCGCAAGCTCCTCGGCATCTAGATAGCCGTCGACATCGATCAGCGTCATCGCCGGCGTGACTGAAATGCGGAGTTCGCCGCCGTCAAATTGGACGAGTCCGCTGCGCGCCTCATCGATGAGGTCGCTCCAGCCCGCGCTCCCAAGTTCGTCCGTTGAATTTGGTAATCCGAGCTCGCGTCCCGTTGAGCTGCGACGCCTGACGCGGCGCTTCGTCACTAAGCCGTGCGAGGGAGCGCTTCCACGGCTCGCTTCCGGGGATCGGTCCTCGTGTGATTTCAATGTTGATCGCCGCGCCCTCGGCTACTCCCGGTGCACCGCGCGGCAGCAGATATTCCTCGCCGCGCTGGTCGCGTGCGACAGCGTTGCGGCCCGCAGTTCCGGCGCTGATCAGCCGCGCGGCGACGACGCTGCCAGCGGCGATCGCGCCCTCGAGCTCAATTCGCGCTTCAATGATCGCGCCACGATCGACGAGCGCCGCGCGAGTCTCGCCAATGCCGCGCTCGATCAGCCATTCAGGCAATCGGATATCCCGCCGATTTCAGCAGCACGCGCGTCTCGGCGAGCGGCAGCCCGACGACGTTGGAATAGCTTCCGGCGATGTGGCGGACGTAGACTTCGCCATAGCCCTGGAGCGCATAGCCGCCGGCCTTGCCGTGCCATTCGCCGTGGCTCGCGTAATAGTCGATCTCTTCCGGCGAGATGCGCTTCATCGCGATCATCGTCTCGACCAGCCGCTCGCGAATGGCCTTGCCCGGAATGGCGAGCGCAACGCCGGTGAGCACCCGGTGGCGCCGACCCGACAGCAGCCGCATGCAGGCGCGCAGAGTCTCTTCATCCTCGACCTTGGGCAGGATGCGCCGCCCGACGGCGACCACCGTATCCGCCGCCAGGACGAGCGCGTCAGGTTCCTTCGCGGCGACGGCTTCCGCTTTCTCCCTCGCGAGGCGCTGCGCATGCTGACGCGGAAGCTCGCCCTTGGGCACGCTCTCGTCGACGTCGGCGGGAATCACCGCATCGGGAACGACTCCGATGCGGGCGAGCAGGTCGAGACGGCGCGGGCTCGCGGAAGCGAGGATCAGCCGCATTTATGGGTAACCGGGCGGTCCTGCGCGTCCGGGCATGAAGCGGTAGGTGATGCGGCCTTTGGTGAGGTCGTACGGCGTCAGCTCGACCAGCACCTCGTCGCCGGTCAGCACGCGGATGCGGTTCTTGCGCATCTTGCCGGCGGTATGGCCGAGGATCTCGTGACCGTTCTCGAGCTTCACGCGGAACATCGCATTGGGCAGCAGCTCCACGACCTGCCCCCGCATCTCGAGTAATTCTTCCTTGGCCAAAAGATCCCTCTTCCTTGTCCGTCAAAAAGTCGCGGAGCCTTAGCCGCGCGTCCGTGAAAAGGGAAGGCGGCGCCTCAGATCGTCAGGATGGTCGATCCGGTGGTCCTGCGCCCTTCCAGCGCGCGGTGCGCTTCGGCCGCTTGGCTGAGCGGGAATCGCTGCTGCGATCTCGACCTTCACTTTGCCATTCGTGACAACGTCGAAAAGTTCGCTCGCAGCTCCGCTCGAGCTCTTCGCGCGTGGCGATATAATCGTAGAGCGTCGGGCGCGTCAGGAAGAGTGATCCTTTCTGCGCGAGTAGCGCCGGCGGGAACGGATCGACCGGTCCCGACGCATTGCCGAAGCTCACCATCATTCCCCGGCGCCGCAAGCAGTCAAGCGACTTGGTGAAGGTGTCGCGGCCAACCGAATCATAGACGACCGGAAGCTTCTCGCCGTTGGTGATGCGGTTCACCTCGGCGACGAAGTCCTGCCGGGTGTAGACGATCGGGTGGTCGCAGCCGTGGGCCCGGGCGAGCTCGGCCTTCTCGTCGGAGCCAGACGGTGCCGATCACGGTTGCGCCCAGCGCCTTGGCCCATTGGCAGACGATGAGCCCGACGCCGCCGGCCGCGGCGTGGATCAGGATCGTCTCCCCGGCCGTCACGCGATGCACCGAACGCAGCAGCATGTGCGCGGTCATGCCCTGGAGCATCATCCCCGCCGCCTGTTCGGAAGAGATCGATCCGGGAGTTTCACCAGCCGTCCGGCATCGATCAGCCGCTCCTCGGCATAACCGCCGATCGGCCCCGCATAAGCGACACGGTCGCCGGCTTTTACGTCCTCGACGTCGGGGCCAACTGCTTCGACAATTCCGGCTCCCTCGACGCCGGGGGTGAAGGGCAGCGGCTGCGGGTACAGCCCCGTCCGGTGATAGACGTCGATGAAGTTGAGGCCCGGCGGCTTCCTGGCGGAGCTTGACCTGACCGGGGCCGGGCTCGCCGACCTCGACCTCTTCCCACTGAAGAACCTCGGGCCCGCCGGTTTGATGGATTCGGATGGCGTGCGGCATGTGCGCGCTTCAACCCGCATCGGGCCAAAAGAAAAGCCCCGCTGCGGCGGTCCGAAGCGGGGCTTCCCTTTTCGAGCCGAGCGTTAGTGGACGCCGCCTGCAGCCGCCAAAGCGGCGAGCAGCAGCAGCGCGACGATGTTGGTGATCTTGATCATCGGATTGACGGCCGGGCCGGCGGTGTCCTTGTACGGATCGCCGACCGTGTCGCCGGTCACCGCGGCCTTGTGGGCTTCCGAGCCCTTGCCGCCGTAATTGCCGTCCTCGATGTACTTCTTGGCATTGTCCCACGCGCCGCCGCCGCTGGTCATCGAGATCGCGACGAACAGGCCGGAGACGATCACGCCGAGCAGCAGCGCGCCGAGCGCGGCGAAGCCCTTCGCCTGGCCGGCGACCGCGGTGATCACGAAGTAGACCACGATCGGGGCCAGCACCGGGAGCAGCGAGGGGATGATCATCTCCTTGATCGCGGCCTTGGTGACGAGGTCGACGGTGCGCGCGTAATTCGGGCCGCGACGAGCCGTCCATGATGCCGGGGTTGTTGCGGAACTGGTCGCGCACGTCCTTGACCACGTCGCCGGCGGCGCGGCCGACCGCGGTCATGCCCATCGCGCCGAACAGATAGGGCAGCAACGCGCCGAGCAGCAGGCCGACGATCACGTACGGGTTTTCCAGGCTGAAATCGACCGTGAGGTCCGGGAAGAATTCGCGCAGGTCGGTGGTGTAGGCGGCGAACAGCACCAGCGCGGCGAGGCCGGCGGAGCCGATCGCATAGCCCTTGGTCACCGCCTTGGTGGTGTTGCCGACCGCGTCCAGCGCATCGGTCTTGGCGCGAACGCTTTCGTCGAGCCCGGCCATTTCGGCGATTCCGCCGGCATTGTCGGTGACCGGGCCGTAGGCGTCGAGCGCGACGACCATGCCGGCCAGGGCAAGCATCGCGGTTGCGGCGAAGGCGATGCCCATCAGCCCCGCGAGCTGTAGGCGACGATGATTCCGGCGCAGATGACGAGCGTCGGCAGCGCGGTCGATTCGAGGCTGATCGCGAGGCCCTGAATGACGTTGGTGCCGTGGCCGGTCTCGGACGCCTTGGCGATCGAGCGCACCGGGCGATAATTGGTGCCGGTGTAATATTCGGTGATCCAGATGATGAGGCCGGTGATCACGAGCCCGAGCAGCATGCACCAGACAAGGTCCATGCCGGTGAAGCGCGTATGCCGCCGCGGTGATCGTCGCGCTGAGATCGCCGAGCGCATATTGCGCGGCGAAGTAGATCGCGACGGCCGACAGCAACAGCGGTGACGAGGAAGCCCTTGTACATCGCGCCCATGATGCTTGCCGCTTTTGCCGAGGCGGACGAAGTAGGTGCCGACGATCGATGTGACGACGCACACGCCGCCGATCAGCAGGGGCAAGCGTCATCAGGCGCAGCAGCAGGTCGGCGCCCGCGTCCTTCACCAGCAAGGCGGTAAGGACCATGGTGGCCCCGACGGTGACGACATAGGTTTCGAACAGATCGGCCGCCATGCCGGCGCAGTCGCCGACGTTGTCGCCGACGTTATCCGCGATCACGGCGGGGTTGCGCGGGTCGTCCTCGGGGATCCCCGCTTCGACCTTGCCGACGAGGTCGGCGCCGACGTCGGCCGCCTTGGTGAAGATGCCGCCGCCAAGACGCGCGAAGATCGAGATCAGGGAGGCGCCGAATGCCAGCGCGACCAAAGCGTCGATGACGATCCGGTCGTTGGGCGCATGGCCGGCGATTCCGATCAGATAATAAAAGAAGCTGGCGATCGCGAGCAAGCGCGAGGCCGGCAACGAGCATGCCGGTGATGGCGCCGGCGCGGAACGCCATGGTTAGGCCCTGCTGCAGCCCGCTGCTTGCAGCCTCGGCGGTGCGCACGTTGGCGCGGACCGAGATGTTCATTCCGACAAAGCCGGTAGCGCCGGACAGCAAGGCGCCGAGCACGAAGCCGCTCGCCGACAGCGCGCCGAGGAAGAAGAACACCAGCGCCGCAACAACGACGCCGACGATTGGCGATGGTCGTGTACTGGCGGCGCAAATAGGCTGACGCGCCTTCCTGGATCGCCCCCGCGACCTCGATCATCCGTTGGTTTCCGGGCGATGCGGCAAGCACCTGGCGGCTGGTGACGACGCCGTAAAGCAATGCGACGAGGCCGCAGGCGAGGGCGATATAAATCAAGTTCATGGGTTCACGCTTCCCTGTTCTTTTAGGCAAGTGGGCGCGGCCGGAGGTTCGGCGGCGGCCCGGAAATCCGGCGGGTCTTTAGGGTGGCTTTGCGCGGCTTGCAACCGCGTGCGTTAATGCGATTAACGGATGAGGAGCGCCAGCATCATCCCGGACGCGAGGCCGCTAAGGCCGATCAGCCACTGACGGATCGGGTAACCCACGATGCTGATCGTCCGAATGCTCAAAGCCCAATTTCTCCGGCAGCGCGATGGGAACGCCTTCGCTGACCAGCCGGATCGACGGCGGGCCGGGCTGAAGGCTCCCGATGCACGCGATGGTGGTCGTTTTTGGTAAAGAAAGTGTTGACGGATCGAGCTCCGGCGGCAGCGCGGCGAGCAAAGCGTAATCGTCTCCGCCGGTCGCCGCGAACAGCTGCGATTGCAGCCCGTTCCCGCGTTCGGCAATGAAGGCGCGCGACAGCGGCAGCGCGTCGAGGTCGATGGATATGCCACACCCGCTCGCTTCGGCCATCCGCTGGGCGTCGAGCAGAAGTCCGTCGGAGACGTCCATCATCGCGTGAGCGCTGGGGGCGAGCGCCTGGCCGTGACGCAGCAGGGGAACGGGCCGGCGATAGATGTCGACAAGCGGGCCCGCCGCATGACGGTCGTTTTTCAGTTGCGCCAGGCCTGCGGCTGCGTCCCCAACGGTGCCGGCGATCCACAGCCGGTCTCCGGCCTTGCCGCCGGCTCTATCCGGAACGCGTTTCCCGGCGCGGCCGATTGCAGTCAGGCCAAGCACGCGCGGAGCGCCCTCGGGCAGTGCGATGGTGTCGCCGCCGATCAGCGGGAGCCCGTAGTGTTCGCACGCCTCTTCCACTCCGCTCAGGAAATCGATCGCCCATTGGCTCGGACCGGAGATGGTGAGCGAGAGCACGGCTCCGGCCGGAGTTGCCCCTTTCGCCGCAAGGTCCGAAAGGTTCACTGCGACCAGCTTCCACCCGACGCTCGCCGGCGGGTCCGAGATCAGGAAATGCACGCCCTCGGCAATAGTGTCGTGGGTGATGACCAGGCCGTCGAGCAACGCCACATCGTCGAGGAGGCCGCGCGCTTCAGGAGCAGTTGCGAAGCGCCGGAGCCGATCGATGATTTCGGTTTCACGCACGATCAATCGGCGCGGGCGGGCCGCGTTTCCTTCGCGATCGCGTCGAGGAGGCCATTCACGAACCCGCTCTCGCGCTTGTCGAAGAAGGCGTGAGCGACATCGACATATTCGGAGATGACCGATCCCACCGGCACGTCGGCGCGCGCGACCAATTCGTAAGCGCCGGCACGGAGGATCGCGCGCATGGACCGGTCGAGCCGCTCGAGCGTCCAGCCCTCCGCCAGACGCCGGCTGATCAGGGCGTCGAGCTCGGCGCAACGGGAACTGACGCCCATCACGATGTCGTCGAAAAAGTCGCGTTCGGCATTGTGGTAGCGCTCGTCCTCGATCATGGCCCCGAGGCGGTGGTCGTGGAACTCCTTCAGCAGGCGGGGAATCGGCGTGCCCTCCATCTCCTGCTGGTAGAGCGCCTGAACGGCGGCGAGGCGCGCCGCGGAGCGAGAACGAGAACGGGGCTGGTTCATGCCGGCGGGGCACTAGCCTCCGTAGTCAAGGCAAGGAAGGGCCGGAGTGCACCGGCCACTGCGTCCGGTGCTTCCCACGGGGCGAAATGCCCCGCTTCGCCGATACGAACGATGGTGAGGTCCTCGACCAGCGCGTCGAGGCCGTCGAGCTGGACCGGCAGAAGCGCACTGTCCTTCATGCCCCAGATGACGAGCGTCGGCACGCGCACCTTTGGGAATGCGCCGAGCAGCCAGTCGGGCAGGGGCACCGTCAGGCCGGGCGGAGGCACCATCACCTTTGCCGCGCGATACCAATTGAGCATCGCGTTGAACGCGCCCGGCTGCGACCAGTCCGCGATGTATTGCTGCTTCTCGGCCGCGGGAATCTTTGCCAGGTCGACGTGCCCGCCAAAGGTCCGATCGAAGAACCAGTCATAGCCACTCTTTTCGACCAGCTTCTCGAATCCCGGCACTCGAAACGCGGTGATGTATTGCGAAGCTGCGCGCTGGTCCGCGTTCCCGATCAGGCTCTTTTGAAAGACGACCGGGTGGGGTGCGTTGATGATCGCGAGCCGGCTCAGGCGCGGATCGTCCCGCAGCGCTGCGCTCCACGCGACCGCGCCGCCCCAGTCGTGCCCGACGAGGCGAAACTCTCGATCGCGAGCGCATCGGCGAGTGCGAAGATGTCGTCCACCAGTAGCTCGGTCTTGTATGACTCGACTTCCTGCGGCCGGTCGGATCCGCCGAAGCCGCGCTGGTCCGGCATGATCAGATAAAAGCGGTCCTCCAGCCGCGGCGTGATCTCGCGCCAGCTGCGGTGCGATTCAGGAAAGCCGTGGAGCAGGATGACGGCGGGACTTGCCGGAGCGCCCGCCAGGGCGACATTCAGCGTCACTCCACTGCGCAGCGGAACGCGCCGGAACAGGGTCACGGATAGCTGACTGTCTTCGGCACTTCCGGCAGCGGGATATACTCCTGGTCGTCGCCGGGAATCAGCGGGAATCGCTGCGCTTTCCAATCCTCTTTCGCTTCATTGATCCGCTCGCGCGAGGAGGAGACGAAGTTCCAGAAAACATGGCGTGGGGTAGCAAAAGCCTGTCCGCCCATCAGCATCGCGCGCGCTCCGCTTGCGCTCGACAGCCGCGCTTTATGACCCGGCTTCAGCACGTAAAGCGTGAACAGCTCAAGCGGGATCTGGTCGAGCTCGGCCTCGCCGCCGACCAGCATCACTGCGCGCTCGTCGGCCTCCGCGTCGATCGGCAGCGCGCCTCCCCCGTCCAGCCCGATGTCGGCATAGATCGTCGGCGAATCGCAGCGGGTCGCCGCGGTCGCGCCCCACAAGGTGCCCATCAGCACCCGCGCCTGAGCGCCGGCATCTTCGACAAACGGCAATCCCTCGCCGGGTACATGGTCGAACGCCGGCTCGACTTCTTCCCGCCCGTCGGGAAGCGCGAGCCAGGTCTGCATTCCGTAGAGGCTCGGGCCGTCCGGCCGAAGCTCGCGCGGCGAGCGCTCCGAATGGACGATCCCGCGCCCCGCAGTCATCAGGTTGATCTCGCCCGGCTCGATCACCTGGTGCGAGCCGATGCTGTCGCGATGCTCGATCGCTCCGTCGAACAAATAGGTCACCGTCGCGAGGTTGATGTGTGGGTGCGGGCGGACGTCCATGCCTTGGCCGGCCGGGAGCCGCGCAGGTCCAAACTCGTCGACGAAGATGAATGGCCCGACCATCGTCCGCTCCCGGCTCGGCAGCGTCCGGTGAACCTTGAATGCGCCGAGGTCGTGGGTGACCGGCGTAATCGTCTGGAGAACGCCGCTTTCGATCGTTGCCATCAATCCTCCGTGTCTTGGGCATTCCTAACCCAACGACGGAATGCGCGCATCGGCCGAGTTCGCCAAATTCCGATAAACAGGGCAGCAAGGATGCCCACCGGAATGAGGACGGCGAGCGCCTGGAGAAGAATTCCGACGAGCCACACGATAGTCGTGACAAAAGTGTGCCACGCCTCGCGGACTGGATTGCCGCGGAAGCCTGGAACTCCGCCGCGCCCATAATATTCGAATTTCATTGGCGTGCTTGCGAGCGCGGCCTGACTCGACTCAATCGCGTGTGTATTTTCTGACGCTTGCTGCTGCAGTGCCTGGAGCTGACTCAAGAGCTGCGCATGCGCGCCGCTGCCGGGTTTGGTTCGGGCAAGTTCCTGTTGAAGCTGCGCAACCTGGCTTGAAGCGTCCTTTTTCTGCTTCGTCGCCTGATCAATCGCCTGTCCTTCGTCCGAACTGCCGATCGCGAGGCGGATTAGCTTCCCGTCACTGCTTTGGACCGTCTGCAGTGCGGACTTGCCAAACTCCCGAGCAATTGCCGGGTCGAGCTTGAGATCAAGCTCCGCCGTGACCTGTTCGTTCTGGTCGACGCTGTACGACATGCCCGTGATGCGGCAGCGCGCAACCCCCAGTTTCTCACAAGCCCCGGCATGGGCTTCCTGAGTTGCGGAAATGCGCTCGTCGGGAAGGTCGAACTCATAGTCGTAGTCGAATGCGACGCCTGGGGCCGAGGTTGGCACGAGGTTCGGGGGCGTGCTGACCTCACGCTCGTCGGCTTGGAAATGGCCGCCCTGCTCCTGCTTTTGTGAACAGGAGGAACAAAGGATCAGAGCGGTCGAGGTGAGAAGGGCGATGGAAAACGGACGAGACTGCATACGTGCCTCCCGAAATTGCCATGATTTGGCAAAGCCTGATAGCCCTTTCTCTAGTGTCAAACTAGGGTATCTCTCCCGGCGCCGTGGCGCGGATTGATAGCGCGTGGACGCGCTCTTTCATGAGCTCGCCGAGCGCCGAATAGATGAGACGCTGCTGCTCGACACGAGATTTGCCAGTGAAGTTCGGGCTCTCGATGACGAGGCTGAAGTGGCTTTCGCCCGCGGGATTATAGCCGCCGTGGCCGCGGTGCTGCTCGCTGTCGTCGATCAGTTCGATCCTCGTCGGCTGAAGCGCCGAGTTGAGGCGACTAAGCATTTCAGCCGCGACGGGACCGGTTTCTTGGGCCTGCATCGCGCCTATATAGGAGGGTTCAGGAAGAGAGTAAGCGTGGCGACGAAGCAATCCAGAATGCATGGCCGGGTCGAAGGAGCGCAGGCGCAATGCGCCGTTCCCGGCTGCGAGGCGCCCGGCGAATTCAAGGCCCCGCTGCAGCCCGCGAATTTCGACGGGCCCGGAGCGTGGCGTTTCCTGTGCCTCGACCATGTCCGCGAGCATAATTCCAAGTACAATTTCTTCGACGGCATGAGCCCCGAAGAGATAAGCGAGGCTCAATCGCCGCTCTCAGGCTGGGACCGGCCGAGCCGAAAGTTCGCCACCAACGGCGCCGATCCGCCGCCCAAATGGAGCGATTTCACCGATCCGTTGGACGCGATCGGAACGAGATTTCGGCGCTTTCGCGACGCGGCGCCATCGCGCTTCTCCAGGACCGAGCAGCGCGCGCTATCGGTTCTGGGCCTCGGAGAGGAAGCCGACCGGCATTCCATTCGCCAGCGCTATTCGGCCCTCGTTCGCCGCTATCATCCGGACAAGAACGGCGGCGACCGTTCTCACGAAGCACGCCTTGCGGAGGTGATCCAGGCGTATCAGCTGTTACGGAGGGCGCCGGCTTTCGCCTAATCGCGATCAGGTGCGCCGAGCGGGAAGTACTTCCGGTATGGGCGCGCCTCCTCGACACAGCGCGCGACTGACGGGTGAGCGAGAACCCGGGCGCGATAGCTTTTCAGCCGTGGCCGCTCTTCGCCAATCCCGCTCCACCCAATCGGCGTAGAATAACGCTGGCGCCGCGGCGCAATCGGCAAGCGTAAAGCTCTCGCCGGCCGCCCAACTGCTTTCCGGCAGGTTGGCCTCGAGCCAGTCGTAGGCGATGCGCAAGTTCTGTCGCCCCTGTTCAGCTCCATAGGCATCGCCCATCCCCTCGGGGCGCAGCGCGTGATTGACCGCAGGCTGCATGTTGCCCTGAACGTACAGGTCGAAGAACCGGTCGAGGAAGCGCACCCGGCGGCCGAGCTCGCCGTCGGGGATCCAGACGTTGGGACCCGGGTAATACGCCTGCAGATGTTCGATGATCGGGGTCGTTTCGATCACCGGCTCACCATCGTCGAGGAGCAGCGGAAACTTGCCTGCCGGCCAGATCCGCTTGAGCTCGGCATAGTTCTCCTCATTCTCGGGGACCTGGCGAAACTCAAACTCCGTTCCGTCCGCGTACAGGGGGATCAGCACCTTCCACGTGTAGGACGAAAAGGGATGGCCGAAGAGGACGAGGCTCATGCGTCTTCGCGCGCCCATTGCTGCCGCCGCTTGAGCTCGGCCTCGCTCGGCGGTTTGGTCTCGAAGGTGCCGGTCGGCACCTCTCCGGCCGGCTCGTAAATCGTGGTAATCACGCCCGTGCTCGCGACGAAATGATCGACAAGCTTGAGCGCGCCGGCTTTCTCTGATCCGTCGAAGATGCGCTTTCCTTCACCCAGCAGCACAGGGAAAGTCATGAGCACCAGCCGGTCGATCAGCCCGGCGGCCAACAATGGCACGTAGAGCGTGCTGCTGCCCTGGATGAGCAGGTCGCGGCCCTCGCTTCGCTTGAGCTCGGCAACCGCCGCCGCGGCATCGCCTGAAAGTTTGCGGCTGTTGTCCCACTCCAGCGGCGCGTCCGAATGGGTCAGCACATATTTGTTGATGCGCTGGAATTTCGCCCCGATCGGATTGTCCTGGTTGTACGGCCAATAAGCGGCGAAAATATCGTAGGTCCGCTTGCCCAGAAGCAAGTCATATTCTGCGTCGATAATTTTCTCGAACGGGCCCATGTTCTCGTCCCAGAAGGGCTGCACCCAGCCGCCGAATCGAAAGCTGCTGGACGGGTCCTCGTTGGGCCCGCCCGGCGCCTGCATCACGCCGTCGAGCGAGAGGAACACGGCGCCGGCCAGCTTACGCATTGACCGGCTCGCCGGCCGCGGCGGCCTCGATCGTTGCGATGTCGATCTTGCGCATCGTCATCATCGCCTGGAACGCACGCTTGGCCCGCTCACCGCCTTCGGCAGTCAGTTCGAGCAGACGCTTTGGCGTGATCTGCCAGGAGAAGCCCCATTTGTCCTTGCACCAGCCGCAGGCGCTTTCTTCGCCGCCGTTTTGCGTGATGGCGTTCCAGTAGCGGTCGGTTTCTTCCTGATCCTCGGTCAGCACCATGAAGCTGACAGCCTCGTTGGGCTTGAAGTTGGGACCGCCATTGAGCCCGACGAAGGGCCGCCCGAGGACGGTGAACTCGACCGTCAGCTCGTCCCCCTTCGTGCCGCCCGGATAGTCGGTTACGGCGTCATGCGCAGGGCCTACATGGCTGTCGGGGAAAACCGACGCGTAGAACTCAGCCGCTTTGCGGCCCTCGCCTTTGTCGAACCACAGGCAGGTGACTAGCTTGTTACTCATACATTCCTCCTCAGTTTATGCCCCGCCGACGAGCGCGAACTCCGCGCCCTGCGGGTCGGAACCGATGACCACCCAGTCGCCGGTGGGGACCTGGTGTGGGCCCATGTGGATCGTGCCGCCTTTCTGTTCGGCAGTCTCCTTCGCGGCGTTGATCGACGGCACGCGGAAGTAGAAGCGCCAGTGCGGCGGTTGTCCGTTGCATCTGCGTCGAACAGCGCACCGATCCGGCGGCCGTTGTGATCCAGAAGCGATAGTCGCCCATCTCGCCCATATCCATGTACTCGTCGCTCCCCCAGCCGAACTGGTCGCCATAGAAGCGGCGGGCCGCGTCGGTGTCGGAAGTCTGCAGCTCGTTCCAGCCGCAGCGGCCGGCCTTGTCGGGCGAGAAGACGTCGCTCTCGGCGTCGGGGTTATCGGCGGGAGGGTTGGGCTTCATGACGTAGAAAGGCGCGCCCTGGGGATCGGCAACCATCGCGATCCGCCCGACATTGCGGAATGTCCGCTGCGGGCATCAGCGACTTGCCGCCGGCAGCCTCGATCGCGCTCACCGCCTGGTCGACGTTCTCGACGTAGAGATAACCGAGCCAGGCGGGGCGGCCGCCGTGCTGCTGCATCTCCGCGGTTAGAGGCAGGACCCCGCCGGCAAAGCCGCCGCCCGGTGCGTTGATCATGCGATAGCCCTGATATTCCGCGGCGCTTTCGCCGAAACTCCAGCCAACGACAGCATCGTAGAAAGCCTTCGCCCCTTCGGCGTCAGGGGTCATCAGCTCGTACCAGATGAACTCGCCGGTGGGGTTGGCCTTCCGGCTCACTGCGGGCGCTTCGGCCTCGCGAACGTCGGTCATGGTTGGATCTCCTTGGTGTTGGTTCACGCGGATACGGGCGTGCGCGCTTCTGCGGTGTCGAGGATCTTCTCGAACCCGCCCCAGAACATGCGCTTGCCGTCGAACGGCATCTCGCCCTGCGGCCTCAGGCTCTCGTCGGCCATGATCGCCTTCCACGCGGTGTCGCGCGTCGCCTTGTCAGGCCATTCGATGAAGGAGAAGACCACGGCTTCGCCATCCTCGGCCTTCACTGCACGATAGAAGTCGGTGACCTCGCCTTTGGGCACATCGTCGCCGAAGCGCCTCGATCACGCGCGTCGCGCCATGCTGACGAAAGACTTTCGCCATCTTGGCGGCGAGCTCGCGATAGGCCTCCTGCTTTTCTTGCGGCACCGGGACGACGAAGCCGTCGGTGTAGCTGCCGCCGCCCGAGCCTTCCTCGACGATCGCTTCGAAGCCGCCCATGATCATGCGCTTGCCGTCGAACGGCATGTTCGCGCCCATGTCCGCCATGCGCGGGTCGCTCATGAACTTCTCGTTCGCTGCGTCGCGATCGGCTTTCGAGGGATATTCGAAGAACGAGAAAACGACCGTTTCGCCGGGCTTCGCATTCACCGCTTTCCTGAAGTCGGTGACCTTGCCGTCGGGCACGTCGTCGGCCCACGATTCGACCATTCGGCGGACGCCGAATCTCCTGGCATATCGGCGCAAAGTCGCTGGAATGCTTGCGATAGGCATCCTTGTTCGCTTCGGGGACGGGCGCCACGAATCCTTCGAAATAGGTCATGCTGCTGCTCCTTCGGGTTGGGGTTGGGGTTGATTCGCCGCGAACGGGGCGAGCTGGTCGGCCAGCGCCTGCTTGAAGGCCGGACGCGCTTCGCCGCGCTTCACGTAGGCGTCGAGATTGGCGAACTCGGCGACCAGATCCGGTGTGCCTGAGGAAGCGAAGCACGGTGACCATGATCAGGTCGCCGATGGTGAAGCGGTCGCCCTCGAGCCACTGCTTGTCGCCGAGCCAGTCGGACACGCGCTTGAGCTTCAGCTTGGCGAAGTCCTCGGCGCCTGGGCGGCGCAGCTTCGCCCATTCCTCGCCGGTGAAGAAGACGGTCGATGAGCAAGGAGGTTGAGGATTGCCGGCTCGCACGCTGTTGAGCGCGGCATAGGTCCACTGGATCGCGCGGATACTTGCCCTCGCGGGTCGCTCGGCAGCAGCGCCTCGCTCTTCTCGCCGATATATTGGACGATCGCTCCGCTCTCGAAGATCTTGACGCGTTCCGTCGCTGAAGCACGGCACCTGGTCGAACGGCTGCTCCTTGAGATATTCGGTCGGGCGCTGGTCTGGCCGAGCAGGCGGACGCGATAATCGAGCCCGGCTTCCTCCAGCGCCCAGCGGACGCGCAGGTCGCGCACCACGCCCTTGCGCGAATTGCGGGACCCACTTGAATGCCGTGATCTCGATCGAGGCATTGGGATTGATGGGCATTGTTCCCTCCTGATTGCATGGCGGATTGTTTCAGGCCGCGGTCGCTTGTGCGGCCTCCTCGACCGGGTGCGCGCCCTGCTCGGCGAATTGCGGGTCCATCCACAGCGGCTCCCAATGGTGGCCGTCGGGGTCCTCGAAGCTGCGGCCGTACATCACTCCATGGTCCTGCCTGGGACCGGGATCAGCCTTGCCGCCGGCGGAGGCTGCGGCTTCGACCATCCGGTCGACCAACTCGCGATTCTCGCACGAGATCGCGAGCAGCACCTGACTGCTGTTGTGCGCGTCGGCAATGGGTTTGCCGGTGAACGTCGCATAAAACGGGTTGGTCAGAAGCATCACGAAGATGGTGTCGGAAATGACCATCGCCGCGGCTTTGTCGTCGGAGAATTTGGGCTCCTTCCTGGCGCCGATCGCCTCGTAGAAGCGCACCGACCGCTCCAGATCGCTGACCGGCAGGTTCACGAAGATCATCTTTGGGCTCGTCATCGTCTTTCCTCCTCTTTTTCGCTCGTCGGCGACTCGATTCGCTTGCTTTTTGCCGCCACAAGTTATAAATTGCAACTGTGAAGTTACAAAAACTAACCAATACTCGGACAAAGCGAGGAAAAGCGGCGCTACGACGACGCGTGCGGGCTTGCGCATGCGCTGGAGCTGCTTGGTGAGCGCTGGGCGATGCTCGTGCTGCGCGAGCTGGCTTACGGCCCGCGGCGATTTTCCGAGCTCAAGAGCGGACCTTCAGGGAATTAGCGCGAATGTGCTTACCCAGCGTCTGACCGAGCTCGAAGCGCGGGGGCTGGTGCGCAAGGTCAAGCTTCCGCCGCCAGCGTCGGTCCAGGTTTATGAAGCGACCGAGTGGGGCCTCGAAGCCGTGCCGGTCATCGCCTCGCTCGGCCGATGGGCGGCGCGCAGTCCTGCCACGATCCGACGCTGCCGATGAGCCACGTTTCATTGATAATGTCGCTGCAGACTTTGCTTTCTCCGGCGCTGGCGGAGGGACTCCATGCGCGGATCGGATTCCGTCTCGGGGAAGCCAATTACGTCATCATTCTCGACGAGGGCCGGCTCGAGGTTGAACGTGCGAGCGGTGGGCGATTGCGATGTGTACCTTTACCGGCTCCCCCAGCGAACGTCGCGGCGGTGATCCACGGTGGCGCGCCTCTTGAAATGATCCGCGTCGAGGGGGACATGAAGCTGGCGAAGCGTTTCATAACGCTCTTCCCGCTGCCGCCAAAAGTTGCGTGAGCGTTGAGGCGGGCGCGCCCTTCCCCTAAGGCCTCCACGCTATGACCGACCTATCCAACGTGAATCCTGAAAGCCGGGCGGAGACGCTGATGGCTTCTCCTGACAAGATCGCCAAGGTGCGCGACCTCTTCGGAGTCGATTCCGACATGGAGGTGCCGGCGTTCAGCGAGCCTGACGAACGCGTTCCCGACCTCGACCCGACCTATGTGTTCGATCCAAGCACCACGCTCGCGATCTGCGCCGGCTTCGCCAAGAACCGCCGGGTGATGATCCAGGGTTATCACGGCACGGGCAAGTCGACCCACATCGAGCAGGTCGCTGCGCGGCTCAACTGGCCGATGATCCGCATCAACCTCGACGCGCATATCAGCCGCATCGACCTCGTCGGACGCGACGCGATCGTCCTTCGCGAAGGCCAGCAGGTGACCGAGTTCCGCGAGGGGCTTCTGCCCTGGGCGCTGCAGCACCCGGTCGCTTTGGTGTTCGACGAATATGACGCCGGACGCCCCGACGTGATGTTCGTGATCCAGCGCGTGCTCGAGGCCGAGGGCAAGCTCACTTTGCTCGACCAGAATCGGGTGATCCGCCCGAATCCCTGGTTCCGTTTGTTCTCCACCACCAACACCGTCGGGCTCGGCGACGTGACCGGGCTCTATCATGGCACGCAGGCGATCAACCAGGGGCAGATGGACCGCTGGAACATCGTCGCCACGCTCAATTATCTCCCCGCGGCGGTCGAGGCGCAGATCGTGCTCGCCAAGTCGGGCGAATATGATGACCCGGGCGGCAAGGCGGTGGTCGAGAAGATGATCAAGGTCGCCGATCTTTCGAGGCAGGGCTTCATGAACGGCGACATCTCGACCGTGATGAGCCCGCGGACCGTAATCAGCTGGGCGCAGAATGCGCACATCTTCGGCGACGTCGGCTACGCCTTTCGAGTGTCGTTCCTCAACAAATGCGACGAAGCCGAACGGCCGCTGATCGCCGAATATTATCAACGGGTGTTCGGGACTGACCTGCCGGAGAGCGTGGTCGAGAAAGCCTGAGAGCTGCAAAGAAGAGCGCCCCGGCCGAAACCGGGACGCTCTGCAATCGGGATCAAACCAGGTGATAATCCGCGTGAATGCCGTGATGGCTCGACGCTATCGACGCCATCTCGGAAGCCAGGGGAGCATCGGTGGTGATCTGAGTGTTCGCATCCGCCGTGACCTGCCCGTTTGCAACGGCCGTTGCTGAGGCCGAGTCGAAGATCAGGTCGGATGTCGAGAAACCTCTTGTGTTGGACAGGATGTCGAGATCGCTGGTGCCCGCGAGATCGACATGGATGCCGCCCGAGGAGATCGTCACGTTTGCCATGGCCACGCCGAGGGCGGAGAGGTCGATGTCCTCGCCCCGCTCGTAACCACTAATCGTGTCGGTGCCGGAGTCAGCAAAAACAAACACGTCGGAACCGCGACCGCCGACGAGCACGTCGTTGCCAGCGCCGCCATTGAGTACGTCGATGCCACTACCGCCGTTGAGCGTGTCGTTGCCAGCGCCCCCGTCCATCTGATCGTCACCGTTGTCGCCGTTCAGGGTGTCGTTGCCGCGCCGCCGGCGACATCGTCATTGCCGTTGCCGCCGTTGACGGTGTCGTTGCCTTCGCGGCCCAGCAGCGCGTCGTTTCCGTTGTTGCCGCTCAGTACATTGTTGGCGCTATTGCCGAGAATGACGTCGTCGCCGCTTCCGCCGCTGGCGTTTTCGATGACCACTCCATTGGCGATGGTTGAAGCCGCCGTGAACGCCGCTCGCCCATGACACCACGCCTCCGCCCGTCGGCGAATAATCGAGCGTCGCCGCGAGCAAGTCGATCTGCGCAGCACGCTCGCCATTGTAGCGGATCGTGTCGGTTCCCCCGCTGTCCCAGATCGTCTGGAAGAAGGTTGCCGGAGCCGTCGGTGTCGGGCAGCGTGTAGGTGTTGTTGCCCGTGTTGGAAGGCGTAACGCCATACCGATCCTGCAATTCGGCGATATCGAACGCGCTCAGCGAGCCTTGCCAGCCGTAGCCGATCGTGGCCGCTGTGAAGGGTTGCGCGCCATCGGGATCGGTCTGCCATCCGTCGTTATATGACATGACCGTGTAGATGCCTTGGTTGAGGTCATAGACCCCGAGATCATCGAACGATCCCACGCCAAGCATGATGTCCGATCCGCCCCCGGTGTCGTGCGTGTGGGCAAGACCATGCGCATGTCCGAACTCGTGCAAGACCACTTCGTACGAGAAGCCGCCCCGGTCGAGACTTTCGGGGAAATTGCCGAACCCGCCGCTGTCGAGGTTGAAGACGACGATGCCCTGCTGTGTTCCATAGGCGGGGTCCTGCGGATAGGCATAGGCGCCATAGAGGTCGGACGTGGTCGTCATCACCCGGAAGGTCGCCTGCGTGGGATCGTTTGTGATGACGTAATTGGTCCCGAGGATCTGCGAGTATTGCTGGAGTGCGCTCATCACGCCGTTGATCTGCCAGTCGGTCCAGCCGTACGTCGTCATCGGCGTCACGCCATCGTCCGCCAGCTCGCCGAAGTTCTCGCCGGCCGGCGCGAAATACACGTACGCTGTATCGCCTCGTCCGTCGCTATTTGTGTCGACAAACGGAACGTTGCTCGCGTCGCGCCAGTTGATCGAATCAAGCGGGTTATAATCCGCCGGGTTCACCGATGAGATGTCGACCGTGTAGCCGCCTGTCATCGTTGTTTCGTACGGGTCGACCCTGAGGTAATACGTCCCGCTGTCCTGTGGCAGATAATTGACCACGGTTTCGTAATTGACGCCGGACGCAACGACGTTGCCGCTGCTGTCGTATAGCCGAAGAACTCCGATGCTTTCACCGGGCGTCTGCGCGTCCAATTCTGGTTGTCCGGCAATGCCGCCAGCGTAGGTGAAGCTGTAAAGCTGGCCAGCCGTCAGGTCGATCGAGTACATGTCGCGATCGCCGGCGAGCTCGAGATTGCCGTAAGTTGTTCCAGTTCCAATCTCGGTGGCCGTAGCGAATGTGCTGCCGACGTCGGTGGCCGGATTCGAAATCCACATGTCGACGCGGTAGTCGGTGCCGGGGTCCGCCTGGTTGGTAAACAGTTGATACCAGGACGACGCGTAGATCGCGTAGGAGCCCGTCACATCAGGTGTGAACGTGAGCATCGATGAACGGCCGACGCCGCCATCGTCATCCTGTGCAACAAACTGGTTCGTACCCAGATCCGCCAGCAGCAGATAGGAGTCCTCGAGTGGGTCCGGGCCCGCTCCGCGCTCAGCAAAAGTATAGGTGACGCCCCCAGTGAGCGTAAAAACTCCGTAGCCATCCGCGATTTCGCTATCGGTCAGTTGGCCCGTAAGCGTCAGGTCCGGGCTCCCGGCCGTGGCGGCAGTATCCGTCTGGATCGGTGACACGCTGCCACTTTCAATTTGCGAGCGTAATCCTTCGATACGGCTTTCCATGATGGCGCTGTCCGGCGCCTGCACTCCCAAAAGACTCCCGGTCACATCAACGCGGACCAACGGTTCATAAAACGCCATTTACAGCTCCCCTGTTTTCGACCGCCGAGTCGCTCGGGATCGAATCCACAGCAAAGCATAGGGATTAATCTCGATCAAGAATTTCGCGGCGAATAGACTCGCAAGGAAGTTTTCGGCATTGTTTCAAAATGATACTCGCGACGTTCGCTGCTGCGGCGCTGGCCGCCAGTCCCTATCGGCCATTGCCCCAGACGACAGTATCCGCGACGTCGTCCACCTGCGCGAAGGAGAGGAAGTTGGCCGCCGAAGCAAACGCTGGCGGAGTCGCCAACCTGCCCTTTGCAATGGGCAAGACCTTCCCGACCCTCGATGCATATCTGACGCATCTTCAATGCTTTGCGGCTCCGATCGACAAACCGTGGTGGAGGGAAGTCCGGCCGGGTGTGTACGAGCACATGACTTCCGTGACCAATGCGAAGCGGGAAGTCGTTACGCGTGCTGAACTGCTGAAGCGCTTCGGCTTCTCGAAATAGCATTTGCGGCCAGGATCGGTCGCGCCTTCAAGCGGGACTTTTGTCGCGGATGAGCGCCAGCTAGAACAGGTTCATGGCGGAGCGCATCGACCTCTTCCGCCGCGCGCTCGCCGGAGCCGCGCGGGCGATCGCGAAAGATCCCGAAGTCGACGTGGTGTTCGCGTCCGAGATTGCGCCGCCTTCGGGCAAGACCGCGCGCGTCGCGTCCCCCGGGCCGGGCCTGGAGCCCAAGCTGGTCGCGGAAGCGCGCGGCGCTGCGGACTCTGTCGCGCTCCGGCTGCGTTACCATGACGCGAAGCTCCATGCGCGAACGGCTCCGGCCGACGCCGAAGCCCGCGCCGTGTTCGACGCTCTCGAGACTGCGCGTGTCGAGGCGCTCGGTGCCCGCGCCATGGGCGGCGTCCGCGAGAACCTGGCGCACCTGACCGAGGCCCGCGTGCGCGGCGACGCCATCGTCCGCGCCCGCACCGCCGAGGAAGTACCGCTGGCCACCGCCGTTGGGCTGATCGCGCGCGAGCGATTGACTGGCGAGGCTCCGCCCAAGGCCGCGATTGCCGGATTGAAGCTCGTCTCATCGTGGATCGAGGAGAAAGCCGCTGGCGAGCTCGATGGGCTTGGCCTCACGCTCGACGATCAGGCGGCGTTCGCCAGGCTGTCGCGCCGTTTGCTCGAGGATCTCGAACTTGCCGCCGCCGAGGAGCCGTTCGAGGACGAACCCGAAGAGGGGGGCGACGAGGAGGAAGGCGAGGAAGGCGGGGGCGAGGATACGCCCGAGGAAGGCGAAGAAGGCGCTCCGGGTGGCGGCGACGTCGAGATGCGCGGCGAAGAGACCGAGGACGCTTCCGCCGAGGGCAGCACCGAGGAGATGGAGCCCGGCGACGAGGAAGCGGCCGGGGGCGACGACCTCAGCGAAAGCATGTTCGCTTCCCCGGGACGGCGCAATTGGGAGCTGTCCCCCGAGACCGACTACAAGCCTTTCACCACGCGCTTCGACGAGATCGTCGAGGCCGAGGAGCTGTGCGACGAGGAGGAGCTCGGCCGGCTACGCGCCTACCTCGACCAGCAGATGGGCGGCCTGCAGAACGTCGTCACGCGGCTCGCCAACCGGCTTCAGCGCCGGCTGCTCGCGCAGCAAGCGAGGAGTTGGGATTTCGATCAGGAGGAGGGACTGCTCGACGCCGCGCGGCTGGCGCGCGTAATCGTCAATCCGCGCCATGCTCTTTCGTTCAAGATCGAGCGCGAAACCGAGTTCAAGGACACCGTCGTCTCGCTGCTGATCGACAATAGCGGCTCGATGCGCGGACGGCCGATCGCGATCGCTGCGATCTGCGCCGACATTTTGACGCGCACGCTCGAACGTTGCGGAGTGGCGACCGAAGTGCTCGGCTTCACCACCCGCGGCTGGAAGGGCGGGCAGAGCCGCGAATCCTGGCTCGCCGCGGGACGTCCGCTAAATCCGGGCCGTCTCAACGATCTCCGGCACATCGTCTACAAGCGCGGTGACGAACCGTATCGCCGCGCGCGCCGCCACCTCGGCCTGATGATGCGCGAGGGTTTGCTCAAGGAGAACATCGATGGCGAAGCTTTGCTATGGGCGCATAATCGGCTGATCGCGAGAGCCGAGGAACGGCGGATCCTGATGGTCATCTCGGACGGCGCTCCGGTCGACGATTCCACCGCTTCGGCCAATGGCGGCTCCTATCTCGAGCGGCATTTGCGCCAGGTGATCGAGTGGATCGAGCGGAAATCGCCGGTCGAGCTGATCGCGATCGGCATCGGCCACGACGTGACCCGCTACTATAGCCGGGCGGTGACGATCATGGACGCCGACCAACTCGCCGGAGCAATGGTCGACCAACTCGCGCGGCTCTTCGAAAGCGCATAATCCTCTCCTCGAGTTCGAGGGTGGAGGGAAAAAACGGGCCCGGTGCAACTACGCGCACCGGGCCCCCCTCGTTACGCGACGCGAGGGAACTGCCTGTCAAAGCCAGACACGACGGGGAAAAGGGGAAACCCCATCGGATAGGGGGCTTATGCGCGATTCGCGAGCAATGGATGCTGAACGCCGGGTGCAGCCCGCGTTCAGGAAGAAATATGAAAATTCAATTATTTAGACGCCAGGTAGGCGGCTAAGTCAGACGGCCGGCTCGGCGGCCTTCTTGGCGATCTCGCGCTTCAATTTGCGGACCTTTGGGCTGAGCTTGTCGTCGCTGGTCTTCAGCAGCCAATTGTCGAGGCCGCCGACATGCTCGACCGAGCGCAGGCCGTGCGTCGACACGCGCAGCTTCACGCCCGTCCCGAGCGCATCGGAGATCAAGGTCACGTTCTGCAGATTGGGCAGAAACGTGCGCTTGGTCTTGTTGTTGGCGTGGGAAACGTTGTTTCCCACCTGCCGGCCCTTGCCGGTCAGCTCGCAAACCCGCGACATGGTCGATATCATCCTGATTTCTGGACGAGCCTCAGCCAGGCCCGAAGAGCGCCGCCCGTTAGCCGCTCGGCGTCCTCTCGTCAACGTCAAGGACGGACCTTTAGAAACCCATTCATCGTTACTGCGTTAATGTTCCTGCAGCCCGGCCGAGAGGCAGTTGGAGATTCCGATGCGCGCCGTACTGTTCATTCTAATCATTCTCGTCCTTGCGATCATTGCCGGGGTGATGACGGGTTTCGTCGATATCAACCAGATCCGCGGCGCCCAGGCGCCCCAAATTTCGGTCGCCCGCAACGGAGTGACGGCGACGGGGGGCCAGACGCCCGCCTTCGACGTCGAGACCGGATCGGTGAAGGTGGGCACTGGAGCAGCGAATGTGGCGGTGCCCAAAATCACGCTGCAGAAGGACAACAAGCCGATGCAGGTGCCGAAGATCGAGATCCGTCCACCCGATCGGCAGGGCAACGAGAGCGCCCACTAGCCCGAGCAATAGCTGACACAGGCGGATGTGGCGGCTACCTACCTAGCCGCATGATCCTTCGACCAAGCTCCGGACAGGACTTTCCAATGCCACCGCCGATGCGCCGGGCGCTCGACCTGGCAGCGGAGGCCGCCGTCGAGGCGGAAGTGCCCGTTGGCGCGGTCGTGACTGTCGGCGGCGAAATCGTCGCGGAGAGCGCGCAACGCCATGCGCGGCTCGCTGGACCCGACGGCGCATGCAGAGATGGAGGCCATTCGGGCGGCGGCGGCGAAGCTCGGAAGCTCACGGCTCGACGATTGCACGCTCTGGGTGACGCTCGAACCCTGCGCGATGTGCGCCGCGGCCATTTCGCTGGCGCGGATCAAGGCGCTGCGCTTCGGCGCCGAGGACGCCAAGGGTGGCGGCGTGGTGCACGGCGCGCGAATCTTTGCGCAGCCGACGTGTCACCATCGGCCCGACGTGCTCGGCGGAATTGGCGAGGCGGAATCCGCTGAGCTGCTGCGCGGCTTCTTCGCCGAGCGGCGCTAGCGATACGGAACGAGGCGGATCTCGATCCTCCGGTTCGCGGCCTTTTGGGTTTCCGTGGTGTCGGGATTGTAGAGCGGGGCGCTTTCACCGAGACCTCGCGACGCGATCCGCGCTCGCGCCACGCCATGCCCGGCGAGATAAAGCGCAACAGCGGCCGCCCGCTTTTCGGACAGCGCCTGATTGCCCTGCGGCGTTCCGCTGGTGTCGGTGTGGGCGAGGACGTCGACGAAAGTCTGGTTCCGGGTTTTCACCGTGCGCGCGATCTCGAGCAGGGTCGCGTCGGTTTGCGCTTTCACCGCCGCGCTTCCGGCGTCGAACGTGAAGGTGGCGGGGATGCGGACCACAATGCTGGTACCGAGGTTGAGCACGTCGAGGCCGATCCCTGCCGTCTGTTGGCGCAGCTCGCGGTCGAGGTCAGCCATATAGCCTGGAACCGCATAAGCGCTCAGCGGGCGGATTTTCGCGGCGCGCATCTTCGCTGCCCGGGCGCGATAGCCGCCGATTACGTCGGCGTTGAGGTAGGCCGCTCCTACCCCAAGCGGAATGAATGCTGCGGGCCGGACCACCGGCGGCGGAGCCGTTTCGCACCCCGCGAGCGCGACCAGCGAACAACTCAAGAAGACCGCTGTCAGAGTGCGGCATACATGCATGGTCATTGCTCCGAAGCGAGTGCAGGAAAGCCCCTGAAACCGGCGCATAGGCGGGATGGTTCCGCCTGTGAACCGAGCGGCTGCTTGTGATCACAGCCCGCGGCGGGTTAAGACTCGCCAGGCAACGCCCATGAGCGATCATCTAGACCCCATTCCCTGGCTCGACGTCCTCCTTCTTCTCGCGCTGATCGGCCTCAACGGCGTTCTGGCGATGAGCGAGCTGGCGATCGTCTCCTCGCGCGAGGCGCGCCTGAAAGCGATGGCGAGGAGCGGCAGCAGCGGCGCGCAGTGCGCGCTCGACCTTGCCGCCGAGCCCGGCCGTTTCCTCTCGACTGTACAGAGCGGGATTACATTGATCGCGATCTTCGCCGGCGCCTTTTCCGGCGCAACCCTGGGCGAGCCGACTGCGGAGAGGGTGCAGCTGCTCGGTCTCGACCCGAAGACCGCGCACACGGTCGGTTTCGCGCTGGTGATCGTGCTCACCACCTTCATCTCCCTGGTCATTGGCGAAATTGTGCCGAAGCAGCTCGCCTTGCGTTCGCCCGAGCCGATCGCGGTTATCGTCTCCCGCCCGCTGCGGTGGCTGGCGAGGATTACTGCGCCTTTCGTCTGGCTGCTCGACCGCTCGAGCGTCCTGATCTTCCGGCTGCTGCGGCTCGACCGCGAATCCAAGAACCATGTGACCGCCGAGGAACTGCACCTTGTCGTCGCCGAGGCACAGACCGCGGGCGTGCTCGAAGAGGACGAGCGCGCGATGATCTCCGGCATCGTCCGGCTCGCCGACCGGCCGGTGCGCGAAGTGATGACTCCGCGCACCGAGGTCGAATGGATCGACGTCGCCTCAACCGCGGACGAGGTCCGCGAAGCCTTGCGCGAAATCACGCACACACGAATTCCGGTCGCCGCCGGTTCGGTCGAGAATATCATCGGTGTGATCCAGACGCGCGACGCGCTCGCAGCGCTTCTCGACGGGCGCGCGATCGATCTCAAGGAGCTGTGCCTGAACGCGCCGGTTATCCCCGACCTGATGGATGCGATGAACGCGCTCACGGTGCTGCGCAACGCCGAGGTCCCGCTTGCGCTGGTCAATGACGAATACGGGCATCTCGAAGGCATCGTCACTCCGGGAAGCCTGCTCGCTGCCCTTGCCGGAACCTTCGCGCACGATGTCGAGCAAGGCGAGGAGCCGCCGCTCGTCGAACGGGACGACGGGAGCTGGTTGATTTCCGGAGCCGCCAGCGCCGATCTGCTGACCGACCGTTTGGGAATGAACCTGCCCAAGGACCGCGATTATTCGACGGTCGCCGGTTTCGCGCTGTCCGTGCTCAAGCATCTGCCGGAGACCGGCGAGAGATTCCGCCACGACGGCTGGTCCCTCGAAATCGTCGACATGGACGGCCGCAAGATCGACAAGCTGATCGCTTCAAGGCCGCGCAGGAAACCTGCGGAAAGCGAAGCTGCGGCTGTGAAATAGGGAAGCGCCGGCGATCACCCGGCGTGCCCGGTCATCCTCTTCATCGCGGTCAGCCAGAAGGGCTGGTAGAACAGCCAGGTCGCGAGCGCCTCGTTGGCGAAGATCCACAGGGCGGCGGCGATATACGCCGGGTGCAGGCGGCGACGCGTGGCAAGATCATAAGCTCCGACGGCGATCACCAGCACCAGCGTGCCGATGTACGTCGAGAAATAGAAGGGCACATAGCCTTCGCCCAGGCGCGCCTCGAGGAAAGACAACCAGATCCGGCTGAAACCCGGCTCGGTCAGTGCGATCGTGCCCATCAGCATCAGTCTTTTGTGGGCGGCGGCGTTGCGCCGCATCAGCAAGCCTGCGGTGAGCAGGGCGACTGAGCCGAAGGCATTGGTGTAGTTCACGCTCAGCCAGGCGATCCACTTGTCGGGCATGTAGGGGTTGTCGGCGACCCCGTAGAAGGCCGTCGCCGGGCCGAGCACGAGCATCGCCGGCAACAGGACCAGCGCCGCCACACCCAGCCGCCGGTGCACTGCAACGCGTCCGGTTCGCACCAACCATACCTGGACCGCCAGCAGCACGAGCCAGCCTGCGTAAGCGATCACGTGCAGGTGCACGATCAGCGGGAAGCTCAAAGTGCCGCTGCGCGCGCGGGCGACCATGTCGATTGCGAAGCCAAGGACGATTGCCAGCCAGATCGCGAGCACCGTCGCAGCGATCATCGTTCGATCGTGACGATGGCGAGCGGCAAATGCAGCGTCCGCCGAAGCCCTGCTCGCCATTGCCGGTCCCCCGCCTCAGCCCCTTTAGGTAACCGGTTACATTGCGCCGTCAACGCATTGAGCCCGGACCCCGCGGAAGAGCAGAGCAAGGGAAAAGCGATCTAGCGCTCCTTTGCCATTGCGGCTGCTCGCCAAACCCGCGATGTTTCCGATTGCTTTGAAGAGGGGACAGGGGGATGCTGAGGCGCATTTTTATCTGGGGCATCGTGGCTGCGAGCGCGGCGCTAGCTGGCACCGCTAATGCCGAGGGGCGCGGAACCCCCGCCTATCTGAACCCGTCGCTTTCCGCCGACGTCCGGGCGTCCGACATCGTGCACCGGATGACCCTGCCGGAGAAAGCCTCGCAGCTCGTCAATCACGCGCGCGCCGTTCCGCGGCTCGGAGTGCCGGCTTACGACTGGTGGAGCGAGGCGCTGCATGGGGTTTTGACCAAGGGCACGACCGTTTTCCCGGAGCCGGTCGGTCTCGCCGCCACATTTGACCCCGACGCAATTCACCAGATGGCCGAAACCATCGGCGTCGAGGGGCGCATCAAGCACAATCAGTTCATGAAGAAGGGACATTCGAGCACCATGGAGGGGCTCGATTTCTGGGCGCCGAACATCAACATCTTCCGAGATCCCCGCTGGGGGCGTGGGCAGGAAACCTATGGGGAGGACCCGTTCCTCACCGGTCGTATGGCGGTTGCCTACGTGACTGGGTTGCAAGGCTCGGATCCGCATTACTACCGTGCCATTTCCACGCCGAAGCATTACGCGGTTCACAGCGGACCGGAACCGACACGCCACTTCGCCGATGCCGACGTCAGCAAGCACGACATGGAGGACACCTACCTGCCGGCCTTCCGCGCCGCGGTGACGGAGGGCCACGCCGGGTCGGTCATGTGCGCCTATAATGCAATTGACGGTGAGCCCGCGTGCGCCAACCAGTTCCTGCTTCAGCACACGCTGAGAGGAGCGTGGAAGTTTGGCGGGTACGTCGTTTCCGACTGCGGCGCAGTCCACGATATCTTTGAAGGACACCATTACCGCGCAAGCCAACCCGAAGCGTCGGCGATCTCGCTGATGCGCGGCATGGACAATGAATGCATCACCTTCGGCGAAGTGACCGGCAGCGACGATTATCAGCCGTACATCGATGCGGTGCGGAAGGGCTATCTGCCGCAAAGCGCCGTCGACGGCGCGCTTGTGCGGCTGTTCACCGCGCGGATGCGGCTGGGGATGTTCGATCCGCCCTCGATGGTGCCCTACGCGCGAATCGACGAGAGCGAGCTCGACAGCCCCGCGCACCGCCAGCTGGCGCTACGGATCGCGGACGAATCGATGGTGCTGCTCAAGAATGACGGCGTCCTTCCGCTGAAAGGCGCGAAGCACATCGCCGTCGTCGGCCCGCTCGCGGATCAGACGCCGGGCCTGCTCGGCAATTATCACGGCGAGCCGACCCACACTGTCAGCGTGCTCGAGGGTCTGAAGGCCGCGTTCCCAAACGCGCAGATCACCTATGTGCCGGGCACGCAATTTCTCTCGAACAGCGGCGATGCCATACCCGCCGACATGCTCAAGGGCGGTTATCTGACCGCGCCGGAGACTGGGGATTATCGTGTCGGCGTCACAGCCAGCGGAACGGCTCGCGTAAGCGTCGCCGGCCGAATGATTGCCCAGACCTATGGCGGTACAAGCATGGGCCGCGCCCATCTGGAGAAGGGGGTGCCCACCAAGCTCGAGGTCAGCGCGCCTTCTGACGCCCGGATCTTCTGGCACAGGGTCAACGACGCGCCGGATCCCGCTGCCGTCGCCGCCGCCAGAAACGCCGATGTGGTCGTCGCAGTGGTCGGCATCACCAGCGCCCTCGAAGGCGAGGAGATGCCGGTCAGCGAACCGGGCTTCCAGGGCGGGGACCGCACCACCATCGACATGCCCGAGCCGGAAGAAGCACTGGTCCGCGCCGTCGCTTCAGCCGGAAAGCCGCTGGTCGTGGTGTTGATTAACGGGAGCGCTCTCGCGACTCGGTGGGAGAAAGAGAATGCCAATGCGATCCTCGAGGCTTGGTATCCTGGCCAAGAGGGCGGAGCCGCGATTGCCAACACGCTGAGCGGCAGAAACAACCCGGCGGGTCGCTTGCCGGTCACCTTCTATCAGGACGTTCACCAGCTCCCGAACTTCGAAAATTACGCGATGACCGGCCGCACCTACCGTTATTTCACCGGGACGCCGCTTTGGCCCTTCGGCTACGGCCTTAGCTATACGCAATTCAGCTATGGGTCGCTCGTCGTGAAACCATCCGGCACTGGCGCCGCGCAACGCGTTCATGTTGAGGCGGAGGTCCGCAATATCGGTGCCGTTTCAGGCGACGAAGTGGCTCAGCTTTACCTCAATTTTCCCGACGATCCCGGCGCGCCGCGCGTCGCCTTGAGAGGTTTCCAGCGCCTCTCGCTCAGCCCGGGCGAAGCGCGCAGCATCGGCTTCGACCTGACGCCGCGCGATCTCAGCGCCGTGACTCTGGCTGGCAAACGCCGGGTCTTGGCAGGGGCTTATCGTGTCACTGTCGGCTCCGGACAGCCCGGAACCGGCGTACCCGGGTCGTCGGCAGCTTTCACGATCGGCCAGCCAACCGATCTGCCTGAATGACCCCTTCGGTGCTGGTGACACGCCGCCTTCCACAGGCGGTGGAGAGCCGCCTTGCGGGGCTGTTCCGCACAACGCTGAACGAAAGTGACGAGCCACTCGATCGCCAAACGCTTGAAGCGGCAATGCGCGAACATGACGCGCTGGTGCCTACGGTCACCGACCGCATCGACTCCTCTCTGATCGCGACCAAGGGCCGACGGGTGCTGATCATTGCAAACTTCGGGGCCGGCACCGATCACATCGATATCGAGGCTGCACGCGCGGCGGGAATTCTCGTTACCAACACGCCTGACGCTCTGACGGAAGCGACGGCGGAACTCGCCATCCTGCTCATGCTCATGGCTGCCCGGCGAGCTGGCGAAGGCGAACGCATCGTGCGCGCCGGGGACTGGGAGGGCTGGGGCCCGACGCACATGCTGGGCCAAGGCCTGACCGGCCGCACTCTCGGCCTCGTCGGGTTCGGGCGCATCGCCCGAAGCACTGCGGCAAAGTCGCGCGGCCTTGGTATGTCGGTGCTTTACTTCAGTCGCAGCCGCGCGCCGGTTGAAATCGAACAAGCGCTTGGTGCCACTCCTGCCGAATCATTAGCGGCTCTGGCGGCCGAGGCCGATGTTCTTTCGCTTCACGTGCCGGGCGGACCCGCCACACACCGCCTGATCGATCGCCGTATATTGGCGATGATGAAACCGACTGCGATCCTGGTGAACACGTCCCGCGGGTCGGTGGTGGACGAGGGTGCGCTGGCGGAGGCGCTGGCGGAAGGACGAATCAGTGCGGCGGGTCTCGACGTGTACGAGCGCGAACCCAGGGTCGAACCGATGCTGCTGTCGCTGCCCAACGCGGTACTGCTGCCGCATCTTGGGAGCGCGACCATCGAGGCGCGCACCGCAATGGGCATGCAGGCGGCCGATAATCTCGAGGATTATTTTGCCGGGCGCGAGCCGAAAAACCGTGTCGCCTGAAGAAATTATCGCGGACGCGATCAGCCTGCGTCTTGCCGACCCGCATTCGCCGACGCCGCTTGTCGTCGGCCTCTGCGGTGCGCAGGGCAGCGGAAAATCGACTGTTTCGGGCGCCCTTGCGGCGCGCTTCGAGCGCGCGGTGACCTTCTCCATCGACGATCTCTATTTAGGTCGTGCCGCTCGAGCGGATCTGGCCAGGCGAATCCATCCGCTGCTCGCTACGCGCGGCGTCCCCGCCACGCACGATCCGATGCTTGGCATCGAGGTTCTAAACGCACTCAAGTGCGGCGAATCCGTCGCGTTGCCACGTTTCGACAAAGCGCACGACGATCGCGCCCCATATGCGCACTGGCCAGTGGCCAAGGCAGACTGCAAACTTGTGATCTTCGAGGGGTGGTGCGTCGGCGCGCGGCCGCAGCGCGCTCAAGATCTCGTCGATCCGGTCAACCGCCTCGAGGCCGAGGAGGACCGCGACGGTCGCTGGCGCCGGTTCGTAAACGACGCGCTTGGCGGCGCGTATCAACATTTGTTCGACTGCATCGACATGCTTGTCCTTATGGCCGCCCCGGCGTGGCAAACCGTGCTCGGCTGGCGCATCCAGCAGGAGCATGAACTGCGGGCCGCTAATCCCGCCGGAAGTGCCCTCTTGGATGATGATGCCGTCGTGAAATTCGTGAGCCATTACGAGCGACTGACGCGGCACATTCTGGCCGAAATGCCCGAACGCGCCGATCTGGTGCTGCGGTTGAACAAGGCCCGCGCGTGCGTCGGCGCCGCAAATCGGCGAGGGACTAGCCGAATGACGACAGCCTCCCATCCAAAGCGGCCGTAACCTCTAAAGCTTGCCGAACCTCTGCTCGAAGCCGTCGATGTCGCCGCGCACAAGATAATCCGCTTGCTCGACGATCCGGTCACGCGTGATGCGCCCGCTAAACGCGCCCAGCTGCTGGTCCAGACGCTCGATTTCCGTCGGAGTCAGATGCGCGATTTGTTCGAAGCGGATGAAGCCGACTGCGTGCAGCGCATCGGCGAATTTGGGACCGACGCCCTTCATCCGGCAAAGATCGTCGCCCGGCTTCCCCTGACCGTCGAGCTCACCGCGGACGGGCGCTCCGAGAAGTTCGCCGGTCACGTCGCTGGTGGCGGCCGCGGCTTCGGCAGCGATACCGCGACCCTCCGCAGGACTCGTATGCGCCATATGCGGGCGGATCGGTGCGCTGTCGGTCAGCTCAACTCGCTGGCGCGGCCGCAGCAGCATGACAGCGATGACGCCGGCAATCGCCACGATGAGGATAAGCCACCAATATTCGCGGATGAAATCCATTCAGGTCACCAGGTCCACTGTGAATTATATCTTCGGCGGAGCTCGGCCAGATAGGCCAGCAGCAAGCCAAAAAGAAAGCCCAGGAGCGCAGCGATTGCGCCTTCGATAACCAGCGGAATGCCGGCGGACCGCGTCCAGGTGGCGTCACCTACGCCCGGAATTTGTTCGAGCAGTCGCGCGGCCTCGGCTTGCTGAAAGTCGTTGCTTGGCCCGGACAGGATAAGCTGCCGTGTCAGCGGCCCGTGGTGGATCTGCACGTTGACGCCCTTTGGCGCGTAGTTAGCAGCGAGCACTTCGCGGGCGCTCCGTTCGATCTTAGTGGTGAAACGGTCGGCCGCGCCGAGCGGCCCATGCCAGGTCGCCGCGGCTACGATCGACAGCGCCGCACCGGCAATCAGGAAGGCGAGGCGCCGCTGGCGAGGCTGATTGACAAGGTCCGGCTCCGCTGGCCGGTCCTTCGGGCGCACGATCTTCACGCGGAACGCGCCTGCTCCAGCGATCCCGCCGAAGACCAGACCCGCGCAAAAGGCCGGCAAGAAATAGCCCCACCAGGCGTTCATGCATCCTCGCGCGCGAGTTCGCGCCAGCCGATATCGCGGCGGTGGAAGCCGTCGGCGAAATCGATCTGGTCGACCGCCCGGTATGCGCGTGCGCGTGCGCTCGCAAGCGTGTCGGCGACGGCGGTGACGGCGAGCACCCGCCCGCCCTTCGCCACTAGGCGGCCCTGGGCAGAGGCGGTGCCGGCGTGAAAAACAGTTACGCCCTCAACCTGTTCGGCGGCTTCGATGGCTCGGATCGTGCCGCCGCCGACGGGCGTGCCCGGGTAGCCGCGCGCCGCGAGGATCACCGTCATTGCATTTTTGCGCGCCAGCACCGGCGGAGCGATTTCGGCGAGGCGGCCGGTCGCCACCGCCTGCAGCAGCTCGGCGAAATCGCCCTCGATCAACGGCATGATCGCCTCGCACTCGGGATCGCCGAAGCGGACATTATATTCGATGAGCTTGGGTCCGTCGGCCGTAAGCATCAGCCCGGCATAAAGCACGCCGCTAAACGGCGTTCTTGCGGCGGCGAGCGCCCGCGCCGTGGGGAGCACGATTTCGTCCATCGCACGTTTCTGCAGCTCCGGCGTGAGCACCGGTGCCGGCGCGTAGGCGCCCATCCCACCGGTATTGGGACCGGTATCGCCTTCACCGACGCGCTTATGGTCCTGAGCCGAGGCCAGCGGCACTGCGGTGTCGCCGTCCACGAGCGCGAACAGGCTCGCTTCCTCACCCTCCAGAAATTCTTCGACCACCAGCGGACCATCGCCCGCCGCGCGGATCGCCGCCTCGGCTTCTGCCCGGCTCATCGCCACGGTGACGCCCTTGCCGGCCGCTAGGCCGTCGGCCTTGATCACGACTGGCGCTCCGAACCGGTCGAGCGCGGCGAGCGCGTCCTGCATTCGATCGGCGCGGATATAATCGCCCGTCGGGATGCCATTCGCCCGGCACAAATCCTTGGTGAAGCTCTTTGAGCCTTCGAGCTGCGCCGCGGCTGCGTTGGGCCCGAACACCGGAATACCAGCCGCGCGCAGGGCGTCGGCCACTCCAGCGACGAGCGGCGCTTCTGGCCCGATAACCGCGAGATCTATGCCGTTGCGCTGCGCGAGTTCGACGACCGCTGCTGCATTGCATGGGTCCGCCGGAACGCACTCCGCCCACCGGCCGATCCCAGGATTTCCGGGCGCCGCAATCAATCGACCGCAGCTTGGCGATTGCCTAAGCCGCCACGCGAGCGCATCTTCGCGTCCGCCCGACCCCAACAGCAATATGTCCATGGATCTCCCTGACGATACGCGCCCCGGCCTGTTAGCGAACGTCGCTTCCGGCGACAATTCGCCCGCGCTCAGCGTCAGCGAGCTTTCGGGCGCGTTGAAGCGAACCATCGAGACGGCGTTCGGCGAAGTACGGGTGCGCGGCGAGATTTCGGGTTTCAAGCGGCACGGCTCCGGACACTGCTATTTCACTTTGAAGGACGAGAATGCCTGCATCGACGCCGTGATCTGGCGGGGGAATGCGGCCGCGCTCGCGTTCCGACCCGAGGATGGAGCGGAGATCGTCGCCACCGGCAAGCTCACGACCTATCCCGGCCGGTCCAAATATCAGATCGTCGTCGAGCGGATGGAGCTGGCGGGCGAGGGCGCCCTGCTGGCATTGCTCGAAAAGCGCCGGAAAGCGCTCGCGGCCGAAGGTCTCTTCGCGCCCGAGCGCAAGCGCAAGCTGCCCTTCTTGCCGCGGATCGTCGGCGTGGTGACATCCCCAACGGGCGCGGTGATCCGCGACATCCTCCATCGGCTCGAGGACCGCTGCCCGACTCGAGTGATATTGTGGCCGGTGCCGGTGCAGGGGGAGGGTTCCGCGACCAGGATCGCCGAGGCAATTCGTGGCTTTGCGTCGTTGGAACCGCGTCCCGACCTGCTGATCGTCGCGCGCGGCGGCGGCTCGATCGAGGATCTGTGGGCGTTCAACGAGGAAGAGGTGGTCCGCGCCGCCGCCGAGTCGCCGATTCCCTTGATCTCTGCCGTCGGCCACGAGACCGACACGACGCTGATCGATTTTGCCGCCGACCTGCGCGCGCCGACTCCGACCGCGGCCGCCGAGATTGCAGTGCCGGTGCGCGCGGAGCTGTTCGCGCAGCTCGCCGAGCTATCGCATCGGGCGCAGCACTGTCTCGCCCGCCGCGCCGAACGCTGCCGCGAACGCTTCGACTTGACGGTCTGCCGCTGGCCTGAGCCGCGGTCGATCTTTGCCCCCGTGGTCCAGCGTGTCGACGAACTTGGCGAGCGCCTGCCGCGCTCGCTTGCCGCGCGCGCCGGAAACGCCAGGGCCGACATGAACCTCGTGGCCGGCCGCCTCCGCCGCGAGCTGGTCGATGAAAGAATCGCGCGCCTGTCTGAACGTTTGAGCGCCGCGTGGAAAATGGCCGAGCTGGTGCATCCGGAGCGTCCGCTGAGCCGCGGTTTCGTCCGGGTGACCGACCGCACGGGCAAGACTTCTCTCACGCCGCGGAGGCGCGCGCGTCGCGCGAGCTCAGCCTGCGCTTCGGCGATGGCGAAGTGGATGCGACCGTGGACGGCACACCTGCTCGGCAGGCGCGGGTTGAGCGGCCGGCCAAGCGATCCTATCTGCCGCCGCAGCCCGGCTTGTTCGACCAGGGCGAGGAGTGACTCCATGTTAATGTCCGGAAGCGGCAAGGCGGCTCGGGTGCATTATCTGCCTGGAACCTTCCGCCTGCTGTCCGACGGAGACCATGTGATCTGCGCCGTCACCGGCACACGCATCCCGCTGCACGAGCTGCGCTACTGGAGCGTCGAGCGGCAGGAGGCCTATGTTGACGCCGAGGCAAGTCTCAAGGCTGAACAGCGCTCTGACACGGCCTAGCCGATTCGCTTCACCTTGAATCCGGGCTGCTTGCCAAGCTGGATGTAGAAGCTTCCCAGGCTTCCCCGCGAGACGACCACTTTCTGGCCCCGCTCGGGAGGAAGTCCCAGCTCCGCATCGTCGATCTGTGTCCAGACTGAGCCATCGGCGAGCTTCAGCAGCCAGCCGCCTTCCGCATTGTGACCGACGGTGACGATCGTGCTTTCGATTTGCTTCACATCGTTCTCGCCGCCGCCGAACAGGCCGCCGAAATTAGGGATCGAGAAACCGAAGAGGCTACGCTTGGCGGCCGTCGCCCGGGCCTTGTCGATCACGACCAGGTCCCTCGACGCGATCGCCTTGTCGACCGCGGCCGCCTCGCGATCGTAGCAGGCGAGCCGCTGCGCCGAATCGGCGATCGTGCGGCACGCGATCAGTTGCTGCATGCTCTGCGGCGTGCCTGTGTTCGGGATCGGTCGTGCTTGCGTGCTGCTCGCGACCAGGGCGAAAACCGCTGCAGTCATCAGTGCCTTGCGCATCATCTGAGGTCCTTGCGAATCTTGCATTGAGGCTATCCCGCCGACGCGATCCAGCGCAATCTCGCTCTGTTGCAAAATTGATACAGCGCATCGACAACTCGCTTGGACCGGGCCGCCAGCCGTTGCCAGCCTCTCATTGCTTCACCTATCAAACAGGCAGTTCGGCGAAGTCGCATTCGCCGTTCCACGGCAGCCGCGCTCGCACGCGGCTAGTGAAGGGGAAGAATTCATGATGCTCGATTTCCGTCAGCGCCTGCTCACGACGACTCTTTTTGTCGGCGTCGGCGCGCTTGCCACGCCCGCTTTTGCGCAAACCACGCCGACTCCGCCGCAAATCCGGCGGACACTGCCGGCGCAGCCAACGCGCAGCCCGAAACGACCACTCCGCAAGAGGGCCAGACGACGGTTCCGTCGACCAACGCGCAGGGCGAGCCGGTCAAGTCCGTCGCAGGACATCGTCATCACCGGCACGCGCATTCCGCAGCCGAACCTCACTTCGGCGAGCCCGGTGACGGTGCTGTCGAGCCAGGAAATCAAGCTTCAGGGCACCAGCCGCACGGAAGATCTGATCAACTCGCTGCCGCAGTCGTTCGCGGCGCAGGGTTCGAACATTTCGAACGGCGCATCGGGTACGGCGACGATCAACCTTCGCGGCCTCGGCCCTAGCGCACCCTCGTGCTGATCAACGGCCGCCGCCTGCAGCCGGGCGACACCGGCAACCCCGTGCCGACACCAACTTCATCCCGACCAGCTGATCAAGCGCGTCGACGTTCTGACCGGCGGCGCTTCGTCGGTGTACGGCGCGGACGCGGTCGCCGGCGTCGTCAACTTCATCATGGACAACACCTTCACCGGCGTCCGCATCGATGCGCAGGCGGCGATGTTCATGCACGACAACCGCGACTGACGCGCGACATTCATCGATGCCGAACAGGCCCGTCCGGCTTCCGTCCGCCGCACGGCCTCAGCGTCAATGGCGGCGCGCAGACATCGCCGCGGTGATCGGCGCTGCGTTCGACGACGGCCGCGGCCACGCCCAGGTCTATGCGACCTACCGCAGACAGCAGCCGGTGCTGCAGTCGCGCGCGACTATTCCTTCTGCGGCTTCGGCGCGATCAGACCGCGACGTTGCCGCTACCGGCACGATTCAACTGCGGCGGCTCGGCGACATCGAGTCCGCACTTTCTTCTACTCACCGCGCAACACATACTTCTACTCACGTCGAAGGCGAACCAGTTCGCTTACGCCGGGTTCGTGCCGTTCAACTTCGACCCGTATAACTATTATCAGCGTCCGGACGAGCGCTACACGTTCGGTGCGTTCGCGGATTATGAGATCAGCCCGGGTGCGAAGCCGTACCTTGAAGCGATGTTCATGGACGACCACACGAACGCGCAGATCGCTCCGTCGGGCGACTTCTTCAACACGAAACTCAACGCGATCAACTGCGACAACCCGCTTGCTCTCTGCTGCAGCAGCTGGCGAACCAGTCGATCTGCGACCCCGGCGGCGACATCGGACTGTCGGTCCGACTGATCCGGTCACACGGGTCACGACCGCGTTCAACAATGGCGGCGGCTCGTCGATCACTCGCCCGCCGCAACGTCGAAGGCGGCGGCCGCAACGACGACGTCTGCACACCGATTATCGTATCGTCGCCGGCATCAAGGGCGACCCGCTCCGCGGCATCTCCTACGATCTTATTGCCAGTTCGGCGCACGTTCGGACCGAAAGCTACAAGAACGACTTCTCGATTCGCCGGCTCAGCCAGGCGCTGGACGTCGTCGCCGACCCGGCGACCGGTCTGCCGGTCGATGCCGCGGTCGACCGCTCCTGAACGGGACCGCCGACCCGGACTGCGTTCCGTACAACATCTTCACGACGGGCGGCGTGACGCAGGACGCGCTCGAATTCCTCCAGACTCCGGGCTTCCAGCGCGGCATCGTCGAACGAAACATCGGCCACGTCGACTTCACCGTTCAGGGCGGCGAATACGGGGTTAAGACGCCGTGGGCGGAAAACGGCATCGGCCTCAACGTTGGCGCCGAGTATCGCAAGCAGAGCCTCGACTTCCAGGCCGATAACGAGTTCGCGACGTGGCGATCTCGCCGGCCAGGGCGGTCCGACGCCGCCGGTGAACGGCCGGTTCGACGTACGCGAGCTGTTCGCCGAGTCGCAGGTGCCGATCGTCGAGCACAACTTCATCGATCTGCTGCAGATCAGCGCCGGCTATCGTTATTCCGACTACAAGGTCACGGATCGGCGTCGAAAAAAGCTTCAAGACGGACACCTACAAGATCGCGGCTGGAGTTCGCGCCGATCCGCGACATCCGGTTCCGCGCAGCTACAACCGCGCGGTTCGCGCGCCGAACGTCGTCGAGTTGTTCTTCCCGACAGTCGCTCGGCCTTTCGGGCGCTGTCGATCCGTGCGCCGGCGCTACTCCCGGCGTCGACACGCCCAGCGCCACTCTTGCGCAGTGTCAGCTTACGGGCGTGACCGCCGCCCAGTACGGCAACATTCCTCAAATCCGGCGAACCAGTACAACGGCCTGTTCGGCGGCAACGCGAACCTGACTCCGGAGAAGGCGGATACCGATTACGCTCGGCGTCGATCATTCAGCCGCGCTTCATCCCGGGCCTTGCGCTGACGGCGGACTACTTCAACATCAAGGTCAAGAACCTGATCGGTGCGCCGACCTTCGCGGGCACATTCAATGCTTGCATCGGCATTGGACGGCCCGCCGATCCGTCGGCGTGCGCCCTCATTCAGCGTAATCCGGCGAACGGAAGCTTGTTCCAGGGCACCAGCGGGTTCGTGGTCCTGACCAACCAGAACTTCTCGGGTGTTGGCCTGTTCACCAAGGGCTTCGACTTCTCGGGCAGCTACTCGCGCAAGTTCGGCGGACTAGGGACACTCAATGCCAGCTTCGTCGGCACCTATGTGAAGCAGCTGGGAAGTCCGGCCGATCCGGGCGTCGGCCGCTTCGCCGGCTCCACTCCGAGCCCGAAATGGAGGCACAAGCTGCGTGTCGGCTTCCAGATGCCGAACGGCCTGGGCATCTCTGGCCAATGGCGCTATTTCTCCGGTCGTCCACTGCGACGCATCATGCCTTGGCGACCTCCGGCTGCGGCACGCGAAGCCAACCCGATCCCTGGCAACCGGAGAGACTGGCGGCGCAGTGAGCTACTTCGATCTGGCGCTGACCGCGCGGATCACGGACAAGTTCAACCTGCGCTTCGGTGCCAACAACATCCTCGATCGTCAGCCTCCGATCGCCGGTGGCCAGGTGGTCGCGGCCGGTTCGGCAACGGCAACACCTTCCCGCAGGTGTACAACTGCACTCGGTCGCTACATGTTCGCGGGCGTGACCGTCGACTTCTAAGTCGCGGCAAAGGGACAAGATTGCGGCGGGCCTCGCAAGAGGTCCGCCGTTTTCTTTTGCGCGCGGAGCGACTAGGACGGGTCGGTGATGAGCGGACCTGCGGGCAATTCACCTGAGGAAAGCCGCGAAGCCAAGGGCATGTTCGCGACGGCAATGCAGCTCGTTTCGAACCGCCCGCCGCCGGACGATGTCCAACGTGCCGTCGCAGTATGCTCGAAGAGGCCTTGCCAAAGGCTATGCCGAGGCGCGGCGAGCGCCTTGCGGCGTATCATGCGATGGCCGCCAATGCGGCACCGACGGTCCGCCGGCAGTGGGCGCAGGCGTTCGACTTATTTGCAGCTCGCGGCCGTGCAAGGCTCGCGTACCCGGGCAGGCAGCTTCTCCTGCTCGCCGACAATTCTCAACGATGTCTTGGGTACCCAGAAGAACCGCGGCCATTGGCATGAAGTCCGTTCGCGCGATCCTGCGATCGAACAACTGCTCGCGCCGGGGGAAATTCGTCGGTCCTGACGAACTCCGAGGATACGAGTGATCGAAGGATTCGCCACCGGCGGCCGAATGCCGATGGATCGTCGCACGCGCCCGGAAGCAGCTCGCGCCAGCCACGGTGTTCGATCAAGGACTTCGGGAGAACTCGTCCTGCGACCCTGCACGCGATAAAGCCGCCGTCGTCGCTGGTGTTCGAGAAATGAATGTCGTGACCGAGATCCTGCGGACCCGGATATCGGCCGTGACTAAGCTGCCGGTGCCGCGTTCGAACCCGCGCAGGTGCTCCATTACGCGATCGGTCAGGAGTTCAAGCCGCATCACGATTTCATGGACCCAGCAACGCGGCCTACCGCGAGAATCTTGGGTCACATGGCCAGCGCATCGCCACGTTCCTCATCTATCTCAACGAGGGTTTTGAAGGCGGCGAGACCAAATTCCCGAAGATCGGGCTGAGCTATCGCGCCGAGACGGGCGACGCATGTTCTGGGCCAATGTGACACCGCGACGGCACGTCCCGACCCGCTGACTCTCCACGCCGGACTGCCGCCGACGTCAGGCGAGAAATGGGTGTTTTCGCAATGGATCCGCGAGACAGGCGGCGCCCCGAATCGCCTGACGTACCGCATTGTCTTTGCAGCTCACGCCGTTTATCATGATGCCTATGCGATGCCCGGGACCAAGCACTCGAGGAACAGGCCGACCGCGCCGCCGCTGCCGGGCAGTTCGCGCTGCGCGCGTCGTTGCTGGAACAGGCGGTCGCAGGCCGATTCATCCGAGCGCGGACCTGTGGACGAAACTGTCGGCGATGCGGAAGGCGTCGGGCGATCTCCAGGGCGCGCTCGCGGCGCATCGACCGCGGCCTTGCGCTCAGTCCGCTCGATTTCTCGTCGCTCCTCTGTCGGGCGGTGATCCTCGACGCGCTGGCGACCCCAATGCCGGCGAGGAATTCGGCCATGCGCTCGCGCCAGCTGCCGCCCGGGCGAGCAGATACCGGCAGCCGATGAAGCCGGCGGTCGCCCACGCGCAGGAAGCGGCATGACGAATACCGCACGTCGCTCGAAGAGCATTTGCTGGCGCAGGATATTCCTCGCCGATTTCGAGTCCGGCCGAGCGAGACGCGTGCCGAGCGATTCGTCTCCAATCGTTCACGGCAAGACGCGCCATTTCCATCAGGAGCCGTCGGACTTTCACTATCCCGGGTATGCCGGAAATTGAATTCCACGATCGCGAGCTGTTTCCCGGGCTTGCGCGAGCTCGGAGCAGCGACCGGAGGCAATTCGTGCCGAGTTCGACGCATTGCTCGCGGCCGAAGCGGCCGAGATGGTGCCCTACATCCAATATCCCGAGCGGGTTCCGATGCGGCAATGGACGGAGCTCAACAACAATCCGCAAGTGGACGGCGATCCATTTGCTGCAAAATGGCGGACGGGTCGAGGCCAATGCCCGCCATTGCCCGCAAACGATCGCACGCGATTGTCCAACATGGACCAGCCGCAGCGTGCCGGGCGCGTCGCCCAACGCGATGTTCTCGCTGCTCGCGCCGCGCACGCGCATTCCCGCCGCACACCGGCGTCGCCAACACGCGCCTGGTCTGCCATCTGCCGCTTGATCGTTCCGCCGAATTGCGGGTTTCGGGTCGGCGAAACCACCCGCGAATGGCGCGTCGGGCGAGGCATTCGTATTCGACGACACGATCGAGCATGAGGCGTGGAACGACAGCGACGAACTTGCGGGTCGTCCTGATCATCGACCTGTGGCCACCGTCTCTCGGAGCCGGCGACCGCAAGTCGTCGCGGCCGTGATCGGCGCAAGCGGCGCCAACTTCATCGCCAACCATGGTCCTCTTCGTGCGGGGGCAACAGTGCCTCAACGTTTGAAAAGCTAGACGATGTCTCCGCTTACAAAATCGCTTACGCCCCACCCCAGTATTCGTATCGGGCGTGCAAATGACGACGAAATCTTCCACCGGGCGACTGCCGCCTGGAACAGCGGCGACGCTGAAAAGCACTTGCCGGAAATCGAGCGCGCGCTCCGCACGTCGCGAGACTTCCGCCTGTGGAACATCCATGGGTTGATCCTTCGCCAGCTGGATCGGCGCGAAGAGGCGATTCCCTCGCTGCGCCGCGCGGTCGAACTCAACCCGAATGCCGTCAAGTCGGCGCATGCGCTGGCGCAGACTCTGTACGAAGCGGGCCTGCCGAGCGTCGATGCTTATGGTCACGCACTGCGGTTGTCGCCCGGTGATCCGAAGATCGTTAGCTGCCTCTCGATGGCCTTTGTCTCGGAAGGCGACGTCAGTACGGCGATTTCAGGCCTCGAGAAGATTGTTAAGCGCTCGCCCTTGTGGGTCGAGGGCCACACCTTGCTGTCGCAACTTCGCTGGATGGAGGGCGAACGCCTGGGTTTCACCCGCAGCTTCGAAGAGGCGCTTCGGGCGTATCCGCAATCTATCGATCTATGAGTAACCGCGATCCAAGCCCTAGGGCACGCACTCTGGGACGAAGCGCTTCGGGTGATCGCGCCTCGGGCGAGCCGCGATCGGCGATACTCCAGTATTCGCTGTCAACGAGGCCGTGATCTTCGCCGAGACCGGCCAGATCGAGATTGCCGAGCGCCTTCTGGCACCCTTCGAAACGAGTGACGATCCACCGCCGGTTCAAATTCGCCGCGTGCGCCATTTCATTCGCGCCGGCCGTTTGGAGAAGGCGTCTGAAATTATCGAAGCCTGGCTCCATCGTCCCGAAGCTTACATGTTCTACCCGTACGCCTCGATTGTTTGGCGTGTGCTCGATCCGGAGCGCTGGGAATGGCTCGAGGGCGATCAAAGCTTCGTCGGCATCTATGACATCGCCGACCGGCTGCCGCCCTTGGACGAGCTCGCCACGACGCTGCGCGGATTGCACAAGCTGTCGGGCCACCCGCTAGAGCAATCGCTCCGCGGCGGAAGCCAGACCGACGGCGATATTTTTATGCGGATCGACCCTGTTTTGGTGCGCCTGCGAGACGCGGTCCAGGCGGCCGTTGCAGACCATGTAGCTCAGCTCCCGCCTCCTGATTCGGCGCATCCACTGCTGTCGCAGAAGCGCGGTCCATCAAATTCGCGGGATCCTGGTCGGTCTTGCTTCGGAAAGCTGGATACCACGCCAACCATGTTCACCCCGTTGGATGGATCAGCTCGGCCCTCTATGTCTCGTTGCCCCCGGATCTTGGCCGAGGCGAAGCGGGTTATCTGACTTTGGGCGAGCCGCGCTCAACTTGCTTCGATATCGACGTGCCTCCATTCCGCACGATCGAGCCGAAACCCGGCCGGCTGGTGCTATTCCCCTCCTACATGTGGCACGGCACACGTCCATTCGGCGAAGGCGAGCGTCTGACGGTCGCCTTCGACGTAGAGCGGCCGCAATGAAGTGACGCACTGGCGCGGAGGATGGTTGGGCGGTATAGAGACTGGTCCACACACATGGGGCAATGTCATGCTCAAATTCACCATCCTCACTGCTCTCTCCTCGCGGCCGCGCCTGCGCTTGCTCAGCCGGCACCGCCTGCTGCACCCGCGCTGCCTCAGCAGACCGCGTCGGCTGACAAAACGCCGACCCGCTCAACAAGATCATCTGCCGCACCGAGGACACCCTCGGTTCGCGCCTCAAGGCCCACAAGGTTTGCGCCACACTGCGCGAGTGGAAAAACCAGGAAGAGGAGAACCGCCTGGAGATGGATCGGATTCGGCAGGCCCAGGGCACGGGTATGCCGAGCGGTGATCCTCTCAAGTCGCTGCGCGGCCTCTAAGTTTATTGAGGTCCGGCAGATACTTCTCATAATTCTGCCAGCGACCGGATGACCGGGTGTGAAGCGGTTGGCGCACCTGCCACACGCTCGCCGTCTTGACGGTGGAACGGCTGCGGTGGAAATCGAGGACATTGTTCTCCCACCCGAGCCCACAGAAGCTCGAGCAGGCGCTCAAATCACCGGCTGGGGCTTGCGCCACCGAGCGCATCGTAATCCACATCTATAGATATCTTCTGGATACAGAGCCTTCCAATGCGCCATCGCCGCAGATATTCACGGTACCAGTGCGCTGCATCGTCGAGATCGAGCGCATAGGCCATGCCGGGTCGAGATGGAGGAAGTAGAGCGACAGCAGATTGTCGAGCGGATTGCGGCGGTGTGGATGATCCGGGCATTCGGGAAGAGCGTCTTGATGAGTTCCATGTGCAGGAATTGTCGGGTCTCTTGTCGGTGACGAGCCGGGTCCGCTCGGCAGCGCCGGCAGGCCCGTCAAGGTAGGCGCTGCGCCATTGCGCGATCGCCGCTGCGCCGGCGCGCGTCACGGGATGCGGGTAACCCGGATCCGGCTGACAGCGCGGGGATGAGGTCGAGCTCGCCCCCGGTGGTGACGACGCGATGCGCGCCGAGAATTTGTTCGACCAGCGTCGAGCCCGAGCGGAACATCCGCAAATGAAAATCGGACTGGCCCCCGCATCTGGCGCGTTTACGGGCTCGTCGAATGCAGCGATCAGCCGGTCGACGAAGCGCTCATGCGCATTCCGGTCATAGGCGGCATGCGGGCCTCGCGGCTCGCTTGATTGGCCGCACGCGCGGCGGCGAAGGCTTCGTCAGTACTTGCCCGATGCGTCGAGCAAATCTGCCAGGGCGAAGCCGACATCCGCGCGTTCCGCGGCAGTCGCGCCGGGCTGCTCAAGCGCGCTTCGCAGGCGCGTCGCGAGCGTGACGTCCAATTCCGCCGCGTGCGACAGTCCGGCCAGCCTCGCTAACGCCAGCATGTTGACTGGATCGACGTCCAGCGCCCGCTCATAGGCCGTCGCGCGCCGGGGCGGTCACCCAGGTCCTCGCGAACGTTGCCAAGGTTGAGCAGCGCCGGAGCGTAAGCGGGGTTTTTCTCGAGAGCGGCGTCATCTCGCGCTCGGCCTTTTCGGGCTGGTGCAAATGGTCCGCATAGATCACCGCCCGATTGAGATGCACTTCCTCCGGCTCGCGCACGCCGAGATCGAGCGCCCGCTGGTAGGAGGCGAGCGGTATCCTCGAAAGCCCGCGCCCGGCGTTGCAGCCAGGCCGAGATTGTACCAGCTTGTCGGGCAGGTCGGGTTTTATCGCGAGGAGGCGCTGGTAGGCTGCGATCGCCTCGTCGAAGCGTCCGCCCTTGCGCAAGTGCGATGCCTGGCGAAGCAGGTCCTGCCACTCTTGTCAGCCACAATGGCCACCTAAACCGCCGGCGCGCCCGGCGTCGAGCTTGACGTCCCGGCCCGCCGCGTCACCATCCAGCCGCATGGCCGACCCACTCTTCAAAAACTTCTCAACGAGGCCGCGCGCGCGCGCCAGTCCGGCCGCAGCTCCGACGCGCGCCGTCATTTCGAGGCGGTGCTCGCGCTCGATCCGGATCAGCCGATGGCGCGCAATGCGCTGGGCTCGAGGCGCTTGCGAAGGCGACGCGCGAGCGGCCGCCGAGCATTTCGAGATGCGCCTGTCGCGGTGATCCCGCTGCCGCCGAGCTGTGGCTGAACCTCGCCCGGGCTCGGCGCCGAGCTGGACCAGATCGAAGCGCGAGAGGCGCGCTCGAACGCGCGCTCTCCGTCGACCGCAGGTTCCTGCCGGCTCTGATCAGCCTGGCGCAGTTGCACGAACAGCTCGGCGAGGAGGCCCTCGCGGCGGAGCGCTGGAGCGCCGTCTTGACGCTCACGGCGGCAATGGATCAGTCCTCGGGCGAGCTCGCCCAGCTCACCGCGCATGCGCGCGAATATGTCACCCGCCAGCGCCAGCAGCTGCGCCGACACGCTCGATCAAGCGCTCGAATCGATCTCGCCAGCGCGTCCACGCGGGATCGGAGCCGGGTTCGCGCAGCCGCCGATGCGATGCTCGGCCGGCGATCGATTTACGCAACGGAGTGCCACGGTTGCATTACCCCTTCCTGCCCGCGGACGAGTTTTTCGATCGCGAGCATTTGCGTGGCTGGAAACGCTCGAAGCGGCGACAGATGCGATCCGCGAGGAGCTTCAGCAATCCTCGCCGCATCCGATCAGGACTCTGCGCCTTACGTCGAGCAGCCCTCTGGCGCCCGGAAAACAAATGGTCGCCGCTGGACCGGTCGCTGGACTGGGGCGCCTGCACTCTGGCGCGACGGCGGACAAATCGCGAGGCTTGCGCGCGGGCGCCCCGAAGACTGCGGCCCTCGTCGAGAGGGACTGCCCTTGTGCTGGATTCAGCGGGCCGGGCGCCCGGACGGCTTCTTCTCGATCCTTCGAGGCCGGCAAGAGCGATTCCCCCGCACACCGGGAGTCACGAACGTGCGGGGCCATCGTTCATCTGCCCCTGATCGTCCCCGAAGGTTGCACATTCAGGGTCGGTGGCGAGACCTGCTCCTGGACGGAGAGGCGAGGCGTTCGTCTTCGACGACACGATCGAGCATGAGGCGCAGTAATCCGACAGCTGAGGAGACCGCGCGGTGCTGATCCTGGACGTATGGAACCCCCATTTGAGCGAGGCGGGAGCACGCGATGATTTGCCGCCACTTTACGAAGTTGCGGCGTCACTGCACGCCGCCGATGCGCGCCGATTAGGCGGCCTCTCGCTGCTTCCGTGACCGGCTGTCAGCACCAGCTGCTCCGTCGCCCTCATCGACTCG
>CAWAXE010000013.1:0-161723 GCA_963785965.1 uncultured Alphaproteobacteria bacterium
GAACGGCGATGGGCGACCTCGCCGACGCGGTTCGCCGAGTGCGCGGGGCCGGCAGACCGGTTGTCGCTTATGCGGTCGGTTACACCAACGACACCTATCAGCTCGCTTCCGCGGCATCCGGAATATGGCTGAACCCGTTCGGCGCCGTCGCAATCGCCGGCCGGGCGGCTCGAACCTGTATTTCAAGGGCCTGCTGGACAAGCTCGGAGTCACCGCGACGTCTATCGCGTCGGGACCTACAAGTCGGCGGTCGAGCCGTTCATCCGCAACGACATGTCCCCCGAAGCGCGCGAGAATTACCTGGCGCTCGATGGCGCCGAGCTCGAGTCATGGCGACTGGGCATCCACCAGGCGCGACCCAAGGCGAACGTCGACGCTCTCCTCAAGGACATGAACGGCGCGATTGCCGCCGCGGGCGGCGACATGGCGAAAGCGGCGCTCGCGACAGGCCTGATCGACAGGATCGGCGACCGCACGGCATTCGAAGCGCGGCTTGCTCAGCTCGGTGGCAGCAAAACCAAGGAACCCGGCGGATACAGCCGGATCCGGCTCGCCTCCTATATCGCCGACAAGGTCGACCAAAAACCGCGCGGTCCGATCGGGATCGTGACCATCGCCGGCACCATCGTCGACGGTAAGGCCGGGCCTGGCAGCGCCGGCGGGGATACGATCGCGAAGGAGATCGACGACGGCATCCGCACCAAGGGGATCAAGGCCCTGGTCGTCAGAGTCGACAGCCCGGGTGGCTCGGTGCTCGCCTCGGAGCGCATCCGCCAGGCGCTGCTCCAGGCGCGCGGCCGAAACATCCCCGTCGTCGTCTCGATGGGGAATGTCGCGGCGTCGGGCGGCTATTGGGTCTCGACCCCAGCCAATTACATTTACGCCGAGCCATCGACCATTACCGGCTCGATCGGAGTGTTCGGGATCCTGCCAAGCTTCCAGGGAACCTTGCAGAAGCTCGGGATCGGCGCCGACGGGGTAAAGACCACTCCGCTCGCGGGTGAGCCGGACCTGCTTAAAGGCCCGTCGCCCGAAGCCAACAAGCTGATCCAGACCGGCGTCGAATTGATGTACGGCCGCTTCCTCAGCATCGTCGCCGCAGCGCGGCACAAGACGCCTGCCGATGTGGACAAGATCGCACAGGGCCGCGTGTGGGATGGCGGCACGGCGCATCAAATTGGACTCGTGGACGGCTTCGGCGGAATGCCGGAGGCGATCGCCAAGGCCGCCGCGCTGGCGCACCTCGGCGACGAGCGCGGGGTCCGCTACCTCGAGCCGGCAAAGAGCTTCAGCCAGCAGCTGATCGAGTCGTTTGCGACTCAGAAGGACGACGACAGCGTAGCTTCGGGCGACGCCTTTGGGGCACTGGCGCTGCAGCCGCAGCAGCAGCTCGCCGGGGCCATTTCCGAGGTCCGCTCGGTCCTCGCAGGTCCGAGCATTCAGGCGCGTTGCCTTGAATGCCCGCAGGTCACGCCAGCGCGGCTCGACAAGCGCGACTTGACCCTGCTCGAAGTGCTCAAGGAGTGGCTGTTCTGATCCGGCTTGCCGGAAATGCGCGGCGGCCCGTGCTTCGGACGATCGTCGCCGCGGCTGCAATGCTGACTCTCAGCCGTCGCCATCGGGCAGGCGCCGGCGCCGCACGTAGTCAAGCTGTGGCCCAACGGAGCGCCGGGGTCCGCGGCCCACGGCGGCGAGCCTGAGCGGGCGAAGGACTGGTGGGTGAAAAACATCCACGACCCGACGGTCACGGCCTTCCCGGCCGATGCTTCGCACAACAGCGGCACGGCGATCGTTATCCTGCCCGGCGGGGCGCACGAGGAAATCGTGTGGACGAGTGAAGGCATAAACGCCGCGCGGGCGTTCAACCGCATGGGCATCAGCGTCTTCGTCGTGAAGTATCGGCTCGCCCGGGAGTCGGGCAGCACCTACTCGGTCGAGCGCGACGAGACCGCCGACGTTCGCCGCGCCATGCAGTGGGTGCGGGCGCACGCGGGCGATTACAACATCGACCCGCACCGGATTGGCCTGATGGGCTTTTCCGCCGGCGGCGAGCTGGTCGGAATGCTCGCCGACTATGGAATGACCGGAGCCCCTGCTGGCGGCGACTCACTCGACCGCGTCAGCTCCCGTCCCGACTTCCAGGTTCTCGTCTTCCCCGGTCCGGGCGCGGTTCGGGGGCCGGTGCCGAAGGACGCGCCGCCTGCGTTTCTGGTCGCCGGGAGCAAGGACGAATGCTGCGGACCGCCCACAGTCGCGCTCTACGAGTTGTTGCAGAAGGCGGGCGTTTCGGCCGAGCTGCACATGTACGCCGACACAGGTCATGCGTTTAATCTCGACGAGTCGAACCGGATCTCGATCTTGCACTGGCCGGACCGTCTCTACGATTGGCTCGCCGACAGCGGCTTCCTGGATGGGCGGCAGCCAGCGCGCTAGCCTTTGTAATCGGCGTGAACATCTCGCGCCAGCGGCGACGCCCTTCCGGTGTATCGCCCTGGGCGATGACCGCGCTGATCCGATTAGCAAGCGAAGCTGACGCGGCAGCGATCGCGGCCATCTACCGGCCCTACGTCGAAGAGAGCCGCATCAGTTTCGAGGAAGAGGCGCCTGACGCGGCCGAAGTGGCGCAGCGGATGACGAGCCCGATTCATCCGTGGCTGGTCGCCGAAGAACACGACCGAGTGCTCGGCTACGCATCCACTTCGCCAATGCGCGATCGCCGGGCGTACCGCTGGAGCGTCGAGACCGGCATCTACCTCGATCGCGCCGCTCAGGGCCAAGGGATCGGACGCCAACTGCTTAGTGCGCACCTCGAACTGCTCGCGCGGCAGGGTTTCGTCACTGTGATCGCCGGGATCGCGCTCCCCAACGAACCGAGTGTGGCATTGCATGAAAAGCTCGGTTTCACGTTGTCTGGGATCGAGCGCGGAGTCGGTTTCAAGCTCGGCGAATGGATCGATGTCGGCCGCTGGCAGAAAGACCTGGCGTCGCGCATCGCGGCATCCGCCGAACCTCGGCAGTATAGAAACTTTTTCGTTTAGGGCGTCTCGTCTGCGACGAGCTCATAGGATTTGCGCTCTTCAGGATTTTTGACCTTCGGCGACGCGGTCGTCACCGCTTCGAAATGGGTGGCGTCGATCTGGCGCCAGAAGGTTTCGCTTCCGGTCTTGTCCGTATCGTCGAACACCAGCCTTGTGCCGTCGCTGTGCATCGGCCCCGTGAGATGGAAGCCGGTTGATCCGCTGTAGGCGTAAGTGAGTAGCTTGTTTTTCACCGAGAAGATCGACTCGCCGGTGTAGACGACCTGGCCGTCCTTGCGCACGGCATGGCGGTCTCGAATCTCCTGGCCCCCGGCGACGGAGGCGAAGCAGTGCGTGTCCGTAGGGCCTTCCTTCAGCGTCGTGCGCCAGCAATGACCGACAAGAAACTGAAGCGGCTGGAGCGCGGATGGGGCAGCGGCGGCGAGAGCTACAGCGATCATGGTCGGCCTCCCTCAAGCAGCAGGCCAGAACGAAGCCGTGGCGTCAACCCAGATATGGATATCAAACGGCCGGAAACCGCTTGGTCGACGGCAGCCAGAATTTCTTCAGGGCGGCGGTAATCGGCCGTTCCAGAAAACGGTAGCAAAGCGATGCGGCGAGGACGCAGGAGGTAAGTGCGCTGATCACAAACAGCGGAGCCCCGAGCCTTTGCAGGCCGCCCACCCACATTTGCCCGATTGCCGCCAGCGTGACGACATGGGTTAGGTAAAGCGAATAGGACGCATCACCCAGAGCTTTCAGCGCGCGATTCGAAAAAGCGGGCGCGAACAAAGCGCCGGCGACGATCATGGACGCGGCCACCAGATTGGTCGCGGAAGCGAACAATCCCGTGCGCTGACTGAGCCAGAGCAGGACAAATCCTGCTCCAAAAGGCACAAACCAAGCCCATGAACTGCGGACGCGTCGTTCGAGATAGACGATTCCGATCAGAATCCCGGCGAGAAACTCCAACAGGATCGGGTTCGCGTAGAAGTGCATGACGTCGACCCGGTTCTCAAGCGCTGTGCCGAGCAGGACCACTGAAGTGATCAACACTGCAATGATTGCAAGGCGCCTCCGCGGCACTCCGTCGGCGCCGGCGATCGCGCCTGCGAACAGCAGGTAGAACAGCATTTCGTAATTGAGCGTCCAGCCGGGAACCAGCAACGGCCAGAACTCGCCCGTCACCGGATGTCGCGCTGGTAGAAAGAGAAACGAAGCCAGCGCATGCGGCGCGCTAAAAACGGTGGAATGCAGGAATTCCGGCGCGACGATCGTCATCGCAAGCACGCCGACCGACACGAGCCAGTAAATCGGAACGATCCGGATTAGGCGATTGCGCATGAACTCGCCTGCGCTCGTGGCGGGCCGGCGCGCCACCGACACCCACATGATGAAGCCGCTGATGACGAAGAAAATATCGACGCCCGAGCTAAGCCACGCCGCATCGAGTGTGCCGTAGCCCAGCCGCTTTAGCTGGACGTCAAGGTGAACAAAAACGACCATCGACGCCGCGATCCCGCGCAGCATCTGAATGGGAATGATGTCGTGCCGCGTGCTCTCGATGGTCAAACGCTTCGTCCCTGCGGACAATCAAGGGTGCAGGTTCGCGGAGCATTTGCAATCACCCCTGTTAAGTCTGGCGCAGCGTGTCTCAAATGTGGATCGGTTTCCCGGTCACCGCCATCGCCGCTTCCTTGAGCGCCTCGCTATGGGTCGGATGCGCGTGGCAGGTGTAGGCGATGTCCTCTGACGTGGCTCCGAACTCCATCGCCTGGGCCGCCTGGGCAATCATCGTGCCCGCGACCGAAGCGATCATCCAGACGCCCAGCACGCGATCAGTCTTGGCGTCGGCGACCACCTTCACGAAGCCGTCGGGCTCGCGGTTGGTCTTGGCGCGGCTGTTGGCGAGCATCGGAAACTTCCCGACCTTCACCTCGCCGTGCTCCTTCGCCTGCTCCTCGGTGAGGCCGACGCCGGCGATCTCGGGCATCGTGTAAACCACGCTTGGGATCACATCGTGGTTCACGATTCCAGTCAGCCCAGCGATGTTCTCAGCAACCGCGATGCCCTCGTCCTCAGCCTTGTGCGCGAGCATCGGCCCCGGGATCACATCGCCAATCGCCCAGATGCCGGGCACCTTGGTGCGGAAGTCGTGGTCGGTCTCGATTTGCCCTTTGCCGTTGGTCTGCAGCTCCGCCTTGTCGAGCGCGAGGCCCTCGGTGTTGGGCCTGCGGCCGATCGAGACGAGCACGACGTCGGCTTCGATCGTCTCCGCCGCTCCGCCCTTCGCCGGTTCGACGGTGAGCATGACCGTGTCGCCCTTGCGCTCGGCCTTGGTGACCTTGGTCGACAAGCGGAATTCAAAACCCTGCTTCTTGAAGATCTTGTTGGCTTCCTTGCGCACATCGCCGTCGAAACCCGGCAGGATCTGGTCGAGGAACTCGACGACGGTCACCTCAGCCCCCAGACGCCGCCACACCGACCCGAGCTCGAGCCCGATCACTCCGCCGCCGATCACGACGAGGCGGTTTGGCACCTGCGGCAGCTCGAGCGCGCCCGTCGAGTCGACGATTCGTTCCTGGTCGATCACGATTCCCGGCAGCGGGGTCACCGACGAGCCGGTGGCAATCACGATGTTCTTGGCGCGGATTTTGCGGTCGCCGACCCTGACCGTGTCCGCGCTCTCGAAGCTCGCCTGACCCTTCAGCCATTCGACCTTGTTCTTCTTAAACAGGAATTCGACGCCCTGGGTGAGGCCCTTCACCGCATCTTTGCGCGCCCCGTGCATGGTCTGCAGATCGACTTCGACGCCGGTGGCCTTAATCCCCCACTTGGCGAGCGTCCCATGCGCCGCTTCCTCGAACAGCTCGGACGCGTGGAGCAAGGCCTTGGAGGGGATGCAGCCGACGTTGAGGCAGGTCCCGCCAAGCGTCTCCCGGCTTTCGGCGCAGGCCGTCCTCAGGCCCAGCTGCGCAGCGCGGATCGCGGCGACGTAACCGCCGGGGCCGGAGCCAATCACGAGAACGTCAAAGTCGTAGCCTTCGGCCATCAAATGCTCCGCATGAAAGGATTTGCGGGGCGACTTAGGGGGCGGGCAGGACGCCCGCAAGTTTGGGCGTCGGTAACGTGCGCTTAACTCCGGTCGTGATAGCGCGATCGAAACCGGATTAGGGAGCCGTTCAGCAATGATGAGTCCAGCGACATCGGGCGTCAACCCGTGGCTTTTGATTGAGGCTTCCAGCGAAGGCGTGCTGCGATTCGCGACCGTCATGCCGTCGTCCCGTCCCCGCGTTTCAGCGATCCATGAGATCCAGATCGCGGGAGTGCCGACCTTCACCGACGCGCTCCAGCAGTTCGAGCGCGAAAAGGGCGTTCCGCTGCGCAACCTGCAATGCGCCATGGCGATCGCGGGAGCCGCCAGCGGGGAAACGATTTCGCTGGTCCGTTCGCGCTGGACGATTAGCCGCGCCGGCCTGATGGCGATCTTCGGAACGCAGCCGGTGATCCTCAACGACGTCGCCGCGCGCGCCTGGGCAACGCGGTCGGGCACCGCCAACATCGAGCCGCTGCGCGGGGTCGGGATGCCGAGTTTCAGCCGGCCCGGCCGCTATGGAATGGTCATGGTCGACGAAGGCGTCGGCGCCGCGATCGTCGACATTGACCGTGACTTCGGCGTGCGGGTGCTCGAGACGGAGGCCGGCCACACGGATTTCGCACCGACCAACGAGCGCGAGGAACGGCTGCTGAAGACGCTTCGCGGCAACGCCCCGGTTGTAAGCTGGGAAAGATTGCTGATGCTCGATCGCCAGGACCCGATCTGGGGCCAGGCTTGCCCGGATCTTCTGGAACCCGAACGTCCGCGCCTCCTCGCAGGGCTTCTTGGCCGGTTTGCGATCAACCTGATGCACAGCTTCGGCGCGTGGCAGGGGATCATGATCACCGGCGCTCGCGCCGGGCGCATGCTGGAATCCGGAAACAAGGTCTACTTTGAATCGGCGTTCGCAACGCGGCGCAATTTCAGCCGGCTGATTATCGGAGCGCCGGCGTGGCGTGTGGACCAGCACGAAGCGGTGCTAACCGGAGCCGCCGAACGTCTGGCGCAGGACTTGACGCCCGGCATGAGCGTCGCCGCCTAAAGGTCGATCAGCAGCGCGTCGGGTCCTCGATCGCTTCCTTGACGCGCACCAGGAATGTCACCGCCTCACGCCCGTCGACCAGGCGGTGATCGTAGGACAGCGCGAGATACATCATTGGACGGGCGACAATCTGGCCGTTCTCGACGACCGGCCGCTCCTCGATCCGGTGCATTCCCAGCACGGCCGACTGCGGCGGATTGATAATTGGCGTCGACAGCAGCGAGCCGAACACGCCGCCGTTGGAGATGGTGAAGGTGCCGCCCGTCATCTCGTCGACGGTGAGCGTGCCTTCCTTGGCCTTCTTGCCGATACTCGGCGATGGTCTTCTCGATTTCGGCGAAGCTCATTGCCTGGGCGTTGCGCACCACCGGAACGACGAGGCCCTTGGGAGCGGAAACGGCGACCGAAACGTCGAAATAATCGTGATAGACGATCTCGTCGCCTTCGAGGCTGGCGTTTACCGCCGGCACGTCGCGCGTCGCGAGCGCGCAGGCCTTCACGAAAAAACCCATGAAGCCGAGGCGGATGCCGTGCTTCTTCTCGAACAGATCCTTGTAGCGCGAGCGCGCCTCAATCACCGCCGACATGTCGACGTCGTTGAACGTCGTCAGCATGGCCGCAGTGTTCTGGGCGTCCTTCAGGCGCTTCGCGATCGTCTGGCGGAGACGCGACATCTTGACGCGCTCTTCCTTCCGCTCCCCCACTGCGGCGGGAGCTTTGGCTGCCGCCGGGGCAGGAGTCGGCGCGGCAGCTGTCGGCGCTTTCGCCTGCGGCGCCTGCGCCGGGGCACCAGCTTTCTGCGCCTCGGCAGCCGCGAGCACGTCGTCCTTGGTCAGTCGCCCGTCCTTGCCACTGCCCTTGATCCGGGTCGGATCGACATGATATTCGAGCACCGCGCGGCGCACCGCCGGCGAAAGAGTCATCACCTGATCGTCGTGCTCATCTTCGCGGTCAGCGACCGGAGCATGTTCGTCTCCGCGAAGCGCGGGAGTTTCGCCCGCGCCCGCAGGGTTCGTCGCTGCATTCGCCACCGCAACCGCGGGAGCCGGACCGGCGTTCGCTGCCTCATCGATCCGCGCGATGACCGCACCGACCGCGACATTGTCGCCCTCCTGGACCAGCTGCTCGGTCAGCACTCCGGCGATCGGCGACGGCACTTCGACGCTGACCTTGTCGGTCTCAAGGTTGGCGATCGGCTCGTCGGCCGCGACGGCTTCGCCGGGCTTCTTCAGCCACTGCGCGAGCGTGCCTTCCGTGATCGACTCCCCGAGCGTGGGGACCTGGACGTCAGTGGCCATGGTCTTCCTTTATTCCGCGGCGACCGCGGAGCTTGGCGCGCTGCTATGGCCGAGCGCCGCGGCAATCAAGGCCGCCTGCTCGGCCGCATGGCGTTTGGCGAGACCCGTCGCCGGCGATGCGCCTGCGTCGCGCCCGGCATATTGCGGGCGCAGGCCCTTCAATCCGGCTTCGTCGAGGCAGCATTCGAGCAGCGGCTCAACGAAGCTCCAGGCGCCGTTATTCTTCGGCTCTTCCTGCGCCCAGACCACCGTCGCGAGCTTGGGCTTGGCTTTCAAGCGCTTGACCAAAGGCTCGGACGGGAACGGATAGAGTTGTTCCAGGCGAACGATTTCCGTGCCTCGGTTGCCGGCATTGTCGCGTGCCTCGATCAGCTCATAAGCGAGTTTGCCTGAGCACAGGACCAGCCTCTTCGTTTCGCCTTCCTCGGGCGGGTTCAGATCCGAAAGGATCCGGCGGAAGTGGCTCTCGCCCGTAAAATCCGCGATGTTCGAGACCGCGAGCTTGTGCCGCAGCAGCGACTTCGGAGTCATCAGGATCAGCGGCTTGCGGAAGTCGCGCCGCATCTGCCGCCTGAGGATATGGAAATAATTGGCCGGTGTGGTGCAGTTGGCGACCTGCATATTGTCCTCGGCGCAAAGCTGCAGGTAACGTTCCAGCCGCGCCGAGCTGTGCTCGGGCCCCTGCCCTTCGAAGCCGTGCGGTAGGAGCATCACGAGCCCGCTCGCGCGCAGCCATTTTGCCTCGCCGGCGGCAATGAACTGGTCGATGATCGTCTGCGCACCGTTGGCAAAGTCGCCGAACTGCGCTTCCCACAGCACCAAGGTCTGCGGATCGGCGAGCGAATAGCCATATTCGAACCCAAGCACGCCGAATTCGGAGAGCGGAGAATCGCGCACCTCGAAGCGGCCGCCGTCGACCTCGCACAGTGGAATGTATTTCGCGCCGGTCTGCTGGTCGACCCAGACGGCGTGCCGCTGGCTGAAGGTGCCGCGGCCGCTGTCCTGGCCCGACAGGCGCACGCTTTGGCCTTCCGCGATGAGGCTGCCGAACGCCAGCGCTTCGGCGGTCGCCCAGTCGAAGCCCTCCCCGCTCTCGAACATCGCTTTCTTGGCGTCGAGAATACGTTGCAGGGTCTTATGGATCTGGAAGCCGTCGGGGACCTTCGTCAGGATTTCGGCGAGATGGCCGACTTCGTCGTCGGCGACCGCCGTCGCCGTATTGCGGCGTCCGAGCACCGGCTCTTCGGGACGGCCGAAGCCTGCCCAACGGCCTTCGAACCAGTCGGCCTTGTTCGGCTCGTAGGAGACCGCGGTCTGAAATTGCTCCTCGAGGTGCGCGAGATAATCCTTGGTCCGCTGGTCGATCCAGGGCTGGTCGATTATGCCCTCGGCGATCAGGCGCTTGCCGTAAATCTCGCTGATCGGCGGGTGCTGCTTGATCGCCGCGTACATGAGCGGCTGCGTAAAGCTCGGCTCGTCGCCCTCGTTGTGGCCGAAGCGGCGGTAGCACCACATGTCGATTACGAGGTCCCGTCCGAAGGTCTGGCGGAACTCGGTAGCGAGTTTGCAACACCAGGTTACGGCCTCCGGATCGTCGCCGTTGACGTGCAGGATCGGCGCCTGGATCCCCTTGGCCACGTCCGACGGGTAAGGCGAAGAACGCGCGAATTGCGGGCTCGTGGTGAAGCCGACCTGGTTGTTGATGATGAAATGGATCGTCCCGCCCGTCGCGTAGCCGGGCAGGCCGGAGAAGCTCAAACATTCCCACACCACGCCCTGACCGGCGAATGCCGCGTCACCGTGAAGCAGCACCGGAAGCACGCTCTTGCCCGCGACATCGCCCTTGCAGGTCAGCACCGCGCGCGCCTTCCCCAGCACAACCGGGTCGACCGCTTCGAGGTGCGACGGGTTGGGCAGCAGCGAAAGGTGCACCTTGATCCCGTCGAACACGCGGTCCGACGACGTGCCGAGATGATATTTGACGTCGCCCGATCCGCCGACATCCGCCGGATTTGTCGCTCCGCCGCCAAATTCGTGGAAGATCGCTTCGGCCGACTTCCCCATCACATTGGAGAGGATGTTCAGGCGCCCGCGGTGGGACATTCCGACGTCGATCTCCTCGACGCCCATCTGCCCGCCATATTTGATCACGGCTTCCAGCGCCGGGACCGCACCCTCGCCGCCGTCCAGCCCGAAGCGCTTCGTGCCGACATACTTCTTGGCGAGAAACTTCTCCCACTGCTCGGCGTGGATCACTTTGGTCAGGATCGACTGCTTGCCTTCGGTGGTGAACTGGACGGTCTCTTCGGGGCTCTCGATCCGGCCCTGGATGAAGCGCCGTTCCTCGACCTCGTTGATGTGCATATATTCGAAGCCGATGTGTCCGCAGTAGGTCGCCTGCAACACTCGGACGATCTCGCGCACCGTCGCGGTCTCGAAGCCGAGGACGCCGCAGATGAAGATCGGCCGGTCGAGATCGGCGGCCGTGAAACCGTGCCACGCAGGCGTAAGGTCGGCCGGAACGTCGCGCCGCGTGAGGCCGAGCGGATCGAGGTTGGCCGCGAGATGCCCGCGGACACGATAGGTGCGGATCAGCATCATCGCGCGGATGCTGTCCTCCGCGGCCCGGCGGATTTCGTCGGGGCTTGCTCCGGCGGCAGCGGCGCGCTCCGTCACCGCCTGCTTCACTTTCTCGATCGTCGCCTGCGTCGGGTCGAGGCCGAGGTTCAGCTCGTCGAGCTCCTCGACGGGCCAATTCGGCCGCTCCCAGCTCGGGCCGGCCTCGCGTTCCGACAAATCCAGTGGCGATGTCGTTCATGCGAGCGCGAGCAACTCCTTGAGCGTCTTGCCGAGCTCAGATGGGCTCGGCGACACCGTGATTCCAGCCGCTTCCATGGCCGCGATCTTGCTTTCGGCGTCGCCTTTGCCGCCCGAGACGATCGCTCCGGCATGGCCCATGCGCCGTCCGGGAGGCGCGGTGCGGCCGGCGATGAAGCCGACGACCGGCTTCCGGCGCCCGCGCTTCGCTTCGTCGGCGAGGAATTGCGCGGCATCCTCCTCGGCGCTGCCGCCGATCTCGCCGATCATGACGATCGATTGCGTCTCGTCGTCGGCGAGGAACATCTCGAGGATGTCGATGAACTCGGTGCCTTTTACCGGATCGCCGCCAATGCCGACCGCGGTCGACTGGCCGAGGCCCTCGTTGGTCGTCTGGAACACCGCCTCGTAAGTCAGCGTGCCCGAGCGGCTGACGACGCCGACGCTGCCCTTCTTGAAGATGTTGCCGGGCATGATCCCGATCTTGCACTCGTTCGGGGTCAGCACGCCGGGGCAGTTGGGCCCGATCAGCCGCGACTTGGAGCCGCGAGAGCGCGCGCTTTACCTTGACCATGTCGAGCACCGGAATGCCCTCGGTGATCGTGACGATCAGCGGCACTTCGGCGTCGATCGCCTCGAGGATCGAATCCGCGGCGAACGGCGGCGGGACGTAGATCACCGACGCGGTCGCGCCAGTCTTCGCGACCGCCTCGTGCACCGTGTCGAACACCGGCAAGCCGAGGTGCGTCGTCCCGCCCTTCCCCGGCGTCACGCCGCCGACCATCTGCGTGCCGTAATCGAGCGCCTGGCGCGTGTGGAACGTGCCGGTCTCGCCGGTCATCCCCTGGGTGATGACCTTGGTGTTGCGGTCGACGAGGATGCTCATTCTCTTGATCCGTTCGCTGATGGCCGCTTGGGCAGACCTTCACCGATCCAGTGACAGGTCGTCCCAAAACCCGCCGCTGTCGCTGCGGCACTGAATCACCTAATCTCGAGCACGCTTGAAGTCTCCGCTCCGAACGCTCGCGATTGCAGCGGTAACCGTCGCTCGAGATCGCACCCAGCGCTCGGCGCGCTGGTCTATCTCGACAAGCGTCAGATTCGGTCGCCCACCCGTCTCCGGAGCAGCGACTGCGCGCGTGACCGAGCGGCATGGCTCGGCCGCCATTCGCAAACTGTGCCGGGTTCGCTAGTAAGTGCTGGGCTTGTCGAGGTCAGCTTCGTAGAACGTATGCGCGGCTTGGCGTCCATCGACATCCGCCGAAATCTTGACTGGCAAGTCGGTCGTGCGAAGCCGCCGCTCCGCAAGGCACTCGCGAACTTGGTCGAAGCTGATGGCTAACAGCTTGGCCGCGGGAAGCGTCACCGCACCATCGAGACAAGTCGCAGCGCAATACATCGACCAAACTCAGCCGCGTCGGCGTGAGCAGTAGGCGATGAGGGTGCCGCGCGCACGAGCGCATCGCAGCAGAACCTCACGCGACCGCCTCTTCCGCGAGGCTCTGTCGATCTGCTTGCAGGCGACGAGCAGCTCTTTCACCGCCTCGACGCTGACATCGAAGTTCTTGCGCGGCCTGCTCGTCCAGCGCGATCTCGACGATCCGCTCGACGCCGCCCGCGCCGATCACGCACTGGCACGCCGACGTAGAGATCGTTGACGCCATATTGCCCCGTCAAATGCGCCGCACAGGGGAGCACGCGCTTCTTGTCCTTCAGGAAGCTCTCGGCCATCGCGATGGCGCTGGTCGCGGGCGCGTAAAACGCCGAGCCGGTCTTCAGCAGCGCGACGATCTCGCCGCCGCCGCCGCGGGTGCGCTTGACGATTGCGTCGATCCGCTCCTGCGTCGACCAGCCCATCTTGATCAGGTCGGGGATCGGGATTCCGGCGACGGTCGAATATTCGACGATCGGCACCATCGTGTCGCCGTGCCCGCCGAGCACGAAAGCGGTGACGTCCTCGACGCTGACGTCGAACTCATCGGCAAGAAAATGGCGGAAGCGCGCGCTGTCGAGCACTCCGGCCATTCCCACGATCCTCTTGTGCGGCAGGCCGGAGAATTCGCGCAGCGCCCAGACCATCGCGTCGAGCGGGTTGGTGATGCAGATGACGAAGCTGTCGGGCGCATGGTTGCGAATGCCCTCGCCGACCGCCTTCATCACCTTCAAGTTGATGCCGAGCAGATCGTCGCGGCTCATGCCCGGCTTGCGCGCGACTCCGGCGGTGACGATGCACACGTCCGCGCCCTCGATGTCGGCATAGTCGGACGTGCCTTTGAGCTTCGACGTCGAAATCGTCGACCGGCCCCGCCTGGGCGATGTCCAGCGCTTTGCCCTCGGGCACGCCTTCAACAACGTCGAACAGCACGATATCGCCAAGCTCGCGCATCGCGGCGAGGTGGGCGAGGGTTCCGCCGATCATTCCGGCGCCGATCAGCGCAATTTTGCGTCGAGCCATCTGAGGCTGTTTTCCTCAACCTTTCCAGGAGCGCCGAGGATCGGCGCGGCGAAGTTGGCGGGCGCTCTAGCCGCGAGCCGGAGTCGGGCAACCGGGCGCACCGCACTATCGCGGCGTCGGACCTGCCGACGGCCGCGACGTGATGAGCCACTATCCTCCGCTCGCGAATGAAGGGCCGCCGGACTTCGGGGCGCTTCTTGCGTGCTTAATTGCGGCAACGCCGCCACAGCCAAAGGCGTTTTGAAAAGCGTTTGCCGCGTGCTAGCGGCTCGGCCGAGCAAGGAGTTTACTTTTGGCCGAGTTCACGCTTCCCGGAACAGCAAGATCACCAAGGGCCGGACGTACAAGCCCGAAGAGGGCAAGCGGCTGAGGACGTTCAAGATCTACCGCTATGATCCCGACAGCGGCGCCAATCCGCGCTTCGACCGCTACACGATCGATCTCGACAAGTGCGGGCCAATGGTGCTGGACGCGCTGATCAAGATCAAGAACGAGATCGACCCGACCTTGACCTTCCGCCGCTCGTGCCGCGAGGGGATTTGCGGGTCCTGCGCGATGAACATGGACGGGACCAACAGCCTCGCCTGCACCATGCCGATCGAGACGATCAAGGGCGAAATCCAGATCACGCCGCTGCCGCACATGGACGTGGTCAAGGACCTCGTTCCCGACCTCACCCACGCCTACGCCCAATATGCGTCGATCCAGCCGTGGCTGAAGACGGCCAGCCCGGCGCCGTCGAGCGAGCGGCTGCAGTCGCCGGAGGACCGCTCGAAACTGGACGGGCTCTACGAGTGCATCCTCTGCTTCTGCTGCACTGCGGGCTGCCCGAGTTACTGGTGGAATTCCGACCGTTATCTCGGCCCTGCCGTTCTGCTCCAGGCCTATCGCTGGATCGTCGACAGTCGCGACGAAGCGACCGGCGAGCGCCTCGACCAGCTCGAGGATCCGTTCCGGCTCTACCGCTGCCATGCGATCATGAACTGCGCGAACGTGTGTCCGAAGGGTCTCAATCCGGCCAAGGCGATCGCGGAAACCAAGAAGCTCATTGCCGAACGGGCCGCGTGAGCGACGACACTTACCGCGCGGAAGGCCTGGAGGATGTCGGCGTCCCGATGGGGGCAACTCCCGACGCCGACAATCCTGGCTGGTTCAGCTGGGGCGATTTTCCGCGAGGCTCGTTCGCCGCGGCCACCGGAAGGCTGCTGTTCAAGCCCGACGGCGCCGGCCGCGCGATCTGCCGGATGTTCCCGACCGAAGCGCATATGAACATGGGCGGCTCGCTCCACGGCGGATCGGTGATGAGCTTCATCGACATGGCGATGTTCGCCGGCGGGCTCTGCGCCGGGATGGAGCGCGGCCACTACGTGACGCTCGACCTCACCACGCATTTCCTCGCCCGCGGAAAACCCGGGTCGCCGCTCGACGCGCATGTCGAGCTGGTCAAGCAGACCCGCGGCCACGCCTTTCTGCAGGGCGTCGTCAGGCAGAACGACTCGCCCTGCTACAGCTTCAGCGGGACATTGAAGCGCATCCGCGAGCGCAACGCCCCGGCATGATCGGACCTGTCGGCCGCGCTTATGCGGAGCTGGTGCAAGCAGGCGAGCTGAAGCCCGACCCGGCGCAGGCGCGGGCGGTGGCGGCGCTCGACCGGCTGGCGGCGAGCGTGGAGGAACCGGATCTTCTTTCGCGGCTCTTCCAGCGACGCAGCGACGGGCCCGCCGGCGTCTATCTGTGGGGCGGCGTCGGGCGCGGCAAGTCGATGCTCATGGATCTGGCGTTCGAGCATATCTCCGATCGAGGCCAAGCGGCGGGTCCACTTCCATGCGTTCATGCTCGAGACCCACCAGCGCCTCCGCGATGCGCGGAAAAGCGAAGACGGCGATCCAATCGAACCCGTCGCAGAGCAGATCGCGAGCGAGGCGAGGTTGCTCGCCTTCGATGAAATGCAGGTCACCAATCCGCGCCGACGCGATGATCCTCTCGCGCCTGTTCGGGAAATTGCTCGAGGCGGGCGTGAAGGTCGTCACCACCTCGAACCGCCCGCCGCCCGACCTCTATCTCGACGGTCTCAACCGCGAGCTGTTTCTGCCCTTCATCGCCTTGATCGAGCGGCGCATGTGGTCGTGCCCGTCGAACGGGCCGACGGATTACCGGCTGCAGCGGCTGGCCGGCGTCAAGGTGTGGCACGTGCCCAATGGCGCCGAAGCGACGGCCGCGCTCTCCCGCGCCTTTTTCCAGCTGACCGATTATCCGGTTGAGGACCGTGCGAAGGTCCCGTCGGAAGAGCTCCGTCGTCGGCGGCGGGCGCACGATCCACGTGCCCAAAAGCCTGAAGGGCGTCGCGGTCTTCTCGTTCAAGCGGCTATGCGGTGAGCCGCGCGGCGCTGCCGATTATCTCGCGATCGCTCAGCGCTTTCACACGGTCATCCTCGTCGGGATTCCCGTGATGGGTCCAGAGATGCGCAACGAAGCGGCGCGCTTCATGACGCTGATCGATGCGCTTTACGAGCATAAGGTGAAGCTGCTCGCAGCGGCTGACGCGGAACCGGCCGGGCTCTATCCATCAGGCGACGGCAACTTCGAATTCCACCGCACCGTCAGCCGGCTGGAAGAGATGCGCAGTGCAGAGTATCTGGCGCAAGGACACGGTACCGCGCATGATTGAACGCATGATGCGCTGGTTTCTCCTCTTTGCCTGTCCTCCTGGTGCCCGCCGCTGCTGAGGCGCAGCCGGTGCTGGTCAGCGCCGACATGCGCCAGGCGGTGGATCTCGATGGACCATGGAACTGGTCGGTCGATCCGTATCGCGACGGGCTCTCCGGCTTCCACGGCGGCGAGGCTGCGCCGGGGCACCGCCGCTACGACGACATCGACACCACCGCGGCGATGCGGGCCGACCCAAAGGCGCTGTACGAATATGACATGGACCGCTCGCCGGTGGTCCAGCTGCCGCAATCCTTCGTCACCCATTCTCCCGACATGCGCCGGTACAACGGTCTCGTCTGGTATCAGCGCCATTTCACCGCGCATTCCAAGCGCGGGGAACGCGCTTTCCTGCGCTTCGGAGCGGTCGATTATCACGCTTATGTTTACGTCAACGGCAAGTTCGTCGGCGAGCATCTGGGCGGCTTCACGCCGTTCGCGTTCGAGGTGACGAGCCTGCTTCGCGACGGCGACAACCGGATCACGGTCGGCGCGGATTCGGAGCGCACGACGGCCGACGTGCCGCCAATTGTCACGGACTGGGAGAATTACGGCGGAATCACCCGGCCGGTATCGCTGGTCACCACGCCGGCGACCTACATCGACGATGCGTGGGTGCGGCTGACGAAGGATGGCCGACTGATGACCAGCATCCAGCTGGACGGGCCTGACGTCGCGGAGCGGCACGTCCGCATCCGCATTCCCGAGCTCGGCTACGATCTCGATGGCCGGACCGACGACAGGGGCTACTGGGCCGGTCTGTCCGATGTTCCCAAGGGGATGCAATTATGGTCGCCGGAAAACCCGAAGCTCTATGACGTCGTGTTCGAATCCGGAGCCGACGTGCTGCACGACCGCATCGGTTTCCGCACAATTGCGGTGCGCGGGCAGGACATTCTCCTCAATGGGCGGCCGATCTTTCTTCGTGGCGTGAATATCCACGCGGAGGAGTTCGGCGCCGATCCGACCCGCGACATCACGCCCGCAGCGGCGCGCGCGCTGCTCACTGAAGCCAAGCAGGGCCTCCACGCCAATTTCGTGCGGCTCGCCCATTATCCGCATCCCGAGACGATGCTTCGCGCGGCGGACGAACTCGGCCTGCTCGTGTGGAGCGAAATCCCGGTCTATTGGCAGGTCGATTTCGCGGACTCCAAGACGCTGGCGACCGCGCGCCAGATGCAGCGCGAATCCATCCTTCGCGACCGCAACCGCGCTTCAATCATCCTCTGGAGCGTCGGCAACGAAACTCCGGTGAGCAACGCCCGCAATGCGTTCCTCCGTTCGCTGATCGCAAACGCACGGGCATTGGACGACAGCCGACTGGTCACTGCCGCTCTCCTCAGCGGACGCAAAGGCGATGTCCAGACAATCGACGATCCGCTGGCGGCAGATCTCGATGTCCTCTCAGTCAACACCTACAACGGCTGGTACAGCGCCGACCCGCTTTCGAGCCTGACGACGATCCAATGGCGCGAGCCGGTAGAGAAGCCTTTGATCTTTTCGGAATTCGGCGCCGACGCGCTCGCGGGCTATCACGACGATCCGGCCAATGCGCACAAGTTCAGCGAAGAGTTCCAGGCGGAATATTACCGGCAAACTCTCTCGATGGCGTCCAAAATCCCCTTTCTTCGCGGGCTCTCCCCGTGGATCCTGAAGGACTTCCGCTCGCCGCGGCGGCAGCATCCGATCTATCAGCAGGGGTGGAACCGCAAAGGCCTGGAGTCGGAGACCGGCACGCGTAAGGCGGCATTCGACGTGCTTGCCGAATATTATCGCGCGCTCGAGCAGCGGCACTAAGCCGAAGCCTGCTCATGTGGCGCAAGGCTATGGTACAGATTACCGTCACCCGCTCAGCTGGCGGCGCGCGTGCTGCTCGCCGTCTGCGGCATCGCTTTGTGGGCCAACGGCGGCGGGTGGATGCACTCCTTGACGCCAAGTTCAGGACGAGTAGCGTCACGCAACTGATTTTCAGGGGAGGATTCCATGATTCGTCAAATGCTTGCACTCAGCGTATCCGCTGCCGCCTTGAGCGGTGTCGCGGCCGCGGCACCCCCGCAACTGACGCCGGCGCAGCACGATGCGACGCATGCGATGTTCGAGCATATCGTCGATATTCCGACCGTCATCGGGCGGCACCGGGTGCCCGAAGAAGCGCAATATGTCGCCGACCAGTTCAAAGCCGGCGGCTTCCCCGCGGCCGATATCCACGTCATTCCGTACCATACCGGAAGCGCGACGACGGGCGATGACGACACCGCGGCGCTGATCGTCCGTTGGCGCGCGGCGGGCACCCCGAAGGCCAAACCGATCATGCTGATGGGCCACATGGACGTGGTCGAAGCCAAAGCCGAGGATTGGTCGGCGACCGATCCCTTCAAGATGGTCGAGAAAGACGGCTATTATTACGGTCGCGGCACGATCGACATGAAGGACGGGGTCGTTGCCATCACCCAGGCAATGATCAACCTCAGGAAAGCCGGCTTCAGACCGAACCGCGACATTGTCGTCCTGTTCACCGGCGACGAGGAAACCAACGGGATCGGCGCCAAGAACGGCGCCGGCGAATGGCTCGAGCTCCTCGGCCATCCCGAATTCGGACTGAATGCAGACGGCGGCGGAATATCCTTCAACACCGACGGTTCGCCTGCAGGCGCGACAATGCAAACCGCCGAAAAGACCTTTGCCGGTTATACGCTGACAGTTCGCAACCGCGGCGGTCATTCGTCGAAGCCGCGCAAGGACAATGCGATCTACAGCCTCGCGCACGCGCTGGATAAGATCGAGGCCTACCGCTTCACGCCGATGCTGAACGAGACGACGCGCGCCTATTTCTCCGGCCGCGAGAAGTTGGAGAAAGGACCGCTCGGCGACGCGATGCGGCACTGGCTTGCTAACCCGAACGACGGCGAGGCGGCGGACTATATTGAAGCAAGCGAAAGCGAAGTCGGCTTGACCCGCACGCGATGCGTGCCGACCCGATTGTTCGCCGGACATGCCGACAACGCACTGCCGCAGCTCGCAACGGCGATGATCAACTGCCGAATCTTCCCTGGCGTCGACCCCAACGCCACCAAGGCGGAACTCGAGCGCGTAGTCGCGGACCCGACGGTCGTCGTCACCCGCAACGACGACTATGTTGCCTCTCTCGCCTCGCCGTTGCGGCCGGATGTCACCGCCGCATTCACGCACGCCGTCCAGGGACTGCATCCCGGAATGCCCGTGTTCCCGGAGATGTCGACCGGCGCGAGCGATGCGCGGCCGTTCCGCGTCGCGGGCATCCCGGTCTACGGGACCAACGGCGGCTGGACCGTCACTCCGATCGACAACCGCGCACACGGCAAAGACGAACGCCTTCCGGTGCAGTCGCTGTACGACAACGTCGTCCATTGGCAGCTGATGCTGAGCGACCTCGCCGGCAAATAGGAGAGATGAAATGAAGCGCGCTCTCGCATTCGTGCTCTCGGCTGCGCTGGCGACCGGCGCATTCGCCGCGGTCGATCCGCGGACCATTCCGACGCAGCTACCCGCGGCGTGGCAGGCGAAGACGCGCGAAGTCTTCAAGCAGGCAATCGAAATCCCCAGCGTTCACAACCGCGGGCAGGTGCCGCGCGTCGCCAAGCTGCTCGCCGATCAGTTCAAGGCAGCCGGCATTCCGGACGCCGACATCCATTTCATGCCGTATGAAGCGCTTCCGGGCGACCAGACCGAAGCGCTGATCGTTCGCTGGCGCTCGCCGCATCCGACGAAGAAGCCGATGCTGGTCCTTGGCCACATGGACGTGGTCGAGGCCAAGCGCGACGACTGGAAGTTCGACCCGTTCGTCTTCCGTGAAGAAAGCGGCTATTTTTTGGGTCGCGGAACCAGCGACATGAAGAACGGCGACGTCGCCACCACCATGGCCGCGGTCAAGCTGATGTCCGAAGGGTTCAAGCCGGACCGCGACATCATCTTCTTCTACAGCGGCGACGAGGAAACGCGCGGAGTCGGGGCGACGCTCGGCTCGACCAAGTGGCGCAACCTGACCGACGCGGAATTCGGCCTCAACGCCGACGGCGGCTGCGCTGCCTATGACGCGACTTTCAAGCCGCTCGGCTGCGGCATCTCGATCGCCGAGAAGACCTTCCAGACCTATTTTTTCACGACTCACAATTCGGGCGGGCACAGCTCGCGGCCGCGACCGGACAATGCGATTTACGACCTCGCCGACGCGCTCGAGAAGCTGCGCAAGTACCGCTTCCAGCCGATGCAGAATGACGCCAACCGCGGCTATTTCGAGGAGCGCGCAAAGGAAGAGGGCAACAGTCCGCTCGGGCAGGCGATCCGGCGCTGGCTCGCCAACCCCAACGATGGCGAAGCCGCCGACATCGTCGAGGCGAGCCCGATCGATCTCGGCCTGACGCGGACACGGTGCGTCGCGACCATGTTGTCGGGCGGACATGCCGACAACGCGCTGCCACAGTCGGCGACGGCGACCGTGAATTGCCGGATTTTCCCCGGGGTCGAACCGAAAGTGGTGCAGGCCGAACTCCAGCAGCTCGTCGGTGCGAACGTCGAGGTGAAACCCGATCCGAACTATGAAGGCGTGCCGACGCCGGCGTCGCCGCTCCGGCCCGATGTGCTGAAGGCGGTGACCGCGGCAATTCAACGCTTCCACGGGCCTCAGATGCACGTGTTCCCGGTCATGCAGGCCGGCGCCAGCGACGGCAGTTTCTTCCGCGCGCAGGGCATTCCGGTCTACGACGTCGACGGCAGTTGGGGCATTTCCCCGCTCGACGATCGCGCCCACGGCCTCGACGAGCGCCTGCCCGTGCGCGCGATGTACGACGACGTGCTGCACTGGGAGATGATCTTCAAGGCGCTGGCGGGCTGAAGTTCCCCGCGAAGGCCGGGGCCCAGGAGCCCGAAAGGGCTAGAGTTGCGGCAACGGGCTGACGCCCGCCTGGGCCTCGGCCTACAGCCGGGGACGCTCCCGCGCCGCCTTCAGAACCTCCTCGGCGTGGCCGGGCACCTTGACCTTGCGCCATTCGCGCAGGACCCGTCCGTCGGCGCCGATCAGATAGGTCGCGCGCTCCATCCCCATATATTTGCGGCCGTACATCGACTTCTGGACCCAGGTGCCAAACGCGTCAGAAATGCGGCCGTCCTCGTCGGACACGAGCGGCACCGCGAGCGCATATTTGCCGATGAACTTCTCGTGGCTCTTCATCGCATCGCGCGAAACCCCCACGACCTTCACACCCGCTTTTCGAACTCGGGCGCCAGCGTGGTGAAATCCTGCGCTTCACGGGTGCAACCGGACGTATCATCCTTCGGATAGAAATAGAGCACCAGCGGCTGGCCGAGCGCCGCAATGTCGATAGTGGTTCCGTCGCTCGCGGTTACGGTGATTGCCGGGGCCTTGTCGCCTTCGCCGATCGTCATGACGCCTCTTTCCTGATCGAGTCCCAAAGATCGCGGATGCTCTGCCGCGCCGCATCGTGTTCGGCAAGAAGCGCGTCCCAGCTCGCGGCGCCGCACGCCTCGGCGACCAGCTGCCAGGTATCGCGCGTCGGCTTGACATCGCCCGGTGCGACGAGCCGCATCATCACCAGGATTTGCGACAACAACTTTAACGCATCAGCAATATTTGCCTGCACCAAAGATTCGGCCTCAAGCTCCTCGAGTGCGACTTCGAGGCGGGCGTGAAGCCCGACGTGCCTGGTCAACTGCAGCACGTGCACCGCGAATTCGAGATCGACCAACCCCCCGGGTCCGAGCTTCACGTCGAGCGGTCCGCGCGGTGGCTTGTGCCGACTGATCTCCTTGCGCATTTTCGCGCGGCATCCGCGCGACCGTCGCGAAATCGCGCGGCATGCGAAGGATGCGGTCGATCATCGTCGCCACGCGCTCCCGGGCCGCGGGCGAGCCGAACACCGGCCGAGCGCGGCATAAGGCCATATGCTCCCACGTCCACGCCTCTTCGCGCTGGTATCGCTCGAAGGCGTCGAGCGAGACCACGAGCATTCCCTTGGCGCCTTCGGGGCGGAGACGCGTGTCCACTTCGTAAAGCCGGCCCGCGGCGGTGGGCACGCTCAGCGCAGCCGTGACTCGGCTCGCCAGACGATTGAAATAATCGTTAGGCCCGAGCGGCTTGGCTCCATCGGACACACCGCCCTGCCCGGCGGTGTGCAGGTAGATCACGTCGAGGTCGGAAGCCTGGGTCAGCGAATGGCCGCCGAATCGGCCAAGAGCGAGCACGATCAGCTCACCTCCCGGGAATACGCCATGTGCCGTCTCGAATTCATCGACAGCGGCCTTGGCCAGCGCGACCAGCGCACCTTCGGCAACCCGGGCGTAGCCTTCGGTGACCTCCAGCGGGTCGCGCCGCCGGTCGATCAGTTGCACTCCAAGCGCGAACCGCCGCTCATTGACCAGCCGTCGCACACGGTCGAGGGCCACGTCATAGGACTGACCGCGCATCGCGGCCCCGAGAAGCTCGGCGAATGCGGCCGCGTCGGGCGGCATTTCGAAACTGGAAGCGTCGAAAAGTCCCTCGAACAGTTCGGGCCGCCGGCTGAGCTGGTCCGCCAGCGCCGGCGCATGCACAAGCACCTGCGCGAACAGCTGCGCCAGTGGAGGGCGCGCCTCGAGCAGGCGGAACAAATTGACCCCGCTCGACAGGCGTTCGACGATGTCGCTCAGCCGATTGAGCGCGCGGTCCGGATCGGCGCCTGCGGCGATCGCTTGCAGAAGGCCTGGGAGCATCGACTCAAACGCCTGCTGTGCAGCCGGCGTTCTCAGCGATCGCGCCTTTCCGGACCGCCAATGGCCGATGTGCCTTGCCGCCCCTTCGACGTCGGCAAACCCAAGCTCGGTAAGTTCAGTGCGCAGAATTGCGCGATGCGTGGAAAGTTGCCGCCGCTCGCCGGGCGAGACACTGTCGAAGATTTCTCCCACGCGCTCGACGCCGGGGCGCAAGAGATCGATCAGCTCGGCGCCGCTCGCCAGTCCGTGGAGGCGCGCGACATTGTCGAGCGCTTGCGGTTGCGCCGGAAGGAGATGGGTCTGCGCATCTTCGACCATCTGCACGCGGTGCTCGATCGTGCGCAGCAGCCGATAGGCATCGGCAAGTTCGCGCGCGGTGTCCGCGTCTAGCCGCTCCGCCGCGACCAGCGCCTCGATGGCATCCAAGGTCGCGGGGGCGCGGACGGAAGCGTCGCGACCGCCGTGGATCATCTGCTGGATCTGGACGAAGAACTCGACCTCTCGAATCCCGCCGCGGCCACGCTTCAAATCGAAACCGGGAGCGATTTGCGCATTTTGCGCAAAATGATCGCGGATTCGCGCAGAAATTTGTCGGACCTCGTCAATCACTCCAAAATCGAGCGAGCGCCGCCAGACAAATGGCTGGATTGCATCGAGAAAGCGCTGCCCAAGCGCGATATCCCCCGCCGCCGCGCGCGCGCGGATGAACGCCGCTCGCTCCCACGGCAGGGCCGAAGATTCATAATGCGAGATGGCCGCGTGAAGCGGCAGCGCGATCGGCGTCACTTCAGGGGACGGGCGGAGCCGGAGATCGACGCGTTCGACATAACCGTCGGCGGTCCGCTTCTGCAGGAGCTCGATCAGCCGCCGCCCAATCCGCACGGCCGGCTTCACCGGGCTCGTCACGCGCGGCGCCTCGGCAGCACATCGGGGTCGAACAGCAACAGCAAGTCGACGTCGGACGAATAATTGAGCTCATGGCTGCCGAGCTTGCCCATGGCGATGACCGCGAAGCCCTTCGGCTCGGCATCCGGAACGCGTTCGCGAATGGCCGCGTCGACGGCCCGGTCGATCGCGGAATCGGCGAAATGGGACAGCAGCCGGGTGACATCCTCAAGCGGAAGCTCAGCCGCGAGGTCGCCGAACGCCACCGCAAGCGCAAGACCATGGCGCTTGCGCCGAAGTTCTACCTCTAAACTTTCACCTTCTGCCGCCAAAGCGAGTTGCGCAGCAGCGGCCGCCCCGCGGCTCAGGAATGCATCCGTGACCGGCGGAAGCGCCCGCAGCGCTTGCCGCAGAAAGGGCGAATGATCCTCGGCGCGCTGCAACGCATCCTCTCTTGATTGCCGGGAACTTTTAGGACTCATTGCGTGCGGGTCATTGCCCGAATTGCGTGCTCGACGAAACTTCGCACGTGTCGGGTCGTTCAGAACGACAATGTCCGAACATGAGAATGTCACAGCGGCGGAGCTGAAAAACATCGGCCGGCGAATCATTCGCGTCGATGTGCCACCCGCTCAGGCCGGAATCATGGCGGCGTTGCGCCGCGCGTTCGAAGCGGCGGCGTCGGAGCCAAGCGACCGCGATTTCGCCGAGCTGCTGCGCCGATTGAATTGATTGCTTGGCATCGTCCCCGCCTACGCGAGGACCCCGTCAACGACTGGATTCGTGATCGCGGCTGAGTTCGTCGACCTCGCCCATGATCGTCTGCAGCGCCGATTTGCCCGGATCGGTCTTGTGCTGCCGGCGCGAGGGCAGCTTGCCGCTGGACAGGAGCTGCTCGAGCGCAACCCGGCCGCGGGCAACGCGGCTCTTGATGGTGCCGACGGCGCAGCCGCAGATCTCGGCCGCTTCCTCGTAAGCGAAACCGCCCGCGCCAACGAGGATCAGCGCTTCGCGCTGCGGTTGCGGCAGATGCATCAGCGCGCGCTGCATGTCGCCAAGCTCGATGTGCCGATCCTGGCTTGCCGGCGCGGCGAGGATCTTCGCGGCAGTGATATCATCCCACTCGCCCTTGAACCGGGCGCGACGCATCTGGCTAAGGAACAGGTTGCGCAAGATGATGAAGGTCCACGCGCGCATGTTGGTTCCCGCCTGGAAGCGCTTGCGCGCCGCCCACGCCTTTAACAGCGTTTCCTGGACAAGATCGTCGGCGAGGTCGCGGCTGCCGGACAACGAACGGCCGAAGGCGCGCAAGTGCGGAATGACCTGCGACAGCTGATCCTTGAATTCGGGATCCGACAAGGGGATAGGATCCACCATAGCGTTCGCCAGTGGGTTTTCCGGTCCGTCCTCTTCGCGCTCTTCAGCCAAACCAACCCCACCCTTTTTCGGCGCCGGACCGTGGCCGCGCGCAGTTTGATCGAACATGAACAGCGATTGTGACAGAAGCTAGGTGCTCAGGACCGGCCGACCAAGACGATCAGCGCAAATAAAATCACCACCAGCACCGTGCCGATCGCAAGAACATAGCGCGCCACGCCCGGCGTAGAGCCAGCGCGCGCTTCTGTCGTCGTCTCAGTCACCGAAGCGTCGCGGTGTCGCGGGTCAGCCATTATGTTCTCGTCACGAAATCACTGTTCCTCCGGCCAACGCGTCGGCGGGGGTCGTGTTCCGTCTTTACGCCGCCGGAACCGTGGCCGCGTCAAAGAACAGGGCCTGAGCGATCGCCGCCTTGACGGTCGAGCGCTGAAACGGCTTCGTGATCAGGAATGTCGGCTCGGGCCGCGTGCCGGTGAGCAGCCGCTCCGGAAATGCGGTGATAAAGATCACCGGCACCGAGAATTCGGCGAGGATGTCCTTCACCGCATCGATGCCGCTCGAATCATCGGCGAGCTGGATATCGGCGAGCACGAGGCCGGGCGGGTTCTGCCGCGCCTGCGCAACCGCCTCGTCGCGAGTGACGGCGACACCGGTGACGTTGTGGCCGAGGTCACGAACGATCGTCTCGATGTCCATCGCGATGATCGGCTCGTCTTCGATGATGAGCACATCGGCCAACGTCTGACGTTCGATTTCCTCGAGCGCTTCGGCGACGAGATTGTCGACATCTTCGGGCTTCGCACCGATCAGATAGCCGGTATCTTCCGACGAGAAACCTTCGAGCGACGTCAGCAGCAGCGCCTGCCGCGACAGCGGGGTGATGCGCGAGAGGCGCGCATGAGCGATACCTTCGGCCCCGCGGGTTGTCCCGGGCTCCTCGCCCTCCTCGATATTGGCGGTCGACCAGATCGCATGGAAAGTCTTGTAGAGACCCATTCGCGGATCGACGTCGCGCGGAAATTCGTCGGGTTTGGCGACGATCGCTTCGAGGGTCGCGCGGACAAACGCGTCGCCGTGCGCCTGGCTGCCGGTCAGCGCGCGCGCATAGCGGCGAAGAAAAGGCAGGTGCGGAGCAAGTTCCTGGCCTAGAGACATAGGTGATTGCTCTCCGTCGAAATGAATATTGGCGCCGTCTTTGGCGGTGGCACCAGATTGTTGCAACCCTGGAAGAACCGTTCGATAGCGGGCGCCGTGCCACCCCCAAAGATGTGACGTGCCTCTGGAACAAAGGACCGGCGATTTGGTTTCCGTGGTGCGCCGGCAAGCTGCAGAGCCTGATCAACTCGCGAGCGCGTCGGCTTGACGTGTATTCAGTTATTGGACACTGCCGATCGAGGCCATTGCGCCGCAGGAACAGATTTGGGAAGACGCGCGACTGGACCCGCGCGAGGGGGGACGAGAGGTTGAGTGCCAATAAGCGAACCGAGTCGGACGGAGTCGGCGCATTCACGGCCGCTCAAGAAAATCGAACATGCCTGAGAAAAATGCCCGCAAGCAGCGCCCCAGCGACCTCGGACGTGCGCTTCGCTCGATCTACGACGACACGCTTCGTGAACCGATCCCGGACGATTTCGTCAATCTCATCGGCAAATTGCGCTGAGCCGCTCGATGCTACGGCTGCCTCACTGAGCTGGACGGCGGCATGAGCTTGGCCGACCGGTTCGCAAGGCTTCCGACCGGCGCGAAGCTGCTCCTCATTCTGACCGCCGCGATCCTTCCAATCGGGATCGCACTGGTGTGGATCGGAGAAAGCGGGATCCAGCGGGCAAACGCCGCGCTTCAGGGCCGCACGCAAGACCAGGCTCGCTCGGCCGCGCGCTCGATCGAAAGTTTGATTGCACGCAACGCGCTTGCCTTGCGCATCGCCGCCAACGGCCGAATCGACGGCTGAGCGCGGAGACACCTGCGATCGGGTCCGCAGATCGGTGGCGATCGCCCCGGCCGTTGGGCAGACTTTGAGGTCGAGACACCCGACGGCAAGCCCTTATGTTCGATAGGCCCGGCCCACGAGACGGGCGAGCTTCCGATCATCGCTCCCGGGCGACATCCGCGTGCGGGTCGCTCCCGATAGCGAAGCGATCGCAATACGCGTCGGGGTGATCGGCGGAATGGCAACGGCCGTCATTCCGGTCGACGAAGTGCGCACGGCCGCGCTCGAACCTGGAGGGGACATCCGCTCGCTCGATTCTTCACGACGGCAATCGCGAGCTGCGCGTGATTGAACCGCGCGCCGAGCGGAGCCTCAGCTGACCAAGACCGAGTGGCCGATCGGGAACGGCAGCCTGTACGCCCGGGTGGGCACCCTCACCGAAAATATCACGCCGGTCGACCGCCTGATCCTTCTGCTGCCGCGTTCTAATGTGGGTTGCGGCGACACTGATCAGCTGGCTACTCGTCAGCCGGCTGCTCGTCCGCCCGCTGAAGCGGCTCGAACGGGCTGTGTGCCGCTATCAACCGGGCGACGCCGAGCTCGACCTCCCGCGCAAACTCGGTCCCTCAACTGAAATCCAGGAACTTCGCGAGGCGTTCACGCGCGCGGTCACCCGCGTCGACGAGTCCGAGCGCGAGATGACCAGCGCGCTGGAGGGCCAGCGCCGGCTGGTCCGCGAGGTCCATCACCGGGTCAAGAACAACCTCCAGGTGGTCGCCTCATTGCTCAACATCCACGGCCGGAGCGCGGACACGGACGCGGCGCGTGCAGCCTATGCCGGAATTGGCCGCAGGGTCGGAGCGCTGTCGATCGTCCACCGCAGCCATTTCGCCGAGATGGAGGAGAATCGCGGAATCGCGCTGAGGCCGCTCGTATCCGAGCTGGCGGCCGAGCTGCGCGCCGGAGCGCCGGAGGCGGCGCGCGAGCTCAGAGATCGACCTCGAGCTGGATACGGTCGAGCACGACCCAGGATGTCGCCGTGGCGGTCGCATTCCTCGTCACCGAGATCGTCGAATTCGCGATGCTCAACCGGCCCGCTGGAGCCGATCGAGATATCCCTGCGGCGCGCGAGCGAGCTCACCGCGCAGGCTCACGTTCTGCAGTCCGGTACTGAATCCGGAGGATTCCGAGACTCAGGAAAAGGTGCAATTCGAACGGATCATCGCTGGGCTTGCGAAACAACTTCGCTCCACCTCTGGACCGAAAATTTGGCCGCTACAGCGTTGATCTGCCTGTATTTCCTCAACCGTAGCAACAGGCAGATTCGTTACGGCCGTAACCAAAAAAATGTTTGCAGGGCTCTCGGAACTGTTCGCGAACAAGCGGCGTTGTGCTGTTTGGATAGTGACCTTTTGCCCCCCCGCTCTCGCTATCCGTTTAAATGGGCCCGGAACCGCCAACCCTCCCCCCCCCCGGTGGCGCTTCCGGGCCCTCTTCTGTCTGGGGCTCAGCAACAACCGAGGTTGCACGGGCCGCCTTCCGCGCAGCGCGCCAGTGCGTAATGCGGATCGCGAGAATAGCGAATTCGTACAAACCGTAGAGCGGCACCATCAGCAGCATCATCGAGACGCGTCCGGCGGGGTCAGCACCCCCGCGACGATCGCCGACGCAACGATCGCATAGCGCCGTGATCGGCGAGCTGCTCGCGCGTGACGATGCCCGCCCGCTCGAGGATCATCAGCAGGATCGGCAGCAGGAAAGCGGCGCCGAAGCCGAACAGGAAACGGGTGACGAAGTTCAGATAATTTCCAACGCCCGGCAAAGCTTCCTGCTGAACGCCGCCGATATCACCCTGATAGCTCAGCAGGAAATGCAGCGCCCACGGCATCGCCAGGAAGTAAGCGAAGCACGCACCTGCCGCGAAAAACACGGGCGTCGCGAGCAGGAACGGCAGGAAAGCGTTCTTCTCCTTCGCGTACAGCCCCGGAGCGATGAACCGCCACAGCTGCGTCGCAATAACCGGGAAGCTCACCATCAGCGCGGCGAACAGCGCGACCTTCACCTGCGTGAAGAAGGCTTCGAAAACGTCGGTGTAGATGAGCTTGCCCTGCCGGCGCGCAGCAGCGGCTGGACCAGGACTGCAAAGATATCCCGGGCGAAGTGGAAGCAGACGAAGAACGTGAGGACCAGCGTGGCCAGCGACCACATCAGCCGCCGCCTCAGCTCGATCAGATGCTCGAGCAGAGGCTGCTTGGTGTCGTCGATATCCTTCACGGCAACGGCCGCTCCTCGGGCGGAAGCTCGTCCCCCGGCTGTTTCTCGTCGAACGGCAGGCTCGGCTCCGCAGGTTCGGCTAGCGGCGGCATCTGGTCGGGCTGGTCCGGCTCCGGATAATCGGCGTTCGCCGGGTGCAATTGCATGATGCGCTCATTCTCTTCGCGCCATTTCTTTTCCATCTCCTCGAGCTCGGCCTCGCGGACCATCTCCTCGATCCCGGCGGTGAAATGGCGCGCCATCCCGCGCACCCGGCCGACCCAATAGCCGACTGTGCGCATGACCTTGGGCAGTTCCTTGGGGCCGATGAAGATCAGCGCGAGGACCGCGATGATCGCGATCTCGGCGGAATCGAAGCCGAACATGCGAGGCTAGGAAGCTTAGCGGGCTTCGTCGTCTCGGCGCGGCGGCGGCGGGCCGGTTCGGCCGGGCGCGGAGTGACGTCGATCGGCTCCTGCGGACGGGCCTGGTCGCGCGGCAGCTGGCGGGGCGGCTCGTTGCGGCGCTCCTCATTGTAGCGGCGCTGCTTCTCCTCGTCGTCGTCGGCCATGCCCTGCTTGAAGCTTTTGAGCCCCTTGGCGACGTCGCCCATCATCGACGAGAAGCGGTTCCCGCCGAAAAACAGCAGGAGGATGATCGCAAGGATCAGAACGTGCCAAATGCTAAAACCGCCCATCGGGAAGCTCCTTTGAGGAGGGTATCTAGTCCTCCTCTCTCCTCGCTTTCCAGTTGAAGCTGGAAAACCGCCTCGTCGAGGGGGTCGAGCAGGCCCGCAGCCTTGAGATCGTCGATGCCCGGAAGGTCGCGCCGCGACGCAAGGCCGAAGTGGGTCAGGAACTCCTGCGTCGTCGCATAGAGCAGCGGACGGCCCGGGCCTTCGCGTCGCCCGGCGGGGCGCACCCAGCCCGCATCCATCAGCACGTCGAGCGTGCCCTTCGAGATCTGCACGCCGCGGATCGCCTCGATCTCGGCGCGGCTGACGGGCTCGTGATAGGCGATGATCGCCAGAGTCTCGGTGGCCGCTCGCGACAGCCGCCGCGGCTCCTCGCGCGTACGGCGGAGGAGGTGCGCGAGATCGGGCGCGGTCTGGAAATGCCAGCGGCCGCCGCGTTCGACCAGCTCGATGCCGCGGCCCTCGTAATGCGCAGCCAGATTGCCGAGCGCGATCTCGATCGCGCCTTCGCCGACATGCTCGACGATCTCGTCGACGGAGAGCGGCGTCGCGGAGGCGAACAGCGTGGCTTCGACGGCGCGCGTGAACTCGTCCATCAGGCGGCCCGCAGCTTGATCGGCGCGAAGGCTTCGTCCTGCGCGAACTCGAGCCGCCCGCGGCGGGCGAGCTCGAGCATCGCGAGGAAGCTGGACGCGAGCGCACGAGCGGCGGAACTGCGGATCCTGCGTCTGCGGAAGGAAGCTTTCGAGGAAGGCCCAGTCGAGCGCCGCGCCGATCATCCGGCCGAGCCGCTCAAGCGCTTCTTCGAGCGTCATCACCGCGCGCGCATGGACGACGTGCATCGCCGGTTGGGTCCGCGCTTGCACCGCGCCGTAAGCGGCGAACAGGTCGAATTCGCGCACCTGCCACGCGGCCTTGCGACCAGCCGGAGACCTTCGGGAGCGCCGCGCACGAACACGTCGCGGCCAACGCGGTCGCGGCCGAGCAGCCGCGCGCCGGCCTCGCGCATCGCGTCGAGCCGCTGCAGCCGCATCTGCAGGCGCAGCGCGATCTCTTCGGGACTCGGATCGGCCTCGGGATCCTTGGGCAGCAGCAGGCAGGACTTGAGATACGCCAGCCACGCCGCCATCACGAGATAATCGGCGGCGATCTCCAGCTTCAGCGCGCGCGCCTCGGCGAGGTAGGTGAGGTACTGCTCGACCAGTTGCAGGATCGAGATTTGCGCGAGATCGACCTTCTGCGCGCGCGCGAGGTTGAGCAGCAGGTCGAGCGGCCCTTCCCAGCCGTCGAGCGCAAGCGTCAGCTCGTCCGACTGCCGGATCGGCGCGTTCGTTCGAATTCGTCCTCGGATTCCACGGACTGCAGCCTACACCAGCGCCAGCAGCGCGTCGCGTTTTGCGAGCGCTTCAGCGAAGTCCGGACCGTCGTCGCTCGACCATGGTCGAAGCCATGGCGCGGGCCAGCCGCCCTTCGCCTTCGGCGACATCGACGGGACCGCGCCTGCAACCGCGATCATCTCGTCCATGTTGCCCGAGCAGTGCAGCGCCACGTCGCAGCCGGCGGCGACCACTCCGGCGGCGCGGCTGCCGAAATCGCCGGCGAGCGCTTCCATGCCGATGTCGTCGCTCATCAGCCAGCCGTCGAAGCCGATCCGCCCGCGGATGATGTCGCCGATCACGGTGGGCGACATGCTCGCCGGGTGATCCGGGTCCCAGGCCGTGTAGACCACGTGCGCGGTCATCCCCATCGGCGCCCATGACAGCCGCTCGAACGGTTCAAGGTCGCTCTCGAGCTCTTCGCTGGTCGCACTCACGACCGGCAGTTCCTTGTGGCTGTCGACCAAAGCGCGGCCGTGACCCGGAATATGCTTGATCACGCCGACGACGCCAGCGGACGCCATGCCGTCGAGCACCGCCCGGCCGAGCGCCGCGACCTGCATCGGTTCCGAGCCGAGCGCGCGATCGCCGATGATGTCGCTGGCGCCTTGCTGGCGGACGTCGAGCAGCGGGAAGGCAGTTCACGTTGATCCCGCACGACCGCAGCATCAGCCCGAGCGCCCGCGCGTTGGAGCGCGCCGCCTCGATCGCCGACGACGGCGCCGCCTGGTACAGCCGCGCGAAATTCTCGGCGGCGGGGAACGCCGGCCATTCCGGCGGCTTCATCCGCGCGACGCGCCCGCCCTCCTGATCGATCAGGATCGGCAAATCGCCGCGGCCGCTAGGTCGCGCAGCGCGTCCGTGAGCCGAAGCAGCTGCTGCGAGTTGCCGCAATTGCGCTTGAACAGGATGAAGCCGCCGGATCGGCGTCACGGAAGAAGCGCCGCTCAGCATCCGTCAGCTCCAGCCCAGCGGGGGCGTAGATCGCGGCCTGCATCAGTCCCGCTCTATTGCGCGACGAAGCAGTTTTCGCCCGCCGCCTTGAGCGTCTGGCACGCCTGCTTGGCCTCCGCCGGGGATTGCCGCGGCAGCTCGCAGCCGGATTCCGCCCGAGAACGGAATGACCAGCTTGTTCATCGCCGCGACCGACGGGAAGCGCGCCGACAGCGCCGACCAGGCGCGCTCGGCCTGCGCCTGGTTGGCGAACGCTCCGAGCTGGATCACGCTGCCCGCGCCGGGCCAATCGGCTTCGGCTCGGGGCGCAGCTGCAGCCTTTCCTGGGGCCTTCACTTCGGCCGAGAAACCGGCTTCGGCACCTCCTTCGGCGGGCTTGGCCACCGGCGATTCGGGGATTTTGGTGAGGTCGAGCTGTGCGTCCTTGTCCTGGCCGGCGCTGGTCTCGAACGCGGTTTCGCTCTCGCCGGCGATGTTCAGCCCGCCAGGGGTCGGCGGTTTGACCTTGTACGGGCCGGGCGGGGCATGGATCAGCTCGGGCGGGCCGTTCCCGGCAATGTCGCGGCGGCCGAGCCAGAAGAAGGTCGCTGCGACGAGCAGACCGGCAAGGAGCACGACCCCAGCGCGGCAAGCATCTTGCGCGCGGAAACGCCGCGCGGCTCGTCCTCGTCTTCGACGGCCTGCAGCCACGGCAGCTGGCCGTCGTCATAAGCGGCGCGATGGTCGGTCACCGCTCGACCTTCGCCTTCCATGGCAAGCCCCACGACCGCGCAGCTGAAGCGGATCTGCTGCATCCGCTGGCAGAGCACTCGGAATGGGCCTGCGAGGTCGTCCCGATGCGGAAACGGTAGAAGACCCGGCCTTTCGAATTGCGGTCGGGCCGGCACGACGGCCGGCAGGCGAGCCATCGCCGGATTGGTCGCGGACCATGTGCCGCCACCCGAGCTTCGCCTGGGGCACCGACCCGAACGCGCCGATCTCCACCAGCCGGCCCGCGGCTCCGCTGACCACTCGCGGTTGCCACGGCCTTAGCGGTCCCGGCGGAACGGGCGAAGCCGCCGTACCGGGGTTGCTGCAGGAGCGGTTTGGCTTTCGAGGCGTTTGCGATCGTTCGGCGGCGACGCGCCGCGCTTCTGCCGCCTCGCCCTCGTCGGCCGGATCGCGCGCGGCTTCGGCGCGAACGGACCTCGGGTGCCGGAGCGGGACGAATCTCTCTCAGCGGAGCCGGTGACACTTGCGGCTGCGGCGCGATCTCGACTTCCGGCGAGGGCGGCGCGCGCTGCGGCAAAGGAACAGTCGCGCTTGGCTGAGCAGTCTTCGGCATCTCCTGCGGCGCCTCGTGCGGGTCCCGAGCCAAAATGCCACCCCTGCAACGAGCAGCATCACGAGCGACCGCCCGAGGCGTAAGGTCGCGTCCGCGGCGCTTTCGGGCGCGTCTTCGGCGAAGGTTCGTCGGCGAGCCATGGGAGCCGGTCCAGGCCGGTCGCCGTTCGGCTATCGCTCATCGTCAACGCATCTCCTCGGTGGCTGCAACGCCCATCAAATCCAGACCGCTCCGAATGATCTGCCCGATGCCTAGCGCCAGTTCCAGCCGGGCGCGAGAAAGTTGTGGATTATTTTCAATGAGAAAGCGCCGCGAAGCATCGTCGTTGCCGCGGTTCCACAAAGCGTGGAATTCGGCTGCGAGGTCGTAAAGGAAAAAGGCAATGCGGTGCGGTTCGTGGGCCATCGCCGCGCCTTCGATCACACGCGGATATTGCGCTGCACGCTTCACCAGCGCGAGTTCCTCGTCATCGAGCAGCGAGAGATCGGCCTCAGTGGAGAGATCGACCCCCGCGTCGGCGCACTTGCGCTTCAGCGAGCGGATCCGCGCGTGCGCATATTGGACGTAGAAGACCGGATTGTCCTTCGAAGCTTCGACCGCCTTCATGAAATCGAAGTCGAGCGGAGCATCGGCGCGTCGCGTCAGCATCATGAAGCGCACAACGTCTTTGCCGACCTCGTTGACGACGTCGGCAAGCGTGACGAAATCCCCCGCCCGCTTCGACATCTTCACCGGCTCGCCGCCCGGAAAAGCCGGACCATGTTGATGATCTTCACGTCGAGGTCGACGCGGCCGTCGGTGAGCGCCGTCACCGCCGCCTGCACGCGCTTGACGGTGCCGCGTGGTCCGCGCCCCAGATGTTGACCAGGTGGTCCGCGACTGGGCCTTTTGCCAGTGATAGGCCGCGTCGGAGCCGAAATAGGTCCAGCTGCCGTCGGACTTCTTCATTGGGCGGTCCTGGTCGTCGCCGAACTGGCTTGACCGGAACAGGGTCAGCTCGACCGGCTCCCATTCGTCGTGCGGGTCGAGGCTCTTGGGCCGCTCGAGCACGCCCTCGTACACCAGACCCTTCGTCGCGCAGCACCTCCATCGCCTCTTCGACCGCGCCGCTGCGCTGCAGCTCGGCCTCCGACGCGAACTTGTCATGGTGGATGTCGAGCAGCGCGAGATCGTGGCGAATGAGATCGAGCATCGCCTTGATCGCCGCCTCTTTGAACGAGTTCGAGCCACTCGGCTTCGGGCGCCGCGGCATATTTGTCGCCATATTGCGCGGCGAGCAGCGCTCCGACGGGCTTCAGATAGTCGCCGGGGTAGAGGCCCTCCGGGAATTTCGCCGATGTCCTCGCCGAGATTTTCGCGATACCTGAGGTGCAGCGACCGGGCGAGGGTATCGACCTGCGCGCCTGCGTCATTGAGGTAATATTCCTTGGTCACGCGGAAACCCGCCGCCTCGAGCACCCGCGCGAGGCTGTCGCCAACCACCGCGCCTCGGCAGTGGCCGACGTGCAGCGGCCCGGTCGGGTTGGCCGAGACATATTCGACGTTCACCCGCTCGTTCTTGCCCGCGTCGGACAGGCCGTAGCGCTCGCCTTCACGCAGGATTGTCCGAAGCTCATCACGCCACGCGTCCGGTGTCAGCCGAAGATTGATGAAGCCAGGCCCCGCAACCTCAACCGAAACAACCGGCGGAAGCGCTTCGAGCTTGGGCTTGATCGCCTCGGCAAGGGCGCGCGGGATTGGTCTTGGCGCCCTTGGCCAGCACCATCGCCGCATTGGTCGCAAGATCGCCATGCGCCGCGTCGCGCGGCGGCTCGACTGTCACTCCGCGACGCTCCGATACCCTCCGGGAGCACGCCTTCGGCAATGAGTTCGTCGAGCACTCCGTCGAGAAGCGCGGCATATTGGGCGTACAGGCTCAAATCACATTCACCGATGCTGGAAAGCGGCGCATCTAGCGCATGATCGACCTCGTGCGAAGGCGGAAGCCCGCAGCTCTACGGAGCGACCGCCGCGCTCGTGGCGAGCTTGAGCTGCGCCTTGACCCCTGGGCTGCCGGTGCCCGGCTGCCCGCCACCAACCCAGAGACTGTAGTCGCCCTTGCGTGTCCGCATGGCACCCTTGCTATCCGCGAACGCGAGGTCGCGCGGCGTCAGGCGGAAGCTGACCGTGCGCGTCCCACCCGGCGCAAGCGTGATTCGTTCGAAGCCCTTGAGCGAGCGCAACGGCGCGCCGCCGCCGGGCGGTGGCGTGACGTAGAGCTGGACGACCTCATCGCCGCCCCGCTGGCCGCTGTTGGCGAGGCGCACGGAGACGACACGATCCGCGCCCGAGCGCGATACCGCCGGCGCCGAATAGCGGTAGTGCGTGTAGCTGAGACCGTAGCCGAAGGGATATTCCGCCTTGCCCGCGAAATAGCGGTAGGTGCGGCCCTTCATCGCATAATCGGTGAAGGCGGGGATCTCGGCGACCGAAGTGTAGAAAGTCACCGGGAGCCGCCCGGCTGGATTGTATGAGCCGTTCAGAACGTCGGCGATCGCCCGCCCACCCTGCTCTCCGCCGTACCAGGCGGCGAGGACCGCATTGGCGGAGTTTGCCGGGCCGAGCGCAACCGCCGAGCCGCTCTGAAGAACGACCACGACCGGCTTGCCCGTTTTCTCCAGCGCCTCGACCAACTCCGCCTGGGGTCGCGGTAGCGAAATGTCGGTCCGGTCGCCGCCCGCGAAGCCGGGAACCTTCACGTCCATTTCCTCGCCTTCGAGCCAGGCGTTGAGCCCGACAAGGGCGACGATGACGTCCGCCTGCTGCGCCGTTCGGACCGCCTCGCGCTGCAACGCTCCGTCCGGAGTTTTCCAGACGAACGTTAGAGCAGGCGCCGACCCGGGAATCTTGTGCCGATGGGCATATTCGATGACGAACGGCCGCGGGTTCGTGTCCTCGAACCGCACTTCGACGGCGTTCGCCGAACCGGCGGCGTCGCGGGCGCTGCACAGCTCGTTGACCGTCACCGGAGCTGCGCCTCCGACGCGGATCGTATAGCGCTCCAGCTCCGCCTTCGCGTCGCAGCGGCGACGTTCCAGCTGGAAGCGATAGACCCCGGGCTCCGGCGGCGCGATCGTGCCGGTGAAGCGCACCGAGAAATTGCTCGGATCGACTCCCGGGGCGGGAGCGACCCAGTTCCAATTGACGTCGAGCTCGCGGTATTTGGCCGTGGCGACCGGCGCGCCGGCAAGTTCGGTGCCCTTGAAGAAGGTCGCCGTGACGCCCTGCCTAAGTGCCGTGCGCGACACCGGCAGCGGCAGCTCGGCGACGAAGGGCGAGCCCTGCGCATAGCTCACGCGCTCCGCGCCGAACGCCGCCGTCATTCCGTCCACCGGCAGGACCGGGCCGACCGGCGTGCCGTTGTAATTGCCCTCGAGGTCGATCAGCGATGCCGCGGTCGGACCGATCACTGCGATCTTCTTGCCCGGCACCAGCGGCAGGATCCCGTCGTTCTTCAGAAGCACGATCAACTCGCGCGCCGCCCGCAGCGCGACCGCCTGGTGCTCGCCCGAATGATTGGCCGAATAGGGAATCGCGTCGAACGGCACCGATCCCGGCGGGTCGAACATGCCCAAGCGGAAGCGCGTCCTCAGCAGCCTCTTTAGCGCCGCATCGACCTCGCCTTCGCTGATCAGCCCGGCGGCGACGGCTTTCGGCAGATCGAGATATTCATCCTTGAAATCGCAACCGACGTCGGTGCCGGCCTTCACGGCCGCAGCCACCGCCTCGACGTTGGTGCGGGTGAAATGATGGCCCGTGGTGATGTCGTCGATCGCTCCGCAGTCCGAGGTGACATGCCCGGCAAACCCCCACTTGCCGCGCAGCGTGTCCTTGAGCAGCTCGGGATTGGCGCAGGCCGGCTTCCCGTCCACGGCGTTGTACGCACACATGACGATCTCCGCCTTGCCCTCCACGACCGTCCGCCGGAACGCGGGCAAATAGGTTTCGGCGAGGTCCTGCGGCGACGGATCGACGTTGAAGCTGTGGCGTGACGGCTCCGGCCCGCTGTGCACTGCAAAATGCTTCGCCGTCGCCGCGGCCGTCAGGTAGCGCGGATTGTCGCCCTCGATGCCGCGAATGAAACCAGTGGCAAGCGTGCCCGTGAGGAACGGATCCTCGCCATAGGTTTCCTGCCCGCGCCCCCAGCGCGGATCGCGGAAGATGTTGATGTTCGGCGACCAGAAGGTCAGTCCGAAATAGCGGCCGTGATTCCCCTGGCGCTGCGCCTGATTGTATTTGGCGCGCGCCTCCACCCCGATGACGTTCCCCTCCGCGTGGACCAGACCCTTGTCCCAGGTCGCCGCCATCCCGATCGCCTGCGGGAAGACCGTCGCTTCGCCGCCGCGCGCGACTCCGTGCAGCGCCTCGTTCCAGTAGGTGTAGGAGGGCACTCCGAGCCGTGGGATGGCCGGCGCATTGTCCTGCATCTGCGCCGCTTTTTCGGCGAGCGTCATGCGCCCGACCAGATCGGAGACCCGCTTCTCGATCGGCACCGAAGGGTCGCGGAAAATCTGTGCGCTCGCGCTCGCCGGAAGCATCGCCGCGACCATGAAGACGCATCCAGCAACTCTCACGGCGATCCCCCTTCGGCTCCCGCTCTTCGATCCGCGAAGACGCGAGCAGTATCAGCCTACAGGACGCGCCGGGAGGGTCAAACCTCAAGAACTCCGTTGCTCAGGCGATGAGCTGCTGACGGAACGCCGAGCCGCGGCTCTCGGGGAACAAGGTCGTCATCACTCGGCCGGGCTCCAGCCCATAGTGCTGCGCCAGTGCCCCTCCGATCAGTGCATCGAGATCGGTTGTGGGTTTCAGGTCGCGGCCCTCGTAAAGGGCGCTCGGCGATAGTCCGGGCCAATCGGCGATCACCTTGCCGCCCGCGATTGCGCCCCCAAGCAGCATCGCCGCCGACGCCTGTCCGTGGTCGGTTCCGCCGGTGCCGTTCGGGCGCGCGGTGCGGCCGAACTCGGTGGCGACGATCACCAAAGTGTTCGCCCAATCGGCGCCGAGCTCAGATTTCATCGCACCGACCATCTGGTCGAGCCCGCGAAGCTGTGCCGCGAGCCGCCCGCGCTGGGCCGAATGGGTGTCCCAGCCATTGGTCTCGATCATCGCCATTCGCGCCCCGTTCGCGCCAGCGAGCATCTTTGCTGCGAGCGCGCCCGTAGCCGCGCCGTTCTGGCCGCCCGCATCAGCGATGTTCCCGGCGGTCATTCGCGTCTGCATCGCCGTGCTCCACAGCGCGTGGAGCTGCGGATCGGGTTCGTAGAGGCTGGCGACGCGGGCGAGCAGGTCATCTGACGGGCTCGGCAGTTTCGATGGAGCGTAGGAGCCCACTTCATGGCCGCCGCGAAGCGCCATCGGCACGGTGTCGGACAAAGCGAGCGCTTTGGCTTCGTCCTGCGGGAGCAGGCCGACCAGCCGGTTCATCCAGCCGTCCTTCAGCTGGTAGGCGCTCGCGCCTCCCGTCTCGAGCACATTCTGCCCGTCGAAGTGCGACCGGTCGCGGTAAGGCGATGCCACCCCGTGGACGAACAACGCCTCGTTGCCGGCGTACATCTTCGCCGTCTGCGAAAGTGCTGGATGAAGCGTGAAAAAGGTGCCGAGCTTCGCTCCAGACGTCAGGTCCTGGGCAAAGTCGCCACGGATTCCAGCGAACTGCGGGTCGCCCGTCGGAGCGACGATGTGCAGGCCGTCCGCCGCGCCACGCTGGATGATGAACACGAAGCGGCGCGATGTATTCGCTCGGGCAAACGCCATCTTCGGCGAGCCGAGAGTCGCGAGCACCGCGGTTGCGCCCCCCGTCGCAAGAAAGAACCGACGTGTGAGCATGTTCATCTCCTCACGAATTCCGGGCTGACCAGGAGCAAAGCGATCCCTTCGGCCGGGCTCTCCGCCCGGGCGATGGCCGTGCGCGTTGGCTCGCTCAGCGCTCCCGGCAGGATTTTCTCCGCGAGCGCGCGCGGGTCCGTCGCTGCTTCCGCTCTGGCCGCCAACCGCTGAGCAACCTCGACCCGGCGCATCAGCGACTCCGGCGCGGCCCAGCTCGCAGCGATATCGTCGTAGCCGGCGGGCGAACCCGGCTTCCACGTCGGCTGCCCGAGCTGGTTCATGAGCGCGGCGGCCATTTGCGGTTCGGGAGCCTTCTCGTTGAGCGCTCGCAGGGCCGACACCGACCACTCCCACGGATTCTTGAACTTAAGCGGTTGCGGCGACCATGCCTCCGGCGAATCGACAATCGCCCGATAGAGCGTCGGCAAGTCGCCGCCGCTCTTGAGATAGGCCCCGGTCAGCCGGTCGACCATCGCGGGCGGCGGCTCGTCGCCGGCGAAATGGCGCGTGAGCTTGGTCGCGAGATGCTTCGCCGTCGCCGGACTGGCGGCCAGGTCCATCAGAACTGCGCGCGCCTGCGCCTCGCCATTCTGGCCGTAGCGCCGGCCCATGATCAGGCGCTCGCCCGGCTCATGGATCCTCTCGGCGAACTCGAACTGACCGGGAGGCGCATCGCCGAGCAGCCGCGCTCTCGGTCCGCGGCCAAGGCCGCTCACCGTCCAGCCGGTCAACGCCCGTGCAAACTCCGTGACATCCGCCTGGCTGTACCCGGTGCGCACGCCGAGCGTGTGCAGCTCCATGATCTCACGCGCGAGATTCTCGTTGAGCCCCCGCTGCTTGCCCTGCCGAGCAGCGATGAAGCGCCCAGCCTGCGAATCAGGTCCGATCGACTGCGCCTGATCGAGGTAAATGAGCATCGCCGGGTGCTGTTCGACCGCGAGCAGCATGTCGGTGAAGCGGCCGAGCACGTGGGGGCGGATTGCTTCGAATTCGAGGAGGCCAGAAAGCCCTACGACCGGCAGCTTGTCGGCGGATATCGCGAAATGGTTGGCCCAGAAATGCACCAGCCGTTCGACGAACGGGGTGGTGGTGGTCAGCGCCGACGAAAGCCGCGCGCCGTTCATCACGACATAGTCGTCGCGGATGCTCTGTCGCAGGAACTTCTTCGCCGAATCGGGCAAATCGTCGCCCGGCTTGCCTGGCGTCACCGGCATGGACGCCGGTTGCATCTGACGCTTGGCCTGACGCTCCACCTTCGCCTCAGCCATGTAATCGCCAAGCTGCTGGACCACGGCGGCACGAGCAGGCACGTCCGCAAGTGCCTGCGGACGCGGCTCGAAGCGCTCGAACTGCGACAGAAGCAAGCGCTTAACATCGGTCGGCTGGGGATCGGCGGGGCGCGCTCCAAGGCCGAACCGGTTGAGCGCGATTGCGACTGGATTCATCGGCACACCTCTCAAGCGCAAATCACTCCAGCAGGGCTGAACGCTGCCTGAGCAACCCACCTAACGACCCCTGAAACGCAATTCTTTTCTGTCAGAATGATCGCGGCGAGATTGACTGGGCCGACCAGTTCGATGTGCCGTGAAATGGCGTAGCGGTCGGTCATTCCGGCGATGAAATCGCTCATGGCGCGCAGCTGCTGGAGCCGATCGCCCGAACGCTGCCACGGCTCGGGCAGCAAGGATGGTCGTCGCGATAAGCGGCGGCGAGATCGGATACAACCCGCTCCGCCTCCTCGCGCAGCGCATTGAGCTCGGGCGCGTCGTAGAGGCGAGCGTAGAGGAAGCGCTTCAGCTCGCGCTCCTCGGCGGCGAGCGCTTCGGAGAATCCAGCCAGCGCGCCGCCCGTGCGACGCACGTCATCGATCGTCTCAACACCAGAATCGCGGACTTGGCGCTGGGTTTCTGCAAGGACGTCGCTGACCATCGTGCCAATCATGTCGCGGACCAGCGCGCGCTGGCGTTTCTCGGTCGAAATCCCGGGATGCCGCTCGCCGATCGCCGCCCAGTGTCGCTGGACCAGCGGCAGCTCGATGAGTTCGTCAAGATCGAGCAGGCCTGAGCGCAAGCCATCGTCGATGTCGTGATTGTCGTACGCAATGTCGTCCGCGATCGCCGCGACCTGTGCTTCGAGCCCGGGCCAGGTGCCGAGATCGAAATCCCATTCTGAGTTCGCTTCGGCCATTGCCCAGGTCGGCTCGCGCACCGGACCGTTGTGCTTGGCGAGCCCCTCGAGCGCTTCCCAGCTGAGGTTCAGCCCGTCGAAGTCGGGATACGGAGTTTCCAGCCGGGTGACGATGCGGATGGTGTGCGCGTTGTGGTCGAACCCCCCGGCATCGAAGAGCGCGGCGTCAAGCGCGTGCTCGCCAGCATGGCCGAACGGCGGATGGCCGAGGTCGTGGGCGAGGCATAAAGCCTCCGTCAGGTCCTCATTTAGCCCAAGCGCTCGAGCAATAGTGCGGCCGATCTGGGCGACTTCGATGCTGTGCGTCAGGCGCACTCGAAAATGATCGCCATCGGGTGCGACGAACACCTGGGTCTTGTGCCGCAGACGGCGGAAGGCGACCGAGTGGACGATGCGGTCGCGGTCGCGCTGGAAGATGTCGCGCGGACCGCGCGGGCCGCAATCGGGTTCGGCGTGCAGGCGGCCGCGCGATCGCGACGGGATGCGCAGCCAGCGCCTCGGGAAGCTTCATTCCGTGCCGAGTGGCACAATCTCGTCAGCTGGGGAATTGCTCCATTTGAACGCGTTGACGCCGACCATCTGCAGATCCTCGGCGAAGTTCTCGGCATCGGAATGGCCGCGGAACGGACCGATGACCAGCCGCACGCGGTTCGGGCTCTTGGCTACATAGCCGGTGATTCCATTAAACAGCTCGCGGTCCTTGGACCGGATCCGCTCAAATTGGGTCGGAAGCGCGTCTGCGTTCGGATCCGCTCGCCAGCTGCAGCCAGATCTTCTGCGGCGCGAATTGCGGCGCGGCTGCGGCGTCAGCTGCTGGCGCGTCACTGGCGCAGAATAAGCAATTTGCGTCGGCCGAGGTGTGCCAACTCGGCAGAGCCGCTGCCGGCGCGGGTTGCCAACTCGGCTGCACCGCCGGGCCGGCCGGAGCAGTTCGTCGACCCCGGCAAGACGATCGGTGCTCTCGCTTGAGGTTACGTCGGGGATGATGCCGAGTAATTTCGCGCTGGAGCGGTGTTGTACGCGTAGGCGGTATCGTTCGAGTCCGGGAACATACCGAGGTTGACGGCCGCCGCTTTCTGGCCGGCTTGAAGCGACGGCAGGCGTTGCAGGAAAGGCGCGACCCGCGCCCAGCTGCCGGGCATCGCCGAGTCAACCGCGACCATTGCGCCGTTGGCATCGCCGGTCAGCGCGAAAACGAAAGCCCGAACGCGGCCGGCGGCGACGTCGCGCTGCGCCATCAGCGGAGCAAGCGTCTGCAGCGCTCCGTCCTTGTCGCCGCTGATCGCGAGGCTGAGCGCGAGCCGGCGGCGCACTTCGTCGGCGTCCGGCCCGTTCAGCGCCGCGCGATAGTCCGCCTGAGCAGCGGCCTGCTTTCCGAGCAGGTCGTAGGCGAGGCCGAGATCGCAACCGATCGTCGCAAGGCTCGCGCCGAGCTGCTGCGCGCGCTTGAAATAGGGCAGCGCACCTTGCGCGTTGCCGTTCGCCACGGAAACCGCGCCCATGCCCGCCTGCGGCAACGGGCTGCGCGGGTTCACGTCGTCGGCGCGGGCGAAGAAACCGGCCGCAGCCTGCGCGTCGCCGAGCTGCAGCGCAGCGCGTCCGGCGCCGATCAGCGCGTCAAAATCCTTGGCGTCCGAAGCGAGGGTGCGCACATAACGCGCGAGCGCCGCCGCGGGGCTTTCAGCGTAAGGCGAATAGCTGCCCTGAGCCGTTGCAGGCACGCTCATGATCGCGGCGACTGCCGCGAAATCCAACGAGCGCTCCAATGAACCTAGTTCCCAGCAATCCCCGCATCATCCTTCCATGCGGCAGAGAATCTTGCCCGAAGCTTTCTGCCTAGAGGCTTTACGGTGAGCCGTGCTGGCGGAACGGCAGGAACCCGCGAATGGGCCTTTGGAACAGGCCGCGGCGGCGTCCTCCCCTCGAAATCAGAGGAGGATTAACCGAAACTACTGATTGTTCTGGCGGTTGAGGAAGCGCGGGATGTCGATCGGCTCGCGCCGGTGATCGCTCTCGCCTTCCTCGTCGATCTGCGCCTTGGGCGCGCCGCGGGCGATGTTCGACATGCGCTCGAACAGCGTACCGCCGCCGGTGGTCGTTTCCGTCGCGTCATCATCCTCGGGCGGAGCGATCGGCGGAGCGCCGACCGGGGCGTCAGGATGTCGTCGGAGTCGAGCAGAAGCTCGTCGTCTCCGTCGCTTCCATTGGTCTCGGTCTCAACGGCTTCCTCTTCCGTCTCGGTGCCGGCCACGGCTTCGGGCACAGCTTGCGCCGGAGCCGAACGCGTCGGGAAGCTGAAGACCTTTGCCGGCTGCGGCTGGACGCCGACCTCGGCCTCGATTCCGGTCGCGACTACCGAGACGCGGATCTTGCCACCCAAATCGTTGTTGAACGCCGATCCCCAGATGATGTTGGCGTCGGGGTCGACCAGCTCCTTGATGTGGCTTGCAGCCTCGTCGACTTCCATCAGGCGCATGTCCTCGCCGCCGGTGATCGAGATGATCACGCCCTTGGCGCCCTTCATGCTCACTCCGTCGAGCAGCGGGTTGGAAATCGCCTTCTCGGCGGCCTCAATGGCGCGGTTGTCGCCGTCGGCCTCGCCGGTGCCCATCATCGCCTTGCCCATCTCGCTCATCACCGAACGGACGTCGGCGAAGTCGAGGTTGATGAGGCCGGGCATGACCATCAGGTCGGTGATCCCGCGGACGCCCTGCTGAAGCACCTCGTCAGCCATTTCGAAGGCTTCCTTGAAGGTCGTCTCGGAATTGGCGAGGCGGAACAAATTCTGGTTGGGAATCACAATCAGCGTATCGACGTGCTGCTGCAGCTCAGAGAGGCCGGCTTCCGCGGAACGGGCGCGGCGAGCACCTTCGAATGCGAACGGCTTGGTGCACACGCCGACGGTCAGGATGCCTTTGTCGCGCGCGGCCTTGGCGATCACCGGCGCAGCGCCGGTGCCGGTGCCCCCGCCCATGCCAGCGGCGATGAAGCACATGTGCGCGCCCTCGAGCGACGCATTGATCTCGTCGAGCGTCTCTTCGGCAGCGGCGCGCCCGATCTCCGGCCGTGAGCCGGCGCCGAGCCCTTGCGTGATCTTGAGCCCGAGCTGGATCCGGCGGTCCGCTAGGGAGGCATTGAGCGCCTGAGCATCGGTGTTGGCGACCACGAAGTCGACGCCCTGGACGTCGGCGCGCATCATGTTGGCGATGGCGTTGCCGCCCGCACCGCCAACTCCGATCACGCTGATCCGCGGCCGAAGTTCATCAACTTCCGGCCGGATGAAATCGATGCTCATGATTTAAACTCCCCCCAAAGCGACAACGCATTGAGCCTTCATGGTGAATTTTTGAATCATCCCGAGTCGCATGCCAAGCGAAAACGTTAGCCGGAGCGACGAATTCACCAAAAAAGTGGGGAGAAGTGTCGCTGGAAAAACTCACTTATCCACAGGCAGGGGCGAGGCTACCCGCCTCCTCCATCGGAAGATGCTGCCGACAGGTGCAAGGCTGTCGTCGGTAGAAAACAACATTCTCTGTAGCCGCATCTACGATAAGTTGCCCGAAACAGGAGGATTTCATGCGCATAAACAGTCTGCTCGCGCCACTCATCGCCGTCGCGCTTTGCGCTCCCGCGGGCGCTTCACCGAAGCTTGCCGACGTTATCGCTCATGCCGTTGCGGATCCGGCGCGACCGACGGACTCGCGCGCTGCCGATCCCCTGCGGAAGCCGGCGGAGACGCTCGCCTTGGCCGGCGTTCGTCCCGGAATGACCGTCGGGGAATTCTATCCCGGCGGCGGCTATTTCACGCGGATGCTCAGCGACGTCGTCGGTCCCACCGGGCACGTCTACGAAATCGAGAACGTCGGCTGGAAAGGCGCCGTCGATGCCGATCGAGCGATGCTTGGCGAAGGCAAATGGAAGAACGTGTCGGTAGACGTCCAACCGTTCGGCACTGTCACATTTCCAAAGCCGCTGGACCTCGCCTGGGTCACGCAAAACTATCACGATCTGAAGATCGCGACGTACGGCAAGGTGGACACGCTGGCCTTCGACCGCGCCGTTTATGCCGCACTCAAGCCCGGCGGCACCTACTTCATCCTCGACCATCAGGGCGTTCCGGGAATGACCGACGCGGACATCGAGAAAGTCCATAGGATCGACCGTAACGTCGTCATTCGCGAGGTCACGTCCGCCGGGTTCAAGCTCGCGGCGGAAGGCCAGTTCCTTCGCCGGCCAGCGGACGACCACACGAAATCGATTTTCGACAAGTCGATCCAGGGCCACACCGACCAGTACGCGCTGAAATTCGTCAAACCGCGGCACTAGCCGCCGCGCGCCGTGAGCTTCAGATTGCCGCGCCCTTGAGCTGCCGCCCGTTGCCGAGGTCGCCCCCCGAGCAATTCAGCATCTTGTTGATGCAATTGTCGGTCCACATCGCTTTGACGGTCGGATCCCAACCCTCGAAATAGTCGGCGTGGAAGGTCGTCCCCGGGGGGGCGCCGGGCACCATCGCGTCGCTGGAGAAGTGCATTCCGGAGGCTACCGGATACCACGCGCCGAGCGTGAACGTCGGGATGAGGTAGCGATGCGCGGAATCGCACTTTTGATAGCCCCACGACCCGTAACTGGGATAGCCGACGTGATCGCGATGGTTGGGGCTGTCGAGGCTTTTGCCATCCCAGCAACTCGGCGCCTCGATGATCGCTCCGACTAGCGTGCGCGGCCTCGCCGGGCAGTTCGCGAGGGCCGCGTCGAGGTTCGGGTAGTGGCCTTCAACTGCGCCCGGCCCCTGGCAGTTGAACCACAGCGAACCAGTCGGCGACTTGTGGGTCAACAGGTCGTAGCCGAAGATAAATTTGAGACCGTTCGGGATCGGCAGGCAATCTCCTTCGGCCTGGCGATTGCCGCTCGAGAGAGAGCATTTGGGATCGGCTGCAGGGCGGCGCTTGTAATAAATCGATACGAACCCCGGTTTCACGACATTCCCGGCGCCGTCGAGCATGGCCGGCATCCAATAGGCGGAGCGGTTCGCTGCGAACGGGCCGCGGTTGCAAGTACTTTGCCCGCCAGCTCGGAGCGAAGCGTAGGTCGAGAAGGCGTTCGCCGCCTCGTTTCCGTAAAACTGGTGCAGATGCGATTTGCCCGGCTGTCCGGGGAACACGATCGGGTCGTCCGGCAGTACCTGACCCGCGGTGCAGATGAAGCGGAATGCGCCGACAACGTCGGGCGCTGCGGATCCGGGTATTGCTCCGCTGCCCCATGACGGCCGCATCGCGACATTGAAGTCCCCGTTTGATGCGATCGGCGTTTCGCCTTCGAGCATAAGCGGGGCAGCCTGGCCGCCGATCAGCAGCGGCGCGAAACACAGCAACAGGAGCTTTCTCATCGGCTCACCTCACGAACGCCCGGCAATTATGCACCGGGGAAGCATCTGAGGAAAGGTGCGTTCCCGCACACGCCGTATTCCGGCAGATCAGTCCAGCTTGGATCTGCTCGACGCGAGGAATGGCAAACGCCCACCACAACCAGCCGAACCGCAGCCACGTTGGACGGAATGGCCAATTCCAACGTTCATTATCGCTCATGCCACCGCTAGGCGCACCGCGCGGCTGCCGACCGACAGATCGAGAGGCCTGACGGCCGGTAAGGCGACCATCCACCAGATGCCGCCAACCGCCAGGATAACGGCGGATACCACGAACGCCAACAGGTACGATCCAGTTTGCTGGATAAGAATTCCCGTGATGATCGGACCGACGATGCCGGATGTGTTTCCGACGCCGTTCATAACCCCGACCCAAGTGCCAGACGCTTCAGGACCGGCATAGATTTGTGCGATCGCGTAGCAATTGGTGCCGCCAATTCCGGCGAACGTCGCGTTTAACAGAAGGCAGGCGAAGATTGCTGACGGACTGTGGGCCAATCCGATGCCGACGATCGCCGCAGCAGTAACCAGCAAATAGATACCCATCAGGCCCTTGCGCAACCTGCCCTTCGTCCCATCCGCTCATCACCAGCCGGTCGGAAAGCCAGCCCCAGGCAAGGGCTCCGAACCCCTGAACGACGTAGACGATCGTGGTCATCGCGGTCATTTCGAGGATCGACAGGCCCCGCACTTTGATCAGGAACAACGGCAGCCAAGCGAGCAGGAAATAAAAGCCATAGGTGTTGGCGAAATGGCCAATGCCCATCAGCCACACGGTGCGGTTGCGCATCACCTGGCCGCACCGGAACATCGTTTCCGCTGCCCTTGTCGTACCTCGCCCATTGCGGGCGCGACACCAACAGCCACGGCACGATCCATAGCAAGGTCATCGCTCCGAAGATGATGAAGATCGGCCGCCAGCCGTAGTAAGCGGGAGATTACGCCGCCGGCGAACGTTCCGAGGGCCGGTCCCCAGTAAAGTGCGGCGGCAACGGTGCTGTTGGCGAGGCCGCGGCGCCGGGCGCTCACGTGACGGGCGATGATCTTCGACGCGGATGGGAAGGCAACGCCTTCGCCGATACCCAACATCAAACGCAACGCAACCAGCATGACGAGGCCATTGGCAAAGCCGGTCAGAAAGGTAGCGACCGACCAGACGACGAGGCCGGCGCCGACCATTCGGTAGACGCAAAAGCGGTCGGACAGCCAGCCAACCGCGAACTGGGCCGGCGCATATATCCAGGAGAAAGCCGAGACGGCGATCCCAAACGCCGTCGCGGAAAGCATCAGCTCGTCCTTGAGCTTGGGGGCCGCGATCCCAACCGCGCCCGATCCACGTAATTGAGCAGAACCAGCATGGCGAGTAGCAAGGTCAGCCACAATCCAGCTTGCTCGGTTTTGAGCCTTTTCCTTTGCTTTGATCATCGCTGCCCTCCCCCGAGGCCCGACAGCCTAACACGGGTGCCGACCGCCTAAAACCCGCCCTTCATCGCCTGGATCAGCCGTCCGACCATGCCTCTGGGCTGCGGCGCGCGGACGACCGGCCCGGCGATGTCGCGAATGTCGCCGCGGCCCGAAGCGGCGAGCAGCGTCAGCCCGACGAGCGTCGAAAATGCCGGGCCACTGTGCGCGTCGGGAAGCCCGGCGATCTGCTTCGGGCGGCCGACGCGCACGGCGCGGCCGAGCACTCCCTGCATATAATCGGCGATGTTCTTGAGCTCGGCGCCGCCGCCCGTCAGCACCACCTGGCGGCCGACCGGACCGGTGAAACCCAGCCCCTTGAGCGCGCCCTCGATCTCGTTGGTCAGCTCCTCGACGCGCTGGCGGATCACCATCATCAGCTGTGCACGGGTGATTTTCATCGGCTCCGCGCCCGCCTCGGCGCCGACCTGCGTCGCCTCGATCATCTCGTGATTGTCCCGTGGGGACGTCATGGCCGAGCCATAGAAGCATTTCATCCGCTCGGCGTCGCGGCGCTGGACGGCGAAAGCCGCCGCAATGTCATTGGTGATGTCGTGCGCCCCGAGCGGGATCGAGCGCAGGCCGACAAGCATCCCGCCATAGTGCACCGAGACGTTGGTCACTTCCGCGCCGAGCTCGACCAGTGCGACGCCGAGCTCGCGCTCTTCCTCGCTGAGGCAGGCCAGGGCAGCGGCGATCGGAGACGCAACGATTGCCCTGACGCCGAGGTGCGCCGAGCGGATCACCGTGTCGATATTGCGCAGAGGCGACGGCTGGGCGGCGATCACATGAATGTCGACACCAAGCCGGTTGGCATAGAGTCCGATCGGCTGCTGCACGCCTTGCGCGCGGTCGATGGTGTACAGCGCCGGATGCGCGTGGAGAACAACCTGGCCGTTCTTGTCGATCGCGTCCTTGCCCGCATTCAGCAACTGGTCGATGTCGGCCTGCTCGACCTGGTGACCGCCGAGCTCAACCTCGACATTGGCGACGTCGCTGACCAGCTCGCCCGCGCCATAGCTCGCCCACACGTCCTCGACGGTGACTCCCGACATGCGCTCGGCGAGCTCGACCGCCTCGCGCACCGCGAACTCGCTCGCGGCCATGTCGGTGATGTAGCCGCGCTTCACTCCGCGGCTCTCGCGCTGGCCAGTGCCGAGCACGGTCAGCCGCCCGTCATTGCCGGGCCGCGCGATCATCGCGCTGACCTTCGACGAGCCGATGTCGAGGACGGCGATCAGTTGCTGTTCGGCGGGGGCGGCCACTTCTTTGCTGCTTATCCCTGCTGCGGTTGCGGCGTCGGGATGATCGGCTCGCCCGGGGCACGCGGGAGACGCACGATCATCTTCCCTGGAACGCGCAGGTCGAAGCGGACGATCCCGCGTCCGATCAGGCCCGACGATTTGTCGAGCCGCACAAATTTCGTCAGCGAGGAGCGAGCGGATTCCTCGCCCTCCGGAAGCGCCAGAATTTCGCCAGACTGGAGGTTGAGATCCCACCGCCGGCCGCCGACCCACGTGGCGGAAGCAAGCTGCGGCTTGAGCGTCGGAACCGCCGCCATGAGCCGTTCGAGCAGCTGCTCTTCGCTGTTCGCCCCCGGGCCGATGACCAGCGGCAGATCGGGCATCTTGTCGACCGGCACTCGATCGAGCACGACTCCTTCGGAATCGATCAAAGCGAGTTGCCCCTCGTTCTGCCAAATCGCTGCCGGCGTCCGCTCGACAATGTCGATGACGAGGGTGTCGGGCAGGCGCCGCGACACGCGCGCGTCCTTGACCCAGCCGAATTGCAGCAGCCGTTCGCGGATGGCCGAGACGTCGACCAAAGCTTGCGGGGCCTTGTCGCCGCCGGCGGAATCGGCCGCTCGGCGCAGCTCGTCGGTCACCACTCGGTCGACCAGCGCGCGATTCATGTGTCTGAGCCCGACGATCTGATAGCCGTTCACCGTGAACCCCGCGCGCCCGATCACCGAACCGGCGGCTCGCCCGGCCTTTGCCGGAATATCGAGCGCGATGATCACGACGACGCCGATCGCGAGCAGGAAGGCGGCGAACACCAAAGCAGCGAGCTTGTTTGCGCGCCGCTGGTCGACGGGCAGCCGTTTTGCGGCCTTCTTGGCGCTTTTGCGCGGGCTGGTGCGGGCTCCACCGCGCCGGACGTGCGCCGCGCTCATTGGAGCGCCTCCTCGATCAGCCGCTCGACCAGCTCGCCGTAGGCGATGCCCTTGAGCTGCGCCTGCTCCGGCACCAGGCTCAAGCGGAGTCATTCCCGGCTGAGTATTCACCTCGAGCAGATAGACGCCCGCCTCGCCTTGCTCGTCGTTCCAGCGAAAGTCCGAACGCGACGCGCCTTTGCAGCCAAGCGTTCGGTGCGCCTTCGCCGCCATGTCCAGCATAAGCCGCGCAATGTCGCCGGGAATTTCGGCCGGGCAGATATGCTCCGTCAGCCCGTCCGTATATTTTGCTGCATAGTCGTAAAATCCGGCCTTGGGCTTGAGTTCGGTGACCGCCAAAGCTTCATCGCGCAGCACTGCGACTGTCAGTTCGCGCCCCCTGATAAACGGTTCGGCGAGCAGCTCGTCGAAGTCATGCCAGGGCCCGGGAACGTCGCGCCCGATCGGAGTGCCGTAATTGCCCTCGGCCGTGACGATCGCGACGCCCACCGAAGAGCCCTCGTTCACGGGCTTCAGCACATACGGACGCGCGAGCGGGTCTGCACTGTAGATGCTCTCGCTTTCCACAATCTTGCCGGCCGGCATGCGGATGCCAGCCGGCACGAGCACCATCTTGGTCAGCTCCTTGTCGATGGCGATGACCGATGTTGCGAGCCCGCTATGCGAGTAGCGGATGCCCATCAGGTCCATCATGCCCTGGACGGTGCCGTCCTCACCCGGCGTTCCGTGCAGCGCGTTGAACACCACGTCGGGTTTCAGCTCGGCCAGACGCCGGGCAACGTCATGCTCCATGTCGAGCTCGGTGACATTGGACCAGCCGCGAGTCCGCAGCGCCTCGGCAACTCCGCGCCCGCTGGTCAGCGAGACTTCGCGCTCGCTCGACCAGCCGCCCATCAGGACGACGACATGGAGCTTACGATCGAGCATCAAGCCGTCACCCCAGCGAAGGCTGGGGTCAATGTCAGCTCACCGAAGCCAATGTCCGTGACATGGATGCCAGCCTTCGCTGGCATGACGAAGTGAGAACTCACGCTTCAACTCCCACGCGCTGAATTTCCCATTCGAGGGCGATGTGGGTTTTAGCCTCCACTCGGCGACGGACTTCCTCGCCCAGCGCCTCGATGTCGGCGCTTGATAGCGCTACCGAGGTTGAGGAGGAAATTGCAATGCTTTTCCGAGACTTGGGCATCGCCGATCTGAAGGCCGCGGCAACCCGCGGCATCGACCAGCGCCCACGCCTTGTGACCGGGCGGATTCTTGAAGGTGGAGCCACCGGTGCGGCTGCGCAGCGGCTGCGATTCCTCGCGGGCGCGGGCGACCGCGTCCATCTCGGCGCCGATCGCAGCCGGGTCGCCCAGCGTCCCGCGGAACGTCGCATCGATCACCACCGCGCCTTCCGGGACTTCGCTGTGGCGATACGTGTAGCCGAGCTTTTCGAGCGGCCATTCCACAATCTCGCCTGACCGCAGCACGAGGCGCGCGGAAACGAGGATGTCCTTCACCTCGCGGCCGTAGGCACCGCCGTTCATTCGCACGAACCCGCCAACGGTACCGGGAATGCCGCGGAGGAACTCGAGGCCGGCAATGCCTTTGTCGCGCGCGGTCGAGGAGACGAAGATCCCGCTCGCGCCACCGCCGCAACGTAGAGTGACCTCGTCGATCAGCTCGATCTTCACGAACGGCTTGCCGAGCCGCACGACGACGCCGGGCACTCCGCCGTCGCGGACGATCAGATTGGAGCCGAGACCGAGCGCCATCACCGGCACGTGCGGATCGAGATCGCGCAGGAACTCCGTCAAATCCTCCTCGTCCGCCGGCTCGAACAGCCATTCGGCATTGCCGCCGCTCTTGAACCAGACCAGCGGCGCAAGCGGAGCGTTCTCGGTGAGGCGCCCGCGGACCTTCGGCATGGTCGCAAGCGCGCTCACTTGCTCTGCCTCGCCGCGCGAATTCCGTCCGGGAGTGCAGCGGCCCATTTGGTGATGTCGCCCGCGCCCATGCAGATGATCATGTCGCCATCGGCCGCGAGGTCCCGCAGCGCGCGGCATAACTCTTTTTGACCCGAGATTTCGCGGACCATTCGGTGCCCGTGCGCGCGCAAACCGTCCACGAGCGCGGCGGAATCGACCCCTTCAATCGGCTCCTCGCCGGCGGGATAGACTGGCGTCACGAACACTGCGTCGGCGTCGTTGAAGGCGTTTTGAAAGTCATCCATCAACGCTTCCAGCCGCGTGTAACGGTGCGGCTGCATCACTGCGATCACCCGGCCTTCGACTCCCTCGCGCGCTGCTGCGAGCACTGCGCGGATCTCCGTCGGGTGGTGGGCATAATCGTCGATGATGATTGCGCCATCCGTGTCGCCGACGCGAGTGAAGCGGCGCTTTACCCCGTCGAAACGCTCGAACCCCTGGATGATCGCTTCGTCGCTAAGCCCCATCTCCAGCGCGACGGCAATTGCTGCCAGCGCATTCTGGATGTTGTGACGGCCGGGCATCGAGACTTCGACGCCCTCGATCGTCCGCCGCTCTCCGTCGCGCTCGAGCACTACCGCATCGAAACGGCTGCCGCCCGGGATGTGCGAAATGTTGTCCGCTCGGACATCGGCCAGCGCGGAGAAACCGTAGGTCACGATCCGCCTGTCACGGATGCGGCCGATAATGTTCTGCACCTCGGGATGGTCCACGCACAGCACCGCGAGCCCGTAGAAAGGCACGTTCTCGATGAACGCCACGAACGCGTCCTTCACCGCGTCGAAGCTGCCATAATGCTCGAGGTGCTCGGGATCGATGTTCGTGACGACCGCGATCGTTCCGTCGAGTCGAAGGAAGCTGCCGTCGCTTTCGTCCGCCTCGATGACCCACCATTCGCTTTTGCCGAGCCGGGCATTGGAGCCGTAGCGGTTGATGATGCCGCCGTTGATCACCGTCGGATCGAGATTGCCGCTGTCGAGTAAAGCCGCGACCATCGAAGTCGTTGTGGTTTTTCCGTGCGTGCCGGCGACCGCGACGGTCTTCTGCATGCGCATCAGCTCGGCCAGCATTTCCGCGCGCTTGACCCGCGGCAGGCGCCGCTCGGCCGCCGCGGCGATTTCTGGATTATCGTCCCTGATCGCCGACGAGCAGACCACGACCGCCGCGTCGCCGAGATTCTCGGGCGAGTGGCCGATCGCCACCGGGATCCCGGCCTTCCGCAGTTTCTCCACAACATAGCTGTCGGTGACGTCCGACCCCTGAACTTTGTAGCCGAGCTGGTGCATCACTTCGGCGATGCCCGACATGCCGATGCCGCCGATCCCGACGAAATGGATCGTCCCGATGTCGGTGCCCAACGCCTTCATCACGCCGGGCACGCCTCCAGCGAAGGCGGTGCGAACGCGCGGTGTCAGAGCGGGCCCAACCGAAATCGGGGCGAGCCCGTTGCCGACTCGCTCGACCAGGTCAGCGAGGTCGCGCGCGGCGTGCGGCCGTCCAACCGAGAGCGCGCGGGACGCGGCATTGTTGAGCGCGACCGGATCGGCGGCCATCGCCTCGATCTGCCGCGCCAGAACTTCGGGCGTGAAGCTTTCCTGCTGGATCGTGCGCGCGCCACCGGCCTTGGTCATCTCGCGCGCGTTCGCCGTCTGATGATCGTCGGTGGCCGAGGGGAACGGGATCAGGATTGCCGGCCTGCCGGCAGCGGTGAGCTCGGCGATCGTCGAAGCGCCAGCGCGGCCGATCACCAGATGTGCGTCGCCGAGCATTTCCGGCATGTCCTCGATATAGGTCATCAGCTCGGCCGGGATGCCGAGGTCGGCATAACGCTTGCGCACATCGCTGATGTCGTCCGGACGGCATTGCTGAACGATCTGCAGGCGCCGCCGGAGCGACGGCTGAAGCAGGCCCAGGCCCGCCGGAACAATCTCTCCCAGGATCATCGCGCCCTGGCTTCCGCCGGTCACGAGGATCTTCAACGGAGCGATTTCGTCGAACGGCGGGAACGGAAGCTCGCCCAGGCGCGCGATCTCCTCGCGCACCGGGTTGCCAACCAGCGCGGTCTTGGCCGCATATTTGCTCTTCAATCGATCGACGTCCGCGAATGCCGTGGCGATCGCCGTCGCATCGCCGGCGAGCAGCCGGTTGACCCGCCCAAGCACCGCATTCTGCTCGTGCAGCACCGCCGGGATGCGCATCGCGCTCGCGGCGAGCAGCGACGGCAATGCCGGATATCCGCCGAAGCCGACCACGGCGTCGGGCCGGTGCTCGCGGTAGAGTGCCTTGGCCTGTGCCCGGCCCTTGAGGACCGAGCCCGCGGCTTTGAGCCAGCCGATCGGCCCGCCGCCGAGCCGGCCGGCCGGCAGGATATGCACCGGCACGTCCTTGAACAGGCCGGGGAAGCGCGCGCCGCGGTCGTCGGTGATCAGCAGGACTCCGTGGCCGCGGCTCTTCAATTCCGCCGCGAGCGCATGGGCCGGGACCATATGGCCGCCGGTGCCCCCGGCAGCGAGAACGAAATTCATGCCGTCAGGCTCTCCCCGCTCCATTTCACCACATAGGGCGAGCGCGTGAGATAGGGGTTCCGGCGGGTGAAGGCGAGCAGCAAGCCCATCGCGATCGACAGCGCCAGCATCGATGATCCGCCATAGCTGATGAACGGCAGGGTCATGCCCTTGGACGGCGCGAGCTGCACGTTGACCATCATGTTGATCAGCGCCTGCAGCCCGAACTGGATCGCCAGGCCCGCGGCGGCGAGGATCGCGAAGCTGTTGTCCTCGTCGAGCAATTTGATCAGCACCCGCGCGACGATCCCGAGATAGAGCGCTGCGATGGCGAGGCAGGCGATCAGCCCGAACTCCTCGCCGATCACCGAGAAGATGTAATCGGTGTGCGGCTCGGGCAGCCCGAACTTGCGCGTGCCGCCGCCCGGACCCATGCCGAACAGCCCGCCGGCGGTCAGCGTGCGCATCGCATTGTCGGTCTGGAAGGTGTCGCCGGTCGCTGAACAGGAACTCGTCGATGCGCTGCGTCGCGACGTCGTAGAAGAAATAAGCGAGCACGACGCCGGCCAGCCCGCAGACTGCGAGGATGATCAGCAGCCGCATCGACACCCCGGCCAGCGCGAGCATCGCGAGCCACACCGCGACGAAGATGATCGTGCTTCCGAAATCGGGCTGCTTCATCAGCAGATAGGCGATGCCGCCGGTGATCGCTGCCGACATCGGATAGACCGGAAGCGACTTGTCGCCGTCCTTGAGGCTCAGCAGCCACGCCATGGCGATGACGAAGAACGGCTTCAGGAATTCCGACGGCTGGACCTGGCCGACGCCGAACTCGATCCAGCGCTTGGCGCCATTATGCTCCGGCCCGACGATCGGCACGAAGATCAGCAGCGCGAAGAAGAACGCCGCGCCGAACAGCGACAGGCGCCGCGCCCGCTCGCGCGGCATCATCGAGATGCCGATCATCACCGGGATTCCGACCCCGATCCAGGCCAGCTGGCGCCAGAAATAATAGAGCTCGGAGAAATGGACGTTGCCGCCCGAATAGCGCTGCGCCGGCGGCGGGCGAGGCGGCGGCGACCGCGATCAGCCCGATGCCGATCAGCACGGCGATCAGCAGCAGCAGGACCTTGTCGATCTCCCAGAACCAGCGGCCGATCGCGCTGACGTGTCCGAGCGGCCGTAATGGCCCGGGTCCATCAGCGCCGCCTTGGCTTTGATCTTGCCGGAAATGCTCGCGATCATAAGGCCCCCACTAGCCTGCGGAATTGGTCGCCGCGGTCTTCGAAGTCGCGGAACTGGTCGAAGCTCGCGCACGCCGGCGACAGCAGCACCGTGTCGCCCGCTCTCCGCTTCGCGCCGCCGCTTCGCCCACCGCCCGCTCCAGCGTCCCGCACTCTGCCACAGCCATGTGCGGCGACAAGAGCGAAGCGAACAATTCGCCCGCTTCGCCAATGGTATAGGCCTTGCGGACGTGGCCGAAGTGCGGCGCGCATTCGTCGAGATTGTCGGTCTTCGCCTGCCCGCCGCAGATCCAGCGGATGCGCTCGAACGCGGCGAGCGCCGGAGCGGTGGCGGTCGGGTTGGTCGCCTTGCTGTCGTTGACGAAGACGACGCCGTCCTTCTCGCGGATGCGCTCCATGCGGTGCGGGAGGCCGGGATAGGTGCGGAGGCCTTCCTCGATCTGACTCGTCGCTCGATACCGAGTGCCTGCAGCACCGCATCGCGGCCGCAGCAGCGTTCTGCAGCGTTGTGCGGACCCTGAAGCGACGGCCAATTCGCTGCTCGCTGATCAATCCGATAGGCTGCGCGATCGTCGATGACGTGACAATGCGAACGATTCGACGCGTCCGCGAGCACTGACTCCGACGTCGAATGCGTCAGTCGTCCGATCCTCGCAGTCGACGCAGATCGATCACGAGATGCGTCGCGGCGACTTGCATCTCGAACAGCCGCGCCTTCGACGCCGCATAAGCCTCGAAGCTCTCGTAGCGGTCGAGGTGGTCGGGCGTGATGTTGAGCAGCACCGCGACGTCGCAGTCGAGGCTCTGCGTCAGGTCGATCTGGTAGCTCGACAGCTCGAGCACATAGACCCCGCCTTCGGGCAGCGGGTCCTGGGCGAGGATCGGCAGGCCGATGTTGCCGCCCATCGTCGTCGGCACGCCCGCGGTCTTGAGGATGTGGTGGACGAGCGCGGTCGTCGTCGACTTGCCGTTGGTGCCGGTGATCCCGACCACCTTGTGCGGCGGAAGCTCGGGCCGGGCGCGGGCGAACAGCTCGATGTCGCCGATGATCTCGACGCCCGCGTCGCGCGCGCGCTGCGCGATCGGGTGGCGGTTGAGCGGAAGGCCGGGGGTGACGACGAGGGAGTCGAATTGGGTGAGGTCGGCGGTGTCGAGGTTGGCGACTCAGCTCCCCTCGAGCGAAGGCTCGGGGACCACGGCTCGGTGCCAGCAGCGGTTGGCCCCGCCTCGCTCGCTGGCGGTCCCCTCCCGGCCTTCGCCGGGAGAGCAGCTCCGCTTTCACGTCCCATGCGGTCACCTTCGCGCCGCTCGGCGAGCAGCGCCTCGACCGTCGCGAGGCCCGACCGCGCGAGCCCGTACACCGCGTAATGCTTGCCGGCGAAGGCGCGCGCCGTGATCACCGCAGCTTCAGCGTTGCGAGGCCCGCCAGCGCGAGCACGAAGCTGATGATCCAGAAGCGGATCACGACCGTCGGCTCGGACCAGCCGAGATGCTCGAAATGGTGGTGGATCGGGGCCATCAGGAAGACGCGCTTGCCGGTGCGCTTGTAGACCGCGACCTGGATCACGACCGACAGCGCCTCGACCACGAACAGCCCGCCGACGATCACCAGCACGAATTCGTGGTGCGTCGCGACCGAGATCGCGCCCAGCGCTCCGCCGAGCGCGAGGCTGCCGGTGTCGCCCATGAAGACCGCGGCGGGCGGCGCGTTGAACCACAGGAAGGCGAGGCACGCGCCGACGATCGCCAGCAGCAGCACCGTCAGATCGCCGACGCCGAGGATGTGCGGAATGCCGAGATATTCGGCGAAGCGCGCGTTGCCGACGAGGTAGGAGATCAGCAGGAAGGCGATCGAGGCGATGATCACCGGCATCGTCGCAAGCCCGTCGAGCCCGTCGGTCAGGTTCACCGCATTGCCGAAGGCGACGATCACGAACGCGCCGAAGGCGATGTACGCCCAGCCGAGGTCGATCACCGGTCTCCTTGACGAACGGCAGATAGAGGTCGGAGTTGCCGGTGCGGACCATCAGCCAGGTCGGCGAAACCGGCGATCAGGAATTCGAGCGCGAGCCGCGTCTTGCCCGAGAGCCCGGCGTGGTGCGCCTTCTTGACCTTGTCGTAATCGTCGAGCCAGCCGATCAGCCCGAAGCCGGCGGTCACCACCAGGCATGCCCAGACGTAGGGATTGGTCAGCTCCATCCACAGCAGCACCGAGATCGAGACCGAGGTCAGGATGAGGAGGCCGCCCATGGTCGGCGTGCCGCGCTTGGCGAGATGGCTCTGCGGCCCGTCGGTGCGGATCGGCTGGCCCTTGCCCTGGGTCACGCGCAGCCAGCTGATGAACTTGGGGCCGAGCAGCAGACCGATCAGCAATGCGGTCGCGCTCGCCGCTCCGGCGCGGAAGCTGATGTAGCGGATGAGGTTGAGGACCCCGGGAAAGCCGAGCTCCTGACCGATCAGGTAGAGCATGCAAGGCCCCCTGCCACCCGCTCGACCAGCCGGGCAAGGCCGACCGAGTTGGATGCCTTGACCAGCACCGCGTCGCCGGGATGCAGCGTCCGCATCAGGATGTCGGTCGCCTCCTCGACGCTCGAGGCGAGGTCGAGCGCGAGCTTGCCGACCACCTGCTCGGCAAGCGGCCGCATCTCGTCGCCGATCAGGATCAGCTCGTCGACGTGCGCGTCGAGCACCGCCGGCGCGAGGCTCGCGTGGAGCGCGCCGCTATGCTCGCCAAGCTCGCGCATCGGGCCGAGCACGGCAATGCGGCGTTCGACGTCGCGCTCGGCGCCGAGACTTTTCAGCGTCGCCGCCATCGATGCTGGGTTGGCGTTGTAGCTTTCGTCGATCAGCAGCACTTCGCCGCCGCCGATCTCGATCCGGTGACGCTGTCCGCGGCCCTTGAGCCCGCCCATGTCGGCGAGCGCAAGCCCGGCCACCGCGACGTCGGCGCCCACCGCTTCCACCGCGGCGAGCACGGCGAGCGCGTTGGACACCCAATGCTCGCCGCGCTGCGAGATGGTGAAGGTCAGCTCGCGCTCGAGCAAGGCCGCGCTGATCAGGCTTCCGCCGCTCTCTGCCGAAACTGCGTGCACCGCATGCACATCGGCATCGCCGCCGCCGAAGGTGATGATCCGGTCGGCATGGCGCCGCGCAGCCTTGACCAGGCGGTCGCGGTGCGGCGTGTCGTTGGGGATGACGGCGATACCTTCGCCATCGAGACCCTCAAAGATTTCCGCCTTCGCGTCGGCGATCGCCTCTTCCGAGCCGAGATTCTCGATATGCGCTGGCGCGATCGCGGTGATGATCGCGACGTGCGGGCGGACCTGCCGGGTGAGCGCGGCGATTTCGCCCGCATTGTTCATGCCCATTTCGAGCACGGCATATTCGGTCTCGCGCGGCATGCGCGCGAGCGACAGGGGCACGCCGGTGTGGTTGTTGTAGCTTTTGACCGAGCGATGGACCTTCCCCGGGCGGCAGCGGTCGAGCGCGGCATAGAGCGCTTCCTTGGTGCTGGTCTTGCCGACCGAGCCGGTGACTCCGAAGACCGTCGCGTGCGAGCGTTCGCGCGACGCTCGGCCGAGCGCCTCGAGCGCTGCGAACGTGTCCTCGACCAGCACATGCGGGCCGCTGACGGGCTGCGAGACGATCGCGCCCGCGGCTCCCGCGGCAAAGGCCGCGTCGACGAACTTGTGTCCGTCGTGGACGGTGCCCGGCATCGCCACGAACAGATCGCCCGGTCCGACTTCGCGGCTGTCGAAGGTCACGCCGGCGACTTCAAAGCTTTCGCTCGCGGTGCCGCCCGTCGCCTGCGGCGATCTCGCCGGAGGTCCACAGGCTCACGCGGCGCATTCCCGCGCCACGAGCGCATCGTCGAACGGAAGCACTCGGTCGCCGACGATCTGGCCCGTCTCATGGCCTTTGCCGGCGACGAGCACGATGTCGCCCGAGCGGGCGATGCGGATCGCTTCGGCGATCGCTTCGCGACGGCCGGGGACTTCGGTTGCGCCCGACGCGCCCAGCCATGATCGCCGAGCGGATGACCGCCGGGTCCTCGCTGCGCGGATTATCGTCGGTGACGATCACGACGTCGGACAGGCGCGAAGCCACGGCACCCATCTCCGGGCGCTTGCCCCGGTCGCGGTCGCCGCCTGCGCCGAACACGGTGATCAGCCGGGCCCCCATTTCTTTGGCGACATGCGGCCGAAGCGCGGCGATCGCCGCTTCAAGCGCGTCGGGCGTATGCGCGTAATCGATATACACCGGCACTCCGGTGCGGCTGATCACGGCACGCTCGAGCCGGCCACGGACCGGGGCGACGCGCTGCATCGCCGCGAAGGTCGTATCCCATTCGCCGCCCGTCGCGAGCACCAGGCCCGCGGCGGTGAGCACGTTCGATGCCTGGTAAGCGCCGATCAGCGGCAGTGCGAGCCGGTAGGGCTTGCCTTGATGCTCGAGCATCAGCTTCTGCCCGAGCGCAGTCGGCGTTTGCTCAACCAGGCGGATCGTCTCGCCGTTGCGGCCGACCGTCACCAGCTTATGCCCCCGCTTCGCCGCCCGTTCCATCACTTCGGCGGACTTCGGATCGTCGGTCCAGATTACCGCCGGCGAGCCCGACGGAAGCAGCTCTTCGAACAGCCGCATCTTGGCTTCGAAATAGACCTCCATCGTGCCGTGATAATCGAGATGATCGCGGCTGAAGTTGGTGAAGGCCGCGGCGGCTAGCGGAACGCCCTCGCAGCGGTGCTGGTCCAACCCATGGCTCGACGCCTCATAGGCGACGTGGCTCGTGCCCATCCGCTCGAGGCCAGCCATGTTGCTGAGGAATGTGACGATGTCGGGAGTCGTCAGCCCCGTCTTCACCTGCTCGTCGGAAGTGGTCACTCCAAGCGTCCCGATCGACGCCGAACGGTGGCCCGACATGCGCCAGATCTGCCGGGTCATTTCAACCGTCGAAGTCTTGCCGTTGGTGCCCGTCACCGCGACAACCGTCTCGGGGTACGGCGTGTAGAACCTGGCCGCGAGCTCGGCAAAGAGCCGCCGCGGCTGTTCGTCGGCGAGGTGCGGCACGCGTTCGACTTTCGCCTCCGGCCGAGCCACGACCGCGACCGCGCCGCGCTCGACCGCCTGCCCAATATATTCTTCGCCGTTGAACACGGCGCCTTTGAAAGCTCCGAAGACGTTGCCGCGCGCAACTTCGCGGTGATCGATCGCAAAGCCCGTCACTTCGGAATCGCTATGGACGTCCGACAGTTCGGAAAGGCGCACTGGAACTTACTTCCCGTCGGGCTTGTCGTGAACGAACGGAAGCACCGCGGACATGTCCGGCTCGCGGGTCTTGTCCGGACGCACTCCGAGCATCGGCGCGATGCGGCTGACCGCGACCCCGAACGCCGGCCCGATGTTCCACGCCGCCGTGTGAAAGCCATAGGTCTCGGCGGTCGGCTTGGGATCGTCCAGCATCATCACCATCACATAGCGCGGGTCGTCCATCGGGAACACACCCGCAAAGCTCGTGACCACCGCCGATGAAGTATAATGGCCGTTGAGCAATTTCTCGGCCGTCCCAGTCTTGCCGCCGACGCGGTAGCCGGGCGCGTCGGCCTTGCGCCCGGTGCCCTTGGTCACCACGAGGCGCAGCAGCGGCCGCATGCGATAGCTGGTCTCCTCGGAGAACACGCGGCGGCCCCCCGCGACCGGATGGCTGCGGTCGACCTTGAGCAGGGTCGCAGGGCGATAGATTCCGCCGTTGAACAGGGTCGCATAACCGGTCGCCAAGTGCAGCGGAGTGACGGCAATGGCGTGCCCGAAGCCGACCGTCATCGTCTCGAACGGGCCCCAGCGCGAACCGGGAGTCAGCGTCCGGCCGCGCTCCCTGAGCTCGATCGCGACGGGATCGAGGAAGCCCATTTTCTTGAGGAAATATTGCTGCCGCTGAGCACCGACCTGATCGGCGATCTGGGCCGCGCCGATGTTCGAGCTGGCTTTCATGATTTCGGCGACGGAGCACTGGCGGCCGTACGGCTCGGTGTCATGGATCACATGGCCATAGACGTGCAGCTCATCCGGGCAATTGTACATCTGCCCGAACGATTTGATGATGCCGCTGTCCATCGCCATTGCGACGGTGAACGGCTTGAAAGTCGAGCCGAGCTCATAGACGCCGAGCGTCGCGCGGTTGAACCGCGCCTCGGGCGTTCCCTCGCCCGCCGCGTTGGGATTGAGCTGCGGAAGCGACGTCATCGCAAGCACCTCGCCGGTGCGGATATTCATCACGACGCCCGCCGCGCCAATCGCGGAGAAATGGGTCATAGCGCCCAGCAACTCGGCCTCGAGCGCCTGCTGAATCCGGCTGTCGATCGACAGAGTGAGCGGCTCACCGCGGGTCGCGGGATCCGACAGATATTTGTCGAACGCGCGCTCCATCCCAGCGACTTCGTGGCCGTCGATATCGGTATAGCCGATGACGTGCGCGGCAAGGCTGGTCTGCGGATACAGCCGGTCGGGTTCGCGCTGAATGGCGAGGCCCGGCTCACCGAGCGCGTTGACCGCTTCGACCAGTTCGGGCGACGCCCGGCGCCGGAGATAAAAGAACGGCTTTCCAGACCGCAACATTGCGAAATATTGTTCCGCCGAATGCTCGGGCATCAGCTGGCCGAGATGTCTGGCGAGCGTAAGCTTGTCGCCGATGACCTTGCCCGGCTGCACGGCGATCGTCCACGCGTCGATCGTCCGCGCGAGCGGCTGGCCGTCGCGGTCGACGATGTCCCCGCGGTCGGGGACCAGGCTCGTCAGTCCTTCCTTGCGGCCGGCATGGTCGCCAAAGGCCGCGAGCCACAGGATCCTCAGCGCAATCAGCGCGATCACGCCGGCGTAGACCAGCATTCCGAACATCAGCCGCTGGTGCATGACCGCGAGGATCTGACGGCGCTGGCCGACGAGTCGGAGCCGCTCGGGCCGTGGCGCGACGAGAGCGGGCGACGGGGCGTTCATCGGCCGGGATGCAGGTCCTTGGAAGTTTTCGTCGAACGCCTGTCCGGGAGCGGAGCGAGCGGATCGTTCTTCGCAAGCCGCAGCGGCTTTGTCACCGGTCTGGCCGCAGCGATGAAAGGCTTATCCACCGATTTTTTTGGCGCTGGCTGGGCGGCCGCGAGGCCCGGTTTATCCGCAGATTTCTTCTTTGCCGGCTTCGCCGCACTCGCCGGCTTTTCCGCGGACTTGGAGCCAACCGCGGGAGTCAATTCGGCGGCTGGCTTTGCCGGGACCTCGCGCGTCTCGGTTTTCAGACTAGCTTGATGAAGCAACGTTGTGGGAGCCACGCCGGTCGGCGCACCGGCATCGTCCGTGCCGGCTTCGCCGATGGGTGGCTTCTCGGGCTTGGGCGCGGGTGCGGAAGCGAGCACCACCGGCGCCTGGAAATCGACCTTGCTTTGCGGCTGGGTGAGCTTGGCCAGCTCGAAGCTGCCATTCAGAAACTGGTCCGCGGACGGCGCCGACATCGCCAGCACGCTGGCGTTCCAGCGCTCCAGCTGAGCGAGCCGGCCGCGCGTTCCGATTTCGGTCTGCAGCACGCGCAGGTCGCGCTGGGCGAGCACGATCCTGGTCTCGACATTCTCGACCGCTGCGCGCTCGGACGCCACCCGCAGCGACACGAGGTAACAGCCGAGCGCAGCGCCGGCGCAGCTCGCGACCATGAACAGCGAACGGAAGCTCCTCCCACCGCTCATTGCATTCTTCCCTTCCATGCTGGTGCGGACGTGCGGACCGCGCTCCTCAGCCGCGCCGAGCGGGCGCGGGGGTTCGCGGCCAGCTCGCGCTCCGCCGGGGAAACCGGCTTGGCGACCCGCTCGAAGGTCGGCTCCTTCGGGTCGACAAGCGCGGGGCGGTGGCGCGAACCGGCCGGCGTTCCTCCGCTGCGTTCGCGGAAGAAGCGCTTCACGATGCGGTCCTCGAGACTGTGAAACGTGACCACGGCCAAGCGTCCGCCGGGGCGCAGCGAACGCTCGGCCGCAGCCAACCCTTGTTCGAGCTCGTCAAGCTCGGAATTGAGGTGGATGCGGATGGCCTGGAAAGTGCGGGTCGCCGGATCGGCCTTCTGCCCCGGGCGGAAACCGGCGGCTCGGCGAACGATCGCGGCCAGCTCGGCGGTGCGCTCGACCGGCCGAGCGGCGACGATTGCGCGGGCGATCGCCCGGGCGCGCGGCTCCTCCCCATAGTCGCGCAGCACCCGGGAGATCTCGGCCTCGTCGGCCGCATTCAGAAACTCGGCGGCGGTCAGGCCCGACTTGCTCATGCGCATGTCGAGCGGGCCGTCGCCCTGGAAAGAAAAGCCGCGCTCGGCGCGGTCGAGCTGCATCGAGCTGACGCCGATATCGAGCGCGATGGCGTCGACCAGGCCGATGCCGCGCTCGGCAAGCACGCGATCCATCTGGCTGAAGTTCTCATTGACCAAAGTCAGGCGCGGGTCCGGGACGAGCGACGCTCCTTCCTCGATCGCATCGGGGTCGCGATCGAAGCCGATCACTCGTCCCGCCCCCGCCCCGAGCATGGCGCGCGTGTAGCCGCCTGCTCCGAAGGTGCCGTCGACTATGGTCTCGCCGTCCTGAATGCCAAGCGCAGCGATCACGTCACTGACCAGCACCGGCACATGTGGGGCCTGATTGGTGCCGGTGCTGGTCATGACTGGCCTCGTTCTTCGAGGCGGAAACGGGCGATGTCCTTGAGGTCCTCGGGGATTCGCGGTTCGGCGAGCAGAAGCTGCGGGTTCCAGATCTGGAAGGTCTCGCCGGTGCCGAGAAACAGCGCGAGCTCGCCGATCTGCGCCCTTGCGCCGCATCATCGGCGGGAAGACGATCCGGCCGGAGCTGTCGTAGGGGACCTCCTCGGTCGCAGCGAAGGCCATGAGGTTGCGCTGCTGATATTCGAGGGCAGCGTCGGGGCTGGTCTCTTCCTTCTCGAGCAGCCGCTCGAGCTTGGCGTGCTTCAGCGCCGCGTAGGCGGGGTCGTAGGCGCTAAGGCAGGGGAAGGCTTCGTGCTTGGCGAGCGTGATGGTGCGGGCGTCGCCGCGGCGCTCGATGACGCCGCGCAGGAATGACGGGATGGAGACGCGGCCCTTCGCATCGACCGCGTTCAGTGCGCTGCCCTGAAACAGATGCTCTAGCGCCACGTCCACTCCCCGTTCGCAGCGCGCAGACCGTCCTTCGCGGACGCGCGTCTTCACGCGCGCACCGCGTCCGGGTTCGAATCAAAGGGTTAGCCCCCCGCGCTACAGCCTCTGTTGGTAACTCAAGGCCATGCGGGATACAATGGGATTTTATGGGTTTTTATGGGCAATAGCTGGAAAATGGCGGATTTCCGCGGCTTCTGCCGGGCTGCGCAGACGCGATGTTCCCGGCTTGTTCTGTGCTTGGACCCTGTGGATAAGTCTGTGACTTTCCGACTCGGAGCGAATCACATGCGCTCCAGTCTGGCAAGCTCGCTCAGCAGCCCGTCGAGGTTGTGCGCGGCCCTCCCGCCGAGGCTCTGGACGTCGAGCAGATCAGCGTCGGCAACGACCGTCGCGCGCGCCTTTGCCGATACGGCAGCGTGCAACCAGCCGGTCGGCGCTGATGTCGCAGCCGCCCGTACAGCGAGCCTGGCGAGACGGTAAGGACGTCATAGCCGCCGAGCTTCTCGGCCTTGGCTCCGCGCTCATCCGGCGCGTCGAGCCGCAACCCCCAATGCGCGAGCAGGCCCGTGTCCATGAACATCGGCGGCGGCCGCAGCGGATCGCCGAGCGGTCGCGAGCTCGGCCATTCGAGCATCGGGTCGGCAAGCAGCAGGACGCGCCCGCCGCTCCGCACCCACTGGTCCAGAGCGACAAGGTCCTCCGCCGGCTGCGCCAACGGATGCGCCATCAGCAGCAGCCGGCCCTTGCCGAGCTCGGCCGGATCGGTGACGCTGATCGGCACTACGCGATAGCGCGTGTCCAGCGCCTTCAGCGCCGGCGAGCCGCCGCCCTGCAGCGAAAATTGCTCGCCAAAGACGAGCGGCAGGCTGGTCAGCAGGAGCAAGTCGGGCCGCTTCGCTGCGGGGCGCGGCTCAGGCCCCGGGACCAGTGCGAAGCCAATCGGCAACCACAAGCACGGCGGCTGCGGCGAAAACGACGACAATCGCAATCGGCACGCGCGGCCGCGCGCGGCTCATTTCTTGTTCGCGGCGCTGCTGTTGTTGGCCTCTTCGCCCGACGCGCCTGGCGCGACCCCAAGCTCGGCCAGCGGCTCGCTCGGTTCGTTCGCCGAGGCTTGCTGCGTGGCGTTGGTCTCGTCCCGGCCGGCGCGCGTGATGACGGAAGCGATCAAGACGATCAGGAAGACGAAAGCCAGACTCGTCAGCCCAATGCGGATGCGCTGCGCGCTGCTTCCTGGCTGGTACGGGCATCGCAATCGACGAAGCTATGTCCCACTTCGACAATATGCAAGCACGACGGCCTTGACGGTTGCCCCTCCGCTCGCGCAAGGGCGCAGACATGACTCGCACCCCTCTCGTCATCACGCTTGCTGCAGCCGCCGCGCTAGCCGGCTGCAACAACAGCGACCACACGATCGTCGCAGCGGCGGAGCCCGGCGACGACACCAACGTCACGGCTAACGCCAATGTGCAGCTGCCGCCGACGATCGCCTCCAGCAAGATTTACCGCTGCGAAGACAACAAGGTGGTCTACGTCGACTGGCTCTCCGACAATAAGTCGGCCAACATCCGCACCGACAAGGCTGGCACGCCGACGCAAGTCACCGCGGCCGAAGCAGGCAAACCGATGACCGGTCCCGCCGGCTATTCGATCGAAGGCTCCGCCACTTCGGGGTCCGCCAAGATCGCGGTCCCGGGCCACCCGGCGCAGAGCTGCAAGGCCTGATCCAGGCTTTACACGAACAGCCTTCGCCGCTTCAGTCGCGCTGAGGCGGCGGAGGAGTTCCTTTGATGCACATCAGCAGGCGCGGGTTCACCGGCGGCGCGCTCAGCGTCGCGCTGGGCAGTCAGCTTGAGCGTTCCCGCCTTCGCCCAGTCGCGCTCCGACCTTGCGCCGGCGCTCGCCGCAATCCGCGCCTATGGCGAAGCGCACCGCAGCCGCTTCGGCCTTCCGGGCCTGACGCTCGGCGTGACAACTCCCGACGGATTTTCGACGGTCCTCGACTTCGGCTATGCCAACGCCGACGCGCGAACACCGATCACCGCGGACACGCTCTTTCAGATCGGCTCGATCAGCAAATCGATGACCTCCACTCTGCTGCACCAGTTCGCGGCCGAAGGGCGGCTTCAGCCTCACCGACCGCATCAGCGCGATCATGCCCGAATTCCCGCTGCCGAGCGGCAATGCGATCACTCTTCAGCACATGCTCGACCATACCGCCGGACTGCCCGGCGATTCCCCGCTGTTCCCCGATGGCGGCCTGTGGACCGCCTATGCGCCCGGCGCGCACTGGCATTATTCGAACACGGCTTATGAGATGCTGGGCAAGCTCGCCGAGCACATCGGCGGCAAGCCGCTCAGCCATTTGCTCGCGGAGCGCATCTTCGCGCCACTGGGCATGCGCCGCAGCCACGGCGCGATCATCGGCGCCGACCGCACGATGTACGCGCAGGGCTATGAGGCCGCCGACCCGACAGCGGTCGTTCGCATGGGGCTTGCCGCTCGCTCCGGCGGCCTGGGTGGACGTAACGTTCGGCGCCGGCAGCGTCGCTTCGACCGCCGAGGACATGACCCGCTTCCTGCGCTTCCTCGCCAACGCCGCGCAGGGCCGCGGCGGACTTGGCCTTCCGCCGGAGCAAGCGAGAGCTTTCATGATGCATGCGGTTCCCAGCGACACGCCGGGTATGAGCTACGGCAACGGCCTGATGCACGTCGGCAATGGCCGCCGATCCTACCTCCACCACACCGGCGGGATGGTCAGCTTCTCCTCGTCCTTCCATGTCGACGTGGCGAGCGGCGTCGGCGCGTTCGCAAGCTCACCCCTAAGCGCCTTCGCCGAATATCGCCCGCGGCTGCTCACGCGCTTCGCCGTCGATGCGCTGACCAATGCGGCGGCGGGAAAGCCGCTGCCCGTCGCCGCCGCCGCTTTGGATCCGCCGCTGCCCAATGCGCCGCTTACGTCGGCCTCTATTCGGGCGCGAGCGGCGCGATCGAGGTGCGCGCCGGGCAGACCGCTGACGCATCGTCGCCAACGGGCAATCGGCGCCGCTACAGCCTTGGGGCGACGATCTCTTCCGCACGACGCATCCGGTGTTCCGCCAGTTTTCGCTGCTGTTCCAGCGCAGCAAGGGCGCGATCACCGGCGCGAGCTGGGGACCGCTGAGCTTCGCGCGGCAGGGCGCCGGCGGCGCGATCTGCGCCCTCCAATCCGGCACTGGCGCGGCTCGCCGGCCGCTACGTCAACGACAGCCCGTGGGTCGGCGCGGCCATCGTCGTGGAGCGCGGCGGCAAGTTGTGGATCGGCACCGAGACACCGATGGCTCGGCTCGGCGACAATCTCTGGCGCGTCGGCGAAGAGAGCTGGTCGCCCGAGCGCGCATCCTTCGCGAATTTCATCGACGGACGCCCGCAGACCTTCATTTTCTCGGGCGAGAAGTTCCTCCGTCACGACATCTAGGCTTGCGCCGGTCGGCGCGGCTAGGAGCGCCGCCATGGACGTCCTCGAAGCTTCCCGCATCACGCCCGAAATGGTCGCCGAGCACGGGCTCAGCGACGAGGAATACGCCGCATCCTCAAAGCGCTCGGCCGCGAGCCGAACCTCGTCGAGCTCGGCATCTTCTCGGTCATGTGGTCGGAGCATTGCAGCTACAAAAGCTCGCGCATCCATCTGAAGAAGCTTCCGACCGAAGCGCCATGGGTGATCTGCGGCCCCGGCGAAAATGCCGGCGTGATCGACATCGGCGACGGCGACGCTGCGATCTTCAAGATGGAGAGCCACAACCACCCGTCCTACATCGAGCCCTATCAGGGCGCGGCGACGGGCGTCGGCGGAATCCTGCGCGACGTCTTCACCATGGGCGCGCGGCCGGTCGCGAACCTCAACGCGCTCCGCTTCGGCCGGCCCGACCACCCCAAGACGCGGCATCTGGTCGCCGGCGTGGTCGCGGGGATCGGCGGCTACGGCAATTGCGTCGGCGTCCCGACCGTCGGCGGCGAGGTCAATTTCGACGCGGCCTATGACGGCAACATCCTCGTCAACGCGATGACCGTCGGCGTCGCGAAGACCGACAAGATCTTCTACTCGGCCGCGGCCGGCATCGGCAATTCGGTCGTCTATGTCGGCTCCAAGACCGGCCGCGACGGAATCCACGGCGCCACCATGGCCAGCGCTGACTTCTCCGAGGACAGCGAGGAGAAGCGACCGACGGTGCAGGTCGGCGACCCGTTCACCGAGAAACTGCTGATCGAAGCCTGCCTCGAGCTGATGGCCTCGGACGCGATCGTCGCAATCCAGGACATGGGCGCGGCGGGGCTCACCTCCTCGTCCGTCGAAATGGCGAGCAAGGGCGGCGTCGGAATCCGGCTCGACATGAACAAGGTGCCGTGCCGCGAAGAGGGCATGACGCCCTACGAGATGATGCTCTCCGAGAGCCAGGAGCGCATGCTCATGGTGCTCAAGCCCGGCCGCGAGGCCGAGGCCGAGGCGATCTTCCGCAAGTGGGAGCTGGATTTCGCGGTGATCGGCGAGGTCACCGACACCGGGCGGATGGAGCTGGTGTGGAACGGCGAGACCGTCGCCGACATCCCGCTCGACCCGCTCGCCGACGAGGCGCCGCTGTACGAGCGGCCCTACGCGATCCCGAAACCGCCCGAGCCGCTGACCGACATTCCCGAGAGCACCGACATCGCCGCGGACCTGCTCAAGCTGATGGCCTCGCCCGGCGCTCGCGAGCCGCCGCTGGATTTGGGAGCAGTACGACCAGTCGGTCGGCGCCGACACCGTCCAGCGCCCCGGCGGCGACGCCGCGGTGGTGCGCGTCCACGGCTCGAAAAAGGCGCTGGCGATCACCACCGACTGCACGCCGCGCTATTGCTACGCCGACCCGGTCGAGGGCGGGAAGCAGGCGGTCGCCGAAGCCTACCGCAACCTCTGCGCGGTCGGCGCGAAGCCGCTGGCGATCACCAACTGCCTCAACTTCGGCAACCCGCAGCGGCCCGAGATCATGGGCCAGTTCGTCGGCTGCGTCGCAAGGCATCGCCGAAGCCTGCCGCGCGCTCGACTTCCCGGTCGTGAGCGGCAACGTCAGCCTCTACAACGAGACCAAGAACGAGGACGGCACCAGCCTCGCGATCCTCCCGACGCCCGCGATCGGCGGCGTCGGCTTGCTCGACGATTGGGAGAAGTCGGCGACGATCGGGTTCAAGGCCGAAGGCGATCAACTGGCTCTCCTTTATGGCGGGTCGGGCACGCGAATATTTCGGGGACCATCTCGGCCAGTCACTGTGGTTGCAAGTGATTGTCACGGCCGACGGGCCGGATGGCCGCCGCCTGTCAGATCTTGGAGCGGAGCGGCCGTAGCGGGCGAGTTCATCCGAGAGCTGATCGCGAAGGGCTAAGTGACCGCCGTCCATGACGTTCGGACGGCGGGCTCCTCGTGGCGATTGGCGGAAATGTCTCTTGCGGGCGGCATTGGGTTGCCGGACGTCGACCATGACCAAGTCGATGCGGAGCAATGCGTTCGGCGAAGACCAGGGCCGGTATCTATCGCCGGCCCGGATGATCGAATGCGCCATCTCAGCAATCGGCCATCGCTGTTCATGATGCATTGGCACAACGGGCGGGTCGCGCAATTTCGAACTGGATCAGACGCTTCAGCGATGTCGTCTTGCCGACCTCCGCGCCGCGCATGAGGGCTTTTTCCCCAAGCTGATGGGCAGCGAGCTGACGCCGGAGTTCTGATGCGCCTCCGGCTACTCCGGAACGCCGCTGGCGAAGAAGCTGTCGCTCAAGGACGGCATGCGCGTGTGGTGGGACGGGGTGCCGGAGAGCGTGCGGCAGGAGATTGTGGCTGAAGGTCTGCGGCTTCAGCGGCTCGACACGCCTGAATCGCCGATCGATGCCGTGCATATGTTCGTCACCGAACGCGCTGAGCTCGAAGCCAAGCTCAAGCAACTGCTGCCCCTCCTCGACCGCGCCGGCATGATCTGGGTCAGCTGGCCGAAGAAAGCCTCAAAAGTCCCCACCGACATCACCGAAGACGTGATCCGCGACGTTGCGCTGCCGATGCATTTGGTCGACGTGAAGGTCTGTTCGGTCGACGACATCTGGTCGGGGCTGAAGCTGGTGATCAGGAAAGAGCACCGCTCCGGCTGCCGGGGGACAGCCGAGAACGGTGCTCGCTGAAGGGGAAGCGACCATGACGGAACATTCGATTTTCAAGCCGATCGCGCTCGCGACTTTGGTCTCCGGCACGCTCGACATCCTGTTCGCGATGATCCTCACCGTCGCCTTCGGGCGGCAGATTCCCGAACATGCTGCGCTTCGTCGCCTCCGGCCCGTTTCCAGCCGCGACCGACATGGGCGCAGCCGGCGCGATCCTCGGCCTCGTCGTCCATTTCGCGCTGATGGCGATCATGGCGACCGGGCTGATGCTGCTCGTCCGCTGGAAGCCGGAGCGGCTCGACACGCCCGTTCTCACGGGGCATCGCCTATGGCGTAGTCACCTATTTCGCGATGAACTGGGCCGTCGTGCCGCTCCGCTTTCACACGCCGCTGCCGCCCAAAACCTTGTCGATCGCGACTCAATTGTTCGCGCATCGTCGTGACTGGTTGGCATTCCCAATGGCGCTGATTGCGCGACGGTACTTGCGCGCGGCTGCCTAGATCCGGCCGAAACCCTGATTGTTGATCTTGCGCCCGAAGCCGCCCGGGCCCGCCGGGGTCGCGAGTCATCAGCGGATTGGTGGCCTTTTCGAACAGTTCGATCGTCTCGCTGAACAGCCGGCGAAGCTCGACCACCTCGGGCACCAGCTCGTCAGGGAAGCGGTGGGTCTCCATGCAGAAGCGCGCCGTGGTCTCGATCAGCTCGGCGATCTTTGCCACCGGCTCGGCGCCAAGCTGGCGCGATTTGCCCTTGAGCGTATGCGCCGGAAGCACGAGCCCGGTCGTATTCTGGTCGCGCATCGCCTTTTCGATCTCAGCGATCGATTTGACTCCGTCTTCCTTGAAATAGGCGAGAATCCGGATGAAGCCGGGCCCAAGTTCGGACCGGCTTTTTTCGAAATGTGCCCAATCGACGATATCCCGAGCCTCGTCGGTCACAGGCTACTCCTCAAGCGCCGGTTCCTCCGGCCGTGGTCCACTGGCCGCAGAGATAGCTCAAAAAGGGTAAACGTCTCCTTAGCGCCTGCCGCGATCGAAGGGATTGGCGCGGCCGCGGAACTCGAGTCGAAGCGGGACCGGGCCGAGCTTGAGGTCGCGCCGCATGGCATTAATCAGATAGCGCCGATAGCTCTCGGGCAGCTCGTCGGTACGGTTGCCAAAGACCACGAAGGTCGGCGGACGCGACTTCACCTGGGTGATGTAGCGCAGCTTGATCCGCTGTCCGCGCGGGCGGCGGGTTGGCTCGACGCGGCCTCGAAGGGTGGTGCCCGTGGCACGGCGGGCCCACGCTCGCGAAGATCGAAGCGACATCGAGAACGGTATCGATGCCCTTCCCGGTCTTGCCGGAGACGGTGAGCAGAGCCACGTCCTTGAGCTGCGCCAATCCCTCGTAGCGCGGCCTCCACGCCGTTGAATAGCGACGACGCATGTTCGGCGATGTCTATTTGTTGAGCGCGATGATCAGTTTTTTTTTTTTTTTTTTTTTTTTTTTTTTTTTTTTTTTTTTTTTTTTTTTTTTTTTTTTTTTTTTGGGGGGGGGGGGGGGGGGGGGGGGGGGGGGGGGGCGGGTTGGCCTCGACCGCGGCCTCGAACCAGCGGTTGAGCTCGCCCGTGGACACGCGCCGGGCCCACGCCTCGCGAAGATCGAAAGCGACATCGAGAACGGTATCGATGCCCTTGCCGGTCTTGCCGGAGACGGTGAGCAGAGCCACGTCCTTGAGCTGCGCCAATCCCTCCGCAAGCGCGGCCTTCACGCCGTTGAATAGCGACGACGCATGTTCGGCGATGTCCCATTTGTTGAGCGCGATGATCAGACTCGGCCTTCCTCGATCACCTGGTTGGCGATCCTGAGGTCCTGGGATTCCAGCCCGCGCGTCGCATCGAGGAGCACGACAACGACTTCCGCATAATCGATCGCGCGCTTGGTGTCGGCAACCGACAGCCGCTCGAGCTTGTCGTCGACCTTGGCGCGCTTGCGCAGGCCAGCGGTGTCGACCAGTTTCATCGGCCGTCCGTGCCATTGGCAATCGATGGTAATGGCGTCGCGCGTGATCCCGGCCTCCGGTCCGGTGATCATCCGCTCCTCGTCGAGGATGCGGTTGACCAACGTCGACTTGCCGGCGTTGGGGCGGCCGACGATCGCCAGATGAAGCGGCGCATGCGAGGCGTCCTCGTCCGTCACCGGGGCGGCAGGTTCCTGTTCGACATGCGGCCGAATTGCCTCGAACAGGTCGGCGAGGCCTTCGCCATGCTCGGCGCTGAGCGGGATCGGATCGCCAAGGCCGAGGCGATACGCGTCGAGGACGCCGGCCTCGCCGGCGCGCCCCTCGGCCTTGTTGCCGATGACAATCACCGGCGTTGTCTCGACACGGAGCCAGCGTCCGATTTCCTCGTCGAGCGGAGTCACGCCTTCGCGGGCGTCGATCAGGAACAGGGCCGCGTCCGCCTCGCGCACCGCGGCTTCGGTCTGCTGGCGCATTCGGCCCGGGCAGAGTTTGCGGATCTTCGTCCTCGAAGCCGGCCGTATCGATCACTCGAAAGTCGAGCCCGAGCAGCTTCGCCTCGCCCTCGCGGCGGTCGCGCGTGACTCCCGGCCGGTCGTCGACCAGCGCCAGGCGCTTGCCGACGAGCCGGTTGAACAGCGTCGATTTCCCGACGTTCGGCCGGCCAATGATCGCGACAGTGGGCAGAGGCATAAGCGGGTGAATAGCCGATGAAGCCCTCAGCCGGGCGAGACAGGAGCTCGTGGGGGATCGGAATGTCTATCGAAACGCGCTCAACCGGCCGTTGTCGTCGTAAACGTAGAGTGTCGAATTGGCGACAACCGGCGACATGCTGATCGGCGCGCCCACAGTCGTCTGGCTCTGATACGAACCGGTCGTGGGATCGATGTTGACGACGGCGCCGGTCGAGCTGGTGACGATCAGGCGTCCGCCGGCAAGCACGGGGCCCGAATATTCGATCTCACCCTTCTTGCCCTTCGGGTGAATGAACTCGGGCAGCTGGTTGATCCAGCGAATGTGGCCGTTCAGCCGCGAGATGCAGAGCAATTTCGCATCGTCGGTAATCACGAAAATCCAGTCGCCGGCGACCCACGGAGTATCGATTCCGGCGATGTTCAATTCCCACATCCGCTGACCGGTAGTGATCTCGAGGGCTACCATGCGGCCGCCCTGCCCGACCGCGAAGACCTGGCCGTTGTCGATCACCGGGTCGGCATCGATGTCCGACAGCGACGAAACGCTCGTGCGGATGCTGGTGCGCTGCAGCGCGTCCTGCCAGACCTGGCGTCCGTTCTCGTACCGGTAGGCGTTGAGCTCACCGGATGAGAAACCGGCGACGACGGTGCCCTGGCCGACCGCGGGAGACGCCGATCCGAACAGGCCCGCGATTTCGACCGAAGCCGCGGCTGACCAGTTGGTCGATCCGTCCGCTTCGTTGAGGGCGAAGATCTGGTTGTCCTGGCTGATCATATACAGAGCGCCACTGGCTATCGTCGGAGCGCCGCGCAGCGGCCCGCCTGGCCGCACCTTCCACACAATTCCGCCGTTGCGCTCGTCCAGCGCCGCAACGAAACCGAGGCCGTTGGTCGCGTAGATGCGGCCGTTGTCGTAGGCGATTCCGCCGCCATAGAGCGAGGCTTCATTGCCCCGCTCGTCGGGCGTCTGGCTGGCCCAGAGCTGCGCTCCGGTGCGTGCGTCGAAAGAGCGCACTGCGCCCAAGGTGTCGATCGTAAAGACATGGCCATTGGCGACAATCGGCGCCGAAGCTAACCGCGCCGTCAGGCTGCTTCCGCGGCCGGCCTGCACGGTGAAGACACGCGCAAGCGCGGTTCCAAGAGCGAGGTGGCCCAGGGACTTGGACGCGGTTCCGCCGGGCTGAGCCCATTCGGTATTGGCGACCGGCTCGGGCAGGACCATCGGCAAGGCTGCAGTCGCTGGGTCGACCGTGACATCGCCCTCGCTGGTCAGCACTGCGATGCGCTGTCCGAGGACCGGGGTCGCTGCCTTGCCCTTCTTGAGCACACCGCAGCCGCTCGCGGCGAGCGCGGCGGCAATTATTAGGGCGGTACGAATGGATTTCTGCTTGATCATGATTGGTCCTATTGGGCCGGAGCGGCGATAGCGCCGGTCGCATCGACGCCGAGGCTGCCGGCGATCTGGACGGACCGGGCGCGGAGCGAGTCCGGAACGCCCGGGTCTTTGGCGATGCTTGCGAAGAGGCGCCCAGCCTCCGCTTTCCTGCCCTGCTTGATCAGCGCCATCGCGGTCATCTCACCCGCAGTTCCGAACCACGGATTGCCGCGCTGCACAAGCGGCTGGAGCCGGGTGACGATCTGCGGCGGCGCGAGTGAATCGAACTCCAGCGCGGTTTGCCGGATCAGCGCGGCGTCGCGGTAGGGCTTGGGCAAGCCGCTATCGTTCGCGATCTCGCGATACTTGGCGGTCGCGAGCTTCACGTCGTTCTGCTCCAGAGCGAGCGCGGCGCGCGTAAACAGAGCCGTCGCGCGCACTGCCTTGCTGCCGCTCTCAGACAGTTCGTCGATGGTCTTGGTCGCCCCGGCCTTGTCGCCGCTGCCGACGTTCTTGAACGCCTCGGCGAGCTGCTCGACCTGGTGTTCCGAGCGCTGCTGCTGGTAATATTGCCAGTAGATGAAGGCCCCGCTTGCAGCGATGAACAGGACCAACGCACCGATCAGCCAGCCGCCATATTGCTTGGCGAAATCGCGGGCGCGGTCGCGACGCAAATTCTCGTCGACCTCGCGAACGAAGGTATCGCTGATATCAGGGGGTTGCGCCAAAGACGTGCCTCAGTCCGCTCGATCGGGAATCCACTTGCCGGCGCTTCCTTTCCCACCCGCGATGAACGGAAGCTGGCGGCGCACCGTCTAGCGCCTGTGTCGCGAAAGGCAAAGGGGTGACGTCGGCTACAGGGTCTTTCGCAGCGTCAGCTTCACCGTTCGTCCGATCGGATCGAGATAGTCGGGCTGAAAACGGTTGGGCACACGGCGGTTGCGGTCGCGCACATCTTGATGTGCGTCCGTCACATTTTCCACGTCGAGCTTCAGCTGCAAATGTCGCGTCCATCCCTGCTTGCGGAGAAAATGGTGGACGCTGATGTACGCGCCGACGTTGAGCTTGAAAATGCCGGAGAAGGAGAGGTCACTGGCCGTACTGCCGCCCAGCACGCGGGCGCGGCCTTGAATCCAACCGTCAATATTCGCGCCGTTGCCGAGATAATTGATGCCGCTGTAGAAATAGCTCGTCACGCGCGGCATTCCCCACCCTTTGACCGTGTCGCCGCCGAGCAGGTCAAGCACGGGTGTTCCCGGCCGCAATTGCAGCCGGTCGCTGAACCAGATCCTCGGCCCGGCGCCCGCCCAATAGTGCGGCCTCTCATCGCCTTTTTCCTTCGCTCCCGGTGCTGCGGCCGGAGGCTTCCTGCCGATCGAACCGCCGGCGGAAAGCGTCATGTTCAGCGTGCGCTGCCGTTCCCGATAGAAGTCCGTCGGCTGAAACGTCACGGCAACCAGGCGTCCTGACGAGTCACGAACGAAGCGATCGCGGAAGATGTCCTCGAACTGCCGCGTCAGCGCAAAAACGTCACCTGTTTGATTGCGAATGTCCGTATCTTCGTAGGTGGCGCCGACGCGAATGTTGCTGCTCGCGAAGGGCTTAAGGTTGATCGCGATCGAACGGACGTGCCTGCGCTCAGCAGCGAGATCCGGATTGCCGCCGATCGTCAGCGTGACCACCTCGGTCCGGCCCGTCGTATAATCGAACACCGACACATTGGGGACCACGACGATCGGGCTCGTGAGCTTGTCCATTGCCGGCGCTGTGCCGCTGCTCTTGTCCTGCAGCACGAATTGGATGCCCTTGATGGACTCCAGGTGAGCCCGAGCGTGTGGTCGTAGAGCGCGCCAAACCCGCTGACGCGCCGCGCATTGGCCGACGCGTTGACCGAGAGGTCGCCGACCGAGGCGAGCACCTTATTCGCTCGGGACGTCAGCGGCACGTCGAGCGCAACGGCGACCTCGGTGCGAGTGCGGCCAAGGCGCAGGTCGAACGGGTTCGCTCCCCTGGTGACGGAATTCGGCGGAAAGGCGCTCCGCCTCGACGGTCCCCGTTACCGTTACCGCTCCGGCGGGCAGCGCGACCGGCGTGCTGGTGACGACCAGCTTGGTGCCCATCGTTCTGGTAAGCAGGCGGGCACGATCCGTGAGCCGATTGGAAAGGAGCGACGGATCGAGCGGAACGAATGGGTTTGCACCGGCGGCGATCGCGGCATTGGCTGCCGAAAGATCGATGCCGTGCTCGCTGATGCCACTGACCAGCTTCTGGTCGAAGGCCCCGCTGAGGTCCCAACGCCAGCCCGCCGTCGTTCCGCGCAGCGTGCCGCCGCCGTGCAGCGTCGTCGTCGTCTGGCGCACATGCAGCGGATCCACTTCGGTGAGGTAGCGCTGGAGCAGAACCGTCTCGGCGAAAGGCGAGTAAGGATTGGAGGCCGGTACCCTCAACGTCGCCGCGGCCGGTCCCGAGAGCGTTCGGTCGGTGCTTTTCTCCGCAGTCACATTGAGCGAGCCGGACAAGGTGCCGCCGAGCCCGTCCGCAAGCACGGCCTCCGCTTTCCACGCGTCATTGCGGGGCTGTAAAGTGCGATAAGGGCCGACATCGAACAGGCGCGGCTGGTTGGCCGCGGCGACATAGCCGGCGAGGCTCGATCGGTCGGCCTCAACATCCGGGACGGGCACCACGGTGACGACCTGCCCCACGGCCGCGGAAAGCGCCGGATCGATTTCACCGAAGTTTACGCCCGTGACATTGCCGAGGCCGTCGAACAGTACGTCGGGATCCGGGACGGTATGCCGTTCCGACTGCAGGATCGACGACGTGTGCCGGCTTTCGAGCGCGAAGGTGAGGCGGCCATCCTTGTGCAACCGCGTAACATTCAGATTGGCGTTGGCCGTGGTGCTCCCCCGCCGGGTCGTGGTCCCGACGCTGCCGCGGGCCTCGGCCTGGCGGAAGTCCCGCTTGGTGATGAAGTTCAGGACGCGCCGGGTCGGCGGGTAACCGTATCTGAGTGCGGCCGGCTCCGGCAGCACCTCGACCTTGTCGATGGCTTCGGGAGGCAGCGAGCCGATCTCGTCGTAACCCGAGGTGCGCTGGCCATTGAGCAGGAATATCGGCTCGCCGCCGCCGCTGGATTCGGTTAGCGGCCGTATCGCGCGCAACAGCTCTGGCACCGTAGTCGCGCCCGTCGCCGCAATGTCATTCGAGTCGAGTGTCGCGATCGGATCGACGTTCTTGACCGCGGACCGGCGCTCTCCGACGATGACGATCTCCTGACGGTCGCGGAGGTTAGCCGCCGACGGTGTCGGTTGCCTCGTCTTGGTCGGAGGCGCGGCTGCCGTGCAATTGGCGCTCAGACCGGCACCAAGAACGGCAGCGGCGAAAATGACGTGAACAAGACGTCGGACGAGGGGGCGGTCTTGTCCAGGCATGCACGTCCCCCTTGGCGGCGCGCGCACCTGCAACTCGCGGGCCACCCACTCGCCAATCCTCGGCAATAGGTTGATAACAAGACCCCGCCTGCGGCTCCAGAGCCGAAGCCGGTGGTTATTTTTTTGGCTGGTACGTCTGGTCAGCAGTCGGGAAGCTGCGGGAGCGCACTTCGTCGGCGTAGGTCCGCGCCGCCTCGCCGATCCGCGCTGCCAGATCGTCGTAGCGTTTCACGAACCGCGGAGTCCGCTCGAACAGTCCGAGCATATCTTCCGTGACGAGCACCTGCCCGTCGCACTCCGCCGACGCGCCAATGCCGATCACCGGCGCTGCCACGTTCCGAGCCACTTCGCACGCGATCTGCTCCAGCACGCCCTCCACCACGATGCAGAAAACGCCGGCATCGGCCACCGCGCGCGCATCGGCGATGATTTTCTGCGCCTCTTCCTCTTCGCGCCCGCGCGCGCCGTAACCGCCCAGGACATTGACCGCCTGCGGAGTCAGGCCGACGTGCCCGATCACCGGAATTCCGCGGTGAGTAAGGAAATCGATCGTCGGCGCCATCGCTTCGCCGCCTTCGAGCTTCACCGCCGCGCAGCCGGTCTCTTTCATGATCCGGGAGGCGGACTCGAACGCCTTGGCGGCCGAAGCCTCATAGGAGCCGAACGGCAAGTCGACCCCGACCAGGGCGTGCCAGCTGCCGCGGACGACCGCGGCGCCGTGCGCGCACATCATTTCCATTGTGACTGGAATGGTCGACGGCAAACCATAGATGACCTGCCCAAGGCTGTCGCCGACCAGAAGTATGTCGCAATGCGGATCGAGCAGCTGCGCCATCCGCATCGTGTAAGCAGTGAGCATGACGATCGGCGTTTCCGTCTTGCCGTTCGCCTTGCGCGCGCGGATCGACGGCGCGGTCATTCGCTTGCCCGGTACCGGCGACGGCGTCGCCCGGCTGGTGCTCGTGTCGATGGTGAAGGTCGACATGGCGGCGGCTTCTAGCCGGGCGGCACCGCAACGGCCAGTCCTGCATTCCCAACGACTTGTCGACAACGGCCGCAACATTAACGGAGGCCCTGCGTCGAGCTTGCAAGTGCGCCGCCGGTTCGTCCGTCGCGCGAATGGAGTTGAAGATGCGCAATCGCAAATGGCTTGGCGACATCGGTTTTGCGGTGCTGCTTGCACTGCCCACCGCAGCGCTGACCCGCCCGCAAATCACCGGCTCAAACGACCGTTCGGCGCGCCCAACCGCCAGCGCAACCCAGACCGCTTTTGCCGAACATTCGCCAGTGCTGCACCGCTTCAGCCTGCCCGGCTAAGCTCCAAGCCGTTCCTCCCACAGCGCCCCCTGGGCGAGCGAGATCGAGTCGAGCGCGGCTGTGCTCTGATCGCGCAGAATGGTGAATGCGCGGCGGATGGCGCAGGTCGCTTCGTCATGGCAATCGCCGCAGGGCGCGTAAAAATTGACGCTTGCGCAGGAGACCAGCGCGATCGGACCTTCCATTGAGCGAACGATCTCGCCGAATGAAATCTGTTCGGGAGGCCGAGTCAGCTTGTAGCCTCCTTTTTGGCCCGCGCGCGCTTTTGACCAGGCCGGCCTTCTTCAGGTCGAGCATGATGAGCTCGAGATATTTGGGCGGGACGCGCTGCGTCTCCGCGATCCGGCTAAGCTGGACCGGGGCCCCGCCCTGCTCCTCCGCCAGGAACAGCAGCGAACGCAATGCATAACGGGTCTTCTGAGCGATCATCCTTGGCGCAAGCGTAGCGCCGCAAGCGCCCCTGCGCAAAGGCATGGCGTTCCGGCGATCTCGCTGCCGAGGTCTTGCGCGCGCCGGCGCATGAACAGCATGTAGTTTTTCAGCCACAGGCCTGAGAGGCCTCCGAAACTATCGCCGCAGCTTGGGGCCGCCTCTTGGCGGACGATCCGGCGCCGCACGGAAGCATTTCATTCGGTAAGCCCATTGCTAGTTGCAAAAACAGCCGGAGAGGTCATGGGGCGCAAAATCCTGCTTGTAGAGGACGATCGGGAAACCGCCGCGTATCTCGCGAAGGGCCTCGCCCAGGAAGGTCATAGCGTGGAGCAAGCGACCAACGGCCAGGACGGGCTGTTCCGCGCCACCGACGGCAGCTTCGACCTGATCATCCTTGATCGCATGCTCCCGGCGCTGGACGGTTTGTCGGTGCTGAAAGCGTTGCGCGCGGCACGGATCGAGACTCCGGTGCTCATCCTCTCCGCCCTCGCCTCGGTCGGCGACCGAATCGAGGGGCTCGAGCACGGCTCCGACGACTATCTGGTAAAGCCCTTCTCGTTTGCCGAGTTGCTGGCGCGGGTGAACGCGCTTCTGCGGCGGCGCGAAGCACGGATCGACCCCGCGGACCACCGCCTTACCGTCGGCGATCTCGAATCGACCACTCTCGCGAAGCGTGAAGCGCGGCGGCAAGAAGCTCGATTTGAAGCCGCGCGAGTATCTGCTGCTCAATATTTCGCCCGCAACGAGGGGCGGGTGGTCACCCGCACGATGCTGCTGGAGCAGGTCTGGGATTATCATTTCGATCCGGGCACCAATGTCATCGACGTCCATGTCAGCCGCCTCCGCCGCAAGTTGGAGGACGGGTTTGAAAAGCCGCTTCTGCACACGGTGAGGGGCGCGGGCTACATGCTCGAAGGCTAACGGCTATAAGCTTTCCGGAATGACTACGACTCTCCGCATCGCGTTGCTTGCGGGCGTGCTCGCCCTGCTGTCGAACCTTGCGGTGATTGGTTTCATCTACTGGCGCACGAGCGACGAAGCCGCGACTGAAGTGCATCAGCAGGTCGTCGAGCAGGGAAAAGTGCTGTCCGATGTCTACCGCTCGGGCGGCAAGGCCGCGTTGTACGACGCGATTGAGGATACAATTTCCTATGCTGATCCGCAGACGGCGGTGGCGCTGCTTGATCCGCGCGGCGCGCAGCAGATGGGAAATCTTGCAATGCTCCCACCCGGCCGCTGCAGGAAGGCTATCGCAATTCCTTGCTCCGCCTTCAGGGCCAGACCACGCCGCGCCAAAGTGCGATTGTCATGCATCGCCTCCCGACCGGACAATGGATCGTCAGCGGCCGCATTGTCGGGGAAGCCCTCGCGCTTCGCGAGACGCTGGAAAGGTCGCTGCTCATCGCGCTCGTCGTCGCCAGCCTGCTCGGGCTCGCCTGCGGCGGGATCCTCGCCCATTATGTCGGGCGGCGCGTCGGCGACATCGCGACAGTCGCCGACAGGATCGGCGCGCGCGACCTCAGCCAGCGCGTGCCCGTATCGGGCGCCAGGGACGCGTTCGACCGGCTCGGCCTGCAGATCAACGCGATGCTCGACCGGATCGGCGGCCTGATGGATGAGCTGCGGATGGTCACTGACGCGCTTGCGCATGACCTTCGTTCTCCGGTCAGCCGCTTGCGATCGGCAGCGCATGCCGCTGCGGAAACCACCGACCCGGTGGAACAGGAAGAATTGCTCAGCAGCGTCATCCGCCAGGCCGATTCGCTGATTCGCATCCTGACTGCGGTGCTGGAGATCAGCCGCTCGGAGGCGCAGACCGGCCGCAATCAATTCGCCTGGTTCGACCTCAGCGAGCTCGCCGCCGAGCTCGCCGAAATGTACGAGCCGCTTGCCGAGGAAGCCGGAGCCGGATCAATATGATCCGCCGGCGCGCCCAGTACCGTTGTTCGGCCACCGCCAGCTCCTTCGCAGGCGGTCAGCAATCTGATTGAAAACGCAGTCCGCTACGGAGCGGAGGGCGGCGACATCCGGGTCGCGGTCCACGGGCTCGGCAAACAGATCCGGATCGAAGTGGCGGACCACGGGCCGGGCATTCCGACCGAGCGCCAAAGCGAAGCACGGCGGCGCTTCGGGCGGCTGGATTCAAGCCGCTCGGCGGAAGGCGCCGGGCTCGGCCTCGCGCTCGCCGAGGCGATCGCGCATCTCCACGACGGACAGCTGGTCCTCGAAGACAATCGTCCAGGGTTGAAGACGGCGCTCGAATTGCCACTACGGCCTGGACAGGCGGAAACCGCTGGGGCCGCATAGCGCGTCACAACTCGGCCTCAGCCTTTGAGTCTAGCCTTCGATGATGACTTTCGACCCGACCCTGGTCAGGCCGTAGAGCTTCTCGGCGAATTTCATCGGCAGGTGGATGCAGCCGTGGCTCTCCGGGTAACCGGGCGTGCCTCCGCCATGAAGCGCGATGCCGTACTCGTCGATGCGCTGCATCCACGGCATCGCTGCATTGTCGTACTTCTTGGAGCGATAGAAGGGCCGCTTCTCAAGAACCGACCAGTAGCCGAGCGGCGTAATGTGGCCCTGCTTCGCCGTTGAAACGCTTGCCGCGCCGACCAGCTTGTCGTCGCGATAGACGTAAGCGGTCTGGATTAGCCGGTCGATCACGACGCGTGTCTCGCCCGTCGCCGGGATCTCGCTCGCCCAAAGATATTCGCCCGGCTTGAGACCATTGCGGCCGAATCCGGCGACAAGGTCCTTATACGCCTGCGGCGCTGCGCCCGTCGTCCAGAGATAGGGCAGCTCGCTCGCGGCGGGCTTCGCCGGCACTGCAACGGCGACCTTGGGCGGAGGCGCGGTCGCGCATCCCGTCAGAAAGCGCCGCCGCAACCGCGATGATCGTCCAATTCTTCACCATGCCCACAAACGCCCTCGCCCGATCTGCGGTTTCGCGGATGATCAGCCCGAGCACCGCCGGCGAGTTAGATCCCGCGGTAAACGGAAGTTTACCCGTTAACCGACGGTGTCTAGGGAGCAGCGAAGATCTGGCGATCCTTCGAATGAAGGTCATTGGGATCGAAGAACTTCTTCGACCAGAAATCAGTCGTCCCCAGAAACCAGCCGCTTGCGACCGCTGCGTCGGTGAGGTTTGCCGGCGGCGCCGGAGACAGCGTGGCGCTCGGCCCGGCGGCTATGCCGTCGAGGAAGCTGAAATGGTCGATCAGCCCAAGCGCCTCGATCGCGAACACCATCGCTACATCGTCGTCCTCGATCGCCAGCAGATTGTCACCATTGTCCCGCTCACCAAGGAGCGCGAGGTTGGACGAGCCGAAATATACGGCCGACGAGGGACGGTTGGCACCGCAGACCACGAACTTGTGATGAATCTGGTGACCGAAGCCGCCGATGTTGCGGACCTGGTTGAACGGTGGCGGCAACCGAGTCTTCACCGGTTTGCCGGTGACAATCACGCCAGTGGCGGCGCCGACCTTATACAGCTCGATGCCTTCCGGATTGTCCGAGATACCGAAGCTGAACAGACTCGTGTCCTGGTGGAGTGTGCTCAGTGCATCGTACACTGGATTGTCGGTAGAGCCCTGCAGTTCCATCACCGCGAAAAGCACATTGCCTAGCCCCTGCGGCTGATTTTTTTCGGCGTTCGCCCGGGTGACGAGCTTACCGAGCACCTGCCGCGCAACCGCCATGGTGTGCGGGGAGAAGTTGATGCGCATCGCCGGCAGCTCGCCCCCGCCGAAAACATGCTCGGTCTTGGCCAGAGCGGAATCGCGGAACGCCACGGAGTCCAGATCGGTATTCCAGGCCTGCTCGAATACCTGTGCGTATAGCCCGGCGACACCGGCGTCATCGAACAGCAGGACATGGTTGGAATTCACGTAAAGGCCGGTGATCGAAAAATTGGTCGAACCGGTCAGAACCTTGGCCGGCACTCCACTGCGGCGCAGGATGAAAACCTTGTCGTGAGAGAAGCGGCTGAAGTTTCCCCGCTTGATAGAATTGTTGCCCGCCTTGCTAATGAAATCGGCGGCAAACCGATCCTCGGCTTTCTTTCCGTCGGCGCTGTGATGGCTCGACGAATTATCGAGAATGATCCGTGCGCGGCCTGCCTGGCCCAGGGTCAGCAGCTTCCCCACTATCCCAGGCTCGTTCAGGTCGTAAGCGAAGACGTCGACGGACGCCTGAGGATCGCCAATTGCCTCGTCAAGCAATCCAAAAATGCGTTCGCGCGCCGTGAACCCGGACCATTTGTACATCTCGGCAAAGGTGTGAGGCTTGCCGTCCTGGTCCTTTCCACAGACCTGATTGAGGTCGAATTCGAGGGTGTTCCCCGATGGACGGAGCTTCGCCGTCAAACCGAAGTGGTTGGTGAACGCCTGCGACTGGGTGAACCCGCGCGTAAAGCCGAGGCTCAGCTTTCCCTTGCTGAACGGCCGGACCTCGATCGTGACGCTTGCGGTTAGATTGGGATCGATCGGCTTCAGCTGTTGCTGATCGTCGAAGTACCGCGGGGCGACCGCATAGCTGTAATCGCCGAGCGCCGGCACGAGCTCCTGGTGGAACATTCCCGGGACATGCACCCAGCGGAACTTGTGCAGCGGCGCATTGGCCGTCGAATTCGCCGGCTCGTCGGCAATCTGCGCGTGGTTTTCCGGATGCTCGAATTGCAGATTGTTCCACAAATAATAGGGCGGCTTGCCTGGCGGCGTGATTCGCACAGTGAACCCGGCAAGGCCCTTCCGGCTCTCCGCGGTGGTAAGGTCGAAAGCGAGCAGAGTCTTCGAAATCGCCGCGGTGCGCGACGACCACCAATGGTCCCTGAGTTGCGACGACTTTCATGGCTCAGCCTCCAGCGAGCGAGTCGTGGCCGAGCTCCACCGCATCGGTTTACGCCGGCGCCAGGACATTACCAAATTCAGCGCGCTTCACGCATGCGTCGTTGATGCCCTGCATTTCGCTAACGCGTCGCGACGCCAGACCAGATTTGTCGCCTAACCCGCTACAGCACGAAAGGCAGCAGCATCTTCGTCCGCGCGCGGTAAGCCGGATAAGATTCCGGAAAGCGCTCGGCCATGAATGCTTCCTCGGCACGCGCGCTGTAGAAAAAGTAAGTTCCAGCCGCCGCAGCGACCAGCCACCATGTCGGGATGATGCCGATGGCGGTCCCGATCATCATCAACAGGATCCCGCCGTAAATCGGATGCCGGACGAAGGCGTAGGGACCGCTGGTAACGAGCTCCGTGTCGCTTCTGCGGGTGGCAGGCGGGCCCCAATTGCCGCCAATCGCCGCTCTGGCGGAGAACGCTAGAGTCGCTCCGATTGTCGCGATGATTGCGCCGGAGATGGCCATCGGGACGCTTTGAAACTCCGCCAACTGAAGTGCGCGAAGCTCCGGCGAGCGCCGCACCAGCGCAATCGCAACAGCGACGGCCACGAATATTCCGAAGCGCATCGCCATCCCTGAGCGGATCGCGCTGCGATCCAGGCGCTTCATCGCGAGCGCCGCAATGGCCCAATAAATCACAAAAACGACCCAGAGAGCGACGATCCAAAAGTGGCAGGCGGTGAGGGTCACTCCCACTCGATCGTGCCTGGAGGCTTCGACGTGCAATCGTAGACCACGCGGTTGATGCCCTGCACTTCGTTGACGATGCGCGTCGCGACGCGGCTGAGGAAGACCGCGTCGAACGGATAAACATCCGCGGTCATGCCATCGACGCTGGTCACCGCGCGCAAGCCGCAGACGTAATCGTAAGTCCGGTAATCGCCCATCACGCCGACCGTGCGCACCGGCAGCAGCACCGCGAACGCCTGCCAGATCGCATCGTACAGCGCGGCGATGCGGATCTCCTCGAGGTAGATGGCATCGGCCTTGCGCAGGATGTCGCATTTCTCGGCTGTGACCTCGCCGGGAATACGGATCGCGAGGCCGGGGCCGGGGAACGGATGGCGCTGCACGAACGCCTCGGGCAACCCGAGTTCGCGGCCCAGCTCGCGCACCTCGTCCTTGAACAATTCGCGCAGCGGCTCGACGAGCTTCATGTTCATTCGCTCGGGCAAGCCGCCGACATTGTGGTGGCTCTTGATCGTCACCGACGGGCCGCCGGTGAAGCTGACGCTCTCGATGACGTCCGGATAGAGCGTGCCCTGAGCGAGAAGTCGGCGCCGCCGATCGTCTTCGCTTCCGCCTCGAACACGTTGATGAACTCGGCGCCGATGAACTTCCGCTTCGCCTCGGGGTCGGACACGCCGGCAAGTCCATCGAGGAAGTCCGCGCTCGCGTCCACGTGCACCAGCGGGATGTTGTAGCTGCCCCGGAACAGGCTCACGACCTGCTCTGCCTCGCCCTGCCGCATCAGGCCATGATCGACGAAGACGCAGGTCAGCTGCTCGCCGATCGCTTCGTGGATCAGCACTGCGGCGACCGCGCTGTCAACGCCGCCAGAAAGGCCGCAGATCACGCGGCCGTTGCCGACCTGCTCGCGGATGTCGGCGATCTTGGCGTCCTTGAAGCTTGCCATCGTCCAGTCGCCCGCGCAGCCGCACACATGCCGCACGAAATTCGCGAGCAGCTTGCCGCCGTCGGGCGTGTGCACGACCTCCGGGTGGAACATCAGGCTGTAGCGTTTCGCCGCCTCGTTCGTGGCGATCGCGTAAGGCGCGCCCTCGGACCGGGCGACGACCTCGAAACCCTCGGGCGAGCGTCTCGACCCGATCGCCGTGGCTCATCCACACCTGGTGCTTCTCGCCGACGTTCCACAGTCCGTCGAACATGCGAGCGAGGGAGCGACGATGTCGATGAACGCGCGCCCGAACTCGCGCTGGTCGGAGGCGACGACCTTGCCGCCCAATTGCTGGTGCAGCGTCTGCTGGCCGTAGCAAATTCCGAGCAGAGGCAGCCCGCTGTCGAATATGAGCTGCGGCGCGCCGGGCTCTCCGCGTCGGTGACCGATGCTGGCCCACCGACAAGATCACGCCTTTCGGCTGCAGCCTCCGAAACGCATCTTCCGCAGCGTTGAACGGGGCTATCTCGCAATACACCCCCGCCTCGCGCACGCGGCGCGCGATCAGCTGCGTCACTTGGCTACCGAAGTCGACGATGAGGATGGATTGCGTTGGCTGGACCGTCATGGCGGGCGGATAGTGAGCGAGCGCCGAAGAGTAAAGTTGAGCGCACTCGAATCAAATGCGCCGGAGTCTCTCGACCCCGGCGCATCCGTCGTGACGAAGTGGAAGGGGTCAGTAGCGGCGGTAGCCGTACTGTGAGTAGTCGTAGTTGTTATTGCTGTACGGCGAGTAACCGCTGCCGTAGCCGTAGGCCGGCTGCGCGCGGTTGACGTCGACGCCGACAATGTAACCGCGATAGTCGGCTTTGCACTTCCAGGTCAGGTCGACCTGCCCCTGCCCGCCGTAGCCGCCGTAACGGCCGCTCGTCGCAACACCGCGGACCGTCACCCCGCCTCCCGAGCGCGGCTCGATGCGGCTGACGCCAAGTACCCGGCCGCTGCCGTAACCTCCGCCATAACCGTAACCGCCGTAACCGCCGCCGAGGCGCTGTTGGACTGCGGCGGCGCATTGATTGATCAACGCCTGCTGGTTGTAACCGTAGCCGCCATAGCCGCCGCCCAGCACCTGATTGATGACCTGGCCGACGGCATTTCCGCCGTAGCCCGGATAGCCGTAGCCCGGATAATATTGTGCGGCGGCGGGCGCCGCACCGGCCAGCGCGGCAGCTGCAACGCCACCCGCCAGAAACTTCGTGATCGCCGTCATGGCCACTCTCCTCAAAACGCACGCCGCCGCTAAACCCACGGCGGTTCGATAATCCTGCTTATCGTTACGGCGTTGCACCCTTGCTGAACCGGCCGTTGGCCAAGGTTCATTCCTGCGCAGCTTAGCGCATGAGCCGCCGATGCAGGTGCTCAGCTCGGGGGAAGCGCACGATCACGCGCAAAAAAGCCTCCGCAAGGTGCAAATCGAGGCCAGTGAAACGCGCCGGAAACGCGTAAACCTCGACGAGCGATCAGGCGGCTTCGAACTGGTCCTCGTCGCTCATCACCGGCCCGCTGTCCTGCCCTTTGGCGGCGACATCGCGGTCGACGAACTCGATCACTGCGATCGGCGCCGCATCGGAGATGCGAATGCCGGCCTTGATGATGCGCGTATAGCCGCCGTTGCGGCCGGCATAGCGGGGCGCGAGCACGTCGAACAATTTCGCGAGCTGCCCCTCGTCCATCAGCCGCGACTGCGCGAGGCGGCGGTTCGACAGGCCGCCATGCTTGGCCAGTGTGATCAGCTTCTCGACATAGGGGCGAAGCTCCTTCGCCTTGGCCGTCGTGGTGGTGATCTGCTCGTGCTTGATGAGCGCGGCCGCCATGTTGCGGAACAGGGCCGCGCGGTGGCTCGAGGTGCGCTGAAGCTTACGATGGCCAACGCGGTGGCGCATGGGTCAGTCCTTTCGTTCGTCAGGGTCCCGTATCAGGTAAACCCGGCCACGCAGCTCTCGGGGCGGCTGCGCAAAAGCCCAAATAGCAACGGCGAGCTGATCAGCCCGCCGGACGCCCTGCCCTCAAGCGGAAATGCGGCAATTCGTCAAGGCTTAAGGCCTAGCGTGGCTCACGAGGAATGACAAGATGTAGTCGAGAAACTGATTCGCATTGTCTGCGTGCTCCAATTGCCCGACCAGAGTTTGCCGGCCCGATTCGCAGCTTCCTGTGATCAAGGCAACAACCACGGCCTCTCGTGCGTGGCGTTCCGGGTCGATTTCAAGCTGGCCAAAATCCGAGAGCTCGCATGGCCACTGGGCGGCGATCGAAGTGGACCACGTAAGCCGTCACGTGGCGGTCGGTTTGCGGAGTTTCGCCAAAATTGGGAGGTCGAAAAAAAGCTCCGCTCTGAGAGTGCCGGTAACTCGAATGGGAATGTTCTCTTGAAAGCACTGTTTGCCAGCCGCTCGAGGGTTCGAAATAGCTTGCGCATTCGCTCCGCCACGGCAAGCAGAGCGTCGCTGCCCAGATGAGCAGCATCGCGCGTCACCGTGCGTGCTTCCGCCGTACTTTTTGCCGAACCAGCGGCCACAAGCCGCGGTAACTGGAAGCGTGATAGATCGAGTTCGCCTCCAATTCTTTGCACAACCGGCGGTGGGCCTCGCCTAATGCGTGATACGGCAGGCCCGGAAGCAAGTGGTGCAGCGCGTGATAGCGCAGGCCGACCGGCGCCCAGAAGATCACGAGGGTCGCGGGCGGCGGGACGTTGACGCTGTCGAGGAATTGCGCGGTGACGCTCATCGGCTCGCCCTCATTCTCCCACAGATGCGCAACCAGGGTGCGCACCTGGTTGAGGAACATCACGCCCGAAGTCACCCCGAGGAAGATGAGGAAGTCGCCAAGCGGCACCAATCCTGTGACGACCATGGCGATCAAAGCGATCGCCCAGACGCTCGCCGCACATTCCTGCCAGGCCCAGTCGCGCGCGAAATCGCCCTCGGGTCTGGAACGCACGAATTTGGGATTGATCTGCAGCCCCGAATAGCGGCCGACGATGATGCTCCGCAGCTTGGGCGAAAACATCGACAGCGGGGCCAGGATCCCGAAGCGGATCAGCATCCCGACCGGGGCCAGCGCGGCCGCGACGAGGAACAGTGGCAGGGTCCACGGATGCATCAGCGCCAGCGGCAGATATTCGGGATCGTCCGCGGTTCCGTAATAGATCTTCGCGTGATGCTGGTTGTGCACGCCCTCGTACATGAAGGACGGGATGAGCAGCGGCACTCCGACGATCAGGTTCCACACGAAGCGGAACCCCTTCAGCGCGCCCTTCTTGATGTGCGTCAGCTCATGGATGAACGAGCCGGCGCGGTAGAGCGCGAGCACGGCGATTAGCCCGGCAAGCAGCGCGATCGGCGTCGAACGCACGAACATCGCTGCGAACAGCCCAGCGTAGCCGAGCAACGCCGAGCCGAGCATGTCCGCCCAATAGATCGCCGACCGCGGCTGATTGAGGTCGCGCGTCAGGCTCGCCGCGGCCTTGAGCATGGCCGCATCGTCCTTGCGCGCGGGTGCGCGCCGCGCGGGGGCAGCGTTAGTCGTGCGCTCTAGGATCGCGGTATCGGTCATAAGTCGTTGCAAGTGCTGGCCTCTGCACGGAGATAGTGGCGCCATCATGGCGTATCAATGAACGTAACTGGCGCGGGAAGCGAACAGCCGCTAGCCAGCGCGCATGAGCAGCAACCCCGCCACCATTCGCCCGGTCGTCACGAAGAAAGACAAGAAGGCATTCGTCGACTTCGCGTGGGAGGTCTACAAGAACGACCCCGCCTGGGTCCCGCCGCTGAAGGACGAAGTCCACGGCCTCATCACGCCGGGCAAGAACCCGTGGTTCGAGCATGCGCGGGCGCAGCTGTGGCTGGCGGAGCGCGGCGGCAAGGTCATTGGCCGCATCAGCGCGCAGGTCGACGATCTGGTGCAGGAGCATATGGGCCAGGGCGTCGGCCAGTGGGGCATGTTCGAAGTCCTCGACGGCGAAACGGCGGCCGCTCTGATCGCCACCGCCGAGGACTGGCTGCGCAGCCAAGGCATGACCAGCGCGCTGGGGCCGATCAGCTTGTCGATCTGGGACGAGCCCGGGCTCGAGATCGAGGGCTTCTCCGAGCCGCCGACGGTCATGATGGGCCACCACAAGCCCGAATACCGCTCGTGGATCGAGGCCGCCGGCTATTCCAAGGCCAAGGACCTGCTGACCTACGAGGTCGACATCGCGCATTGGGAAGACCCCAGGATCAACCGCCTGATCGCGATGGGCGAGCGCAATCCGCACATCCGCATCCGCATGGTCGACAAGTCGAAGTTCAAGGAAGAAGCGCGGGTCATCCTCAACCTCCTGAACGACGCCTGGTCGAGCAATTGGGGCTATGTCCCGCTGACCGAGGCCGAGATCTCCTATGCCGGCAAGAAACTGAAGCCCATTATCTACGATGAGCTGGTGCGCGTCGCCGAGCTCGACGGCGAGCCGGTCGCCTTCATGATCACGCTTCCCGACATCAACGAGCTGATCAAGGATCTGAACGGCGAGCTCTTCCCCTTCGGCTGGGCGAAATTGCTGTGGCGCCTGCGCAAGCCGCGCACCCGGCGCTCGCGCGTCCCGCTGATGGGCGTCGCGAAAAAGCTCCACCAGACCCGCCTCGCGAGCCAGCTCGCCTTCATGCTGATCGAATACACCCGCCGCGACTGCGTCGGGAAATTCGGCATCACGATGGGCGAGTTCGGCTGGATCCTCGAGGACAATAAGGGGATGCTCTCGATCGCCGAGCTCCCCAGCGCGAAGGTCAACCACCGCTACAGGATATTCGAACGGAAGCTGTAGCCACTACCCGTCCCTGCGAGGGAGGGAGGCTGAGCTACAACCACCGCATTCGCGGTTCCGGCGGCATGTTCACCACCAGCTCGGTCAGCGCCCACACCATCGCGTCCGCCCGGTCCGGCGAGCGCCCGCCGCTGTACCCGCCGGGAGTCAGCGCGGTCAGCTCGTCCTCCAGCTCGGCAAAGTCCCCGGCAAACAGGCAGCGCCCGGTCTCGAATGCAGCGGCCACCGGCTCCGCCCGAGCGCTCTTGCCATAGCTCGCGTGGACCAGCCGGACCGGCAGCCCCGGCGCGGCCGTGCGCAGCACGCTCTCGACCATGCTTCCGCCGTTATTGGCCTCGGCGATCACCCGGTCCGCCGACCACGCCGCAAAGGCCGCGGCGACCCGCGCCGCCCAGCCCTCGGGCCGCAGCCCACCGACGCTGCAATCGGCCAGCACCACCCCGCGCCCGTCGCTCAGCAGCCCGCACACCACGATCCCGCACGCCCCGTTCTCGCCCGCCGGCGGGTCAACTCCGATCACCACCCGGCGCAGCTCCTCGCGCCGCGGCATCGCGCACCGCCGCTGCTCAATCACTTCGCGCGTCCACAGCGCGCCCTCCGCCTCGCCGAGCACGACTCCGTCGAGCTCCTGCCGCCCAAGCCGCGACCCGGCGTAGGTGCGCTTCATCGCGTCCACGAACTCGCTCGGCAAATGCGGATTGTCGAACGTCCGCCCGCCGGTGACCTTGGTGTCCGCATCGACCAGCAGCCGCGCGATCAGCGCGATCGGCCGCGGAGTCGTCGTCGCCACCGCGCGCGAAGAACCAAGCCGCAATCCCATCTGCAGATTGTCCCAGGCCGCGTCCGGGTGCAGCCATTTGGCGATCTCGTCGGCCCAGGCGAAATGGTGCTGCGGCCCGCGCAGCCGGTCCGGGCTTGCGCCGGAATAAGCGATCGCCACCGCACCGCCGGGAAACTTGAGCTTGCCGATGGTCGGCCGCCACACCAATTTCTCGCCGGTTTGCGCGCAGGCCAGCAGCCCGCTCTCGCCCTCGACCATGATCTTGGCCACCTCGTCGAGGCTCCCGCCGACCAGCGCGATGCGCGCGCCCGGAGTTCTCGCGCGCCCGCTCGAGCACCCATTCCGCGCCGGTGCGCGTCTTGCCGTAACCCCGGCCGGCAAGGATCAGCCAGTTGCGCCAGCCGGCTCCCGAGCCTGTCGAAGGGGGTTCGCATTGCCCGCGAAGCGCCTGCCACGACCATTCTTCCTGGAGGCTGCGCAGGAAGGACGCGGGCAGCTTGTCCCAGACTTCCGCGCGCTGCTCCGGCGAGCACTTCGCCAGCACGCGCATCAACTTTCGAAGTTCGATCAGCTTAAGCTCCTCCCTGTCGCGTGAGCGATGGGGAGGGGACCGTGCAGCGAAGACTGCATGGTGGAGGGGCCCTGCCCCCTGGACACCCCGGACCATCGAATTTTTCGTGACTAGGCCGCGGCCTCGGAATCCTCATCATCAGGAAGCAGCCCCAGCGCCCGCATTGTCTTCTCCAGCCGCGCCCGCACCTCCTCGATGTCGGTCCGCCGCGGCTTGATGTCTCCCGGCCGCCGGCCGCCGTTGCGCTCGCACGATTCGAGCACCGCGAGCGCCGTCTTGGCGTCCACCAGCCGCGGTACCTTCGGATCGGGTCTGGGCTTCAGCGACCGCTTTGTTTCCCGGATCAGCTCCGCCCGGACCTCGACGCAACCCTGGGCCAGCGCCTCGTCGACATCGGCGCGGAATTGCTCGTTCTTCCGCAGCCACTCGTGGACGGTCGAATTCGACACGCCCGCCGAGCGGCATGCGCCTTTGATATTGCAGGTTGCGGCCAAGTGGTTGAGGAACTTGCGCCGCCGCGCCTCGGTGAAGCTCCTGCGCTTCGGGTTTTTCTTCAGCGACCCCCGCGCCGCCTTCTTCTGAGTGCGGCCTCCCCTGCCGCCGCCGATTTCCGTCTCGTCGTCGCCCATACCCGCACCCGCTGCCCGTCGTGGTGTGCCATAAACGCATGTAAATGTCAAGATAATTGTGCCAAATCGGTTATATCGCTCCCCCCTATGCGAAGCCTGGGGAGGGGGACCGCCGAGCGACAGCTCGGTTGTGGAAGGCCGTAAGGCCAAACGCAGATGCCAGGAGCGTCGCAAGGGTCTCAGCCGCCTGACGCAGCCAATCGTAATCCCGGGCCCTGAGCCGCGACCCGCGTTTTGCTGTGCGCTATGTTTGCCAGCCTGAGTGCCAGCTTTCCACCCATTGCGGACATTAGCCGACCGTCTGCTTTCGACCCATTGCGAACACTTCGCTCTATCCGAAGATGAACTTCGCAACGTCCGCTTCCCGGTCCCAGTAGAGCAGAGCCAAAGCCGTCAAATCGAACGCCGCGTGACTGCACATCAGCATCCATAGCTGGCCACGAAGCGCATAGACCCCCTCCCCGAAAACCAGGCCGACTATCGTCGCTTGCTGCGCGCCAGCGAGGCCCTGATGGGGCCAGCCGAAATGATCAGCACGGCGATGATGCCGGAGCCGAAGCCTCGAAGTTCCGCAGCTTTGCGGTCGTCGCGCGCAGCAATTTCCTGGCGAGTTGAGTTCGGACTATCGAACTTCCCCGCCATGGGTGGGTTCTATGCCGCAATGTCTAGGGGGCAAAAGCCTTTCAGGGGCCGAAGGTCTGCTTTCGACCCAAAGCAGACACTAGCGCTCCTCAGTCAGAGCCTCTCAATGTCTCCCTCGCGCAAATGCAGGTAGGTGCTTTCGAAGTCACCTGCCTGCGCCAGCTTGCGCCAGTCGCCAATGACGATGGAGCGAGGGGTTGTGCGCGCGATAAGTCCGTCTGCCTCCATCAACCTGATGGTGCGATTGACGTGAACCGGCGTAAGCCCCGTGGCATCCCCCAACTGCTCCTGCGTCATTGGCAGCTCATAGTGAGATTGCTCCCCCAGGCCGGCAAGTTTCAGGCGCAAGGCGAACTCGCACAGCAAGTGCGCAAGCCTGGTTTTTGCATCTCGGCGGCCGACGTTTAAGATCCATTCCCGCGAGACAGATCCCTCAACCAAAGTCTCGACCCACATGGCACGGGCCACGGCGGGACGTTCCCCCACGATGCGTTCTATTTCCTCGCGCGGGATCATCGCGATCCTGCCCGGGGTCAGCATCTGGACCGAGTGGTCAGCGACCCCGAGCATTGAGTTTTGAAGATCGACCATCTCGCCCAGCATGTGCACGGCAAGGATCTGCCTTTTGCCCGTGCGGGCAACCTTGTGGCGGACAGCGAAGCCAGCCAACAGGGCACATGAATATCGAGCGCGGTCGCCTTCCCGTACAATGTAGTCGTGCTGGTGCAGCCGCTTTATCTGGTGAGGCAGTGCAAGCACTGCGGCGCGGTCGTCGGCATCGAGCTTCTGCCGGTATTCCAGCTTTCGAAGCATGGGCTCGAGGGCCGCAGTCGAAGGCTTCTCCTCAGTGTCACCGCTAGCTCCGGTAATCATTGACCTGACGGCACAAGAACGATTGCTTCGAAGAGGAGCTTCGCCAACATCACGGGCTGGCGTTCGTCGCGGACTTCTACTGTGAGAGTCCGTTTCAGGCTGGCGGGCAAAACATCCCGGGCGAGTTCAGCAAGCGATAGTGCCGACTGTTCTTTAACCGCCTCGAGGTCGGGCAATTCCACCCCGACGTCATCCTTGATGAAAAGGTCGTTGTCTCTCGTGTCGAAGAAATAGAGCGCCATTCCCCCCGAACGTTGAAGTGTGATCTGCGTTCCGGCGTAGGCTCGGGTTTCACCGAAGCATCGCTAGCTGGCATCTTAAACATGCGGTTGCGACAAGACAGTCGCTGGCTGCGGCTTGAGCTCATGATGGGAAAGGCTGCCAACCAGCCTCTTGCCATCCCAGACCTCGCACTTGAGCGCGCCGTCCTTCAACTCGCGAGCTTTCGCCAACGCTTCCGCGTCGGTCCCCGCCTCAATCCATTCAGCCAAGCTGATATGTCCAGCGCCGTCCAAACAATACAAGCGATACAAAGCCATCATGGTCCCCCGCGAACCGACTTCGCGCGCCTCCTTTACCCGAGTCGCGGGCTCAACATATCAATGCTGGCCTGTGCCGTTATTTACCTAGGTAAAGTCGCTGCCTTTTGTCGGCGCGCGTGCGAAGATCATCTTCCTGCTCCAGTTGCGGGGGTTCGTCGCCGGTGTGCACTGTCCCCACGCTAATGTCCGCTTTCCACCGTCAAGCGGTCAAATACAGCTCGTGCTCTCAGCGACGAACTCGGGTGGAATGCCGCCCTTCGCCGCGTTCGGCATCACAATGGCTAAAGCTCATCGCGGACACATGCAGCGGCACCGGCAAAATGACCGGGCCTCAGTAGGGTATGATGCGAGGTTCGACGACTATTGGGTTCAAGCTGGCGGCGCCGGCAAGCGCTCTTCTACTGCCCGTGGTGCGGCGAAAAGCTGCCACCGTCGCAGCGGGATCGTTGGTTTGACGAGTTAAAAGCGCGCGGTATCGACCCCAACGTCGATCCCATACCAGCCGAGTTCCGATCAGGTGAATGGCGCGGAGCAACGCAACCCGACGAACTTGGTCCGGAGCGCGGCGGCGCCGTCGACCGCAGATACTTGAACTTGTTCGAAATCGAACCCGACTGAAGGTTGGCGCACCTTCGTCATCGCTGCTGTATATGACCCCAAGACCACCCAAAGCAGACATTGCAGACGTTGGTGGCTTGGCTCCTTTCGACCTATTCGCGGTGCTTCCCCGCCCCAGCCTTCAAGAGGAACCCGCCATTGCAACGATTGTTCGGCTTTGGCATCGAAGGGTCGTGCCGAGGTGACATCCGAGGACTTGGCCTGAACGTGCCCAGCGTCGGGCGCAGCGTGTAACCAAACCCAGGTGGAGGGGTGAACGGATGCGGCGTTGGATTATTGCGGGCGTGGTCGCAGCCGGCACCGTAATATTGCTTCTGCTCTTCGTATTTTTCGGCGAGCCTGTGGTAAAGGCCGGCGAGAACGGGACCTTTGCGAACGACTGCTGCGGCACCATTAATCTCTCGGATGGCAAGATGCTGCTCAATGAAAAGCAAACCGTCCGGTACGTCGTAGCGAAGGATTCGAAGGGGCCGTACATCCTGCCCTATACTTATGTCGGCGTCGTGCGCGACGAGGGCTTCGAGGTGGACGGATCCCGCTCGACGGCCAAGCTGCGTTTAGACAGGCTCCCCCGGCCGACCAGGATTGTGGTTTACGAGGGGCTCAGGCCCTATATCTTCGCGAGGGATGCCCCCGCCCTACCGAGCCAATCATAAGCACGGAATAAAGACAGGGTGAGGCCGGTCATCCGTTGTGGACCGGATTGGCCGTAACCGGACCATCTGCTTACTTCCGCTATTCACCCATTCTCTCCACTCCGACTTAGGTCTGCTCTCGACCCATTGCCGACATTACGATTCGTAAACAGCGCCCTGATGATTGGGGGATTGGTCGGGTCTGGACGGCAATGACGATGGCCCAAGGAAAGTCGCCCGCCCGCGCACGCTTGGGTAGGTGGTCCTCGCCGCGAGCGTTGATCATCCCGGAACCTAACCGCGCTCGCCGCTGTTCCCAAGCCTTGGCTCTTGAGGGGATCAACTATGGCCAGGGTCATATCGGAGCTGCTCGTTTCGTTGGACATGCTGGCTGCGGGCAAGCAGTCGCCCGGCTATTTCGGATACCTAGGTCCGGAGTTCGGCGACGCGCTCGAAAATACCAAAGCCGAGCCGCACCGCACACTGATTGGCCGCAAGACGTATGAGGTTCTGAATAGCGTTCCCGAAGAGGCCCGCGATGACGGCTGGCGCAAGACGACCGAAGAGCCGGGTTACCTGTTTTCGCGGCAGCTCGACAAGGTTGGGTGGCCCGGGTTTCAGCTGGTGAAAACCGACATGGTGGAGTTCGTCCGCGAGTTGAAAGCCGATGACGGGCCCGAACTCCGGGTCCTGGGCAGCCTTTCGGTCGGGAGGCAATTGGCCGGAGCGAAGCTACTCGATCTGTTGAGGCTATACGTGTGCCCTCTGGTCTTGCCTGAGACGGGTAAGGAGCCAGTTTTCGCTGCGTGGGGTGACATGGCTTTTAGTCTGTGCGCCTGCGAACGGCTCGACGACCGGGTCATGCGCCTTGATTACCGACCGGATGGCTCACCGCCAAAATCCTGACGGTCGTCAATTATGGTTTGGACATGCTGGTCTTGAGGCATGGTCGTCCCCCACCCCCTGCCCCTCCCCTAAGGAATAGGGGAGAGCTCCACCCACGTCGGCGCGTGATCGCACGCCTTCTCCTCGCCCCGCGCCCACCGGTCCACGCCCGCGCCCTGCAACCGATCGGCCGCCTCGGGCGAGCACAGCAGATGATCGAGCCTGAACCCGAGATCGCGCTGCCAGCAGCCGGCGGTATAGTCCCAGAAGGTATAGAGCTTCTCCTCGCGCGGATGGAGCGCGCGCAGCGCGTCGGTCCAGCCCTGGTGGACGATCCGCCGCCATGCCTCGCGCGTCGCCGGCTGCATCACCGCATCGTTCGCCGTCGCTCGCGCCGAAAAGACATCGCGGTCCTCGGGCACCACGTTCCAGTCGCCGCACAGCACGACCGGCCGCTCCACCTCGAGCAGCTCAGCCGCGTGCGCGCCCAGCCGCTCCATCCACCTGAGCTTGTAATCGAACTTCTCGGTCCCGACCGGATTGCCGTTGGGCAGATAGAGCGAGCCGACGATCAGCTTCCCTCCGGCGGACCCGGCACCGAAGCGGACTTCCGCCTCGATATAGCGGCTGTGCGTATCGTCCGGATCGCCCGGGAGCCCCACGCGCCGCAGCTCGGGCGCATCGCCCCGGGCGAGGATCGCAACCCCGTTGAACCCCTTCTGCCCGTGCCACACCGCGCCATATCCCGCCGCCTCGATGTCGGCGATCGGCAGCGACTCGTCGGCGCACTTCAGCTCCTGCAGGCAGGCGACGTCGGGCTTCTCCCGCTCGAGCCATTCCAGCAGCCGCGGCATCCGCGCCCGGATCCCGTTGATGTTGTAGGTGGCGAGCTTCATCCCGATGGGTGACTAAGCGCGCTCGTGCCAAACGCAACCATTCGTCGTCTGACGCCTTCGTTCTGTAAGCTAGACGGAGAAGCTGATGCCGCAGCCGCAGCCTGACTGGGCATTGGGGTTGGTGACCTTGAACGCGGCGCCGCCGAGATCCTCGACGTAATCGACGGCCGAACCCCGGACGAGATCGAGGCTCATCGGGTCGACCACCAGCTTGACGCCGTCGGTTTCGGCGACCGTGTCTTCCGCGTCCGCGCCGTCGGCGAGCTCGAACTTGTAGGTGAAGCCGGCGCACCCGCCGCCGTCGACCGCGAGCCGCAGCACAGCCGGCTTCGACTGGCGCTGCGCGATCAACGCCACGCGCTTTGCGGCATTTTCGGTAAGGGTGATTTGGGGTTCGCTCATGCAAGCGAGATAGGGAGCCTTAGTGCTGACCGCCAGTCGGTCCGCCGATTGCCAGCGCGTCCATCGAGGCTGCGCCCGAGCGGCGCTGCATCGCCAGCACGTAATCGGTCGACTTCATGAACGGGATCGGATTGACCGGCCGGGCGTCGATCCGCACCTCGTAATGCAAATGGTTCCCAGTGGAGCTGCCGGTCGAGCCCATGCGGCCGATCTGTTCGCCGCGGGTGACGTGTTGGCCCGCGGAGACGAGAATCGCGGACATATGGCCGTAGCGGGTCGTGATTCCGCGGCCGTGATCGATCTCGACGAGGTTGCCGTAGCCGCCACTGTTCCATCCGGCGCGGAGCACGGTGCCGTCCGCAGTGGCGTAGATCGGCGTGCCGTAGGCACCGGCAAGGTCGATGCCTGGATGCATTGCAGCGCCATGTTCGAACGGATCCGAGCGGACACCGAAGCCGCTGGTGAACTCGACGTTGGTCTTCACCGGCTTGTCCGAGGGAATTGCGATGACTCCATCCTGCAGCTGGTCGAGTTTCTTCCAGCTGTCGAAGAGGCTCTTGAAAGTAGAATTTCCGACGCTCTCGAACGGTCCGCCCTGGCCGGCGGCGCCCGCTTTGGCCGGATAGAAGCCGAGCGCGGCGGAGCGAGGCGGGATCGACGTTCTCGCCCTGCAACGCCGCTGCGAGCGCCAGTTGCCGCTGTTCGATCAGCTGGACACGGCGCTCAGTCTCGGCAGACAGTTTGGCGACCTGGTCTGAATAGTCGCCGCCAGCCGTGAGCTTGCAGTGCCGGCGGTGCCGACGGCGCCGAGATCAGCCGCGCGGTGGCATAGCTGGCCCAGGCGACGAGCCCGAGCATGATGACGAACAGAAAGGCCTGAACAGGGGCGGAAACGCGGAAGCGGCGAAGCTTCGAACCATCATGAATGAAAAGGTCCCGGTCGCGGAACAATGTCGAAGTCGCCGCCAAAACTTGCGTCATTTAATCCCCGCTCCAAAGCTCAAGCGCCACGCAGAGATGTGCGCGACGCCGCGATTCATCAGCCTGTCAGGAGCTCCCCAGCCCCCATACCAGCCCGCGGTTTTGCCCATTGCGCGCTGGTGGAAAGGGAGACTGCGCGGGGATGGTTAACAAATTCAACCTTCAACTGAGGTTGGCGGGACGAAACACCCGCTGGGCGCGATGAGCCGTTCAACCAAGCTCGTTCCGGGGGCGAATTCGAGCAATTTCAACCTGTTGTGCAGCGCAGCACGCGAATAATCTTTCGCGCTGCCTTGCTCCTGCCGGATTCGGGCTTAGAAGCGGCCGCGGGCCACGCCGTCCCAACGCGGCGCGTGCTCTCTGCGAGGAGAGTTGAATTGACCGAGACTGCCGAAGCTGGCGCGACCGTGCGCCGGCCAAGACCCCAAATCCATCCCACCAGGCCATATTTTTCCTCGGGCCCGTGCGCCAAACCGCCCGGCTGGAGCCCGAGCCTCCTGCATACAGAACCGCTCGGCCGCTCGCACCGCGGAGGGCTCGGCAAGGCACGGCTCGCCGAAGCGATCGAGCGCACGCATGCTTTGCTCGGCCTCCCCGCCGACTATCGGCTCGGCATTGTGCCGGCGTCCGACACGGGCGCGATGGAAATGGCGATCTGGTCGCTGCTCGGGACGCGGCCGGTCACCATGCTGGCGTGGGAGAGCTTCGGCGCCGGCTGGGTGACGGACGTCGCCAAGCAGCTCAAGCTCGACGCCGAGATCCGCACCGCCGATTACGGCGAGCTTCCGGACCTCGGCGGCATCGATCCGGCGAGCGACATCGTCTTCACGTGGAATGGAACGACCAGCGGCGTGCGCGTTCCCAACGCCGACTGGATCGCGGCCGACCGCACCGGCCTTTCCATCTGCGACGCGACCTCCGGCGCGTTCGCGCAGGACATCGACTGGACCAAAATCGATGTCGGCACCTTCAGTTGGCAGAAGGCTTTGGGCGGCGAAGCTGCGCACGGCATGCTGGTGCTCAGCCCGCGCGCGGTCGAACGGCTGGAACGCGAGCCGTCGCCGCGCCCGCTGCCCAAGATCTTCCGCCTGACGAAGGGCGGCAAGCTGATCGACGGCATCTTCAAGGGCGAGACGATCAACACGCCGTCGATGCTGTGCGTCGAAGACTGGCTGTTCGCGCTCGATTGGGCCGAGCGGATCGGCGGACTGGAAGCGCTGATCGCGCGTGCGGACGCGAACGCCGCGGCGCTGGACCGATGGGTGCAAAACGCGACTGGATCGAGCACCTCGCCAAGGACGCCGCGATGCGCTCGAACACATCGGTGTGCCTGCAATTCGCCGACCGCTCCGACGTGGAGGCGAACAAGGCGCGGCAAAAAGCGCTCGCCAAGCTGCTCGAAGCGGAAGACGCCGCCTACGATATCGGCGCATACCGCGACGCTCCGCCCGGGCTGCGAATCTGGTGCGGCGCGACGGTCGACACGGCCGACATCGAAGCGCTCGGGCCGTGGTTGGACTGGGCATGGGAGCAATCGGCACCCTCCCCCTTTAGCGGGGGAGGGTCAACTCGCGCGATAGCGCGAGCGGGGAGAGGGGCTCTGTTCCGCTCTCCTGGCCCCCTCACCCTTCCGCCGCCTTCGGCGGCTCCCTGCTTCCCGCTGAAGGGGGGAGGGATGAGGAGGTGAAACAATGACCGACACTGTTAAAGTTCTCATTGCCGACAAGATGGACCCCAAAGCGGCCGCGATTTTCCGCGACCGCGGAATCGAGGTCGACGAGAAGCCCGGACTTTCACCCGACGAGTTCGCTGCAATCATCGGCGATTACGACGGCCTCGCAGTGCGCAGTTCCACGCGCGTTACCGCTCCGGTCATGGACGTCGCTTTGCCGCGGCTGAAGGTAATCGGCCGCGCGGGGATCGGCGTCGACACGATCGACGTGCCCGCCGCGTCAGCGCGCGGGATCGTCGTCATGAACACGCCGTTCGGCAATTCGATCACCACCGCCGAGCATGCGATCGCGATGCTGTTCGCACTCGCTCGCGAGATCCCGCAAGCGGACCAGTCGACCCAGTCGGGCAAGTGGGAGAAGAACCGTTTCATGGGCGTCGAGCTCGCCGGCAAGACGCTCGGATTGATCGGCTGCGGCAATATCGGCTCGATCGTTGCCGACCGCGCGCACGGGCTCAAGATGAAGGTCGTGGCCTACGATCCCTTCCTCTCGCCCGAGCGCGCCGTCGAGCTCGGTGTCGACAAAGCCGAGCTGGACGAGCTGCTCGCCCGGGCCGACTTCATCACCTTGCACACGCCGCTCACTGAGCAGACGCGCGGGATCCTCAGCCGCGACGCGCTGGCCAAGACGAAAAAGGGCGTGCGTATCGTCAATTGCGCGCGCGGCGGGCTGATCGACGAGGCGGCGTTGAAGGAATCGCTCGACAGCGGCCATGTCGCCGGCGCCGCCCTCGACGTCTTCGCGCAGGAGCCGGCAAAGGATAACCCGCTGTTCGGCACGCCCGGGCTCATCTGCACGCCGCACCTCGGCGCTTCGACCAATGAGGCGCAGGTCAATGTCGCGATCCAGATCGCCGAGCAGATGAGCGATTTCCTGCTGCTCGGCGGCATCACCAACGCAGTGAACGTTCCCTCGCTCTCTGCCGAGGAAGCTCCGCGCCTCAAGCCCTATATGGCGCTTGCGGAGAAGCTCGGAAGCCTGGTCGGGCAGACTCGCGCACGGGGCGATCCGCGGCCTGTCGATCGAAACCGAGGGCGCCGCGGCCGAGCTCAACATGAAGCCGATCACCGGCGCTGTGCTGGCCGGATTTATGCGCATCTATTCGGACACGGTGAACATGGTGAATGCGCCGTACCTGGCGAAGGAGCGCGGGCTCGACGTGCGCGAGGTGCGGCACGACCGCGAAGGCGATTACCACACGCTGTTGCGCGTCACCGCGGAGACTGCGAGCGGCCCACGCAGCGTTGCCGGAACGCTCTTCGGCAATCGCGCGCCACGACTGGTCGAGCTCTTCGGAATCAAGATCGAGGCGGACCTTGCGGGCGACATGCTCTATGTCGTCAACGAGGACGCGCCCGGCTTCATCGGCCGCTGGGAACGGCGCTTGGCGAAGCCGGCATCAACATCGGGACGTTCCACCTCGGACGCGTCGATTCCGGCGGCGAAGCAATCCTTCTGCTCTCCGTCGACGAACCGGTCGGCCCAGACGTAATCGCGAAGGTCGAGACGCTGCCGGGCGTGAAGTTGGTGCGGCCGCTGAAGTTCTGATCATGTCGCCGAGAAGGGAGGCGTTTGGACGAACGTTTGCGGGACCATCGGTCCGGCGCTCGCTTGCGGTCACCCTGATCATCGGAACCGTGCTCAACGCAATCAACCAGGGTCCGGAGATCTTCGCCGGTCATTGGCCGGTCTGGTGGAAGCTGATGTTGACTTATTTCGTGCCGTTCGCGGTCGCGAGCTACGGCAGCTATGCGGCGTTTCGCTCATCGGAGTGAGCGTTAGATCGCCTCTTTCTCGCGGCGCATCGCTTCGGTCCGCGCCACGCGCTCAGCCATGCGGTTCCATGCGTCTTCGGCACGAAGGCAGCGGTCGCGCACATTGTCGAGCGTCGCCGCGTCGGCTTCGGCGCGGCATTGCTCCGCTCGGGCGCGGTAGAATTCAAGCTGGGTGGTGAGCGCCATATGAAAAGCGCCGGACGCTTCCGCGCCCGGCGCTGATCCTTAGCCTTCGACGGCCTGGAGGTTCACGGCCTTGGTCTTGCCGCGCTGGTCCTGCTCGAGGTCGAAGCTCACCTTCTGGTTCTGCGTGAGAGTACGCAATCCGGCGCGCTCGACGGCAGTGATGTGAACGAAGGCGTCCTGGCCTCCATCGTCCGGCGCGATGAAGCCGTAGCCTTTGGAATCGTTAAAAAATTTGACTGTGCCTACGGGCATCTTGTCATTCCTTCTTATTCGGGCGGCCCGCCAATCGGTCCGCCGGCGCTAGGAGAGGCCAAAGAAGGAATGAGGAGCCGCAAAGCGCCTGAAGTCCGTCCGTTTGCGACTAGTAGCAACAGTCACATAGGCGCGTTGGCGCGGGAATGTAACCGCACGGTACCCCGTGCGGCCGCGCCTACGACTTCGGCCGAATGACGAGGTCGTAGGGGATATAAAGAAAGACTTCCGTGAGACTGGCGCGAGACCATTCAACCTGACGATTCAGGCCCCGCACTTCAACAGCGTACTCTGATTTAAACTTTGCCGCCATCGCAGCGGCATCGGCGGAACAATCTTGCCGATTTCGGCAGCGATACTGGTCCGGCCCTACAACCGAGAGCGTCATGTCACCCGTTGGCTCAATGAGTGCACGACCAACGGGATTAATGCTCTTCAAGAACCGATCGATCCGGGCGGTGGCTTCTCGAGCATCTGCGCCAGTCAAGGCGCTTTCACATGTCATCTTGTTTAATCGGGACGATCATCCTTTTGAAGCGTCAAATCGCGGTAATTGCCGACCGTCAGCGATTCACCACGACGTCTCCAAATGCCAATTGCACTCCGCTCGAACCCGCCAGTTCGATCGCACGGCGAATGGTCTGATACATTTCCTCATGCCGCGTGTCCGGGTCGCGCGTATCGCCAGTGACAGCGACCGGCTGGATTGCGAAATCAGCGATCTTGCGCAGCCCGACAGCGGGGGCTTGCGCGTCGTAATTGTCCATCTCCCGACGGGCACCGGTGACGATGATTTCCTGAGAGCTAATGCTCTGAACAGGTGCGACCAGTTTTTCGATCCAGCCTGGAGAAGGACAACCCATCGCTACGGCTACGAAATAGCAGGACCTGACGCATGACACCCCCCTGGTCGTTCGACCGAGCCGAGCTTCAACAGCCGTCTCCTTATGTCAATTGCCGGCTGCTGACCTAGACGCCAGCGACCCTTACCCCTAGAGCCGCGCGGGCCGCTCACAGCAAGGAAACACCGTGGGAAACGTCACCGTCATCGGCGCCCAGTGGGGCGACGAAGGCAAGGGCAAGATCGTCGACTGGCTGGCGAGCCGCGCCGACATGGTCGTGCGCTTCCAGGGCGGCCACAACGCCGGTCACACGCTGGTCGTCGGCAACCAGACCTACAAGCTCTCGCTGCTCCCCAAGCGGCATCGTTCGCGGCACGCCTTCGGTCATCGGCAATGGCGTGGTGCTCGATCCGTGGGCGCTCAAGGCCGAGGTCGAGCGCATCCGCGAGATGGGCGTCGAGGTCACGCCGGACGTGCTGATGGTTGCCGAGACCTGCCCGCTGATCCTGCCGATCCACCGCGACCTCGATGCGCTGCGCGAAGACGCGTCCGGCGCGGGCAAGATCGGAACCACGCGGCGCGGCATCGGCCCCGCCTACGAGGACAAGGTCGGCCGCCGCGCGATCCGCGTCTGCGATCTCGCCCGGCTCGAGGACCTGGAGCCTTTGCTCGACCGCCTCTGCGCCCACCACGACGCATTGCGCGCCGGTTTCGGCGAGCCGCCGGTCAATCGCGAGCGGCTGCATAACGATCTCGCCGAAATCGCCGAGTTTGTGCTGCCCTTCGCCAAGCCGGTGTGGCGCGATCTCGATGTCGCGCTGCGCAAGGGCAAACGCATATTGTTTGAGGGTGCGCAGGGCGTGCTGCTCGACGTCGACCACGGCACTTATCCGTTCGTGACCTCGTCCAACACGGTCGCCGGAACCACCGGTCCTGGCAGCGGCATCGGCCCATCGGGCGCGGGCTTCGTGCTCGGCATCGTCAAGGCTTACACGACCCGCGTCGGCTCGGGCCCGTTCCCCACCGAGCAGGACAATGAGGTGGGCCAGAAACTCGGCGAACGTGGCCACGAGTTCGGCACCGTGACGGGCCGCAAGCGCCGCTGCGGCTGGTTCGACGCGGTGCTGGTGCGTCAGGCGGTTGCAGTCTCTGGCGTGACCGGGGTCGCGCTGACCAAGCTCGACGTGCTCGACGGTTTTGAACAGGTGAAGATCTGCACCGGCTACACGATCGACGGGCGAAAATTCGATTATCTCCCGCCGCACGCCGGCGATCAAATGCGCGTCGAGCCGGTGTTCGAGGACATCGAAGGCTGGCCCGGATCCACGCGCGGCGCGCGCAGCTGGGCGGACCTGCCCGCGCGCGCAATCAAATATGTCCGCCGCATCGAGGAACTGATCCGCTGCCCGGTGGCGCTGGTGAGCACGTCACCGGAGCGCGACGACACGATCCTCGTCCGCGATCCTTTCGCGGGTTAGTGGCGCACCTCGAAGCTGCTGAGCCCCTTGGCTTCGGCGGTCTCGACCTCGACATCGCTGACTTTCGCGCCCGATGGTCCGCCATGCAGCCGCGCGATCATCTCGGCGACCGCGCCCTCGTCACCCTCGACATGCGCCTCGACCGAGCCGTCGGCGGCGTTACGCGCCCAGCCACAAACGCCGAGCGTCGCGCTTCGTCGCGCATCCATGCACGGAAGAACACGCCCTGTACGACACCCGTGATCCGAACATGGCGCGCGATCATCAGACGGTGGAAATATCCGGCGCGTCCTCAGCTTTCATGCCGACAACGTTGTAGCCGGCGTCGACGTGGTGGATCTCGCCGGTGACGCCGCTAGCCAGGTCGGACAAAAGGTACAGGCCCGCGCCGCCGACGTCCTCGATCGTGACGTTGCGCCGCAGCGGCGAATTATATTCGTTCCACTTCATGATGTAGCGGAAGTCGCCGATCCCGCTTGCCGCAAGCGTCTTGATCGGGCCAGCCGAAATCGCGTTGACTCGGATTCCTTCGGGGCCAAGGTCCATGGCAAGATATTTGACGCTGCTCTCCAACGCGGATTTCGCCAGCCCCATCACGTTGTAGTGCGGAATGACCTTCTCGGCGCCGTAATAGGTCAAGGTCAGAAGAGATCCGCCGTTGGTCATCAGCGCCCTCGCGCGCTGCGCGACCGCGACGAAGCTGTAGACCGAGATGTTCATCGTCATCAGGAAATTGTCCATCGACGTGTCGACAAACTTCCCGCGCAGCTCGTTCTTGTCGGAATAGCCGATCGCGTGAACGACGAAGTCGAGCCCACCCCAGCGCTCCTTCAGCGCATCGAATGTCTTATCCAGTGCCTTCATGTCGGAGACGTCGCAATTGACAAGCAGGTCCGAACCGAGCTCAGCCGCCAGCGGGCGGACGCGCTTCTCCAGCGCATCGCCCTGGTAGGAGAAAGCGAGTTCGGCGCCCTGCCCGCCGACCGCTTGCGCAATGCCCCATGCGAGAGACCGCTCGTTGGCGAGGCCCATGATGAGCCCGCGCTTGCCCTGCATCAGTGAGGTCAAATCTCAGGTCCCCCTGTCTCCAGCTCCACCTTCACGTCTTCCCCGGGCTGTGGTTCTTCGACTTCGAGCTCGTCGGTGTACGGCCCGGTATAGACCTCGCCCTTTAGCGCGGTGGCGCCGCTTTCCGCCAGCGCGGCGTTGAGCTCCGCGCCCATCACGACTCCAAGCCCGACGGCGAAGAAGAAGATGAGAGAGATCATCACCCCGGCAAGGCTTCCGTAGGTCAGGCTGTAGCCGCCCAGCAGCCCGAGCACCCATGGGAGCACTTCGGCCGTCGCGAGCCACCAGACAGTGACCAGCAGGGCGCCGGGCCATTTCCTGCAATCCCGCCGCCGGTAGCGCGCCGGGGTGAGCACGAAAAAGAGGACATAGAAGGTGAAGAACAGCGTCGCCGCGGGAACCAGGCGATAGATGCCCGAGCATCGTTCCCATGCCCTGCGCGAACGGGAACCACTCCAGCAGCACATGTTGGAGCGAGCTCAAGGCGACGCTCGCGGCAAACGCGATCATCAGCAGAAGCACCGCGCCGAGGATGATCAGGATCGAACCGATGCGATACTCCCAAAACGGCGCGCAGAACTTCACTCCGAACGCGCGGCGAAGGATGTCGCGGATGGTCTCGACGAAGCTCGCCGCGGTCCACAGCCCGACAATCGCTCCGAGCCACAGCAAGGTGCCGGTGCGAACCGTAAGCACTTCCTGAACCGGCTTCTGCAAAGTCGACGGCCACGTCCGGCGGGAGCCGGCGGAGGACGTTGGCGACGGTCAGCTGCGCGTCCTGGCTCTGGCCGAGCAGGTGGGCGATCGCAGCGGCGAGAATGAAGAACGGGAACAGCGCGAGGATCGACAAATAAGCGAGGTTGCCGGCGTGGATGAAGCCGTCGTTGTAGACCCCGACGGCGACCCGCTTGACTACCTCCCACGCGGTCTGCTTGGGCTTGAGCTTCTCCTCGACTTCGGTTCCGAAGGCGGCGCGCATGCTTGCCAGGCGCTTGCGCCTCGCTTCCGGTGATTGGGGTGAGATGTCGCGCATGAATTGGCGGGACTAAACCCCAAGGTCCGCGCGCGGGTTGCCCGGCGCGTTCCATTTTTCGGCGAACTTCTGCAGCTCCGGGTCGTGCGCCGGAACGTCGATTTCGACGCTCACCAGCTGATCGCCACGTTTGCCGTCCTTGCCGGCGAAGCCGCGGTCTTTCAGGCGCAGAACTTTTCCTGAAGTGGTGCCCTTCGGAATTGTTAGCATCACGGCGCCTTCCGGAGTTGGGACTTTGACCTTCGCCCCCAACACCGCTTCCTTGAGCGTGACCGGAAGATTCAGCCGAATGTTGTTGCCTTCGCGCGAGAAGAAGCGGTGCGGCGCGATCTCGATAGTGACGATTGCGTCGCCACGCCCGGCGGGCCCTTCCTGACCCTTGCCCGAGAGCCGGATTTTGGTCCCGTCCTCGAACCCCTGCGGAAGCTTGAGGTCGATTGTCTTGCCGTCGCCGAGCGTAATGCGCTGCGGCTTGAGCGCGACCGCGTCGACGAACGGGACCTTGAGCCGGTAAGCGACATCCGCGCCCTTCTGCGGCGCTCGCGCGCGCTGTCGAAAACCGCCAAACGGCCCGCCTGCGCGGCCGCGGCCGGCTCCAGCACCGCCGAACAATCCTTCGAACAGGTCGCTCAAATCCGCCGCGTCGCCTCCGCCGAAATTCATATTCTCGAATCCCGCACCGGCGCCCGGGTGGGGCCCGCCGCCACCGCCCGAATAGCCGCCGAAGCCTGAGCCGAACGGCATCTTGGGATTGCCGTCCTCGTCGATCTCGCCGCGGTCGTACTTGGCGCGCTTGTCCTTGTCCGACAGCAAATCATAGGCGTGCGTGATCTCGCCGAAGCGCTTGGCCGCGTTCGGATTGTCCTTGTTGCGGTCGGGGTGCAGCTGCTTGGCGAGGCTGCGATAAGCCTTCTTGATGTCGGCCTCGCTCGCGCCGCGCTGCACACCCAGGCGTTGGTAAAGGTCCAGAGCCATGCCGCTCCCATGCCGCAGAGATAATCGCCTGACCAGATGGGTTGCGGCTGCGCTGCGTCCAAGCCTAAGCGCCGCACAAGATGGCGACAGACCCTTTTCAGCTATTTGACCAATGGTTCGCCGAAGCGCGTGAGGCGGAGCTCAGCGATCCGGAGGCGATGGCGCTGGCAACGGCGGACCTGGCCGGTGCAGCATCCGTTCGCATGGTCCTGCTGAAAGGCCACGGCCCGGAGGGTTTCACGTTCTACACCAACGAACGCAGTCGCAAGGCGCATGAGCATCGCGGAGACCCGTACTGCTGCAATACTGTTCCACTGGAAGTCGCTTCGGCGTCAGGTGCGAATTGAGGGCATCGTTGAACGCGTGTCGAATGCGGAAGCGGATGCTTATTTCGCTACTCGAAGTCGCGAATCACAATTGGGGCTTGGGCGTCCGATCAATCAGCGCCACTCGAAAGCCGTGAGCTTTTCGAACAACGGTTCGACGAAATGAAGCGGCGCTTCGAAGAACAGAACGTCCCGCGCCCGCCGCATTGGGGCGGATTCAGACTGGTTCCGCATACAATCGAGTTCTGGTCGGACAAGCCGCACCGGCTGCATGAACGTCGCCAGTTCGTCCTGCAAAGACGAGGGGTGGAACGAAGGGCTGCTCTACCCATGACCACCGCAGCAACCGCCGCCGGGACACTCGCGCCTGTCGACCCGCGCGGCCCTCGCCAGCGTCACGCTCGCCTCGGTCGCTGCTCGTTGCCAAGGGCTGGGCCGCCTGGGCGACCGATTCCACGGCGATGCTCGGGCTCGCTCGCCGACACCGGGCTCGACGTGATCGCCAGCCTGACCACGCTTGCCGGAGTGCGCATCGCCGCCATCCCCGCCGACCAGGACCACCGCTTCGGACACGGCAAGGCGGAAGCACTGGTCGCGCTCGCTCAAGTCGTTCTGATCACTGTTTCGGCGGTGGGAATCGCGTGGCGCGCAATCGACCGGCTGTTGGGCGGCGCGCAGACCGAAGCGATGGGGCTTGGCATCGCCGTGTCCCTCCTCGCGATTGCGGGAACCTTCGCTTTGCTCTGGTACCAGCACCAGGTCATCGCGCGAACCGGATCGGTCGCGATCCGGACCGACAACGTCCATTACAAGTCCGACCTCATGCTCAACGGCGCGGTGATCGTCGCTCTGGTGCTCGATCAGGCGCTGCACATCTCCGGCGCTGATGCGCTCTTCGGCATTGCGATTGCGCTGTGGCTCGCCTGGGGCGCCTATCGGGCGTCGAGCGAATCCATCAACCAGCTGATGGACCGCGAGTGGCCGGAAGCGGAGCGCCAGTAGTTTCTTGCCGCCGCTGCCGAATATCCCGAGCTTCGCGGCCTTCACGACTGCGCACGCGCAAGAGCGGCACGTCGCGATTCGTCCAGTTCCACGTCTGGGTGCCCGCCGACTGGACCGTTCAGGAAGCGCACGACCGGCTTGACCATGTGGAAGAGCAGCTTCAGCAGCGCTTCCCCGACACCGAAATCCTGATTCACGTCGATCCGGAGGGGCAGACCGACCGCGAGACCCTGCTTTCATCGGACATCACGGAGAGAGCGCAATGACGTCCCTGCCCTTCTTCCAGGTCGATGCGTTCGCCGACCGGCCGCTGACCGGCAATCCGGCGGCCGTCATGCCGCTCGAGCGCTGGCTCGACGATGCGCAAATGCAAGCGATCGCCGAGGAGAATAATCTCAGCGAAACGGCGTTCACGGTGCCGAGCGAGCACGACGATGCGGACTACGACCTGCGCTGGTTCACGCCCGCCGCCGAGGTCGAGCTGTGCGGCCACGCGACCCTCGCTGCCGGGCACGTCCTCATCCATTCCGATCCGGTGCGCTTCTCCACCCAGTCCGGCATTTTGACGGTGACCCGTCGCGAAGACGTGCTTGAGCTCGATTTGCCGGCGGCGGCGCTTAGCGAAACACGCGAGCCGAGGCTGTGCCAGGCGCTCGGCGTGGCGGATTCGCCCGTGTGGCTCGCCGCCGGTTGCAATGACGCGGGCATTATCGAAGTCGCCGACGAAGCCGCGGTGCGCGCGGTCCAGCCCGATTTCGCCGCCTTGCGTGCAATTCCACGGATGGCGGTCGTCACTGCGCGCGGCACCGCGTTCGACATCGTCAGCCGCGTCTTCGTGCCTTACCTCGGAATCGACGAGGATCCGGTGACCGGCTCGGCGCATGCCGCGCTGGCGCCATATTGGGCGAAACGTCTCGGCCGCACGCGACTTTACCGCGCTTCAGGCGAGCAAACGCACCGGTGTCCTGCGCTGCCGGCTGCAAGACGACCGCGTGCTCCTCGGCGGCCGCTGCCAAACCGTGATCGTGGGGCAGTTCCAGTTGTGAGAGCGGTGGCGGCGGGCCTTGCTCTGCTGCTGATCGGCGCTCCGCTTTCGGCGGCAAGTCCGTCGAAGGAACGCGCGGCCATTCTCTCGGTGATCGGCCGAATGGAGTCGGCCTGGAACCGCGGCGACTTCGCGGGATACATGGCGGGGTTCAAGAAGCCCGACGTGATCTTCGTCTCCGGCGGTAAGTTCCAGGACGGCTGGCAAGGAACGCTGGACCATTATGTCCGCGACTATGGCGGCTCAGCCGAGCGGCGCGGCAAGCTCCACTTCTACAATATGAAGGTGGACATTCTCGCCCCGGACGCAGCGATGCTGATCGGCCAATACCGACTCGAGCGCGGCACGCGCGTAACGGAGGGCGTGAACACGCGGCTCTTCCGAAAGGTCCACGGGCGCTGGGTCATCACAATGAACCACGTGTCGGCCTACGACCTGCCTAGGAGCGCGCCAGAAGCGCAATAAGGTCGGCCTTCCAGAATTTTGCCCAGGTGTGGGTGCCGTGGCCGCGGGTTTCTGCAGTCTCGGGAATAAGCCGAAAGCGCCCGTTCTTCATGCGCTTCACCGCTCGCTGCGGCACGTCAAGGTTGCGCGCGTTGATGAAGTCGTCGGCCGAATTGATCCACATGACCGGCGCAGTGATCTTCCCAAGGTTCGGCCACGGATTGTAGTTCCGCGAGGAATCGAACTGGTAGATCACGTCATTGGCGTCGAGGCTCTCCATCCCCTTGTCGACAGTCTGCCCGGCGAAGGCTTTCGCCTTTTCTAGCGTCGGATAGCTCTTCTGCAGATAAAGCGGCGCGGCGCCGGCGATGAATAGGATCGATTCCGCTGTCCGCAGGCCTTCGACGGGTTCGAGGTCATACTCGCCTGCCGATTTCCCCTGCCCGTACGCTGGATCCGAGCGGATCCCGTCGATGACCAGCTGCCGCCACATGCGGTTGAGGCCCGCGATTTCGATTGGCTCGCACGCCAGCGGCATCAGCGCCCGGGCGAACGTCGGGTGCGTCTCGCCCCAGACGAAGGCGTGCATGCAGCCCATCGACGTGCCCATGATGAGGCGCAGCTGCGTAACTCCCAGGCCCCGGAGCATCCGGTACTGCGCCTCGACCATGTCGTCGTAATCGTACTTGGGGAAACGCATCCGCAGCCCATCCGACGGCTTCGACGACTTTCCGTGACCGACATTGTCGGGAAGGATGATCCAATATTTGCCGATGTCGAGCGGCTGGCCGGGCCCGTACAATTCGTCGGCGAATTGCGGTCGCAGGAATTGCTTGCCGTCGCCGCCGGTGCCGTGCAGCACCATCACGGCATTGTCGATTACGCCGGCGGCATTGCGGTGCGGCTGCCCGAGCATCGTGTAATGCATCCGAAGCGCTGGCAGCACTTCGCCGATCACCGAAGCGGAAGTCCTTGAGGACCACATCGCCTTCGCGCGTCGGCCAGACCTTGGTTGCAGCAGCCGCCGGCATTCCGCCCCAACCGGATGGCTGAGCGGTCGTTGCTGGAGCGGCCTGGAGTGCGAGAGCGGCGAGGAACGCGAGCATCGTTCATTCCTTCAATCTGGCTTCGAGAGCATCAATCAGCGGCAGCTGGCTCGGAAGCATGAACGCGCGCGCTTCGGCAAGGCCCATCCACCGCGCTTCGGCGACTTCGGGGAAGCTTTGACGGTGTCCGCTGCGCGGCGGCCATTCGACCTCGAACGTGTTCGAGCGGATCGCCGCGGCGTCGAGGTCGCCCTCTATCGCGAACGCTTCCACTCTCTTTCCGCCCGCCTGACGCACCGTGGCAAGCGGGAGCGGGACCGCGTCCAGGCGCGTGCCGATCTCTTCCTCGAACTCGCGCAGCGCCGCTTCAGCGGGCTCTTCACCGGCCTCGACCATGCCCTTGGGGATCATCCATGCGCCCACGTCCTTGTTTTTCCAGAACGGGCCGCCGGGCTTGATCAGCAGGACTTGCGTCGCGCCTTCGCGCCGACGGAACAGGAGAATGCCGGCGCTATGCGGCGGCGGCATTCAGGCAGCTCTGCTCAACCGGGATCGTCTCAGCGATCCACCCGCCGCCGAGGACGCGCGTGCCGTCATAGACTACACCCGCTTGCCCTGGAGCGACGCCATACTCGGGACGGGCAAAGCGCACCCATTCATCGTCGCGCGTGGCCGGTACCGCTGACGCCAGCGAACGCACTTTAACGCTGACCTCGCGCTGATCCTCGCCAATCCAGTTCCAGTCCGCAACGCGCATGCCTTCGACGGCCAGCGCGCGGCGCGGCCCGACCACGATCCGCCGCTGCTCGGGTTCAATCCGAATAACGTACAGCGGCTCGGCCATTCCGCCGATCTCAATCCCCCGGCGCTGGCCGACCGTGAAATGGACCACCCCACGGTGCCGACCGAGCACCCGGCCATCGAGATCGACGACCTCGCCGGGCGCTTCGGTCTCGGGCCGCGCCCGCTTGACCAGCCCGGCATAATCGCCGTCGGGGACGAAGCAGATGTCTTGGCTGTCCGGCTTGGCCGCAACATTGAGTGCGAGCTCTGCGGCGATGTGCCGCACTTCGTCCTTCGATATATCGCCCAGGGGGAAGCGGACGAAATCGAGCTGCTCGCGCGTGGTGCCGTACAGAAAATAGCTCTGGTCACGGCGCGGGTCGGCGCCCTTGTGTAGCTCGATGCGACCGTCATTGGCCACCCGCCGCACATAATGGCCGGTGGCGAGGCAGTCCGCACCGAGCTCCCGCGCGAAGGCGACCAGGTCGACGAACTTCACCCCCTGGTTGCACGACGCGCACGGCACCGGCGTCCGGCCGCGCGCATATTCGTCGACGAAGCGGTCGATCACGCCCTCGCGGAAGCGGCTTTCGTAATCGAGCACGTAATGCGCGATTCCGATCCGGTCGGCGACCTGCTTCGCGTCGTAGATGTCCTGCCCCGCGCAGCACGCGCCGGACCGCCGGACCGCCTTACCGTGATCGTAAAGCTGAAGCGTGACCCCGATTACCTCCGCGCCTGTCTCAGCGGCGAGCGCGGCCGTGACCGAGCTGTCGACGCCGCCCGACATGGCAACGACGATCCGCGCATCACCCGAAGGGCGGCCGAGTTGAAAATCTGTCCGCATTGGAGGTCTCTTGCACCACTCTTTACTCGAATTTCACTCCTGAAGCCTAGACCGGCCAAAGCAAAGGCATCGAGGGGGATCGGTTTGGCGCGGCACGAGGGGGACTTTCGCTCGACTGCGGAAGCGTCACTCAGCCTCGACGAGTTGCTCGCTCTGCTGGGCGCGGACGGGAAGAATGCCCATTCGCGCGAAGACATTATCGCCTGCGCCCTCTCGGCTAGCGAGGGGTGGCAGGACGCAGTGAGAAGGCTCGGCGGAACCTTCGCCGAGGAAGCGACGAGGTTAAAGGAGCGTAAGGTCGACTAACCAGACCATTAACCAGCGCGTTTCAGAATTTTTTCAACGCGGCGGCCTTAAGCAGCAACCAGTGTCAATGATTAAGCAGGTGTGACGGAATGCTCGAGAACCAGAAGATTCGACCGGCCCAGGTCATCGGACCTCTCGGCGAGCCGCTGACGCTCAACTCGCTGCCGCCTGCCCACACCACGCGGTGGGTCGTCCGCCGCAAGGCCGAGGTCGTCGCCGCTGTGGCCGGCGGCCTGCTCAACGTCGACGAAGCGTGCAAGCGTTACACGCTCAGCCTGGAGGAATTCACCAGCTGGCAGCGCGCGGTCGACCGCAGCGGCATGCCCGGGCTGCGCGTCACTCGGATCAAGCAGTATCGCGACCAGTACGAACGCCAGGCGCGCTACTAAGGCACGCGCTCGTTTCGGCCACTCACCGATCCCGCTTTTCCGCTGCTCGCGAGCGGCGTTACTAACCCAAAAACTGGACACATCCTGTTAAATGCGGAACAACCGCGCCGCGTCGCGCGTCGTGATGCCGCACCGGCCGCGCGTGCCAATTGCGGGCCGGAAAAAACAGGAGGGAACACGCTCATGGGAATCATCATTTGGTTGGTCGTCGGTGGCATTTGCGGCTGGCTCGCGAGCCTCATCATGCGGACTGACGCTCAACAGGGCATTATCCTGAATATCGTCGTCGGGATTGTCGGCGCGGTCATTGCCGGGTTGCTGCTCGGTAAGGGCAATATTAACGGAGCACTCACGATTGAGACCTTCTTGTGGTCTTTGCTCGGCGCGGTGATCCTGCTGGCGGTGGTGAACCTGGTCCGCAGGGGATCGGTGCGCTAGGCGCTACATTAACACTGCGTTCGAAGGCCGCGCGGCAAAAGCTGCGCGGCCTTTTTGTTTTCATTGCAGCTCGAAAGTCATGGCCAGCGTGACCTGCAGCTTCTGCTCTCCAGGCAGGATGCTCGTGTCTGCGGCACGCGCCATTTGCATCGGGGCCATCGGCGGCGCCGGCGGCGGCACTGCGTAGCCGCCGCTCTCGCTCACCGAGACGACGCGCGCGATGCGCATTCCCAGCGACCGCGCGTACAGTTCGGCGCGTGCGCGCCCCATCGCCACGGCTCTGGCGCGCGCCTCGTCGAGCGCCGCCTCGGGTTTGTCGATGGTCAAGCTGGGGCCGTTGATTTGATTGGCGCCCTGACTGACTAGCGCGTCGATGATTTTTCCCGAGTTGCGGATATCGCGAAAGCGGATCGTCAGCTGGTTTGAGGCCGTGTAGCCGGTGAGCTGGGGCGGCTGGTTCTCAACATAGCGATATTCGGGATTGAGGCTGATGTTGCTCGTCTGGAGGTCGCGATCCTCGACTCCAGCGCGCTTGAGCGCTGCAAGGACGCGCTGCATCCGGTCGGCAGCATCCTGGAGCGCTCCGGTCGCAGTCGTGGATCGAGAGACCACGCCGGCGGAGATGATCGCGATGTCGGGCACCCGTGTGACTTCGCCGGTCGCGCTGATATCCAGCCGGGCGCCGGCGATCGTTTGCGTAATGCTCAGCGTTTGCTGGGCAACGGCCGCGCCCGGCAAAGACACCGCGCCGAGCAGCAGCGCCGCAAGCAAAGTCTTTCTCATGTCTCATTTCCCCGCTCAGTGATGACCATAGCGCGACGGTCGTCCGCCCGCCATGGCTGCTTCCTGAACAAGAGTTACGTGCGCCGGCGGGCGATCAATCGGTAGATGATGAGAAGAATGATTGCGCCGAGGACAGCTCCAACGAAGCTCGCCCCCTCTCCGGGTTCGTACCAGTGCACGAGATGGCCCAGCCATCCAGCTAAGACCGCGCCTGCAATTCCGAGCAATATGGTGATCAGGCATCCGCCTGGATCACGCCCCGGAGTCAGCAGTTTGGCGATCGCCCCGGCGATCCCTCCAATGACGATCCACCAAAGCCAGCTGTGGTTCGGATCAAGCAGTGGCATGAGCATCGCGCTTCCCCTTGTTTTTCTACTGTCGTTCAACCGACCTTCATTATAAACGCGGCAACGCGCGCTTGGGGGACAAGTGCCACCGTTAGTCGAAAAGCACTAGCCAATGTCAACCTGCGGGCTTCCTGTTGCACCGGGTGCCTTATTCGGGTAACACAGTGGCCCACAGTAGAGAATTTGCGGAACTGGGCAGGGAATGATGAACCGGGAAACCACCTTCCACACCTCCGACACCCTGGTGGTGACCGATCGATCCAGCCGCCGCCGGTGGGTAATCATCGGCGCGGTCCTGGTGATTCTCGCACTGATCGGTGCCGTCGTTGCGTTCGGGCGCAGCGGCACCAAGACCGATTCGCAGCAAGCCGGAGGCAAGGGCGCCGGGCAGATCCCGACGGTTACGGTGATTGTCCCCGGTCAGACGCAGGTCGGGCGCGTGGTCAGCGCGAGCGGCCCGCTCGCGGCCAAGCGCGATCAGCCAATCGGGATCGCCGGGCAAGGCGGGCGCGTGATCCGCGTTCTCGTCGATGCCGGCAGCTGGGTGCGCGCTGGGCAGGTGCTCGCCATTGTCGACCGGTCGGTGCAGGCTGAGCAGGCGGCGCAGCTCGCCGCCCAAATCGAGGCCGCGAGAGCCAATGCGGCGCTGGCGCAGTCGAATTACGAGCGTGCGATCGCGCTGCAGGGCCGCGGATTCGTGTCCAAGGCCGAGATCGATGCCAAGAAGAGCCGCGCGGGATGCCGCGAATGCGCAGGTGCGTGTCGCCCAGGCTACCCTCGGCGCGACGCGTGCCCAAATCGGACAGCTCAACGTCGTCGCACCTGCGGCCGGCTTGATCCTCGCCCGCAACGTCGAGGTCGGGCAGATCGTGAGCCCCGGATCGGGTGCGCTGTTCCGCCTCGCCGAGGGCGGCCAGATGGAGATGCGTGCACAATTCGCGCAGCAGGACCTTGCCTTCGTTCACGTCGGCATGCCGGCGCAGGTCACCCCGGTGGGTGCGCAGGCGAGCATAACGGGATCGGTATGGCAGGTAGCGCCAGTCATCGATCCGCAATCTCGCCTGGGACAGGTGCGGATCGCGATCCCCTATACTCCTGACGTCAAGCCGGGCGGCTTCGCGGAGGCGAGGATCACCGCCGGCGCGACGACGGCGCCGGTGCTTCCGCAGAGCGCGGTGCTGAGCGACGACAAGGGCAATTACGTCTACATCGTCAATGGCAAGAACCAGGTCGAGCGGCGCAACATTCAGATCGGTACCGTGAACGAAGCGGGCGTGACGATTGCCTCGGGCCTTTCAGGCAACGAAGCGGTCGTACTCTCCGCCGGGCCGTTCCTCAACCCGAGCCAGAAGATCAATCCCAGACGTGAAGCGGCGCGCTGAAGCGATTCAGGAAAAGAGTTAGCAAATGAACTTCCGTAACATCTCCTCCTGGTGCATTCGCAACCCGGTCGGCCCGATCGTCCTCTTCGTCGGGCTGATGCTCGCCGGGCTGATCTCCTTCGCCCGGATGCAGGTCAACAACGCGCCCGACATCGATTTCCCGGCGGCAATCGTCAATATCAGCCAGCCTGGCGCCGCACCGAACGAACTGGAGACCCAGGTCACCCAGCGGGTGAAATCCGCCATTCGTGGCGTGAACGGGGTCGACGAGATCAACAGTACAGTCGGTGAGGGCTACAGTTCGACATTCGTGTCGTTCCAGCTCGGCACGCCGACCGACCGCGCCGTAAACGACACGCGCAACGCAATTTCGCAGATCCGCGGCACGCTGCCAGAGGGCATTCTCGAGCCGCAAATCACGCGCATCGACGCCGATGGCGAACCGATCTCCTACGTCGGCGCGCAGACCACGGACATGACGCTGGAGCAGCTCAGCTGGTACATTGACGACACCGTCGCCAAGCGCCTGCTCGGCCTGCCTGGCATCGCGGCAGTGCAACGCGTCGGGGGCGTCGACCGCACCATACGGGTGATCCTCGATCCGGCCGCGCTGCAGTCGCAGGGAATCACCGCGGCGCAGGTCAATCAACAGCTTCGCCAAAGCAACATGAACGGCGCTGGCGGGCGTACCGAGATTGCAGGCTCCGAGCAATCGGTGCGCGTTCTCGGCAATGCCCAGGACGCCTATCAGCTATCGCAAACGCAGGTGGCGTTGCCGGGAGGCCGCTTCGTCAAGCTCGCCGATCTGGGCCAGGTGCAGGACAGCAATAGCGAGCAGCGCTCCCTCGCCAAGCAAAACGGCCACCAGGTCGTCACCTTCAACATTCAGCGCGCCAAGGGCTCGTCCGAAGTGACCGCTTACGACGGTTTGTGGAAGGAGCTGCGCGCGCTCGAGAAAGAAAATCCGAAAGTTCACTTCTCGGAGGTCTTCACCACTGTAGACTACACCAAGGGCCAGTACCGTTCGGCGATGGAAGGCTTGATCGAGGGCGCGGTTCTCGCGGTCCTCGTCGTTCTGCTCTTCCTCCGCGACATACGGGCGACTGCGATTTCCGCAATTTCCATCCCGCTCTCGGCGATCCCTGCGTTCTTTTTCATGAGCCTGATGGGAATCACGCTCAACTTCATGTCCACCATGGCGATGGGCCTGGTCGCCGGCGTTCTCGTCGACGACGCGATCGTCGAGATCGAAAACATCGTCCGCCACATGCGCATGGGCAAATCGGGCTATCAGGCGGCGATCGACGCCGCCGACGAAATCGGACTTGCGGTGCTCGCCACGACGATGGCCATCGTTGCGGTGTTCCTGCCGGTGGCGCTGATGCCGGGAATCGCCGGCCAGTATTTCAAGGCGTTCGGCTTCACCGTCGTCTTGTCGGTGCTGATGAGCCTGTTCGTCGCGCGGATGATCACGCCGCTGATCGCGGCCTATTTCCTCCGCTCCCACGGAAAGCAGCCGCACGCCAATTGGAAATGGATGGACGTCTATCTGAAGGTTCTCAACTGGAGCCTGGACACGACCAAGGCGCATGCGCTGCTGGACCGGCTGCCCAAGCGCGCCGGCAGATTGGGTTATTACGCGATCAATGCGTTCCTCCTGCTGCTCGTGATCGCCGCATTCGCCGCCGGAACCGGCGGCGCGATGGCCGGCCTTGGCAAGCTTGCCTGGAACGGAGGGATCACGTTTGTTCTCGCGCTGCTGGTGGGCACAGGCGTCGCCTATGGCGTGGGCCGGCTCATCCGCTTCCTCGCGCAAATGTCGGCAGCGACAGTTTCGCTGACTGGCATGCAACCCTCGCCGCGCGCTGGAATGCGCGCCTGCACGACCACCGCCTGGCAATGGTCGGCGCCGGCGTCGCCACTTTGCTGCTAAGCATTACCCTGTTCGGCTTCTGCCGGTGTCGTTCTTCCCGCCGCAGAACAGCGATTACTCGCGGGTCAACGTCACGATGCCGCCCGGCAGCACGCTGAAGGACACCGAAGCTGTCGTCGATCACGCCTCCGCGATCATCGCAAAGGACCCCAGCGTCGATCGCGTGTTCGAGCGGATCAACGTCGGCCAGGGCCACGTGAACATCGTCCTCAAGAAGAACCGCAAAGTGAAGAGCACGGAGTTCGAGCGGAACCTCTCGCCGACTCTCGCGGCGATGGCCGACGCGCGCGTCAGCTTCCAGAGTCAGCAGGGCGGCGGACCGGATCGGGGATTCGCGCGACATCATGCTCTATCTCGGCGGGGAAGACCCCGCCCAACTTACCGCGGTCGGCAACCAGATCGCCAAGGAAATGGCGACCATCCCGGGCTTGGTCGCTCCTCGCGTCGGAAGCAACCTCGCCCAGCCGGAAATCACCATCAGTCCACGTTTCGATCTCGCGGCGGATCTCGGAGTGACAACCGCGGCCCTGAGCCAGACGATCCGCATCGCGACCTTGGGCGAGATTGAGCAGAACAGCGCGAAATTCTCGCTCAGCGATCGGCAGGTGCCGATCACCGTGTCGCTGTCGGAGAATGCGCGGCGCGACATTACCACGCTCGAGAATCTGCCAGTGCCCACGTCGAGCGGCGGTTCGGTTCCTCTGAAGTCCGTCGCCAAGATCGGCTTCGGCTCGGGCCCGACGACCATCCAGCGGTCCAATCAGGTCCGCAGGCTGGCGATCGGAGCCGATCTCGCACCCGGCTTCGCCCAGGGCGACGTCTTTACCAAGGTCAAGAATCTCCCGGCTGTCAAAAACCTGCCGCAGGGCGTCGAGCAGATGAATCTCGGCGACCAGAAATGGCAGGCCGAGCTCTTGTTCAATTTCGGGATTGCGCTGGTTTCGGGCATTCTACTGGTGTTCGCGGTGCTGGTCCTCCTTTACCGCCGGTTCCTCGCCCCGTTCGTCAACATGGGCTCGTTGATCCTCGCGCCATTGGGCGCGGCGGTGGCGCTCCTTATCGCCGGGCAGCCGGTGTCCCTATTCGTGCTCATCGGCATCCTGATGCTGTTCGGAATCGTCGCCAAGAACTCGATCCTTTTGGTCGATTTCGCGGTCGAGATGATGAACCACGGAATGGCGAAGAACGATGCCATCTGGGAGGCCGGCCACAAGCGCGCCCAGCCGATCGTCATGACCACCGTCGCGATGGTCGCCGGCATGCTGCCGACCGCGATCTCGATCAGCGGCGATAATAGCTGGCGGCAGCCAATGGGTGTCACGGTTATAGGCGGCCTCATCTTTTCGACGCTGCTGACGCTGCTCCTGGTGCCGTCCTATTTCTCGATTGCGATCTCGATCGAGTCGCGGCTCGGGCGCGCTCTTCCACCGCTTCGTCGGCGAGGGAGCGCATCAGGGAGCATGCCCGTACCGGCGGAGTGAACTGCCGCGACGGGTCGGCTATTGAGGCGGCATGAACCGTGCCGCTGAATCCCCGCCGGCCCTGAGCCGCTTCAACCCGGCCCAGCCAGGCACACAAGGCATGAAGGTCATCGCGACCGGGCTCCTGGTCGTGATGGCCGTGGTGTTCGCGGCAGCGCGCGCGCTCGAGGCGCGTTACCCGGCGCTCGGCTACCTCAAGGCGTTCGCCGAGGCCGCGATGGTCGGTGGCCTTGCCGACTGGTTTGCCGTCACCGCGCTCTTTCGCCATCCGCTCGGCCTGCCCATCCCGCACACCGCGATCATCCCGCGCAACAAGGACCGGATTGGCGAGGCGCTCGCGAGCTTCCTCAAGGAGAATTTCCTCATCCCCTCCGTGGTTGCGCGGCGGATGCGGAATATCGACGTCGCCGCGGCCACCGGGCGCTTCCTCCAGACACCCGCGGGCGAAGGCACGCGGATCCGCGCCGGCGCGTCGCGCCTGATCGCCGACATATTCGAGAGCCTCGATGACGAACGCCTCGGCGGCATGGTCAAGGGCGCGATCGCCGCGCGGATCCGCAAGACCGAAATCGCGCCCTTGCTCGGCCATGCGCTCGCTTCGGCGATCAACGAAGAGCGCCACGTACCGATGCTCGAGGCGGCGATCCGCTGGACCGCGCGGGCGCTCGACGCCAACGAGCCGCTGATTCGCCAGATGGTTCACAAAAAGGCGAACTGGGTGCTGAAGCTCGCCGGGCTCGACGCCAAGCTCGCCGACGCCATCATCGACGGCCTGCGCAAGCTCACCGTCGAGATGTCCACCGATCCCGCGCACCCGGTGCGCGTGAAGGTCGAGGAGGCGCTGGTTCAGCTCGCCAACGACCTGCAGACGCGGCCCGAAACTCGCGAGCGGGTCGAGGCAATGAAGGAGCAATTGCTCGACAACAAATCGGTCAGCCTGTGGCTCGACACATTCTGGCAGAAGGGCCGCGAAGCGGTGATCCGCGCGGCGCGCAATCCCGACGCGGTGCTCGCCGGAAAGCTCGGCGAGATATTGAAAACGATGGGCAGCACGCTCGAAACCGATCCCCGCATCCGCGCCGCGCTCAACCAGTTCGCCCGCCGCGCCGCGGTCGGCATGGCGGCGAGCTACGGAAGCGCGATCGTCCGCCTCGTCTCCGACACGATCCGCGGCTGGGATGCGCGCACCGTGACCGCACGGCTCGAAGCCGCGGTCGGCCGCGACCTCCAGTACATCCGGATCAACGGCACCCTCGTTGGCGGCTTGGTCGGGCTCGTGCTGCATCTGTTGGATTCTCTGTGAGCGATGAACGCCTCGACGAGCTGGCCGAGAGCGCCCGCAACCGCGGTCTCAAACTAGTCCGCTCACGCGTGCGCACTCCGGGCAAGCGCCGCTTCGGCAAGGTCGGGCTAAGCGATCCGAAGGGTAGGCCAGTCTTCGGGATGGACGACAAGGGGCCGACGGCGAAGCCGGAGGACGTCGAGCATTATCTGCGCAATGTCGGCGCCAAGGACTGGGGCGCGTCGCTCGACGTTGCGGTGCTGCCGAGGAAAGGCAAGGCGGCCAAAGTATCTCGGCCCACCGCCAACGACGCCGAGCCGGAGGCGAAACCGAAGCGTACTCCCCCATCGCCGCCGCCGAAGCCCGAGCCGAAACCCAAGATCCGCGACGCCAAGCCGTCGGACTCCCGACGCCTTGTCGAGCTGATCCGCTACCTCGGCCACGAGATCGATGAAAAAGCTGTCCGGGAGAATCTCGGCAAACTGAAAAAGGAGGGGGAGACCCCACTCGTCGCAACCCTGGACAAGCAGGTCGTCGGGCTCCTCGGAATTCATCGGATGGTGGCGGTGCACCGTCCCGCTCCCGTCGGCCGGGTCACCGTCCTCGTCGTCGCGAAGGAGGCGCAGGACCATGGGATTGGGCGAATGTTGGTCGAAGCCGCCGAACAGGCACTGAAGAAGGCGGGCTGCCAAATCGTGGAGGTGACCAGCAACGACCGCCGCAGCGCCGCCCACGCCTTCTACCGGCACCTGGGCTACGAACGCACCAGCATGCGTTTCATGAAAACGCTCTAGCCGGAGCTCCGCCGTTCGATCGTCGCTCCAACGGCGGAGAGCTTCTCCTCGAGCCGCTCATAGCCGCGGTCGAGGTGATAGACGCGCAGGACCTCGGTCTCGCCCTCCGCGGCAAGCCCGGCCAGCACCAGGCTCATCGATGCGCGGAGGTCGGTGGCCATCACGTTTGCACCCGCCAACTTCTCGGTCCCGTGCACGATCGCCGAGCGGCCGTGGATGTCCACCTCGGCCCCCATGCGCCTCAGTTCGGGCACATGCATGTAGCGGTTTTCGAAGATCGTCTCCTCGAGGAAGCTGTCGCCCTCCGCAAGCGCGAGCATGGCCATGAATTGCGCCTGCATGTCGGTGGCGAACCCGGGGAACGGCGCGGTCGAGAGCGCCAGCGGCTTCAATTTTCCGTCGGCGCTGACCTTGATGCCGCGATCGTGGAACTCGATCATGAGACCCGCCTGCGCGAGGGCGTTCAGAGTCGCCTTCATCTCGTCGGCCCGCGCGCCGATGAGGTCGAGGGAGCCGCCGGTGATCCCGGCGGCGCAGGCGTAGCTGCCCGCTTCGATGCGGTCCGGCATCACCTCATAGGTGCAGCCGTGCAGACCCTCGACTTCGTCGATGATCAGGTGCGCCGAGCCGATGCCCGCGGATCTTCGCGCCCATCGCCACCAGCAGGTTGCAGAGATCGACGATCTCGGGCTCGCGCGCGGCATTGAACAGCTGGGTTTTGCTCTTCGCCAGGACCGCCGCCATGACTGCATTCTCGGTGGCACCGACAGACACAATCGGGAAGCTGAAGTCGCCGCCCGCCAGCCGCCCCTTAGGCGCGCTCGCCTTCACGTAGCCCGCGGCAAGCTCGATCTCCGCGCCCATGCATTCGAGAGCCTTCAGGTGCAGGTCGATTGGCCGGTCCCCGATCGCGCAGCCGCCCGGCAGCGACACCGTCGCTTCGCCCATGCGCGCGAGCATCGGCCCCAGCACCAGCACCGACGCGCGCATCTTGCGGACCATGTCGTAGGGTGCCGTCGTCGAGACGATCTCCTCCGCCTGGAGGGTCATCTTGCGCCCGTATTCGCCTTTCTTCACTCCGGCCACCGAAGTTGAAACGCCGAGCTGGTTGAGCAAATGACTGAACGTGTCGACGTCCGCGAGCCGCGGCAGGTTGGTGAGCGTCAGCTTCTCGTCGGTGAGAAGTGCGCAGGGCATCAGAGTCAGCGCCGCATTCTTCGCGCCGCTGATCGGGATTTCGCCTTTCAGCTTGTTGCCGCCCTTGATCCAGATGCTGTCCACTGCCGCGCTTTAGCGAGGGAAATTCCTCGCTGCCAGCGAAGCTGGTGGGGAGGAATTAGATCAGGCCTTCTCCAGCGTGCACTGCAGGGGGTGCTGGTTCTCGCGAGCGAAGTCGATCACCTGCGTGACCTTGGTTTCCGCCACTTCATAGGTGAAGACGCCGCACACCGCGACGCCCTGCTGGTGAACCTGGAGCATCACCCGGGTCGCGTCCTCGATGCTCATGCTGAAGAATTGCTGCAGCACCAGGACAACGAACTCCATCGGCGTGTAGTCGTCGTTCAGCATCAGCACCTTGTAATTGGACGGCTTCTTCGTCTTCGGACGCGTGCGCGTCGCGACCCCGGTCTCGATCTCTTCGATCCCATCGCCGTTGCCCGGGCCCGTGGCCATCATGCTCCAGTCTGTGCTCATCGCTGCTTAAAATATGGCAACCGCTCAAAAACGCCGCAAGGCAAGTCTTGGCGGCGCAACGCAAAAAAATGGCGGCCGCTCCTTTTAAGGGAGCGACCGCCAGAAGTCGTTGCCGTGACTTAGGAGGGGAGAGGGTCAGGCAACGAGGGTATTGAAGCGCTCGGCATTGGCCGTCGCGCGATTCGAAAGCGGCTGGAACGCCTCGCCGGCGAGCTTCACCAGCGATTCGGTCAGGCGCGAGCTCTCGGCGACCGCACGGTCGAACGAGGCACGCGCGAATTCGCCCTGCAGCTGCAGATATTCGGTCGGCGACTTCGCCTCGGCGAGCGAGCGGATCGCGTCCGCCGCCTGCTCAACGCCATCGCGGCTCGTCGCAGCGACGTCCTGGCCGAGCGACTTGGCGCCTTCACTGGCAACGCGGCCGGCCTCGACGATCGCTTCGACATTGGCGCGGGCGAGGTCAGCAAGCTCTCCGGCGACCTTCTGGCTGCGCTTGACGAGCTCCTGGCTGCGCTCGTTCGCGTCGGCGAAGAGCGTCTGGAACGGCGCGAACGCGGGAACGGCTTCAAAGCCGTTGAAGAAGTTGTTGTTGGTCACAGTCTCAATCCTCTTTTTGGCCGCAGTGGCGCTCTTGCGCGTGGCGGTACGAACTTTGCGGCGAGTTGCCTTGGTGCGGCGGGCCACCGTCTTTTCGGCGACGGCCTGGCGCTTCGCCCGGCGCACGGTCTTCGCACGCTCGCGCTTGGCGACAACCGCGTTTTCTTTCACGACCTTGGCCGTCGTATTGGCGACCGCCTCGGCAACCTTGGCGGGAGCCGCGGCAGCGGCCTCGGCCTGAACCTTGGTTTCGTCTGGCATAATCAATTTCCTCTAAATATGTTGCAGTGCACAATAAGCATCGCGCCGCACCATTTCAAGAAGAATTTTGTGCAGTGCGGTAAACCGTGCGATTTTGGCCACCGCTTGACGGCTGCGGCTCGGGCGAAGCAAGAGCAGCCATGGACCCAGCCTCAGACGATCACCCGACGCGCCATCGCCGCGGGCTACTGATCGTCCTCTCCTCGCCGTCCGGCGCCGGCAAGACGACCATCTCGCGCCTGCTGCTCGAGGCGGACCGCGATATCACAATGTCGGTGTCCGCCACGACGCGCCCGAAGCGCCCCGGCGAAACCGAAGGCGCCGATTATCATTTCGTCGACGGGCCCGAGTTCGACCGACTGATCGCCGCGGGCGAGTTCGTCGAATGGGCGCCGGTGTTCGGCTATCTTTACGGTACCCCGAAGGCGCCGGTGAAAGATGCATTGAGAGGAGGCCGCGATATCCTGTTCGACATCGACTGGCAGGGGACCCAGCAGCTCCACTCGGCAATGGGTGAGGATCTGGTGCGGATTTTCATCCTGCCGCCGTCGATGCCCGAGCTCGAGCGGCGCCTGCGCACTCGCGACACCGATCCGGAGGAGGTGATCGCCGATCGCATGCAACGGGCGTCGAGCGAGATCAGCCATTGGGCCGAGTACGATTATGTGCTGATCAACAAGGACATGGATGCCTGCCTCGCCGACGTCCGGACGATTGTCGCCGCTGAGCGCCTGAAGCGGTCGCGGCAGGTGGGCCTCGTGACCTTCGTCCGCGATCTCGTGGGGCCAAAGCACTAGCCGTCGAGCAGCTCCACAAACCGCGCGGCGGCGAGGAAATCCCGCCGGCGATTTCCCAGCGCGGCTTGGGCTTCGGAGTCCGCCCCCCATTGCTCGAGCTGCCAGCGCTCGTCGATGCTCACCGCTTCCCACGCCTGCTCGGGCGTGATCGCCTTCTCCAGCACCGCCAGCGCGGCGATCAGCGAACCACCGACGGTCACAAGCGGCGAAAGGCCGGCAAGCCGGAATGCGCCGAGGGTCGCGACGGAATGCTGCAGCCGTTCGACTGTGGCGGGCGGCTGGGCGACATGCCGCAGACCCGACGTGGTGGCGAAATCCACGTCATAGCGCCGCCGCGCCCATGCGAGCAGCGCATCCCAGCTCGCCGCCTGCCGTTCAACGAGCGCGCGCGGCCCTTCGGCGCGATAGCAGGCGAGATCTGCTTCCGCATAGCCCGCCAGCCCGGCGGCGAACGCTTCTTTGTCGGGCGCGACGCGGTCGATCGCGGCATTCGCAATTCCGGTCAGCGGCATGGCGCGCGGGTCGACATCTTCCGCGAGTTGCGCGCCACTCCTCGGCAATCGCCTCGGCAAGCGCTTCGTTCGGAACCGTCACGGCCACACGGGCCGGCGTACGCACCGGTCGGCCGTCGAGCCGGATTCCCCATCCCTCGTCTTCCCTCGCGACTTCGACCGTCTTCCAGAATCGCTTCATTCCTGCTCGCGGTCTTGCCGGTCCCAAGCTTTCTTGAGCACGCGAGGCGCAAGAACGGCGTCGATCACGCCCAGAATGACGATGATCGCACCTACCTGCGGCCATCCGCCCGGGCGGAGCAGGCTGGTGTACATGACTGCAATGCCGAGGAAGAAGATCGCCAACCCGCCGAAGCGCGCTGCTGTGTAAGCGAGCAGCCGGTTCCGCGCTCGTGCGTCCTCATCCATTCACATGCTCCCGAACGAGATCGAGGACGTCGAGCGGCCGCTCAGCGACCGCGACGGCCCCCGCTTCGATCAACTCTTGCGGCGTCGTGATAGCCCCAGCCGGCGCCGATCGGCGTCGCGCCACCCGCAACGGCCATGGCCATATCGAAGCTCGTGTCGCCAAGGACGATGGTCGCTTCGGGCGCTGCTCCCGCATCCGCGATCGCCTGCTCCACCATTGAGGGATGCGGCTTGGACGGGTGCCGGTCCGCCGTCTGCAACGAAACGAAGCGCGCGTGAATGCCATTCTGCTCAAGGCAGTGCTTCAGGCCGCGGTCCGACTTGCCCGTCGCCACGGCGAGCAGCCAGCCATCGTCCTCCAGCCGATCGAGCAACTCGAGCACGCCTTCGAACAACGGCTCTTCGACCTTCCCCGTCGGCGCGCAGCTGCCAGAATGCGCGCTTATAATCCTCGGCCAACGCGAGGTGCTGTTCCGGCGCGGAGCATCGGGAAGAAGCTCGGCCATCGCTTCGGTCAGGCTGAGGCCGATCACGCGCCGGCTGACCTCCGGAGTCGGCGGAAGCTCGAGGCCGTTCTGCCGGAATGTCTCCGCGAGCGCGGCATAAATCGTCGCGCCGCTGTCGACGAGCGTGCCGTCGCAGTCGAAGATCGCGAGCCGGTTCACCGCCGCTTCGCCTTCGGCTGCGAGCCGCGCGCGCGCCGCTCGCCACGCCGCTCGCGCCGCCGTGCCTTGGCCGCAGCAGCGATCCGTCTGCCGCGGTGACGCAGCGGGCCTCACCGGCTGCACGTCGCCCGCAGCGGCATCGAAACCCAGCGTCGCAAGGCTCTCGGCGAAATGGCCTGGAAGCTCCGCCGTCACGTCGATCTTGCCGCCGTCAGGCGCGTCGATGCGGATCCTCCGCGCATGCAGGTGCAGCTTGCGGCTGATCCCGCCGGTCAGGAACGCCTCCGGCCCGCCATATTTCGCGTCGCCGACGATCGGATGGCCGATCGCCGCCATGTGCGCGCGGAGCTGGTGCGTGCGGCCAGTCAGCGGCTGCAGCTCGACCCAGGCTGCGCGGTTGCCGGCGCGATCGAGCGTCCGCCAGCGCGTTCTCGCCGGCAAGCCCATGCTCCTCGTCGATGTGCATCTTCTCGCCGCCGGTGCCCGGTTGCTTGGCCAGCGGCGCATCGATCTCGCCTTCCGCGGAGTCGGGCACGCCGACGACCAAAGCCCAATAGACCTTGCGCGCAGTGCGGCCCGAAAAGGCCTTGGCAAAATGCCCCGCCGCCCGCGCGCTTCGCGCGATGAGCAGTGCGCCCGAAGTATCCTTGTCGAGCCGGTGGACGAGCTTCGGGCGCGCGCCTTCTCCTGCCAATCCGTCCAGCAGCCGATCGAGGTGCTGGGTGGTTTTGGTGCCGCCCTGCGTCGCCAGACCGGGCGGCTTGTTCAGAACAAATGCGTTCGCATCCTCGTAAATGACCATGTCGCGCACGAGCTGCACTTCCTCGTCGGTCAGCCGCTCGCGTTTCGGCTGGTGGCGCGCCGGACGCGCCGGCGTAGCCTCCAGCGGGCGGGATTCGGATCTCCTGCCCCGCCTCGACGCGGTCGCCGGGGGCCGCGCGTTTCGCCGCCAGCCGCAGCTGCCCAGTCCGCGCCCAACGCGAGACGAGGTTGAAGCTGACCTCCGGCATGTGCCGCTTGAACCAGCGATCGAGCCGGATTCCGTCGTCGTCGTCGCTGACGGTGAAGGTGCGGGGTTCGGGCATGGCGCGTGCCCTATCAGCTCCTCCCCGGGACGGGGAGGGGGGCCATTCACCGAAGAGTGAATGGTGGAGGGGGCGCCGTGCAGGGCTCCGAACCCCCTCCGTCAATCCTCCGGACTGCCACCTCCCCGTGCCGGGGAGGAACTCCAAAACTCAAACGCCTGCCGCTGCAGCTTGCGAATCAGCTTCGCCGCCTTCGGTCCCTCCCACAGGCCGGTGTAACCGTGCTTCTTCGCGCCGCCGACCCACCAGCCCTGCCCCGGAAGCCCGTCCGACTGGCGCACGACCAGCACCGCAAGCTCGGGCTCGCCGCGCTCCGCCGGCTTCATCATCGACAAAGCTCAGCACCTTGCACAACGCGCGCATCTTGGGCCGCGAGAAATCATGGCCGAGCAGCGCCAGCACTTCGGAGTAGCTGATCGCCTCGCCCGCCTGCGCCGACGCGATCAGGATCGCACGGACCTCGGCCGGATCGGCGAGCAGCCCGGCTTCGCTCATCGAGCTGCGGTCATCCCTGCGGTTGTTGCGCGACCGGAGTCAGCTCGAACACGTCGAGCTTGGACGTACTTTGCGGCCACGGAATGACCAGCCGCCAGCGGAACGGGCCGATGCGCTGGAACACGCCGGCCATGTTACGCTTGGGATCGTCGCCATAAGCGAGCGGCTGGTCCTCGTTGCCGAGAGCAAGGCTGCCGAGAAAGATGAGGCGGCTCGGATCGTCATCCTCCCACAACCGCCCCGCCGGCCGCTGGCTGCCGGTCTGCTTGACGATGGTCAGCAGGTCGCTCCTCGACCTCGACGTAGCAGAAGAACGGCTTGAAGCTCTCGTACGCGCGGGTCTTGGGGGCCGCCTGGCCGAGCTTGATCAGCCGGCAATTGTAGCTTCCGGGAGTCGGCGCCGGCCGCGGCAGCGCCGCTCGAGGCTTCAGCAGGTCGCCCTCCTTGCGGATTTCGCTCGAAAAACTCTTGCCGGCTTCGGTGAGCGCCTGCTGCCAGGCGGAGTCGAGGCGGGCGATGCGATCCTCGTCGGCATCGGTTGCGACGGCTTTCCACGCGTCCGATTTCAGCGGCGGCGCGACCACGACCATCGGGTGCGCTCCAGGCGGCAATTTTGGCTTGGTCGCGCAGCCAGCAGCGACCAGCGCAAGGCCGATCAGCGCCACGCTTCCAGCGCGCCTCGGTACGGTCCGACTGGCAAAGGACACGGGTGTCACTCCCTTATCCAAACAGTGACAGCGCGCCGGCTTAAGGATCAACTAACGGGACAATAACCATAGCCTTTAACCAACGGCTCATCGCCGCTAGCGCCGCGGTCGATGAACGCCCCCGATCACCCCGAGACGGCGCAAGCACGCGCGAGCCATGATCATTCCCGCGGCGGCTTCCTCCTCGGGCTCGGCGCTTACGGCCTGTGGGGCTTCCTGCCGATCTATTTCAAGGCGCTCGCCGGCGTGTCGGCGATCGATATCGTCGCTCACCGCGTGCTTTGGTCGCTCCCGTTCCTGGCGCTGCTGACCGCGCTCGCGCGGGGGTGGGACAAGGTCCGGCTGGCATTCGCGCAGCCGAAGACCCTTGGCATCCTCGCGCTCACCGCGCTCCTGATCGCCACGAACTGGCTGCTCTACGTCTATGCCGTGACGAGGGGCCATATCCTCGCCTCGAGCTTCGGCTATTATTTGAACCCGCTGGCCAACGTGTTGCTCGGCCGTTTCGTCCTCGGGGAGCGATTGAACCGCGTCCAATGGACTGCGGTCGCGATCGCCGCCGCCGGCATTTCGGTGCTCGCCGCCGGCGCGGCTGGCCAGCTGTGGATCAGCCTCGGCCTGTGCGCCACATTCGCGCTTTATGGTCTGCTGCGGAAGATCGTGGCCGCGGACGCGATGACCGGCCTCGCGGTGGAGACCGCTTTGCTTCTGCCACTCGCCGTAGGCTGGCTCGCCTGGCGGACCGCGGCGGGAGCCCCGAGCTTCGGCTCGACCCACGTCGAAACGGGGCTGCTCGTGCTCGCCGGGATCGTCTCGACGACGCCCCTGCTCCTGTTCACCGCCGCCGCGCGCAAGCTCGCTTACTCGACCCTCGGAATGCTGCAGTTTCTCGCCCCGACGCTGCAGTTTCTGATCGGCGTCTATTATGGGGAGCGGTTCACCACGGCCCATGCGATCGCCTTCCCGGCGATCTGGATCGCGCTTGCGCTGTACGTCACTGCGCTGCTCCGCGCGCCGCGCCTGCCGCAAGCGCCCGAATGATGCTACGCACCCGCCATGTTTAACCTCGTCTCGCTGATCATCGGCTTCGTCGCCCTGATCTTCGCCGTGATTGCCTTCATTCCCTTTCTCGGCGTCGCCGAGTGGCTCGTCATTCCTGCTGGCGATTATCGGTGCGGGCGTCGGCATGATCTCCCGCGGAGTTGCAGGCCGCAATCTCAACCTATTCGTCATCATCGTCGCAATAGTCCGGCTAATGCTGGGACATGGTTTCCTGTGACCCGCGACCCGCGCATCGACGCCTACATCGCCAAAGCGCAGCCGTTCGCCCGGCCGATCCTCGAGCATGTGCGCGAGCGCGTTCACGCGGTCGTTTCCGGCGTCGAGGAAGCGATCAAGTGGAGCATGCCGGCCTACACGCTCGACGGCAAGATCGTCCTCATCACCGCTGCTTTCAAAGCGCACGTGGCGCTCAACTTCTGGCGCGGGCAGGAGCTTCGCGGCGACTTCCGCCAACGCCGACGCAATGGGCCAGTTCGGCAAGATCGCATCGCTCGACGAGCTTCCGCCCGACGCCGAGCTCGACCGCGCTGATCCGCGAGGCCGCCGAGCTTGGCGAAGAGCGCGCCGGCGCCGCGCAAGGTCAAACACGCGCCCAAGCCCGCGCCCGAGCTGCACCCCGAATTCGCCGCAGCGCTCGCCAAAGCGCCCAAGGCGAAGGCCGCACTCGACAGCTTCCCGCCCTCGGCACAGCGCGATTATTTCGAGTGGATCGCCGAAGCGAAGCAGGACGCCACCGCGCCAAAGCGCATCGCCACCGCCATCGAATGGCTGGGCGAAGGCAAGCGCCGGCACTGGAAGTATCAGAATCTGCTCAGCGTGACATCCTGAAGCCGGGCCCGAACCGCGTCTGCGTTTCGCCTTCGACCGAAAATCCGCACTTCTCGTAAAATTCGAGAGCATGCGGATTGGCCGATAACCGTCAACGCCAGTCCGCGGTCGCGCGCTTCATGCGTCGCTTCGTCGACGAGCGCCGCGCCGATTCCGCGACCGCCACAGCTCCGGCTCGACGAACAGCCCGTCGAGTTCGCCGCCGACCACCGCCGCGAAACCCGCAATGCACCCGTCGAGCTCGGCGACGATGCACTTGTCCGTTGGCGATCTGCGCCGGCGGCAAATGGATGGCGTCGGGATGCGCCTCAAGGTGCGGTCGGTCCTTCGTCATTCGCCAGCGACGCGCGCCGCTGCAGCTCTTCGAGCTCCTCCCGTTCCTCGGGCTGAGCGACGCGAATGACGAGGGCGTCAGCGCGCTTTGACATAGCTTCCGGGAGCGTCCTCGATCGCCTTGAGCTTGCCCTTGCCCGGGATCCGCGCGCCCTCGCGCCTTCACCGTCGCCCGGTCCTGCGCCTTGATCCACTCGAGCCAGTCCGGCCACCAGCTGCCCTTGTGCTCCTCGGCGCCGTCGATGAACGACTTGAGCGTCCCGCACGGCTGATCGTTGGTCCAATACTGATACTTCTGCGCGGCCGGCGGGTTCACCACGCCGGCGATATGCCCCGAGCCCGCGAGCACGAACCGTTTCGGACCTTGGAAATGGTCCATGATCTTCCACACGCTTTGCGGCGGCGCGATATGATCCTCGCGCCCGGCCTGCACATAGGACGGGGTTTCGACGGTATCCACGTCGATCGGCGTTCCCGCGACCTCGACGCCGCCCTTCTCGGCCAGCTTATTCCCCTCATAAAGCGTCTTCAGATAATCGCGGTGCCAGGCGGCGGGCAGGTTCGTGGTGTCGCTGTTCCAGTAGAGCAGGTCGAACGGCGGCGGCTCCTCGCCGAGCAGGTAATTGTTGACGACATAATTCCAGATGAGGTCGCGGCCGCGCAGCAGGTTGAAGGTCGCGGCCATGTAGCGCCCGTCGAGATAACCCTTGTCCTTGGCCAGCTCTTCCAGGAGCCCGATCACTTCGGGCGCCGGTGAAGAGCTTCAGGTCGCCCGCTTCGGTGAAGTCGACCTGCGCCGTCAGGAACGTCGCCGACTTGACCTTGTCCTGCTCGCCATTGGCATGAAGGTAAGCGAGCGCCGCCGCCAGCGTGGTGCCGGCGACGCAATAACCGATCGCGTGCACGCTGGGCACGTCGAGCAGTTCGCGAATGGCGTCGATCGCGTCGATCTCCCCGTCGAGCACATAATCGTCGAGCATCACGTCGGCGATGCTCTCGTCCGCCGATTTCCAGCTGACCATGAACAGCGAGATGCCGTTGTCCACGCACCATTTGACGAAGCTTTTTTCGGGGCTGAGGTCGAGGATGTAATAGCGGTTGATCCACGGCGGAAAGATCACGACGGGCGTCTTCAGCACCTGATCCGTAGTCGGCGTGTACTGGATAAGTTGGTAGAGCGGCGTTTGCTTGATCACCTTTCCCGGCGTCGTCGCGAGATTGCGTCCGACTTCGAACACGCCGGACTTGGTCTGCGTCAGCTGCCCCTGGGCAATGTCGCGCAGCATGTTGGACAAGCCCTTGAGCAGATTCTCGCCGCGGGTTTCGAGCGTCCGCTTGAGCACCTGTGGGTTGGTCAGCGCGAAGTTTGACGGACTCATCGCGTCGACGAAGCTGCGGGTCGCGAAGCGCATCTTCTCGCGCGTCGCCGGATCGACCCCTTCGATCTCCTCGACATTGCCGAGCATCTGGTCCGCAATTCGCAAATAGGTCTGGCGGATCGCGTCGAAGATGGGGTTCTCGCGCCACTCGGGCGCGGCGAAGCGGCGGTCCTTGCGCTCCGTCGTTTCACTGGCTGGCGGGGCCACTCCGCCGAGCACCTTGCCCCAAGCCTCCAGGCCTTTGGCCCAAGCCTGCGCGCCCGCGCTCATTAGCGCCATAGGGTCACTCGCGCCTGCGTTCTGTTCGCCGAAACCGAACGCTGGCGGCGACCACGTCGGAAACGCCTGATCCTTCTTCAGGCTCTCCGCCCAGAATTCCATCAGCATCTGCTGCGCGCGGCCCATCACCAGCGTCCAATGCTGCCAGTCCTCGAGGGTCGGCATCGCGCCGCCGATGTTCGTTTCGTCCGCCATCGCGCTAATGTAGGCCGTTCAAGCGATGAACCCAACCGCGCTCGTCCTCCTCGACTATTTCGGCATCGCGGTCTTCGCGGTCTCAGGCGCGCTGCTGGCAGCCGAAAAGAAACAGACCTTGGTGACCTTCATCTTCTTTGCAGTCGTGACAGGCGTCGGCGGCGGGACGCTCCGAGACCTGCTGATCGGCGCACCCGTATTCTGGGTGCACACAAACGCGACGCTCCTCATATGCATCGTCGCAGCCTTGATCGTGTGGATCGCCACCCGCCGCCGATTCACTGGGAAGGCGCTGTTGTGGTTCGATGCCGCTGGCCTTGCCGCTTATGCAACCTACGGCGCCGCAAAGGCGCTAGGCTATGGGGTTGCTCCAGTGCCAGCGTTCGCGATGGGAGTCATGACGGCGTGCGCTGGTGGCATCATCCGTGACATGCTCGCCGGCGAACCGTCGATCCTGATGCGCCCGGAACTCTACGTCACTGCGGCCGCGCTCGCTGCAGGCCTGTTCGTCGTTCTTTCGCTGCTCGGCACTGGAGTCTGGATGGCCGCGGCAATTGCGATCGTCGGGGGTTTCGCGCTGCGCGCTCTCGCCATCGCCCGCGGCTGGTCATTGCCGGCCTATCGGGATTAGACTTCGCCACGTGGGCAGATCGGCTCCGCTACTGTTTGTGCTTTTGGCAGCCTGCGCGACGGTCCGGCCGCTCGAACCGCCCGTCCACGCTCAGGTCGGCGTGGCGTTCGACGCCAATCGTGAAATCGGGAGCTTCGCCGAAGGCATCGCCGATCCGCAGTCGGGCCGCCGCGTCACGGCCGACGATCCGGTCCGCGTCGCGTCAGTCAGCAAGATGGTTGTCGCCATCGGCGTGATGAAGCTTGTCGAAGCGGGCAAGCTCGACCTCGCCAGCGACGTCTCCCGCTGGCTCGGCTGGAGGTTGCGCAACCCGGGCTTTCCCGACCGTCCGATAACACTCAGGATGCTGCTGTCGCACACGTCGTCCGTGCGCGAGCATGACGACAATTATGTGATTCCGCTCGGCACGAGTTTGCAGTCGGTGATGGCCGATCCGAAGAACTGGGACCCGATCCACGGTCCCGCCGACAATTATTTCCGCTACACCAACATGAACTTCCCAATCGTCGGAACGATCGTCGAAAAGGTGACGGGCGAGCGCTTCGACATCTGGATGCGCACGAATGTGCTCGGGCCGATGAAGCTCGACGCCTGCTACAACTGGCCGACCTGCAGCGATGCGCAGATCGCGCGCGCGATCGAGCTCGATGACCCTGCTGGTAAGCCGCAGAAGGACGATCTGCATGGTCGTCGCCCCGAGTGCCCGGTGTCGGTAAACGATGGCGAGCCGTGTGACCTCTCGCGCTGGCGCTTGGGTGAGAACGGCGCGCTTTTCTCGCCGCAGGGCGGTCTTCGCATCTCGGCGCGCGGTCTCGCGCGCATTGGCCGCATGCTGCTGAACGAAGGAATGCTCGACGGCGTTCGCATCCTCTCGCCGCAATCGGTCGAGACGATGCTGACCCCGGTTTGGCGCTTCGACGGACACAACGGCGAAACCGATGAAGCCGGCAACGACACCGGCTTCTACTGCAACTACGGCCAGGCCACTCAGCAGATCCCCACCCCCGTCCGCGGCTGCGCCGACGACATGGGCACACGCGGCGCGATCCTCGTCGGCCATGCCGGCGATGCTTACGGAATGAAGAGCGGCATCTGGATCGACCGCGTCCGCCGCCGCGGAATCGCCTATTTCGTCACTGGCGTCCCCGACAATGCGCAGCGCGATGACCGCAGCGCCTTCACCGCCGCGGAAGCGCGCGCTTTCCGCCGCACCTACGCACTGCTGCCGAGATAGGAGGACAGAATGCGCTTCACCTACGCGATCAAGTTTGTCGCCGACATGGGCCGGGCGACCGGTTTCTATCGCGACAAGCTGGGGCTCGAGCTCAAGTTCGAATCGCCCTTCTGGAGCGAGTTCGCGACCGGCGACACGGACCTCGCGCTGCATCCCGCGTCTGAGGAAAACCCCGCGGGCACCGTTGAGCTCGGCTTCGCCGTCGACAACCTCGGCGAATTCTACGCGCGTCGCGATCAACTCGGGGTGGAATTCACCCGCGAGCCGAAGGAGGAGCACGGCATCCACATCGCGCAGATCCGCGATGCCGACGGCGCCCGGGTATCGGTCAGCGGACCCGTGTAATTCTCACCTCTGGCCCGCGGGTCTTGCCGCTTTGGGATCCCGTCGCCATGACGCCTCGATGACCGAGGAATTCTACCGCATCCAGCGCCTGCCGCCCTACGTCTTCGCCGAAGTGAACGCGATGAAGGCGGCGGCGCGCGCGCGGGGCGAGGACATCGTCGACCTCGGCATGGGCAACCCCGACGGCGCTCCGCCGAGGCATGTGATCGACAAGCTGTGCGAAGTCGCCGGCAAGCCCAACGCCCATCGCTACTCCGCGAGCCGCGGAATCCCGGGGCTGAGGAAAGCGCAAGCGGCCTATTACCAGCGGCGCTTCGGAGTCACGCTCGATCCGGACAAGGAAGTGATCGTCACTTTGGGCTCCAAGGAGGGTCTCGCCAACCTCGCCCAGGCGATCACCGGGCCGGGCGACACGGTGCTCGCGCCCAACCCCTCTTACCCGATCCATACATTCGGCTTCATCATCGCCGGCGCCGCGATCCGCTCGATCCCGGCCGCGCCCGGAGAGGATTTCTTCCGCCGGCTCGAACTTGCGATGCGCTTCACCGTGCCGCGGCCCAAAGCGCTGGTGGTCGGCTATCCGTCCAACCCGACCGCCTATGTCGCCGACATCGGTTTCTACGAACGCCTGGTCGCCCTCGCGCGCGAGCACGAGCTGATCGTCATTTCCGACCTCGCTTATGCCGAAATCTATTTCGGCGACACGCCCACTCCGTCGATCCTCCAGGTCGATGGCGCAAAGGAGGTGGCGGTCGAGTTCACCTCGATGTCGAAGACCTATTCCATGGCCGGCTGGCGCATCGGCTTCGCGGTCGGCAATCCGCGGCTGATCGAGGCGCTTGCGCGCGTCAAATCCTATCTCGACTACGGCGCCTTCACTCCCGTTCAGGCGGCCGCGGTCGCCGCATTGAACGGCCCGCAGGACATCGTCGAGATATAACCGCAACTCTACCGCAAGCGCCGCGACGTGCTGGTCGAATCATTCAGACGCGCGGGGTGGGACATCCCGGTTCCGCAGGCGTAGATGTTCGCCTGGGCGCCGATCCCCGAGCGTTTCCACAATCTCGGCTCCGTCGAGTTCTCCAAGCGCCTGCTGACCGAAGCGCATGTCGCAGTCGCTCCGGGGGTCGGCTTCGGCGAGGAAGGCGAAGGGTTCGTCCGCATCGCGCTCGTCGAGAACGAACAGCGCCTCCGCCAGGCTGCGCGGGGCGTTAAGAAGATGCTGGCCCCGTAAACGATAGTGCCGACTTCGACTCCATAGCGGACATTGGAGCGATCCATTATTGCTAATGCATGTTCAGCCGCGCGCTCATTGCCGCCGTAGCGTTGATCGCCGCTTGGCCCGCTTACGCAATCTGCATCTATCATGGGGTGGACAACGCAAAGACCACCTTAGATCAAGAGTTTCGCGACTCTCGCTGGGTAATCCGCGCCCGTGTCACATCCGCCGATGATCACTGGGCCGATGAGGGCGAATCCTGGACCCTTTATCATTTGAAGGTCGTGTACGGCTTCAAAGGCAAACTGCTAAAGTCTTTCAGCTTTTTCACTGAGCGGAACAGCGGTGGCTTCTACATGGACGGGAAAGACGCGAATCCAGACCTAGGCGGCGATTACCTGCTCTTTCTCGTACCTCTCCCTCACAGCACCGTTCCGCCCGCCGCACGCGGAGCGTTATGGGTCAACTACAACTGTGGCCAATCCAAGCCTTGGTCGGAGGCATCGAACGCTGAAATAAGACGTTTACGCTCATTGTCTCTCGCCGCTCATTCCCGTTTTCCGCTCACCCGCGACATTAGCTCCGGGACCGTTTTGCCGGCTGAGCGTTTCAGATCATGGAGGTGACCATGCGCAAGCCGCGAAAACTGGAAGGTCCGGAAGGGCGAAGTGATCGTCTGACGAGGGAAGCCCAGACGAAGAGGGATGGGGTCGTGGCCGAGGACGCGGCTGTCGATCGGATGATCAGGCTGAATCTCGAGCAAAAGGGTCCCTGAGCCACGTTCCACTCAAGCGGCCCCCCAAACATCAGAACCGCTTCGACACGCCCCCGTATAGCTCCACGTCGGGCGAATTCCGGTTGAGCCCAAAGTTCGCGCCGGCGTCGAGCTGGACGCTGTTGCTCAGCAAATAGGCGACAGCCCCGTCCGCCGACGCCTGCCGCGTCGTTTCCGCCGGGTCCCAGTCCCACTGGCCCCAGATCTCGGCCGACAGGTTGAGCTTTGGGCTGACCTGCCAGCCGAAGCTTGCCACCTGCACCATCGCGACATGATGCCCGCGCCCGTCCGCGTCGGCGACCCAGTCCAGCTCCGGCGTCAGGCCGATGCTGAACGGCGACTTGCCGATACTGTAGCCGATCGGGACGAGCAGCCCCCCTTCCCACTTGCCATTGCCGAGCGGGCGCTTGGCCGTGGGGATCTTCACATAAGGGTACAGCGTCACCTGCAGCGCGGCATCGCTCGACGTCAGCTCGTGTTTGTAGATGATGTTGAGGTCGCCGATGCCCGACGCGCTGTCGCGGAAGCCGGGCCCGCGGCTGGTCGCGCGCTCCCACGGAGTCACGTCCAGCTCGATATCGGAATGGTCGGTCAGGCCATATTTGAAGGTGGTCTCACCGAGGACCAGCGAGGTATCGCGCTCGCCGCCGCTCCTGTCGAGCGTCCAGTCGGCAACCCCCGTCTCCATTTGCCAGTGCCCGGCAGGGACCGTGCACGCACTCGTCGCTTTGCCGGGCCGGTCGGCGCAGATCGGTTGCTCGTCCGCCGCCGCGGCCGCCGTGCCGGTGCAGAGCAAGAGTGCTGCAACAAGGTGCGTTCGCCCGGCCATCGTGCTTGTTTTGCCGATGCGCTCAAACGTCGTCGAGTGAATTAGAAGTCAGATTTGCCGAACCGCGCAACGCCCTGATTCACGCCCGGCGGATCGAGCACACTGACGTCCAGGTCGATCGGCTCGCCGATCCAGTGGGCCAGACTCGTGTGATCCGCGACATCGTCGCCCGTCAGCGGATGCACCAACGCGCGCAGCCCCGACGCTTCGATCATCGGCACCACAGTCGGGAGCGATCGCCCAATGAAATGCACTTCAAACTGCGCAACAGGATGCGGCCCCACCGGCCGATCGGTCAGGCTCCCGACGAACAGGATTTCAGGCGCAGCGGCAAACCCCTCACGCAGCGCGGCGGCGGCGGATCGCTCCTCGGCCGAATAATAAATGTGTGCGTGAAAGGGCGCGTCGCCACTCACTCGAATATCTTCGTCACGTCGCCGTCGGTTGGCTCGCGTTCCCGGCGCGCCTGGCGGATCAAAGAGCGACCGCCGAATGCGATTGCGACGCCGATCGCGAACGGAGGGCCGCCGAACAGAAGGATCAAGGGCAACATGCTCAGCAGCTCGCCTCCGGAGCCGGACCTGAACACGTCGGAAGTGAACAGCATGTAAAGCGAACACAGCCCACTCGCGCCCGCGATGAGAATCCCCACCGCCAGCAATATGCCACCGAACAATATCTTCATATGCCTGCTCCCCCCGAAGCCCGATGCCGCGCAAGCACGCCGGCGCCTTCCGCGCCCTCGCGATAGAAGGTGTTGTACGTGTCGAACGGAATGATCTGCCCATCCTCAGTTAAGAAGTGGACGCAGCTGCGTTTCACCGTCGCGATGTCGAAATTATAACGGTCGAGGAATTGCAGGATCACGACGCGAAAGCTGTTCGCGTAGCTGAGCTCCTGCGGCACCATCGCCTGTGGCAGGCAGCACAGCAGCCCGGCGAGCTTCTCCTCGGTGTTCGCCTGCGCCGTCGCCAGCGAAAGCAAATCGAGGATTTTCGCTTTCAATTCGGGATAGGCTTCGTAGCTGATCGTGTTGGGACCGTTGAGGATGAGTTCGCGGGGGATCAGCCGCGTGATCGGCGTCACCTCGTCTCCCTGCCGCAAACCATAACCGATCGAAATCTGGTCGGGATTGCACGGCAGCGGAATCATGTCCTCCGTCGTGAACACGCCCGATGTGCCGACTTCGCGGCGGATCTGGGTCAGCAGGACGCGGTTGGCCGAAGCGTCGAAATGTTCGTTGCGGCCGGCGTCCTGCACCGGCTGGAAGGTCACTCCGCGGACGCATTTCCAGGTGAGCGCGTGGCGAATGATGTCGCCAATCTCACCGTCGTTCACGCCCCGCTTCACCACGGCGACCAGGGTGGTCGACAGACCGACGCGCTCGAGCGCCTCGAGCGCCTGCTGGCGGATTCGGCTGAGCTTCGCGCCGCGGATCTCCACGAGGGCCTCGTCGCTCAAGGAGTCGAACTGCAAATAGACTTCCAGTCGCGGAGCATAGCTCGCGAGCCGGGCGACGAACTCCGCGTCCTGCGCGATCCTGACGCCGTTGGTGTTGATCATCACGTGGCGGATCGGCCGCCGCTTCACCGCGTCAAGGATGGCGAAAAAGTCCGGGTGGATGGTCGGCTCGCCGCCCGAGATCTGCACCAAATCTGGCTCGCCCTCGCTCGCGACGAGCGCGTCAAGCATGCGTTCGATCACGGCCAGCGGGCGATGGCTGCCGTGAATGTCGGTCGCGTTGGCAAAGCACACCGGGCAGGCGAGGTTACACGCCGCATTGATCTCGACGATCGCGAGGCAGCTGTGCTGTTCATGATCCGGACAAAGCCCGCAATCGAACGGGCAGCCGGCTTCGGTCCGGGTCTGCGTCGTCAGCGGCCGGTCGCCCGGCTTGATCCACAGTTTTTGCTGCCGCCAATATTCGAGATCGTCGCTGATCAGCGTTTTCTGCACGCCATGGTCGCGGCAGCGTTTCAGGTAGAAGACCTTGTCGTCCTCGATGATCACCTTAGCGGGAACCGGCTCCAGGCATTTCTCGCACAGGCTCGTCGTCTGACCGTGGAACAGGTAGTGCGCCGCCTTTCGCTGAAAATGCTCAGGCGGAGCGGAGCTCGCGTCCGCTGCTTCGGCGCCACCAGAATAATCCATATGCGACCAGCCCCACCATCAGGATATGGAAGATATTCAGCGGACCGAGCACCGCAGGGTACGGCTTCAGCCATTCCCACAGGAATTGCTGGCCAGCATAGAAGATAATCATCGCGTGAAAAGCATGGTCGCGCGCCCACCGCGCATTGCGCAGGCGTGCGTGAACATAGACGGCGAGGAACGCGGCCATCGACAGCGATTTATAGAGCTGGACGGGGTGCCGCCCGATCCCGTCGCCGAGGTTCACCGCCCACGGGACGCTTGTTGGAATCCCATAAGTGTAATCGGGCAGCCCGGCGAAAAAGCAGCCGAGGCGGCCGAGGACAATCCCGACGCAAATCGGCAGCACGAACGCGCCGCCAGTTGAAGCGCGAATTCCATGCGCCCACTTCCACAGCTCGACCGCGACGATGCCGCCGGCGAGCGCGCCGGCAATGCTGTGCGACGGCGCGAAGATCGCGCCGCGCATCGAATTGGCCGAGCCGAACAGCCACGCACCCAATACGCCGCCAAGCCCGATCGAAACGAAATAGCTCGGGCCCACAATGCGGGAGAGGCGCAGCGCCTCGTCGGGCCATCGCCGGTTCTGCCACCGCGCCGCGAACGCCGCGGCAACCCACGCCAACACGTCGAACGCATAATGCGCCACCGGATTGGTCGGGACGTGGATCATGCGTGAGCTTGTCACGTAGCTCGGCAAGATCGGCAATGGGCGAAAGTGGATCTAGTTGCGATGCGATACTCAAGCGCGGCGACGAGTAGCGGCGGCGTTCCACAACCGGGCGCCGATGGCTGTCTCCACAGTCTGAAAGTCGAGCCCACTGTTGCAGCCGCGACTTATCCACAGCATTTTTGGTTACCGCACATTTACCCGCTTGCGTCTCAAATTGGTTGAGGCACAATAGATAGTAGCGCGAGAGGGGGAGCTCTCAACACCTAGTGTTTTGAGCCGGAATCACTATATTCCGGTGAAGGGCCGACTCGTCCCCGGTTTCCACAGGGGGCGGCATCGAAAAAGCCCCGTCGAGCGCCGAAAAGGACTAGGATGGCCGGCATGGCTCCGAGTTCGAACAAGTGGGGAACAAACAGTCCTCGAGGGGGCTGTAGAGGAACGGGGAAGCGCGATGGATTTTTCGACCGGCACAGAAACTCCGAGCGACGACGTTTCGACCAGCGTCACGCGCACCAGCAAGACCGTCGACGCGCGCGCGTTTCCGGTGAAGACCGACTCCTCGCGCGACGAGCGTCTGACCGAGTTCGGCAAGGACACGTTGCGCGACCGCTATCTGCTCCCGGGCGAAAGCTATCAGGACCTGTTCGCGCGCGTCGCCGCGGCTTATGCCGACGACGCCGACCACGCCCAGCGCGTCTACGATTATATCTCGAAGCTGTGGTTCATGCCGGCGACTCCGGTGCTGTCCAACGGCGGCACTGGCCGCGGGCTCCCGATCAGCTGCTATCTCAACAGCGTCGACGACAGCCTCGAAGGGATCGTCGGGACGTGGAACGAGAATGTGTGGCTGGCGAGCCGCGGCGGCGGCATCGGCACTTACTGGGGTCGAGTGCGCGGTATCGGCGAGCCGGTCGGGCTCAACGGCAAGACCAGCGGCATCATCCCGTTCGTGCGGGTGATGGACAGCCTGACGCTCGCCATTTCGCCAGGGCTCGCTGCGCCGCGGCTCGGCCGCCTGCTACCTCGACATCGCGCACCCGGAGATCGAGGAGTTCCTCGAAATCCGCAAACCGTCGGGCGACTTCAACCGCAAGGCGCTGAACCTGCACCACGGCGTGCTCGTCACCGACGAGTTCATGGAGGCCGTGCGCGCCGGCGCCGAGTTCATCCTGCGCAGCCCGAAGGACGGATCGGAGCGCGGCCAAGGTCGACGCGCGCTCGCTCTTCCAGAAGCTGGTCGAGACCCGCCTTGCGACCGGCGAACCGTACATCATCTTCATCGACGCGGTGAACAAGGCGATGCCCAAGCATCACCGCGACCTCGGCCTCAAAGTCTCGACGTCGAACCTCTGCTCGGAAATCACTCTGCCGACCGGGAAGGATCATCTCGGCGCCGACCGCACCGCAGTGTGCTGCCTCTCGTCATTGAGCCTCGAGACGTGGGACGAGTGGAGCAAGGACAAGCTCTTCATCGAGGACGTCATGCGCTTCCTCGACAATGTGCTGAGCGATTACATCGCCCGCGCTCCGGACGAGATGGCGCGCGCCAAGTACAGCGCCGAGCGCGAGCGCAGCGTCGGCCTCGGAGTTATGGGCTTCCATTCCTTCCTCCAGGCGCGCAACATCTCGTTCGAAGGGGCGATGGCGAAGAGCTGGAACCTCAAGATCTTCAAGCATATCCGCGCCCAGGTCGACGAAGCGTCGATGATGCTCGCCAACGAGCGTGGCCCCTGCCCCGACGCGGCCGACATGGGCGTGATGGAGCGCTTCAGCTGCAAGATGGCGATCGCTCCGACCGCTTCGATCTCGATCATCGCCGGCGGCACCCGCGCGTGCATCGAGCCGATCCCCGCCAACATCTACACCCACAAGACCCTGTCAGGCAGCTTCTCGATCAAGAATCCGTATCTCGAGAAGCTGCTCGGCGACCAAGGTCAAGGACAGTCCCGCCGTGTGGAACTCGATCCTCGAGCAGGGCGGCAGCGTCCAGCACCTCGACTTCCTGACGCAGGACGAGAAGGACGTGTTCAAGACCAGCTTCGAGATCGACCAGCGCTGGCTGCTCGAGCTCGCCGCCGACCGCACGCCGTTCATCGACCAGGCGCAGTCGCTCAACCTCTTCATCCCCGCCGACGTCGACAAATGGGACCTGATGATGCTCCACTTCCGCGCGTGGGAGCAGGGCATCAAGTCGCTCTATTACCTGCGTTCGAAGTCGGTGCAGCGCGCGGGCTTCGCCGGCGGGGTCGAGGCCGACAACACGCCCGAGCTCAAGGAGATCCCGCTCGCCTCGACCACCGATTACGACGAGTGCCTGGCGTGCCAGTGACCCCGCTCGTCCCGCGCTTCGCCATCGTGGTCTCTGGCGTGCGCGGCTTGCGCTGCGTTTGCGCCGCGGCGGAAGGGCATGCGCTCCTCGTGCGATCTGTTCGCGCTGGCTGCGCGCGCCTTCTCGGCCTGCGCTTTCCGAGCCGAGCCGCGGGCGGCGCGACGGTCGGCAGGTGCGGCGCTTCGGGCGGCTGCTGATGATGGCTTCGACCGCGATGCTGATCTTCCTCGTCGCGATCGTCATCCACGGCGACCTCAGGCTGGGGCTGAGCCGGTGAAGCGCGCGCTCCCCTCCGCCGCATCGGCAAGACCGCGGGCGTGATCATCCTCGGCCTCATCGTGCTCGACATCGTCGCGACCACCGCGACGCTCGCGCTGGGCGCCAGGATGCTCCAGCGATGACCTCCCGCGCATGATCGAGCTTGCCGCGGCGGTGCTGATCCTCGGCGCGAGCATATGGCTCTACCGCCGCCCCAAGGGGCGCCGACGGCTACGGCAGCCAGGGCGCGGTCGTGCTGCTCGCCGTCGCGGTGATCATGGGCATCCACGCGCTCGGCGGCCTCGACTATCACCCGAGCCAGGGCGAGCTCGATTATTTCAAGGCGCACGCGCGATGAAGAAGCTGCTCCTCCTGTTCGTGCTCGCGCTTCTCGCCGCCTGCGCCGCGACGCAAGCGTCCGACGCGGTCGCTCCCGCAAGCGCCCGGCTTCCTCCTCGGCCTGTGGCACGGCTTCATCTTCCCGGTCGCCTGGGTGGTCTCGCTCTTCATCCCCAACGTCGCGGTCTACGCGGTGCCCAACAACGGCGGCTGGTACGATTTCGGCTATTTCCTCGGCATCGTCGTGTTCGGAGTCGGCGCGCGCAAGACCCAGTCACGCGTCTATCGCGGCCGGGTGATCGACGTCCGCGCGCGGAGGATCGAGTGATGGCCTAGCGCACCGCTCGTCGATCCCTGCGCGAGCCGCCGCTCAGTCGGCTCATCGACCGGTTCGCTGGCTTTGGTCTCGACACGAAGGCACGAAGGAGGGCGCAGTGGGCTGCGCTCCAGTTCAAGCTGGCACGGACCTCTTGGTCGCGCCAATGCGGGGGCGAGCGTTACTCGTCGCGCGCGCTTCGCGTACGCCCTGATCTTTTTCCTGCTCGGTGCCCTGATCATCGGCGTCGGCGTCTATTCGCATTCCAAAGGAGCCCACGATGCCCCTCCTCGAAGCCTCCAAGACCTACAAGCCGTTCGAATACCCGTGGGCGTTCGAATATTGGAAACGCCAGCAGCAGATCCACTGGATGCCCGAGGAAGTGCCGCTCGGCGAGGATTGCCGCGACTGGGCGCAGAAGCTCGAGGAATCGGAGCGCAACCTGCTCACCCAGATCTTCCGCTTCTTCACCCAGGCCGACGTCGAGGTGCAGGATTGCTACCACGACAAATACGGCCGCGTGTTCAAGCCGACCGAGATCAAGATGATGCTGACCGCCTTCTCCAACATGGAGACGGTGCACATCGCGGCTTACTCGCACCTCCTCGACACCATCGGCATGCCCGAGAGCGAATATTCGGCCTTCCTCCAGTACAAGGAGATGAAGGACAAGCACGATTATCTGCAGCAGTTCGGGGTCGATACCGACGAGGACATCGCCAAGACCCTCGCCATGTTCGGCGGCTTCACCGAGGGGCTGCAATTGTTCGGCAGCTTCGCCATGCTGATGAACTTCCCGCGCTTCAACAAGATGAAGGGCATGGGCCAGATCATCAGCTGGTCGATCCGCGACGAGAGCCTCCACTGCGAAGGCATCATCAAGCTCTTCCACACCTTCGTGAAGGAGCGCGATTGCCTGACCCCCGCGGTCAAGGAAGCGATCGTCGACGCCTGCCAGAAGACGGTCCGGCTCGAGGACGCGTTCATCGACCTCGCGTTCGAGATGGGGCCGGTCAACGGCATGGAAGCCAAGGGCATCAAGAAATACATCCGCTACCTCGCCGACTGGCGGCTTGGGCAGCTCGGCTTCGCGCCGATCTACATGGTCGACGAGCACCCGCTCCCCTGGCTCGCGCCGATGCTCAACGGAGTCGAGCACGCCAACTTCTTCGAGACCCGCGCGACCGAATATTCGAAGGCCGCGACCCGCGGCGACTGGAACACGGTGTGGGACAGCTTCGACCGGCGGCAGAAGGCGAAGGCGGATGCCGCGAACGATGGAGTGGCCGCGGCGGCTGGCGAGGGGCCGGATATGTTTGAGGCGGCGGGGGTTGCGGCGGAGTAGGAGGTCGGGATGGTTTCCGTATTTCGTCTACCGGCAACTCTTCAGACGGCGGACGGGGGTCAAGGCCAACTAGCTCTCGAGGGCGTCGACGGCTCGCGTGTGCACGCCTTGGGGATGGGCATTCTCAGTGATGGAACTCCGTTTCTCACGCAGCGTGGATTGGCAAATCTGTGCGGAGTGGAAAACGCACACATCGGTACCATCAGTACACAGTGGCACGAGACTGTCCCGAAACCGCAAATCAGCAAAATCCGCGACATCCTTGCGCGCAACGGTCACAGTCTAGCTGACGCCCATGTGGTGGTGCGCGTCGGCAGCAGATTGCTTTACGCCTATCGCGAAGAGATTTCGTTGGCAGTGATCGAATACTACGCCTTCGAAGCGGAACAGTACTGCCAAGAGGAAGCTCGGGACAATTTCCGTGTTCTTGCGCGTAAGGGTTTCCGTGACGCGATCTACGAAACGATTGATTATCATCCCACGCGAGACATCGACGGTCAGTGGAGACCTTTTCACGACCGCGTTTCGCTGACGTATCACAGTGCTCCCGACGGGTATTTCAGTATCTTCAAAGAAAGCGCGGAAGTGACTGTCACTCTTGGACAAGCAGGCATCTACTCGAACGACGACGTCATCCCTGACATCAGCATTGGAAGATGTTGGGGCAAACATTGGGTGGACAATCTTCTGGCCGAGCGGTTCGGGGACCGTTTGGAGTATCAACACCACTACCCACCGTACTTCCCTCAGGCTGCATCCAATCCCCAGACGCCGTGGTGCTACCCGGAAGCAGCGCTGGGGGAGTTCAAACGGTGGCTCCGTGAGGAATACATTCGCGGTGGCAAGTTTGCTGCATACGTCACTGGTCAGGTCACCAAGAAGAGCCTGAGCACGGAAACAGCAGCGAGAGCACTGGCAGCGTACAACCTCAACTTGCCCGCCCTGAAGAAAGGCGCTTGAGTCGAATATATTCGCTAGCCAGCACTTCGCCACGCGGCCACGCACCAGCGTGGTTTAATCTCGACGTTGACGCTATGAGTGCCGCGTGCCGATCGCGTCGCAGGTGCGTCCCTGCGGAAGAGACTATTTATGATCTCGTTCAACGAGGCACTTGCGCTCACTGAAGGATGTAAGCGCTATCTCCTTCTCGGGAATGGCTTCAGCATTTCGCTGTTTCCGAAGTGCTTCAGCTACGCGTCACTGTTCGAGGAAGCGAAAACCCAAGGATTCTTTGAAAAAACCGCTGAGCTGGAGATAGCCTTCGAGCTACTTGGCACCATCGATTTCGAATTCGTGATGGAAAGTCTCAAGGCAGCGAGCAAGCTTGCTCCGCTGTACGGATTCGACGGCGCAAAGATGGCGGAGCACGCTAGCCTGCTAAAAGAGGTTCTCATCCAGGCAATCGCGGGAAGACATCCAGCCCGGCCAAACGAGATTTCAGAGGCTCAGTATGAAGCCTGCCGAGCCTTCTTACGCCACTTCATCGGCGTCGATTGGGACGGTGACAAAGTACAAATTCGCCAAGATCCGGAATTAGAACATGATGACGGATTTCGCGCTCCCGAAGGAAATTGGGACGCGGAATATGTCGCATGGGAACAGTTCAGCGCATCGCAACGGCAGACAATAAGCTACATCCATGGTGCCCTCCACCTGTACGAGCGCGGCCCGGAATTGGCGAAGCTCTGCTGGGAAAGATCAGGCAATAAGCCCTTGATGGATCAAATTCGCGCAGCTCTCGACGATGACAAATATCCACTGTTCGTATCCGAGGCGACGAGCGATATCAAAATGACCCGCATAAATCGCAACGCTTATCTATCGAAAGCACTGCGCAGCTTCGACGGGTGTTGCGGCGTCAAGAGTGGAGCGATGTTCATCGTTGGTCACTCGCTTGCCGACAACGACAGTCACGTTCTCAATCGCATCCCTCACGGCAAGATCGGCGAAGTTTACGTCAGCATTTTCGGCGATCCGGATAGCCCGGTAAATCACGTCATACGAAACAAGGCCCAGTCATGGGCGGCCATGCGCGACGAAAAGCTTCCCTTGCAAGTTGAGTTCATTGACGCCGGAACACTTAACATCTGGGGCTAACACCAAGACCGCCGCCCGCCCGCATATTCCCGCGCCACCCCGGCGCTGATCATCGCCTCGCCGACATCCGCGCCATCGACCCCACATTGCGCAGCAGCCGCCCGTAAACGTCGCGGTCGCGGTCGATCTTGTCATCGTCACCGCGCCGCTGTTGAGCAGCGCGTGCAGCTTGTCCGTCGCCGCATTGCCGAGCCGCGCTTCATACTCGCAGCGCGACGGATGCGTTTCCGGCGCGTCGATGCCCGCGATCCGCACTTTCTCGCCGCCGATCCAGAAGGTGTCGCCGTCCACCACGCAATTGGTCCCGCCGCCCCACTGGCAATAGTCGAAGGCCTGTCCTGAGCTCTGTCGAAGGGTCGCGTTGACCGCCGCCGAGGCGTCCGCCTGAAGCCATCCGCGCGATCCGGGTCGCTGGCCGAGGCCAACAGCAATGCCCGCGCAGGCTGCCGCCACAAGGACTACGACAACGACTGTGCCCGACAGCTCCCCGCCGGAACTTGGGGGTTTCCAATGCCTGCTCACCCGAGCGGACTAACCCGCCGGCACTTACCGCCCGGTTAGCGCTCCTGCTTCTCTTCCTCACGCGGCCAGAGAGACCGTCAGGATAGCCCTGACTGGTCATCCCACCGCCAGAGCACGATTGCACTGAAATTTCCGTCTGCTACGCTCTGCAACGGGAAAGCGGGGGATTTCAATGCGTAAGACTATGTTCAGCGCCGGCGCACTCGCGCTGCTCGGCGCCGCCCCCGGCAGTGGCGCAATCGTCCTTCACGGCCGACGTTATCGGCAGCACGATCGCCAATATGAACAGTAGCGCGCCTCGCGCCTGCTATGATGGACGAATGCAGCCCAAGCCTAAGGATGTAGCCCAAGGCCCGACACGTGTCGCATCGGCGATTCAGAACTATTTGGAGATAGCATCCGCTAGCACTGACCTGAAGCCTCTGTTCACGGGCAGCAGCAAGTCGATCTGGCACTGGGATCTGGACGGGAAAGAGCAGGACGTCCGCGCCGTCCGCGATCCGTGGGCAGGTCGTGTCGCCCAGATCGAGCCGATCGGCGTAGTCGTCAGCAATCAGGGTTACACCTTCCGGGCGCTGTGGCGCGCAACAGCCAAAGATGGAACGGTGCTCGGCACCTATGACGCCTGGCTTTACGAAAAGGGCCGCAGCAGCGCGCGCTTTCTCAACATGCGACTATACTCCGCCGATGCATCCAAACAGGCGAACGCGCTTGTGCCGTTCTGCTTTGAACCTGGCGACATCGAGACCTGGAAGCAGGCGCAGGCCAAGCGGGAGGCGGAGAAAGCCGCGAAGCGCGCCGCCAAGGGAGCCGCTCAATCTGCCAATCAATAGTGAGGCATCCGTCGGCCATATTTCAGCCCGCCTGACGCGCACAAAGCATTTTCCTACACATACCTATTTGGTTAATTGACGGCAATTATATACTTGACTTAGCAAGCCTGTGAGCGCATAAAGGCTTCAGAGGAAGCCATGAACATCAACATCACAGACCCCGATCTTCCATGACGAAGCCAAGGCTCGCGAGCATCTCGAAGCCGACCGTTGGGCGGACGGCGTTGATTGCCCACATTGCGGTAGCGGTCGCGTCACCCTCATGGGCGGCAAGACACAGGCTGGTTACTGGCTTTGCAATGATTGCCGCGACAAGTTCACCGTTCGCACCGGAACGGTGATGGAGCGTAGCCATATCCCATTGCACAAATGGCTTCTCGCAACGCACCTCATGGCCGCTTCAAAGAAGGGCATGAGCGCCTGCAAATGAGCCGCATGCTTGGCGTGACGTATAAGAGCGCGTGGTTCCTTTGTCATCGTATCCGCGAAGCAATGGCAGGCGCGAACGACACCGGCCCGCTTGGCGGTCCCGGCAAGATTGTGGAGTCCGATGAGGCTTACGTTGGCGGCAGGCACGGCAACCGCGCCTATCGCAAGCCCGCTCCCAAGAAGAAGGTTGTTACGCTTGTCGAGCGCGACGGGCGCGCTCGTTCATTCCACATTGCCAATATCCACGCGAACACCGTCCGCGCCGCACTGGTCACTAACATCGATCGCGCGTCCACCCTCATGACGGACGAAGCCCGCATTTATTGGGATGTTGGCCGCGAGTTCGCCCGTCACGGCCATATGCTGCACGCGAGCCGTCATTACGCAAAAGGCGACGTTCACTCGAACACAGCCGAGAATTTCTTCAGCATCCTAAAGCGCGGCGTGATCGGCACATATCACCATTGGTCGCCAATCCACATGCACCGCTATCTGGCCGAGTTCGACATGCGCTATTCGACCAAGACCAATGGACGGCGAACGCGCTAACGACATCCTCAAGGGCATGGTCGGTCGCCGCCTGACCTATCGGCGGATTAACGCACTCGCAGCCTAACTACTTTCAGGCGCCGCTCTGGATTGGCGAGCGCCGCAAGCGCTGGACTGTTAGAGAGTCCGGTTAGCTTTCGATAAATGGATGTTGGAACAATAATCATTGCCGCTGCGACTGTCGTTACGGGCATCGCAACATGCGTATCAGCCTATGTAGCTTGGGACGCTTGGCGTGGGCGTGTAGCTGCCGAATGGGACTTCAGTTGGTCACAAGTGGTCCTCGGCCATCGCGTGCTCGAGGTGACTGCGACCGTTGTCAACGGGACGCGAACCACGGTTCGCCCATTCCAAGTTAGGGTCACCGCCTCGCTTGTGAAGAGCGTTCTTTCAGGCAATCCGCCGCAGCCAAAACATGAGAGTTGGCGCCACAACGAAGCACCCCTCATAACGAACGTCGAGGCGAACAGCCGACGGAGCTACCGAGTTATGTCGAGCCCGACTGGCTCGCCTGTCCAAGGTCCGCTCAAGTCTGGCGTTCTGGCGATCTAATTCGATGCCGCAACTGCGAATCCAAGTGAGTGTGCTCTCCAAGTCGTCCCGCAAATGGCGCAGAAAGTTCAGCACGAAAATCAAAATTCCGAGAGAAATGGTTGCCAATGAAATGGCGATCAGAAAATAGCTCATCTGCGCGGCTTTTTGTTTTCCTTTTGCGGCTTGTGCGGCGTCTTCAGGAGCCGTTGAATCGCGGCCTCGCGCCGTGCCACCGTCTCCTCTTCGGTGTAGGTTTCATCATTCTGATCGGTCTTTGACATGCGAATGCTCCGGCGTTGGAACCCGTTACGCAAAAGGAAGCTGCAAAGGCTTCGGGCAATCCGCCGCTGGGATCAAGAAGCGTTCTGGGCTTATGACCAGTCCGTTTTCGCCCTGATCGGCAGCATGAACGCCGAATGGGCGGACATTGCCTTGATGCTCAATAGCCTGATCGAATGGTACATGCGGCGCGTCGGGAGAGTTATCAAAACAGGCCGGGGCCAAGACTTTCCCCGCGATTTCACGGCTAAGCTTCGATACCTCGAACAAATGGAGCCGGACATACGCTGGAGCGGTGATCAACGCGCCAAGCTCAAAGAAATGCGGCTTCGGCTGGCCGACCTAAATCGCTTCCGTAAGACCATCGCCCACGGCTCCCTGACCAAAAAACAGGAGAGCCCTTATTTGGCACGTTCATATCGCCAAAGAAGAAGGCCGCGGGCTAAAGCGGAGCACCGTAACCTACACGAACGCCGAAATTGCGACCTACGCTCAAGAGATGTCCGGCCTGGCGCATGAAATGTCACCATTCATCGCCGAGATAATCGGCTTGTCTCCGATCAAGCGATAGATCCTCTCCGCGCATTCGCGCAGCGTGCCCTCGCCAGCAAACCACTGGTTTATCTCAAACTCGATGATCCTGATAACCTCTTCGGTTAGCTCATCTGCATTGTCCACGAGCGCCAAGCCTCTTCAACTTGCGCCAGCGAAACACTCCCAAACGTCCCGGCAATCCTGTGCTGACATCGCAGATGTCCTAGAGCGAATCGGTCCTGCTAAGTCAAGTATATAATTGCCTAATTGACGCGACTCTTTGAACCAGAGGAGTCCCCCACATGGCCAGCCGTCTCAAAGTCGTCGAACCCACCGCAACCGAGCTCGCGCATCCCCCATCAATTGACTTTACCCCTGCCCCGACGCGCAAGCGCCACGCCGGCTGGACCGCAGAGAAGCAGCGCACGTTCATCGAGCGGCTCGCCCTGACCGGCTCGGCGGGTCAGGCTCGGCCGCCGCCGGGGTCGCCTCGAGCTCGGCCTATCGCCTCCGCAACAAGGCTGGCGCCGACAGCTTCGCGGCAGCCTGGGATGCGGCGATGAAGCTCGCCGCGACGCGCGGTGCGGCGATTGCCTGGGACCGCGCGCTCAACGGCCGGGTCGAGCGCTTCTACAAGAACGGCGAGCTGGTGATGGAGCGGCAAATCCCGTCCGATTATTTGCTCACCTGGCTCCTCTCGCGCCTCGATCCTTTGACCTTCGGCTCGCCCGCGGCAAAGGCCCACGCCTTGGTGAGCGGCGACCCGCGCGAGCAGGCGCGCAAGGCGATGCCACAGCTGCTCGAAAGCCTCGCCGACGTCCCGCAGGAGGGATGCGAGTGCGAGGAGGCGGCGTGGATCGACGACCGCCATGACGAGATGGCGGACGGCCTGTCGAGCGTGGACGAATGACGGCGGGACTCACGCGCGCGCGTAGGGACGCTGCATTCGCTGCGTTTCGCGCTTTCTCCTCTCCTCGATTTCGAGGGGAGGGGGGACCGGCAAAGCGTGAGGGGCCTTCGTCATCCCGGCCAACGCGCCGGACCCGCCTTCCCGTTCCCCTGCGAAGGCCGGGGTCCAGTTCGTTGAAAGGAAGCGCTCCGCGCGTCTGGGCTCCTGCCTGCGCAGGAGACGATTATCTTCGCGTCTTCGCGTCTTACGACCAGTCTTCGCGTGAAATCAACGGCGGCTCGAGCCGCACCACCCTTGCGGCTGCCGTCATACTCCCGCGCCACGCCCGCCTCGACCAGTCGTCCCGGCGACATCCTCGCCATCCACCTGCACCTTGCGCACGGCGCGGCCGTATTCGTCGCGGAAGGGCGCGCCGACGCTCACCTTGCCGCTGTTGAGCAAATCGGCCAGCCGCACGGCCGCGTCGATCCCGCGGCTCCGTTCCGCATCGCAGCGCGCGTCCTGGATTTGCGGCGCTTCGAGACCGGCGATCTCGACCTTCTCGCGCTGGACATAGATGGTGCCGCCGTCCAGCACGCAATTGGGCCCCTGGGCATTATAGCATTGGCCGAAGCGCAGCGCCCGCGCCGCGGCGGCGCGGTCCTCGTGGAAGATCGTCGCCACGCTGATCCCGACCACGAGCACGGCCAGCGCCACCCCAAACAGCACGACTCCGGCGACTCCGCCCCACATCTCGCGCTCTCGTGCCCGGGCTTCGGCCTTCACCGGATCGAGCTGCGGCTCCAGCCGCACCGGCTCGCGCCGAATGCGCGACCGGCGCACCGCCGGCTTCAGCGCGACCGTCTTGCGGCCAGGTTTCCAATGCTTGCTCACAATGGCGACAATAATCCGTTTTGGTAACGATAGGGTTAGCGCTGTGCTGTTCCCCTGCGGAGGCAGGGGCCTAGACGCGCGTAGCGCTCATTTGGAAATCGTGGAGAGAAGCGGCCTCGCCGGTCTAGGCTCCTGCCTTCGCAGGAGAACAACCTCTCCGCTCGCCTCGCTCAAAGTACCACTTTCGAGCGAAATCCATTAGGGCCCAAACACGTCGCGCGGGGCCGCCAGTTGGTAGAGGACGACCGCAGCGCCAATGCAGCAGGCCGCGACCAGCACCACGCCCGCAGTCGCGCCCGCCGGCCAACGCCGCCGCGGCGCCCGCTCCACCGGGACAATGCGGTCCAGCTCGCCGCGCGGGTTCCAATGCCTGCTCACCCGCGGGAACTTACCAGCGGTGGGTTAACATCCGCCCTTATTTGCTCCCCTGCGGAGGAAGGGCCCCCAGACGGGCGCAGCGCCTTTACGCTTCCACAACCCTGATCTGCGAAAACCCACCGATGCGCGCGAAAGATATCCTCATTCCGGCGGTGATGCTTGGTGGAATTGCGGGGTACGGTTGGTCGATGCTGCCGCCGGCGGTGTTCCAACCCCCCGACGAGCGCGCTCGCATTGAACAAAGCGTCTATTACTCCGGCTGCAACGAAGTTCGCGCGGCCGGCAAGGCGCCGCTCTACGCCGGCCAGCCCGGCTATCGGCCGGAGATGGACGGCGACAGCGACGGCATCGCCTGCGAGCCGTATCGTGGGGGCGGCTAGGCCGCCTTGCGCTTCCGCTTGCGCGACCTGGACAGCAGGTCGGCCTCGGCCTTGCGGCGGATGCGCTCCTTCACCTCGGCGGTATAGTCCGCGCTCTCCGCATTGCAGCGGCGATGGCAGAGGCAGAGATTGTCGAGCTGCTCCGGTCCGTCAGCCGGCGATGAAAGGATTGCCTCGACCTTGGGACAAAGATCGTGTCCCGCGGGCAGATCGAAGCGCATCGGGCGGCGGCAGCGGCGGCAATCTTCGCCGTCGCGTTGGCGCAGGGCCTGCAGACGCTGGTCGCTCCTGCTCGCGCCTGAACTTCCACGGGTTGAGATATTGGCGATCATCGTGCGGCTCATGCGGACACGATAAACGCGCGTGATTACCACTCGGTTAGCGTCTCGACTGCTATTGCGCCGGCTTTGCGGCCTGCTGGGTCTGTTCGGCAGCCGCAGCCGCCCGCGCCTTTCCACGGCGGCTTTCACCTGCTGCTGGCCGCCTTGGCCGCGGCAGCTTTGGATTTCTCGCCTCTTCCGCCTCCCGCTCGCGCTTGGCTTCGAGGTAGAGCTGGTACTCGCTCGGCTGCGGATCGGTGACGAACATGCTGCCGATCTCCTCGCCCTTCGACAGCCGGTCGCCCATCTCGGCCAGCGTCGCCGCCGCGGCGAGCAGGTTGATGCCGGTGAACACGCCCATGCACGGCGCGGTCCCGACGACGGTGCAGCTGTTGTCCTTCATCGCGATCGGTCCCGGCCGCGTCGGCCTTCCAGCGCTCCGCTTCTCGCGCCGCGCCTTCAGCACATCGGGGTTGATGCGATAGCCCTGCGGCTTCTCGGCGCAGATGACGATCTCCTGCGAATTGCCAGCCTGGGCCGGCGTCGGGCAGGTTTCGGCAGGCTTCACCGGCGCCGCGGCAGGCTCGGGCACCGCGGGCGCGGCTGGCCCGTAAATAGCCGGCGGAGCGTCCGCCGGAGTAGCCGCGCCGGCCGCCTGGGCGAGCAAGACCAAAGCTGCAGGCAAGCCAGCGGGCATCCGCGCACGCTGTCGGAATACAGATTACGGCAGAGTGAATGGCTCCAGTGGTAGGCTGCGGACACCCTGCGCTGCTGAACTGATTGACGGCCGTTAACCATTCGGCAACTGGCGCGTGCGACACGCAAACTCATGCGCGCGCTCATTCTGTTGGTCTCCGCAGTGATCTTCGGTCTCACCGGCGGTTATGCCTGGTCGAAATGGTCGAATGCATCGCCCGCGGCGGCGGCGAACGCTCCCAAGGGTCCATCGGCGAAACCGGGCGAAACCTCCGCCGAAGTCGAAGAGAGCGCCTATTATGCCGACTGCGACGCGGCGCGGGCGGCCGGCAAGGCGCCGCTTTATCCGGGCCAGCCCGGCTACCGCAAAGAGCTCGACCCCCAGGATACCGGAATCGCCTGCCAGCCCGGCGCCGCGGGATAAACGCTCGAGCCTCAGCGGCCTTTAGGGACTTTCAACTTCGCTACCGTCTTGGTCCCGCACATGACGCTGACCGAAACGACTCCGCTGCTGCCGGGTATCGTAGCGGTGGCGTCCCACCAATTCCCGGGCGCGCCATAGGCGTTGGTATTCGGCCCCATCGTCAGCCACACACTTGCGTTGGGCCAGAGATCTCCGGCTGCCCAACCGCGGCCATGTAGCGCGTATCCTCGAGAAGCGCCTTGCCCTTGACGGTGACATTGCCGGCGGCGTCACGCGATGCGCTCCAGCTCTTCGTGGCGGAGTCCTTGAAGAAGCAATAGGTCGGGTGCTTCGGCGCGGATGCAGCGGCGTTCGTCCCAACGTTCTCAGACCTATTCTCAGCCGCCTGATTGCAGCCGGCCAGCGCAGCAACGGCGCCGGCAAGCAGCAGCTTACGAACTTTCATGCGCCTCTCCCCCTCTTAGTCGATCCGCAGCCGATCCTAGCCGCGAATGCGGCAACAGCAATGGGCGGTCAGTGGAACTGCTTCTGCGCTTCCTGGAACCAGCCCTTGCCCGCGACGCCCTGCTGGTGCGTTGCCGGGCGCGGGGGGCTGCGGCTGAGCGCCGGGAAAAGCGATGATCATGATTCCAATCGCCAGCACGGCCAGCGCCCCGATCAGCACAAGGTACGGCAATGTGCTGAGCATCAGCGCGGAGCCTCAGGCTGAGTGCGCGGCTTCGGTTCGCGTCTGCGCCGCTCGGTTCGGCGGCGCGCCATCGCGCCGAGATAAACTTCAACCCGGGTCCAGTTGAACGAGTTTGAAGGCGCCAATTCGCCCCGGTTCTTCATGGGTTTAGACTGCTCCGTCGATCTGCCTTGGCAAGCCGGTGGAAAGGGTCATCCGATAGGGTTGCCGCTCTCTTCCTGCTCGAACAGGTCGGCGACGACGTCGCCGCGCGCGGTCAGACGGACTTGATCGCCCTCGACCTCGGCGACAAGGCCGCGCGGAATGTAGTGGTGGTGCTCTTCGTGACCGATGCCACTGTCGGCGCGGATCAGCTCGATCCGGTTTTCCTCGACCCGGTCGACGGTTCCGAGGTGCACGCCGTCCGCACCAATGACTTCCATATGCTCGCGAATATTTTCGAAACCGCTCATGGCAAATGCCTCCTTTGCACGCCCCCAACGCTTTGCTCCCCGCCTTGGGTGCACGCAGGGCTGTTTTACCGCGTCGCTCCATCGCTCCGCAGCGTTCGTCCAAAGCGAACAGGTGTCCGGTTAACCGCTGCGGCCTAAGCGGCGCGCCTATGGCCGATGTCCGCACCCTCCCCAACGCCCAAACGCTGATAATCAGAATTTCAGAGGCCATGTCATTTCCCACTTACAGATGTTGGTTGTTCTGACCGAGGCTGTTCTGCTTTGCCGGCGGCGGCAAACCGTATGCGCACCCATGCACCCCGCTGGCCGGGTATCTTTTCGCCGGCGTCGCGGAACTCGATGCTGCCGCCGTGCTCCTCGATAATGCGCCCGACAATCGCAAGTCCCAGCCCTGTGCCCTTTTCCCGGGTCGTAACGTAAGGCTCGGGCAGCCGGCTGCGGTTTGCTTTGGGCAGGCCATACCATTATCGATCACGTCGATGACGACTTCGTCGCCTTCCCGTTCCGCAAATACGCGGATCGCCCCTTGCCGAGGTCCTCGGACGGAACGGCTGCGATCGCCTCGGTGGCATTCTTGATGATATTGGTCAGCGCCTGCGAGATCAGCCGCCGGTCGAACCGGGCTGGCATGGGATCTTCATCGATCTTGGTATCGATATCGATTTCTGAATTCCCCACGCGCATCAAGAACACCGTTTGCCGGACCGCATCAGCGACGTCTTCGGTAGACATAACGGGCTTCGGCATTCGCGCGAAATGTGAAAACTCGTCGACCATGCGCCGAATGTCTTCGACCTGGCGAACGATCGTGTCCGTGCATTGTTCGAAGCGCTACGATCCTCCTGGATCATTTTGCCGTATTTCCGGCGCAACCGTTCGGCCGAAAGCTGAATCGGCGTCAGCGGATTCTTGATCTCATGCGCAATGCGACGGGCAACATCGGCCCAGGCAGAAGTTCGCTGTGCGCAACCAACTCCGTAATATCGTCAAGCGTCACCACATAGCCGCGATCGGAGTCGCCGGCCTGTTCGCTTGTCACGCGAACGGAAAGATTGCGCTCACGGCCGTTGCGGCTGATTGTGACTGATCTTGCGTGCGCGACCCGGATCGGGCCGCAGCCATGAAGTCGGCGAGCTCGGGCAGCGCCTCGGCGAGCGGCCTGCCGAGGGCCTCGCTTTCGGTGCATCCTATCAATTTTTCCGCCGATCGGTTGAGGATACTGACCGCGCCGTCGCCGTCGACACCGATGACGCCCGCGCTTGCGCCAGCCAGCACGGCCTCAGTGAACCTACGGCGGCTGTCGATACATCATCGCCTGCATGATGTCATCAATGTCGCGTCCCGCAACTCCTGCGTCATCCGGTTAAACGTCTCGCCGAGCTGCGCCAGGTCCCCTTCTGCCTGGCGCACTGGAACGCGCACATACAGGTTTCCCGGTCGAAATCGCATTCGCGGCTCCGATAAGCCGCCGATTGGCGCAACCAGCCGGTTGGCAAAATTCAGTCCGATCCAGACAGCTGAAAGAAACACCGTCAACGCGATCACGGTATACATCAGGGCGAACGCCACCTGAACGCCGAGCCCGCGCGTTTCGAGCGCTGCATATTCTACGCGCTTGCACGGGTGGCCTGAAGTTGTGGCACGATCCTAGGATCGAGCAGTCGCGTCAGGTAAAGATAGTAGTCCTCATACTGGTCCAATTTGACGACGGCGGCGACGTAATTGGCGTCGGGCAACAGAACGACTTGCGGTTCTTGCTGCCGATGTGCGGCAGGGCATCGCGTGGGGGCAGCGCGAAGGTCTGATTGATATTGACGTCGGCACGCGCAATGACTTTCAAATCCTTGTCGAGCACGATGGCTGCGGCAAGACCGGGGCCTGTGCCTGGAAAGTCAGAATTTG
>CAWAXE010000014.1:0-78531 GCA_963785965.1 uncultured Alphaproteobacteria bacterium
CATCGCGGCATAGGCGGTGTCCGGATTGAAATACGACGGCTCGATGATCCCGACCTTCGACCAGGGCTGGGGAAAAGCCGGAGTGACGTCCCGCCAGTGCGCTCCACCATCGGCCGTCCGCCAGATCAGCCCATCGTCGGTGCCGGCCCAGCCCCGTCCTTCAGCGGCGACGGACCGATGTCATAGACCACGCCGCGCCGCGGTCCCTTCTCCGCTGTGTCGTTCGCCGTTGGGGGGTCAAGCGTCGCCGGAATGCCTGGAATAGGGGCGCGTCAGATCGGGGCCGACGGGTCGCCACGTGCGGCCTTCGTCCGCCGTCCTCCAGATCCGCTGGTTGCCGAAATAAAGCGCGTGCTCGCGCCGGCCCCAGGTCAGTGGGAGCGTCCATTCGCTGCGGTACTTGTCGGGAAAGGCGAGCGTCGGATCGAACCGCGGTTGCTCCGACTTGAGGTCGAGCCTGTTGCAACTCCGCCCGCCGTAGACCACATCGGGATTGAGCGGGGTCGGCGCGATTTCGTCGGCTTCGCCGGCGGTGATCTCATGAAATTGCGTTATGTCGCACTGTTGTACTTGTGTCGGCGGCTCGGGATGCGGCAGCGCCCGAATCCTGCTGTGTGCCACGTGTTCCCGGCAACGGGTACCGGTTGTCGGTCTGAGCCGTGAAGACGTGGAACAGCTGGTACAACCAGCCGACCGGCCAATTCTATCACGTTTCGACCGACAACCGGTACCCGTACCGGATCTATGGCGCACAGCAGGATTCGGGCGCTGCCGCGGTCCCGAGCCGCAGCGACAGCAAGTACGACGGGATCAACATGACGCAATTTCATGAGATCACCGCCGGCGGCGAAGCCGACGAAATCGCGCCCGACCCGCTCGATCCCGATGTGGTCTACGGCGGGCGGGTCGACCGGCTCGACCTCAAGTCGGGGCAGACGCGCAACGTCAATCCGACGCTCGCCTTTCCCGACAAGTACCGCAGCGAATGGACGCTCCCACTGACCTGGGGCCGGCGCGAGCACGCGCTTTATTTCGGCAACCAGCGGATCTGGAGGACGGCGGACGAAGGCCGCACGTGGCAACCCATCAGCCCCGATCTGACGCGCCCCGACCCAGGCATTCCGGCGACGCTTGACCCGCAAACGGCGAACGACACAGCGGAGAAGGGACCGCGGCGCGGCGTGGTCTATGACATCGGTCCGTCGCCGCTGAAGGACGGGCTGATCTGGGCCGGCACCGACGATGGGCTCATCTGGCGGACGGCCGATGGTGGAGCGCACTGGCAGAACGTCACTCCGGCTTTTCTCCAGCCCTGGTCGAAGGTCGGGATCATCGAGCCGTCGCATTTCGATCCGGACACCGCCTATGCCGCGATCGACCGCCACCGGCTGGACGACCAGCGCCCGTATATCCTCCGCACGCGCGACGGCGGACGCAGCTGGCAGACAATCAACGAGGGGCTGCCGAATTCAGGCGGTCCCACTTCGGTCAATGTGGTTCGCGAGGATCCCGTCCGCCGCGGACTGCTGTTCGCCGGCACCGAGCGCGGCACCTTCGTCTCGTTCGACGACGGCGATTCGTGGCAGCCGCTGCAGACTGGCCTGCCGACGACATCCGTCCGCGACATTACGATCCACGGCGACGACCTCGTCATCGCCACCCACGGCCGCGGATTTTATGTGATGGACGACATCGTTCCTCTGCGTGCGCTCGCGGCCCTTCCCGGGAGCGCAGCGCGCCTCTTTCCCATCGCTCCCGCCGTGCGCGTCAATGAGCCGAGTTTCACCGGAACCCCCATGCCGAAGGACGAGCCGCTTGCCCCCAATCCGCCGCTGGGCGCGATGATCGACTACAACGTCCCGGCGCCGGTGAGCGGTCAGGTGATCATCCAAATCTTCGATTCTTCGGGTGCGCTGGTGAACCGGTTCAGCAGCGATGACAGATCGCCGCCGCTCGATTTGTCCAAGCTCACCGTCGCCCCGGAGTGGGAGGTGTCTCCGCGGCCGCCAGCCGCAGCTCCCGGCCACCATCGGTTTGTCTGGGACCTGCATTACCCGCGGCCCGCCGGATTCACCGAGGAGGACGGCTTCTCAGGTGTTTGGGCGCCGCCAGGACACTACACCGTTGAGTTCGACGTCGCGGGGCAGCAGCTTCGCCAGCCGCTCGAGATCGTCCCCGACCCCCGGATTCGCGTTACGCAGGCGGATTTCGATGCTCAGTTCCGCCTCGCCCGCCAAATTGAGCAATCGCGCGTCCTTGTGCGCAAGATCCTCAAGGAGGCCGCGGCGCTGAAGGAGAAACTCGCGACGGCGAAGACCGCCTCCGCCGCGGCCGTGATCGCGCAGATCGACGCGGTGGCCGGCGCGCCGCCGCCCGATCTCGGCTCCTCTGAACCGGCCACGCTGCAGGGTATCTCCGACCGCCTCGACGAGCTTAATACTGCCGTCGAAGGGAGTGACGGCGCGCCTTCGCCGGACAGTGTCCGGGGCTATGCGCTGATGAGCCGCGCGCTCGCCGCCGCTGCTACCCGCTGGAACGCGATCGCTGCGGCCGGCAAATGACGATCAGGGGAGGTTCGACGAGCCGGTCCGCTGCTGCCGCTCGAGCGCCATCAACAGCCCGAGGCACAGCATCACGGTCATCACCGCCGAGCCGCCAAAGCTGACGAGGGGGAGGGGGACCCCGACGACGGGCGCCAGGCCCATCACCATCATCAGGTTGATCGAGACGTAGAAGAAGATCGTCGCCGACAGTCCCGCGGCGGCCAATTGGCCAAAACGCGTGCGTGCGCTGGAGCTGACCCGCATTCCCCAGCGGATCACTGCGGCGAACGCTAGGATCAGCAGGACCCCGCCGACAAGGCCCCATTCTTCCGCCATGGTGGCGAAGACGAAGTCGGTGTGACCCTCGGGCAGATATTGCAGGTGGCTCTGGCTGCCGTGCAGGAAGCCTTTTCCCCAAATCCCGCCGGAGCCGATCGCAATCTTCGATTGGGCGATGTGATAGCCGGCGCCTTGGGGATCGCTCTCGGGGCTGAGGAAGACGTCGATCCGCTTGCGCTGGTATCCGTGCATCATCCCGTAGACGATCGGCGCTGCAACCGCGACTGCGGCGGCTGGCGCGGCGAATAGCCACCACGGCAGACCGGCCAGGAACATGACTGTGACTCCGCACAGGACGACCATGATGCAGGTGCCCAGGTCCGGCTGGATCAGGATGAGAACTGCAGGCACGCCAAGTAGCAGCAGCGCCGGCCATATCGCGCGCCATTTGCGAATCTCGGCCGGCGGCACCAATTCATAGAATTGGGCGAGGGTGAGCACGATCGCTGGCTTCATGAATTCCGACGGCTGGAGTCGGAGCGGGCCGATATCGAGCCAGCGCTGCGCGCCCTTGCTGACGAAGCCCAGAGCCTCCACGCCCAACAGCATGATCAGCGTCAGTCCGTAGAGCGGGAAGGCGATCGACTTGATGGTCCCCTCGCTCATCCACGACATGGCGACCGCGATCACCAGGAAGACGAGGAATACGAGCGCCTGCTTGATCGCCCACGGGTGAATCGACCCTCCGGCCGCCGAATAAAGCACGATGAGGCCGAACGCCGCGATCCCCGTGACGAGAAAGATCAAGCGCCACGGCAGCCGCGCGAGCGGCTTTGGAATGATGGCGGAGGTGATCATGCCTGCTTGGGTTGAATCGGCGGCAGACCGTTGGCGGTGCGCCACGCGGCCGTCTTGCGCGCGAGGCGCTCATCGGGCGTTCCGCCGATGCTCTGCTCGAAAATATCGAGCGCGGCGAGCGCCTTCTGCTTGTCGTAGAGATAGGTGAGGGTATCGCGGACCAGCGGTGCGGCGACCGCCGCTCCGAAGCCGCCGTGTTCCACAATCGTCGCGGCCGCATAACGAGGATTGTCGAACGGTGCGAAGGCCATGAACAGCGAATGGTCGCGAAGCTTCCATTGTGACGCCGTGTAGTTGCCGCGTTCGCCAGCGCTCAGATTGTGCGTCTGGGCGGTGCCGGTCTTTCCGGCCATCTGGACGCCGTCGAGCGGCAGCTTCGCTGCGGCGGCGGTTCCGTGATCGACGACGCCCCACATTGCCTTCCGGATGAAGGTCAAATGGTCCTCGATCAACGGCGAGCTGGGTCTGCGGCTGACGATCGGCTTGCTCTTGAGCAGGCGCGGAACGACCCGCTTGCCGGTCGCGAGGCGGCTGGCCATCACCGCCAGCTGCAGCGGATTGATAAGGACCATGCCCTGGCCGATCGACATGTTGACGGTGTCGTATCCCTGCCATTCCGATGATATTTGCGCATCATCCAGTCAGGGTCGGGGACGGTGCCGAAGCGCTGATCGTCGAACGGCAGGTCGAATTTCTCGCCGAAGCCCATCGAGCGGACCATCGGCGAGAGTTTTTCCGCCCCGACGCGAAGGCACATGGTGTAGAAATAGATGTCGCAGCTATGGACGACGGCCGCGTCCATATCGACCGGACCGTGGCGCTTGTCGCAGTGAAAAATGTGGTTGCCGAGCTGGAAGGCTCCCGTGCAGTTCGACGCTCTGCGCTGCGGTCAACGCCCGCATTGAGCAACGCCATCGCCATCGACGGCTTGATCGTCGAGCCGGAGGGATAGAGGCTCTCCAGCGTCTTATCGACCAGCGGCAGATGGTCGTCGTCCGAGAGCATCTTCCATTCGTTGTTGCTGATCCCGTCGGAGAAATTGTTGGGGTTGAATGACGGCATTGACGGCATTGCGAGGATGTCGCCATTGGCGACGTCGATGACGACCATGGCCGCCGACTGGTCGCCGATGCGGCGGGCGGCATATTCGTGCAGGTCGGAATCGATGGTGAGCTGGACGGTGCCACCACTGCGGTCCGGCTTGGGGTCAAGCTCCTTGACCAGCTTACCGCGCGCTGTGACCTCGACTCGCTGCCCGCCGGGTTGTCCGCGAAGCACAGGTTCAAGCGACTTCTCAAGACCTTCTTTGCCGATTTTCACACCAGGAATCAGGAGCAGAGGGTTCTTGTTTTCTTTTTCGTATTCGTCGGCGGACGCCGCGCCGACATAGCCGATCAGCTGCCCGACGCTTGAACCCCCGGGGTAGAACCGCGTGAACCCGCGCGATGCGGCGATCCCGGGAAGCTCCGGCAGGCGGACCGTGATCGCGGCATATTGTTCGTAGGGAATGTTGTCGGCCACCGACACCGGTTGAAATCCGCGCGAGACCGCAAGCTCGCGGTTGATCCGGTCGACCTCGTCGGGCGGGAGTTGAATGAGCTTTGCGACGTCGGCGACGACGTCCGTGCCCTTGACCATCTGCTGCGGAATGATGTCGACGCGGAAGCTCGCCTTGTTGATCGCGATCGGCTTGCCGTTGCGATCGATTATCCACCCGCGGCGCGGCGGAACCGGGATCAGCTGGACCCGGTTGCTCTCCGACAGAAGCGCGTACTTCTGGTTCTGCGCGATCGCCAGCCAGCCCATGCGGCCGATCAGCATGGTGCCGACCGCGGCCTCGGCGCCGCTGAGCAGGAGCATCCGGCGCGAGAAGGTGATCGACTGGTGGGCGTTGGTGAGTCGAATGGGCTTGCTCATCGCCCAAGCCTCCACGCATCGATGCGCGACACGAGCCAGGCACTTAAGGGGAAAACGCAGATCGAGATGATAAGTGGCGGGATCATCATTGAAAAGGCGAACGCGCGGCGTCGGCCAGCCGCCGCGAGCCGCCATTGCAGCCATTCGTCGATCGCAAGCAACACAGCCGCCAAAATCCACTCGATCCAGTAATCACGCCACATCGTGCGGCGATCGACCAAGTCGAGCGCCAGCATCGTCGCACTCCACAAAGCGATTGAGAAGCCTATCGGATATCCGGTGAACAGGTCGTTGACGAGGCCGAGCGGGGCCGCCCACCAGGCGGGCCACGGGTCGGCCCGAAGCAGCCGCCAGCTGATCAACGCCATGTAGCCGAAGTCGGGATACCAGCCGCTGGTGGAAACGATCGGCAAAGCGGCGAGGAGAGAGGCAGCGACAACGGTCGCGGCGGGGACGAAAGCGGCATAGGGCGCCGCATCGCGGCCGATCCGCTGCCTGCCGGTGAGCGCTGCGCGCGGCACTATGGAGCTCTCCGACGCGGGCGCGAATTCGGCGGCGACGGCGGCCGGTTCGAACTGCGGTTCGACAATTCCAAAGCTGGTGTTGGCCGGGTCCGCCAGGGGAATTGCGACCGCACCGTCATCGTCGAGCTTCACGACCCGCGCGATCGGCACAAGCGGCGGGTAAAGCCCGCCCGTGCCGGATGTGATGATGATGTCGCCGCGCTTGAACGGGTTGCGGCCGACCTCGAGCGGGCGGACGTCGAGCGTGCCATCGCCACGGCCTTGCGCAATGACCGGGATCCCGCCGCGCAGCAGCCGTGCGGGGACGATGTTCGCACGATCGGAAACCAGCAGACGCGCGAGGCGAGGGCCCCGGCATCGATGATCCTGCCGACCAGCCCGTCCGGCGAACGCACGGGCATTCCGACTCGCACTCCGTCACTGGCGCCGACCGACAGGATGGCAAAGCGGCGCGGGCAGTTGAACGACGAGCCGACGATGCGGCCGACGGCAATCGCGCTGCGCTCGTGCTCGCGCAGCTGGAGCGTTGCTTTGAGCTGCTGGTTCTCCAGCAGGATGGCTTTGGCTTCGACCATCCGCTGCAGCATGAACTTGCGTTCGCGTTTCAGGTCCGAGTTCTGGCGTGCCGCATCCCAGTAATTGCCGGCGCCGGTGAACACCCCTTCGGTGGTTGCCGTCACCTCATGCAGCGCTCCGGCGACCGGGCCGGTCACGTCGAGCGCTGCGCCGCGCACGCTTTCGAATGTCTTTGGAGCAACCAGCGAAAGGCCGAGCAGAATCAGCCCGACCACGATACCCGCGATTACCGCGAGGAAGCTGAAGAAGAGCCCATATTGGGCCCGACGCGACCAGCCGGGACGCGCGGTCGCCACCGCTTATGGCTCCGCTAGGCCGTCTGCAGCACGCCGCGGAACTGCTCTTCCTCCAGCGCGCGGCCGGTGCCGAGCGCGACGCAGGTGAGCGGGTCGTCGGCCACTGTGACGGGCAGGCCGGTCTCGTCGCGAAGCACTTCGTCGAGGCCCTGCAGCAAGGCGCCGCCACCGGTCAGCACAATCCCTTGATCGCAAATATCCGCCGCCAGTTCGGGCGCGGTGTTCTCCAGGGCAATTCGTACGCCTTCGACAATCGTTCCGACGGGCTCGGAGAGCGCCTCGGCGATCTGGCCCTGGTTGATCGAGATCTCCTTGGGCACGCCGTTGACGAGGTCGCGGCCTTTGATGTGCACGGTCTTGCCAATGCCATCGACCGGCGGCTTGGCGATCCCGACTTCCTTCTTGATCCGCTCCGCGGTGGCTTCGCCGATCAGGAGGTTGTGATTGCGCCGGACGTACGAGCTGATGGCTTCGTCCATCTTGTCGCCGCCGACGCGTACCGAGGTGGTGTAGGCGAGGCCACGGAGCGACAGCACGGCGACTTCAGTGGTGCCGCCGCCGATGTCGACGACCATCGATCCGATCGGCGCGGTGACCGGCATATCGGCGCCGATCGCGGCCGCCATCGGCTCCTCGATCAGATAGACCGCGCTCGCGCCGGCGTTCGAGGCGGCGTCACGGATCGCGCGGCGTTCGACCGAAGTGGATCCCGATGGCACGCAGATCACGATCTCGGGAAAGCGCCAGGCGCGCATCTTTCCGCCATGCACCTTGTGGATGAAGTGTTTGATCATCTGCTCGGCGACATCGATGTCCGCGATAACTCCGTCGCGCAGCGGCCGGATCGCCTCGATCTGATCGGGCGTCTTGCCCATCATCAGCTTGGCGTCCTCGCCGACAGCCTTGACCTTCTTGACGCCGTTGATCGTTTCGATCGCGACTACCGACGGCTCATTGAGAACGATGCCCTTGCCGCGGACGTACACCAATGTGTTGGCGGTCCCGAGGTCGATCGCCATGTCGTGGGACATCCATTTGAACCAGCGCGTCCAGAACATCGAAATCCCCGCTTCGCCTAATCCTCGGAAGGCGGCGGACAAATGGCCCGCTGCTTAACTTCCAATTCAACACTTTCCATTGAATGCGCCCTGAATTTCCGCGAAAAATCAGTGCTTCGCCGGCAGCCTCCGAATGGGCTAGGAATGCTTAACATGTCAATAAGAAGGCTGCCCCCGGAGCTCATCAATCGCATTGCTGCGGGGGAGGTCGTCGAACGGCCAGCCAGCGCGCTTAAGGAATTGATCGAAAACGCTTTGGATGCCGGCGCGACTCACGTGGCCGTGCGCCTCTCTGCTGGCGGGCTGGAGCTGATCGAGGTCGCCGACGACGGTTGCGGCATGGATCGGAGGAGATGCGGCTCGCGCTCGAGCGGCACGCCACCTCGAAGCTGCCCGGCGATGCGATCGACCAGGTGACGAGCTTCGGCTTCCGCGGCGAGGCGCTTCCGTCGATCGCCAGCGTCTCGCGCCTGACGCTCGAAAGCCGTGTGCGCGGGCTCGGACGGCTGGCGAATGGAGTCGATCACGGCGAGCCGATGGGCGAGGGGCCGGCCGCGCTCCCGCCGGGCACGCGAATCCGCGTCGAAGGCCTGTTCGACAAGGTCCCGGCGCGGCGCAAGTTCCTGCGCTCGCCACGGTCTGAATATGCGGCGTGCCTCGATTCGGTGAAGCGGCTGGCGATGGCCCGCAGCGACGTCGGTTTCACGCTCGATCACGACGGCCGGCGGGTGCTGACGCTGCAGCCGTCCGAACCTCCGGCGCGCGTCGCGGCGTTGCTCGCGCACGAACTCGACCGGCACGGCGTCGGCATCGATTGCACGCGCGATGGGTTGCGCCTCACCGGAGTGATCAGCCTTCCGACCTTCAACCGCGGAATGGCCGACCAGCAGTTTCTGTTCGTCAATTCGCGGCCGGTGAAGGACCGGCTTCTGGTCGGCGCCTTGCGCGCCGCCTATCGCGACCTGATCGCGCGCGACCGCCACCCGATCGCGGCGTTGTTCGTCGAGGTTCCGCTCGACGAGGTCGACGTCAACGTCCACCCGGCGAAGACCGAAGTCCGCTTCCGCGATCCCGCCGCGGTGCGCGGGCTGATCGTCGGCGGTCTGCGCCGCGCCCTCGACGAGGAAAGCCAGCGCAGCGCAGCGCGCGAGCAGGCGGCGGCGCCCGTGATGTGGAGCGTGTCCGCTGAAGACGTGCGACATTCCCGCGAAGGTCGGGATCCCGGCTACGGGCCCCCGCCTTCGCCGGGGTAACAGATGGTCGCCGAAGCGAGGGCCTCTTCGATCACGCTCCCGCTGGCCGCGCCGAGCCCGCGGTCGAACCCGTGCCCACCTTCCCACTCGGCGTCGCCCGCGGGCAAGTCGCGGCGACTTATATCGTCGCTGAAGCCCAGGATGGGCTGGTAATCGTCGACCAGCACGCCGCGCACGAGCGGCTGGTGCTCGAGCGGATGCGCGCTGCGCGGGAGGGTGGGGTGGTCGCCCGTCAGGCGCTGCTGCTCGCGGAGGTGGTCGAGCTCGACGAGCCTGAATGCGACCGGTTGGAAGCCGCGCAGGCCGATCTTGCGGACCTCGGCCTCGAGGTCGAGCGATTCGGGCCGACCGCGATCCTGGTGCGCGCGGTGCCTGCGGCGCTCGGTAAGACCGATGTCACCGGCCTGCTCGCCGATCTCGCTGCCGAAATCGCCGAGCTTGGCGGCGCGCTCAGCCTGCGCGACAGGCTCGACCATGTCGCCGCGACTATCGCCTGCCACGGCTCGGTTCGGGCGGGGCGGGTGCTCTCGGTCGCCGAAATGAACGCACTGCTGCGCGAGATGGAGGTGACGCCGCGCTCCGGCCAATGCAACCATGGCCGCCCGACCTGGGTGAAGCTCGGGCATTCCGAGATCGAAAAATTGTTCGGCCGGAAGGTGAACGGGAGCTTCTCGATGCTATTATCCTGATCGTGTTCCTTGGCGCCGGAATCGGCGGCGCGCTCCGCCACGGCGTCAACGTCGGCGCGGCGCGGCTGTTCGGCTACGGCTTCCCGTTCGGGACGCCTGATCGTCAACGTCGTCGGCTCGTTCGCGATGGGGCTGCTCGCCGGATATTTCGTCGTTCCGTTCCGGCGTCGCCGCAGCACTTGCGCCTGTTCATCACCACGGGCATCCTCGGCAGCTTCACGACCTTCTCCGCCTTCTCGCTCGATGCGGCGTTGCTGATCGAGCGCCAGGCCTATTGCGCTGGCGGCCGGCTATGTCGTCGGGTCGGTCGCGGCGAGCGTCGTCGGCATTGTTCTTCGGCCTGGCCCTGTTTAGGAGCGCAGGGCACCTGCCCGAGAGCAATGCCATGAACATCGAGCTCATCCCGATCGGCGATAACCCGCCTAAAATATCAACGTCGTGATCGAGGTGCCGGTCGGCGGCGAGCCGGTAAAGTACGAATTCGACAAGGTTTCGGGCGCCTTGTTCGTCGACCGCATCCTGCATACGCCGATGCGCTATCCGGCGAATTACGGCTTCGTGCCGCACACGCTCTCGCCGACGGCGATCCGATCGACGCGCTGGTCGTGGCCCGCTCGTCGTTCATTCCGGGCTGCGTCGTCCGCGTGCGGCCGATCGGCGTTCTGTCTCCTCGAGGACGAGCACGGCAGCGACGAGAAACTCATCTACCGTTCCGGTCAATTCGACCTTTCCCTATTATTCGCGAGGTCGCCGAGGCCGAGGACCTGCCCGACGATCGTGATGCAGCAGATCGAGCATTTCTTCACTCACTACAAAGACCTGGAGCCGGAAAAATGGGTGCGGGTCGGGCGCTGGGGCGATGCCGAGGAGGCCAAGCGCGTGCTCATGGAAGCCATCGAACACGCGCAAAGCGCGGCCAGCAGGACGGTTGAAGCCGGCGACTTTTCACGACCATTCTGCTATAAGTCTGGCTTCACCGGAGGAGCGGCGCGATGGCGAGCCAGGACCGCATCTATTTCGCGCAGCCGCGCGGCCGAGAGCGGAGCTCGCCCAGGCCGCGGCAACCCTGACGTGGCTGAAGCGCCATCGCAAGCTCCAGCGCGCCTATCTCGAACGGGCGAGCACCGGCGAGCGAGCCGAGAACAGGGCGCCGAGCCGATCGGCTGAAGCTATCCGTCCGCGCCGAGACGCCGGAACGTCTGCTCGAGGAGCGTCTTCGCGGGCTTCGGCGCGGGCTTTCTCCAGTCGCTCGTAGCCGCTCGCTTCCTCCTGCCTGCAGCTCGCCGGCGAAGCGGCCTTGCGCGGACTTCGTTCGAGCACTTCCGCCATGCGCTCGCGCACGCCGGCGTCGATGATCGCCGGCCGCCCAGCAGCGCGCCCAGCTCGGCGGTGTTGGAGATCGCCTCGCGCATTCCGGCGATCCGCGCTCCTCGATCAGGTCGGCGATGAGCTTCAGCTCGCCGACGCATTCGAGATAGGCGACCTCGGGCGAAAAGCCCCCCGCGACCAAAGTCTCGAAGCCGGCGATCAGCAGCTCGGGAACTCCGCCCCACACGACGGCTTGCTCGTTGAACAGATCGGCCTCGGCCTCCTCGGCGAAGCTCGACGCGATGAGGCCCGGCGCGCGCGCAGCCGATTGCCTGGCCATAGGCGAGCGCGATGTCCGCGCGTGCCCGGTTGCGTCCTGCTCGACCGCCCACAACGCGATCATGCCCTTGCCCTCGGTGTAGAGCGAGCGAAGCGCGGTGCCCGGACCTTTGGCGCGACCAGGAAGACGTCGAGGTCGGCTCTCGGCTCGACAAAGCCGAAGCGCACCGACAGCCCGTGGCTGAACCCAGCGCCGCGCCTTGGCGCAGGTGCGGCTCGATTCTCGGTAGAGCGCGCCATGGATATCGTCGGGTGCGAGCATCATCACGACGTCGGCCGAGCGCACCGCGTCCTCGAGCAAAGCGATCTCTAGCCCGGCCGCTTCGGCCTCGCTCGCGCTGCCGGAACCGCCGCGAGGCCTACGACCACGTCGATCCCGCTGTCGTGCAGGTTGAGCGCCTGCGCGCGGCCCTGGTTGCCATAACCGATGATCGCCACCCGTTTGCCGGCAAGCGGTGCGGGGTCGATGTCGGCGTCGCGCAGCATCTCCATCCGCGCCGCCTACGCTTTCGACTCGAGCAGGGCCAGCGCACGCCGAATGCTCGCCTTCAGCGATTCGCGGAATCGCGGCCATCCGGCGGCGGCTGGTGGGCGAACCAGGTGTATTGCCGCTTCGCGTAACGGCGCGTCGCCTGCTGCCCGGCCGCAATTGCTTCATCGCGGGAGATTTCACCGGCTAGGCAAGAGCCGATTTCGCGTACCCCGATCGCCGCGCATCACCGGCAGGATCGGGTCGAGCTTGCGGGCGAGCAGCGCTCACTTCTCGATTGCGCCGTGCTCCATCATCCGGGCGAAGCGCTCCTCGCAGCGGCGGTAAAGCCAGTCGCGCGGCGGTAGGAGGATCAGCGGCCGAAGCGCGACCTCGTCGCCAATGCCGCCTTCGCGCCGGTCCTGCCATTCGGGCGAGGGTGCGCCCGGTCGAAAGCACCACCTCGAGCGCACGTGCGATCCGTGCCTTGTCCGCTGGCTTCAGGTGAACTGCGGCGTCGGGATCGAGCTCCTGGAGCCGCGCGCAATTATCCTCGACCAGCGATTCCCGGACCTCCGCCGGACCTCCGGATCGATCTCCGGCACCGGCGCAATTCCGTCGAGCAGAGTGCGCAGATACAATCCCGTCCCGCCGGCGAGGATCGGCAGCCGCCCCTGCGCATGGATGTCGGCGATCTCGCGTCGCGCCAGCTTGCGCCCAGTCCGCCGCGGAGCAGGGAACGGAGCCGTTGAGAAAGCCGTAGAGCCGGTGCTCTGCCCGGGCGAGATCGCGGGCGTCGGCGCCGCGCTGAGCACCGGCAAATCGCGATAAACCTGCGTGCTGTCGGCATTGACGATCACGCCGCCGGCTGTTCCGCGAGCGCCAGCGCAAGTGCCGACTTGCCGCTGGCCGTTGGTCCGGCAATTAGGGCGACTGGAGGCTTGGGTTTCGAAGTCATGGCAATTGCGACGCTGATAGCAGCCGGACGGCTGGATGACAGGTTGGTGGACCGCGCGCTGGGGCTGCCTGCGCGAGGTCGATCCCAAAGCTGTGTTCCGCCACTGGATCGATGAAGGCGACGCGGCCGACCTCAGTTTCTCGGGCGACTTCAAGACGGCGCGCTGGGCGCTCTTCTTCGCTCGATGAGGTGGACGTCGTTGTCCAGCCCGACGAGCCGCGCTGGAAGCGACTACTCGTGTCGGACATGGATTCCACGATCATCGGCCAGGAATGCATCGACGAGCTCGCCGATTATGCCGGCCTCAAGGACAAGGTCGCGCAAATCACCGAGCGGGCGATGCAGGGCGAGCTCGATTTTTCAGGCGCGCTGCGCGAGCGGGTGCGGCTGCTCGCCGGACTCGACGAGCGCGCGCTCAGCCGCTGCCTCGACGAGCGCGTGCACGTGACCGCGGGTGCTGAGACGCTGGTGCAGACGATGCGCGCCGGCGGCGCCAGTTTTGCCTCCTCGTCTCCGGCGGGTTCCTGTCCTTCGCCAACCCAATCGCGCGAGGCGGTCGGGTTCGACCGGGTGAAGGCGAACCGGCTGGTGTTCGTCGGGGGCAAGCTCAGCGGGGAGGTGGGCGACCCCATCGTCGATGCCATGTCCAAGCAGCGAAGCATTGGTCGAAACTCGCGAGCAGCTCGGGCTGAAACGCGAGGACGTGCTCGCGTCGGCGACGGCGCGAACGATAAATTGATGATCGAGGAAGCGGGGCTGGGGATCGCTACAAGGCGAAACCGGCGCTGGCCGAAGCCGCGGAAGCCGAACTCAAGCACCACGGGCTCGATGCGCTTGCTGTGGGTGCAAGGGGTGCGGCGGAAGGATTCGTTCAGGGGTAGGCCGACCATCCTCCGAAGCGCTTTGAGCGAATTGAAGTGCGCACTGTCTGCTTTGGGTGGAAAGCGGACGTTAGCGCTAAGTCTGCCATGAGAAATGATGCGCCTCCCGCCTCTTGGCGACGAGCAAAATGGGCTTGGAAGCTTTTTCAGGCGAGCCGGGCCGAAGCGCATGGCAATTTGAAACTGCTCTGCGACGTCTGATCAAGCGGCGGAGATCAAGGCCTTGTGGGCACCGGAACGGGTGCAACGGGCAATGCTGCTTTTAAGAAGCCAGCGAACGGCGGAAGCGCATCGAGCCTTTTCCGCCTTGCGGATGGAATTCAAAGGCTCGCAGAAGATCCGGACCTTCAATATCTGAGCCACTACTGCACGAGCATGCTTTCCGCCCTGCAACCCGGATCGACACAGTGGAGCTACGAAGCGGAGCAAGGGCGAAAAATCAAATGCCGTGCTCGCCTCAAAATCTCGCTTTCCCATGGTTACATCGGACGAAATTTGAGGAGCGCGTTCAACCTTTCTTGAGCGGCCACAATGGGTGGAAAGCTGACGCTAGCGTTAGACAACGCCGCTCTTATTCCGCTCTATGGTTTCTGGGTCGTATGGCCCGACCTTCTTCCAGCGGTTGCGCAGAGTCACGACCATCGCACCGAAGGCGGCTGGCACGATGATAAGCTGGGGGTTCTGGAGCAGCCCCGCACCGGGCTCGTAAGCGGACCACCAGATCAAGACGCCAACAGCGACGCCGACAATCATCCCAACGTCAGGGCGCCAAGGCTTTGCCTTCGTCATGTTTCCGTCCTTCCCAGCCGACTATCGCGTCCGGCGCTAGTGTCCGCAATGGGTCGAAAGCAGACATTAGACCTGGCCAGCCAAGTTGACCGAGATAACTGCCCGAGCGGGGTGGTTCCGATACGGCCAGTTCTATTTCATCGCCACCGGGAAGCACGCCTGGCCCTTGAGCGCGTTGCACGCAGCCTGCGCGGCGGCGCGGGTGGGGTAGGGGCCGACTTGCAGGCGGGTGATGGCGCCGGCGGGGATGTAGAGGGGCTGACGTCCGGCGAGCGCGCCGGAGAGCTTGCGGAACAGCGCCTCGGCCGAGGCGCGCTGCGAAAATGCTCCGAGCTGGATGCGCCAGGGCGCAGCAGCGGGCGCGGGGGGCACATTTCGGGACTGGCTTTGCGGTCTGAACCCTGCTCCCCGGCGCAGGGGCACCCCGTAAAGTAGTACTTTGCGGGGACCCAGAAGGCCGGGGTCCAGGCGGCACTGCTGCGCCGATTTTTGCTTTGGGCTGGGCCCCGGCGTTGGCCTGACGGCCGTCTTTCAATCGCCGGGGAACTGCTTGCCGCCGGCGGCACCGGTTTCGAGCTCGGCGGCGGAGCAGCTTTCGCCTTGGCGGCGGCGATTGCGACGCCTTTCTTGCGCGCGTCGAGCGGCAGGAGCTGATCGAGCTGCGCCAAAGTCTCTTTCGCCGGCGCAAGGCCCTGCGCGGCCGCGCGGCTGACGTACGCGTATCCGAGCACCGAATCGCGTTTCAGGCCGTCGCCATTCACCAGCGCGGTTCCGTAGACGAGCAGCGCACGGGGCTCGCCCTTCTCAGCTGCTGCCTTGAGCCACTTGAGCCCGCCCGCCTGATCGCCATTCTCGAACAGCAGCAACCCGAGCGTGGTCTCGGCGTCCACGTGGCCTTTGGCGGCCGCGCGCTGGAACCATGTCGTCGCGGCGGCAATGTTGGTCGGAACGCCGCGGCCGAGCCGATAGGCCTGGCCGAGATTGAACGCTGCATCCGCGTCGCCTTTCTCCGCCAGCGGGCGCCAGATCGCGACGGCGGCCGAATAATCGGCGCGCTGCCACGCCTGAATTCCAGCTTTTACGTTTTGCGCCCGCGACGGTGCGGCGGCTGCGCAGAGCAATGCGAAGGCAAATAAGTATCTGTGATTCATTTCCAAACCCACCTGCGGCGAAGCTTAGCGCAGAGCCATTAGTCCACAATAGGGTCGCAGCGATGTTAACCAGATTTTAGAGGCTGTGGTGCCACTCCGCTCCGTGAACTGACCTACTGGGCGAGGGGAAAAGCATGCGCGTCTTGGCAATGGCATCGCAGAAGGGCGGGTCGGGTAAGACGACCTTGTCCGGACATCTTGCGGTGCAGGCGCAGCTCGCGGGCGCCGGCCCGGTGGGTCTGATCGACATCGATCCGCAGGGCAGCCTGGCCGATTGGTGGAACGAGCGCGAGGCGGACATGCCGGCATTCGCGCAGACCACCGTCGCTCGGCTCGCCGCGGACCTCGAGGTCCTTCGCCAGCAGGGTTTCCGTCTTGCCGTCGTCGATACGCCTCCGGCGATCACCATGGCCATCCAGAGCGTCATCGCGGTTGCCGAGCTGATCGTCATCTCCAACTCGGCCGAGCCCGCACGATCTGCGGGCGGTCGGCGCCACGGTCGACCTCTGCGACCGCGCCGGAAAGCCGCTGATTTTCGTCCTCAATGCGGCGACCCCCAAAGCCAAGATCACCTACGAAGCCGCCGTCGCGCTGTCACAGCACGGCACCGTTGCTCCTGTCACCGTTCACCACCGCACCGATTTCGCCGCTTCGATGATCGACGGCCGAACGGTGATGGAGATCGATCCGAACGGACGTTCGGCCAAGGAAATCACCGAGCTTTGGGAATATATTTCGGATCGTCTCGAAAAGAATTTCCGCAGGACTGTGTTCGCGGCGCCCGGAGCGACGGCGGGCGTCGCTCCTGCAAGTCCGCGTCCCGTCGGCGGCTTCGGCCGCCGTGTCGTCGGCCAATAAGGAGCCGGCGCAGTGAGTGAACCCAAACCTATCGCCTCCCTCTCTTCCGGCCTCCTCGCTCGCAAGGGCGCCGCCCGGCCGGCCATGCGCCCGCAGGGCTTTCAGCAGGTCGGCGCCAATCTCGAAGATCTCGGCTGGAACGACATGGGTTTTGAGCCACCCAAACCGGCAGTGATGCCGGTGCGCGACGAGGATCATGACGCGTTCGGTGAGGATCTCGAAGAGCATCCGCGAGTGCACCCGACCGGGCTCACTCCGGTGGCCTCGCCGGTGCACCCGGCCGGGCTCACTCCGGTGGCATCCCCGGTTCATTCGCAGCAGGCGGAAATTGCGGACCGATTGAGCGTTGACGGCGATGACGAAGAGTTCGATGAGACTGCCGAGCCCAATGACTCAGAAGCTCAGCCCGAACCCCTTCCGATCGTCGCTCCTCCAGCTGCTCGGGCTGCTGAGCCGGCTCTTCCTCGGCGTGCGCCAGCGCCTCGCGCTGCCCGCGGCAGCAAGGGGAAAGCGGCGTTTACACTTCGTTTGGACCCTGACCGTCATCTTAAGCTGCGACTCGCCTGCGCGGTCGACGGCCGATCTGCTCAACAGATCGTCACTGACGCAGTCGACCAGTTTCTGGCGGAGATGCCGGAGCTGGATGGCCTGGCTCAGAAGGCCAAACGAAGGGGATAATATTATGTCGAGGGCATTCAGCTTCGGCTCTGCGATTTCGCTTCTTGCGGCTGCTTCGGTCATGACCGGATGCGCGGCTTCTCAGTCGCGAGTCGCTACCGGCTTCGGCGGCAAGGCTAACGGAGAAATCGGTCTCGCCACCCGCGCGATGGCCGCGTTGAATTCGAACGACGTCCCGGCCGCGATCGGCTTTGCCGAACGCGCTGTCGCGAAGACTCCGAATGATGCGGGCTTCCGGGCGCTGCTCGGCAACTCGTATTTCGCGGGCGGACGTTTCCAGTCGGCCGAAGCCGCTTACAAGGATTCGCTGACACTCTATTCGAACCAGCCGCAGGTCGTGCTGAAGCTCGCGCTCGTCGAGATTGCTCTCGGCAAGAGCGGCGAGGCGTTATCATTCCTCGAAGCGGCGAGGGATGTGCTCGATCCTGCCGATTACGGCCTTGCGGTTGCGCTCGCCGGTCGTCCGGCCGACGCGCTCGCAGTGCTCGAGACAGCCGCCCGCGCGCCGGGAGCGGACGCCCGTGTCCGTCAGAACCTTGCGCTGGCCCTCGCCCTGTCCGGCGACTGGACCAACGCACGAACGGTCGCTGCGCAGGACGTGCCCGCCGATCAGGTTGACGCCCGCATCCACCAGTGGATGCAGCTCGCCAGCCCGAAGAGGCCGTCGGACCAGGTGGCTGCGCTCGTCGGAGTAACTCCGGCGGCGGTCGATCCCGGCCAGCCGACCCAGCTCGCGCTGAACAAATCGGACACGCGTCTTGCTCAGGCAGCTCCTGCTCCGCAGCCGCAATTCGCCGAGGCAGCGCCCGCGCCGCAACCGCAGCTCGCGGAAGCCGCTCCTGTTCCGGCTCCCGCTCCCGCGCCGCAGCCGCAATCGGAAGACTTTGCACCGGCACCTGTTGCGCCTGCGGCACGCTTTGTTGCGGAGCAAGCGCCGCGGTCTGCACCCGTCAGGGTTGCTGCCGTCGCGGTCCCATCTCGGAAGCCTGCAGCAGCAGCGGCCAAGCCAGCCAGAGTGCAACACGCTTCAGCTCCGGCTTCGCGCGCCGCGGTCCGCCTGGCCGCACTTCACCGCGGCAATTCGAACGCCGTCGTGCAGCTCGGCAGCTTCAGCAATTCGAAGAGCGTGCTTGCGGCCTGGAATATCGCGGCTCACCGCTACAGCGCGCTTCGTGGATACGCGCCGATGAGCGCCCGTTTCGCAAGCACGCGCGGAACCCTGTTCCGCCTGTCGGTCCATGGGTTCGCAAGCGTCAATGAAGCTAGTGCGCTGTGCGCTTCGCTGCGCCATTCGGGTGGGGCGTGCTTTGTAAGGAACGTCGCTGGCGACGCGCCTGTACAGATCGCGATGCGCTGATTTTTCAGCGTTTAAGAGGCGTTTCCTAGCAGTATTTCGAGGGAGGCCATCCGCACGGCCACGCCCATTTCTACCTGAAGCGTGATCAGCGATCGGTCGGGATCGTCGGCGATTAGCGGGTCGATCTCAACTCCGCGGTTCATTGGCCCTGGATGCATCACGACTGCGGCGGGCGCGGCCGTCGCGAGCCTTTGCGAAGTCAGGCCGTAGCGGCTGAGGAACTCACCGGGCGCGTCTCCCAGATCTTCCTCGAGCCGCTCGCGCTGCACGCGCAACATCATCACCACGTCGGCGCCGTCGATCGCCTCGTCCACGGACAGCTGCGCGAATGCCATCGGGCATGAGCTCGGGCGGGCCGGCGAGCCGCACCTCCGCGCCGAGGCGGGGGAGGAGCTTAGCATTCGACCGGGCGACGCGGCTGTGGCGGATATCGCCGCAGATCGCGACCTTTACGCCCTCCAGCCTGCTGAGCCGGTGCTGGATGGTCGCCGCATCGAGCAGGGCCTGCGTCGGATGTTCATTGGTGCCGTCGCCGGCGTTGATCACCGGCGCATCCATGATCAGCGCGACGGCGGCCGGCGCGCCGTTCTCGCGATGACGGATTACCAGGGCATCGGGGCGCATCGCATTGAGCGTCTGCGCCGTATCTTCGAGCGTCTCGCCTTTCTTCACTGAGCTATGCTCGACCGATAGCGGGATCGACGCTGCTCCGAGACGGTGCGTGGCGGTCGCAAAGGACATCGCCGTCCTCGTCGAATTCTCGTAGAACACGTTGAAGACGATCTTGCCCTTCAGGGCGTCGTTCGAATGCCCGGCGCGGTTTTCGGCGAACCAATGGCCGGCGCGATCGAGAATGGTCGCGACCTGGTCACCGGTCAGCGAATCGATGGAGAGAAGGTCCACGAGCGCTGCGCTTATTGCGGAGGCGCAAGATTGACCAGCGCGTCGATCGCGCCCTGCAAGATATGCGCAGCGGCCAGCGCGTCGACCTTCTCAGCCCGTTTTGCACGGCTGACGTCGGCGGAAATCATAGCCCGTTCAACGGCTTGCGTGGACCATCGCTCATCCCAAAGAAGCATTGGCAGGTCGAGCGGCGACAGGTTGCGTGCGAAGGCCCGGACCGATTGCGTACGCGGACTGTCGCTTCCATCCATATTCAGCGGTAGTCCAATAACTAAGCCAATTATACTCTCACGTGATATGAACGCTTCAAGCGCCTTTAGATCCTGTGTGAACTTGGTTCTGCGGATGGTCCCGGCGGGTCCGGCGAAGTGCCATCCCGCATCGCAGATCGCAAGCCCGATCGTCTTGGTGCCGACGTCGAGTCCGGCCAGCTTGCCGGCGCCAGGAACGGCCGATGCGAATTCCGTCACGACGCCCGTGATCAGCGCTGCCACGCCGCGAGCCTCCGCTCGGCATCGCGGCGAATCGCGCCCCAGAACAGCGCGTAATCGTAGACGTGATAATTATTTCCCGGCAGCACGTACGATCCGAGCGGCGGGATCTCACCGTCGACGATCAGCAGTCCCTTGTCGCAATGGGCGCCAACTCGCCCTTGGTCGAGCTTCGCCGATACCAGGTCCGCATTGGGTACAAGCGTGCCCGGATTGGCGTCTTGCGCTGCGACCCCGTTCTGCGTGCCGCTAATCGGGTTCACGCACAACAGGTCCTCGCGCCTGCGTTCAATTCCCGAAAATCCCGCCGAATCGTTCGTACGAGTGGAGCACGAGCTCGGGATTGGCCGGATCGCCGAACGTCAGCCAGGATAAGATGCAGCCGGTCTGGTCGTCTTTGCTGCACGGCGGGAGGCCGAGCGCCGGAAGATCTGCGGTAGTGCTGATCGGCCATCCGACTACGTACGCGGCGACGATTCGCCGGGCGATCGCCTTGCCGGCAACCTTCTCCTTCAGCAGCCGCTCGAGCTGGAGCGCGCCCTGGCTGTGGCCCGCGAGGATGATCGGACGGTCGCCGGACTCCCGAACGAATTCGTCGAACGCGGCGGAGACGTCCCGGTAGGCGAGATCGAGCGCCTTTTGCGCGTCCTCGGTCTTCAACAGGAATGCGCCGAAGGCCGCCTGGCGGTAGCGCGGCGCCCACACCTCGCCGGCCGCGGTGAACGCGCTCGCCTGGCTCTGGACGAACAGGCGCGTGCGGAATTGGGTGTCGCCGCCCGCGTCGAGCGGCGCGTTCCAGCGGTCGCGATCAAGATAGGTCGTCGGATGGATGTAGAAGATCGCCGCACCGCCGCTTGGCGCTGGCGTCATGCCGTCGGGCAGCCACAGCGACGGATCGTTGGGAAGGCCGGGCCGGGCGGCCCAGCTGGATGGGTTCGAGTAATCCGGTCCGCCGCCGGCCGCCGCCGCTTCGAAATGCCCCGCCGGAGTTGCGTTCTTGAGCAGAACGTCGCCGCCCCACTGGAAGAAGGCGAATGCACCAGTGACGGCGATCAAGGTCAGCACGAGGATGACCATCAGGAATCGCCGTGCGCACATCGCGCGGCGGGTTAGGCGAGCGGCATGGGCACGGCAACTGGAGACAAACGGAGAGGGCGGCCGCCGGAGTGAACCCGGCAGTCGCCCTCCACCGCTGCAACCAGTGGGTTATTGATAGTCAGCGGTGACTGTGAAAGTCGCCTGATACAGAGCGGCCGGCTGATTCGCGGCAATCGCGAAGTCGCCGCCCACGCCGACGTTGAAAATGCCCGACGCGCCGATGACGCGGGTTGCGCCGCCGCTGTCCAGCCCCATGCTGTTGACGACGATCAGGTCGAGCGGATTGCTCTGGCTGACCAGAACGGCCGGCGCGCTAAGCGACAGCAGGACCGTCTGACCGGCTGTGCCAGCGCCCGTGAACAAGCCACGGTCGCCGGGATAGCTCGGCACGCCGGTGACGCCGCCGCCAACCGTGCGGCCACCCGTATCGGCGTCGATGACGACGTTACCGGCGACGGCGCTGCCGACGACGGTGCCGAAGTCCAGATCCTGGACCTTGGCGAGAGTGAGCGGCTGAACAACGACGCCCTTGGCGAGCGCGTTGGCCGAAGCCTGTTGAGCCACGGCCGGAGTGGCCACGGCGAGAGTTGCGGCAGCAGCCGCGAGATAGACAGTAAAGCGCATCTTGATTCCCCACGTTTGATGGAAGCTCCAAAATGGACCCAGGGTTTCAAAACAGGTTGAAGTTATAAGGTTCGCGGCAAATTAACCTTGTTCGTGAGCCATTGCGGCCGTCGTGAGGGCTCTTTCCGCAGGCGATCGCCAATGGTTACTCCGATCGTAACCGCGAACTTTGGGAGTCCTTGGGAAGCGTCCTGACGCGCGCCTGCAAACCGGTTGAATTAACCGCCGGTTTTCCACTTGCGATAGCCATCTGCTGGCCCGGGTTGCCGCTCTGGCGGGCCCCGGCTATCCGCCCCCCAATGTCCGTCAGCTCCGAACAGGTACGCCACATCGCCAAGCTCGCGCAAATCGCGATGAGCGAGGCGGAGATCGAGCGGCTGGTGCCCGAGCTCAACAATATTCTGGGCTGGGTCGAGCAGCTCGGTGAAGTCGACACCGACGGAGTCGAGCCGCTGGCGACGGTGATCGACCAGAAGCTGCGGCTGCGCGACGATGCGGTGACCGACGGCAATATCCGCGACGACATCCTCGCCAACGCGCCGGATGCGCAGCATGGGTTCTTTGCCGTGCCCAAGGTGATCGAGTGACGGAGCTCACCTCCCTCACCATCGCCGAGCTGCGTGATGGCATCCGCTCGAGGCGAATTCAGCGCGCGCGAGATCGCCGACGCGTACAATGCCGCGGTGGCAGCGGCGCGGACGCTCAACGCTTACACGGTCGAGACGCCTGAGGACGCGCTTGCGGCGGCGGAGGCTGCGGACAAGGCGCGGGGCAACGGCGATTTGTCCTCGCTCGCGGGCATTCCGCTCGGCATCAAGGATCTGTTCGCAACGCGCGGCGTGAACAGCACCGCGGGCAGCCAAATCCTGAAGGACTTCAAGCCTCCCTACGACAGCACCGTCACCGCCAACCTGCGCAAGGCGGGTGCGGGGATGCTCGGCAAGCTCAACATGGACGAGTTCGCCATGGGCTCGTCAAACGAGACCAGCGCTTACGGGCCGGTGATCTCGCCCTGGCGGCGCAAAGGCAGCAATATCGGCCTGACCCCGGGAGGCTCGTCCGGCGGCTCAGCGACGGCGGTTGCGGCGGGGCTCGCGCCCGGCGTCACCGGCACCGACACCGGCGGCTCGATCCGCCAGCCCGCGGCCTTCACCGGCATCTGCGGGATCAAGCCGACCTATGGCCGTTGCTCGCGCTGGGGCATCGTCGCCTTCGCCAGCTCGCTCGACCAGGCGGGGCCGATGGCGAGGAGCGTGCGCGACTGCGCGATCCTTCTGGAAGCGATGGCCGGGTTCGACCCGAAGGATTCGACCTCGCTCGACCTGCCGGTGCCGCGGTGGGAAGCGAACCTCTCGAGCGATCTCAAGGGCAAGCGCGTCGGCATCCCCAAGGAATATCGCATCGACGGCGTGCCCGGCGAGATCGATGCCTTGTGGGACCGCGGCATCGAGTGGCTGAAGGACGCGGGCGCGACTCCCGTGGAGATCAGCCTGCCGCACACGAAGTACGCGCTGCCGACCTATTACATCATCGCACCCGCCGAGGCGTCGTCCAACCTCGCCCGCTACGATGGCGTGCGCTACGGCCTTCGCGAGGAGGGCGTGAAGACCCTCGACGACATGTATGCCGCGACCCGCGCCGCGGGCTTCGGCGCCGAGGTCAAGCGGCGGATCATGATCGGCACCTACGTGCTCTCGGCCGGCTTTTACGACGCTTACTTCACCAAGGCGCAGCGGGTGCGCGCGCTGATCAAGCAGGATTTCCGCAAGGCGTTCGAGAGCTGCGACGTGATCCTCACCCCGACCGCGCCGTCGGCCGCGTTCGGGATCGGCGAGACGACCGACCCGCTGGCGATGTATCTGAACGACGTGTTCGCGGTCCCCGCGAGCCTCGCCGGACTGCCGGCGATGAGCGTGCCCGGCGGGCTCGACGGGCAGGGGCTTCCGCTCGGCCTGCACCTGATCGGCAACGAGCTCGACGAGCAGATCGTGCTCAACGCCGGCCTCGCGATCGAGGAACGCGCCGGGTTCACCGCAAGCCGGAGAAGTGGTGGTGAGTGCCGATCTGAACGTAGAGTGGTCGTCGCTGACGCTGGCGCCGACAGCTGCTGCGGGACTCGCGCATCTGAGGCACGGCCGTCGAGACGAGGAAACGTGACTGATATCCATCACAGGCGCCACCGGCGACTGGGAGGTCGTGGTCGGGCTCGAGGTCCACGCCCAGATCACCGCGACCGCGTCCAAGCTCTTCTCGGGCGCCGCGACCGCGTTCGGGGCGGAGCCGAACACGCAGGTCAGCCTCGTCGACGCGGCGATGCCGGGCATGCTTCCGGTGCCCAACAGGGAATGCATCCGCCAGGCGGTGCGCACCGGCATGGCGCTCGATGCGGCGATCAACCGCTGGAGCCGCTTCGACCGCAAGAATTACTTCTACGCCGATCTGCCGCAGGGCTATCAGATCAGCCAGCTCTACCATCCGCTGGTCGGCGAGGGCGAGGTCGAGATCCTGACCGACGAGAAGGACGAGAGCACCGCCAAGCGCATCGGCATCGAGCGCATCCACGTCGAGCAGGACGCGGGCAAGCTGATGCACGACCAGCACCCGACGATGAGCTACGTCGATCTCAACCGCTGCGGCGTCGCGCTGATGGAGATCGTGTCGCGGCCCGACATGCGTTCGCCCGCCGAAGCCGGGGCGTATCTGCGCAAGCTGCGCGCGGTCCTGCGCTACGTCGGCTCGTGCGACGGCAATATGGAGGAAGGCTCGATGCGCGCCGACGTCAACGTCAGCGTGCGCAAGCCGGGCGGGGAGCTCGGCACGCGGACCGAGACCAAGAACGTCAACTCCGTCCGCTTCGTCATGCAGGCGATCGAGCATGAGGCGAAGCGGCAGGTCGAGGTGCTCGAAAGCGGCGGAAAGATTGTCCAGGAAACGCGGCTGTTCGATCCCGACAAAGGCGCGACCCGGTCGATGCGCTCGAAGGAGGAAGCGCACGATTACCGCTATTTCCCCGACCCCGATCTGCTTCCGCTCGAGCTCGACGAGGCGTTCATCGAGGAGTGCCGCGCCAGCCTGCCCGAGCTGCCCGACGCCAAGCGCAAGCGCTATGAAGGGCTTGGAATCACGCCGTACAATGCCGGCGTTCTGACCGCGGAGGTCGAGACCGCGCGCTGGTTCGATGCTTTGCTCGAAGCCGGCGCGGAGCCAAAGCAGGGCGCGAACTGGGTCGTCGCCGAGCTGTTCGGAGCGCTCAACCGCCGCGGCGAGAGCGATCGACCGGAGCCCGGTGACGCCTGCGCAGGCGGCGGAGCTGCTCGGCCTTGTCGCCGACGGCACGATCTCCGGCACCATCGCCAAGCAGGTGTTCGAGATCATGCTCGAAAGCGGCGAGGGTGCGGCTGCGATCGTCGAGAGCCGCGGCCTCAGGCAGACCAGCGACACCGGCGCGATCGACGCCGCGATCGACAAGGTGCTCGCCGACAATGCCGACAAGGTGGAGCAGTACAAGGCGGGCAAGGAAGCGCTGTTCGGCTTCTTCGTCGGTCAGACGATGAAGGCGATGGCCGGCAAAGCCAACCCGGGCGTTGTCAACGAGCGGCTGCGGGCGAAGTTGAACTGACTGTACCCCGGCGAAGGCCGGGGCCCAGGCGGCGCGCCTGCGCCGTTTTCTTGTCTGGACTGGACCCCGGCCTTCGCCGGGGTACAAGGTCGGATGCGTAACCTCATTCTTGCCGCAGCCGCGGCACTGTGTGCAACCCAATCCACGGCGCAATCTCCCGCTCCACCCAAGCTCCTCGTCGTGATCGCGGTTGACCAGTTCTCGGCCAATTTGTTCGACGAATACCGGCCGCAATTCACCGGCGGGCTGGCGCGGCTGGCGAGCGGCACGGTGTTCCGCAACGGCTATCAGAGCCACGCCGCGACCGAGACCTGCCCCGGCCATTCGACGATCCTGACGGGCGATCATCCCGCGCGCACCGGGATCATTGCCAACAGCTGGATCGATCAGAGCATCCAGCGGCCGGACAAGAACGTCTATTGCGCCGAGGATGAGAAGCGTCCCCGGCACCAGCTCGACCGCTTACAAGGTTTCGCCGAAGCAGTTGCTCGTGCCGACGCTCGGCGAGCTGATGAAGGTGCGCTGGCCGGCAAGCCGCAACGTCGCCGTGGCCGGCAAGGACCGCGCGGCGGTCATGATGACCGGGCACAAGGCCGACCAGCGCTGGTACTGGACCGGCAAGGCGTTTGCGACCGACCTTCGGCGCGGCGCCGGTTCCGCGGGTGGTGCCGAGGGTGAACGCCGCAATCGCTGCGGCGCTGGCGCAGCCGCGGCCGCCGCTCCAAGCTCCGCCATATTGCCAGGCGAAGGCGCGCGTGATCCCGGTTGAAGGTGGCGGCAAGCCGGTGGGCGCGGGCCAATTCGCGCGCGAAGCTGGAGACGCGGCGGCGTTGCGCGCTTCGCCCGAACTCGACGGCGACACGCTCGCGCTCGCCGCGGGGCTGGTCGACGAGATGCAGCTCGGCCGCCGCAGCGATCCCGACCTGCTCGCGGTCAGCCTGTCCGCCACCGATTATGTCGGCCACACCTACGGCACCGAAGGCGAGGAGATGTGCCTCCAGCTGCTCGAGCTCGACCGCGAGATCGGCGATTTCCTGGCGGTGCTCGACAGCCGCCGAATCAATTATGCCGTCGTGTTGACCGCCGATCACGGCGGGAAGGACATTCCCGAGCGCGAGCGGCTTGCCGGCGTGACCGACGCAGTTCGTGCGGACCCGGCGTCTGCGCGCAAGCGTCATCGGACCGAAACTCGTCGCACAGCTTGGCTTGAAGGGTCCCGGACTGTTCGGAGACCTGGGCGGCGACATCTACCTTGACCGAGGCCTGTCCACGCAAGATCGCAAGCGGTTGCTCGACGCCGCGGTCGCGGCCTATCGCGCTCAACCGCAGGTCGACTGCGGTGTTGACCGCCGAAGAGCTTTCGGCCACCCCGATACCAACCGGTTCACCCGTCGAATGGACTCTGCTTCAGCGTGCTCGGGCGAGCTATTATCCGGGCCGATCGGGCGATGTCGTCGTTTTGCTGAAGAAGGACATGACTCCGATCCCCGACACGACTCGCTATGTCGCCACCCATGGCAGCCCGTGGGATTACGATCGCCGGGTGCCGATCCTGTTCTGGCGGCCGGTTCGCGTAGGCACGACCGTGGACACCCCGGCCGAGACCACCGACATCATGCCGACGCTGGCGGCGATGATCGGCTTGCCGGTCGTCCCAGGTTCGATTGACGGCAGGTGTCTCGACGGCGCTGCAGATGTGGTTTGCCCGCACTAACCACTTAAAATCACGCGCTTTTCTTTCATGAAGGGTTCAGGCATAAAGAACCACTAAGAGAGTGGGGAAGGGCGCCGCTGCGTCCTCTTGGGAGAAATCCTGATGCGCAAGTGGAGTGTCGCGCTCGTTCTGGCGGCCAGCGTCTCGCTCGCGGCATGCGTGCAGACGAAGCAATATGCGGACTTGCAGTTCACGCCGCCGCAGGGCGACTACAAGCTCCTCGTGCTCCGCCCCGATGTGACCGTAGGTTCGCTTACCACCGGCGGAATGGTCGAGCCGCGCGCCGACTGGACCGACCAGGCGCGCGCCAGCATCGTCGCGGCGCTTCGCGCGCAGCAGGCCGCGCGCGGCGGCAAGGTGACGATCATCGAGCACCGCAACGAGCTGCCCGGAGTCGATCCGCAGGAGCTTGCCGACGTCGAGCGGCTGAACGCAGCGGTCGACGATTCGATCGCGCTTCACAAATATCTCGGCGATTATCTGCCGACCAAGCGCGGCAACAGGCTCGACTGGACGCTGGGAGAAGACGCCGTCCGCCTCGGGCAGAAGACCGGCTATGATTATGCCTTGTTCCTCCACGCCGAGGACCAGGTCGCGTCGGGCGGGCGGATCGCGCTCGGGGTCCTCGGCCTCGCCGGCTGCATCGTCGGCTTCTGCGCGCCGAACGTCGGCGGCCAGCAGCAGCTCGATTATGCCTCGCTCGTCGATCTCAGAACCGGCGACGTCGTGTGGTTCAACGTCGTCCTCGCCGAAAGCCAGGTGCCGGGGATCAAGTTCGGCGACCTCCGGACTCCGCAGGGCGCGCGAACAGATGGTCGAGCGCCTGCTCGGCCGGATGAAGCCGGGCCAGGCGGTCCGCCGCGCGCAGGAGGTGCACTGATGTGCCTGCGCTGCGTTGAGCTCAGCCGCCGTTCGCTGCTCGTCGGCGGAGTGGCCGCCGCGGCCGCGCTGCAAACCGGCGTCGCACACGCGCGCGTCCTGCCCAGGGACATGGTCCCGCTGGTCGGCCCGGGGTTCAAACCGACCGACCGCGACGAGCAGGGGCTGTGGAAGGAGATGGAGCGCGCGGAAGAGGAGATCGCGGGCTCGAACCTCCTGATCCAGGACCCGAAGCTGACCGGCTATCTGAAAAATATCATCGGCACCGTCGGCGGGCCGGCGGCGCAGGATTTCCGCATCTATCTGGCGCGGATTCCCGACTTCAACGCGATGATGTTCCCGAGCGGCTTTGCAGTCGTCTTCTCCGGGCTTCTCCTGCGCATGCGCAACGAAGCGCAGCTGGCGGGCGTGATCGCGCACGAATCCGGGCATTTCCTGCGCCGGCACATGATCCGCTCGTGGCGCGACGAGCGGCGCAAGACCGACCTGTTCGCCGTCGGGTCGATGCTCGCCGGGATCGGCGGCGCAGGCGCGGGAATGTATCTCGGCGATTACGTCCAGCTGGCCGAGCTCGGCACCTTGCTGTCGCTGTTCAGCTACAGCCGCGAAATGGAGGCCGAGGCCGACGCCATGGGCGCGCAGGCTGGTGGCGGACGCGGGCTACACGCCGATGGAGATGTCGAACATCTGGCTGCAGCTGATCGGCGAGGAGAATGCGAGCGCGTATTACCGCCGCAAGCACCGCGCACAAAGGCGGGCTGTTCGACACCCATCCCTCGTCGGACGCGCGAATGGCCGACCTCAAGGCCGACGCCGCCGAAGTGACCGTGCCTGGACGCACCTACAGCGATTACCGCGACGCGCTATCTGTCGACGATCGCCGAGATCCGGCCGACCCTGCTCGACGACCAGGTCAAGCTCAACGACCCCGGCGCCAGCCAATATCTGATCGAAACGCTGGCGCAGGACGGCTGGAACGGACTGCTCCGCTTTTACGAAGGCGAGGTGTGGCGGCTCAGAAACCGTCCCGGCGACGACATTCGCGCCGAGCAGAGCTACGCCGCCGCGGTCGCTTATCCCGACGCGCCGGCGGACGCCTGGCGCTGGCACGGAATCTCGCTGATGAAGCAGGGCCGGTCTGCCGAGGCGAAGGCGGCATTCGCCCGCTACCTCACCATGAAACCCGACGCGCCCGACGCCGCCTGGGTGCGGCAGATGGCCGGCTGAGCGAGACGATCAATGAAGCACCTTAAGACATTCGGCTTTCTCGCCCTCCCGCTCGCACTGTCGGCCTGCTGGCGGCCTGGGCGGCGGCGAATATGGGTTCAGCAGCTACGCGCTGGTGCGCGCGCACCGCGTCAACGTCGGCAACGGCGACATGTCGGTGGTCGCTCCGCGGCCGTACAACCGCCACCGCCGAATCCTGTTCGAGGACGTGCGCGACGTCGAGGACTGGACTCAGAACGGGCCGATCCTCGACGGGATCAGCTTCGTCAGCGGAATGCGGAGCGGCCGCGAGCTGGTCCGCCAGCGTCACAGCGCAAGCCAGCAGGTCCCCCGCTTCCGCTCGGACATGACCGCGCCCGAGATCACTGCGATGCTCGAAAGCCTCTATCGCGTGAAAGGCGGGGCGGTCGATCTGAAGACGCTGTCGCTCCAGCCGCGGCCGTTCCTCGGCGCCAACGGGTTCCAGTGGGATTATGAGCATCTCGACAGCGACGAGCTGTGGCGCCGCGGCCGCGCGGTCGGCGCGGTGATCGACGGCAAGCTCTATCTGATCCTCTTCGACGCCGCGCGCTCGCATTATTACAACGCGCTCTTGCCCGATTTCGAAGCGATCGTGGCTTCGGCGCAGCGGCGCGCTTAGCCAGTCGGCGAGATCGGTCCGGGACTAGGCTGAGCCGGTGTAGTGGCGGGTTGCGGCGTGGGCACATCGATATCCGGGCCAACGGGCGGGGTTTCGGCCGGCGGGCTGGGTGCCGTTGCCGGTTGTGAAGGTGGCGGGGTTTCCGGGGGCACGCCGGGGGAAGGGGGCTGCTGTTCCATATGAAAGTCTCCGCCAATGCTAACGAACGCGGCCCGGGCGGGTTGCCACGTGGCGTGCGCCTGTTATAGGCCCGCATCCTTTCAGGCGTCCGCGCGGGCGTGGCGGAATTGGTAGACGCGCTTGGTTTAGGTCCAAGTGGGAGACCGTGGGGGTTCGAGTCCCTCCGCCCGCACCAACTGCGTCACCGAAGCCAGAATCATCAGGATCTTAGAACCGTGACCAACAAGACCGTCGAGACTGAGAAAGAGGGCCTGAAGCGCGCCTTCATGCTGACCATCCCCGCCAAGGACATCGAGGCGCGGGTTGATCAGGAGGTGAAGCGGATCGCTCCGCAGATTCGGATGCCCGGCTTCCGCCCCGGCAAGGTTCCGCCGAACCTGATCCGCAAGATGCATGGGGATTCCCTGCGCGGTGAGGCACTGAACGGCGCGGTGCAGGACGGTGTTCAGCAGCTCTTGGCCGAGCAGAATATCCGCCCCGCGCTGCAGCCGCAGGTCGAACTCGACGAGAAATATGAACCGGGCAGCGATGCCGAAGTCCGGGTTAGCGTGGAAGCGCTGCCCGACGTCCCGGCGCCGCAGATCGACAATCTTTCCATCGAGCGGCTGACCGTTGAGGCGGACGAGGCTGCGGTCGACGAGCAGGTCAGGCAGCTCGCCACCCAGAGCAAGCGCTGGGAAGATGCGCCGAAGAAGCACGCCGCGGCCATGGGCGACCTCGTCGTGATGGACTTCGAGGGCAAAGCTGGCGGCAAGGCCTTCGAGGGCGGCAAGGGCGAGGACATGTCGGTCGAGCTTGGCTCTGGCCGCCTGATCCCCGGCTTCGAAGAGCAGCTCGTCGGCGCCAAGGCGGGCGACGAGCGCGAGGTGAAGGTCACCTTCCCGTCAGATTATCAGGTGGCCGATCTCGCCGGCAAGGACGCGACGTTCGCGGTCACCGTCAAGGCGGTCAAGACCGCTGGCGACACGAAGATCGACGAGGATTTCGCCAAGTCCCTCGGGCTGCAGAGCCTCGACCAACTGAAGGGCCTGGTCCGCGACCAGCAGAGCCAGGAGCTCAAGGATCTCACCCGCACGCACATGAAGCGGCAGCTGCTCGACCAGCTTGCCGAGCGCCACGACTTTCCGGTTCCCGAGTCGATGGTCGAGGCGGAGCACCAGAACATCCTTGGTCAGCTGCGGCACGAAGCGAGCCACGAAGCGGATCCCGATGCGGCGCTTGCCGAGATTGAAACGGACGCCGCCGAATATCGCAGGATTGCCGAGCGCCGCGTCCGCCTCGGGCTCCTGCTGTCGGAAATTGGCGCCGCCAACGGCATCCAGGTGTCGGATCAGGAGATGCAGCGGCTGGTCGCCCAGGCGGCCTCGCAATATCAGGGCAAGGACCGCGAGACCTTCCTCAAATATGTGCAGCAGGAGCCGATGTTCGCCGCCCAGCTGCGCGCTCCGCTGTATGAAGACAAGGTCGTCGACCTCCTCTTCTCCAAGGCCGCGGTGACTGAGCGGAAGGCGACCAAGGCGCAGCTCGAAGCCGACCTCGAGAGCGAGGACGGGCATGTCCACGGCCCAGGCTGCGGGCACGACCATGCCGAAAAACCGAAGGCGAAGAAGGCTGCCGCGAAGCCGAAGGCCAAGGCTGAGCCCAAGCCTGTGCCGGAAGAACCGGCGAAGGGTCCCGTCACCAAGGCGTCGGGCAAGCCCAAGCCAGCCAAGCCGCTCAAGGACGAGCCGGGCGCCAAGGCTCCTCAGGTCAAGGCTGAAGCCAATGCCGCGGCGAAAAAGGTCCCTGCAAAGAAGGCGGCCAAAAAGGCTTGAGCGACCGGGAGATCGTAGCCGGGGACCTCAACGCCGCGCTCGACGATCTGCGACGCGAGGGCTTCCGGCTCGACGTCATCTACCCGGCCGACGATCCGCACACGGCGATCCTCAGCCGCGCCGCCGAGCGGATGCGCCTCACGACGCAGCCCGGCGCACCTGAGCCGCCCACCGATCTGCCCGACTTCGCGCCCCAATTCGTGCTCACGCGCCCCGGCGCCGATCCGGGCGAGGGCAGGGCGGGCATGCTCTATCGCGATCTGATCCCCAGCCGGCTCGGCGGCCGCTACATCGCTTCGCACATCACGATCCGCGACGGCGGGCCGGTGTCCGATTGGGTTCACTTTCACCGCGTCGCCTTTCAGATCATCGCGGTCCGTCGAGGCTGGGTGCGCGTCGTCTACGAGGATCAGGGTGAGCCGTTCGTGATGGAAGCCGGGGACCTGGTGCTGCAGCCGCCGGAGATCCGCCACCGGGTTCTCGAGAGTTCGCCCGGCCTCGAGGTAGTCGAGATCACCTGCCCGGCGCTGCACGAGACGTTCGCCGATCATGAAATGAGCCTGCCCAACGGCCGGGTCGATCGGGATCGGCGGTTCGGCGGACAAGGCTTCCTGCGTCACGTCGCCAAAGACGCACCCTGGGTGTCGTTCAACGGCGGCGAAGCGCGGGAGACGGGAATGTCTGACGCGACGGCGGGGCTGGCCCAAGTGCGCATGGTCAAGCCATCCGGATCGCCGAATATCGCATTCGCTCCGCACGACGGGGAGTTGGTATTCGGCTTCCTCCTCGAAGGTTCAGCCCGCCTCGATTACGCTGGCGGCCATGTGCTCGGGCCAGCGGATTCGTTTGTCATTCCGCCGGGTGAGGCGTGGACTTTGAGCGACCCGTCGAATGACTTGCGGGTTCTGCACGTGACCACGCAGGCCCTAGCGGGCCGCTCTCGATCGCCTCTATAGGCTGCGCAGTCACTCGAGGGTCTCCCGTTTGAACAGTCCGCAATCGCCGCGCATTGCCGTTCTGCTGCCGTGCTACAACGAGGAAGCGGCGATCGCCGCGACCGTGGCCGGCTTCCGTCAGGCGCTGCCCTCGGCCACCGTCTACGTCTACGACAATAACAGCAACGACCGGACGCGCGAGGTCGCTGCGAAAGCCGGAGCCGTCGTCCGTAGCGAACGGCAGCAGGGCAAGGGCCATGTCGTCCGCCGCATGTTCGCCGACATCGATGCTGACATCTACGTCATGGCCGACGGCGACTTGACCTACGACCCGCAGTCGGCTCCGATCATGGTCGATATTCTCCTCGCCGAGCAGCTCGACATGGTTGTCGGCACCCGGCGGCACGGTGAGAAAGACGCCTTTCGCGGCGGGCACGTGTTCGGGAACCGCCTCTTTACGGGCCTGCTTTCCGGCCTGTTCGGGCGCAGCTTCACCGACATCTTTTCCGGCTACCGAGTGTTCTCGCGCCGCTTCGTAAAGAGCTTTCCGGTTCTCTCGTCGGGCTTCGAGATCGAGACCGAGATGAGCGTTCACGCGCTCGAGCTGCGGATGCCGGTGGGCGAGGTCGAGACCGCTTATGCGGCGCGTCCGGAGGGCTCGGAATCCAAGCTTTCGACATACTCCGACGGTTCGCGGATCCTGAAGACGATCGTCACCTTGTACCGCATCGAGCGGCCCGTCCTGTTCTACGGGAGCCTCGGCGCGCTGCTGCTCGCTGCGGCGATCGTGCTCGCGATCCCGCTGGTGATCACCTATATGCACACCGGGCTGGTGCCGCGCTTCCCGACGGCGATCCTGGTCACCGGGATGACGGTGATCGCGGTATTGTGCTTTTTCACCGGCCTCATTCTCGACACCGTCACCCGCGGACGGCGCGAAGTTCGGCGTCTCGCTTATCTGTCGCTGGCTGCCCCTCCGCCGGTCCTTCGGCCAGCCCCGGCATAATCCGCGGGAGGAGGCGCCGCCTTGAACCGCGCCGCATTCGCGCCGATGTAGGTTTCCATCAGCAATAAGGGATCGCAACCTCGTGATTGACCATCAGGACATCGTTTCGCAGCTCGTTCCAATCGTCATCGAACAATCCAACCGGGGCGAGCGCAGCTTCGACATTTTCTCCCGGCTGCTGCGCGAGCGGATCATCTTCATCACCGGTGCGATCGAGGACCACATGGCCTCGCTGGTCACCGCTCAGCTGCTCTTCCTCGAGTCCGAGAACCCGAAGAAGGACGTTTTCATGTACATCAACAGCCCCGGCGGAGTGGTCACCGCCGGCCTCGCGATCCACGATACGATGCAATACATCCGCCCGAAGATCAGCACGGTGTGCATCGGCCAGGCGGCGTCCATGGGCAGCTTCCTCCTGGCGGCCGGAGAGCCGGGCATGCGCGTCGCGCTGACCAACAGCCGCATCATGGTCCACCAGCCTTCGGGCGGCGCCCAGGGCATGGCCGCCGACATCGAGATCCAGGCCCGCGAGATACTGCGCATGCGCCAGCGCCTGAACGAACTTTATGCGAAATATACCGGCCAGAAGATCGAAGACATCGAGAAAGCCATGGACCGCGACAAGTTTCTCGAAGCGGATGAGGCCAAGGCCTTCGGGATCATCGACGAGGTCTTCGACACGCGGCCCGAGCCGGGTGCGGATGGCGGGACTGGCGCCGGGGATGTGACGCCGGCTTAGCCCTGTCCCTTCCGCGGCAGAGGGCGACTCGCTAGGCGAGCGGGGTGAGTGGGCATTGCGTCGCCGGCGATGAGCTGGCCAGGCTGCTTTGCAGTTCGTCGCGGCGGAATGGCTTCGTGAGGCGCGGCAAGTCCGGTGCGATGCCCTCGCTTTCAGCGTATCCCGATACGATGAGGATCTGAACGCCGGGCTGCTCGGAGCGGACCATCCGGGCAAGATCAGTGCCGTCCATGCCCGTCATCAGATGGTCGGTCACCAGGAGGTCGGGCCGCAGGCCGTCGCTCATCAGGCTCAGCGCTTCCTCCGCGGATTTGGCCTCGGCCACTTCGTAGCCGAGTTCGCGAAGCATCTCAGCCGTGCTTGTCCGGACCAGCTCCTCATCGTCCACCAGCAGCGCGGTTCCAGCTGCAGAACCAGTGCTGGTGGTGTGGAACAGTGCACCTTCGGTTTTGACCTCACCTTCCCCCAGAGGCAGCCAGAGTTCGACGTTCGTTCCGAGCCCCCGGCGACTTTGGATCGTCAAGGCGCCGCCGAGCTGCGACGCGAGACCGTGAGCCATGGAAAGGCCGAGGCCGGTGCCCTTGCCGACGCCTTTGGTGGAGAAAAATGGCTCCACGGCACGGGCCAGCGTCGCCTCGTCCATGCCGACGCCAGTATCCGCCACGGACATGCGGATATAGTGCCCGGGCCGCAGCTTGGCCGGATGATCGTCTGCGACATGCGCCTCACAGGCGGAAATCCTCAAGGTGCCGCCTTGAGGCATCGCGTCGCGTGCGTTCACACTCAGGTTCAGAAGCGCCATTTCAATCTGGTTCTGAACCGCCTTCGCGGGCGGCAGATCATCGGGTGCCTCAAAGACCACGTTGATCTGCGGCCCAGACGTGCTGCGGATCAGATCGGCCATTCCGGTGACGAGCTTGGCAATGTCGACGGACGTGGGCTGGAGTGGCTGACGCCGGGCGAACGCGAGCAGGCGCTGGACGAGCGTCTTCGCGCGCTCCGCGGACTGCGCCGCCCCCTCGATCAGCCGTTGATGGCGCTCGCTGCCGACGCCGTTGCGCTGGAGCATATCCAGAGCCCCGATGATCGGAGTCAAAAGGTTGTTGAAGTCGTGTGCGACCCCTCCGGTGAGCTGCCCCATCGCGTCCATCTTCTGGCTTTGCCGCAGCGCCTCCTGGGCCTCAGCCAATTGCGCCTCTTTGCGCAGCCGCTCCGTCACCTCGGTGACGAAGTGGTACGCGCCGACCCGCTCTCCAGCCTCGTTGCGCAGACTGCGGAACTTGATCTCATAATAGGGGCCCTGGTCCCCCCGATCGCCGAAGTGTTCGACGAACGTTGCTTCCTCGCCGGCAAGCCCCCGCGCCCAGGCAGCGCGCAGCTGCTGCTGTTCCGGCTGTTTCTCGAACAGCGCGAGCAGGTGCTCGCCTGCCTGAGGACGGACGCCGTACACGCGCTCCAGCTCGCTTGCGCACGCATTATTGATCGCAAGGATGTTGTAGTTGAGATCGCAGGCCATCACCAGAACGTCTGTGGTTTCCACCATTGTGGCGAGCATGTTTCGCTCGCTCGTCCGATCCGAAATGCGCTGCTCGAGCGTTTCGTTGAGCCTCGTCAGCTCCTGATTGAGCCTATCCGCCTCGCCCAATGCCTGAGCAAGCTCGTCGGCTTTCCGGCGCAGCTCCGCGCGTGCCTTGTCGAGCGCCGCAGCGAGGCTTGTTGCCCGCGCCGTTGCTTCGCGCGCAGCACTCACCAGACCTGATCTTGCGAGCTGCTCTGCTTCGGCTCGCAGAAGAGCTGCAAGCAATGGCGTCTGGGCGAACGCTTCAACTCGGATGCCCGGCTCGCCGCCGATCAGCATGAAGATCTCGTCGTCGCCGACCAGCACCCGTGCAAGCTTCGGCTCGTCCGCCGTAGGCCAGGGCAATTCTACCTCGAACGAACCCGCCAGGTGCCGGCTTTTCAGGAAGGCGCGCCATGCCGGCCCACCCGGGAGCGTCTGGGGAAATCCCGGCGCCGGCATCCAGGCATCGATTGCCTCATCGTGGAGCAGCACCAGAAAGGCTTCGGCGCCGACTTCCGCGGCGATCCGCGACGCCTCTGCCGTTCGCCGTGCGGGAGCGGCAAGGCGACGGACCATTTCATGGATGTCGGGCGTCACCGCTCAATCCGGGAAAACGCAGACCACAGCAGTGCAGTTGTGGAACCCGTGGAACTGTCCTTCGGCCCGGGCGATCTGCCCGTGGGTGTTGCAGCCGACCAGGGGTGCGTCTCCAATCTTGCTGGTGACGGCGGCCACTTCCGAAGCGAAATGATCGCCGCAACGCAAGCGGGTGGCGACGCAGTCGAAGAACAGCGCCGCCTTGGGGCTGCGCTCGCCTATCGCGGAAATGGCAGCGTCAGTCGCTCGCTCGGCCGCTTCGGCGGCGGAGCGATTAGAGCTTTTCATGATTCTGAGGATACTGCCGGCGGGGACTTCAGCGGCGCAGTGGATGGAGCCATCGTCATTCACTGCCAGCGGGACGCGCAGCCGGTAACCGTTGCCCGTGTCGATCCCCAGGATGTTCTGCAGGAAAAAGGGGATCGGCGAAGTGCGATCCAGCTTCTCGCCGCTGGCCCCGGCATGTTCCTCGAAGGCTTCGACTGCCGGCAAGCCATTGAGGCTGACGAGCCTGAGGCCGTCCGCTTCGGTCACTCGGTACGGGCCGGATGCGGGTTCCCAGCCGTGGCTGACTCCGATCCCCAGCGGTTTGTGCGAGAGGATCTCCAGCGCCACCACCGCGTCAGTCAGCACTTCGGTGCCGCAGAAAACGGTCGTGCGCTGAAACGCGGCATTATCTCCCGCTCCGCCGCCGAAGAACTGATACTCGCCTGCAGTCGCCATGGTCAGCTCGTCGGTGACGGCGTCCGCGTAACCCGCGAGCGCATCCGTCAGCACGAGCGCGGATCGGTGCGGAAAAGTTCCGTCGGAACGGCCCTTGAACCCTTCGGCCATTCGTCGCGCGGCCGCGGCCGGATCCGCTTTCAGACCCTTGCCGACGGCGAGAGTGAAGCGCGCGTCGGGGTCCTTGATGGCCAATGCCGAAGCGAGGCCGACGCCAAGCGTCTTGTTGGTGAACTCGCCGGCCGATGACGCTCCGACGATCAGTTCGGGCGAGCAGCCTTCGTTCAGCGCACGAAGCAGCGCCGAGTGATCATATTGCGGCGCTGCGAAAACGATGACCGCGTCTGGAGCTACGCCAAGGCTGGATTGAATCTGACTTGCCAATGCGCGTCCGGCCTCGGCGCTGTCGACCTCACCGGTGGATACTGCAACTGCTTCCATGGACTTCACCTAAGCAAAGCCCCCCGGCAGCACAAAGGCAATAGCGGCCGAGAATTGCTGGTCAACACTCGGCTTGAGCGCCCGAGCATAAGGGAACGATTGTGCCAGCAATCGTGAGATTATGTCGAAGACAGCGCGATAGCGGGCCGGCTTGCGGTCGAGCGGCCTAAGCCGCGCTGATCGACAGACTCGCCAAAAGCGAGCCAAGGGTGAGGGCATTTAATGTTCGCTTGTGTCGAAAAGATTGTTTGTTCCCCTATTGTTCTCCATGAACAAATCGGATACGAAGAGCTCATCAGGCGGGGCTCGGCCGCCGGCCCGCGAGCGGAATGACCGCTTGCATTGACGAGGGAGACAGGGGACATGGCGACGCAGTTGAAGATCATCGGTGGCGGAGTGGAAGACCCCAAATTGCAAAACTCGGGCATGGACCGGCAGAAGGCGCTCGAGGCGGCGCTCGCGCAGATCGACCGCGCGTTCGGCAAGGGCTCGGCGATGCGCCTAGGCAGCCGCGAGAAGATGGAGATCGACACGACCTCCACCGGCAGCCTCGGGCTCGACATCGCCCTCGGCGTCGGCGGATTGCCGCGCGGCCGGGTGGTCGAGATTTACGGGCCGGAAAGCTCGGGCAAGACCACGCTTGCGCTGCACGCCATCGCCGAAGCGCAAAAGACCGGCGGCGCCGCCGCGTTCGTCGATGCCGAGCATGCGCTCGATCCGGCTTACGCGAAGAAGCTCGGGGTGAACATCGACGAGCTGATCGTGTCGCAGCCGGACACCGGCGAGCAGGCGCTCGAGATCGTCGATACGCTGGTGCGCTCGAACGCGATCGACGTGCTGGTGGTGGACTCGGTCGCCGCGCTGGTGCCCCGCGCCGAAATCGAGGGCGAGATGGGCGACAGCCACGTCGGCCTGCAGGCGCGGCTGATGAGCCAGGCGCTGCGCAAGCTCACCGGGTCGATCAGCCGCTCGCGCTGCACCGTCATCTTCATCAACCAGGTGCGGATGAAGATCGGCGTGATGTACGGCAATCCCGAGACGACGACGGGCGGCAATGCGCTTAAGTTCTATGCCTCGGTCCGCCTCGACATCCGCCGCACCGGCCAGATCAAGGACCGCGACGACATCGTCGGCAATGCAACCCGCGTGAAGGTCGTCAAGAACAAGGTCGCGCCGCCGTTCAAGCAGGTCGAGTTCGACATCATGTACGGCGAAGGCATTTCGAAGGTCGGCGAGATCCTCGACCTCGGCGTCAAGGCGGGGATCGTCGAGAAATCGGGCGCGTGGTTCAGCTACAATTCGGTGCGCATCGGCCAGGGCCGCGAGAACGCCAAGGTCTATCTCAAGGAAAATCCCGACGTCGCGCAGCGGATCGAGAACGCCATCCGCGGCCGCACCGAAGAGGTCGGCGAAGCGCTGATGGTCGGCGCCGGCGACGAACCCGACGAGGTGACTGCGGAATAGACGCGGTCGACACCCGCCCGCTCCATCTTTCCGGCGGGGAGAGGTGGTGTGAGAGGGTTCTACAATAGGAATCGGCTCCCAGCGGCGGGCGGGTGGTCCGGGCCTCCGCCCGCCGCACCCAGATTTCGCTCTCCCCTTTGCGAAAGAGGGGTAGGGGAGAGCGGGCTTACGCGAGGTCTTCCGGCACCGCTGTCGATTCCCTTGCAGCTGCCAGTTCGGCGGCATCGTGCGGCTAGGTTTCTGCCGGCGGCTTCGGCATGTGCGCCGGGGCGTGCGGGGGTTCGATATCCGCGGGTTCGATCGGGTCGAAATCGCCTTCCCACCGCGCCACCACGCTCGAGGCGACGGCGTTTCCGACGACGTTCGTCGCCGAGCGGCCCATGTCGAGGAAATGGTCAACGGCAAGGATCAGCAGCAGCCCCGCCTCGGGGATGCTGAACATGGGACAGCGTCGCGGCGATCACGACGAGGCTGGCGCGCGGCACGCCGGCCATGCCCTTCGACGTGATCATCAGCACCAGCAGCATGGTCACTTCCTGGCCAGGGTGAGGTGGATCCCGTAGGCCTGGGCGATGAACATGGTCGCGAAGGTCATGTACATCATCGACCCGTCGAGATTGAACGAATAGCCGAGCGGCAGGACGAAGCTCGCGATGCGCGGCGGCACTCCGAAGCGGTCGAGCGCTTCCAGCGTGCGCGGATAGGCGGCTTCGCTCGACGCGGTCGAAAAGGCGAGCACGACGGGGTCGCGGATATAGCGCACGAGGTGGCGCGTGCGCGGGCCGACGAACGACGAAGCAGGCGCCGATCAGCAGCACCCACAGGACGATCAGGCCAAGGTAGAAGCTGCCAACGAACTTGCCGAATGTGCGCGATGATCTTCGGTCCTCGCTCGGCGATGCGCGCTGGTTACGGCGGTGAACACCGCGAGCGGTGCGAAGCGCATCACGTAATCGGTGACCTGGAGCATGACGCGCACCAAAGCCTCGACTCCGCGCACGATCGGCTTGCCGCCCTCGCCGACGGCGGTGAGCGCGACTCCGAAGAAAACCGAGAAGATCACGATCGGCAGGATCTCGTTGGTCGCTCATCGCCTCGAAGATCGACTGCGGCACGAGGTGCGAGACGAAATCCTTGAGGTTGAACGCCGGCGGTCTCGACGCCGCTCGCGGCGGTGGCGGGCGGGATCGGCAGGTCGAGCCCGACGCCCGGGATGGAGCGCGGTCACGAGGATCAGCCCGAGGTGTCAGCGACACCAAGCTCGCAAGGATGAACCAGCCGACCGCACGCAGGCCGACCCGGCCGAGCGCCGCGACGTCGCCCATGTGCGCAATTCCGGCGACCAGCGTCGAGAAGACGAGCGGTGCGATGATCATCTTGATCAGCCGCAGGAACAGGGTGGTGACGATGCTGAGATAATCGGCGATCGTCTTCAGCCGCTCGGCGCTCGCCGGAGTGCCGTCGTCGATCGCGTAGTTCGTCGCCCAGCCGGCGACGATCCCGAGCACCAGCGCGATCAGGATGAATTGCGTCAGTCGTTTGGCCATGGAGTTCCCCTTTGTGCGGCCGACCCAAGCCGCACGTTCAATCGCCGTCAAGCGCTTCCCAGTAGGTGATCGGCTTGGCTAGGGCGCCGGCATGCGACCGCGGATGTGCTGCAATTCGGGCGCGAGATCCTCCATGACGAGGCGCGCGCGCTGGACGCGCTGGCGGACGGCCTCGGCGAACCGTTCGAGCGCGCGGTCGGGCTGATCCTCGATTGCCCCGGCAAGCTCATTGTCAGCGGTCTCGGCAAGTCCGGTCACGTCGCGCGCAAGATCGCCGCGACCTTCGCCTCGACCGGCACTACCGCGACCTTCCTGCACCTTGCCGAAGCGATCCACGGCGATCTTGGAATGGCCGCCAAGGGCGATGTCGCGATCCTGATTTCGCAAAGTGGCGAAACCGCCGAGCTCGAGCCGGTCCTCGATCATTTTGCGCGCGTCGGAATCCCTGTCGTCGCGATCACGGGCAATTCCGGTTCGATGCTCGCCGATGCCGCCGCGGCGCCGTTGCTGCTGCCGCATTGGCCGGAAGTGGGGCCGGAGGCGGTTGCCCCGACCACGTCGACGACGATGACGCTCGCCCTTGGCGACGCGCTGGCCATGACGGTCATGCGCCAGAAGGGCTTCAGCCGCACCGATTTCGGACGGCTGCATCCGGGGGGCGCTCTCGGTGCGCGGCTGAGGCCCGTGCGCCGTTTGATGCATTCGGGCGACGCGCTGCCGCTGACCCGCGCGGACAGCTCGATGCATGCTACGATCGTTGAAATGTCGGCCAAGCGGCTTGGCATCATCGGAGTCGTGGACGAGGACGGCTATCTCCTTGGCGCAATCACCGACGGGGATCTCAGGCGGCACATGGAACAGGGGCTCGACCATAGTGCCGCCGAGTTCATGACCCGCGATCCCAAGACGATTGCTGCGGATGCATTGATCGACGATGCACTAACCTTGTTCGAGGAACATCGGATCACCGCTTTGTTCGTCGCCGAGGATGACGAGCGCGGGAAGAAGCCGGTCGGCGTGCTCCACATCCACGATTGCCCGCCGCCACGATGAACGCCGTGATCCTGATCCCGGCGCGCTATCAGTCATCGCGCTACCCGGGAAAACCGCTGGTCGAATTGAAGGGCGCGACGGGGACGCTCAAGCCGCTGATCCAGCGGAGCGTCGAAGCGGCGCGGCGCGTGCGCGGCATATCGGGCGTGTTCGTGGTTACCGACGATGAGCGGATCGCGGACGCGTGCGCACCCGCCAAGGTCGGCGTGATCATGACCTCGCCGGAATGCCGCAACGGCACCGAGCGCTGCGCCGAGGCGCTGGCGTCGCTGCATGAGCCCGAACTCGTAATCAATTTCCAGGGCGATGCTTTGCTGACTCCGCCGAGATTCGTCGAGGCGCTGATTGCGCGCATGGCCAAGGATACCGACGCGCTCGTCGCGACGCCTGCAATGCGCCTCAGGAGCGACGAAGTGCGCGCGCTTCAAGCCGAGGAGGCCGCCGGCCGCGTCGGCGGAACAACGGTCGTCACCAACGGGCGCGGCGAAGCGCTCTATTTCTCGAAGCGGCTGATCCCGCATCTTCCCGCCGGGGCACTCGACGGCGAAAACTCGCCCGTGCGGCTTCATGTCGGGGTGTACGCCTATCGGCCCGAGGCGCTGGAACGCTATGTGGCAACACCCGTGAGCGAGCTGGAGACGCTCGAAGGGCTCGAACAATTGCGCTTCCTCGTCGCCGGCATTCCGGTGGCTGTGGTCGATGTGGAGACGCCGCCCTTCGCCCTTCGCGAGCTCAACAATCCCGAGGATGTCGCGCCGATCGAGGAGGCGCTTGCGGCAGCGGGTCTCGAATGAGCTTCTGGGACGCGCTCGATCCAAAATACCGGCTGATCCTGTGCGACATCTGGGGCGTCGTGCACGACGGCGTGAGCCTCAATCCCGGAGCGGCCGAGCGGCTGCGGCAATGGCGCGATCAGGGCCGCTGCGTCGTGCTGATCACCAACGCACCGCGGACCGCCCAAGCCGTTGAAGCGCAGCTCTCGCGCATCGGTCTGCCGCGCGAGTGCTGGAACTATCTTGCCGCCAGCGGAGAGGCCGGAATCGAGGCGTTAAACGCGCTCGGTAAACCCGTCGGCTTCCTTGGAACCGCGGGAGACCGCGAGATCCTGGAGGGCAGGGGCGTTGAAATCAGCGGGGCTGACGATTTCACCGATCTCGCCTGCACCGGCCTCGAAAATGCCCGCCCTCACGTTGAGGATTACCGCAGGGACCTTCAGCGCTGGGTCGAACGCGACGTCCACATGCACTGCCTCAACCCCGACCGGCTGGTGATCCGCGGCGGGGTTCCTGAACCCTGCGCGGGGGCGATCGCCGACATCTACGAAATGCTCGGCGGACGCGTGACCTGGTACGGCAAGCCGCACCCGGCGATTTACGCCCACGTTCTCCAGCACGCGGGAAACTTGCCGAAGAACGAAGTGCTGGCCGTGGGCGACGCGCTGCAAACCGACGCGCTCGGCGCGGCGCGTGAAGGGTTCGATTTCGTCTTCGTCCAGGGCGGGATTCACGCTGGCGAACCCTTCCCTGACGATTTCGCTGCGCAATATGCCCTCGGCGACTGGCGCCCGGTGGCGGTGGTCGAGTCCCTTCGCTAAGGCCGCGGAATGAACCTTCTCGGACGTGAAGTCGGGCTAGATCACCCGCTGTTCCTCATCTCCGGCCCTTGCGTGGTCGAGAGCGAAGAGTTGCAGCTGCGCACCGCGGAAACGCTCAAGCGCATCGCCGACAAGCTCGGTATCCTGTTCATCTTCAAGTCGAGCTTCGACAAGGCCAATCGCTCGTCGGACAAGAGTTTCCGTGGACTTGGGATGGACGAGGGCCTGCGCATCCTCGCCAAGGTCCGCGATGAGCTCGGCGTGCCGATACTCACGGACATCCACGACATTCCGCAAATCGCGCCGGTGGCCGAAGTTGTCGATGTGCTCCAAACTCCGGCGTTCCTCGCCCGCCAGACCGACTTCATCCACGCCGTCGCCGCGTCCGGCAAGCCGGTGAACATCAAGAAAGCGCAATTCATGGCTCCGCACGACATGGTCAACGTCGTCGACAAGGCGCGCAGCGCTGCGCAGGCGGCCGGCGTCAATGCCGAGACCATCATGGTCTGCGAGCGCGGCGTCTCGTTCGGCTACAACAATCTCGTGTCCGACATGCGCAGCCTCGCGATCATGCGCGAAACCGGATGCCCGGTGGTGTTCGACGCGACCCATAGCGTGCAGCTTCCGGGTGGACAGGGGACGAGCTCGGGCGGGCAACGCGAGTTCGTTCCTGTGCTTGCGCGCGCTGCGGTCGCGAGCGGCGTCGCGGGCTTGTTCATGGAAACTCACCCCGATCCGTCAAAGGCCAAATCCGATGGCCCCAACGCCTGGCCGCTCGACCGGATGGAAAGCCTGCTGACCACGCTCGTCGAGCTCGATCGGATCGTGAAAGCGCGCGGCTTCGAGGAAGCCTCGCTCTAGGACGTTGAGGGCTGCGCCTTGCGGGGGCGGACACGGCGGTGCTCGTGGCGCAACTGCCACATCATCACGAGCACGGTCGCGGCATTGCCGAGGACGAATGCGATGGCAGCGCCGTTGACGCCGAAGTTCCAGCACAACGGTGCAAGGACCAGAAAATAGAGAATGCTGCCAAGTAGTCGGGCTTTCAACGGCCCATCCGGACGGTCGAGCGCATACAGCATTGGCGGAAGCGGGAAGCTGAAGACGCTCAGGAACGGGACGATCATCAGTATGACCATCGCGTCATACGCGCCGAGAAAGTCCCTGCCGAATAGGAACGAGACGATCGGCTTTCCGCCCAGCAGCAGGATCAGGATGGCAATGAGTGCGACGCCGCTCGCCAGCGTGGCTCCGCGCAGCATCAGCTTCCACGGCTTCTTGCTCGACAGGTCCATGCGGACGACCTGCGGATAGAAAGCCTTGGCCAGAAGGTCCGCCGGCTTCGATGCACCGTCGGACAGCACCGATGCGATACGAAACAACGCCGCCCCTGCGGCACCGAGCAGGCCGCCGACAGCCAGGCGGGCAATCGGTCCCCAAACCGACTGCACGCTGGCGGTGAGGTTCACTTGGATCGCGAAGCGCCAGGCGCCCTGGAGCGTCCGCGGCCTTAGGGTGGGTCGAATTCCCTGGAGTAGTCCACGTCGGCGAAGTTCGCGCCACGCGAGGAACCAGTCGTACAGGTCGCCCGCGAGAGTGGAAACGTACCAAGCGGCGACATAAGCGATAAATCCGCCACCGATCAGGTAGACGGCAAGCACGACTGCAAGACGGGTGATCGGAGTCACTGTATCGGCCCAGCTGATCTGATCGAATCGGTCGAGCGCGCGAAGGATTCCGGTTGGACTGGCGGCTGCCATGGTGGGGAGGAGCGTGCAGTAGAGCAACGCCAGCCCCATCTGGTTCGGCGCGATACCTACCCAGGGACCGATGAACGGCAGCAGCGCGATTGCGATGAGCATGCCGCCGAGCCCACTGACTGCGTCCAGAGCGAAGGCGAAGCCGGTCGAGGCCTTGAAATTCTCGTGTTCGCCCTGGAGCGCCCTGCTGCCGTAGCGGACGATCACCTGCCATGACTGGAATTTGGCGATGCCGCTCACTGCCCGCGCGTAGCTGTCGATAAGGATCAGAGCGCCCAACAGCAGCAGCCCGAGCGCATGCGCCGCAAGCCCGAACGTCGCAACCTGAGCTACCGAAGTGACGATTTTGGACACCGCGAGATAGCTGCTGTTCTTGAGCAACGACCGGAAATGCTGATCCTTGAACCAGTGCTTCATGCGACCGGCTCTAGGAGAACAAGTCGGCCATTGCGAGCGAGCGCAGGGGCAGAACGGGCGTGAGCCGCGGAACGGTCCCAGTTAGTGAATGGTGTCTAGGCTGGTCTTGCCGCCCGATTGGCGGCGGGCGCGCTTTTAGACCTAAGCCACAACGGGTCGGCTACGAACATCTCGTGCAGCATGTGGGCCTGCATCATGTACATGATGCTCTTGTTGGAAAGCCGCCGCAGGCCCTTGAGGACCGGAAGCGGGTTCCAGGTTGGGCAACGCGCCAGCAGGCTTAGGAGAAAATACCCTCCGTAGGAGAAGAGCTGCGAGCGTTCGAACGCCTCTTTCGACAGATAGCTTGTGCGAAGCGCGTCCGTCGCGATGCGATCCGCTCCGAAAAAATCGACCGCCTCACTCGTCAGCATAAACCCACTCTTCCGGCGGAGGCGCAGATCTTCGGGCAGAATGTCCTTCGCGGCGTCGCGCAACACGGCTTTCTCTAGCCCGTCCCGAAGCTTGAAATCCGCCGGAATGCGCTTCGCGGCATCATACAGTTTGTGATCCAGGAATGGCAGCCGCGCTTCCAGCGAATGCGCCATCTCCTCGCGGTCGCCAAGGAAGCACAGAATATCGAGCGGCATTGCGGCGATGCGCGCCTCCTGCACCGCGTTGATCAGCGGTTTTCCTGTCGCTGGGCGGGTTCGCGACGCGGCAAATCTGGCTGCGGCAAGTTGCCGCCGTCGGGTCCGGTGCACCAGCAGGAGCGATAATTTTCTTGCTGCCGCAGCCGAATATCGGCCGAGTTTCAGGCGCCTCGATTGTGCAGAAGTTGCGCTTGGCGAGTCCCTCTTGCGGGTATCGCGGATCGCCCTTTCGAAAAAGGAGCGATAACCCAGGAAGACTTCATCCGCCCCCTCTCCGGTCAGTACGACGGTCACGTGCTTCCTCGCTTCGGCGGAGAGGAGGAACTTGCCGACGGGTGCAAGCGACACGAATGGCAATTCCGAGAACCACAAAGACGTCTCGAGACCGTCCCAGAGCATTTGCTTCGTGACGGTGAGTTCGTGGTGCTCTGTGCCGATCACTTCAGCCGCCCGTCGGGCGAATTCCTGCTCGTTTCTGTCGCTTCCCACGAACGCGATGGAAAACGAATGGAGTTGGGTGTTCAGGTTGCGTTTCATCAGCGCGCCGACAAACGCGGAGTCGATCCCGCCGCTCAGGTACAGGCCCACCGGAACGTCGGCGCGAAGGCGCAGGCGCGCGGCCTCTTCCAATTCGTCCAACACTGAGCGCGCGCACGCTGCGGGAGCATCTCCGAAGGGCTCGGCCATAGCAGCGGCAGTTTCAATCGGTATCTCGGGTGACCAATAGCGAGAGACGTTCCAATCGTAGGTCTCGAGATCGACGATCGCATAAGACGCGGGCGGGACGTGTTCGATTCCTTCAAAGGGGAAGAGCACGTTCGCCGGATCTCGTTCGAGAAGTGGATCAAGGGCGTCGATATTCAGTTTGGCAGTCACGAGGCCGCTGGCGAAAATCCCTTTCATTTCCGATGCAAAGACGAAGCCGTTCGACAACCTCGAAAAATAGAGCGGTTTGATCCCGAAGCGGTCGCGCGCCGCGATCAGCAATTTCTTGGCACGATCGTAAAGAAGGAACGCAAACTCGCCCCGCAGATGCTCGAAGCAGCCGAGGCCGAACTCCTGATACAGACAGAGGATCACCTCGGAATCGCTCTTGGTCTTGAAGCGGTGGCCCTTCGCTTCGAGCGAATCCCTGATCCGTTCGAAATCGTAGATCTCGCCATTGCACGCGAGTAGGACATAGCCGTCCTCGCTCTCGATCGGCTGATCCCCAGTCGCCAGATCGATGACCGCCAGCCGCGTGTGCGCGATTGTGAGCGGCACCGTCCCATCCACGTACACGCCCGTTCCGTCGGGGCCGCGGTGGTGGAGGACCTGCAGTACGTGGTGCAGTGAGCCCTCCGGAACATGGGCGCCGACTGCCGCAAAAATCCCGCACATGCTCTTCGCGCTCCGGCATTTGCCGAACTCACTGCCTCGGCTCGAAACCCAGCATAACCGACAGCGGGTAGCGGCTATTGTTACACTTATGTAATCTCCTGTTGTGCGGCTGGTCAGATCGACTGGTCGATCTGTCGCCCACGAAATCCCACTCCTGGAGAGCCCATGGTCCTGGCTCGGTTTGCCGACAGTGCGGAGCGCATCGTCTACCGCGTTGCCGGCTTGCCGGTTGCAATATCCTCGTCTCCAGCGCGCGTCGCCGATCCCTTGCGATCCGCCTTCGCTCGGCGCTACTGGCATCCGCAAGGCGCCGAGGAATGGTCCGAGCTTATCGGCGGCCTCGTCATCTGCCCCATTGGGGTGTTGCTCGCGGCGCTGTGGTTCACCGGGCGCAACGGGATCGTGATCCGCCGGCGATACGGCAAGAGCATGTCCGCGCAATTGCGAGAGCAGCTAAGGCTCTATTTCTCAGCGGGCGTGCTTCCCCCGTGGTATTACATCTTTTCGCTGCACGACGATGGCGCCGCGCGCGCCGCAACGTTCATCCAGCGCTTCGAGACCAAGACCTGCTATTTCCGGCTTCTCAAGCGGAGGAAGGGCTCACCGCTCAACGACAAGAGCCGGTTTGCCGTTTATTGCGCGGAACATGGCTTGCGATGCGCGGAAACGCTCCTCACTCTCGCAGGTTCAGATCCTGCGCGTCCGCTTCCCGATCAGGATCTTTTTGTGAAGCCCAGCAGGGGCCGGGGCGGGCGCGGAGCGGAGCGCTGGGACAGGACCGGGCCGCGGGCATTCCGCAGTCCGGGGGGTGAACATCTTAATGCCGACGACTTGCTGCGCCGCCTCGTCGCGCGGTCGCGCCGCGAGCCGCTGATAGTTCAAGGGCGGTTGCGCGCACATCCTGATCTCCTGGAGCTGACTGCAGGCGCACTGCCGACAGTCCGGGTTCTCACGTGTCTCAACACAAAGCACCAGCCCGAAGTCATGGCTGCGATGGTCCGCACGTCGTTCGGCAGCAACATGACGGTCGACAACCTTCACGCCGGCGGAATCGGGGCATTGATCGATCTGAAAACGGGCAAACTGTCGAGGGCGAGCAACCTTGGCTTCGACGCCCGGCTCGGCTGGTTCTCGGCGCATCCCGATACCGGCGTGGCAATTGAAGGAAGCGTCGTCCCCTGCTGGGACGCGGTCAAAGCCCTGGCCATCGACGCGCATCGCCAGTTCGACGATCGGGTCGTGATCGGTTGGGACATTGCCGTCCTCGATGACGGGCCGATCTTAATCGAGGGCAACGGTAATCCGGACCTCGACATCCTTCAGCGGTTCATGCGCATCGGGCTGCGCGAACACAGATTTGCGCAACTCCTCGCTCATCACATGAATCGTCGCGAGCCTGTTCCCGAAGCGCCAATGAGCCAATGACCGCCAGGTCTCAAGCCGGCTCCGGCACCCTTTGCTGGATGACCTTGTCGGCGAGCGGACCGTCGAGCTCGGCGAGGTGGTCGAACTGGGCTTCGTAGGTCGCGAGCCCCTGGCTTTGCGACCGAAGCTCGGCTTCCAGGCCCGATAGCTCCGCCTCCGGGATCACCGCTTCGATCCGGTCCCAGCCGGTCCAGCCGTCGCGCGGGCCCATGCCGAGCATCTGTCCGCGCCGCCCAGCGACCGCCGAGGTGATCCGGCTGGTCGCGCTCGACGGGCAGACGACAATGAGCTTGTGCATCGGCTCGAGCAGGTGCGGTTGCGCGGCGGCAAGCGCTTCGTGCATCGCCAGCCGCCCGGCGAGGCGAAAGGCGAGCTCGGAGAAATCGACGCTGTGATAGCTGCCGTCGACCAGGCTCACCGCCACATCCACCACGGTGAAGCCGAGCGGGCCCTTGTGCATGGCTTCGCGAACGCCTTCCTCGACGGCGGGGATCCACTGTCGCGGCACCGATCCGCCGTGGATCTTCTCCTCGAACTGGAAGCCATCGCCGCGCGACAGCGGACGAATTTCGATGATCACGTCGCCAAACTGGCCATGGCCGCCCGACTGCTTCTTGTGGCGCCCGTGCTGGCGCACCGGTTTACGGATCGATTCGCGGTAGCCGATCATCGGCGTGTGCGACTTCACCTCGACCCCGTAGCGGCGCCTCAGGCGTGCAACCACCGTGTTCAGATGCTCGTCGTTGATCCCCCGCAAGCGGATTTCGTGATTGGCCTCGTCATGTTCGACGACCAGACCCGCGTCCTCATCGGTAAGCCGCTGCAGCGCGCCCGACAGCTTGACGTCGTCCTTGCGGTCGGCGGGTTCGATCGCGATCGCGCAGTTGCGCGCCGGATACTCGATCTCGACGGGCGGGGGGAGCTTGCCCGCGCCGAGCCACTGACCGGCCTTGACGCTATCGATCTTGGCGACCGCGACGACGTCGCCGTTGCGCGCTTCGGAGAGCTTCTGGGTCTTCTCGCCCTGGACCTTGAACAGCGAGCCGACGCGGGCGTGCTCGCCGTCGTCGGTGTGGAGGTCCGAGCCTTCGCGGATGGCGCCGCCGAGCGCCCGGGAGAGCGCCAGCCGGCCGATCGAGCCATGCAGGATCTTGAACACGTACATCGACGGATCGCCGACGCCGAGGCGATCCGCCGCCGCCTGCGCCGGCGGCGCCTCGTGACGCAGCGCCTTCAACAGCCGCCGCACGCCCCATGAGCTCGTCCCGCACCCGAACAGCACGGAAACGCCGAGGCTCTCGCCGGTTTCGCGGGCGAGGTCCTGCAAGATCTTCTCGCGGCTCGGCAGCTCATCCATCAGCAATTGTTCGAGGAGCTCGTCATCGTGGTCGGCGAGCTGTTCGAGCATGTGTGTGCGCGCTTCAATCTCGCGCTCCTGCAGCTCGGGCGGAATTTCGATCCGTTCGGATTCCTTGCCGACGCGATACTTGAAGGCCCGTTCGAGGGCGAGGTCGACGAATCCGCTGACTTTTTCGCCGTCCCAGATCGGAATCTGGCGGGCGATCAGCGGGGACACGCTCATCGGCTGGAGCGCGGAGAGGAGGTCGCGCACGCGCCCGTGCGCCTGGTCGATGCGGTTGACGAAGATGAGATGCGGAATGCCGAGTTCGTCGAGCGCGCGCAGCGCCGGTGCGGCGAGCGGTGCTCGCGCCGGGTCGGGGTCGACGACGACGATGGCGATATCGGCAATTGCAAGCGCCCGTGCTCCGTCGGCGGCAAAGCCGACCGATCCGGGGCAGTCGAGGACTGCGAACTGATCGCCGAGATATTCGAAATTGTAGAGGTTGAGCTCGGTCGAGCCGCCGCGGTGGCGGCTTTCAGGGCTCGAATCGCCGATGCTGGAGCCGTTGGCCGTCGACCCCAATCGGTCGCTTGCGCCGGCTGCGAACAACATCGCTTCGGCAAGGCTGGTCTTTCCCGCGCCGGCGGGTCCCACCAGCGCGATAACTCGGGTGCCTTTGGTTGATTCTCCGGCCATGCGACTCTCCTTCGTCCGCTTAGCGGGCGCGCGAGTCGCTCGAAGAGGCGCTCGGGCGCCCTATCAGGAAAGGTCCACCGTCCGCCTGTTTTTGGCGGAACGCAAGGGGGGTCGTTACGGCTGTCGTCCCGGTCGGGGAACGCTCCGGCGCCGACTCCGGTTTGGACGCCCATGGTCAAAGCGAAGGCATCATCGAACAAGCGGGATCCGGCCGGACATGAGGCAGAGTTGCCGTGGCGAATCCCGCTGAGGGGGTGGAAACAAATCATCCGCCGCACCTGGCAGCAGACGTGGATCGACAATGTCGGGTTGGTCGCCGCGGGAGTGGCTTTCTACGGCTTCCTCGCGTTCGTCCCCTTACTCGCCGCGATCATCCTGATTTACGGGCTGCTCGCAGACATTGCCACGGTCGTCGATACGATGGGGGCGTTGTACGAATCCTTCCCAGCGACATCGCCAAGCTGCTCAGCGACCAGGTGGTCGGGATCGTCCACACGTCCGAGGGCAAGAAGGGCGTCGGCCTCGTCATTGCAGTGGCGATCGCCCTCTACGGCGCCAGCAACGGCGCCGGCGCGGTCATCACCGCGCTCAACATCGCCTATGAGCAGCGCGAAACGCGGCCGCTGTGGAAATATTATCTGGTCGCGCTGATCATCACAGGAGGAGTGATCGCTACCGCACTGATCGCGCTTGCCGCCGCCGCGATTGTGGCGACTCTGCGGTCATTTGGCGCCGGGTGCCGCACCAGCCACAATCGTGGTCGGCAAGGTGGCGGCCTATCTGGCGATGACGCTGGCGGGGGCGGCAATCGCGGCCACCCTGTACCGCTTCGCTCCTTGCCGCGCGCATGCGCGCTGGGTGTGGATCACGCCCGGCTCGATCTTTGCCGCGTTCGTTTGGCTGCTGTTGACGCTGGCCTTCGGCTTCTACGTCGGCAAGGTCGCCAATTACGCCGCGACCTACGGCTCACTGGCGGCGGTCGCTGGCCTGCTCACCTGGATGTACTTGTCGGCCTATGCGTTCGTCTTCGGCGCCGAGCTCAACCGCGAGATCGAGCACCAGACGGCGAAGGATTCGACGACCGGGAGGCCGCGCCCGATGGGCACGCGCGGGGCCTGGGCGGCGGATCACGTCGCGCGCGACGAATCAGATCCCGAAAGCGAAGAAGCGGAAGAAGCCGAGCGTCAGCGACCAAAGAAACGGTGAGGCTCAGGCCGCTGGAAGCAGCTTGCGCTCGCCCGCGAGGCGCAGGAGCGCGCCCTGCAATTTCTCGAACGCGCGCACCTCGATCTGGCGAATGCGCTCGCGGCTGACGCCATAGACCTGGCTGAGCTCCTCGAGCGTCTTCGGCTCGTCAGCCAGGCGCCGCTCCATCAGGATGTGCTTTTCGCGATCGTTGAGCGACTCCATCGCGGCGATCAGCAGGTCGTGGCGAACCTGGCTCTCCTGATCCTCGGCAATCGTCTCGTCCTGCAGCGGACCGGTGTCGACGAGGAAGTCCTGCCACTGGCTCTCGCCGCCTTCATCGCCTTTCAACGAAACGTTGAGAGAGGTGTCCCCACCCATCGCCATGCGGCGATTCATCGACACGACTTCGTCTTCGGTGACTCCAAGGTCGGTCGCGATCTTGGTCACGTCCTGGGGCTTCAGGTCACCTTCCTCGAAGGCGTCGATCTGGTTCTTCATCCGCCGGAGGTTGAAGAAAAGCTTCTTCTGCGCGGCGGTGGTGCCCATCTTCACCAGGCTCCACGACCGCAGGATGAATTCCTGGATCGAGGCGCGGATCCACCACATCGCGTAGGTCGCGAGGCGGAAGCCCCGCTCGGGCTCGAACTTCTTCACGCCCTGCATCAGGCCGATATTGCCCTCGGAAATGAGCTCGCTCACCGGCAGGCCATAGCCGCGGTAGCCCATGGCGATCTTGGCGACGAGCCGCAGGTGCGAATTGACCAGCTTGGCGGCGGCATCGGTGTCGCCATGCTCGCGCCAGCGTTTGGCGAGCATATACTCTTCCTCGGGGCTGAGGATCGGGAACTTCTTGATTTCCGCAAGATAGCGGTTGAGTCCGGCCTCCCCACCGGACGCGGGGAGCGACACGATCCCTTTTTTCGTAGCCATTCTCTTCGTCTTTCTCCCTTTGCGAGGGCGGGCCAAATAGCCTCCGGCGCTGCCCTAGCCAGTTAAATCCTATACACCAAGCGCGCTCAACAGTTCCTGCATGTCGGGCGGCAGGGGACTGGCGAACGACAAAGCGCGTTTCGTTACGGGGTGGGTGAATCCCAGCTCCGCCGCGTGCAGCGCCTGCCGCTGAAAGCCAAGCTCCTGCAGGAGCTTGCGGTGCGCCTTGCACGAGCGTCCGTAGACCGGGTCGCCGACCAAGGGATGGCCGATCGACGCCATGTGCACGCGGACCTGGTGGGTCCGCCCGGTCTCGAGCCGGCACTCGACCAGGGCTGCTTCTTGAAGGGCCTGTAGCCGCTTCCAGTGGGTGACCGCCCGCTTGCCGCGGCCGGCCTCGACGACGGCGATCTTCTTGCGGTTGGCGCTCGACCGCGCGAGCGCGGCATCGATCGTGCCTCCGCTCGCCTTGGGAACGCCGGAAACGATCGCGAGGTAGCGCCGATCGATCGAATGCGCAGCGAACTGCTTCGCCAACCCTTCGTGGGCGACGTCCGTCTTGGCCACGACCAACAGGCCCGATGTGTCCTTGTCGATGCGATGCACAATGCCCGGCCGCGCAACCCCGCCGATCCCCGACAGCGATCCGCCGCAATGGTGGAGGAGAGCGTTGACCAGGGTCCCGTCGAGATTACCCGCGGCGGGGTGCACGACCATGCCTGCGGACTTGTCCACGACCAGCAGATGCTCGTCTTCGAAAACGATCTTCAGCGGGATTTCCTGTGGCGCATTGTGCGGCGGCGCCGGCTTCGGGAACCTCGACGCGCAAGCTCTCGCCGCCGTGGACCTTGATTGCCGGGTCGCGAACCGGTTTACCTTGCGCTTGGACGGCGCCGTTGCGGATCAGCGCCTTCAGCCGCTCGCGCGACATCGTCGGCACGGCATCGGCGAGCGCACGGTCGAGGCGCCAGCCGGCATGGGCGGGCGCCAGGCGAACGTCGATCGTCTGAACACCCCCCATGGAGCAAATATGGTTTTGAACTTTGGCTGTTCAATGGCGGCACAATTGGCGGAACTTGCGCGATGTTAAACTCTGGCCCATCAACCGCGCGATGAATGCGGTCGATCTTGCAAGTCTGCTTTGCTCCCGGCTTTGTCACGATTTGATGTCGCCGGTGGGCGCGCTGAACAACGGTATCGAGCTGCTTGCCGACGAACAGGATCCTGAAATGCGCGAGAAGTGTCTCCAGTTGCTGGAGGACAGCGCCCGCGCGTCGGCCAACAAGCTGAAATTCTTCCGCCTGGCGTTCGGCGCCGCGGGCGGTTTTGGCGAAGAGATCGACAGCCATGAGGCGGAGGTTGCCCTCGAAGGCGTGTTCGGGCCCGAGCGGCGGATCGAAGTCGGCTGGGTGGTGACCGAAGGCAAGTTGTCCAAAGGTGCCGCCAAGCTGCTGCTCAATCTCGCTTTATTGGCCGGCGATGCGCTCGTCCGCGGCGGGCGGCTCGATGTCGGGGCGGAAACTCGCGACGGCGAAATCGAGCTCGTGATCCGTGCCGAAGGACCGCGGATCCTGCTCGATCCGGTGCTTCGCGAGACACTCGCGACCGGCGGCAGCGCCGGAACGGTCGAGCCGCGTGCCGCGGGCGCCTGGCTCGCCCACAGCCTCGCCGCAGAGGCGGGCGGCTCGATCAAGCTGTCGGACGCCTCCAGCCCGGCTCTTCTGATCGGTGCCGTGCTGCCGATTAGCTGAGAAGGGCAATCATGGCGACGACTGCCGAACTACGCGGACTCTTTCCACCTGAGTTCAAGCCTCAACGCAGGATTCAGATCGATGTACGGAAAGGCCCGCCTGCCGGTTTCAAGATGCCGAGCTTCGCGCCGTTCCACATCGAGGACGCTCGCCCCCTTCAGGCGCTGAGCGTCTCGCCAGCCGAATTCTTCGACAAGCACGGCTTCGTCCTGCTGTCTCACGAAACGGCGGTTCGTAATTGGGAGACGGATCCGGCGTCTGCCGAGGACAGTGACGTCGTTCGCATCTATTACTCGGAGATCGAGCGGCTCATTCGCGAGCAGCTCTATCCCGGCAGTCGGTTGAAGGTGCATCAATCGTCACCGCCGCTGCGGCGCGGCCGCGGCACGCCCACGCCGCAATATGCGAACGGTGTTCACAGCGATTACGGCCTTACCCCCGACGATTTCGAGGTCAGCGTTGAGGCCTATGCCGGCCGACAAGCGGCGCAGGGCTGGCGCCGCGGCTACAACCGCGACGAGGTCGAAGGTTTCGCCATGGTCGATTTCTGGAGGCCGACGAACATGCCAGGCCCACTGCTGCACATGCCCCTCGCGCTATGCGATCCCTCGAGCGTGGAAATGGCCGATCTTGTGCCAACCGCGCTGACCGGAATCGCACCGTCTGGCCTGCCGACGAATCACGTTTCGCTTCGATATAACCCTCGCCAGCGCTGGTATTATTATCCGCGTATGGGCAACGACGAAGTGCTTGCGTTCAAGCTCTTCGAGTGCCGCAAGAGTGAAATAGCTCCCAGCGAATTCCGCAGCGTGCTGCATTCGGCTTTTGTCGATCCCGAAACACCGGCCGACGCAGTAGAGCGGCAAAGTTGCGAGCACCGCGTCGCGATTTCCTTTCTGCGGAATTGATCCCGGCAGGACACGGATAACGCAGCGTTAACTCCTCCCCGGCATAAGTCGGCGTGAACCAGCGCTGGGGGCGGCACAAGCCGATGGATGACCTGATTGCCGATTTCGTCGCCGAATGCCGCGAAATGCTCGAAGCTTTGGGCGGGGAAATCGTCGCCTGGGAAGCGCAGCCGGATGATCGCGCGCGGCTCGATTCCATCTTCCGCTTTGTCCACACGGTTAAGGGCAATTGCGGCTTTTTCGAATTCCCGCGGCTCGAGGCTCTAAGCCACGCGGCCGAAGACGCGCTAGCCGACGTGCGCGCCGGCCGCCGCGTTCCGGACGGGGCGCTGGTTAGCGCAGTGCTCGCGATCATCGATCGTATCGGCGAGATGATCGCCGCCATCGAAGCGGGCGAGGAAATGCCGGCCGGCGACGACAGCGCGCTCATTTCCGCGCTCGCGCCGGGCGCCGAGGGCGCGGCAGCTCCGCTCACCACCACAATCGCGGAAGGCCATGGCAGGGCGTCCGCCGCACCGCGTACGATCCGTTTGTCGGTCGAGCTGCTCGACCGCGTCATGAGCACGGTCTCGGACATGGTGCTGGCGCGAAATGAACTCGCACGGCGTTTGCGCGAATCGGCGAGTGACGTGCCAGTTGACGGCGCGTTCGAGCGCCTGTCGTCGATCATTGCCGAAATGCGCGACGCGATCACGCGCACGCGCATGCAGCGGATCGAGAACCTCTTCGTCGGACTGCCGCGGATGGTGCGCGACCTCTCGGCCGACTTGGGGAAGCAGGTGCTCGTCGATATCGAAGGCGGCGACGTCGAGCTCGATCGCGAAATGATCGAGATGATCCGCGATCCGTTGACCCACATCATCCGCAACGCGGTCGATCACGGCATCGAGCTGCCGGCTGAGCGCCTGAAGGCCGGCAAGCGCGAGATCGGTATCCTGTCGGTCTCTGCGCGCCAGTCCGGAAACCAGATCCTCATCGACATCCACGACGACGGCCGCGGCATCGACGGCAAAAGGCTGGTCGAAAAAGCGGTCGCCAATGGCGTGATAGAGAAGTCCGACGCACCGCAGCTGACGCAACGCGAGCAGCTGGCGCTCATTTTCGAGGCTGGGCTGTCGACCGCTAAAGAAGTCACGGCGATCTCCGGCCGAGGCGTTGGAATGGACGTCGTTCGCTCCAACGTCGAGCGGATCGGCGGGGTAGTCGAGGTCGACAGCAAGCTCGGTGAAGGCACCCGCATGACCTTGCGCGTGCCGTTGACCTTGACCATCATCCCGGCGCTGTCGGTTTCAATCGGCGCGCAGCATTTCGCCATTCCCCGCTCGGCGATCGAGGAGATCGTCCGCGCCAATGGCGATTCAGTCACGCTCGAGCAACTCGGCGGCGCTGGCGTCGCAACGATCCGCGGGCGCCGCGTGCCCGAGGTTTCGCTTGCGGAAATCCTCGGCCTCGAGAGCGAGGTCGAAATGAAGCACCGCACTTTGATCGTGCTCCGCCCGGCCGGCGGCGACGTTTATGCGCTCTCCGTCGACCGCATCCACGATCACGAAGAGCTGGTGGTAAAGCCCGCTGCTCCCGCGGTCATGGCGACCGGTCTCTATGCCGGGACCACGCTGGCGGACGATGGCAGCCCAATCCTCTTGTTCGACCCCGCAGGCCTGGCGCAGGTCGGAGGAGTCAAGCTCGAAGCACTGGAGCGTGCGGCACGGATCGCCGAAGGTCCGGCAGCGGCCGAGTCCAAGGCTACAGCCGTGCTGCTGTTCCGCGGCCTCGACGGCGGGCGCAGGGCGATCCGCCTCGCGGTCGTCGACCGCATCGAGGAAGTGCCGATCAGCGCAATCAAGAAGTCTGCCGGTCAGCTGCGCGTTCAGGTTGGCGATGCCATATTGCCGCTCGCCGGGGCTGAACTCGAGCATCTCGGCCAGGAAAAGGTGCGAGTTTTCCGCCTCAACGACGGTGCGCACGAAATCGGTTACGCCTTTGCCGAAGTGATCGACTTCGCAGCCATCGAGAATGACGTCATTCACGCGGATCGGCCCGGAGAGATCAGCGGCGTGTCGCTGATCAACGGCGAGCCCGCGGAACTGGTCGACGCGCACTGGCTGTTCGCGAGCCACGTCGGCGCCGCTGCGCGCGCGATGGAGCCGATGGTCTGCCGACTGCAGGGTGACGACCCGTGGATGCAGAATATGCTTCGTCCGATCGTCGAAGCTGCTGGGTATCGCGTCGTCGGCGACGAGCACGGCGGTAACGCCGATCTTGTGATCGTGTCCCAAGGTATTGAAGTTGCAGAGGACGCGGCAAAAAGTGCGATTTGGCTGCGGACCGAGCCCGAACCGGCAAACAAGAAGGACGACAGCATCTATCGCTATGATCGCGCCGGGTTGCTGATGGCGCTCAAATCCGCCGGATCGGGGAGGGGCAAGTGAACGAGCTTTTGCTGGTCGTGACGATTGCCGGCGAGCGCGTTGCGCTGCCCGCGGCCGCCATCGAAGCCGTCGTCGAACTGGACACATTGATCCCTGTCCCGCGCGCCGCTGCGCACATCGCCGGACTGTCCGCGCTGCGCAGCCGCGTTCTGACGATTGTCGATTGCATGCGTTCGCTCGAGCTTGGCTCGACCGATTGTTCTGACGGCATCCGCGAAGCTGCGGTGGTCGAGCTCGACGGCCATCACTATGCGTTGATCGTCGACCTCGTCGAAGATGTGGTTGAGGCCCTTTCTGATCCATCACCCGTGCGCGCCGCGATGGGCGCGGGCTGGGAGCGGGTGTCGCGGGGCATGGTTGAGACCGAGACCGGACCTTTGCTGCTGGTCGATGTCGGCGGGCCTGATCGCCGGCGCCGAGGCCAAGGCAGCGGCTTAAGCTCTTCGTTACCCTTAGCGTTTAATGACGACCCCTCGAAGCGGGAAAGCTGAAAGCATGAAGAGCTGTTTGATCGTCGATGACTCAAAGGTGATCCGCAAGGTTGCGCGGCATATACTCGAAACCTTGGAATTCGAGGTCGAGGAAGCCGGGGACGGGCAAGAAGCTCTGTCTCGCTGCGAGGCCAAGATGCCGGACGTCGTACTGCTCGATTGGAACATGCCGGTGATGAGCGGCATGGAATTCCTGAAGATGTTGCGTCAGCGCGGCCACGGCGATCAGCCGAAGGTCGTGTTTTGCACTACCGAAAACGACATGGCGCATATCCGCGCGGCGCTCGAAGCGGGTGCCGACGAATATGTGATGAAGCCGTTCGACCGGGAGACGCTTCACATCAAGCTTCAGCTCGTCGGCGTCGCCTGAGTTCGCTGCCGTGGAGCGGGCGCTCGCCAGTTCGCGGGACCGTTACCAGCACCCGCGGCCCACACGCCGCCGAATCCGGTTGATGATCGTCGATGATTCGACGGTCGCCCGCGCCGTGCTTTCGCGCATGGTGGAAGCCGACCCCGCATTCGAGATCGCCGCTGTCGCCGGAACTGCCGAGGACGCCGTCGAAGCGCTCGGACAGTGCCGCGTCGACATCGTCATCCTCGATCTCGAAATGCCAGGAGCCGGCGGGCTCAAGTCCATTCCTAGGATCATCGGCGCCGCTGCCGGCGCCAAGGTGATGATCGTCTCGTCGCTTGCCGAAGAGGGGGCTGAGCAGACCGTCGCTGCACTGGCGCTCGGAGCGGCCGACACCTTGCCCAAGCCGGGTACCGGGCCGATTCAACGGCCGTTTCTCTGAAGTCCTGGTCGGAAGGCTCAAGGCGCTCGGTTACGCGTCTGTTCCGGCCCCGGCCGCGGCATCTGCAAGTACCAGATTCGGCGACCTTGCTGCGCGCGATGCCGAATGACCCGATCGATCTACTCGCAATCGGTGCGTCGACGGGCGGCATCCACGCGCTTGGCGGTCTGTTTCAGGCGCTGCCCGCGCGGATCGGGGTTCCAATTCTGGTAACGCAGCATTTGCCGGCGCCGTTCATGTCGGTGTTCGCGCGCCAGCTCGGCGTCGTTGCGCGCCGTGAATGCGTGGTCGCAGAGGATGGAATGACGCTGCTTCCTGACCGCATCCTCGTCGCTCCGGGCGATGCTCACCTGACTCTGGAACCCTCGAACAAGACTGCGATCGTGCGTCTTGCGAGCGGCCGCAGCTCGAGCGGTTGCATGCCGTCCGTCGATCCGATGCTCGCGTCGGTCGGCGCAATCTACGGCTCACGCGCGCTCGGAGTCGTTCTCACCGGAATGGGCCGCGACGGAGTTGAAGGTGCGGAACGCCTGGTCGCTTGCGGCGGCTCGGTGATTGCACAGGACGAAGCGAGCTGCGCCGTTTGGGGAATGCCCCGCGCCGTCCTCGAGGCTGGCCTTGCTTGCGCCGTTCTGCCGCCGGAGAAGATCGCCCGCCGGATCGCCTCGCGCACGCAGGAGCAGCCGCCGTGCAAATAAGCGACAGCTCCAGCCGCATTCTCGCCGGTCTGCTCGAGGCGCGGACCGGGCAGCAACTCACGATGAGCCGCCGTTGGCGGATCGAGACTGCGCTTGGCGGGCTGATGCGCGAGCGTGGCATAGCTACGCTCGATGAGCTGATCACCATTCTCGTCATGGGCAAGGAGCCGAGCTTGTCGCAACAGGTTGTCGAAGCATTGCTCAACAATGAAACCTATTTCTTCCGCGACCGCGCGCCGTTCGACTTGCTGCAGCGGTTTGCGCTGCCCGAGCTTGCCAAACGGCGGCATGAGAAAAAGCGCCTGCGGATCTGGTCCGCCGGCTGCTCGACCGGCCAGGAAGTCTATTCGCTTGCCATGCTGTTCGCGGAGGAACCGGCGACGTGGCACGGATGGACCATCGATCTTCTCGGCACCGACGTGTCGACCGGGTGCATCGATCGTGCGCGCGACGGCATCTACAGCCAGTTCGAAGTTCAGCGCGGGCTCGGAATCAACCAGATGATCCGCTGGTTCGAGGAATGTGCCGATGGCTGGCGCGCAGTCGAGCCGCTGCGCAAGACGGTGCGTTTCCAGGTGCATAATCTCATGGAACCGGCGCCGCACCCCGGCGGGTTCGATATCGTGCTGTGCCGCAACGTCATGCTGTATCTGAGCCCCGACAAAAAGACTCTTGCGTTCGAGCGGATCGCCGGAGCCATGGCCGAGGACGGATGGCTGATGCTGGGCGCGGGCGAGACGGTCATCGGGCAGACGACAAGGCTCGGCGCCGACATCAACGCGCGCGGCCTCTATCGCCAGGTCGGTGACGGCAGCGAGGTCGAAAAGCGCGGCGGTCCCGGACCGGAGACTGGCCGCGGGGGCTTGACCCGAACGGCCGTGCTCGTGCGCCATTGCGGCGCATGGACGGGATCATCGATCGGCCTTCGCCCAATTTCGACGAGCGCGCGCTGCCGGTCTCGATGATCGTGCTGCACTACACCGGAATGCCCGACGCGCAGTCGGCGCTGGATCGCCTGTCCTCGCCCGAGGCCAAAGTGTCGTCGCATTATCTGCATTGACGAGGACGGCACCATTTACCGGCTGGTCGATGAAGTCGAAGCGCGCGTGGCACGCCGGCAAGTCGCGCTGGCGCGGGGTGACCGACGTCAATTCGGCCAGCGTGGGGATCGAGATCGTCAATCCCGGGCACGAGTTCGGCTACCGCCCCTTTCCCGACGAGCAGATCGCCTCGCTGATCCCGCTTGATCGCCGACATCAAGGAGCGGCACGGAATCGGCCGCGGCAATGTCGTCGGCCATTCCGATATCGCCCCCGCGCGCAAGGAAGACCCGGGCGAGCTGTTCCCGTGGGATGCATTGGCCAAGCGCCGCCTGGCGCTGCCGAGCCCGACCCGCGACCTGATCGATCCCTATTGGACCGACGCCGGTTTCCTCCTCGCCCTGGAGCGCTTCGGCTACGACGTCACCGATGAGCAGAAGGCGGTGATCGCCTTTCAGCGCCGTTTCCGCCCGGACCTGATCGACGGGATCATCGACGGCGAATGCCGGGCGAAATTGCTCGCATTGTTGCTGCCACGCCCGCAATAGCCCATATCGGGCTCGGCCAGAGGGCCGGGCGGCCGCGGCGGAGACTATTCTCCGGCGAGGAAAGTCCGGGCTCCACGGAACATACGGTGCCGGGTAACGCCCGGCGGGTCGCCAGTAGCTTCGGCCAAGGCGGCTCAGGGACAGTGCCACAGAAAGAATCCGCCCGCCTTCGGTCGGGTAAGGTCGAAAGGGTGCGGCAAGAGCGCACCGCGGTCCTGGCAACAGGGCCGGCACGGTAAACCCCACCGGGTGCAAGACCGAATAGGGGCGGCACATGGGCCTGGTTCCGGCTCGCCGCCCGGGTTGGTTGCTGGAGGGGCGGGGCAACTCGTCCCCTAGAGGAATGGCCGCACAGTCACCGCGTCTGTATCGCGGCGATGGACAGAACCCGGCTTACAGGCCCTCTGGCGCTTTCCTTCCGTCATTGCAGGGGAGCGGGACCAGCAATGCAGACTGGTTGCTGGATCGGTCGCTCCGCTCGCAATGGCGGAGCGACTTTCTAAGTGGAGTGAGATGGCGAAGCAGAAAAGATCGGACGACTGGGGATTTCCCGCGCTGGCGCTCCTACGGCGACAAGGGCCGCGGGGCGGCGCGAGGTGCGTCTGTGCGACCGCGAAGGGTGCAGCGAGATCGGCGACAAGCCGGCGCCCAAGGCGCCGCACAGCCACGAGCGCTGGTATTTCTGCGAGGCGCACGCCGCCGAATACAACAAGAACTGGAATTATTTCGCCGAACCTCAGCCCCGAAGAAGCGGCGAGGCGCGCGGCGGAGGAGGAGAGGGACGCCTCGGGCTTTCGCAAGTCGGCGCACTGGCAGTGGGGCGGCCCGGGCGACGGCAGCCGCAGCCGCGACGAGATGCGCGCGCTCGACGCGCTCGAGCTCGAAAGCGACGCCGACTTCAAGGCAATCAAGGCCGCGCACCGGCGGCTGGTCAAAGAAACCCATCCCGATGCAAACCCCGGCGATGCCGAAGCGGCCAAGCGCTTCAAGCAGGTCCAGGCGGCCTATGACGTTCTGCGTCAGGCCGAAGAGCGGAAGAACGGCGAAGGCCGTCTAAGCCGCTGCGGCGTAGCGCTCGGCCGTCTGCTTCACGAGCGCGATCATGTTGGGCACGCCTTGCGTGCGGTTGGCGCTCAGATGCTTGCCGAAGTTCGAACGGGGCGAGCGCTTCGGTGACGTCCATGCTCGGCCACTTCGGCCGCGGGCTTGTCCTGAACCGCGGACAGGATCAGCGCGACGATGCCCTTGGTGATCGCCGCATTGCTGTCGGCGAGGAAATGCAGCCGCCCGTCGCTCGCGGTCGGATAGACCCACACCGAAGCCGAGCAGCCGCGGACCTTGGTGGCGTCGGTCTTGAGCGCGTCCGGCATCGGCTCGAGCTGGCGGCCGAGGTCGATCAGCAGGCGGTAGCGGTCCTCGGCATCGACCAGCTGATATTCTTCGAGGATTTCATGGAGCGGGGGCAGGCCGGCCATGCCGCGCCCTAGCACCCAGCCGACGCTCACTAGCGGTCGCGCAGCAAGTCGATTTCGCGCGAGAGGCTGTTTTCTTTCTCGACCGTGATCCGCTCGAGCACCTTGAGGCGCTCCTTGAGCTCGCTTCACCTCCTCGCGCAGGCGCAGGTTCTCGGTCTGGTCTTGCGGCGGGATCGCCGTCGATGACCGCGGCGGCGAGACCGGCCGTAGCCGTATTTGGCCCTGAAGATCGAGGCGATCATGACGATCGCCACGATCCAAACCACCATCACCTCGCCGTGATTCATTGTACTTTGTCCCCGTCTTCGATCGCGTCCCGGTCGCGCAGCGCCTCAATCTGGGCCGCAGTCTCGACGCCGCGGTCGGTGACGATCCGCTCCAGCACATTGATGCGCTGCTGCAGCTGCCCGACCTGCTGACGCAGGCGGGCGTTCTCCGCGTCGTCGCCCGGATCGCCTCGCATCTGGCGCATGGAGCGGACCGGAATGCCAAGCTTGTGCCGGATGATGGTGAAGGCAAACACCAGGATCAGGACCGCGAGAACGAATTCGAAGGGGTTCATCGCGTCTTGTCCTCGACTGGAATTCGAGCGTGCTCGCGCAAGGCTTCGATCTGCGACGCGGTCTGCGCGCCGCTGTCGGTGACGATCTGCTCGAGCACGCGAAGGCGCGCCTCGACCCGCTCCATGTGCTGCGCATATTGCGCGCTCTTTTCGGCCGCGAGGTTGGTCTGCGCATCGATCTGTTTTTCTTTGACGCCGAGCCACATCTTGAACGGGGCGATGCCGATCGCCGCCAGTGGAATGAGCACCCAGATCGGTTGCACGGATTGTCGAGGATCATTGCTGGACGCGTCCTACTCTGTCTCGGATGTGTGCTTCTGCCCTGTCACATTCAACGGTGGCGAGGCCCGCAGCGCTTCGATCTGCGCGGCGGTTTGCGCGCCGCTGTCGGTGACGATCTGCTCGAGCACGCGCACTCGCTGCTCAAGCTCGGCATTGCTGGCGGCATATTGGGCGGCTTTCTCGGCGGCGAGGCGCGCGTCGACCTCGAGCTGCTTCTCGCGGAACGCGAAGAAGCGGTTGAACGTGTAGGCGATCAGCGCTGTCGGAATGAGCCCGACGATCAGCAGCGAAAAAACCTCACCAGGACCCATCAGGCATTCCCTCCCTTGTCGAGCGTCAACGCATCGATGTCCCTTGCGAGCTTCGACGGCTGGTCGGTCGCGATACGCTCGAGCGTTTCCAGCCGATCCTTGATCGCGCCGAGTTCCGCGCGGAGCTGCGCATTCTCGTTGGTCAGCAGCTTGATGCGTTCGAACGCCTCCCGATCGTTTTTCGGATGCAGCGGCATCCCCCAGCTGTTGGACAGAGGATAGCCGTTCTTGATCTTGAGCCAGTTGTTCAAGAGCGAGCCGCCGACGCTGACGGCGACGATGGCCGACGACCCACGGAAGACGTCGGAGCAGGAAATCGAAAACCTGGGTGAGCCTGCGGATCCATGAAATTCCCCCCTTCGGATATAGGTTAGCGCAGCTGCTCGATTTCGCGAGCGAGCGAGCGGTTTTCGGTCGTCACATAGCTTTCGATGTCGGCGAGGCGGCGGTCGATGTCCCTGAACCGCGAGCGGATATCGCGCGCGGCCCGTGCCGGGGACGCGCGAACGCCCTGCCAGAATTGTTTTTCCTCGCGGTCCGTGATATTCGAACTAGCGCGGCTTGGTCGGAGTGACGCAGCCGCGATGAAGTAAAAGGGCAGGACCGAGCCGCCGCTCATGAACACGGCGGCGAGGAAGCAGACCCGGACCAGGCTGACATCAAAGCCGGTGTAGTCGGCGATTCCGGCGCACACGCCGAGGAACTTGCCGTTGCGCTTGTCGCGATAGAAACGCGTTCGGCTGGCCGGCTGCTCGGTGAGATAGCGCGTCGCGGTGCTGGCTCCTCGGCCATGCTTACTCTCCGTCCACCAGCAGCCGCTGGCTTTGATCGCGGCCGGGCAGGCACTGCTGTCGCCAATTCGGGTTCTCGGCGGTCATGATCCGCTCGATCGTGCACAGCCGATCATCGAGCCGACGCGCGGCATCGTGCAGCTCGTCGAGCAATTTCTCGTCGCCCGAGGTAAGCGTCTTCGCCTGCTTCCACTTGGTAACGTAATGAAAGATCAGCCACGGGAGAGCCGATGAACAGGACGGCATCGACGACAATGGGAATGATAACGTTTTCCATAGAAGTTACTTCCCCTTGGCCGCGAGCGCGGCTTTCATGGCTTCCAGTTCCTTGTCGACGGATTCTGTCGCCTTAAGCTCGGCGATCTCTTCCTCGAGGCTCTTCGGGCCCGGTCATGCCCAGAGCATCCGCGCGGCCCTCGGCAAAGTCGGCGCGGCGCTCAAGCACCTCGAAACGTGAAAATGCGTCCTCGGTGCGGTTGCCGTTCATGATCTCCCGCGCTCTCGCCCGAGTGACCGCGCTTTCGAACCGCGCCGCGATCGCATTCTGCCGGGCGCGCGCCTCGCGCAATTTGCTCTGGAGCTTGGCGATGTCCGCTCTCATAGGCCTTCAGAGTGTCGTCGATGACCTTGGTTTCGTCGCGCAGGCTGCCGGCCATGTCCGCGGCCTTTTGCCGTTCGATCAATGCCGCTTTGGCTAGATCCTCGCGCTGTTTCGACAGCGCCAGCTCCGCTTTCTCGGTCCAGCTCTTCTGCAGTTCGTCGAGGCGGGACAGCGCCCGGCGCATCTCCTTGCCGTCGGCAATGCAGCGCGCGGCCGATGCGCGCACCTCGACCAGAGTCTCCTCCATCTCGAGGATCACCATGCGGATCATCTTCGCCGGGTCTTCCGAGCGGTCGAGGATCTCCGTGATGTTCGCCGCGAAGATGTCTCGCGTGCGAGAGAAAATACTCATTCCCGTACTCCAAATTCGAAATCAGGGCCCTTAACCTGCTTCTTACCATACAAGAGCCGTGCCATATTTGCGGAAACGGTAAAACCGCGTAATTTTAGCTTTTTTGAGGTGCTGCAGCGGCGCAAAAATCCTTGCCAAATGGTGGGATTTGCCACCAACAGTCGGTGTAAGAATGGAGCGATCTGAACAGTTCATCGGCCAAAGCCTGGCCTTTCTCGACGCGGTCGAACGCGCGAGCCGAGCCGCGCCGCTTGAACCGGCCGGTGCTCGTCATCGGCGAGCGCGGCACCGGCAAGGAATTGATCGCCGAACGTCTTCACCATTTGTCGTCCCGCTGGGCGGGGCCGCTGATTATCATGAACTGCGCCGCGTTGCCGGAAAATCTGATCGAGGCGGAGCTGTTCGGCCATGAGGCCGGGAGCTTCACCGGCGCCGTGAAGACCCGCCACGGGCGCTTCGAGGAAGCCGACGGGGGCACCCTGTTTCTCGACGAGCTCGGCACTTTGTCGATGCCGGCGCAGGACCGGCTTCTGCGCGCCACCGAATATGGCGAAATCACCCGCATCGGCGCGTCCAAGCCGATCTCCGTCGACGTGCGCATCGTCGCGGCGACCAACGAGAACCTCCCGCGCTGGTCGAAAAGGGCAAGTTCCGCGCCGATCTGCTCGACCGCCTGTCGTTCGAGGTGATCACGCTTCCGCCGCTCCGTGCGCGTCAGGGCGACTTGCCCTTGCTTGCCGAGCATTTCGGCCGGCGCATGGCGGTCGAGCTCGATTGGCCCAACTGGCCGGGCTTCAGCTCGCGGGCGATGGCCGACGCTCGAAGCCTATCATTGGCCCGGCAACGTGCGCGAGCTTCGCAACGTCGTCGAACGCGCGGTCTATCGCCACGAGGATCCCGAGCGGCCGATCGACCAGATCCAGTTCGATCCGTTCCATTCGCCTTGGGCGCCAGGCGCCGCGGACACGGTCCAGACCCACGCCGCGGCAGCCGATGCGGCTTCGGAGGAGGAGACGCCGGCGGCGCTGCACCCGGTTCCGTCGACTCCGCCGCCTTCGACGAACGACTTCCGCGGCGCGGTCGCCGCCTATGAGCGGCAGCTGCTCGAGGACGCGCTCAGGCGCAACCGCTTCAACCAGCGCGCGACCGCTGCGGCGCTCGGCCTCAGCTACGACCAGCTCCGCCACGCGCTGAAGCGCCACAAACTGCAGGATCGGGGCTAGCGCGGCATGGACCCGGCGTAAAGCCGCGGGGATGCGGCCTGAAGGAGCTCCATTCGTCGAAACGCAAGTGAAACCAGTCGCCAAAAGGCGTATTGTGATCGCGGTTGTGGAAGGAGGCTGTCATGAAGAGCCTGACTTTTACCGCGGGCATCGCAGCTTTGGCTTTGCCCCTCTCGGCCGCGCAGGCCGGGATCATCACCGTCGGCGAGGGCTTTGCCCGCGCATGTTACGAAGCGTCGGAAAGCCAGGACGCAAGTCCGCCGCAGATCGAAGTGTGCGACCGCGCGTTTAGCGAGCAGGCGCTCGAATTCCACGACGAAGTGGCGACGCACGTCAACCGCGGGATCCTCTACTACCTTCGCGGCAATCTTGCGGCCGCGAACTACGATTACGACCAGGCGCTGAAGCTCGATCCCAATGAACCCGAAGCCTGGCTCAACAAGGGCATGGCGGCGCTGAAGGCCCACGACAGCCGCGACGCCGCGCCGATGTTCGAGAAGGCGCTCGCGCTCAAAACCGTGCGTCCGGCGCTCGCATATTACGGTCGGGCGATCACCAACGAGGACTTCGGCAATATCCGCGATGCCTATGCCGACCTGCGGCGGGCGCGCGACCTTGAGCCCAGGTGGCCCCTGCCGGCGGAGGAGCTGAAGCGCTACGTCGTCCGCGACTAGCGGTCCTGCCGACGACCGCTAGTGCGCGTTGGTCATCGCCAGAAGCATCGGGATCGACAGCAGGACGTTGAGCCGCGAGGCGATGCCGGCGGTCGCCGCGGCTTTCGCCTTGGCCGCGTCGTCGGCCGCGACAATCCCAAGCACCTTCTTCTGGTTGGGCCAGATGATCGCCCAGACGTTGAACGCCATGATCAGCGCCAGCCACATGCCGATCCCGATCAGCCGCGCCGAAGGCTGCAGAGTCAGCGCCTCACGAGCTCGCCATAGGACCAGGCGAGCAGAAGCCCGGTGAGCACCGTGAACGCCGCGCCCCAGCGGAAATAGAACAGGGCCTTGGGCGCGATATATTTGGAGAACGCCCGGCTTCAGCTCGGCGGGCACGGTCGGCATCACCGGCGTCTGCACGAAGTTGAAATAATAGAGCAGCCCGATCCAGGTGATCCCGAAAAAGACGTGCAGCCATTGCAGGACGCCATTGACGAGGTCGCCGGTCGGCGGGCGATAGCCCGGAGTTCGGGAACAGCATCATGAGGATCGCGAGCGCCAGCCCGATGGCGAGAACCAGAACGAGATTTCCGAACAATTTGACCATCGCCGTTTCCCCCTAGTTGCGCCCCGTCAGATACGCCTGCGGAATGGTTATGCCCGAGGAAGGTGAAGTTCGCAAGGGGCGGCGTCAAAACATGCGGCGTGTTAATCGCACGGCCGTTGCGACAAACGGCGGAGCCGCGCGGCGTCCAGCATCGTTCAACGCTCGTCCCCTGTGTCCGAGGAGAAGCCCGATGCCCTTCCAGCTGCCTGATCTGCCGTACGCCAAGGACGCGCTTGCGCCGCACATGTCGGCGGAGACGCTCGAGTTCCACCACGGCAAGCACCACAAGGCCTATGTGACCAAGACCAACGCGCTGCTGGAGAAGGAGGCGAACCTCTCCGGCGCCTCGCTGATCGAGGTCGTCCGCGGCGCGAAAAGCTCCGGCAACGCGAAATTGTTCAACAACAGCGCGCAGCTGTGGAACCACAGCTTCTTCTGGCAATGCCTGGCGCCGGCGCAGGGCCAAAAGCCCGGACGGGCGGCTGGCGCAGCTGATCAGCGACGAGTTCGGCGGCACCGAGACGCTGCTGCAGAAGCTGCAGGAGGAAGCGGTCAACCATTTCGCCAGCGGCTGGGCGTGGCTTGTGCTCGACCGCGACAAACTGCGCATCACTTCGCTGCACGATGCCGACACGCCGCTGGTGCACGACGGGATGGTGCCGCTTGTTCACGCTCGATGTGTGGGAGCACGCTTATTACATCGACTATCGTAACGAGCGGCCCGAGGTTTGCGAGCACGGTGCTGGCGAACATCGTCAATTGGGACTTCGTCGCGCAGAACCTCGACGGGCGCGGGTTTCGAGCGCGCGGATCAGGAAGGCGCGCGGACGCCGGAGCTCACTGCTTGAGGCGATAGCCGGTGTGGAACATCCAGGCGATCACGGCCATGCAGACGGCGATGATCGCCACTGTGACCGCGACGCTCGACCCGACGGGCACGTCGGCGACCGAGTAGAAGCTCCAGCGGAAGCCGCTGATGAGGTGGACGACGGGATTGAACAACGTGATCGTGCGGAACGGCTCCGGGATCGCCTTGATCGAATAGAAGGCGCCGCCGAGGAAGGTGAGCGGCGTGATGATCAGCATCGGGATGATCTGCAGTTGCTCGAAATTCTTCGCCCACACGCCGATGGCGAAGCCGAACAGGCAGAAGCCGGTGGTGATTCCGAGAAGGAAAGCGATCATCCAAATGGGGTGGTCGACGCGCAGGGGCACGAACAGGAGCGCGGTGGCGAGCGTCACGAGCGCCAGGATCACCGACTTGGTGACCGCAGCGCCGACATAGGCGAGGACCGCTTCGAAGCTCGAGATCGGGGCTGAGAGCAGTTCGTAGATCGTTCCCGTAAACTTCGGAAAATAAATGCCAAAGCTGGCGTTGAAGATCGACTGCATGAAGACTGAAAGCAAGGTCAGTCCGGGGACGATGAAGGCGCCGTAGCTAATCCCTTCCATGGCCGTCATGCGGCCACCGAGGGCCGACCCGAAGACGACGAAATAGAGCGCGGTGGTGATGACCGGGGTGATCAGGCTTTGCCACAAAGTGCGCCCCCACCGCGCCATTTCGAAGCGATAAATCGCCGCAATCCCGTGCGGATTCATGCGTTTTCTTTCTTGCCGTGCACCAGCTCGACGAAAATGTCCTCGAGGCTCGACTGGTGGGTCGAGAGGTCCTTGTAGGCGATGCCGAGGTCGCCGAGCCGCCGCATCAGCGACGCGATTCCGGTGCGCTCGGCATGGCTGTCGAACTGATAGCGCAGCATGTGGCCGCCATCGTTCAGGCCGAGATTCCACTCGGTGAGCTCGGCAGGAAGCGCGGCCAGCGGCTCGGCGAGAATGATGTCGAGCGTCTTCTTGCCCATCTTGGCCATCAGCGACGACTTGTCATCGACCGCGATCAACTCGCCGCGGCTGATGACACCGACGCGGTCGGCCATCTCCTCGGCTTCCTCGATGTAATGGGTAGTGAGGATGATCGTGGTGCCGTCGGCGCGGAGCTTGCGCACGAGTTCCCACATGTCGCGGCGGAGCTCGACGTCGACTCCGGCAGTGGGCTCGTCGAGGAACAGGATGTCGGGTTCGTGGGAGAGCGCCTTGGCGATCATCACGCGGCGCTTCATCCCGCCAGAAAGGTGCATCATGATCGTCTTGCGCTTGTCCCACAGCGACAGGCGTTTCAGCAGATCCTCGATCCTGGCCGGGTCGGGGGACTTACCGAACAGCCCCCGCGAGAAGGCCACAGTGCGCGCCAGGGGCTCGAAGGCATCGGTCGTAAGCTCCTGGGGAACAAGGCCGATCCGCTCGCGCGCGTAGCGGAAATTCGATCGCCAGTTCCTGCCGTCGACGAGCACCTCGCCGCCGCTCGGAGTGACGATTCCGCAGATGATGTTGATGAGCGTGGTCTTGCCGGCGCCGTTCGGTCCGAGAAGCGCGAAAATCTCGCCGCGACGGATGTCGAGGTTGATCGACTTCAGCGCGACGACGCCGGTGCCGTACTCCTTGTGCAGGCCGCGGATCGAGAGGACGGGCTCGCTCATTCGACCGGCCCCGGTTCAGCCGGCAGTGCGTCCTCGCGCATCAGGCCGTGCTTGAGGAGCATGGGGATGTTCGCCGCGGCGAAGAGGAAGGTGAGGGGGATCGCGCCCCAAAGCTTGAACCCGATCCAGAAATCGGTGGAGCTGTTGCGCCAAACGGCCTCGTTGAGGACGGCCATAAAGCCGAAGAAGAACGCCCAGTTGCGCGTCAGCTTGGTCCAGCCTGTCTCGTCGAGGCCGGGATAGGTGCTGCCAAGCACGCGCTGCAGCAGCGGCCGGTCGGTCAGCAGGCCAAACCATAGCAAGCCGGAGACGAGCACATAATAGAGCGTCGGCTTCATTTTGATGAAGCTCTCGTTGTGCAGCCAGATGGTGAGGCCGCCGAGGATCACAACCATCGCACCCGAGAACCACAACAGCGGCGAAATCCGGCCGATAGCGCAGCGCGGAGTAGATCATCGCCACGACCATCGCGGCCATGAAGGCGCCTGTGGCGACGAAAATCTTCAGCACCGACGGCACGGGCGCGAGGAAATTGACGAGGAAGAAGACGAGCAGCGGCCCAAGTCGATGAGGAGCTTGCCGCCGCCCTGCGGCTCGGTTTTCGCGCTCATTCGGGGGGCAGTCCGGCGATTGCGCGAGCGACTGCGCGCGGATCGAACGGGCGGAGGTCATCGACCTTCTCGCCCACCCCGATGGCGTGGATCGGAAGGCCGAATTTCTCCGCCGCGGCGACGAGGATGCCGCCCCGCGCAGTCCCGTCGAGCTTGGTCATGATGAGCCCCGTCACACCGGCCATCTCGCGGAACACCTCGACCTGGGCAAGCGCGTTCTGGCCGGTCGTAGCGTCGAGGACGAGGAGGATGTCGTGCGGCGCTTCGGGATTGAGGCGGCCGAGGACCCGGCGGATCTTCGACAATTCGTCCATCAGGTGGCGATTTGTTCTGCAGCCGCCCGGCGGTGTCGACGATCAGCACGTCCTCGCCGGTCGCGGTCGCCTGTTTCACGCCATCGAACACGATTCCCGCCGCGTCGCCGCCTTCCTTGCCCGAGATGACTGGGGCGCCGATGCGGTCGCCCCAGATCTGCAATTGTTCGATCGCGGCGGCGCGGAAGGTGTCGCCGGCGGCGAGCAGCACGCCGTAATCCTCCTCCTTCAGCCAATGGCCGAGCTTGCCGATGGTCGTCGTCTTGCCCGAGCCGTTGACGCCGATCACGAGGATCACGTGCGGGACGCGGGAAACCCCAGACTTTCAGCGGCTTGGCGACCGGAGCGAGGATCTTTTCGATCTCTTCAGCGAGGATGGTGCGGAGTCCGCGCTCGTCCAGCCGCTCGAATTTCTGGCGCTGCGATGGCCTCGCGGATCCGGTGTGACGCCTCGGGCCCGAGGTCGGACGCGATCAGAGCCTCCTCGATGTCGTCGAGCGTCGAGGTATCGAGCGCTGCGCGACTGGTGAGGCCGGTGAGATTGTCGGCGACCCGGTCGGCGGTTTTCGCAAAGCCGCCGCGCAGGCGGTCGAGCCAGCTCATGCCGGCGACGCCCACGAGATGATCGCCTTCGCGGCCGGTGATGCGCGCCTGGACGATGCAGCCGCGGTCGACACCGGCAATGGCGACCGGTGCGAAGCCGTCGGTGTGGCCGGTGGAGGGCCCTTCGACGAGGACGCGCTGGCTGCTGCCGACGAGGCTGTCGAGCCAGCGCGTGCGGCGGTGCGTCGCGGCCTCACGCAGCCGTGCGGCACGGGCCTTCACCACCTCACGCGGCAGCTGGGGCATGCGCGCAGCCGGCGTGTCCGGTCGCGGCGAGAAAGGGAAGATGTGCGCGGCAACGACATCGCACTCGTCGAGCAATTTCAGGGAATTGCGCGCCATCTCTTCAGTTTCGGTGGGAAATCCGGCGATGAGGTCGGCGCCGATGGTCGCGTCGGCTCGCGCAGCCTTGATCCGCTCAACCGTGCGCACAGCATCCGCGCGGCTGTGGCGGCGCTTCATGCGCTTCGAGGATCATATCGTCGCCGGCCTGCAGCGACAGATGGAAATGCGGCATCAGCCGCGGCTCGCCGGCGATCAGCTCGAACAGCGCATCGTCGATCTCGATGCTGTCGAGCGAGGACAGGCGCAGGCGCTGAAGCCGCGGCTCGGCGGCGAGCAGGCGCTGGCACAAGCTGCCCGAGCCCGCCTTCATAGTCCGTGATGTCCACGCCGGTGAGCACGATCTCCTTCGCGCCGCGGTCGATCTCGCGCGCGACGGCGTCGCGGATGGCCTCGAACGGCAGCGAGAGGCTTGGCCCGCGCGCCTGCCAGATCGAGCAGAAGGTGCAGCGGTGGTCGCACCCCGTCTGCACCGCGACGAAGCTCTTCACGCGATGGAGGAAGCCGGTGGGCACGATCTCTGGCGTCTTGGCGTCACCCGCGCGCCTTGAGCCGGGGCCTGCCTTCCTTGAGTTGCATCGGAAGAAAAGGCGGGTCCCGGGTCAAGCCCGGGATGACGAAATGCGAACGCATCAGCTTGCCCGCATTGCCCACCACACGGTCGACTTCGGGCATATTCTCGAATGAACGGGCGTCGAGCTCGGCGGCGCAGCCGGTGACGAGGATCTTCGCGTTCGGCCGCCGCCGGTGGGCGTGGCGGATCGCCTGGCGCGTCTGGCGCACGGCTTCGTTGGTGACTGCGCAGCTGTTGACGATGACCCAATCTTCATCCGCAGGGGCGGAGCGGGCGATGGTCTCGCTTTCGGCGAAATTGAGGCGGCAGCCCAGGCTGATCGTCTCGACGCTCATCCGAGCGCGTCCAGGTCGAGTTCGCCGCTGAAGACGTGGGTGGCCGCTCCCCGCATCCGGATCGGCTGGCCGGGAGCCCATTCGATCGTCAGGCTGCCGCCGGTCATGTCGACCCTCACCGGCGATTGGGCGCGCTTGGTGGCGATTGCCGCGACCGCGCTCGCGCAGGCGCCGGTCCCACACGCCAGCGTCTCGCCGGCGCCGCGCTCGAAGGTCCGCAATTTCAATCGGTTGTGGACGTAGGTTGCGACGTTGACGTTGATCCGCTCGGGGAATGCAGGATCGTTCTCGATCCTCGGTCCGAGCTCCTCCAGCGGCACTTCGCGAGCGTCGGGGACGAAGAAGACGAGGTGCGGGTTGCCGACGTTGACGGCGAACGGATGGTCGAGGCTGTCCCACGCCATCGGCAGCGCGGCTGTGTCCATCGCATAGGCGAGTGGGATCTCGTCCCAGCCGAAGCGCGGCTCGCCGATGCTGACTTCAACCTCGGCGCCGAGATTTTCTCCCTGGAGCAGCCCGCCCGCGGTGTCGATGCTCGAGGCGCCGGTGAGCTGGACGACGCACCGCGTGGCATTGCCGCAGCTTTCGACCTCGCCGCCGTCGCTGTTCCAGATGCGCATCTTGAGGTCGGCGGTGTCGCTCGGCTCGAGCACGATCAGCTGGTCGCAGCCGACGCCGGTGCGGCGATCGGCGATCGCGCGCGCGAGCGATGGCGGTGACGTCGAACGGCTCCCGGTGCGGGCGTCGATGATCACGAAATCGTTGCCGAGCCCGTGCATCTTGTCGAAGCGGCGCTTCATGCCGTCAGACCAGCTCCGGAGTGCGCGCGCGCATCGGCGCGATCACCTGCGCGGCGAAGCGGTCCATTTCCTCCGCCTGCGGGCTCATCTGCAGGAGCAGCAGGTCGAGCCCGGCGGCTTCATATTCGGCGATCCGCTCCTGAATTTGCTCGGGCGTGCCGACAAGGTTGGGACGCAAGCCTCTGTTGGAGACGGAATATTCCTGAAGTTTGAGCTCGCGCTCGAGCTGCGTGCCCGAAAGCCATTGGTCGAAATTGTCGAAGCCCTTGGGCGGCGTTGGGCGGCAGCTGGGTGATGCGCTCCAGCTCGCGCTTGGCTTCGGCTTCGCTGTCGCGAACGATGGCGAAGGCGGCCATGCCATATTGCATCCGCCCCTTGCCGGCGCGGGCGCGGCGTTCTTCCATGTCGGCGATCTTGGGCGTGATCGCATCGACCGGGTCGCCGTGCATCACATACGCGTCGCACAGGGTCGAGATCAGCGTCTTGGCCGCTTCGCTCTCGCCGCCGGCATAGATGGTCGGACGCGGCTTGCGCACCGGCTTGGGCTCGCAGATCGCGTCCTTGAGCTTGTAGCGCTCGCCGTCGAAGGTGAAGCGCTCGTGCGTCCACAGGCCGTCGACGACCTGCAGCCACTCGGTGGTGCGGGCATAGCGGTCGTCGTGCTGGTCGAACTGCAGGCCGTATTGCGTCGCCTCGTCCGCCCACCAGGAGGAGACGACGTTGAGCGCCAGCCGGCCGCCCGAGATGTTGTCGATGTTGGCCGCTTCCTTGGCGAACAGCGCCGGCTGGTGGAAATTGGGCCGGACCGCGACCATCAGCTCGATGCTCGACGTCACTGCGGCGAGCGCGGCGGCGGTCGACCAGGCGTCGAGCGCCGGCTGCTCCACGCCCTTGATATCGTTGAGGTTCAGTTCGGCGATCAGCGTCAGGTCCCAGCCGGTCTCCTCGCTGCGCTGGGTCAGGCGGCGCACATAGTCCCAGCTCGCCTCCATCCCCTCGTCCGGGATGTTGCGCAGCCAGCCGCCGAACACCGGCATCCAGTAACCGAACCTCATGCCGCCACCCTGCCTTTCATCGCGTGCTGGAGGAAATCGACGAGCTGTTCGTGCGGATCCCAGCCGAGGACGTTCAGCGGATCGGCGACGAAGTTGGACAGGGCATTGATGTCGTAGAAGCGCGGGGTGCCGTCGCGGTCGTCGATCACGACCTCGACGCTGCCGAGATCGAGACGCGCCGCCTGGACGATGCGCTCGGCCGCGCGGATCAGCGCCGGCGGCGGCATCGACGGCGGTCATGCGGTGGCCGTACGGCCGGGCTGCGGCGAGGCAGGCGTCGGCGGGGCACAGGTCGAAACTGTCGCCGCCGCTCTCGACCTCGATCGCATAGAGGAAGCGGCCCGCCGAGCGTTTCGATACGCATGATCGTGCCGCCACGCGCCGGGACATAGTCCTGGACGAGCAGGACCTGGTCGACCGACTGCGGGACCGTGCCCTCGCTCGATCGAGGCGAGCAGCTCGTCGCGCGAGGAATAGCGGACGATGCCGGCGCCCGAGCCGCCGATGTTGGCTTTGACCAGCAGCGGGTAAGCTGAAACCTTCGGCAGCCGCGGCGAGGTCGCTCGCGCGGTGCACGACGCGCGTCTTCGGCACGGCCAGGCCGAGCGAAGCGATCAGCGAGAGCTGGCGCGCCTTGGAGGAATCGATCGCGAGCACCTCGGCGCCGTTGAGCACGCGCGCGCCGCGCGCTCCCAATGGTCGAGCAGGCTCGCCGCGTAGAAGATCGGATGCTCGGGCTCGCGCAGGAAGCCCGACTGCGCGACGCGGCTGAGGATCAAAGGGGCAGGCGGGATCGGACGAGGCCGGGTCGAAGCTGTGGCCGGCAAGCTGGATCGGCTCATAAGCAATTCCGCGCCGCTCGAGCGCCGCGAACAGGGGTGCAAACCACGAGGGATGCTCGTAGAGGATCGCGAGCGGCTTGGCGGAAGCGGTCATGAGCCGGCGCACTTAGGAAGCGGCGGTCAATTCGTCCACTGCGCGGCTTGCGCGGCGCCGCGACTGCTCGCAATGGAGAGGACAGGAGAGCCTAAAAATGCAGCGAGCCGCCAACGACGTCATGCAATCGGTCATTTTCTCGGCGATCATCGACGCGATTGCGGCGCTGAAGACGGCGTCGGGCGGGCTGCCCAACCAGTTGCTGCGCGACGTCCAGGCGATCCATCCCAACGTGACCTTCGCGGACTTGCCCAAGGAACTGCAGGACGCAATCGCCGATAGCACGCGCGCGGCATTCACCCAGCTGCTGAAGGAAGGCTATGCCGTCGGTCCGCGCCAGCAGATGCAGCAGTCGCGGCCGATGGACCGGGTGCCCGAGCGCCAGCGGACCCGCCGCGGGCCGCCCGCGCGGGCCGGCGCACGCGGCCCATCGCCGCGGCGGAGGCGGCCGCCCAAGGGCGCGCGCGGGGCGGCGGCGGCGGCAAACCGCGCGGTTGAACTTGTGCGCGCGAAGCGGCTAAGCGCCGCCGGCGTCCTAACGGACATACATCGATGTTGAGCGCCCACGGGTGCACGCCGGCCAACGAGGTTTCGTCCGCCGGCGCAATTGCGTTTGGCGCTTCCCATAGGGGGTCTCGGCATCGCTGAGGAGAATTGAATGTTCGACACGTCTGAGCGATCGGCTCGGCAGCGTATTCGACCGGCTTCGCGGGCGCGGCGCGCTCAGCGAGGCGGACGTGCGCGCGGCATGCGCGAAGTGCGCGTCGCCTTGCTCGAGGCGGACGTGGCGCTGCCGGTCGCGCGCGACTTCGTCGAACAGGTCACCGAAAAAGCGGTCGGCCAGGAAGTGCTGCGCTCGGTCACTCCGGGGCAGATGGTCGTCAAGATCGTCCACGATGCGCTGGTCGAGACGCTGGGCGCAGAGACGGCCGAGCTCAACCTCGCCGTCAGCTCCGCCCGCCGTGATCATGATGGTCGGCCTGCAGGGGTCGGGCAAGACCACGACGACAGCCAAGCTCGCCAAGCGGCTGTCGGAGAGGGAGCGCAAGCGGGTGCTGATGGCGTCGCTCGACGTCGCCCGCCCGGCTGCGCAGGAGCAGCTGGCGGTGCTCGGGCGCCAGGCGAACGTCGACACGCTGCCGATCGTCGCTGGCCAGCAGCCGGTCGATATCGCCAAGCGGGCGCTGCAGTCGGCCAAGCTGCAGGCCTATGACGTCGTCCTGCTCGACACCGCCGGGCCGGCTTCACGTCGACGACCAGCTGATGGGCGAGATGAAGGCGGTCGCGGCCGCTTCGCAGCCGACCGAGACTTTGCTCGTGGTCGATGCGCTGACCGGCCAGGACGCCGTCAACGTCGCCAAGGGCTTTTCGGCCGAGGTCGATCTGACCGGCGTGATCCTGACGCGGCTGGACGGCGACGCACGCGGCGGCGCGGCGCTGTCGATGCGCGCGGTCACCGGCAAGCCGATCAAGTTCGCCGGCGTCGGCGAGGCGCTCGACAAGCT
>CAWAXE010000015.1:0-307842 GCA_963785965.1 uncultured Alphaproteobacteria bacterium
CTCGGCGGTCAGATGATGGACTTGGTGGCCGAAGGGCAGTCTCTCGACATTCCGGCGATCACTCGGCTGCAGCAGCTAAAGACTGGGGCGCTGATCGAATATGCCGTCGAGGCGGCGTGCATCATGACCAAGCTGCCGAACGAAGCACGGACGCCGTATCGAGGTTACGCGCGAAACATCGGCCTCGCCTTCCAGATCGCGGACGACCTCATCGACTTCAGCGGCGACGAAGCCGCGGCGGGCAAGCGCACGGGCAAGGACGCCCATGCGGGGAAGGCGACGTTCGTGTCATTGCTCGGAGAGGAAAGGGCGCGGCAGCAGGCGGGCTTCCTGATCAACCAGGCGATCGAACACCTGTCGGGCCACGGCGCCGAAGCCGACCTGCTCCGCGCCATCGCGCGCTTCGCCATCGAGCGGGACCATTAAAGGGAGATGGGGGTGAAAGTCGCAGTCTATCCGGGGACGTTCGACCCGATCACGCTCGGTCACCTCGACATCATCCGTCGGGGCGCTCACCTGGTCGACAAATTGGTGATCGGCGTGACGACCAATCCATCCAAGGAGCCGATGTTCACCGTTGCCGAGCGCCTCAGGATGATGCGCCGCGAGATCGCCGACATTCCCGGCAATATCGAAACAGTCGAATTCGACTCGCTGCTGATGGATTTCGCCGAGGCGCAGGGGGCCTCGATGATCCTGCGCGGCCTGCGCGCCGTCGCCGATTTCGAATATGAATTCCAGATGGCGGGCATGAACCAGCAGTTGAACGACAATATCGAAACCATCTTCCTGATGGCGGACGTGTCGCTGCAGCCGATCGCGTCCAAGCTGGTGAAGGAGATCGCGCGCTACGGCGGGTCGATCGAAAAGTTCGTCACCCCCGCTGTGGCGGAGGATGTCCGGCGTCATTTGAACGGCGGTTCACGGTAGCGTCAGCAGTCGCGCCGCAGTAGGACGCGCGCCATTCCCGGGGAGGAATATGATCACCAAAGCCTTGTTCGTATTGCCGTTCGCGGCGTTCGCCCTGATCGCCGCGAAGGCGCCGCCGCCCGCAACCGAGCCCGCCGATGCCGAGCATCGCCGCGCCGCGCGGATGTCGCCGCCAATCCGGCCAACAAGCTGACTCTGGAGCTGTCGAACGGCGGCACGGTGGTGATCCAGCTTCGGCCCGACATTGCACCCAAGCACGTGGAGCGCATCCAGACGCTGGTCCGCCAGGGCTTCTACAACGGGCTCAGCTTCCACCGCGTGATCCCCGGCTTCATGGCCCAGGGCGGCGATCCCAAGGGCACGGGCGAGGGCGGATCCAAGCTTCCCGACCTCAAGGCCGAATTCACCGCTTTGCCGTTTCTCCGCGGGACGGTCGCTGCCGCGAGGACGGGTGACAATCTCGACAGCGCCAACAGCCAGTTCTTCATCATGTTCATTCCCAACGCCGGGCTGAACGGCAAGTACACGATCTTCGGCCGGGTGATTTCGGGCATGGACGCGGTCGACAAGATCGCCCCGGGCGAACCGCCGGCCGAGCCGACGAAAATTGTGAGGGCCACGCTCGGGCGGCTAAGCGCCGCTGCAATGCGCGTCGCCGACTTCGATTTCGATCTTCCGCCCGATCGTATCGCGCTGAGGCCGGCGCGGCCGCGGGACAGCGCGCGGCTGCTGTTCGTCCACGGCAGCGAGATCTCCGACCAGCAGATGCTCGACCTGCCGCAGCTGCTCGAGCCCGGCGACGTGCTGGTCTTCAACGATACCAAGGTGATTCCCGCGCAGCTCGAAGGGAAGCGCGGCGAGGCCCGCATCGGCGCCACACTGCACAAGCGCGAGGGGCCGCGCGAATGGCAGGCGTTCCTGCGCAACGCCAAGCGCGCGCGGGCCGGCGACACAATCGACTTCGGCGAGGGTGTCAGCGCGACGGTCGTCGAAAAATCCGAGGACGGCTCGGCGCTGCTGCGCTTCCACGGGGACGAACCCGTCGAGCTGCTGATCGAGCGCGCGGGGCGGATGCCGCTGCCGCCCTATATCGCTTCACGCCGCGAGGCGGACGAGGCCGACCGCTCCGACTATCAGACGATGTTCGCGCGCGAGGAAGGCGCGGTCGCCGCGCCGACGGCCGCGCTGCATTTCACGCCGCGGCTGCTCGACGCGCTCGATGCGCGCGGGATCGGCCGCGAGACGCTGACGCTCCACGTCGGCGCCGGCACCTTCCTTCCAGTGAAGGCGGAGGACACCGCGGCGCACAAGATGCACGCCGAATGGGGCCGCATCGATGCCGCCACCGCCGAGCGGCTGAACGCGCGCGCGCATGCAGGCGGGCGGCTGATCGCGGTCGGCACGACGAGCCTGCGCCTGCTCGAAAGCGCCGCGGACGAGGACGGCACGATCCGCCCGTTCGAAGGCGACACCGCGATCTTCATCACGCCTGGCTATAGCTTCAGGGCGATCGACGGCCTGATCACCAACTTCCATTTGCCCAGATCGACCCTGTTCATGCTGGTCAGCGCGCTGATGGGGCTGGACGTCATGAAGTCCGCCTACGCGCACGCGATCGACAGCCGGCTACCGCTTCTACAGCTATGGCGATGCAAGTTTGCTGTTGCCGCGATAGAGACGCTCTGATGTAATCAGCGGCTGTTCAGGGGGAAGGGGATCATATGCGTTTTGCTGTAATTTCCGCGGTGTTTCTCTGCGCTCTGTCGTCGAGTGCGGAAGCGGGCGTGTTCACGGACGATCTCGGGCGCTGCATGGTCGAGAAGTCGACCGACGCCGACAAGACGCAGCTCGCGCGCTGGATGTTCGCCGCGATGTCGAAAGACCCTTCGCTGGCCAAGATGGCCAACATCACACAGGCCGATCGCGACAAGCTGAATAAAGGCACGGCGGATCTGTTCAGCCGGTTGATGTTGGTCGATTGCCGGCAGCAAGCCATTGCCGCGGTGAAGAACGAAGGCACAAGCGCGTTCGGCCAAGGCGGTCAGGTCCTCGGTGCGGCGGCCGCGCACAAGCTCATGTCATCACCCGAAGGCGAGGCGGAACTCAGCAAGCTGGATGATTATATCGACAAAAAGGCGTGGGAGGCGTTCGGTAAAGAGGCTGGGGTTACCATCAAGGACAAATAGTGAACTTCGCGTCCGGAGCTCAGTCCCTGCCAACACCCGGCTGAACCGCCGAGGCGATGTCGCGCTCGTCGAGATCGCGGTAGAAGGTGACTTCGGCGCCGCCTTCGTTCGAACGGGTGACTGCGCGCCGCGGCGAAAATGCCGCCGCGCTTCAGGATCACGTCGCAACCTGCGGGCAAGCGATCTTCGCTCGTGACCTGCGCGCCCGATGGCGAGATGTCGCGGATCCAGATGGTCTGCGCGCCATGCGGCGTGAACAAAGTGCCACGCAGCAGGACGCGCTTGCGCGGAATGTCGCGGGGCGGTTGAACCTTCTTCGCAGCGGCGGCCATAACGGATCGATCCTTAGCCAGTCCGAGGATTTTGATCGCTCGCGGATGAGGATCGGGTGCACGAGCTTGGTTACCCCAAGATTGAGCGCAGCCGTTCAATCGGCCGTTTAACGGCGGTTGCCTGGCACCGCAGCTGCGCTAAGCCGCGCCACCCATGACGCGTTTCTCCTTCACCATCAGCGCCACCGACGGCGCGGCGCGTGCCGGCGACGATCGCGATGAAGCGCGGCGAGATCAGGACGCCCGCCTTCATGCCGGTCGGCACCGCGGCGACGGTGAAAGCGATGCGCCCCGAAGAAGTCCGCGCGTCGGGCGCCGACATCATCCTCGGCAACACCTATCATCTGATGCTCCGCCCGGGCGCCGAGCGGATCGCGCGTCTGGGCGGGCTGCACCGGTTCATGGGCTGGGAGCGGCCCATCCTCACCGACAGCGGCGGCTACCAGGTGATGAGCCTCTCGCGAGCTCGACAAAGGTGACCGAGGAGGGCGTCGCCTTCGCCAGTCACCTCGACGGCAGCCGGCACATGCTTTCGCCCGAACGCTCGATCGAAGTGCAGCGGCTGTTGGGCTCCGACATCGTCATGGCGTTCGACCAGCTCGTGCCGACGACTTCGACGCGCGAGCAGCAAAGCGAGGCGATGGAGCGCTCGATGCGCTGGGCGAAGCGCTCCCGCGAGGAATTCGACCGCGGCGGCGAGCATTCGACGACAGCGGCGCTGTTCGGAATCCAGCAGGGCGCGCTCGATCGGGAGCTGCGCGAAGCGATCGGCGGAGGCGCTGATCGACATCGGCTTCGACGGCTATGCGGTCGGCGGGCTCGCGGTCGGGGAGGGGCAGGAGGCGATGCTCGGCTGCCTCGATTTCGCGGTCGAAATGCTGCCCGCCGACAAGCCGCGCTACCTGATGGGCGTCGGCAAGCCCGACGACATCGTCGAGGCCGTCAGGCGCGGGATCGACATGTTCGATTGCGTGCTGCCGACGCGCTCGGGCCGCACCGGGCAGGCGTTCACCGCCGATGGGCCGCTCAACATGCGCAACGCCCGCTTCGCCGAGGACACAGACCCGATCGAGCCCGGCTGCCCATGCCCCGCCTGCACGCATTTCGAGCGCGCCTACGTCCATCATCTGGTGAAATCGGGCGAGATCCTCGGCGCAATGCTGATGACCCAGCACAATCTCTGGTTCTACCAGCGGCTGATGCAGGACCTGCGCGATGCTGATCGCGGCGAACGATCTGGACGCGTTCGCCGGCACGATTCCTCGGCCGGTACAGAGGCAAGCCTTGACAAGCGCAGCGGCGGCTTGAAGCAAGTGCGTTGGTTGGTAGCGCTACCACGTTAGGAAGGAGTCCGCCAATGCGTGGCCTGTTGCTGATTCCGCTCTTGGCGCTGGCACTTCCCGCATCCGGAAATTCCGCGCCCGCGCCGGAGGAGAGCTGGGGAAAGGCCGGGGTGTCGCTTGCACAGTACCGCCAGGACGCCCTCGATTGCGCGCTCAAGGGCCATTATCTCGATATCTCGCAAAGCGATGACGCCAAGGCTTTCGTGAAGGGCTCGCGCGAGCTTGACGCAGTCACCACTGGAGCTTCCGCCCCAGCTGTTGCTGGCGCCAATGGCATGGGCCCGAGCACGACCGATTTCGGTCGATCAGATGGTCGAATATGCGAACCAGCAGCAGCACATCGTGGAGAGCGTTCGGCCGGAGCATCGCTTTCACAGCATCAAGCGAATGCTGGTGGACAGGACGGCCCAGTGTCTTGCCAGCCTCGGCTACACGAAATTTCGGCTGACCGACGAGCAGCGCCACCGGCTGCGTAAACTCAAGTTCGGCTCGGACGAACGCCGGGTCTATCTCTATAATCTTGGAAGCAATCCGATGGTCCTGCAGACCCAGAGTATCGCCGCAATCCCCTAATCGGTGCCGAAGGAGAGGAACGAGGGCACCGGTCCGTTCCACTCGCTCTTGATGTCCTCGACGACGGGTGAACGCTCGGACTTCGCCTCCGGACTGGCTTCGGCTTTCGGTTGACGCGTGGCTGCTTCAGCTCCTCCGGGCTTTCCGCCTTCGCCGCTTTCGGCTTGCGCCCTTCGGCTTTCTTCCGCTCGCGTTCCGGCTTCGGCTCTGGTTGCGGCTTTGGCTCCGCTTCGACTTGCTCGGCCTTGCCGACGCGCGGGATCTTGTGGCCGGTCAGTTTCTCGATGCGCTCGATCAGCTCCGAATCCTCGCGCGTCGCAAGCGTGATGGCGATGCCGGTCGCGCCGGCGCGGCCAGTGCGGCCAATGCGGTGGATATAATCGTCCGGCTGCCACGGAACGTCGAAGTTGATGACGTGGCTGACGTCTTTGACGTCGAGGCCGCGTGCCGCGACGTCCGACGCGACCAGAATCTTGATATCGCCCGCCTTGAAGCGGTCGAACTCGGCAATGCGCGCGGCTTGCTCCATGTCGCCCTGGATCTGGCCGACCGAGAAGCCCGAGCGCTTCAGGCTGCTGGCGAGCTCGCGCACCGTGGTCTTGCGGTTGCAGAAGACGATCGCGTTGCGGAATTCTTCGTGGCGCAGGATATCTTTCAGTGCGTCGCGCTTCTTGTCGCCGCGCGTCTCGACCAGCCTTTGCTCGATATTGATGTTCGCCGTCGCCGGCCGCGCGACCTCGACCCGTTTGGGATCGTTGAGGAATTTCTGCGACAGCTTCTGGATCGGCGGCGGCATGGTCGCCGAGAAGAGCAGCGTCTGCCGCTGTTTGGGCAGCTTGGTGCAGATCTCTTCGATATCCGGAATGAAACCCATGTCGAGCATGCGGTCGGCTTCGTCGATCACCAGCAGGTTGCAATCGTTGAGCATGATTTTGCCACGGCCGAACAGGTCCATCAGCCGGCCCGGCGTTGCGATCAGCACGTCGACGCCTTTTTCGAGCGCCTTCACCTGGTCGCCCATCTGAACGCCGCCGATCAGCAGCGCCATCGAGAGCGGATGGTATTTGCCGTATTTGTCGAAATTGTCGGCGACCTGCATCGCCAGCTCGCGCGTCGGCTCGAGAATCATCGAGCGCGGCATTCGCGCGCGGCTCCGGCCCTGATGCAGGATGTCGAGCATCGGCAGGACGAAACCGGCGGTCTTGCCGGTGCCGGTCTGGGCGATGCCGATGAGGTCCTTGCCCATCAGCACCGATGGGATCACTGCGCTCTGGATCGGCGTCGGTTCGTCATAGCCGCTGTCGGCGATGGCGTTGAGCAATTCTTCTGATAGGCCGAGATCGGCAAAAGACATTCAAATATCCGGAAAGAGGTGAGCTCGCGGCTTCTAAGGGCCGGTGCGGCTAGCCCGAAAGCGGCTATGCCGCCACCGCCGGAGTGTCAAGGAAGTGTCGCGCGCGCTCAGCGCCGGAGCCTTGGCATGAGCTGCCTGAAATGGTCGATCGTGCAGCTCCCGCCAATGCGCGGTTGCACTGCATCGCGGCCCGCGCACAGCCGTTGGTCCTGCGGCTGGAGGTAGAATCCGCCGTAGAAATCGAGCGCCGGGCAATCCTTGTCGAACTTGGCCCGTATGCGCGTCCCGCCGGCCAGGATGAAGTCGACCTGGCTCTCGCCCGAAAGCAAGGCTGCGCGGATTGCTGCGACCGGTATGCACTTGGGCGCCTTGTGCTCGATCCAGTCGATTTGCGGCCCGACCGGTCGCGGCTCGACCGGGACGCGCAGGATCACTTCGTCCTGGATGACCAGCCGGGTGACGCTTTGCTGCATGGCCACCGGCTGCGCGGCGAAAAGACCGAGCAGCAACGGAATGAAGCTCAGGATTGTCCCCGGAGTCACCAAGTGCCAGTCATCGATCGCCCCATCGCGGAAAGGCGGGCTTCGCAGCGAAGCCTTGAATGATCAATGAACTAGCCGCGATTGCACGGATCGGCGGGCATCGGCCCCGCTTGCCTAATGCACGCCAAGGCCAATAGATGCGCCCTCGAAATTGCCAGCGGGCAGCTTCGCCTCCACGCGAGGCCTTCTGACCGCTCCCCAGGAGACCCTCACGAATGGCGACTGCCGCCCCCACTCAGAACTTGCCGCTTTTCTATCGCGGGATCGAACCTTTGAACGTGTCGCAGCACGGCAAGATGCACGTGCGCAGCGTCGTCGACATGGGCCAGATCGGCCAGACCCACGCGATTCCGCTGACGGTCGACGAGTTCACTTTGGTGCAGCGCCACTATCCGATCGTCTTCTCGATCGGCGAAAGCCCCATCCCGATGGCGCTGATGGGCCTCAACGAAGGCGTCAACGTGTTCCTTAGCGACGAGGGACGCGCGAACGATCCGAGCATATACATCCCCGCCTATATCCGCCGCTATCCGTTTCTTCTCGCGCGGCTTCGTCCCGACAGCGACGAATTGTCGCTGTGCTTCGATCCGGCGGCCAATGCGGTCGGCGACTTCAGCGAAGGCGAGCCCTTGTTCAACGGCGAGAGCCCGAGCGAGGCGACGACTGCGATCCTCCAGTTCTGCGAGCAGTTCGAGGCGGCCGGCCAGCGCACCGCGGCGTTCATGGAGGACCTGAAGAAATCCGACCTGCTGATGGACGGCGAAGTGGCGATCCAGCCCGAGGGCTTCGAGCAGCCGTTCGTCTATCGCGGGTTCCGCATGGTCGACGAGGAGAAATTGCGCGAGCTTCGCGGCGACGAATTGCGCAAGATGAACCAGAACGGCATGCTGCCGATCATCTACGCGCACCTCTTCTCGCTGTCGCAGATGCGCGACGTGTTCGCCCGCCAGATGCAGCAGGGCAAAGCCCCGGCGCAGGTCCCGCAGACCGGCGGACGCGCTCGTCTAGTCGCTTCTACTCGGCGGCCGTCGCGAACTGCTGACCGAGCAGGGCTTCGCCGAGAGCCGACTGCGAGCGCTTCGATCAGCGCTGCGGCCTGGTCGAAGCCGGGTCCAGGCGATTCAAGGTCGCGCCGAGGTAGCAGCGGCGGTCGAGCTCGATCTGCAGCGCGTGGACTCCGCGCGCGGGCGCGGCGTGGCGCTCGATCACGTGGCCGCCGGCAAACGGGTCGTTGAGGCACGCCTCAAAGCCCGAGCGGCGGGCGATCGCCAGCGCTTCCTGGCTGAGCCACGGCTCGGCGGTCCGTCCGCGGCAATCGCCGAACACCACCGGCGGCACGCCTGCCGGCGGCGGCGGCATCGAATGGCAGTCGAGCAGGAGCGCGCAGCCGAAGCGGTCGCGCAGAAGCGCGAGCTGCTCCTGCGATCGCCTGGTGATACGGCCGGTGCGCCTGAGCGATCCGCTCTTCCAGCTGCGCCTGCGAAACGGCTCGCCGCCACAGATAACCGTGCTGCTGCGTCCGCGCCGGAACGATTCCGAGGCCGCCGCGGGCGCGGGCGGTCACATTGCCGCGCCGCGCTCCGTCGATGACCGACGGGTCGACCTCGTCCTCGGCGCGGTTGCAGTCGATCGCGGCGCGCGGCGTCCGGGCGATCACCGCTCCGCATCCCCGCTGCATCGCCCGCCAGACCAGCCGGTCGACCAGCGGATCCTCCAGCAGCGTCAGCGAAGCCTTGCCGGCCGAGGCGAGGCCAAGCAGCCAATCGGGATAGTCGCGGCCCGAATGCGGCACCGACAGCAGCACTGGCAGCTCACCGCGCGGCGGCTGGATGATGGGTGGCAAAAGCGGCGTCACGGTAAAGATTTGTGCCAGTTTAAGACTCGCTTTGGGGCCCTGCAACGCGCGAGAGCGTTATTCGCTTCTGGCAAAAATTAAATGATCAGAGCATAGATACGCCATGGCGAGAATCCTTCTGGCCGAAGATGACACGTCGATGCGCGAGTATTTGCAGCGCGCGTTGCAGCGCGTCGGCTATGAAGTTTCGGCCGTCGGCTGCGGCACCGAGGCGATGCCTTTGCTCGAAGCCGAACGTTTCGATCTGCTCCTGACCGACATCGTGATGCCGGAGATGGACGGCATCGAGCTTGCCCAGAAAGCGAGCGCGATCGATCCGTCGATCCGCGTGATGTTCATCACCGGCTTCGCCGCCGTCGCGCTCCAGGGCGGACGCACCGCGCCGGAAGCCAAGCTGCTCTCCAAGCCGTTCCACCTAAAGGACCTCGTAATGGAGGTCGACCGCATGTTCCAGACCGAGGACCAGCACGGGCGGCTCTAGGCCGCAGTCGCACGGGTTGCGCCTTCCAAAACCGACCCCTAAATGCCGGCGCGAGTGGGCGTGTAGCTCAGTGGTAGAGCACTGTGTTGACATCGCAGGGGTCGCAAGTTCAATCCTTGCCACGCCCACCATTTTCTTCTCGCCCGCTCCGCGGTCGAGTCTCCCTGAGTTGGGCTACGATGCGAGGGTGAACGGCAATCCCGCTGCAAAGACCGATGATCGACGGCTTCGGCCGGCGGATCACCTACGTGCGCATGTCGGTGACCGACCGGTGCGACCTCCGCTGCCGTTACTGCATGGCGGAAACGATGACATTTCTGCCGCGCAAGGACGTGCTGACGCTCAAGGAGCTGGTCGAGCTCGCCGATATATTCATCGCCCGGGGCGTGCGGCGGATCCGCCTGACCGGCGGCGAGCCGCTGGTCCGGAAGGGCATCGAGTTTCTGATCGATGCGCTTGGTCAGCGGGTTGGCAAAGGCCTCGACGAGCTGACCATGACGACCAACGGAACGCAGCTGGCCCGGCATGCGCGGATGCTGTTCGATGGCGGTGTCCGGCGCATCAACGTGAGTCTCGACAGCCGCGATCTCCGACTGTTTTCGGCACATCACGCGGCGCGGCGAACTGGCGCAGGTTCTTGGAGGAATAGAAGCCGCAGCGAGCGCTGGCCTGAAGGTCAAGATCAACATGGTCGCGTTGCGCGGGCTCAATGAGAACGAGATCGCGGCGATGGTCCGCTGGTGCGCCAGCCAGGGCCACGATCTCACGCTCATCGAGACCATGCCGCTAGGCCAGGTCGAGGACGACCGCACCGAGCATTACCTGCCGTTGAGTGATGTCCATGCGTGGCTGGAGCGGGAGTTCCGGCTGATGCCATCGCTCACCCGGACGGGTGGCCCTGCGCGTTATTACGAGGTGGATGGGCTCGGCGTCCGCCTCGGCTTCATCACTCCGCTCACCCATAATTTCTGCGACGGGTGCAACCGTATCCGCGTCGCGGCGACCGGGACGGTCTTCGGGTGCCTCGGCCATGATCAGAGCGTCGAATTGCGCGATCTGCTCCGCGACGGCGGTGCCGCGGCGGTGGCCGGCGCGCTGGACCGGCTTCTGGCCGGGAAGCCCGAGCGCCATCATTTCCGTATTGAGTTCCGCGCAGCCTGCGGTTGCGCGGCACATGCAGCGTCGACCGGCGGCTAGCAGCTTTCGTGGATCCGGCGACCGTCGCCGCGCTGGCGATCCTCTTCGCGCTCGGCGCCGCGCTCTATTCGAGCGTCGGGCACGGCGGAGCATCGGCCTACATCGCGGCCATGGCCCTGTTCTCGGTCGCTCCCGAGACGATCAAGCCGACCGCGCTTGCGCTGAACCTGCTCGTCGCCGGCTTCGGAGCGTGGCGTTACTGGCGGCGAGGGCCTCACCAATGGCAGATTAGTGCTCGCTTTCGCGCTGACGGCGGCGCCTGCGGCCTTCATCGGCGGGGGGATCCACCTGCCGGGCATCTACTATAAACCGCTCGTCGGCATCCTGCTGTGGTTAGCGGCGGCGCGGTTGCTGTGGCAGCCTAAAGCGCTCGCCGACCGGGCGGTCCACGCGCCATCGCTGTGGATCACGTTGCCGGCAGGCGCCGTGCTCGGCCTGCTGGCGGGGCTCACGGGCACTGGCGGCGGAATTTTCCTTAGTCCGCTGATCATCCTCATGCGCGTGGGAGGAGCCGCGGCACACCTCGGGCGTGGTTTCGGCTTTTATCTTTCTGAACTCGGCGGCGGGGCTCGCCGGCAACATCGCATCGGTCGGGCACTTGCCGCATGAGCTTCCGCTGTTCCTCCTGTGCGGTCGCCGGAGGCGCGGCTGATTGGAACATGGCTGCGGGGTCGAGCGACCTAGCCGCGCCCGTGGCTGCTGCGGACGCTCGGGCTTGTCTTGAGCCAATCGCCGGAGCGAGAGCTGCTGTTCACTTGAGCGGAAAGAAGTCGGAGCCGAGCTGTCAGACGCGGCGAGCGGCCGTGAGTCGAAGGCGGCGGCGAGCTAGAAGTCGTGCCTGCGCTGCAGCGGACGAGCAGTGTCGGCGTGCGGCGAGGGCCCTTTGCGCTGCTGGAATTCCTGGTTGGGCGAGAACTTCAACCGAGCCGCTGGTCCAGCGGGCGCGGTGGAAGGTCTCGCGCGCTCCGCATTCGCTCGAGCGCTGAGGCGAGCGGTGCGGCTCGCGCCAGCGGAGCGCCGCTTCGATCTTGCCCGCAGATGCGGGCGAGCAACGGCGCGAGGAGCAGCCGGGCGGTCACCAACGCGGAGGTTGGATTGCCGGGCAGGCCCACGACCAGAACGTCTCCAGCCGCTGCCGAGCCACACCGGCTTTCCGGGTTTGATCGCGACCTTGGAAAAGAGGAGCTCAGAGCCCGGACGGCTCGAACATGGCCTTGGCGAAGTCCTTCTCGCCGACCGATGCGCCGCCGGTGACCACGACGAGGTCCGCGTCCCTTGATGGCGGTTGCTGCGGCCGATCGCCATTCGTCCGGAGATGGTCCGCGCAAGCGAATCGATCCGAGAAAATCGGCGCCCCATTGCTGCCGCAAGAGCGGCGACTCCGAGCGACACGCTTTCGGGAATCGGATCCACAGAGTCCCGCGCGCTTCCCAGGGTCGGCGAGCTCGTCGCCGGTGCTGAGGATCTGCAGTCGCGGTTTGCGAGACACATCAGACTTCTGCGACGTCCGCCGCGGCCGCCGCGACGAGCACGCGCGTGCCGAGAGCGCCGGCCTGGGGCAAGCAAGCTCGTCGCCGGTCTCGAAGTCGATCCGCGCGCGCGGATGTGTCGCGCGCGGCCGGGATCGGTCATCGATGATGCGCGATATCTGGGCCACGCCGCGACATCCTCCTGAATGACCACGCGGTCGGCGCCTGACGGGAACCGGCGGCGCCGGTGAAGATCCGGATGCAGGTCGCCTGGCGTACATCGGTGCCGTTCCAGCGACGCTCCGGCGAAGGATTCGCCGACGATCTTGCAGGGAGGCCGGGAAGCTGCTCGAGATCGGCACTCGCGCACCGCATAGCCGTCCATCGTCGACACATCGACGGGCGGGGAATCGACCTGCGCCATCAACAGGCGCCGCGAGAGTCCGGCCATGGGCCTGCGTCGCAAGCGGCACCGTCTCTGGGCCCAAGCGGACTGCGCGACCGAGCGGACGCAGCTCGACCGCTTCGTCGAAGCTGATCATTCGCGGCGCCAGTCGCCCGACTTGCCGCCGCTCTTGGACGCGACCTCGATCCCGCCGATCACCATGGTGCGGTCCATCGCTTTGAGCATGTCGAACAGCGTCAGGCACGGCGACAGAGACGGCGGTCAGCGCTTCCATCTCGACGCCGGTGACCGCTTTTGGTCCGCACTTCGGACGGTGACTCGGAAGCCGGGCAGCGCTCGTCGATTTCAATCCGCACCTCAACCTTGGTGAGCGGCAGCGGATGGCACAATGGAATGAGCTCCGGCCGTGCGCTTGGCGGCCATGATCCCGGCGAGTTCGGCGGTGTGGATGACCGAACCCTTGCGGCGTGGTACCCGCGCGAACTTGCTCTAGCGTTTCCGGCTCGGCAGGTAAGCATCCCCGTCGCGGTCGCGGTGCGCGCCGTCGTCATCCTTGTCCGACACGTCGACCATGCGCGCCTGGCCGCTGTCGTCGAGATGGCGTAAGCCGGCTCATGCGCACAAGCTCCCTCAGGCGCGGGATCTGGCCCGCGAGCGAGCAGGGCCGGTAGCGGCTGTCGAGTTCCTAGTGCGAGTACCAGGTCCCAGCCGTCGCGGCACGCGCCAGTCGAGCCCGGCAGGCAGAAGATGAAGGTCTCGCCGATTTGTCCGGCGAAGGCGCGGGACTGAAGCGTCGACAGGCCGACGGTGCCGAAGCTCGCCTGGTGGAACAGGATCGAAAAGCCGTCCATCTCGCGCCGGAACAGCGGCTTGACCGCCTCGGGCGTGACGTCGCGCGGCGAAAAGCCGGTGCCGCCGGTCGAGATGATCAGGTCCACGCCGTCGGTCCTCGGCCCACGCGCGCACCTGGGCGCGGATCGCCTCCACATCGTCGCGGACGATCGCCTTGCCGGCAAGCTCATGACCAGCCGCGGTGAGGCGCTCGACGAGCAAGCCGCCGGATTTATCGCGTCTCCTCGTCGCGCGCTGTCGGACACGGTGAGAACCGCGATGCGCAGCGGATAGAAGGGGAGGCTCTCGTCGATTCCCGCCACGCTTCAGCCCCAGCGCTCCCGGTCGGCATAGTCGACCTCGGTCGGCTCGATCCATTCTGAGCCGGCCTCGCCGATCTCGCGCTTCCAGAAGACGGCCTCGGTCTTCAGGCGATCCATCAGATAATCGGCCGCTTTGAAGGCGGCGCGGCGATGCGCGCGACGCCGCGCCGGCGAAGACGATCGGCTTCGCCCGCGGCGATCTCGCCGCAGCGGTGGACGACGCGGACATGGCTGACGTCGAACCGCTGCGGCCGCCTCGACCGCGATATCCTCGAGCGACTGCAGGGTGAGCGCCGGATGATGCTCGAGCACAAGTCGATCGATAGCCAGCCCACTCTTGAGCCCGGCCGCGCAATCCCGGTGAAGCTGACGATTGCACCGTTGCCGTGTAGCCTGTTCGAGCAAGGCCGCGAGCTCCTGCTCGGGCCTAAGCGCATGTTCCTCGAGGCGCGCAACGATGCTCATCCGCCCGATACCGGCGGAAGGAATTCGACCCTGTCCGCCGCGCCAAGCAACATAGCTGTCGTGAACGATCGCGTCGCCGACACATGCGCGTGCGCGCTTGTTGCGGAGCGTCTCCGCGGCCTGAGGGTGTTCAGCGATCACCTTGTTGCGCAGTTCTTCGATCGAGCAGCCCGATGGCGTTTCGATATCCAGCTCTGGCCCGACTGCTTCCGCCAGGCGCCCGTAGAACGCGACCTTCACCCGTGCACCTTGCTCAAATCCCCGCGTACCATTGGTAATCGGTATTATCTTCCCAATAGCCGCCCTTGCCGCCGTAAATTCCGGCGAGGCTCTCGACCGCCTGGATGCGCTGGACAAATTTGGCGTTCTTATAGCCGAGCTGACGTTCGACGCGCAGCCGCAGCGGGGCGCCGTTGGGAACCGGGAGCAGATGGTTGTTCATTCCCCAAGCGAGGATCGTCTGCGGGTGGAATGCGTCGACGAGGTCGATGCTCTCGTAGAACGGCTTGCCGCCGAAACGATCGGCGCAATGGAACACGATATATTTCGCGCGCGTGCTCAAGCCGGCGGCGTCGAGGATCTTCGATAGCCGCAGGCCGTGCCATTTGCCGATGGCGCTCCAGCCCTCGACACAGTCGTGACGAGTGATCTGCGTCCGGTGCGGAAGCGAGCGCAGCGTCTGAAGCGGGATCGAAAGCGGCCGCGCGACGAGGCCGTCGACTGCAAGGCGCCAATTGGCGAAATTTTGCGCCACGTGCTGGGCATACTCCTCCGTGCCGGGGTTGGCCGTCCCGTTCGAGCGGAAGAAGGGCGACATGTCCGCTTCGCTATACTCGCGCGCGAGCGCGTCGCGCGGCGCGACCACGCGCTGCGCGCGCATCGTCAGCTTCTCCGCGGAACGCAGCACGCCGCGGAAGCTCTCGCTGTGGGTTGAGCCGATCGCATCCGGATAGCAGGAGTCCGGACGCCCCGTCGCGACAAAGCGGCGCCTGCTGATCATTCGTCGCTCCTTTCCGGCGGCACTCGAAAGCGGCCGGTGATCATCGAGCCGTATCTCGTTGATCGGGCCGGCGAGCACGACCATCACCAGATGCACGATGATGAACAGCAGCAGCGCCGCGGCTGTGAGGAAGTGGATCGAGCGTGCCGACTGGCGTCCTCCGAAAAGGTCGAGCAGCCACGGCCAGCTCGCATCCATGGCCGGTGACATGGTGAGCCCGGTCAGGATCATCAGCGGAAGAAGCACGAAGATCACTCCGATGTAGCTGAACTTCTGCAGGATATTATACTTGAGCGCGGCGTCGCCCGTCGGGAAGTTCAGCCGGGCATGCTCCTTGATGTCCTGCCAGATGTGCGTGGCTTGAGCTGCTCGGACGTCGGCGCGAGATCGCGCTGCACATGGCGGTTCCACAGGCTCGTGAGCAGGAACAGGACGAGGACCGCGACGAGGATCCAGGCGAAGGCGAGATGCCACAGGCGCGCGGCGGCGAGGTTGTAGGTCGACGGGATCGTCGCCCAGCCGGGGAACGGCCGCGGCCCGAAATTGACCCACGCATGGTCGAAATTCGCGCCGAATTGACCCCAGTAAAGCCGCGGATGGGCGTTGAGGATCATCAGCCCCGACATCAGCATCACGATGACGGTGATTGCATTGATCCAGTGCCAGATGCGCGTCGGTAAACGGTGGCGGTAGGCAATGCGCCGCGGCTCGCGGCGGGGCGGGCGGTTCCGCTTCGATCGGCTGTTCGGTAACGGCAGCGTCGGCCATTGGCGCCTCCCCGGACGCGCAGCATAGCCGGGACGAAATGTGACGGGTAGTGCGGCGAAGGGACTGGCCCGCTTCGGATTTCGCGGGTCAGTCTCTGACTTCGCGAGATTAGTTCAGCTGATTGGCGCAGGCTACGTCGTATTGCGAAACGGACGCAGTATTGCGGGAATTCTGCGGCTGCGAGCCCGCGTATTTCTGTCCGGCCTTGCTGTCCTCGCCAGGAACGGTGAGCCGCCGCCCGGAGCACTGCCGGCATTTCCCGGGGTGATCCGCCTGCGTCTTCGCAGGACCGGTCCGGCTGCCCGTTCGCGTTGCCGCTGTTCATATGCCAGTAGCCGTTGCCGTTGTTCTGGCCGTTGCCCGGTGCGGTTTGTGCCGACGCGAATGCTGGTGCGAGCGCCAATGCAGCCGCGCCAAGCAAGAGAATTGTGGCTTTCATGAGAAAGGCTCCTTCATCTGCTTCAATGAACGCGCGCCGATTTTGGGTACAGTCCTGAACACAGGAGGAATCGAACGCGCCTTTGTGTGCCGTTGGGCGCCCGTTCGGTTCACCGGCCGGGCTCGCGCAATCGTCTACAGGGCGCAGGTGATCCCGAAGATCAGCGCCTGGCGGCCATAGGATCGCTCTTGATAAAGATCGCGGTTGCGCGATATGCCGGTCAACGCGACGCTCAGCGTCACCGGGCCGAGATCCCGCGCGAGGCCCAGCCGCCAGTCGAGCTCGGTGCGGAGTGCCTCGCCGGAATATCCGCGGCGATCGAGCGGGACCAGCAATCCCACGTGCCCGGTAACGCGCAGCTTCGTGCCGGCGGGCACATTGGCGTCGAGCTCGCCGTAAAGCGTCCACGCGCCCGGCTTCAGATAATCCGGCGACACAGAGATGCGCGAGGACAGGACTTTGCCCGCGAACCCGGCGTAAACCTCGGTGTAGGACTTGCGGCACTCTGCTCGAATATCGGGAATAGTTGGAATGGACGATGCCGACGTCGACAGTGAGGCCGGAGGACAGGCGCTTCGCATAGCCGCCGTTCAGCTGAAGTCCCGAGCGGCTGCAATCCGTCATCCCGCGTCGCGACAACGCTGGCCGAAACGGCCGCATAAAAGCCCCTCGGCGCATCATAGGAGAGGTCGAGAATGCCGACCGGGCGGCCGTCGCTCAGCGAATAGCCGCGAAACCGGTCGTCGCTGAAGATCGAGACGTCGCGCCGACTTGTGCCGCTGCCGGCGAAGCAGAGCGACAGGTGCGCGGCAAACAGGAGGAGCTGGATAGCCGTGAATAGTGGGCGTTACCGGCGGCCGCTCGCGAAGCGCGTTGGTCCGCAGGAACAGTCACAGGCGCCCGCTGCCTTCGCCAAGGTGGCACAGGCATCGATCGTCCCCCGCCGCGCCGCTGCGAGACCAGGCACGAGCGGGGCGGAGCGCCGCCGCTCGCGGATCAACGCGATCAGCCCGCTGACATGCGCCGCGGCGAAAGAGCTGCCATTGACGAGAAACCATCGTCCTCCCGGCACAGTCGTGGGCACGTCCTGTCCGGGCGCAGTGTAAACTTCGCCGCGCGACGGCGCCAATGACGTGTCGGAGACGGCGATCACGCCGGGCATGGATGCCGGGAACCCGCCGTCGGCAAGCTTCTGGTCGAATGCGGTGACAACGGCGGTACCACGCTTCAGCGCGGTCTTCAGCAGCTCGGCGAGCAGCCGGTCCTCGGGGCCGCTGAGGCTGAGATTGATGACGTCCGCGCGCTGTTCGACGGCAAAGTAGATGGCCTTCGCCAGGCTCAAGCTGTCGCACACGGTCGCAGCCCGGGTTTGCCAGCATGCGCGAAGGCCGAGCAGTCGGGCGCCGGGCGCTACGCCGGCGATACCGATACCGTTGTCGGCCTTGGCCGCGATGATCCCGGCAACGCCGTGCCATGTTGTTCGACGGCGGCCGGCTGGCCGGCGACGAAGTTGCGGCTGATGAAGATCTGGCCGGCGAGGTCCGGATGGCGGACTTCGATGCCGCTGTCGATCACGGCGATCTTGATGCCCCGCCCGGTCGCGATGCGGTGCAGATCGGCCAGATGCCATTGCGCGGCCGCAGGCTCCGCGGCGTAGAGCGGGTCATTGTGCGAAGCCATTGCGCCGCGCGCGCTGAAAAGCGCCATCGGCTGCGCCCACGCGACATCGGAATCATGCGACACTTGCTCGGCCGCCGCGCTCGTCGAGCGCCCTCGGGCACGAGCATGACGAAGCAGTCGACGCCGATCATCGGCATCGGCCAATTGTCGAGGAGCTTCAGCCCATATTGACGGGCAACGTGCCGGGCCAAATGCTCGCGAGTGCTCTGCGCCGTTTGATCACCATAAGCGCCGCCATAATCGCCGGTCGGGCGGTAATGGTTCGGCGCAATCCGGACCATGACGAGGATCTGCCGGTCGGGCGAGCCAGCGGCAGCGTCTTTGGCATAGCTCGCCGCCGGCTGGAGCGCGGCGAGCGCCGCCAGGGCACAAGGCGACCAGCCGCCAAAGGCTTGTCCGAAGGTTCATTGCACGCTTCCGTCGATCGGCTCGGCCATCTGAACGTCGTCATCGGAGCGGAGCCTGCTCAGGGCTTGCGACCGCTGGTTCGCCGACACGCGCAGCAAATAGGCATCGGCCGCAGTCGGGCCACCGACAATGGACGCTCCGCTGGCTTTCAGCGCGTCGCGCATATCTTCCTCGGTGGCGTCGGCGCGGAAGATGACGATGACGTTCGCCGCCGTCGGTGCCGGAGGCGAACCCAGCGCATGATAGGCGGGGCGGCTCAGCGAGAGCAGAATCCCGGCGCTGAGCACAAGGAATCCGACTTGCGCGGCCGCGAGCGCGGCAACTGCGGGCTGGCGGAACATCTTCCATACACCGCCGGTCTTGCGCGGGAGGTGCCGCGGCTGCTGCATTTGCGCTTCAATCCGGCCGCGCAGCCGCGTCCAGCCGGCATCCATCTCGGGATCCGAGGCGCGGAATTCCTGCACCATGCGGCGTTCGAGCGTCAGCTGCTCGCGGCAATCGCTGCAAGAGGTAAGATGGTCTTCGACGCGGACGCGGTCCCCCTCTTCGAGCTGACCCGTCGCGTACCACGGAAGCAATACTTCCGCTTCGTCGTGCGGGTCGCGATTGAGAAGGCTGGCATAAGGCCTCCCCTAAAGCCAATCGGAGAAGCTGGCCGACATCGCCTGCTTCAGGCGCCGCCGGGCGTGGAACATGCGGGTTTTCACGGTGTCGACGGGGCAATCCACGATCTCGGCAATTTCGCGATAGCCCATGCCGTGGAAGTAGGTGAGATCGACCACCGCGCGATGGTCCGCCGACAAATGGTCCATCGCCGCGATCAGCGCGTCGTGCAGGCGCTGATGATGCAGCTGCTGGTCCGGTCCGGGATCGGGGCTCACGCGGGAGTCGAATTCGTCGTCTTCGACCGGCTGCGGCCACCGCGCCTTGGCCTTCAGCGCCTTGCGATAGGCGATGGCAAAGATCCAGGTCGAGGGCTTGCTCGATCCCCTGAAGTTCCCAGCCGTTTGCCAAACCACCATCATCGTATCGTCAAGCACCTCTTCGATTAACTGAGGACGCTGCAGCATTCCCATGAGGAATCGGGCGAGCCGTGGCCGGTACATTCGGTACAGCCGCTCGAACGCCTGCAGGTCCTGAGCACAGACGCGCGAAAGCAACTCCCGTTCGTCGGGCCAACGCGATCGCACTGTCTCCATCCGGGGATGGATCACCGTCCCGGACGAACTCACTGGACCCTCCGCATTCACATCCGTTCCTCGCCGCGGCCGAAAGGTTCACTTGGCCGGCGTTCCAGGCACCATAAGCGAATTGCAGCGGAGGCGGAACGGAGTCAGCGTTCGGGCTGCGGCAACAGCCTAGCTTCGCGCCTCTTGAGATTGCGATGCATCGCCAGTGGGACATAGCGGCGCCCCCGCGCGCCGCGGGAACCAGATTGCGCCGCGGCGGCCAATCGTCCGAAGCTTAGAGGCATGCCTCCAGATACGGCTGGTCGAAGCCGAACATCTTGGCTTTCTCGAGCGTGTAAGGGCGGAGGCCCATCGAGCGATATTCGCCGATAATCTTGCCGTCGGCGGCCTCGTCGAGATACTCGAACTTGAACAGCTCCTGGGTGACGATGACGTCGCCTTCCATGCCGATCACTTCGGTAATGTTGGTGGTGCGGCGAGAGCCGTCGCGAAGGCGCTTCACCTGGACAATGAGGTCGACCGAATTCGGCAATCTGGCGGCTGATCGCTTCTTTCGGGACCTTGATGTCCGACATCATCACCATGTTCTCCATACGAGCGAGACATTCGCGCGGGGAGTTGGAGTGAAGCGTCGCCATCGAACCGTCGTGGCCGGTGTTCATAGCGGCGAGCAGGTCGAAGCACTCGCTGCCGCGGATTTCGCCGAGAATGATGCGGTCAGGGCGCATACGCAAAGCGTTGATGACGAGGTCGCGGATGGTGATCGCGCCTTGTCCTTCGAGATTCGGCGGCCGCGTTTCGAGCGGCAGCCAGTGCGGCTGCTGGAGCCGAAGCTCGGCCGCGTCTTCGATCGTGATCACGCGCTCGCCAGGGTCGATCATCTTCGACAAGGCATTGAGCATCGTCGTCTTGCCCGAGCCGGTACCGCCGGAGATGACGACGTTCATGCGCGATGCGCCGGCGATCTTCAGCATCGTCGCCATCTTCTCGGACATCGAGCCGAAGCCCTTCATCATGTCGAGCGTGATCGGCTTCTCGGAGAATTTACGAATTGAGATGGCAGTGCCGCGGAGCGAGAGCGGCGGGATGATGACGTTGACGCGGCTGCCGTCCTGGAGGCGCGCGTCGCAGAGCGGGCTCGTCTGGTCGATGCGTCGGCCGACCTTGTTCACGATCCGCTGCGCGATCTGGAACAGATGTTCCTCGTCGCGGAACTGGATCTGCGCGATCTCGAGCTTGCCCTTGCGCTCGACGTAGGTCTGCTCGGGGCCGTTGACCATGATGTCGCTGACGGCCGGGTCGGCAAGCAGCTCTTCGAGCGGGCCAAGGCCGAGCAGTTCGTCGACCAGCACCTTCTCGAGCGCGAATTGCTCGCGCCGGTTGAGCGTGATCTTCAGCTCGGCGAGCACCTCGCCGATGATCGGGCGGAATTCCTCGGCGAGCTCGTCCTTGCTGAGTGTCGCCGCCGCTTCCGGGTCGACGCGCTCGAGCAGGCGCGGAAGCACCTGCTCCTTGATCCGGTGGACCGAAGCTTCGAAACCTTCGCTTTTGCTGCTCGCGGCCTCTCCGCTGGCGTTCTGGCGCGCGGTGAGGCGGTCCATGGCCGCACCCTTGGGAGCAGCACTTTCCGCCTCAGGCGCATCCGCCGACGGAGTCAATTCGTCGAGCGGCGGAAATTGATCGCCGCCGGGCTCCGGATCGGAGGGACTGACAGCAGCGGCGCCAGCGCCGCCCTTCATTGGCTTGGCGACGCCGAAGTTGGGTCGACTCCCGCTCATGCCACTACGCTTGCCGAATGCGCTCATTCCTACCCTGCCGTTGCGGTTGCCGCTCAATGGATCGCGCTGGTGAATAGGTATGAAACTTTTAGAAAAAGCTAACTGCGTTAAGCCTGAAGCGGCGTGGCATGGTTAGCGAAAGCTTAAGCGCCAGCGCTTTCGGCGAGCACGGTGAGGCCCTTGTCGCTAACCTCCGCAAACCCGCCCGTGACCGCAATCCGCTCGGGTTGAGCCCCGGCCGCGCGATAGACCGCGATTTCGCCGTTCTTGAGGGTCGTCATGTACGGCGCGTGGCCGGCCATGATGCCGGATTCGCCCTCGGTTCCCGGGACGACGACCATGTAGACGTCCTCTGACATGACCAATTTGTCCGGAGTGACCAATTCAAAGTGCAAATCGGACATTATTCCTCGCCTTCAATCTTCGCGTCGAACGCGCGCGTCGCCGCCTCGAACTTGTCGCGGCATCCGGTGTTGCAGAAGCCGACCACCTTGCCGCGGTAAAGCGTCAGGCTGTCGGCGCTGACCCGATCGCCGGACCAGGGGCAGTGCGTATTGACGCAGTCTTCGAGGTTCAGGTCGGTCATCTTCAACTCCCCCCTCCCGCTTGCGGGAGGGGCAGGGGGTGGGTTCGAGAGATGAGACAGGCCCACCCCTCAATCCCCTCCCGCAAGCGGGAGGGGCGGTTGCTTACGCCTCCTGCGCCAGCTTCTCGGCCTTGGCGACGGCTTCTTCGATTCCGCCAACCATGTAGAAAGCCGCTTCGGGGAGATGGTCATATTCGCCGTCGACGACCGCCTTGAACGAGCGGACCGTATCTTCGACCTGGACGAACTTGCCGGGGATGCCGGTGAACACTTCGGCGACGTGGAAGGGCTGCGACAGGAAGCGCTGGATCTTGCGCGCGCGGCTGACGGTCAGCTTATCTTCTTCGGAAAGCTCGTCCATGCCAAGGATGGCGATGATGTCCTGCAGGCTCTTGTAGCGCTGCAGCGTCTCCTGGACCGCACGAGCGGTCTCGTAATGCTCCTGCCCAACGATCGATGGCGTCAGCACGCGGCTGGTCGAATCGAGCGGATCGACCGCCGGGTAAATGCCGAGCTCGGAAATCGCGCGGTTGAGAGTCGTCGTCGCGTCGAGGTGGGCGAACGAGGTTGCCGGGGCGGGGTCGGTCAAGTCGTCCGCGGGCACGTAGATTGCCTGCACCGAAGTGATCGAGCCCTTGTTGGTCGAGGTGATCCGCTCCTGCAGCGCGCCCATGTCGGTGGCGAGCGTCGGCTGATAGCCCACGGCCGACGGGATGCGGCCCAGGAGCGCCGACACTTCCGACCCCGCCTGCGTGAAGCGGAAGATGTTATCGACGAAGAACAAAACGTCCTGGCCTTCCTGGTCGCGAAAATATTCGGCCTGAGTGAGGCCCGACAATGCGACTCGGGCACGGGCGCCGGGCGGCTCGTTCATCTGGCCGAACACCAACGCGACCTTTGAGCCTTCGGGCGTGGGCCTGCCGTCCTTGTCCTTGGCGATGACGCCCGCGTCGAGGAACTCATGGTAGAGGTCGTTGCCCTCGCGGGTGCGTTCGCCGACCCCGGCGAACACGCTGACGCCGCCGTGACCCTTGGCGATATTGTTGATCAGCTCCTGGATAAGCACGGTCTTGCCGACTCCGGCGCCGCCGAACAGGCCGATCTTGCCGCCTTTGGCGTAAGGCGCGAGGAGGTCGATGACCTTGATTCCGGTGACCAGGATCGAGGCTTCGGTCGACTGGTCGACGAAGGGCGGAGCCTCGGCGTGGATCGGCGCCGTCATGTCGCTGCCGATGGGGCCGAGCTCGTCGATCGGCTCGCCGATGACGTTCATGATGCGGCCGAGGGTCTTGGGACCGACGGGCACGCGGATCTGCGAGCCCGTGGCGTTGACCGCCTGACCGCGAGTAAGCCCGTCGGTCGAATCCATGGCGATCGTGCGAACGACGTTCTCGCCGAGGTGCTGGGCGACTTCGAGGACGAGGCGGTTGCCGCCATTGTCGGTGACGAGCGCCGACAGGATCGGCGGCAGGTCGCCCTCGAACGCGACGTCGACGACGGCGCCGATGACCTGGCTGACTCGGCCAAGGAGGTTGCTGGACGCACTGATGTTTGCCGGACCCGAACCGGTCGCGGAGGTCGCGGCCTTGGTTGGCTTCTTGCGGGGCTTCATGTCGGCGGCGGTGGCCATGTCTGTTACTCTTCCCTTCGTTCCCCGGCGTAGGCCGGGGTCCAGTCCTAAACAATATCGGCGCGGTAGCGCCGCCTGGGCCCCGGCCTTCGCCGGGGAACAGGAAACTACAGCGCCTCGGCGCCTGAGATAATCTCGATGAGCTCGGTGGTGATCACCGCCTGGCGCTGGCGATTGTAGATGATCCCGAGCTTCTTGATCATGTCGCCGGCATTGCGGGTCGCATTGTCCATCGCGGTCATCTGCGAGCCGTAGAAGCCGGCCTGGTTTTCGAGCAGAGCGCGATAGAGCTGGACCGCGATATTGCGCGGGATGAGGTCGTTGAGGATTTCCTCCTCGTCCGGCTCATATTCGATCGCGGCGAGCGACGCGGGCCCGGCTCGCTTCCTCAGCCGCGCGCGGCGGAACGGGGATGATCTGATCGACCGTCGGTTCCTGCACGAGCGTCGAGCGGAAGTTCGCGTAAGCGAGGTGGACGACGTCGATTCCGTCGGTTTGATAGCGATCGATGATGTCCGTCGCGATCGCCAGCGCGTCGGCGTAGGTCGGCGCCTTCATCTCGCTGGTGTCGTACTGGGCGAGGATCTGTTTCGGGAACAGCCGCTGAAGCACCGGGCGCCCTTTGCGGCCGACGATGTAGAACAGGACCGACTTGCCCTCGGCGATCAGGGCGTCCGCCTTGCGTCGCGCCGCGCGCACGATGTTGCTGCTGAACGCACCCGCAAGGCCGCGGTCGGCCGTCGCGACGATGATCAGGTGCGTGTCGTCCTTGCCCGTGCCGACCATGAGCTTGGGGCTCTGCGGCCCCGGCGTGACGCGCGCCGCGAGCGAGGCAACGACCTCGGTCATCCGCGCCGAGTAGGGCCGCGCCGCGATCGCGTTCTGCTGCGCGCGCCGAAGTTTGGACGCCGCGACCATGTTCAGCGCCTTGGTGATCTTCTGCGTCGACTTGACCGAGCCGATGCGGATCTTGAGGGCCTTGAGTGAAGCCATTTAGGCGAAGGTCTTCCCGAACCCGGTCAGCGCGTCCTTCAGCGCGGCGGCGGTGTCGTCGTCGAGCGCCTTGGTGTCGCGGATCTTCGTAAGGATTTCTGGCTTCTCCGAGCGGAGGAAGCTCAGCATCGCCGCCTCGTAGCGGACCACGTCCTTCGCATCGACCTGGTCGAGGAACCCCTGTGTGCCGGCATAGATCGACGCGACCTGCTCCTCGACCGGCATCGGAGAATATTGCGGCTGCTTGAGCAGCTCGGTGAGGCGGGCGCCGCGGGCGAGCAGGCGCTGGGTTGAGGCATCGAGATCCGAACCGAACTGCGCGAAGGCGGCCATTTCGCGATACTGCGCGAGCTCCAGCTTGATCGACCCGGCGACCTTCTTCATCGCCTTGGTCTGCGCGGCCGAGCCGACGCGGCTGACCGACAGACCGACGTTAATCGCCGGCCGCACGCCTTGGTAGAAAAGGTCGGTCTCGAGGAAGATCTGGCCGTCGGTGATCGAGATGACGTTGGTCGGGATGTACGCCGAAACGTCCCCCGCCTGGGTCTCGATGACCGGAAGCGCGGTCAGCGAACCGCCGCCATGATCGTCGTTCATCTTCGCCGCGCGCTCGAGCAGGCGGCTGTGGAGGTAGAAAACGTCGCCCGGATAGGCTTCACGGCCCGGTGGGCGGCGCAGCAGCAGCGACATCTGGCGGTAGGCGACCGCCTGCTTCGACAAATCGTCATAGACGATGACTGCGTGCATGCCGTTGTCGCGGAAATATTCGCCCATGGCGCAGCCGGTGTAGGGCGCGAGGAACTGCAGGGGCGCCGGCTCGGAAGCGGTGGCGGCGACGACGATCGTATATTCCATGGCGCCATTCTCTTCGAGCGCGCGGACGATCTGGGCGACGGTCGAGCGTTTCTGGCCGATGGCGACGTAGATGCAGTAGAGCTTCTCGCTCTCCTTGCCCGACTTGTTGATGTCCTTCTGGTTGATGAAGGTGTCGAGCGCGACCGCCGTCTTGCCCGTCTGGCGGTCGCCGATGATCAGCTCGCGCTGGCCGCGGCCGATCGGAACCAGCGCGTCGAGCGCCTTCAGCCCCGTTTGCACCGGCTCGTGCACCGACTTGCGCGGGATGATTCCCGGCGCCTTGACCTCGACCCGGCGGCGCTCGGTCGTCTCGATCGGGCCCTTGCCGTCGATCGGGTTGCCGAGCGCGTCGACGACGCGGCCGAGCAGGGCCTTGCCGATCGGAACGTCGACGATCGTCTCGGTGCGCTTGACGCCCGAGCCTTCGGAAATTTCGGCGTCGGAACCGAAAATGACCACGCCGACATTGTCCGCCTCGAGGTTCAGGGCCATGCCCTTGGTGCCGTTGTCGAACTCGACCATCTCGCCGGCCTGGACATTGTCGAGGCCGTAGATGCGCGCGATTCCGTCGCCCACGGAAAGCACGGTACCGACTTCCGAGACCTGAGCCTCAGCGTCGAAATTCGCGATCTGGTCGCGGATGACGCGGGAGATTTCAGCGGCGCGGATTTCCATGATTGCTATTAGCCTTTCATCGGATTCTTTGCGCGGGCTTTCAGCCCTTCATCAGTTGGGCGAGTCGGTTGAGTTTGGTGCGGATCGAGGCATCGATCTGCTGGCTGCCCAGCTTCACGACGATTCCGCCGAGGATGTTGGGATCGACCTCGGCGTCGATAGCGACGTCGCGGCCCGCGCGGGTGCGGAGTTGCTGCTTCAGCGCGGCGATCTGGTCGTCGTTGAGGGCGCGCGCGGTTACGACTTCTGCGGTGACCTCGCCGCGGTGCTCGGCGGAGAGGCGGCGGAAGGCACGAATGATCTTGCGCAGTTCGCCTTTGCGGCCGTTCTTCGCGAGGACGCCGAGAAAATTCGCAGTAATCGGATCCAGCCCGAGCTGCGGAGCGAGTCCGGCGAAGGCCTTCCCGGCCTCTTCGCGCGAGACGAGCGGGCTGGCGATCAGCTCGGCGAAATCCTTCGAATCGAGCAAAGCCTGGCCCAGCGCATCCAGGCTTCGGCCGACGGCGTCGATCTGCCGCTCGTCGCGGGCAAGATCGAACAAAGCGGATGCGTAGCGCCCTGCTAAGCTGGCTCGAATGCCGCCGGATGTCTCCACGCGCGAAAAGCTCCAGAAACGGAAAATGGCCCCCATGAAAAAACGGGGCGCTGCTGCAGGTTAGCCCCGCGACGCCCCCATGGGATGCGCGCCACTAGCAAGGGGTCGCGGGCGATGCAAGGCGGCGCGCGCCCGGGCTAAAGCTCGCGCGTGAAAAAGCGGGTGAATGGCGTGTCTTCGTAACCGCCGAACGGACCGCACGGGATGAAGCCTTCGCTCTCATAGAGCTTGAGCGCGGCCGCAAACGGGTCGGTGCTGCCTGTTTCCAGGCTCAGGCGGCGGTATCCTCGCGAGCGCGCCTCGGCGACGATGTGGTGAAGGATCGCGCGCCCGACGCCACGGCCGAGCGCACCGGGCGCCGTCCGCATCGATTTGACCTCGCCGTGGTCTGGCGCCAGTTCCTTCAGTGCGCCCACACCGAGCAGCTCGCCATTCTCCCGTGCGGACCAGAAGGTGACCGGCGGATCGCGGAGACCGTCGAGCGGGAGCACGTGGCAGGCCTCCGGCGGCGAGGTACTTCGCATCTCGCTGAAATGATGCGCCAGCAGCGCCTGGACATCTGGGCTGTCGAGGTCGCCGGCATGGTAGGTGAGCGTCATCGGGCGCGTGTCTAGTTTGATCGCAAGGCACAGGAAGCGTGAAATGTTGGCGGGCCGTACAACCGCCGCATGACCTACCGAATCACAGGGCTCGACCCCGCTCCGTACCGCCCGCTCTTCGGCCTTTCGGACGCAGAGCTTTCGAACCACGGCGTCGTTCGGATGATCGTGAATGAGAAGCCGAGCTTCCCCTGCCGCGTCAGCCTCACGGACCGCGACATCGGCGAGAGCATGCTTCTGGTGAATCACGTCAGTCACGATGTGGCGAACCCTTATCGCGCAAGCCACGCAATCTTCGTGACCGAGCGTGTGGAGGAACCCGCCGAATATTTGGACCAGGTTCCGCCGGTATTCGAAACGCGCGTGCTGTCGCTGCGCGGCTTCGACAAGGACGGGATGATGGTCGACGCGATCCTCACCCAGCCGGGTGAGGCAGACGCCGGCATCCGGCAAACTGTTCGCCAACCCCGAGATCCAGACCATCCACGCGCACAATGCCACGCGCGGCTGCTTCTCGGCCAAAATCGAAAGGGCCTGACCATGGCTACGCTTGCACCGACCATCCAGCCGCCTAGATCGGCTTTAGTGGACAACATCACGCGCCTCGATCCGGACACCGCCTGGGCGGCGTTCATGCGCCGCGACCGGAATTGGGATGGGCGAGTGATAGGCGCTGTGACGACCACCGGCATCTATTGCAAACCGAGCTGCCCCGCCCGCCGTCCGAAGCGCGAGCATGTCATATTCTACGCTTCGGGCGATGAAGCGCGCGCCGCTGGTTACCGTTCGTGCCTCCGCTGCAAACCTGACGAAGTCAGCCGCGACCGCGAGGCTGTCGCAAAAGCGGTGAAGATCATCGAAGCGGCCGAGGAGCCGCCGAGCCTGGCGGAAGTCGCCCAGACTGTGGGCTATGCACCGCACCACTTCCAGCGCCTCTTCAAGCGCGATCTGGGCGTATCGCCGGCGGAATATGCGCGAGGGCTCAGGAGCAAGCGCGCCGAGGCGGCGCTCAGACAAAATGGCCGCGTTACCGACGCGATTTATGACGCGGGTTATTCGGCGCCGAGCGGCTTCTACAGCGATGCGAAAGAGAGGCTCGGAATGACCCCATCGGCCTGGCGCGACGGCGGCCGCGGTCACACCATACGCTGGACGACGTTCAACAGTCCCTTGGGAACCATGTTCATTGCCGCGACGGAGAAGGGCATCTGCCGGCTGACGTTTGACGACAGTGAAGAGTCGTTGCAGCGGCTGTTCCCCAAGGCCATGATCGTGAAGGATGACGGCGGCTTGAAGGAGCTGGTCGAAGGCGCGTCGAAGGCGATCGACCGCCCGCTCGCCGCGCCGGCCCTGCCGATCGATGTGGCTGGCACTGCTTTCCAGGAGGCAGTGTGGCGCGAGCTGCGCAAGATCCCGGCAGGCGAAACGCGCAGCTATGCCGAGATCGCGGCGGCGATCGGTGCGCCGAAAGCGGTGCGGGCGGTTGGCTCCGCCAACGGCGATAATCACGTCTGTGTGCTGATCCCCTGCCACCGGGTGATCCGCAGCGACGGCACGCTCGGCGGCTATGGCGGGGGAATCGAGCGGAAGAAGAAGCTGCTTGCGGCCGAGGGCCACCCCGTCGCTGCGCCGGAGTTGCCGCTGGTCGAATAAGCGCTTGCCGCCCGCGGCCTCGTCGCTCAACAGCGACCCTGAAACGGGAGGGGCAGGGATGGAGCAAGAGCAGCCGTTGTGGCGGCGCATCGTCGATTTCCCGCTCGTGGCCATGCTGATAGGCGTTGCCGTGATTCTACTCGGAATCACGGTCGCCGGGCTCGTCAACAAGTTCGTTCTGCCGGCGATTCCCGGCCTCAGTTTTGAGATGAAGTTCGAGCTTCTTGCGGTGCCGATCCTGATCGTTCTTTACAAGCTCGTCATCCGCCGGCTCGGCGAGCAACCGCGCGATGACCTGCGCCTCAATGGTTCCGTTCGGCCTCTGCTCGGTGGCCTGGCCGGCGGTTTCGTCATCTTTGCTTTGGTGGTCGCCATCGCAGCGGCGGTCGGCGTTTATCACCTAACCGGCGAGGGAGATTTGACCGGCTTGCTACCAGCGTTGCTCGGGCCCGGAATTTTCGCTGCCGTGTCGGAGGAAATGCTGTTCCGCGGTGTGCTTTTCCGCTGGCTTGAGGAGTTCGGCGGCAGCTGGACTGCCTTGCTGCTGACCTCGGCCTTTTTCGGCGCCGCGCATCTTGCCAATCCAAATGCGACCATCATTGCGGCCGTCGGGATCGCGTTTGAAGCGGGAGTGTTGCTCGGCGGCGCTTACATGCTGACGCGCAGCCTGTGGCTGCCAATGGGGATCCACGCGGCGTGGAACTTCACCCAGGGCGAAATTTTCGACATCCCGGTCTCGGGCACGAGCGCCCACGGGTTGCTGACCGCGCGTCTCACCGGCTCGCCGCTGCTGACCGGCAACGGGTTCGGGCTCGAGGCCTCGCCGATCGCGATCAGCGTCGCCACCGCCGCGGGGGTGTGGCTGGTTGTCCTGGCGGTCAGGCGCGGACAGCTGGTCCAGCCCTGGTGGGTGCGACGCCGGCTGGCCGCCGGATAACGCTCGATCGGTTATCGTGCTGGTGCTTGGGCGGGCTTCTGCAGCGCTGCCACCGCGCCCTTTGCGTCGCCCTGGTCGATCTTTGCAATCATCTTTTCCGCAAACTCAGCCGCGTCGCCACCGTGCGGCGAATAGGCGACTGGAGCCAAGGTCGCCCGGGCTTCCTGGAGCTTGTTCTGGTTCAGGTAGGCAATCGCCGAGTTCATTCTGAGGCCCGCATCCTGAGGGACCAGGTCGGAGGCATAATGCATTGCCGCAATCGCATTGTCGGTCGGACGAACGCCCTCAAGCACATAGCTCTTGTAAAAGTCGTAGAGAGGCTCGGGATCCTCAGTGTCGATCTTGTTGGCCACGATGAAAATCTGACGCGCCTGCTCAAACAATTGATGCCGCTCGGCACCTTGCACCGCGCGGCCCCGTTCTGCAGTGGCGCGGCCTTTGAAGGTTAGCGCCTCGACGTTCTTCGGATCGACCTTCAATACACGGTCCGCGGCGGCTTCCGCGGCAGCCGCGTTGCCGCTGTCGAGCTCGGCCTCCGCAAGCGTCGCCTCCACCAGCTCATCCCCCGGATAGCGCGCCTCGATCGAGCGGGCCTGCTGGACCAGCGGTCCGACCGCGTCATTTTTCTCGCCATAGAGTTTCAGGTTCGCGCGCAGCAGAATCACCGCGGCCGCGCCGGGGGAAAGGGGCTCAACCTCGATGGCGCCGGGCTGGGTGTGTTCGGCGCCCACACTTATGCCCATGAGGCTGCGCTGATGCTTGTATTGGGTGAGGTCGTGCTGAAGGTTAGCGAGGTCGCCAAAGGCCTGCTGCGCCGCATTGAGCCGCTGCGTTCCCGAGTTGAGCAAATCGAGGTAGCGGGTCAGCTGACCGGAACGGCTTTGAGTCGCATAAAGATAATGCGTCAGCAACCATCCCTCTCCGTAGAAGAGATCGCGCTGCGCGGTCGTGAGTTTTTCATGGCCCTCGGTGAGCAGCGACGTTAGTGGGAGCGAATCCGCGCCGAGCAGTCCCCAAGCGCGTTCTTCGGGGGGCGCGCCGAGAAGGATCGACCCGTCCTTTCGGATCTCCGCAGTCTGCATGAAAGTGGCGAATCCCTCAACAAGCCAAACGGGATAGGGCCTGTCGAGGTTCTCCAGCTGCAGGTGATGGGTATATTCGTGGAAGAAAACCGAATTCGTGTCGAGGCCGCCAGTCGCCTCTTTGCTGACCACGAGTGGAACGAAGGCGAGACAACCTTCCGCCCTGGGCTCATAGAAACCCGCGATATTCTCGATATTGCCAGCTCGCTTGTCGACCATTCGTTGGACTGCATCGATCGTCGAGAGCGCAAACACGGTCACCCGGTTGCCGTCCCCCACCGGCGGGTCCTCATAGTGCATGACCCAGCGCACCGCTTGATCGAACCGCTCGAGCTTGCTTGCGTATGCCTGCAGCTGCTTCGGGGTTGCATTGGCATAGATGATGAAATGCTTCGATTTCGCTTCGTACCAGGCGGCGTTCGCCTGAGTTGCACTGACCGCGAGAACGGTCGCAACGCACCACGCCAACAACGTCCTCATGAAGCCCCCCTCTTCGGCGGACGGAGGCTAGCAAGCTGAGCCATGAGCGCAAGGCGCTGTTTTCTAAAGGAAGCTATAGGGGTCCACGTCGACGGAAACCCGCACTTTGGAGCCCCATTCCACCTCGGCCAGCCAGTCGCGGATCACGTCCTGGACGTCGAGGGTGCGGCGGGCGTGGACGAGGAGGCGCTGGCGGTGGCGGCCGCGCAGCATGGCGAGCGGTGCAGGGGCGGGGCCGAACACCGCCATGCTTCGACTCCGGCGCGGCGCGGCCGATGCGGCGCGCGCGGTCTCGGTCGCTTCGGCCTGAGTCCTCCGACGAGACGATGATTGCTGCGAGCCGGCCGAACGGCGGCATCGCCGCTTCGCGCCGCGCCTCGGTCTCGGCGGCGTAGAAGCCTTCAGCATCGCCGCCGACACGAGCGCGGCGATGACCGGCGCGCCGGGATCGTGGGTCTGGACGAGGACGCGCCCGGGCTTGTCGCCGCGGCCGGCGCGGCCGGCGACCTGGCGGATCTGCTGGAAGCTGCGCTCGGCGGCGCGCAGGTCGCCGCCGGCAAGGCCGAGGTCCGCATCGACCACGCCGACCAGGGTGAGATTGGGGAAATGATAGCCCTTGGTGACCAGCTGGGTGCCGATGACGATGTCGATCGCGCCCGCCTCCATCCGCGCCGACGAACTCGGCCGCCTTGGCCGGCGACCAGATGGTGTCGGACGTGACGATTGCGGTGCGCGCTTCAGGGAAGAGCTCGGCGACCTCGTCGGCGATGCGCTCGACCCCGGGGCCGCAGGCGACAAGGCTGTCCTCCTCCCCGCATTCGGGGCAGGCCTTGGGCGGCGGCATCACATGGCCGCAATGGTGGCAGGCGAGCCGATGCATCAGCCGATGCTCGACCATCCAGGCGGTGCAGTTGGGGCATTGGAAGCGGTGGCCGCAATGGCGGCATAGGGTGAGCGGCGCATAGCCGCGGCGGTTGAGGAAGAGCAGCGACTGCTCGCCGGCCGAGGTTCTCTTCGAGCGCGCGCGACGAGCGTCGGCGAAAGCCAGCGGCCGCGCGGCGGCGGGTCCTGCGTCATGTCGATCGCGCGCAATCTCGGGCAGGCGGCGCCGCCGAAGCGGTCGGGCAGGCTCACTTCGCGATAACGGCCGATCTCGGCCATGTGCCGGCTCTCGATCGCCGGCGTTGCCGAGGAAAGGACGACCGGAATATCCTCGAACTTCGCCCGCATCACCGCGGCGTCGCGGGCGTGGTACTGGACGCCGTCCTCCTGCTTGAAGCTCGGCTCATGCGCCTCGTCGACGACGATCAGGCCGAGCTTGGGATAGGGGAGGAACAAGGCCGAGCGGGCGCCGACAATGACCTTCGCTTCGCCGCGACGCGATGCCCGCCAGTGCCGGCGCCGCTGCGACTGAGCGCAGGTCCGAATGCCAGGCGACCGGAGCACAGCCGAAGCGCGCCTCGAAGCGCTTGAGGAAGGGCTCGGTGAGCGCGATTTCGGGGAGCAGGACGAGCGCCTGGCGGCCCTGGCGGAGGCACTCGGCGATGGCTTCGAAATAGACTTCGGTCTTGCCTGAGCCGGTGACGCCGTCGAGCAGCACCGGATCGAAGCCTTTGCCGACTGCCGCGGCAAGGCTCGCCGCGGCTTTGCGTTGGTCCTCGTTCAGCTGGGGCGGTGCGTACTCCGGATCTGGGCAGGGCAGCGGACGGTCGGCATCGACAGCGACGGCCTCGATTGCGCCGGCGTTGACGAGCCCGCGCAGCACGGCGTCGCTGACGCCGGCGTGATCGGCAAGCTCGCGGACGGTGCCTTGCCGGCCTTCGATGGCGGCAAGCGCCTTCTCGCGCTGCGGAGTCAGGCGTTGGGGCACGACGCGGGTCGGCCGGTATTCGATGAGCTGGCGCGAACCCTCAAGCGCCGCCGAGGAGGGCAGCACCATCCGCAACACCGAGGCCAACGGCGCAAGGTAATAGTCCGCGGTCCATTCGCACAAGCGGCGAAGCGGCGGCGCAATCGGGGGCACGTCGAGCGTTCTGGCGAGCGGCCGCAGCCGCGAATCCGGCACTTCGTCGGTCGGCAGCCGCTCCGCCTCCCACGCAACGCCGAGTAGCTGGCGGGGGCCCAGCGGCGCGACGACGATGGAGCCCGGCTCGACGACCATTCCGTCGGGCACGCGATAATCGAGCGGCCCGAGCGCTGCATTCAGGGTAACGACACGGGCGCGGTTGCCGATCATCGTTCGCCCTTAAGCACAAGCGGGTTGCTGTAGGACAGCGCCTGCAGTGCCTGAGCGCTGCATTGCCTCAATCGTCGTCAGGAAAGACCATTGTTTCACGCGAACGCGTGACGGCGCAGGCGCCAAGAAGATCGGCGCTATTCGAGCGGCGTTGCCGCGGGCCGCAGAAGCGGCCGCTTACTTTCTTCGCGCTTGCCGGGCAGCGTACCGAGCGTCCCGCGCAGCTTTCATCTCCGCTGCGCTGGCAGGCTTCAACCGCTCGGCCTTGAGTGCCGCGGCCGCCTCTGCTTCGGCAATCTGCGTCGCTTTGGCCGACGCCTCTTCGGCTTTCGTCGCTGCAGTCTCCTCAGCTTTGGCCGCTCGCTCGCGCAAGAGAGCGTTCTCTCGCAACTCCCACGCCTCGCGCCGTTGCTTCATGACTTCCTCGTCGACGGGAGGCTTGGCCTTGAGTTGATCTATAGCCTTTTGCTTCGCGTTTCTGGCCGCCGCCACGCGATCTTGGAACGAAGGATTCTTTGAAGGAGGCCACAATCTGTCCTTGGAGTCTGGAGGGGCTTGGAGGCGGGCCGCCTACTGGGGGAGCGCGGCTGTTTCAAGCCGCCTCAGCGGGCAATGATGCCGCTGTACTAACCGGTGAGCGATCGACAGTGCGCCGCGTCGACCGCTTCAAGCAGGTGTTCGAAGCCGCCGGACCGCGGCAGCGGGAACGCGCCAGCAAGGGCGTCGCCGATTTTTGACAGTGCAGCGGCTGCATGATCGGCGGGAGCTGCCCGGCTTCGCGACAAGTATTCAGGCCATGCCGATAAAACAGGTTCCGTCGCTATTCTCACCAGACGAAGGGCCAGCTCGAGGTGCGCCTGGCGCGCTTCTGCCGATCGAGCATGGGCAGCCTTCGCACGCTCCTGCCCGGCCCGCCTTGTGAAATAAGTGCTCGCCATTTCCACAGGTCTTACCTGCGCGGAACATGGTTAAGGAACCTCTAACGTCGGCAGCTCCGCGTTTGGGGTACAGGCGAAGCTGGTAAAGCGATCGCTAATGTCTGCAGGCGGTCGAAAGCCGACATTGGGACCAGCCTGACATTACCAGATCGCGCCTGTGCGCAGGTGCTATTTGCCCCGTTTCTTGCGGTGGCTGTCCAGGTCGAGCACCGCTGATTCTTCTTCCGGCTGGAGCACACCAAGCCGGCGCGCGACCTCCTGATAGGCCTCCTCGACCCCGCCAAGGTCTTGGCGGAAGCGGTCCTTGTCGAGCTTGTGGTTGGTCTTGTTGTCCCACAGTCGGCAGCCGTCGGGGCTGATTTCGTCGGCCAGGATGACTCGCGCGTAATCGCCGTCCCACACGCGGCCGAACTCGAGCTTGAAGTCGATGAGGCGGATGCCGATCGCTGCGAACATGCCGGAGAGAAAGTCGTTCACCCGGATGGCCATGTCGGCGATGTCGTTCATCTCGTCCTGCGTCGCCCAGCCGAAGCAGGCGATATGCTCGTCCGCGATCATTGGATCGCCGAGCGCGTCATCCTTGTAATAATATTCGATGATCGTCCGCGGCAGCTGGGTGCCTTCCTCGATTCCGAGGCGCTTGGACAGCGATCCAGCGGCGACGTTGCGAACGACGACTTCGATCGGGATGATTTCGACCTGCCGGATCAGCTGCTCGCGCATATTCAGGCGGCGGATGAAGTGCGTCGGCACTCCGATCGCCGCGAGCGCTGTGAAAACGTGCTCCGAAATGCGATTGTTGATTACGCCCTTGCCGCTGATCGTGCCGCGCTTCTGCGCGTTGAACGCGGTCGCATCGTCCTTGAAATATTGGATCAGGGTGCCCGGCTCGGGACCCTCGTAGAGGATCTTGGCCTTGCCCTCGTAGATCTGGCGGCGGCGAGCCATTGGCGAAACGTCACTCCAACGCGGACGGGAAGGAGCGGCGGCTATAAGCGAGGAGCGCGGTGCGTGCTAGTCCGCGCTCCTCACCGTGGGATCAGTTGCACCGGACGCGCTTGGGTGTTGCGGTCCAGGGCGCCTGATATTCGATTTTGTTAAGTACTTTGAACGCGTTGCCGATCGCGCGAGCCAGGCTTCCAAAGCCGCCGGCAATGGCTGAGTTCAGTTCGTCGCGTCCCGCCTGATAATGACGGTCGAAGATCTCATCTACCATGGTGACCATCCTTTCCTCTTTGGTTTTGGTTCGCGTCAAAGTGCGAGCGGGAAGCTGTCGATGAAGTCATTGGCGGGGCAGCCAAGCGCCTGCTCGACGACCTCGAGCCGCGACGCCTCGCTCAGCGCCAGCCAGGAGCGGGCGGTGGAGCGGCGCGCTTCGGCCTTGGCGACCTGCTCAACAGGTCCATCTTCAATGAACGCACGGGTGCTGAGGCCATAAGTCATAACGGGTCTCCTGTCCTGTTGATGGCCGCCGGCGAGGATGGAGTTTGAGGGGAGGGATCAGTCCCCGCCGGCGACTTGATTCGGAGATAGGTTTTAGCCGTTCGTTCCGCCAATCAAACGCTCGACAGAACCGATTAACTGGCCTTATGAGCTGAGCGTATGAGGCGGCTTCCTCCATTGGCTGCGATCCGCGCGTTCGAAGCGGCTGCGCGCACCGAGAATTTCACGGCCGCCGCGGCCGAGCTTGGAATGACCCAGGCGGCGGTCTCCTATCAGGTGAAGAGTCTCGAGGAGCGGTTGGGAGCGCCGCTTTTCCTGCGCGAAAAGGGGCGCGCGCGACTGACCGCGCTCGGCGCCCGGCTGTTGCCGGCCCTGTCGAGCGCGTTCGACACAATCGAGGCCGCGTTTGCCAGTCACCGGGAGGAGGATGAATCGCTGCTGACCGTGACGACGACGCACACCTTCGCCAACACGTGGCTGGCGTGGACGCTCGGCAGTTTTCAGATGCGGCACATGGATCTCGCGGTGCGCATGACGACCAGCAACGAGCTCGTCGACTTGAGATCCGGGGACGCCGATGTCGCAATCCGTGCTGGGCGGGGAGACTGGGAAGGGCTCGAGCAGCACCGGTTGTTCGAATCGACCTTCACCCCGATGGCGAGCCCCGAGTGCGTCGCCGAGGCGGAGCGGAAGCTCGGCCGCAAGCTCGAGCCGCACGACATCTCCAGCCAGAATCGGATCAGCCCGACCGACGACTGGTGGCAGCAATGGTTCGCCGACAACGGGGTGCCGGCCGATGAAGCGGTGCTTCGCCGTCCCGGGCTCCGCCTCGAGAACCAGGCGAACGAAGGCCACGCGGCAATGGCTGGGCTTGGGTTCGCCTTGCTCACTCCGTTGCTGTGGAAGGGCGACGTTGCTGCCGGGCGCTTGACCGTGCCTTTCCCCGACCGCGTTTCGGCACGGGGTTGGGCCTATTGGTTGGTCTATCCAAAGGAACGGCGCACCGTCCCCAAAGTGAAGCGTTTCCGCGAATGGCTGCTGCCGGAAATGCAGGCGTCCCTGGACATTCTGACCAATTCACAGCTCGGCCCAAATGCGGTCGCCGCGGAATAAACTGCGCGGTTCCAACGGCATTAAGTTACTGCCGACTCGCTGGAATTTGCTTCGGCGCTTCCTAACTGCTGTTCGATTGTGCTTTGGATAACATGAAGTTAACGAAATCGCTTGCGTCGGCTCAAGATTCGATGTTGGGCTGACAGATTAATCGCCATTTTACGGTCAGTTCGCGTTTCGGGTTATTGGGGGAACGCAGTGGGGCAATTCTCGCTTAATGACTGGGCAGGTGCGCGCGATCGGCGCAAAAGCGTCTTGTTGCGCGCCTGCGCTGTTGCGGCCCTCGCGTCGGGTCTTCCTCCGATCGCGACGGCAGCGGCAGTTGCGGCTCCAGGCTTTGGTCCGCCAGCGGGCGCATCGATGGCGCCTGCTGCCGGAACCACTTTCAAGGGTGGGATCATCGCTCTGAACCCACACCTAGGCGGACGCGCAACTTTCGATCACCCGGTGACACCGCCGCCGCCGCCACCACCGCCGATCGATACCCACCACGACGTCACACCGCCGCCGCCGCCGCCACCACCACCGCCGCCGCACGATCCGCCGCCGCCACCGCCACCGCCGCCGCACGATCCGCCGCCGCCTCCGCCACCGCCGCCGCACGATCCGCCGCCGCCGCCGCCACCGCCGCCGCACGATCCGCCGCCGCCTCCGCCACCGCCGCCGCACGATCCGCCGCCGCCTCCGCCACCGCCGCCACACGACCCGCCGCCGCCGCCACCGCCGCCGCCGGCTGCACAGGTGATCGTGCCGTGGCTGAATGGCCTCGCGAAGGTCGCGGACAACGAGCAAGGCGACGACGTCAATGTCGTGCTCAACCTATCCGAGCTGTCGCCCAACGACGACGACGATCTGGTCGATGCCGGCGTGACCAGCGGCTCCGACGCAAGCGCATGGGATGTCGGCAGCATCGAGCCGCATCCCTAGCTCGCCGGGCCGCGTCCACGCCGGACGCGCAGAAAGCTACTGATCCGCCACTCGACGGGCTTGCTGCAGGCTTGCTAGTCAGCGGGGATGGCTGATCCCGATATTTCGTCCGTAATCGAAACCCCGTTCGATGCCGCGCTCAGCGAGCGCTACCTCGTCTACGCGCTCTCCACGATCACCGCGCGCTCGCTGCCCGACGTTCGCGATGGCCTGAAGCCGGTCCACCGCCGCCTGCTGTGGGCGATGCGCTTGCTGCGGCTCGATCCCGCCGGTGCGTACAAAAAATCGGCGCGCGTGGTCGGCGACGTCATCGGCAAATATCACCCGCACGGCGACCAGTCGGTGTATGACGCGATGGTCCGTCTCGCGCAGGATTTTGCGTTGCGCTATCCGCTCGTCGACGGGCAGGGCAATTTCGGCAACATCGACGGCGATAATGCCGCCGCCTACCGCTACACCGAGGCGCGGCTGACGGCGGTCGCGATGCAGCTGATGGCCGGCCTCGACGAAGGCACGGTCGATTTCAAGCCGACGTACAACGGCGAGGAGGAGGAACCCGAAGTCTTCCCCGGCCTGTTTCCCAACCTGCTCGCCAACGGCGCCAGCGGGATTGCCGTCGGAATGGCGACCTCGATCCCGCCGCACAACCTCACCGAGCTGATCGACGCCGCCGTCGCGCTCATCGACAACCCAAAGCTCGACGACCGCTCGCTGATGCAATGGGTCAAGGGCCCCGATTTCCCGACCGGCGGAGTGCTGGTCGACGACGAGGACACGATCGCGCGCGCCTATGTCAGCGGGCGCGGCGCCTTCCGCCTGCGCGGCAAAGTGGAAGTCGAGCGCGAGAAGGGCGGGGGCTGGTATTTGCTGGTCAGCGAAATTCCGTACGGGGTCCCGAAAGCCAAGCTGATCGAGCAGATCGCGCAGCTCATTGCCGACAAGAAGCTGCCCATTCTCGCCGACGTAAGGGACGAAAGCGCGGAGGACCTGCGGGTCGTGCTCGAGCCGCGTGCCCGCACCGTCGATCCCGATTTGCTGCTCGAGAGCCTCTACCGCCTGACCGACCTCGAAATCCGCTTCCCGCTCAACCTCAACGTGCTCGACGCCACCCGCACTCCGGGCGTGATGAGCCTCAAGGAAGTGCTGCTCGCCTGGCTCGATTTCCAGATCGACGTCCTGCTCAACCGCTCGCGCACCCGCATAGGCAAGATCGACGACCGCATCGAGCTGCTCGACGGCTTCCTCATCGCCTTCCTCAACCTCGACCGCGTCATCGCGATCATCCGGGGGGAGGACGAGCCCAAGCCGGTGCTGATGGCCGAGTTCGCCCTTTCCGACCGCCAGGCCGAGGCGATCCTCAACATGCGCCTCCGCAGCCTGCGCAAGCTCGAGGAAATGGAGATCGGGAAGGAGCGGGGCGCTCTCGCCAAAGAGCGCGAGGAGCTGATCCGGCTGGTCGAAAGCCCGGCGCGCCAGCGCACCCGGCTCAAGCGCGACCTCGCCACGCTCAAGGAGAAGTTCGGGGACGATCGCCGCACGCGGATCGAGGCGGTCGCTCCGCCGCGCGAGATCGACTGGACGGCGATGATCGAGCGCGAGCCGATCACCGTCATCCTGTCGCAACGCGGCTGGATCCGCGCGATGAAGGGCCACCTCGCGCTCGAACAGGTCGCGGACTTGAAATGGCGCGAGGGCGACGAGCCGTTCATCCACTTCCACGCCCAGACCACCGACCGGCTGGCGTTGTTCGCCTCCAACGGCCGCGTTTACACGCTGGCCGGCGACAAGCTGCCCAGCGCGCGCGGGTTCGGCGAGCCGGTGCGGCTGTTCATCGACCTCGAAGCCGAGGTCGAGATCGTCCAGCTGCTGGTCGTCCGCCCGGAGATGAAGCTGCTGATCGCCTCGTCCGACGGGCGCGGGTTCGTCACCAGCGGCGAAGCCACGCTGGCCGAGACGCGCAAGGGCAAGCAGCTCGTGAACCTCCGCCCCGGCGCGCACGTGGCCGTGGTGCGGGCCGTCCCCGAAGGCGCGGACGCCGTCGCGGTCATCGGCGAGAACCGCAAGATGCTCGTCTTCCCACTTGCCGAGCTGCCCGAGCTCGGGCGCGGCCAGGGCGTGAACCTGCAGCGTTACCGCGACGGCGGATTGTCGGACGCGGTGGCGTTCCCACTGAGCGAAGGCCTCAGCTGGGCCTTGGGCGGCGAGAGTGGGCGCGTGCGGACGGAGACGGACCTGACGGGGTGGCGCGCTGCAAGGGGAGCGGCCGGGCGAATGCCGCCGATGGGGTTTCCGCGCTCTAATAAATTTGGGTGATTAACGCGCGATCAAACGACCTGCGCCGCGACCGTATGAATCGAGTTGTTGCCATAGCCTAAGCGGTTCCATTCCGCTTGCTCGGGCTGGGTCCTGCCCGCCGTGTCGGTAGCACGCGCCCGAACGACGAGCGGCCCCGCGTCTTCGAGTGATGCGAGCAACTCCCACCATTGCCACGCATCGCGGCGCCGCTCGCCGATCATCCGCGCTTGCTGCCACGGGCCGCCATTCAGGCTCACGTCGACCCTGGCGATGCTCGCGGCCCCCGACCAGGCGACACCCCGGATCGCCGTTTCGCCCCTGGCGAGCCGCGCACCCACCTGCGGAGTCACGATCAGCGCGCGGACGTTCAGCAATGTGACGGGCTCCCGCTCGTCGCGGCCGTCCCTGCACCCATTCGTACCAATATTTGCCCGTCTGAAAGTGGCCCTCGAACGCGCGGTCGGTGACGACGATCTCGGTCAGCCATTTCACCGATGCGACCGCATACCAACCGGGTACGATCAGCCGCAGCGGATAGCCGTGCGCCGCCGACAGCGGCTCGCCGTTCATCGCATAAGCCAGCAAAGCGTCCCGGCATTGATCGACCGGCAGGCTGCGCTCGAACCGGATGGGCGCATCGACGTCGGCGACGTGCCCGCAGTCCGCGCCGCGGAAGATGATCTCCGTCGCGCCGGGCTGCAGGCCGGCCCGGTCGAGCAGCGCGGCCAGCGCCACGCCGGTCCATTCCGCGGTGCTGACCGCGCCCAGGTCCCACGGCTCGCCCGGCACCGGCGGGTCGAAGAAGCTGCGGCCATTGCCGGCGCATTCCAGCGTCACCACCCGGCTCTCGCACGGCAGGTTGCGAAGCTCGCTCAGGCTCACCGCGAACGGGCGTTCGACCAGCCCGCCGACCGCCAGGCGGAAGCGCTCGCCGTCGAGCTTGGGAATCGCGAAATGATCGCGCAGATAGAAATGGCGGCTGGGCATGACCGCACCGCCGGCAAGGTCGGGTATGCGCGTTTCGGCATTCAGCGGATCGACCGAACGGATCACCAGCCCCGCATCCACGGCGTCCTGCCAGGCTTGCTCGGGATCGAGCGTGTCTTCTAAGGTTCGAGGCACCGGTACTTTCTAGCACCGCATTCGCGGGCTGTCCTATGCCGGCGATGGGTGGAACGCGGGCACTTGCAGTTAGTGCGCGGGTGCAAAGTTGGGGCAGCTACGGAAGTGTCCGCCCCGGATTCGCCCGCTCGTACAGCGACTCGATCAACAGTTTAAGGCTTTTAATCACAGCGACGAGCTGCACTCGCCAAGAGATAACGTCCTGCTTCGCCTCCCGGCAACCAGCGTATAACTCGTGAAATCTTCGCCAGAGCGATCGATTGAAATCGGATTGCCCTTGAAAGAACTGAAGTCGGCGCGAACCGTGCTCTTGCCGTCGAGCATCTTACATGTGGTCGATGCTAGCGACGGCGAATCTGGACTGAGTAGCACTGTGCAATCAGGAACGCGACCAGCTAGACCGACGGTCAGATCAGCGAGCACGACCCCTTGCAAGTGTTTGCTCAACCCGTCTGGAGGATAGTCAGCATTGCCGCGAGCCCTTCGATCACGCAGGGAAATCCGATGAGGTGTCACCAATGAAGCAACGATTGACCAGAGGTCAGCCCGGCGCACGCTACTTCTCCAAGTTCCTTCAAGCTGAACTTTCAAACTGAGTGAGATTAGCGAGTCCGCAAAACGTCTGCAATGGGTCGAAGCGCGAACACTAGCTCATGCGTGAAGATGCGCCATCGACACTCAGCCCGCAGCCGCACCGCCTCGCGCCAGCATCGGCCGGCAGATTTGGCCCAGGTCGGGCGTCGGCCACCGCGGGTCGGGCACAGGCCGAATGCCGATGGCGGCGGCGCGCTTCATGAACCGCGCCTCATTGCTGGTCATCCGCGAGAGGCGCTGCCGGGCGCGGGTGATCAGCTCCTGCAGCTGCATCAGGTCCTGGTGATCGAGCTCGGTTGCACCGTCATAGGCGGCAAGTTCGAGCCACGCGGCGCGCTCGTCGAGCCGATGCACCTCGTTGTTCGCGAACTCGCTGTAGAGCCCGCCATATTCCAGCTTTTCGGCAAGGGTCATGTGCGCCACCGTGTTCGCATCGCGGCTGTTCCAGACGTCGTCGCGGGTCAGGAGTGAGTCGGTATTCCGATCGGCCCCCTGACCTTGAGCGGCCGCCCCGCGCGCCAGCTGTCGAGCCAGCGCTGAAGCTCGTCGAGCCGAGCCACGATGCAGCGGTTTTCGTCCGTGCGAAAGGTGTAGGTTGCAAGGTCGGTGCTGATCTCGGCCCGGACCGCTTTGCGGAAATCGCGCACTTCGCCGCGCCAGTGGAAGTCGTCCACGAATTGCTGCGCGCCGAGCGCGATGAGCACGCCGACGCGTGACGATCGCCAGGTCCCACACGACCGTGTTCCAGCCGTGCGGCGGCGTCAGTTTCAACGACTTGAACATTTGCGGAGAGCCCCCACCCGTTTCGTCAGGTTTATCGGCTTCGGACCGGCCTCAAGGGAGCCGCGCGTGCATCGGCCTTCTCTGCGAGCCAGTTCGCCAGCAATCGACAGCCGATGGTGATAGCCGCTGTGACAAGGAAGAGTGCCAAGTTGCCCAATCACCGTGCACCAAGGCCGCAATCATGGCGATCGGTACAACGCCACCACCAAGCAAGACCAAGCCAACTATGACGGCAAATAAGCCCCAGACGGTCGGTGTAAGCTAACTTGCCCAAAGCCAAAGGATGGCGCCGAAAGCATTGGAAGCAATCACGAATCCGACCGCTGGAAATTCATGCCGAAGGAATGAAGCGAAAGAGGACGAGCAGATAGTGGCAACTCAGGGTGATTGCAAAGGCGGGGAAACTCCGTTCAGAACCCAGACGCTAAATCCTGCGGCTCCGGTAAGCAATCCGAGATCCAATTGCCGTCATTCCGACCAGGACCGTTAAGCCCAGAAACACTGAGCCAGCATCCTTCACCCGCGTTGCGATGCTCATGCCGTCCCCCCCATCGTCGAGAAGTGCCAATTCGCCTAAGGTTTGTTGAAATCATCCATGTTGATGCTGTCCGGGTCAACCGTCCCCCCGCCACCGGATACAAAGTGCGGGTGCAGCTGGCTCTGCATTACCGAGGTGCCGTCGAAGCTATTCTCGTAGCGCGTCTCGAGTTCTTCAGGTCCCGGAAATGCGTTCGCCGACGCACTGCCATCATCGATGAACTTGCGGCAATTCTTCGCGAGTTCTCGCCGAAGCGTATTGGACCGTGTAGCTGCCGTCCGGAATACGAGTTAACGTAACTGTCCCCTCTCGACAAAGAACAAGGCCAGCGTTCGGCCACCCACCGCCCGCATCTTGATAATCGCGTCGCCGGCGGTACCGTTCTCAATCTTCGGTGATGACCATCAGTCGATCGCCCTCGATGATCACAAAATATCCGTTGATGGAGGAGAGGCGCAGGCAGGTTCGGTCCCGATTTGGCTGCTCAGCTACAGGGTGAGGATTTCGGGCCTGCGGTCCAAAAACTGGCGCCGAAGGGTCATTCACATCAGTAGCGGACGATGCTCCCGATGACTGCTGGCCACTCGCTCTTGGCATGAAGACTAACGCGGCGAGTGCGCCCGGCGCGGCGAACGCAATGAGAAACAGTATTGTGGTGGTTGCTATTGATCGTTTCCAAACGTCTTTGAGTGTCGTCGAAGCGTTGAAGCCTCGCTCACTGAAGAACCGAATTATGTCGGCGGCATGCTGTGCGATCTGAGCGTTCTCCGATTTGCGGAGGATGTTGCTGAGACCGATCGCCAGCGCACCCTCGCCACGCGAGGTGAATGCGACGACATTTTGCCATAATGAGGCTTCATCAACGTTATGGTCGCGCGTTCCGCCAACTGCGTTGGCCACGCCACGTCCGGTTGCCCAAATTGGACCCCAGGGCAGACCCCACCAGCCAAGCAAGCTGGTCCATATGGTTGATTTCCACTGTTCTTTTGCAGCACACGTGTGACAGAAGATCCTTTGAACGGGGGTCTTTTGGACGCTAAAATGAAACTGGTTATGCGCCAAGAAACGCTAATCGCCGCGGTTGAGCAGTGACGCTCCACAAACCTCGCATTTGACCGGTTCAACCTTCGGCGGCGGAGGAGGAGCTCTGTCTTCTTCCGAACTCGAGGCAAAGTCGCTATCATATGCCGTTTTGAAAGCTGCATTTGAAAGCGCATCGTACGCTTCGGCAATTCGACGAAAGCGTTGTCCGCCATCGACGCACCCCGGCCGGTCAGGATGACATTCTTTGGCGATACGTCGGTACGCTGATCGAACGGCGTCGATCGGCCGCCTGCGTTCAGACCAAGCGCAGAATAATAGCCCCGCACGTCAGCGGCCACGAATTCCCCCCGTCACGCAACTAGCCGAGCTACTTCGTAGTAAGCTGTTTCGCTCATCGCGGTAAAGTGGAGGAATTTGGTGACAGTGCGCTCGATTGCCGGTTCGCACGTTGGCGCCTTCGCGCAATGACAAAAAATCTTTCCTACACCCCCTCATCTGTGTTCCAATATGGTTCATGGAACACGAACACACATCACCTGACGCGCGAAATACCATCAACCTCACGCCCGGAGACAACGCGCCGTTCGCCCCGGAGTTGAAGGTGCGGTTTTGCGAGGCGCTGGCCGAAACGGGGCTGGTCACGGTCGCCTGCCGCGCGGTCGGCAAGCATCGCGATACCATCTATGCCCATCTCCGAACCGACGCGTTGTTCTCCGCCGCCTGCAACTCCGCGCGCTTCCAGGCCCGCTATCGCCTGGCCGACCGGCTACTCGAAGATTCAATCGAGGGATCGGTCGACCATTTCTACCGCGACGGCGTGCTCGTGGGCGAACGGCGCTTTACCGACAACCGGCTCGCCTATGCGATGCTGCGCCGCCTCGACAAGATCGCGGAAGGGCAGGGCAAGCCCGCTCGCGACGGCGGTCGCAAGTTCGACGCGAAGCTCGCGCTCAAGGCCTTGCAGACCGGCGCGGAAGAGGACCTTTGCGCCGCGCTCGCGATGATCCGTTCCGACACATCCGACGACCCCCGATTTGACGACGACGATGTCGGCGATGTGTCGGATTCGACTTTCGGCTCGGACCGCGTGTGGCAGGACGATGACGGTTTCTGGTGGACCGATTTTCCGCCGCCGGAAGGCTTCATTGGCGAGGAGCAGGGCCGCTGGGGCGACGATGATTATGCTCGCGAATGCAGCGACGACGAATGCGACGTGCTTGAAGCCGCCCGCGCTGCGGAGCTGTCGGAACTCAGGGCCGATGAGGAAGCCGAGCGCAACACCTTCTTCGCCGAGCTGCGGGAAGACCTCCAGCCACGTAAAACAAACCTCGGTTAACAATGCGGTGCAAAGGCAAAAAGATACCTCGAATTAACCCCTCTGCGGCATATCGGCCGGCATGCAGGGTGCAGCTAAGCGACTGCCGGTCGCCCGAGGGCCACGGCGGGCGGACAATAATGGCGCAAAACCGCACCTTGCGACTGCGGACGATACCGGCTTGCTCGACGCGCTTCCCATCGGTGCCGCGATTATCGAGCGCGACGGCGAAAAATCGCTCAAGGTCATGGCCTACAACAGCCGCTTTCTCGGGACGGTCGAGCAATCCTCCTGCGAGGCGCTCGGCTGGGACGACGCCGAATGCCTGAAAGCGGGACCGATCGCCGACCTGGTGCAGAAATTCTTCGACGGCACGGACGTCACTGGCGAGCTCGATTTCAAGGATGGCGAAGGGGTTTCGTCGCACTACTTCCGGCTGAAGCTCGCGCCATTTCCGCGGAGGAACGGCAAATACCCGCGCTGCCTGCTGAGCGTCGTCGACCGCACGGTCGAGGTCCAGGCCGAGCGGACTCTGCGCGCCGAGATGCTGCGCGACAGCCTGACCGGCTTGCCCAACCGGCTCGCCTTCACCGAGGCGATCGAGAAGGCCGGCGAGACGGTCGCCCGCGATCTCGAGCATGCGGTGCTGGTCGTCGACATGCTGCGCTTCAGCCGCATCAACGAATCCATGGGCAGCCTCGCCGGCGACGAATTGCTGATCACCTTCGCCCGCCGGCTGATCCTCGCGCTGCAGCGCCGGCGACGTGCTTGCCCGCACCGGCGGCAACGAGTTCGGCGTGCTGGTCTCGCTCCGCCGCGGGGTCGAGGACGCGCTGAAAGCGGCCGAACGCATCCAGAATATCATGGCGACTCCGTTCAAGATCTCCGACCTCGAGATCCGCGTCGAGTGCGCCATCGGCGTTGCGCTGATGAATGCCGCGCAGGACCCGGAGGAGCTGTTCCGCAACGCGCAGTTCGCGGTCAAGCAGGCGAAGCTCGCGGGCAAGCCGCAGGTCTATGAGCCCAAGCAGGCGACCGAGGCCCGCCGCCGGTTCTCGATCGAGACCGAGCTTCGCCGCGCGCTCGACAAGGACCAGCTCAAGCTCTTCTATCAGCCGCTCATCAACCTCAAGACGGGCGATGTTGCGGGGTTCGAAGCGCTCGCGCGCTGGACTCACGAGGACCGCGGCGAGATCAGCCCCACCGAATTCATCCCAGTCGCGGAAGAGAGCGGGCTCATCCTCCAGCTCGGCCGCTGGGCGATGGACAAGGCCGCGCAAACGCTTGCCGACTGGGACCGCCGAGTCGGGCGAGAAGCTGCCGCTCTACGTCGGCGTGAACCTCTCCGCGATCCAGGTCGCGCGCGACAATATCGCCGACGTGGTGGCGAGCGCGCTCAAGTCGAGCGGACTGACCGGGGACCGCCTGTCGCTCGAGCTTACCGAAAGTTCGATCGTCCAGGATCCGGCGCGGGCGATCCGCGTGTTCGACGCGCTGAAGGCGCTCGATGCGACGGTTGCGATGGACGATTTCGGCACCGGCTATTCGAGCCTTGCCTATCTTCAGCGCCTGCCGATCGACGTGCTCAAGATCGACAAGAGCTTCGTCTCGGGAATGATGGTCGATCCCGACAGCGTCGCGATCGTGCGCGCCGTGCTCAGCCTTGCCGAAGCGCTTGGAATGTCGACCACTGCCGAAGGAATTGAGACGGTCGAGCTGGCGACGACGCTGGCGACACTCGGCTGCGCATCGGGTCAGGGTTATTATTTCGCCAAGCCGCTCGAGGCGGAGGCCGCGCTCGAATATTGGCGTTCGCGCCAGCGCTAGCTCGCCAGCAGGTCGGCGTATGCCGCCGGTCGTCGGTTCCTGGCGGCGCTTCGCAACGTCGTTTGAATGCTCCGCACCAGGACGGGATGGCGAATGTCGGGCGGATGCACGCCGACGCGCAGGACCTTGAGCGGTGCGCGGCGAAGCGCGGCTGCTGCGACGAGTGAGGAGACGAGACGCGGGCGGGTGCGGCTCGCCCAGGTGATCACCGGGCCGCGAGCAAGCTGTTCGCCGGTCGCCGGCGACCACACCCGCAGATGGTCCTCGGCGATCGCGATTGAGCAGTCGCCAAGCGCTTCGATGGCGCCTGGCCCGTAGAGCCAGGCCGGAGCGACGAAGCCCGCGATCGGCCGTCCGGTGATGTCCTCGAGCAAGCTTCGGCCCTCACGGATCCTCTTCGCTGCGGCGGATCGGTCGAGACCAAGGAACTCGCCTTCGCCGGCTGTCATGAAGCTCGCCCGAACGCGGTCGGCGGCGCCGGAGTGGCGCGCCTCGTCGCGGTGGAAGAATCCATGGAGGAAGATTTCGAAACCGGCCTCTGCCCATCGGCGCAGGCGCCTCGCGAAGGGCGAGCCGGGCACGATCGGCGCGTCGCCCCAATGGTTCGGCACCACGAGCAGCGCGATCCGGTCGCCCACATGAGGCCGCAGCAGGTCGGCGAGCCTGTCCACCTCGTCTTCAAAGCGCGGCGAGACGTCGTGGATGGACGCGAGCAGAAGGCGGTCTCGGGCGGTGGTCATTCCGTGCCCATGTGCGCTAGGGCCGCGTCGTTCGCCAGTCCATTAACAAAGCTTCACTTGAGGTTCCCAGCATTTCCCGGCTTTCCACCCCCATGAGAATTGTCGATGTCTGCGCTTTCTACACGCCCGCCGGCGGCGGCGTGCGCACCTATGTCGACGCTAAGCTCAGAGCCGGAGTGCGCTTCGGTCACGAGATCGATCGTTATTGCTCCGGGAGAACGTGACGAGGTGGTCCAGCGGGGGCCCGGAGCCTTCCTCGTAACCATTCCCTCCCCGCGACTGCCAGTCGACCGTCGTTATGGCTACTTCCATGATGAGAAGGCCCTGCATCGGGTGCTCGACGAATGGCGGCCGGACCATGTCGAAGCATCGTCGCCATGGTCCAGCGCAACGATGGTCGGGCCGCTGGCGTGGACATGCGACGCCGGTCGCTGGTCATGCATTCGGACCCGTTGGCGGCGTACGCTTACCGTTGGCTCGGCGGAGTTGCGCAGATCGCCACGATCGATCGTTGGTTCGGGCGATTCTGGCGCCACCTGCGCGGCCTCAGCGACATGTTCGACGCGGTGGTGTGCGCCAACTCGCATCTTGCCGAGCGGCTGCGCATCGGGCGGTCTCGCGCAACGCCGAGACGATCCCGATGGGCGTCGAGAGCGGCATCTTCTCTCCCGCGCTACGATCGCCGGAGATACGCGCGAGCCGCGCTGGAGACGCTCGGGCTTGGTCCCAATGGGCTATTGCTGGTCGGCGTCGGACGGTTGTCCGGCGAGAAGCGCTGGGAGACGGTGATCCGTGGAATTGCCACGGCCGCACGACGGCACCAGGTCGGACTCATCGTCGTCGGTGAAGGCCCCAGGCGCCGCAAGCTCGAGAGCCTCGCTCAAAGAAGTGCCAGAGTCACGGTGCTCCCGCGGCTGTCAGATCGCCGACGAGCTCGCCCGATTGCTGGCGAGCGCTGACGCGCTGGTCCATGGGTGCGAGGCCGAGACCTTTTGCATGGTGGCGGCGGAAGCGCGCGCTAGCGGCATCCCCATGATCCTTCCCGATCGCGGCGCCGCCGCGGACCAGCTTCTGCCTAAAGGCGGGTCTTTGTATCGCGCCGGGAGCGAAATATCACTTGGCCGGGCTCTTGATCGCTTCATGGATCGCGGGCCAGAATTGCAGCGTGCCGCCGCCGCCCGCGCCTGCCAGGTGCGGACAATGGACGAGCATTTCGCCGACTTGTTCGCGCGCTATGCTCAAATGGTGCGCCCGCCGGCGGTCCAATCGACGCCAGCGGGGGCTGTGCTGGAGCCTTTGACCGAGGTTGCGCTCGCCCGAGCGGCGCTACGCAGCAGCTGAGCTCGCTCGCTTCGCTACGCCGCCGTCGCCAAAGCATCGCTGACGATACTTTCGAAAAGCGGCACCCGCCGGAAAGCCGCTCTCGACCCACTTGTGTTCAATACGCCTCAAAGTGCGAGCGACGATCGGCCCTTCGGGAAGGCCGCGGGCGATCAGTGCGCCGCCGGTTATCGGCAATCTCGGCGCCTTCCATCGTGCAATGTCCGCTGCATCGGCGGTTTTGCCGGCAAGCAGGAGCCGGTCGCAAGCGCAGTCGATGCCGACGCGGTAAGCCAAGGCTCGGGGGGAGGCGAACAGCTCAGTGGCCGCCGCGCAAACTATCCGTATTCGCGCCTTGTTGGAGAGGCGGAGCCTCGAGCCGACGTCCTCGGCAATAGCAGGATCGCGCGGAAGCAAGGCAGCCAGCCGACGCAAAGCGACAGGGTCAAAGCCAGCATCTCGTTCCGCCGCGGTGAGCGCAGTCGAGGCACGACAAGTGCCGTGACGCGATCTCGGGCAGGACCGGGCGCAAGATGCCGCGCTGAAGCATGATTGCGATTGTCGGCGTGGGATCGGAGACCGCAAGCAGTTTCAGCAGCTCGTCGGCAATGCGCTCGCGGGAAAGGGCCATTAGATCATTCGCGCGCCGGGTACATGCCTCCAACGCGGCCGCGTCCGGCTCGCCGCTGCCGAAGCGCGCGTGGAAGCGAAAGAAGCGCAAAATGCGCAAATGGTCTTCGGCGATGCGCTGCAGCGGGTCCCCGATGAAGCGAATGTGCCGGCGCTTGAGATCGCCGAGACCGTCGAAATAGTCGAAGATCTCGCCTGTGCGCGGATCGGCGGACAGAGCGTTGAGAGTGAAGTCGCGGCGGGCCGCGTCGGCTTTCCAATCGTCGGTGAATGCGACGGTGGCCCATCGACCGTCGGTCGACACGTCCCGCCGAAGCGTCGTCACCTCATACGGATGTCCGTCACTCACCGCGGTGACGGTTCCGTGGTCGATCCCGGTCGGCACAGCCTTGATCTTGGCCGCCTCAAGCCGCTCGACGACTTCTTGCGGCTGCAGCCGGGTAGCCAAGTCAACGTCGCTGACCGGAAGCCTAAGCAGATCGTCGCGCACTGCCCCGCCCACGTAACGGGTCAGTCCTTTGTTCGCCCCAAGCGCGGCGAGGAGGCGGCGCATTCCGCGTTGCTTGCGCCATTTCTCCGGATCGAGTTTCAGCTCCATTGCAGCCTGCGCGAGAGATTGACGATGATCGCCGCCGTTGCTCCCCAAATCCTGCGTCCGTTCCACAAGATTTCGTAATAGTGTCGCTCCCGGCCACCGAACAGTGCGGTTCGCCGATGCTGCCTGGCGGGTTCGAGCAGCGGCTTAAGCGGCGCTTCAAACCATTCGCCAACCTCATTTTCGTGGGGCGTTAACGGCGGATCAGGCGCGATTACGCCAATGACCGGCGTAACCACATAGCCGGTGACGGTCCGATATTGATCGAGAGTCCCGAGGATTTCGACTGATGTCGGGTTGAGAAGCAGCTCCTCGTGCGCCTCACGCAAGGCCGCTGCGATCGGATCTTCGCCGACGTCGATCCGGCCGCCCGGAAAGGCGATCTGCCCGGCATGGGTGCGCATGTGCTCACGGCGGACGGTCAAGATCACTCCAGGTTCGGCCCCGTCCGTGATGGCGATAAGCACCGCGGCGGGAACAGCTGCTTGAGCGCGTAGCTCCGGGAGGTCGCCTTCAACGGGAGGATCCACCGCCGGCGAGGACAGTGCAACGCGTAGCCGCTCGGCCAAATCGGTCGCAGGGGGGCTCGTGGGCATTGCACTGTCCATTGGATTGCTTCGCGCCGCTGCTCAAGGCAGGACGATGATATGACCACCGACCGAACCGCAATCGTGACGGGTGCCGGGAAGCGGGTGGGCGCGGAAATCGCGCGCGCGCTCCTCGACGACGGTTGGTCCGTCGTCGCTCACGTCCATCACGAAGCCGACGATCCGCCGCCGGGATCGGTCAAGGTTGTTGCAGATTTGATAGATCTAAACTGCGCTGAAAAGATTTTTGGCGTCACGAGCGTGCTTCCGCCGGTGCGATTGCTGGTGAACAATGCGTCGCGCTTCGCTTGGGACGGCTTCGGCGATTTCGATCCTGCAGAGTTCAACGCGCACATGGCGATCAATGTCTGCGCGCCGGCGCTTTTGACCGAGCGACTCGCGAGGCAGCACGACGGTGGCGACGGATTAATCGTGAACATCCTGGATTCGAAGCTCGCTGCACTCAATCCGGACTATCTCAGTTACACTTTATCCAAGCAGGCTTTGTACGGGTTTACGCAGCTGCTGCGCGCGCTCGCTTGCAGGCAAGAACATTCGCGTGAACGGTATCGCGCCCGGTCTCATGCTCCGATCGAGCGGCCAGAGCGAAGCGAATTTCGAAACGATGCACAGCAGGAATCCGCTTGGCCGCGGGGTCGAGCCACAAGACATCGTGCACGCAATCCGCTATTTCGTGGACGCGAAGTGTGTGACAGGGCAGGTGCTGGTGATCGATTCCGGCCAGCGCTTCATGGGCCTTCAGCGAGATGTGCAATTCCTCTCGTCGTCCGGCGAGGAACTCCTGGAGGAAGAGTGAAGGAACCGACGCTTATCGGATTGGTTCCCGAACACATCAAGGTGCGCTCGGCGCGGATTCTGCTCGATTCGCCTGGCCGTGCAGGCCGACATCGGATTCCACGATTTCGAAGTCGGCGCGCCCCAGCGCCTGTTGGTTACCATCGAGATCTGGCTTCGACGACTTTAACCATGCCGGCAAATGACGATCCGGAGCGAGCATGGAACTACGACTTCCTGCGCGCGGAGGTGGAGGAAATTGCATCGGCGCGCCGCTACAATCTTCAGGAGACGCTGGCGCACGCCATCTTCGAGCGCATCGCGGCGTTCCATGGTGTGAAGGATTTGCGCCTGCGGACGTCCAAGCCGGACGTCTATCCGGACGCGCATGGCGTGGGCGTTGAAATCGCTTCGTTTTCGGGCGCTTGGCCCGAGGACTGAAGGCTTCGATCCGTCGGTTCGAGTTTCACGCCTTCCGGCTGTGGAACAAAATGCATTGCGCCGCCTTTGAGCCGGGGATAAGGAGGCGCGCTTGTCGCCGATGATATGTTGATACATCGGCGGTCCCAATCAAGGGGCAGGGCGTGCGTTCGAACGCCCAGTCTGACCGTGGATTCCCACGGCGTGTCGAGGAGAATTGCGGGTTAATGTCTTACGCGCAACGCAAAGAGATTAGCGGCAACCGTACCCTGGCGATCATCTTCAGGTCATGGTCATCCAGATCGCGCTGGGCTACGCCATCGTTACGGGCCTTGCTTACAACGTGATCAAGAAGACCGTTCAGGATCTCAAGACCTTCGACGTCGAAGAGCAGCCGCCGCCACCGGAGAAGCCGCCGCCACCGCCGAAAGACATGCCCAAGGTGCCGCCGCCGCCGATGATTCCGCCGTCGCTCGTGCAGCTGAAAGCTGCCCGAGCCGCCGATTCAGACGGTGACGATGCCGAAGATTCCGCCAATGGCGCCGCCGGTGATGGCGCCGCCGCGACCGGCGCCGCCGCCGCCTCCGCGGCAGTCGCAGGCGAGGAGCTCTTACCGGCAGTCTGCAGGGCCTGATTTCGGGTGACGATTATCCGCCGAGCGCGCTCGACAACAACGAGCAGGGCAGCGTCGCACGTCACGCTGACGGTTGGCCCGAGCGGTCGCGTGGCTGGGTTGCAGCGCCTCCGGGAGCGCTTCATCGACGCTTAAGAGTGCAACTTGCCGGTTGTTGACGTCGCGAGCGCGATTCAGCCCCGCTCAAGATGCGAACGGCAACCCGACGACCAGCAGCTATTCAGCAGACGATTGTGTGGCGCATCGCCGAATGATGCCCTTTAATTTTTGAAACAGGTTTCAGAAGGAAAGTACCATTATGCAAGCAGCACCCGCCGCAGCAGGAGCAAATCCCTACGGCCTGATCCCCGCTCTCCAACAGGGCGGCATCATCGCCATCTCAGTCTTCGCTATCCTCGTCTTGATGTCGATCTTCTCGTTCTACATCCTCTTCACGAAGCTGATGCAGCAGCAGAAGATCATTTCGCAGGGCCGCAAGGTCCGCTCGAGCTTCTGGAACGCGCCCAACCTGCGTGAGGCATCGACCAAGCTCGAGGCCCGCAGCGCCTATCGCGCGATCGTCGATGACGCACTTCTGGCGCAGGACCAGCACGGCAAACTCACCGATCCGATCGACCAGCACGACTGGATGGCGAACAGCCTGGCGCGCAGCCAGGGTGCGATCGGCGCCCGCCTGGGCGAAGGTCTCGCCTTTCTCGCGACCGTCGGTTCGACGGCGCCGTTCATCGGTCTGTTCGGCACCGTGGTCGGCATTTACCGCGCGCTGATCCGGATCGGCGCGTCGGGCCAGGCTTCGATCGACGCGGTTGCGGGTCCAGTCGGTGAAGCGTTGATCATGACCGCACTCGGTCTGGTCGTCGCGGTTCCGGCGGTGCTCGCCTACAACTGGCTGGTTCGCCGCAACAAGTCGATCATGGAGGACCTTGCGGCGTTCACCAACGACCTGCACGGTTATCTGATGTCCGCGGGCGCGGTGAAGCCGCGTCTCGGCGGATCGGGCCCGACGCCGGGCGGTACGCCCGGCGCGGACTGCCACCGCGCCGTCCGAGCCGGTTCGCACGCCGACGACCGCGCAGTAAGCACGACGGAGGGATTCGGCTCGTTCGATCGGGCCGAATCGTCCGCGTGGAATTAGAGGAAAGAGACCCGCCTTATGGCAGGACCAGTAGTCCAAGAGCGAAAATGAAGCGATCTCGGACATCAACGTCGTTCCGTTGACCGACGTGATGCTCGTGCTCCTGATCGTCTTCCTGATTACCACCCAGGTGATCAAGCAGGCAGTTCCGATCAAACTGCCGAACGTCCGGTACGAACCGACCACGACCAAGCCCGAAAACGTCTCGCTGACCGTGCGCAACGAACCTGGCGGCAGCTGCGGGGTCTATTGGGGCCTCACCAAGGTCACGCAGAAGGATCTGCTCGACCGCGCAGTCAAAAAGCTCGAAGACCAAATCAAGGCCGTGGGCGGCGTCGCGAACATCAATGAAGAGAACATGCCAGAGGCGCACATTCGCGGCGACATTAACACGCAGTACAAGTGCATCGGTGCTGCGATCATCACAATGCAGGAAGCCGGCTTCCAGCGCGTCGGATTCATTTCCGAACCGCCGCCGCTGACCGGCTATCGCGCCGAATAGGAGTTATTCGCCATGTCAATGCAGACCGCCGGCGACAATGCCGAAGGCGAACCGATGATCGACATGAACGTGACGCCGCTCATCGACGTCATGTTGGTTCTCCTCATCATGTTCATCATCACCATTCCGGTCCAGACCCATGCGGTGAAGCTCGATTTGCCGCAGAACACCGAATACGCCTCCGCCGCCGGTGCTGCCGGAGAAGAATATCGTGGTGGTGACGGCTCAGGGGCAGATCCTGTGGAACGGCTCGCCCGTTACTCCGGTCCAACTCAAGCAATACCTCGAGGTGACCCAGCAGATGAACCCGATCCCCGAGCTTCACCTGCAGCCCGAATCCACCGCGCGCTATGAGCTGGTCGACCAAGTGCTCGCGGTCACCAAGAAGGCCCACGTTCAGAAGATGGGCTTCGTCGGCAACGAATATTATATGAACGTGTTCTGACGGGCCCCGTTGGAAGATCTTTCGATGGCGGTTCCTGATGGAGCCGCCTTTTTTTTGAGCGACGGCCTAGCTCCGACCGCTGTTTTGTCCGCCGAGGCTGCCTTGCCCCAGGGAATGCGTTAGCGACTTGTTAGGCCGCGCGGGTCGAAGCTTCATGCTGACACGTGCCAGGATTGATCAATGACTGAAGCGGCTTCGGCCACCACTTTCGTCGTGGACGACCGACTCCCATGGCCCGATGACCCGCCGGCTTCGGACGAGCGAGGTCCATTCGACGAGGCAGCGATCTTCATCGGCGGCTTGCGCAGGCAATGTTCAATCCGCAAAATCTCAGCGCTTGGGGTCGCTGTCAGCAGCGATCTCACACCCGCCGCTCGGTGAGCGAGTAGCTGTTGAGCTTGCCACCGGTCAGCGGCCCACCGGAGAGATCGCCTGGGCCGGCCGCGGCGAGCTTGGCGTACGATTCGACGATCAGGTCGACATGGCCGCGTTGCTGAATCGCAAACTGGTTAGCCTCACGCCCGAACGGCGGACCATGCCGCGGGTCGAAGTCCGCGCCCCGGCCTATGTGAAATGGAGCCAAAGTTTGTCGCTCGCAGCGCTGCGCAATATTTCCGCGCGGGGGCTTCAGCTCGAAGGCGAGGAGCTGCCGCCGATCGGGACCTTTGTGTCGGTGTTCGTCGAAGGGCTGAAATTCCGGCGGGCGAAGTGGTCTGGCGGCGGGACAACTCGCGGGCATCAAAGTGTTCGAAGAGCTATGCTGGACGTCAATCATTCCATGGATTCGGCAGATGATCCGCAAGGGCGCCGATCAAGCGCTGAACTCGCGCTAACTCCGTAGCAGATCGTCCACTGCAGTGATTTGAATCAGCTTGCCGTCACAAAGCTGTCCAGCACCTTCTTCCGTCCAGCGTGCTCGAATTCGATTTCCAGCTTGTTCCCTTCGATCGCCGCGATCGTGCCGTAGCCGAACTTGCCGTGGAACACGCGCTGTCCGAGGGTGAGATCGGTGCGGCCGTGGTTGCCGAGGCTGACTGCGGAGGCGCGAACTTCGAGCGGTGGTTCGCTGCCCCACTGTCTTGCCCTCACCCCGCTCGCGCCGGACCGCGAGCCGCCCTCTCCCCTGCTTCGCCGGGAGAGGCGCTAGGGATGCGCGCCGCGCTTTGCCAGCCAGGTCCGCGAGAGGGGCGAGCGACGTGGGCGAAGGGGTCAGCGCGTTCGGACCACTGGGCGCGCCACAAACTTTCGCCGCCGGTCATCGTGGTCTCTTCCTCGATGTGCGCCTTGGGCAGTTCGGCAAGGAAGCGGCTGGGAATCGAGCTGGTCCACTGTCCGTAGATCCGGCGGTTGGCCGCATGCAGGATCGTGCATTTGCGCCTCGCCCGAGTGATCGCGACGTAAGCGAGGCGCCGTTCCTCTTCGAGCGAAGCGAGTCCGCCTTCGTCTAATGACCGCTGCGACGGGAACACGCCTTCCTCCCAGCCGGGCAAATAGACTCGATCGAACTCCAGACCCTTGGCAGCGTGGATCGTCATGATGGTGACGCGATCGCCCCGGCGCGCCTCGTCATTGTCCATCACCAGGCTGACGTGTTCGAGGAACGCCTGGAGGGTTTCATATTCTTCCATCGCGCGTGTGAGCTCGGCGAGGTTTTCGAGCCGGCCGGCGCTCTCCGCCGAGCGGTCCGCCTGGAGCATTGCGGTGTAGCCGCTCTCGTCGAGCATAAGCCGCGCGAGCTCGGGGTGGGGTAATGTGGCCGCCGTCTGTCGCCATCGGGCGAGGTCCGCCACGAAATTGCCGAGGGACCGCCGCGCCTGGGGGGTCATTTCGTCGCTATCAAGCAGGCTTGCCGCGGCAATCAGCAAGGGCTGCTGCGAGGCACGGGCGTGGCGGTGGATGGTGGCAATGGCCTTGTCGCCGAGCCCACGCTTAGGCGTATTGACGATGCGCTCGAAAGCGAGGTCGTCGGCAGGCTGCACGATCAGGCGCAGGTAAGCGATTGCGTCGCGGATCTCGGCACGCTCGTAGAAGCGGAAGCCGCCGATGATCTGGTAATTGAGGCCGATCGCGATGAAGCGCTCCTCGAACTCACGAGTCTGGAACTGGGCGCGGACGAGGATTGCGACGTCGTCGAGAGAGCCGCCGCGCGCTTCATGCGATTCGATCTCTTCACCGACGCGGCGCGCCTCCTCCGGACCGTCCCAGATGCCGATGACCCGCACCTTCTCGCCGTCGCCAGCGTCGGTCCACAATGTTTTGCCGAGCCGACCGGCATTGTGCGCGATGACGCCGGCGGCGCCGGCAAGGATATGCGATGTCGAGCGGTAGTTTTGCTCCAGGCGGATGATCTTGGCCCCGGGAAAATCCTTCTCGAAACGCAGAATATTGGCGACTTCTGCACCGCGCCATGAATAGATCGACTGGTCGTCGTCACCGACGCAGCAGAGATTCCGCTTCGGCTCAGCGAGGAGCTTCAGCCATTCGTACTGTGCCTGATTGGTGTCCTGATATTCGTCCACGAGAATGTAACGGAAACGGTCGCGATAAGCGCCAAGCACGTCGGTGTGCTTGCGGAGGATCACGAGCATGTGGAGCAGAAGGTCACCGAAGTCACAAGTGTTGAGCGTCTTCAGCCGCTCCTGATAGGCCGAGTACAGTTCGGCGCCGCGACCGCTGGCGAACGCTTCCGACTCGCCTGCGTCGACTTGGCCCGGAGTCCAGCCACGATTCTTCCACCGGTCGACGAGGGCGGCGAGCTGGCGTGCGGGCCAGCGCTTCTCGTCGAGGTTCGAGGCCTGGATGAGCTGCTTCAGGACGCGCAGCTGGTCGTCGGTGTCGAGAATGGTGAAATTGGACTGCAAGCCGACGAGTTCGGCATGACTCCGAAGCATGCGCGCCGCGACTGAGTGAAAGGTTCCGAGCCATGGCATGCCCTCGATCGAGCCGCCGCTGATCGCCGACACGCGATCCTTCATTTCGCGCGCGGCCTTGTTAGTGAAGGTCACACTCAAGATCTGACTTGGCCAAGCTTTGCGAGTTGCGATCAAATGGGCGAGACGAGCGGTTAGCGCGGCGGTCTTGCCAGTACCGGCTCCGGCAAGCACCAGCACTGGTCCTTCCGTGGTGAGCACCGCTTCGCACTGCGGCGGGTTCAGGCCTTGCAGATATGCCGGCTCAGGCGCGTGGGCAGGGCTTTCAAGCACGTTTCTGAGGTAGGCGGGGGAGAACGGATCGGCAACCGATCAGGCGACTCGAGTGGAAAAGAGAAGGTTCCAATTGTTGTAACCGATATCCCCGTTATCCACAGGCTTTGTCCCGGATTTTTCGCTTCCCCGACTCGGAGGCGAGGTGCATGGTGCATGGGTGATCGGGACGGCGGTCCCGGCCTCCCCAAGAGCTGGCAACGGCACGAGGGCGCGGCAGGTGACCAAAGGTCCGATCTCCGCCGGCAGGCAGTGGAAAGAGCTTTCGGGTTCTTTTCGGGGTCAGCCGGGAAGAGGCGCCGGAAGAGGTGATCCCCTCTCGCGCGACGCGGCTCATGGGAGTTCCTCGGAACTTCGGTAAGCAAAGCGGGACGCAGGAGTGGTTACCCCAAGAAGGGCCGTGGAACATCGGACGGCTTTGGCCGGGAATTCGATTTCAGGACTTCGGTTCGAAAATTGAGTTCTCAATGGACAGGCCGGACATCGAAAGACAAGCGAACCCTCGGGAAGCGCAGTGCGGTAGAAGGTCAGGGCTCCTCTTCGGAGGGAGCGGTCGGATGGAAAGCGACGCCTGAGCTGGTGAGCCAGGATCGAGAACGGGTCAGCCCAAGCCTTCGGGCCGCAGCAAGACCAGGTTACGAACACCGGCAGATCCTTCGCTCGGCGCAGTGGGGGCTGGCAGCGATGCCGGCCCCCATTTCTTTTGGCGTTCATCCGCGGCGCCGCGAGGGCGGAGGGGTAGCCGCCAGGGATGCGCGCTACCGAAAAGCGGATTTCGTCTTACTGAGACTTGCAAGCGAGCCGCGAAGGCGTGCTCGCGCTGCGCTGAACCGGCGCGGATCGTCGCATCGACGCGTCATTGCGAGCTCAACAAACCGTGACGGACACCAAATGGCATTTGCGCGTTTGGGCTTGCAGGTTAGCGGCGGCGATGAAGCCGGTGGAGTGGCGGGCACGAAGGAGACAGAACGTGTTCCGCGCGATCGCAGCTCTCACAATGGCTTCGGCCACCGCTCATTCCGCAGTGACATTGCTTCCGAGCTCGCCTTGGTGGGAGAAGATCACCGTCACGATCTCCGGTGACGGCAAGCCGCAAGCGTGCCGTTTTGAATCGAGTCTCAAGCCGAATGGGGCTCAGTCCTGCGATGTCGTCGGCAGCGAGACTGCACAAGCCACGTCGCGCGGCGCAAAGGATCAATATACCCGAATCACCTTCGAGCGGCGTTTCAAGCCGGGCGCGCAGCCAGACGCCGGCAATGTGCAGGCGGGCGAGACATTGCTCGGCGGTCAGGTGATGGCATTGGCGATCGATCCGCGCGGCGAGGTGATGACCTGCAAGGTTGTTTCGGAATCCGGTTCAATGCGGCCGCAATATGGTTGCGCAGAGGCTACCGCCGAACGATTTGAGGCGAGCGCCGGGTCCATGCGAACGACCAAACCCCCGCGCGAGGGCTATATGACCGTCATCGTCTACGGCCATTCCGAGCATGTCGTTTGAGTTGCAGAGACTTCTGGGATCCCCGGCGTTGGTGATTGGGCGAAGACCCTAGTTGACGAAGATCGTGTCACTCATTCCTAGAGGCTCATGGAAGAAGTGACTGCAATGCGCTTTGTAAGTGCCTGCGTGGGGGATGAGGGTTATGCTTTTCGCCTCGTACGGCCTTAGTTCGATCTCGCCTTCCGCCGCTCCGCCGGCAGTAATCCGCGAAGCAGCGAAGAACTCCTTGGCGGTGAAGTCGTGGTTGCTACCCGAGCGATTCTGAAAGGTGAGCGTAATCGGTTGCCCGGCCGCCAAGCGAATTGGGTTGGGCGCGAACCCAAAACTCCACACCACGATTGTCTGCCCCGGAGGGGATGCGGCGGTTGGAATGCTGAACACCAATGATAATGCCGCCGCAGCGGCCAGACGAGACGCGATCATGGTTACCTCCTAATTTGCAGTCAGTGCCCGTGTAGAGAGAAACCGTTCAGTGCAGGCATTCATCTGTTTGAACCAAATCGGTAAAAAACTTATTGACATCGTCACGCTCTTTAGGTACATAAAGGCACAGTGAAGAATTGCGAGTCGGGCCGCTCCCATCCGGAGCCTGGCCCGATTTGCTTCAGCGATCAATCGCCTGGCGTTCGTCACATCGAACACTCGTAGAGACACTCTGCGGGGCAGGCTTTCGAGTCTAGGAGCGAGCATGGGGTGGTGGTTCGGGCGCAAGAGCGTGCCGGCTGACGCGAGGCCATTTGTGCCTGCGTGGCTGTGTTCAGACACGGCCGAGGAGGGATTCGCCCGCTCCGCCAAGTGCGCCTCCAGTGGGCGCATGCTACATCGTGGGGACCGCTCCGACCGGCGCTTGGTCCAGCAATGCACAAAATCTCGTAGCGTTCACTAGCGGTGGGTGGAGGTTCATTCCGCCGTTCGAAGGCGCGATCGCGTATGTTCGATCTACCGGCACATTCGCCGCGTACCGCGCGGGCGCATGGGAGATAGGAGTTTTGAGAGGCACGAACGTTGTGATTGGCGGACAGCAGGTCGTTGGCGGGCGGGCTGCGGCGATCGCTTCTGTCTCTGGTGGAACAACTGTTGACGCCGAAGCTCGCTCCGTCATCGACCAGATTTTGGCCGCGATGCGACAGCACGGTCTGATTGAGACGTAAAAAATTCTGTCACGACAGGTACTTGGCAGAGCAGGGGCGAATAGGGTGAGGCTTTTTCGCAACAGCTCCCCTCCAATCCCCACCTTGCGCGGCAACCGGCGCTCTCATAATGTGTTTCAGCGGTTCAATCTTCAGAACGCATGTGAAAGGGGACAAATATGCGCAAGCTGGCCATTGCGATGGCGCTCGCATCGACGGCCATGGCCACACCGGCCGTCGCTCGGGACCACTCGTTTTATGCGGGGCTCGAAGGCGGCGTCATGTGGGTCGAAGACGTCGACTTCAACTATGCAGACAGCACTGGGCTCGAGCTTAGACCCGGAGCTACCCTCAGGCACCACAGTGGTTTCGATGTTGACGCAATTGCCGGTTACGACTTCGGTATCCTTCGTCTCGAGGGCGAGCTTGGTTACAGGCGCGCATCCGCCAATGAAGTGAGTTTTAACGCGCTTATTTCTGGCGGCGGGCCGGGCGACAATTTTGCCGCCAGTGGCCGCAGCAGCGCGCTTTCGGCGATGATTAACTTGTTGCTTGACTACGGCAATGAGGACGGGCTCAGCGGCTACGCTGGTGTCGGCGTCGGAATCGCCGACGTGAAGATGAACCCGTTCGTGGACACTCCTAACGGGATCCTCGGATTTTCCGACAGTCATAGCGGCATCGCGTGGCAGGGCATTCTTGGTCTGCGTTACGCAGTCAGCCCGAACATTGATCTCGGCCTGAAGTACCGTTATTTTAATGTCTCCAATCTCAAGTTCAGCGGGACGAATGAAGACGGTGTGACCAGAATCGATCTCGACGGCAAATGGCGTTCGCACAGCGTCATGGCCAGCGTGATTTACAATTTCTACGCTCCGCCGCCTCCGCCTCCTCCGCCTCCGCCTCCGCCTCCGCCCCCTCCGCCGCCTCCGGCGACGCAGACTTGCCCGGATGGCTCGGTAATTCTGGCGACGGACACGTGTCCGGCTCCACCTCCACCGCCGCCGCCGCCGCCGCCGGCGCCTGAGCGCGGCTAGCGGGTTGCATTGGCAAAGAAATACCGGTCCGGGCACTCGCCCGGGCCGGTTTTCTTTGTCTAAGTAGGCGACAATTACCGTCGCGAATTTGCCCGCGTAAATTCCGGACCGCAGAGGTTAGCGCTAGTTCGACGCGAATTGCGGCGGCTTTTGATCCCAGCCGTAAACGTCCGGCAGGTAGGTCAGCTTACCATCCTGCGCCTGGGCCGTGATGTAAGTCAGATAGACCGGTGTGCCTCGGTCCAGCTGCACGCGCGTTTCCGCATCCGTGCCAGGCGCAACTGGGTCATGACCGAGCAGCCAGCGGCCTAGACGCTTTGCATCCTCCACACGAACACAGCCATTGCTCAGGTTCCGCTTCGCGAGCGCGAATTTCGCATGATCGGGCGTATCGTGGAGATAGATGTCCTGGGGGTTGGGGAACGGAAATTTTAATATTCCCATGGAATTCAACGGACCCGGATCCTGCTGGATGCGAAGGTGCAGCGTGCCGGCCGCCGCGGCTTTCCAATCTACGCTCTTCGGGTCGATTTCGGTGGGGTTTTCGCTCCACTCGTCGATCACATGATAACCGTGCGACTTCAGGTAAGTCATTCCGAGGTGCAGCACGTTGGGCGCGATCGTCTTGCGGACGAGATGGTCGGGCGCATGCCAACGCGGATTATAGGTGATGTAATACATTACACTGGCGATCAGCGGCGTCGGCAGCTCACTGGTGCCGGTAATAACCTTCATCGAATCGACCGGCTGGCCATTCTCGTAAAGCGTCAGCATCGACGATCCCGAGTCGACCAGCAGGAACCGGCCGGTTGCAGGAAGCGACCGCACCCGGTCGAGATTCGCCAGCAGCCGCGGATCCGGAGTCAAGTTGCCGGTCGCCTGGGCCTGCGCCCACGCCGCGTCCCGCAATTGTGCGTAGATCGGATTCATGTTGGCAACGCCGGCGAGATAGCTTTCGAGCGAAGGCGCCGCCGAGGCAGTCAGGAGAATTTGGTCTGCACGCGTTCCCTGCGGTGCAAGCACCGGATAAGCGTAGATCATGCCGGTCGTAGGCCGCTTGACGGCCTGGACATATTGCACCCAGATTGTTGAGAGAGACTGTTCGGCAGCTGCGATATCTGAAGCGCTCCCGCTCCGCGCCTGCGCCACTGCAGCTTGAACTTGAAGAGCCAGGTGCGGACCGGCGGCAAACCCGTCGAAAGGCGCGCGCTGGAGAATGGCGAGCAGCTGCGCGATCGCGGGATTGTCAACGCCGCCGCGGAACCACATCGGATGAGTTCGATACGTCTCGTAGAAAGCGGCAACCGCGCTGCCAGCTGGAACGGCGGTCGGCGTAATCGCCTGTGCTGGTGTCGTGGAGGCGAGGAATAGCACGAGGGTGCCGACGCCCGCAGTCCCAAACTTCTGTACTCTTGCCGGCACCGACCATCCCCCACTTCTGCTCATGGTTCGAGAATCTACTACGACTTATCGTTGATCCAAGCTGCATTCGTGATGAACCGCGAAACGAGCGGACATAATGTGGCTGATATGCGACATGCGCATATTGTGTTCGGATGCCTGGCCCGGGTACCTGGGCGCGCCGACATGTCCGAGGTTTCTCAATGAACGTAAATGGAATGGCCGCGGTCGTGACTGGAGCGGCGTCCGGTTTAGGCGAAGCGACTGCGCGCGAGCTCGCTCGGCGCGGAGCGAGGGTTGCGGTGTTCGACCGTGATGCGGAGCGTGGCGGAAAGGTCGCGACCGAGATTGGCGGAGTTTTCTGCAATGTCGACGTGACATCGGACGAGAAGGTCGCGGCCGCATTCGCAAAAGCCCGCGAAGCACACGGTCAGGAGCGAATCCTCGTAAATTGCGCAGGCGTCGCCAACGCCGCAAAGACGGTGGCGCGCGATAAGGAGACTCGGGCCGCCAAGCTCTACGCGATGCAGCAGTTTGTGCTGGCGATACAGATCAACCTTATCGGCACTTTCCGCAACATCGCGCATAGCGCGCACGGAATGGCCGATCTGGAGCCGCTCGATGACGGTGAGAAGGGCGTCATCATCAACACCGCCTCTGTCGCGGCCGAGGACGGGCAGATCGGTCAGGCTGCATATTCGGCTTCGAAGGGCGGCGTTTTGGCGATGACGCTACCGATCGCGCGCGACCTGATGAACGAGGGCATCCGCGTGAACACGATTCTGCCCGGAGTGTTCAAAACGCCGATGGTGGCAATGATGCCGGCGAACGTCCAGGACGCGCTCGGCGCGCAGGTCCCGTTCCCGAAGCGCTTGGGGAAGCCCGAGGAATATGCGCATCTTGCCTGTTTCCTCATCGAGAACTCTTATATGAATGCCGCGTCGGTGCGCCTCGACGGCGGAATTCGCATGGCTCCGCGTTAGGTGGACACGGCGAAGCTGATTGATGAGCTCGCCGAAGCAGCGCGGGAGGCGGGCGAGGCGATCCTCACAATCGTGCGTCGCGGATTCGAGGTCGAATCCAAGCACGATATGTCTCCCGTTACGGAGGCCGATCGCGCGGCCGAGCTGATCATCCTTGGCGCGCTGGCACGCGCGGCGCCCGGCGTACCAGTCGTCGCGGAGGAGGAAGTGGCGGCGGGGCGCATTCCTGCTCATGACGATTTCTACTTTCTCGTCGATCCGCTCGATGGCACCAAGGAGTTCATTCGCGGCGGCGAGGATTACACCGTGAACATCGGCCTCATCCAAGGCGGCGCTCCGCGCCTCGGCGTGGTGTACGCACCGGCCACCCGCCGGCTGCACGGCGGAGTGGTCGGAGAGGGCGCTTGGCTCGACGAAGGCAGGGGACGGGAGACTATCCGTACGCGGGCGAGAGGCTCTGAGATCACCGCGGTTGCGTCCAAATCGCATCTCAACCAAGCGACAATTGATTATCTAGAGGCGGCGGTCGGCGCCTGCGGTTACCTGTCGGTCGGCTCGTCGCTCAAATTCTGCATCGTCGCGGAAGGCAGGGCTGACATTTATCCACGCGCGGCACCGACCAGCGAGTGGGACACCGCCGCGGGCCATGCCGTCCTGCTCGCGGCCGGAGGATTGGTTGACGGTCCCGACGGCGCGCCCCTCCATTACGGCAAGCGCGCTTTTCTCAATCGCGCTTTCGTGGCGACGGGCGGCTGGAAAGCGGCGCCGCTCGCCTCTTTCCTCGAGCCCTTTGCCGGCGGTGGCGATCTTCCGCAGGGAGTTTAAGCGCTTCTTTCCGGCAACGCCCGATCCCACGGCAGGTGTTTGCTCCAATTTGGATCAATGAATTGCGCCGACTGACTCATCCGGCTGCGTCTCAACGATTGCACCTCTGCATAGGCCGCTTCCAGTCGTGCGCACACATCGAGCGCTTCGCTCTTCCGTCCCTGCGCAACAGCCAACCGACTCGCCAGATCCTGCGCCTGTCGGAGCACCTGCGCGAGTTCAGCCAGCCACCGCGCGCGCTCGGCGGCGGACACTTCAGTCGGTACGCGAATCACATTAACCCCTGGTCGTGAGGGCGATCTATGCGCCGGATTCCTTGCGACGGAATTGCGATCTCTCCGTTATGGAGCCGAAACCGTCTAACTTTTCTCCACAATGCACGTTATCAACGCTGTGCTCGGTCCCGCTTCTCACCTTAGGGTTAGCGCCATGGACGCGTTTTCGACCGAGCCAAATCTTTCTTATTCAGATGCGCCGCCGGTGCTCATCGCCGGCTCCAGCGAGAGGGCGGTCGCCCGCGCGAAATCGACTGTTGGAGCGTTCGGCGTGCGAATCGGCAACGCGGCGCCGCTGGCGGAGGCTGCGGCAAGGCTGCGGCAACAGGGAAGCGCGAGCGCGGTTTGGGTTGAATTGGACCAAGTTGAGGTCAGTGAGATCCTCGATCAGTTGATTAGACAGCTCAATTCAGACGTCCAAGCGCGGCGCTACGGTGCGGTGGTCTCGGCGCCGAAGGAATTGATCGATCCACTTGCCGCGATGCTCGAAGACGACGTGGAGCTTCTTATCGCCGCTGACGAGGCGGAACGCGCTTCGGCACTGGCGCTCGCGCTCGCGCGCCGTGGAACAGAGGAACGGTATTCCGACGTAGCAGCGGACCGCAACGCCGAAAGATTGCGACAGCTGAGCGATGAAGTGGGCCGCATTGCAGCGACGCTGGCGCGTCTTTCCACCGGCCCGTCGACCGTTCCACTGCCAGTCGAAGCCACGCCTGCGACGGATCTGCCGCCGCTGTCGGCCGAAACGATACGCGCCGTCATCCGCGCTCGGCGGCTCCGCACGCGCCATTTCCCCGAGGAGCTGTTCGCCGATCCTGCATGGGACATGCTGCTCGACTTGCTTGAGGCAGAAATCTCGCAGCTTCGGGTGCCGGTCTCCAGTCTGTGCATAGCCGCCGCCGTGCCGGCAACGACCGCGCTTAGGTGGCTCAAGACGCTGGTACAGCAGGGTATATTCATCCGCCGCGCCGATCCGCACGACGGCCGCCGAGTGTTCGTCGAGCTCGCGCCCGCAGCCAGCGACGCGATGCGCCGCTATTTCGCCGAAGTGGGGAAAGCGGCGGTCATCTAGGCGGCTTGCCGCCTCAGCGTCGGCGTGGCACGAGCCTCCGCACGGGCGGTTAGCTCAGTTGGTAGAGCATCTCGTTTACACCGAGAGGGTCGGCGGTTCGAGACCGTCACCGCCCACCACCACCACCACCACCACAGCACCACCCGGCCAAGTACACCACCCGGCCAGGTAAGAAGCTACAAACTCCGCACCAGTTTGGTCGCCATCGCGATCCACGGCGGGTTGGCCACGATCTGCTGCCGCGCGCCGGCGCCTGGAGGGAGCAGCTGGAGCTTGTCGTCCGCGCGGTCGATCAGACGACCGAAGAGGAACCGGCCCGCAGGTCTTGGGATCAGCACGTCGCGGTTCAGCGCTTGAGCGAAATCCTCCGGCTGCAGCGGGTCGCACCAGATCTCGTCCCCTGAACGATAGTCGCCAACGCTCGCCGATACGATCATCGCAATCTGCCCTTCGTCGATCCGCGGCGGCACCACGATGGCCGTGCGCCTGGGTGCGACCGCGCCGCCAGGCCCGAGCACGGCGACCACCTTGAGCTCTGCCGACGCTCCGCCCTGCACGAGATCCTGCGCTTCGACTCCGAGCGCCTTCGCAATGCGGTTCAGCCAACCGACCGACACCGTGCGCGTGCCGGTTTCGAGCCTGCCGATAGTTTGGGGGGTCGTCGGCGGCTCGCATTTGCGCGCGACGTCATCGAGCGTCATCCCGCGCGCCCGGCGCACCTCTCTGATGCGTGTGATCATGCCTCTGAGCCCCCTTAGACGAACCAACACGGTTTTTCTTCTGTCCTACACATTTGCCGTTGTGGCAAGTCCATTTGCGATTTGGTTGGAAGGAGAGGGCATGGAGACGAAGGGGCAGCGGCGCTTATTCAGCGAGCGTTCGATTGATGCGGGGGCTTCGAGCTCACGATCGACGCCGACCGTTCGGCCGGTGCGCTCGGTGACCGTCAACGGCGCCGAATCTCCGCTCGGATGGCTGTTGGCGCGAGGGCTTGTGAGCCAACGTCAGTACGATGCCGGCGAGCGGCTACGCAGCGATTGGGAACGGGCGCAGCTCGCGCCGCGCGTGACCATGGCGTGGGATGCTGCGCCGGTCGCCAGGGGGCGCGGCGGATCGGCTTCCGAGCCCGACCTTAGCGGCGCGCATATGGACGCGCGCCGCCGCTTCCAGGACGCGGTCGCAAGCGCAGGGCCTGGCCTCTCGGATATTCTGTGGCGCGTGGTCTGTGCAGGGAGGGGATGCGCGACGCGGAAAGCGCGCTCGGCTGGCCAGCGCGCGCGGGCAAGCTGGTGCTGACGATCGCCCTCGACCGGATCGCGGACTATTATCGGGTTCGCTGAAGACGCCAATCCTGGCGGTTAATTCGATGGTCGGCGCGGGGTCTTCGCGTACGACGTGTGTAGCGGAAGCGGCGTTTAGCCGACCCCGCCCTCACTGCTCGCCTCATCCTCGTCTTCCGGTGCTCCGCGTCCCTGCGCGGCGAAGTCGGTGCCTTCGGTCGCCTTGGCCGACGATGCGCTTTCGTCCTGGTGCAGGTCGTCTGAGCCGCTGCCTTGCTGGAGGATGAAGCTTTCGCCCTCGACATAGTGCTCGTTGCTGGCGCCGCCCCCAATCTCGCCATATTCACTTCCGGGGCTGTCCTGCCCGACCGGGTTCGGCTCGTCGCGGCCAGTGGTCGCCGGCTCTTCACCGCTGCCTTCGGTCGTGTCGCGGACCTGTTCGTTCTCGCCTGGCATCTTCGCCTCCTTGCCTTGTCTTGGGGGACAACAGCGTCGGCCACCGAACCGTTCCGCAATTTGCAGCAGACAGGAAAAAGGCCGCCGGTGCTCGACCGGCGGCCTTGTCAATTCGCCTGATTAAAAGGAGCTTAGGCTTGCTCGCCTTCGCCCTCGGCCGGTGCTTCCTCTGCGAGATTCGGTCGTGGCTTGAGGAGCCTCCGGCGCGTCGCCACCGATCGGCTCGACCTCTTCGGGGGCCTCCGCCACCTCGCCACCGATCGGTTCGAGATCCTCCGCCGCCACGGGCGCCGCTTCGCGCTCAAACATCGTCTGCAGCACGTCGATCCCCTGCGCTTGCAGGTCCGCTTCTTCGGGCGAGCGCGCGACGTTGACCTTTACGGTCACCGCGACCTCTGGATGAAGCGCGATTCTTCACTTCGTGCAGGCCGATCGCCTTGATCGGCCGATCGAGAACGACCTGGCCTTTGGTGACGTGGGCACCGACGCCTTCGAGCGCTTCGGCGATGTCGCGAGCCGAGACCGAGCCGTAGAGCTGGCCGGTGTTCGATGCCTGACGGATCAGCTTGACGGATTTTCCGTCGACGCCCTTCGATGCTTTCTCGGCCTCGGACCGCCGGTCAGCATTCTCTTCCTCGATCCGCGCCCGGTTCGCTTCGAACAATTTGCGGTTGCTGTCGTTGGCCCGCAGCGCCTTCTTGTTCGGCAGGAGATAGTTGCGGGCGAAGCCGTCCTTCACCTTCACCACGTCGCCGATGGCGCCCAGTTTCTCGACGCGCTCAAGCAGAATGATTTCCATGTCGAGCGCTCCTTACTTCACGAGGTAGGGAAGCAGGCCGATGTGGCGAGCCCGCTTGATCGCACGCGCCAGCTCGCGCTGCTTCTTGGAGGAGACGGCAGTAATGCGCGAAGGCACGATCTTGCCGCGCTCGGAGATGAACCCCTGGAGCAGGCGTACGTCCTTGTAGTCGATCTTCGGCGCGTCCTTGCCCGAAAAAGGGCAGGACTTGCGACGGCGGAAGAATGCGCGGGCCATTATTCGACCTCCTCTTCGCGGGCGCGGAATTCGGTACGTTCACCGCGATCCCCGCGATCGGAGCGCGAACGCTCCTTGTCGCCGCGGCGCATCATCGCGGACGGGCCCTTTTCATGCTCGTCGACGCGGATGGTGAGGAAGCGGATCACATCCTCGTTGATGTTCGACTGGCGCTCGAGCTCGGCGATGGCAGCGGGCGGTGCATCGAGGTCGAGAGCGACATAATGCGCCTTGCGATTCTTGGCGATGCGGTAGGCCAGCGAGCGCAGGCCCCAGGTTTCGGTCTTCACGACCTTCCCGTCGTTCTCGGTGATGATTTTGGTGGCGTTTTCCGCGAGCGCATCGACCTGAGCCTGGGCGAGGTCCTGACGCGCGAGGAAAACATGCTCGTAGAGCGGCATGCTTTTCGTCTCTCTTTTGACCGATCGCTGACGCGCCCCGGTGGCGCGCCCCTCCGGCTGTCGTAAAAATTACAGGCGCAGCGGCAGAGCCGTGCGCCAGCGCCGCGCCTATGACGGAACAGTGCAAAAAAGGCAAGCGAGCCCATGAACTTGTTTGGCTCCATGGGGACACAAACCAATCAACTTTGATTAATTGCAGGAGCCGCAATCGCGGTCATCCGTTGTTGGCTCGAAAGGAGCGACACCATGAGTAGAGTTTCGATCAGGGCGGCGGCGGCGTCGCTTTTCGCGATCGCGATAGCAGGCTGCACGACAACCGGCGTTGGTTACGGACAATCCCAGCAGGGGAATCTCGGCGCGACCTTCAACTGGACCGAGAATGGAGGCACTCGCGGCGCGATGGTCGCGAGCCTCTCCAACGGCCAAGTGTTCCAAGGTCCGTTCTTCCAAATCACCTCCGAGAGCGTGGTGGACTATGACCCGCTGTGGAACGGCTGGGGTCCCGGCTGGGGTTGGGGCCGCGGCTTTGGCGGCCGTGCGTGGGGACGGGGCTGGGGCGGTTGGGGCCCATGGGGACCATCCATGGACACCATCACTCATTATAGCGGCCAGGTGCTCGCCAATCTTCAGGGCCCGGGCGGTTTCATGCGCTGCGACTTCCGCTTGATGCGGCCGAGCGCCGGAATGGCGGGCGGCGGCGTCGGCCAGTGCCAGCTTCCTGCCGGGACCATCATCCAGGCGCAGTTCGCGCCACATTACTGAGGACTGGCACGCGGCAGGCGTGCAGGGGTGCCGCCCTGCCGCGGGCGACGAACAGCCGTTCGGCTGGACCGCACCGGCGCACCGTGGCAGATGTCCGCCATGGCGACGCAGCTGCGCGGAATTCCGCCCGAGAAGGACCCGCTCGACGACTTGAGCCTGCCGGGCTGGCTCTATTTCGATCCGGAATTCTTCGAGGCGGAGAAGAAGGCGTTCCTGCGCGCCGCGCCGCAGGTCGTCTGCCATGAGAATGAGATTCCGCAGCCGGGCGACTGGCGGACCCTCGAGTATCTTGGCGAAAGCCTGATCGTGATCCGCGGCGACGACGGGGCGGTGGGGGCCTTCGCCAACGTCTGCCGACACCGCGGCTCGCGGCTCGTGGACGGCAGTGGCGGCTGTGCCAAGGTGCTGACCTGCCCCTACCATGCATGGAGCTATGCGCGCGACGGGCGGCTGGTGGGAGTGCCGCACCGGCATGAATATCCAGGACTTCGGACCGAGGACCATGGGCTGTTCCCGGTCGCGCTCGAGAATTGGCGCGGCTTTCTTTTCGTGACCCTGGAACCTGGGGCGCCCGCGGTCGCCGAGATGATGGCGCCGTATGACGATGAGGTCGCGCCCTATCGGTTCGAGGAGCTGGAGGCGATCGGCCGGGTCACGCTCCGCCCACGGCCGCTCAACTGGAAGACCATCGCCGACAATTATTCAGACCATCTGCACATCCCCGTTGGCCATCCGGGCCTGACGCGGCTGTTCGCCCGCAACTACCGGATCGAAGCGCAGCCGCACGTCGACCGCATGGAAGGCGATCTGGTCGAGAAGGAATTGGCCAATCCGTCCGAGCGGGCATATCAGCGCTATCTCCCCGCGGTCGATCACCTGCCGGCGAGTCATCAGCGCAAGTGGCTCTATTACAAGCTCTTCCCGAACGTCGCCTTCGACATCTATCCGGACCAGGTCGATTTCATGCAGTTCCTGCCGATGAGCGCGACGGAGACGGTGATTCGCGAGATCAGCTATGCGCTGCCGGACGACCGTCGCGAGATGAGGGGGGCCCGGCATCTCAACTGGCGCATCAACCGTCGCGTCAATGCCGAGGACACCGAACTGATCACCCGGGTGCAGCTCGGCATGCAGTCGCCGGCCTATGTGGCGGGGCCGCTGGGGACGAGCGAGGTGTGTCTCAGGAGCTTCGCGCGGAAGCTCAGGCGGTTGATCCCAGAGGCGCGGCTGGATTTATCGCCACCGGCGGGCTGGAGCCAATCCGCGAATTAATCCAGTGCATGACGGCGCGGACGGCAAGCCCAACGGCGAGTAGCGCCAGCGACCACAGGTCTGCTTCGAGGCCGATGCCGTAAGTGGCGAAGGCAATGAACAAAATTGCGACGGCGATGATCGCGCGCGGCCCTGCGGCCGGGGTGAACTTCCACGCGGCCATGGCCGCGCTCAGATAGACGATGATCATCGCCGCGGTCGAAAGCAGGATGATGAACGTGAACAGATTGGCGGTGGCGCGGTTGGAATTGGCGAACAGCAGCAGGATGCTGAGGATTGTTCCGACGATCTGGGAAACGACCGGCGTGTTGACCCCCCGGGTCTTCGCCATGACTGCGGGAAGGTCGCCTCGCACGGCCATCGCATAGCCCAGTTCCCCGGTGGAAAGGATCAATCCGTTGAGGCAGCCGATCGCGGCCACCGCGATGGTCAATGCGGCGAAGGTCGCGGCGCCGTGCCCCAGCGGGAAACCAGCGCATCGGCGAACGGCGCTGCCGATGACGCGACCACATTGGCAGGAAGCAGCATCTGGATCGCGGTTCCGGCCAGCAAGTACAGTGCGACCACGAACGCCGTCCCGCCGATGAGCGCGCGCGGGATCGTCCGGCTGGGTCGCAAATCTTGCCAACCGGCGTAGTCGCACTTTCAAAACCGGTGAAGGCGAAAAAGGTCAGAGCTGTCGCGGCGGCGATATTGGCGACACTGATTGGCAGACTGGGCAGGGGTTCAAACGCGCGGCCACCCACGCCGCGCTCTGCAAACAGCCAAATCACCGCCAGCAATGGCAATATCTTGATTGCGACAGTTACAAGCGAAAATCCGCCGGCCGCGCGCACGCCAATCGCATTGATCGCGGTAAGCAAAACGAGCCAACCGATGGCCATGAGGATGATCCCCGCAGGCCCGCCGAGCTGGGGCCCGGCGAAGGACAGTGCAGATGCCGCCGCCACCGCCACCGAGGCTTGCGCGACCCAGTTCGAGACCCAGAAACTCCATGCGACGAGGAAGGCTGCCGTGGCGCCGAATTCACGTTCGATGTTGGCCTGGATGCCCTCGCCGCCCAAGCGGGACAGCCGGGCCATGGCAAAGGCGATGCAAAGCACCCCGGCGCCGCTGACCAGCCAACCGGCAAGGACGTTGCGCCCGAGGGGCGCAAGGCTGACCGGAAGCATGAAGATCCCCGATCCGATGATCGTCCCGACAACGAGTGCGCTGGTGATCCAAATGCCGACGGTTTGCGGCTTGTCGTGGGCGTCCATCCAGCCTCCCTGCCCTTGGCAATCGAGCCGCCTCGGCCTAGTCGCCGCCCGGTTCATAATCGATCAGGAAATGCGATGCGCGCATTCATTTTTCCGGGGCAGGGCAGCCAGGCAGTCGGCATGGGCGCTGCGCTCGGTGCGGCGAGCGGAACGGCGCGCGACGTGTTCGACGAGGTCGACGAGGCGCTTGGCCAAAGCCTGTTCCGGCTGATGCGCGACGGGCCCGACGACGAGCTCAAGCTTACCGAGAATGCGCAGCCTGCGATCATGGCGCATTCGCTGGCGGTGTTCCGCACATTGACCCGGGACGGGGGTGTGGACCTGCGAAAGGCGGTTGCCTTCGTTGCGGGACACAGCCTCGGCGAATATTCGGCTTTGTGCGCTGCCGCATCGTTCGACCTGCCGACAACAGCGAAGCTCCTGAAACTGCGTGGGCAGGCGATGCAGCTCGCGGTTCCGGTAGGCGCGGGGGCGATGGCGGCGCTGCTTGGTGCCGATTTGGCGCTGGCGCAAAAAATCGCCGACGCCGCGGCTCAGGGCGAGGTCTGCGCCGTCGCCAACGACAATGACCCGTCGCAGGTCGTGATTTCCGGCCACAAAACTGCGATCGACCGGGCGATCGCGATGGCGAAGGACATGGGTGCGAAGCGGGCGGTATCGCTACCCGTTTCGGCGCCATTCCACTGTCCGCTGATGCAGCCGGCGGCCGACGCAATGCGCGATGCACTCGGCGAGGTCGTCATTGAAGCGCCGCTGGTGGCGCTTTACGCGAACGTCACGGCTCAGCCGGAGACCGATCCCGAAATGATCCGTGATCAGCTTGTCGAGCAGGTCACCGGAATGGTGCGGTGGCGCGAGAGCATCGCCAACATGGGCACTGCGGGCGTCGAGGAGTTTGTCGAACTTGGCGGCAAGGTGCTCGGTTCGATGGTCAAGCGCATCGCCCCGGATGCGAAGGTCACGAGCGTGGTCACGATCGAGGACATCGAAGCGCTTGCGAAGGAGATCGCATGATGTTCGACTTGAGCGGAATGACCGCCCTCGTGACCGGCGCTTCCGGTGGATTGGGGAGCGCGATTGCCAAGTCGCTTGCCACCCAAGGCGCGCGGTTGGCGGTGTCGGGGAGCAACGTCGAGAAGCTGGAGAGTTTCCGGGCGGACCTCGGCGGCAATCATGTGGCGCTGCCGTGCAATCTCTCCAACGGCGCCGCCGTCGATCAGCTGGTGCCGCTCGCCGTCGAGGCCTTGGGCGGAAAGCTCGACATCCTCGTCAACAACGCGGGGGTCACGCGGGATAACCTGCTGATGCGGATGAAGGACGAAGAATTCGAGGAGGTGATCCGCATCAACCTTGAAGCCGCGTTCCGGCTGATGCGCGCGGCGGCGAGGCCGATGATGAAGGCGCGTTTCGGCCGGATCATTTCGATCACCTCCGTCGTCGGCGTGACCGGCAACCCGGGGCAGGCGAACTACGTCGCATCAAAGGCCGGGCTGATCGGCATGACCAAGGCTGTGGCGCAAGAGCTCGCCAGCCGCAGAATCACGGTCAACGCAATCGCACCAGGCTTCATGACGTCGGCGATGACAGATGCTCTCAATGAGCAGCAGCGTGAAAGCATTCTCGCCCGCATTCCGATGGGGCAGATGGGCAGCGGCGAGGACATTGGGGCGGCGTGCGTCTATCTCGCCAGCCGCGAGGCGGGTTACGTCACCGGGCAGACATTGCATGTCAACGGCGGGATGGCGATGCTCTGACGCACTCTGCGCCAGGCGAGCCACGCCAGCAGGAGCATCGCAGCCGGACCGAGCGGCAACGCCAGAAATTGCGCGGCGGGGCGGCTCAGCCACGGCGCAATCCAGATGAAGGCTAGTATTGATCGCTCGAACGGAAGAAATTCGCGGTTCCGGCCTTCAGCGAAGAGGAATGCGCCCCCGAGCCCGACGACGGCCATGTCGTAGTCGAACAGATAGGGCGTTGAGAGCGCCACGGCCGCGCAGACGCCGACTGCGCGCAAATTGGTTTTCTCCCCCGCCGAGCGCCAGACGAGGAGAAGCGCTATGAGAATCCCGACGAGTTGGGCTGCATAGCCGACCGCGATCGATCCACCCCACAGTCGCGCCATCGAGAACAGGCTGGGGCTTTTGTAAAAGCCGGCCGTCCCCAGCTCCATATATTCGCGGCCCATGTGCAGGCTCGCAGCGAAGGCGCTCCAGCTGTCCAAACCCCAGATCATCGTCGAAATCAGGACAAGAGCGGCAGCTGTAGACGCCGCGGCGATCAACGCGCGCCAGCTCCTCGTCAGGAGGAGAAGGGGAACGAGCACGAGAGCCAGTTGAGGCTTGTAGACAAGCGCGCCCAGCAGGCAGCCAGCGAGCTCTGGGCGCTCCTCAAGGAGGACCAATCCGCCGCCGAGCAAGCCGGCTGTAAGGAATGAGTTCTGCCCGTGCGCGAGCACGAGTGGAGTCAGTGGAGAGGCAAGCGCTACGAGGGTCGCGCGCCGGTCCTTCAAGATGCGCTGCAGCGTCAAACCGGCGATTGCGAGACTGAAGATCTGCCAGGCAAGCAGCGCAGGGAGGTATGGCACGACCGCGAACAAGGCCATGAGCAGCAGAAACACGGGAGGATACAGCCACGCCGCATCGTAGGACGTGCCGTGGGTGGCCTGAATGCTCGCATTGAGCGCCGCGTGATTCCACGCATGCGTCGCCTCGCCGGCATTCGCAAGCCGACCGGCATTCCAGAAAGCGGTAAAATCGGACCCGACGGGTTGCCCGAAATAGTCGACCGTGCCGCTTCCGCCGAACCACAGGAACAGCAGCATCGCGGCGCCGGCGGCTGCACTGATCAGCGCGACGCGGGTGACCCGCTCTCGCGATAACCAAATGCCGCTCTCTAGTGCTTTCACGTCGTCCCCGCTGCGCCGGACTGGATTTCCGGCATTAACAGGTACCTCGGCAATCCTTGTCGTCCTCTAAACGCCACCTATATCTTCGAAGGAAATCAACAATTCGGCTGCCTCACGGGGGCCGGAAGAGGGGCTAAGAAGAGGATCAAACATGGCCAAGGTCATCGGCATCGACTTGGGCACGACAAACAGCTGCGTCGCCGTCATGGAAGGCGGCAAGCCAAAGGTCATCGAAAATTCGGAAGGCGCGCGCACGACGCCCTCGGTCGTCGCTTTCACCAAGGACGGTGAGCGGCTCATCGGCCAGCCGGCTAAGCGCCAGGCGGTCACCAATCCGGACAATACGATTTTCGCGGTCAAGCGCCTGATCGGACGCCGCTTCGACGACCCGATCACCAAGAAGGACACCGAACTGGTCCCCTACAAGATCGTCAAGGGATCGAACGGCGACGCCTGGGTTCAGGCCGGAGGCAAAGATTATAGCCCGTCGCAGGTTTCCGCGTTCATCCTGCAGAAGATGAAAGAAACCGCCGAGGCCTATCTCGGCGAGACCGTCACCCAGGCGGTGATCACCGTTCCCGCTTACTTCAACGACGCCCAGCGCCAGGCGACCAAGGACGCCGGCCAGATCGCGGGCCTCGAGGTGCTGCGCATCATCAACGAGCCGACCGCCGCCGCGCTCGCCTACGGTCTCGAGAAGGACGACGGCAAGACGATTGCCGTCTACGATCTTGGCGGCGGCACGTTCGACATCTCGACGCTCGAGATCGGCGATGGCGTGTTCGAGGTGAAGTCGACCAACGGCGACACCTTCCTCGGCGGCGAGGATTTCGACGCCCGGATCGTCAACTGGCTCGCGGACAAGTTCAAGGCGAAGGAGAATATCGACCTTCGCACCGACCGGCTCGCGCTGCAGCGGCTCAAGGAAGCCGCCGAGAAAGCCAAGATTGAGCTTAGCTCGGCTGCGACGACCGAGATCAACCAGCCGTTCATCACCGCCCGCATGGAAGGCGGGACGACCACCCCGCTGCACCTCGTGGAGACGATCAGCCGCTCCGATCTCGAGAAGCTCGTCAACGATCTGATCGAGCGGACGATCGAGCCCTGCAAGAAGGCGCTGAAAGACGCCGGGCTCGAGGCGAAGGACATCGCCGAAGTCGTGCTCGTCGGCGGAATGACGCGGATGCCGCGGGTGCGTGAGCGAGTGAAGGAATTCTTCGGCCGCGAGCCCCACACCGGCGTCAATCCGGACGAGGTCGTCGCCATGGGCGCGGCGATCCAGGCGGGCGTCCTGCAGGGCGACGTCAAGGACGTGCTGCTGCTCGATGTGACCCCGCTTTCGCTCGGCATCGAGACGCTGGGCGGCGTGTTCACACGGATGATCGACCGCAACACGACGATCCCGACAAAGAAGAGCCAGGTTTTCTCGACCGCCGAGGACAATCAGAATGCGGTGACCATCCGCGTCTTCCAGGGCGAGCGCGAAATGGCTGCGGACAACAAGGTGCTCGGCCAGTTCGACCTGGTCGGAATCCCGCCCGCGCCGCGCGGCGTGCCGCAGATCGAGGTCACCTTCGACATCGACGCCAACGGCATCGTCAACGTGTCGGCCAAGGACAAGGGCACCGGCAAGGAGCAGCAAATCCGCATCCAGGCTTCGGGTGGTCTCGCCGACGCCGACATCGAGAAGATGGTCAAGGAAGCGGAGCAGTTCGCCGACGAAGACAAGAAGCGGCGGGCCGCGGCCGAGGCGAAGAACAATGCCGAAAGCCTCATCCACAGCACCGAAAGGCAGCTGCAGGAATTCGGCGATAAGGTCTCGGCGGACGTGAAAACCGAGATCGAGACTGCGCTTTCGGAAGCGAAGGCGGCGGTCGAGAGCGGCGATGCCGACGAGATGCAGCAGAAGACTGCCGCGCTGACGCAGGCGGCGATGAAGCTCGGTGAGGCGATGTACAAGGCTCAGCAGGCCGAGACCGAAGCCGCGGCTGGACCGGACGCGGGCACTTCGGGTCCGGCCGAAGAGCAGCCGCAGGAAGAGGTCGTCGACGCCGAATTCTCGGAAGTCGACGAAGAGAACAAGGGCTGATGTTTCGGTGCGGCGGCGCCACCTTCATTGGGGCGCCGCTGCATCGTGTGCTGCGTAGCGGGGAGGGGTAATGGTCGAGCAGGACTATTATGATCTGCTGGGCGTCCAGCGCGGCGCCGACGAGGCCGCGATCAAGGCGGCCTACCGCCGGATGGCCAAGGAACACCATCCCGATCGCAAGAACGGCTGCAAGGATTCCGAGGCGCGCTTCAAGGCGATCAGCGAAGCTTACGACGTGCTCAAGGACCCGCAGAAGCGCGCCGCATATGACCGGTTCGGCAAGGCCGCGTTTCAGAACGGGGGCGGTCAGGACCCGTTCGGAAATGCCGGATTCGAGGGCTTCTCCGACATATTTTCGACCATCTTCGGCGAGTTCATGGACCCGCGTGGCGGCCGCGAGAATGCCGCGCGGGGGGCGGATCTGCGGTACGATGTCCAGTTGACCCTGGAGGAAGCGTTCACAGGGGTCGAGAAGGCCATCACGATCGAAGCGAATGCCCGCTGCGAGGTCTGCAATGGGCGCGGCTGTGCGCGCTCCGACAATTGCGCAAAAAGCTGCTCCACCTGCGGCGGAATGGGCAAGGTCCGCGCACAGCAGGGCTTTTTCGTCGTCGAGCGCGGCTGTCCGACCTGCCGCGGTAGCGGCGAAGTGATCAGCGACCCCTGCGCCAACTGCCACGGTGAAGGCCGCGCGCTTACGCAGCGCAAGCTGTCGGTGAAAATCCCGCCGGGAGTCGACGAAGGCACGCGCATCCGAGTCGCCGGGGAAGGCGAGGCGGGCGTTCGCGGCGCCGGCGGCGGCGACCTCTACCTGTTCGTCCACATGAAGCAGCACCCAATCTACGCGCGCGAAGGCACGACCCTCATCGCCGAATGCCCGATCACATTCACGACCGCCGCCCTCGGCGGCTCGATCAGCTTGCCTGGCCTCGACGGCGCAAAGGTCGACATCAAGCTCCCCGCCGGCGTTCAGTCGGGCGAGCAGCTGCGCCACCGCGGCGCGGGCATGAGCGTGCTCAATGGCCGCGGCCGCGGCGATCTCGTCGCCCGCATCCTCGTCGAGACGCCCACTAGGATGAGCGCCAAGCAGAAGAAATTGCTCGAGGAGTTCCGCGCTACCGAAACCGGCGACGAGTGCCCGGCGGCGAAAAGCTTCTTCAGCCGCGTCCGCGAGTTTATCGGGGCCTGATCAGCGGTTCTTCAAGCGGTCGATCTCTAGCCGCATGGCGAAGAGCTGGGCGAACAGCTCGGCGGCGGCGTGTAGCTCAAGGCTTGGACGACGCGGTGTCGTATGCGCGAGGCGGAACTCGCCGATGGTGTTGTCGTCGCGAACAATCGGAATGCGCATCGTGGATGCAAATCCGCGTTCGCCTAGCTCGGCTTTCTGGCTCTCGGATGGTGCGCGCAGGAGCGCTGCCGCGGCGGCTGCGTCTTTCTCGCGCCGCGGAAAGATGGGCACGGGTGACGCATCGCCGTCCGACACGAGAGCTGGAAAATCGTCGCTGAGCGTTGCGTTGGCTCCGGATCGGAACGGGACTCCGCTGCGGCTGCTGGTGGCTTTGGAGCCCTCGACCAGCAACGTGACGCGATCGAAAGCTGTCAAAGCGCGCATCCGCCGGGCGCCCGCGTCGAGCAACGGCTGGCCGCTGCTATCGGAGAGGCCCGCGATGAGGCCGCCGACCGTGCCGAAATATGTCCCGAATGCCTCATCGGAGCTCGGCACGGCCTCGAGGATCACGCGGCCGTTGCTGAGCTGGAAGGCAAGGTCGAAAAGATCGGGATCCTCGGTCAGGCGGACGCAATAGGCCCGGGCAATGCCCGTGGTTCCGCTCAATCTGGAAAACAGGTTGCGAAGGTCGTGCAGCGCCTGGGAATGAACGAACCGCCCGAGCGGCTCGTCGATCAAGGTGACGTGGGATTCGCCGAGCAAATGGTGGACGTTCTCGGACGCGCGAAGGACGATCCAGTCGAGCGAGAGCTCAAGCAGGTAGGCGCCAGCTTGCACGCCGCCGTCCGCGCTCGCTGGCGGCTCGGCGGCAAATTGGGGTTGACGTTCTTGTACGATCTCCATCGGCCCCCCGGCTATGCGATCCGGCTCATTACAATAACTGCCTATTCGCTCGGCGCACGTGAAAATTGCGCGTCCTGAACGCTTAGGCCGTTTTACTGAACACCCGGTCGAAGATCGTGTCGACGTGCTTGAAATGATAGCCGAGGTCGAACAGCGCATCGAGCTCATCCGGAGTCAGCCGCTGCGTCACCTCCGGGTCGGCCTTGAGAAGGGCGAGCAGCGACAGCTCGCCGTCCGATTCCCACACCTTCATCGCGTTGCGCTGCGCCAGCGCGTAAGCGTCCTCGCGGCTGAGCCCGGCCTGGGTGAGCGCCAGAAGCACCCGCTGGGAATGGATTAGTCCACCCATGCGGTCGAGATTCTTCTGCATGCGTTCGGGATAGACGAGCAGCTTGTCGACGACGCTCGTCAGCCGCGCCAGCGCGAAGTCGAGCGTGATCGTCGCGTCGGGGCCGATGAAGCGCTCGACTGACGAGTGCGAAATGTCGCGCTCGTGCCACAGCGCCACGTTCTCCATCGCCGGGAGCGCGTAGCTCCGCACCATCCGCGCCAGGCCCGTGAGGTTCTCGGTGAGCACCGGGTTGCGCTTGTGCGGCATCGCCGAGCTGCCCTTCTGGCCGGGCGAGAAATATTCCTCGGCCTCGAGCACTTCGGTGCGCTGGAGGTGACGAATTTCGGTCGCTAGCCGCTCGATCGACGAGGCGATCACGCCAAGCGTGGCGAATAACATGGCGTGCCGGTCGCGGGGGATGACCTGCGTCGAGACGGGTTCCGCAGTGAGGCCAAGCTCGGCGGCGACATGCTCCTCCACTTCCGGCGGGATATTCGCGAAGGTCCCCACGGCACCGCTAATCGCGCAGGTCGCAACCTCATCGCGCGCCGCGAGGAGGCGCTGGCGGTTGCGGGCGAATTCGGCATAGGCCTGCGCCAGCTTCAGCCCGAAGGTGGTCGGCTCGGCGTGGATGCCGTGGCTGCGGCCGATGGTCGGCGTCATTTTGTGCTCGAACGCGCGGCGCTTCAGAACCTCCAGGAGCGCGTCCACGTCCTTGATCAGGAGATCGGCCGCCTGCTTCAGTTGCACCGCCAGCGCGGTGTCGAGCACGTCGGAGCTGGTCATCCCCTGGTGCAGCCAACGCCGCTCGGGCCCAAGCTTCTCGCCCGGCCCAGGTCAGGAAAGCGATCACGTCATGCTTGGTCACCGCCTCGATCGCGTCGATTGCCTCGATGTCGATCTTGCCCAGCGCATTGCGGTCGTAGGCCGCGCGGATGGTCTTGGCGTCCTCGGCCGGGATCATCCCGATCCGTCCCATCGCCTCTGCCGCGAACACCTCGATCTGCCACCAGATGCGATAGCGGTTCTCGGGCGACCAGATGCCGGTCATTTCAGGACGGGAATAGCGGGGGACCATCGCCGAGCGGCTAGCAGGGAAGCCGAGGTGCATCAATCGAAGGGCTGGTTGCCTAGGTGGCGAAGTAGCCCAATCCGATGCCTACGATGACCGGCACCGGCGAGAGCAGGCGAATGGGTTGTGGCCTCAGCAGTGGGCGAAGGAAATGGCCGAAACCGCCGTGAACCCGGACTGGCAGCACCAGAAGGATGATCGACGAGACGACGAGTATCCAGCCGAAAATGCTGAAGAATAAAGGCGCTTTGGATGCCGCGGCGCGCAGGATGAGGGCCCCACCGGCAAGGACGCGAAGAAGCTGCTCGGCAACATGGACACGCCAGTTGGAAGCCGGAGCTCAGCCCCCATCCGGTCGCATAAATGCGCCGCGTAGGCGGGGCGGAAGGCCATGAGCAGCCCGACGCCGACCAGCCAGATGGCGGCGAGGAGAACTAGGCAAAGGCTCGACGGTTTGCAGCAATTCCTCGTCTCACTTTTTCATCAGACGAGTTCGCGCTTAGTCTGTTTCTTAAACGGAACGAAGCTAGATCAGCCCCATCGCGCGCATGCTCGTGCGCCCGCTGGCGCCGACGATCACATGGTCGTGCACGGTCACCTTCATGTGCCGCCCGGCCTCGACCAGATCGCGCGTCAGGCGGATGTCCTGGGTCGAGGGGGTCGGATCGCCGCTCGGGTGGTTGTGGACGATGATCAGCGCGGTTGCGCCGAGGGCGATCGCGCGGGCGATGACTTCGCGGACGTGGACTGACGCTTCGTCTACGCTGCCCTGCCACAACGCCTCGTTGGCGATCAGCATGTTTTTGGCGTTGAGGAAGAGGATCCGCACCTCCTCGACGCGAGAATGCGCCATCGCGGCGTGGAGATAATCGCCGAGCGCGTCCCAGCTCGACAGCACCGGCTGCTCCTCGATCCGGGCCTCAAGCAGCCGGAGCGCGGTCGCCTGCGCGATCTTCAGCGCGGCAATGGTGGGGTCGGTCAGCCCTTCGCGCCGGAGCGTGTCGGCGCTGGCTGAAAGCAGAGGCCCGATCCCGCCGAAATCGTGGATCAGCCGCTTCGCAAGTGGCTTCGTATCGACACGCGGAATCGTAAGCGTCAGCAGATATTCGACGAGCTCATAGTCGTGGAAGCCTTGCGGACCGCCGTCGAGGAGCCGCTTGCGCAGGCGCGTGCGGTGCCCGGCCTGCGCGTGATCCGCAATCTTGCTGGCGTGCTCGTTCATTGCGCCCCTTTGCGCGAGACCCGAGCACACCAGACGTAGAGCACGGCTTGCCGACCGCGCAAGCCTTGGTCATGCCGTTACTGGAACGGTCGACGCGCAATCGGGTTACTAAGAGCCATGGCCGAGCGGCAGAGCGACGAGGGGACGCTAATCGTCCGACGCGGACCCCGCTGGGGGCGCATTGCCATGTTCGCCGCACTCGGCCTGCTGATCCTGCTCGCAATCGCGATCGGCGTCGTGTGGCTCGAGCGCCGCCCGATCGCCACGCATTATTTGAAGGGCGAGTTCGAGCGGCGCGGAGTCACGGCCAGCTATCACCTCGATCGCGTCGGCTTCCGCACGCAGGAGGTCCACGATCTTGTCATTGGCGACCCCAAGCGGCCCGACCTCATCGCCAAGCATGCGATCATTCAGATGCGCCTCAAGTGGGACGGCAGCTTCGAGGTGTATCGGGTCTTCGCGCGCGGCGTGCGGCTGCGCGGACGGTTGATCCACGGCAAGGTCAGTTGGGGCCAGATCGACCGGCTGTTGCCGCCGCCGACGAACAAGGCCTTCGCACTGCCCAATGTCGTGCTCGACGTCGCCGACAGCAGCATCGCGCTGGCGACTCCGTTCGGGCCGGTCGGGGTCGCGCTGGTGGGCTCGGGCAGGTTGAGCGGCGGGTTCCGAGGCACCGCGGCAATCTCCAGCCCGCATCTGGTCCCCGGCCGGTGCGCAGCTCACCATCTGCATGCGCATCTTGCGGTTTCCGTCGTTGCGCGGCGGCCGGAGGCCGACGGGCCGGTGACACTCGAAAGCTTCACTTGTCCGCTCAGCAAATTCGACGTGGTGGCGCCGCGCTTCGACGTCCACACCAGCTTCAACGAGGAGTTCACTCGCGTCGACGGCCGCGGGCGGATGGCGATCCAGACGCTCAATGCCGGAGGAACGGCCTCGCCGCGTTCATCGGCGACATCACTTTCAAGGGACCACTGAACGACGTGTCCGGGAGGGTAAGGCTCGCCGCGCAGCAGTCGCGCATGGCGACCATCCACGCCGCCCGGACGCGGCTATCGGCGGGTATCGCCTGGGGCTCCGCTCGGGCACGTTCGACATGCTCGGCGATTATGCGGCGGAGAATGCTGCGCTCGACCCGGCGATGCTCGCGGGCGTGACTGGACCGCTACGCGCGGCGGCCAAAACTCCGATCGGCCCGGTGGCGACCAGCATCAGCAATGCGATCAGTCGGACAGCTAGCAATTTCAACATCGGCGGCCAGATCCACGTCGTGAATTTTCCCGGAGGCGGAGCGGCGCGAGTCAATGGCGCGGACGTGATCGGGCCGAACGCGGCGCGGGCGCGGATTTCCGGCGGAACTGGCGTGACATATTACTGGCCGGCCGCTGCACTCCGCATCGACAGCAATATCCAGATGGCCGGCGGCGGGCTGCCAAGTGGGCGCGTGAGCCTCCGCCAGCCGGCTGCGGGAGCTCCGATGAGCGGACTTGCCGAACTCGCGCCCTATGCCGCCGGCGGGCAGCGGCTTGCACTAGCGCCGATCCGCTTCGGTCCCGGTCCGGCGGGCTCGACCGAGCTCAGCACCGTCGCCCAGCTCGACGGTTCATTCCCCAATGGGCGCGTGCAGGCGCTGCGCCTGCCGATCCAGGGCCAGATCGGCCACGGCGGGAGCTTCGCCTTCGGCACGGCCTGCGCGGTGGTCAGCTTCAATTTCCTGCAGATGAGCTCGATCCAGCTCGGCGCGACGCGGCTGCCGGTCTGTCCGATCGGCGCTGCGATCATCTCGAAGCAGGCCGGCGGCGCAGTGCGGACCGCCGCGCGAATCAACCACCCGGCGCTGAACGGCAGGATTGGAAGCTCGCCGCTGCACCTGACGGCTGCGGGCGGGCGGCTGATCGGCGACCGCTTCGGCTTCAACGCCCTCTCAATGCGCCTCGGCAAGCCGGAGTCGCCGATCGTTTTTGATGCCGCCCGGCTGAACGGCAGTTTCGCGGGCGCCAATATGCGCGGCAGTTTCGGCGGCGCAAAGGCGACCATCGGCGCAGTCCCGTTGCTGCTGACCGAGGGCTCCGGATCGTGGGTGTTTCGAAACAAGAACCTCAGCGTCAATAGCGCGCTGACCGTTACCGACCGCTCCGATAATCCGCGCTTCTATCCGCTGAAGAGCGACAACACGCACTTTACAATCGCCGGCGACTACGTCCGCGCGACCGGCGCGCTCAAGCATTCCGGCGTTCTCGTTAGCGACGTCTCGATCGAGCATCGGCTTTCGATCGGTGCCGGGCACGCATCGCTCGACGTTCCCGGCCTGACCTTCGGGCCCAATCTCCAGCCCGAGGAGCTCACGCGCCTCACCGAAGGGGTCATCGCGCTCGTCAACGGCACCATCAGCGGACACGGGCAGATCAATTGGGCAGCGGGCGGGAAAGTGACTTCGACCGGCGATTTCACGACCGCAAACGTCGATCTCGCAGCGCCGTTCGGCCCGGTGACCGGAGTGGCTGGAACGATCCACTTCAGCGACTTGCTCGGCCTCACCACCTCGCCCGCGCAGGTGATCAACGTCCGCTCAATCAATCCCGGCATTCTCGTGGAGAACGGGGTCATCCGCTATCAGTTGCTGCCCCACCAGCTGGTCAAGGTCGAGCGCGGCGAGTGGCCGTTCATGGGCGGCCGCCTGATCCTTGACGAGACCGTGCTCAATTTCGCCCACTCCAGCGCCAAGCGACTGACGTTCGAGGTCGTCGGCCTCGATGCCCACACCTTCGTTTCGAGCTTGGGCTTCAAGGGTATCGAGGCGACTGGCGTCTTCGACGGGGTGCTGCCGATGATCTTTGACGAGAACGGCGGCCGCATCGTTGGTGGGCGGCTGGATTCGCGGCCGGGTGGCGGCTCCCTTGCCTACAACGGCCTCGTCAACAAGGCCAACCTTGGGACGATGGGCAACATCGCTTTCAATGCGCTGAGGGACCTGCGCTTTCGCTCCATGATCATCCGCCTTGATGGCGATCTCGCCGGGGAGTTTGCGGCGCGGCTCTCGATCGACGGAGTGGCGCTTGGCCAGTCGACGAAGACCCAACGAATTATCCGCAGCCTCCTGGCGAAGCTGCCGATCCGATTGAATGTGAACATTACCGGTCCATTCCGCGCTCTGATCGCCACGGCCAAGTCGTTCAATGACCCGCGCCAGGTGATCAAGGACGTGCTTCCGCGGCCGCTCGAGGACGTCCCAGGGATCACCACCGAAGTGCGCAAGCTCGAAGAAAATCAGCAACAGACGCAGACCTGCTACGCGGCAGGTCAATGTCGCCCCGCCACCCAAGACGAAGTGAGAGAGATGATGAAGCAAAGCATCACACGTCCATCGCTGCTCGCCGCCGCGCTAATCGCTGCACCGCTGTCGAGCTGCATTTCGGTCAAGGCGCCCGACAAGCCGATCGACATCAACTTGAACGTGACGATCAAGCAGGAGGTGCTGGTGCGGCTGCAGCGGGACGTCGAGCAGCTGATCAACCAAAACCCGCAGGCGTTCCCACAGCCCGCATCGAAGAAGCCGTGATGCGGGCGGTTGTTCTTGCTGCGGCGCTTATCGCGGCTGCGCCGGCGTCGGCGCAGACGCCGGCGGTCAATGCCGCGCGCGCCGCCGGCGCCGTCGGGGAGCGCTATGACGGATACATCGGGGTCGCGGCGCCGGTGACGGGCGTGGTGCGCAGCCAGGTTGCGACGATCAACCTCCGGCGGCGCTCTCTCTACAGCAATTTTGCGGCAGCGAAGGGCGTCAGCCCGCAGGACGTCGGCATCACCGCCGGTTGCCAGCTGCTCGCGCGGGTTGGGATTGGCGAAGCTTATCTACTGAACGACGGCGCATGGCGGCGAAGGGCGCCGGGACAAGCGGCGCCGGTGCCGAATTACTGCCGCTGAGAATCGCCGCCCGTGGTTGACTAGCGGCACCTCGCTTCATAAAGGGACGGCGCCTTGGCGGGGTCGTTCACCGCCATGTTCCTCGCCTTGCCTGCCCCAATTTCCAGCAGGGGCGACGCACAGGGGAGACGCATGGCAGAGGACGAAATCGACGAGGTCCCGAAGCTTCCACCAGACGCGCGGCTCGAATCGCTCGATGAGCGGCTCGACCGAATGCAGCAGGCGGAAGCGAAGAGGACGGCGAAACGGCAGCCTGATTTAAATTATCAGAGCGGCCAGCTCGTCCTCAGTCAGCTTGTCGGCTGCCCTTTGGGAGGGGGGATCGTCGGCTGGCTGATGGATCGATGGTTCGGGACCCGACCGTGGCTGATGTTGGTGCTGCTGTTCCTCGGCTTCGCCGTCGGTTTCTGGAACGTCATTCGAATTGCAAACAAGTCCTCGGGCAAGTCTCGCGGCGGACGGGAATAGGGAAGCAAAGTGGCTGCCGAAGGCAAAATCGACCCGATGCACCAGTTCGTGATCGAGCCGATCTTCGGTTCGTTCCAGGGCAACAATCCGTTCGTCTTCACCAATAGCGCCCTGTGGACGCTGATCGTGTTGGGCACGATCTGGCTGTTCATGTTCGGCGGCATGAAGCGGGAGTTGATCCCTGGCCGTTGGCAGATTGCTGTCGAGGGGTTGATCGGATTCGTTGACGACATGGTCAACGTAAGCATCGGACCTGACGGCAAGAAATACCTGCCGTGGGTCTTCACGTCCTTCATTTTCCTGCTGTTCGCCAACTTGATCGGCAACATGCCCTTCGGTATTGTTCCTTCTACCCACCCATTCACGATCACTGCCCAGTTCACCTTCACGGGCGTGATGTCGTTGATCACCTTTGCAATCGTGCTCGGGGTGGGCTTCTGGAAGCACGGCCTCCACTTCTTCTCGCTGTTCGTGCCCAAGGACGCGCCGCTCGCTTTCAAGTTCGTGATCGCGCCGATCGAGCTTGTTAGTTTTCTCGTCCGTCCCTTCAGCCTCGAACTCCGGCCGTTCATCGCGATGTTCGCCGGGCATGTCCTGCTCGACGTCTTCGGGAATTTCGTCGTGCAGTCGCTGAACAGCCATAGCGCCGGGGGCATCGGCATTTGGCTTCTGTCCATGTGTTTCATCATGTTCGTGAGCATGATCGAGCTGCTTGTCGCAGCGATCCAGGCTTACGTTTTTGCAATTCTCACCTCGCTGTACATCAGCGAGGCCGTGAACCTTCATTAGCCCTCAGTTTCTTCAAAGGAGTTCAATCATGGATGTCGCTTCTGCAAAGCTAATCGGGGCCGGTCTCGCGGCGATTGGCGTCGGCGCCGCCGCCGCTGGCGTCGGTTACGTGTTCGGGTCGTTCCTCCAGAGCGCAATCCGCAACCCTGCGGCCTCCGACGGCCAGCAGGGGCGCCTTTACATCGGGTTCGCCGCCGCCGAGCTTCTCGGCCTGATGGCATTCGCCGTCGCAATGCTCATCCTGTTCGCCTTCTAAGTCGGACGAGAGACGGGATTCGTCCCGCGGAACATCAGCATGCCTCAACTTTCGCAGCTATCCCAAGTTTATCTGTCGCAGTTTCTGTGGCTGGCGATCGCGCTCGGGATTCATCTTCTTCGTGATCGCCCGCGGCATGGTTCCGAAGATCCAGGCGACCGTCGAGGCGCGCGAGCAGCGCATCGCCGGCGACCTCGACGCGGCGCAGAAGGCGCAAGTCGCGGCAGACGAGACTGAAGCGGCATGGCGTGCCCGGATGGATGCTGCGCGCTCCGATGCGGCGCGGATTGCCCAAGAGGCCAAGGCCGCAAGCGCCCTTAAGACGGAAGCGAAGGTCAAGGCGGCCGCCGACAAGATCAACGTCAAGGTCGAAGCTGCCCAAGCTTCTATCCGCAACGCGCTGGAATTCGGCACGGGCCGAAATCGAAGCGGTGGCTGCAGAAGCGACGCAGGACATGGTGCGGCGTCTGACCGGCCTGAAGGTCGACAGCAAAGAAGCCGCGGCGGCGGTGAAGGCGGAACTGAATGTCTAATGCGCTTCTGATCGCGAGCATTGCCGCCGAGCCAATGGGAGCCGAGCATGAGCCGACGGCTCTCTGGCTGACCCCGGGCGGCTGGGTCGCTCTCGCCGTCCTTGCTGTGTTCGCGGTCTTGATCTGGAAGAAGGTTCCCGATGCGATCGGGAAAGCGCTGAACTCCAAGATCGCGCTGATCCGCGATCAACTCGCCGAGGCAGAATCGCTGCGCAAGGAAGCCGAGGCGCTGAAGGCCGAATATGAGGCGAAGGCTGCGTCCGCGGACAAGGATCGCGAGGCGTTGCTCGAGCGCGCGAGGCACGAGGCCGATGAGATCGTCGCCAAGGCGAAGACCGACGCCGAGGCCTTGGTCGGGCGGCGGACGCGCATGGCCGAGGACAAGATCGCCGCCGAGGAGCGGACCGCGGTCGAGCAGCTGCGGGCTGCCGCGGCGGACGCCGCAGCGAAGGCGGCTGCACGGCTGATCGCCGAGCGGCACGATGCCAAAACCGACGAGCAGCTGGTCAATCAGGCAATCGGCGAAATCGCGCGGCAATAGGGCCGTTTTGGGCTCTTAAGGCACATTCTCGGTCAGGAGATCGTAGGTCGTCACCAGCTCGTCCTTCTGGTTGAAGACCTCGACGGCCCAGCGGACCACGCCAGTCTCCTCGCTCTTGAGCGACTTCGAACGCACCGTCAGTTCGACACGCATCGAATCCCCCGGATAGAGCGGAGTCAGGAAGCGCAAATTCTCGAGCCCGGTGTTGGCGAGCACCGGCCCCGGATCGGGGTCCACGAACAGACCCGCCGCGAAACTCAGGATCAGATAACCATGCGCAACTCGGCCGTCGAAAATGCGGTGAGGCCTTCGCCGCCTCCTCGTCCATGTGCGCGTAGAATTTGTCGCCGGTGAACTCCGCGAAATGCTCGATGTCTTCGAGCGTCACGGTCGTGGCTGTCCGTCTTCCACGTGTCGCCGATGTTGAGCTCGCTCATCTTCAGCCGGAACGGGTGGACGTCGATCACGTGCTTGGGCGCGCCGGGGACATATTGCTCGGTGATCGCCGCAATCATCGCCGGTGAGGACTGGAGCGCCGTGCGCTGCATGTAATGCTTGACCCCGCGGATGCCGCCCATCTCTTCGCTTCCGCCGGCGCGGCCCGGGCCGCCATGCACGAGCACCGGCAGGGGCGAGCCGTGGCCGGTGGATTCCGCCGCGTTGGTGCGATCGATCACCAGCATTCGTCCGTGATAGGCGGCAGCGCCCTGGACGAACTCGCGCGCCGCGTCGGGCGAATGGGTGAACAGCGAGAGCACGAGGCTGCCGCGGCCGCGGTTCGCCAGCGCTATTGCGTCGGCCATGTCTTTGTAGGGCATGATCGTGGAGACCGGACCGAACGGCTCGCAATCGTGGACGGCGTTCGTACCCCAGGGATCGTCGGTGCGGAGCAGCACCGGCGGCAGGAACGCGCCGCCGGGAATCGGCGGCTCGGCGTTCGGATCGCCAACGACGATTCGGGCGCCCGCAGCCTCCAGCTCCGCGATCTTCTCGCGCACGTCGTCGCGCTGGCTGACGCTGACGAGCGCGCCCATGCGCGTGTCTTCGGCACGAGGGTCGCCGACCTTGGTCTTGGCCAAGCGCTCGCCGAGCGCCTGCTGGACCGCGTCGAAATATTCGGCCGGAGCCATCGCGCGGCGGATCGCGGTGCATTTCTGCCCCGCTTTCACTGTCATTTCGGTCGCGACTTCCTTGATGAACAGCTCGAATTCGGGCGTTCCCGGCGCCGCATCGGGCCCGAGCAGCGAGGCATTCAGGCTGTCCTGCTCGGCGACGAAGCGGACCGAATCCCGAATGACGGTCGGATGCGTCCGCAGCTTGAGCGCGGTGTCCTTTGAGCCGGTGAAGCTGACGATGTCCTGACCCGTCAAATGGTCGAACAGATCGCCGACGCCGCCGACGATCAGCTGAATGGCGCCCGCAGGCAGGACGTTTGCCTCGATCATGATCTTGAACGCCGCTTCGGTGAGATAGGCGGTTGCCGAGGCAGGCTTCACGATCGCCGGCACCCCGGCGAGGATCGTGGGGGCGAGCTTTTCGAGCATGCCCCAGACGGGGAAGTTGAAGGCGTTGATGTGCACCGCGGCGCCTTGCAGCGGGGTGTAGATGTGCTGGCCGACGAACGTGCCCTTCTTTGAGAGCCCTTCGAGCTGGCCGTCGAGCAGCACGTGTGCGTCCGGAAGCTCGCGCCGGCCTTTGGAGGAGAAGGAGAAGAGCGTTCCCGCGCCGCCCTCGATGTCGATCCAGCCGTCCTTGCGCGTCGCGCCGGTCAGGTAATTGAGCTCGTACAGCTCTTCCTTGCGCGCCATGATCGAGAGGCCGAGCGCCTTGATCATCCGCGCGCGCTCGTGGAACGTCAGCTTCCTCAGCGCCGGGCCGCCGACTTCGCGGGCATGTTTCAGCATCCCGCCGAAATCGAGCCCGCTGGAACCAGTCATCGCCACCAGCGCCCCATCGATCGCGCTTGGAATCTCAGCGAGATTGCCGTCGCCGGCGATCCAGCGGTCGCGCTCGTAATTGAGAAGCTGCGGCGTTTTCATCGCGTCTCTCTCAATGCCTGGATCTCGAACCGTCTCGCGACCGGGTGGCTGCTCGACAGTCCGCCGTCGACCACCAGCGCCTGTCCGTTGACGTAGCTTGCCTCGTCGGAGGCGAGGAACAATGCGGCGCGGGCGATCTCGATCGGTTCGCCGCCGCGCCGAAGCGGATTCAGCTCACCGATGCGGTGCGCTTGTCCCTTCTCGCGGATGGTCTCGTAGATCGGTTTCGTCATCCCTGTTTCGATGAGACCCGGGCAGATTGCATTCACGCGAATATTTGAGCCTCCGAGCTGCTGTGCGGCCGTTTGGACGAGGCTGATCACGCCGGCCTTGGATGCCGAATAGGCCGCGCCGCCAGCGCCCGAGCGGAGGCCTGCAACGCTGGCGGTGCAAATTATCGAGCCTCCTCCGCGCTGCTGCATGAGGGGTGCCGCGTATTTGATGGCGAGGAACGGCCCGATCAGGTTGATGCGCAGGATCTGCGGCCCAGTCGTCGGCAGTCTGTTCGGAGATCGACGCGAAGCCGCCCGAAATTCCGGCATTTGCGAAAAATATGTCCAGCCCGCCATGCTGCTGAGCGACGTTTTCAATTAGCCGCTGCACGTCGTCTTCGCTGCCCGCGTCCGCGCGGCTGTCGGCCCCGTCGTTCACATCGGCACCGACGACGGTTGCGCCTTCGCCACGGAACAGCTCGACGGCCGCCTTACCGATGCCCGACGCCGCGCCGGTGACGATCGCGATTTTGCCCGAGAGTTTGCCCATGTTCCGCTCATAGCCACGGCTGTGACTAGCTGATAGTCGGCGCGCATGGATTTCAGCCTTGGCCCAGCCGAGACCGAGTGGCGCGACCGCGTCCGCGGCTTCATGGACGAACAGGTCCGCCCGCGCTGCCCCGATTACGACGCGCAGCAGCGCGGAGGGCGAGCGGTGGAAAGTGCTTCCGGTCATCGAGGAGCTGAAGGCGAAAGCACGCGCCGAGGGGCTGTGGAACCTGTTCATGCCCCCGTCGCACGGCACTGCGCCGGTTGACGACAGCTTCGAGTTTGAAGGACCGGGGCTGACCAATCTCCAATATGCCTTTTGCGCCGAGGAGATGGGGCGCATCGGCTGGGCCTCGGAAGCATTCAATTGCTCCGCCCCTGACACCGGCAACATGGAGGTGCTGCACCGCTACGGCACGCGTGAGCAGAAGGACGATTGGCTCAAGCCACTGATGGACGGCGAGATCCGCTCTGCGTTCCTGATGACGGAGCCAGACGTTGCCTCGTCGGACGCCACCAATATCCAGTGCCGCATCGAAATGCGCGGCAACGAATATGTCATCAACGGCCGCAAATGGTGGTCGAGCGGGGCGGGCGATCCGCGCTGCAAGATGGCGATCCTGATGGGCAAGACCGATCCGGACGCCGAGCCGCACAAGCAGCAGTCGATGATCCTGATGCCGCTCGACGCGTCGGGCGTCACCATTAAGCGCCACTTGCCGGTGTTCGGCTACGATGACGCGCCGCACGGTCACATGGAAATCGTCCTCGAGGACGTGCGCGTGCCGCCGTCGAACATGCTGCTGGGCGAGGGCAGGGGGTTCGAGATTGCGCAGGGGCGGCTTGGACCTGGGCGGATCCACCATTGCATGCGGACCATCGGCGCGGCCGAGGAGGCGCTCGATGCGATGGTGAAGCGGCTGATGTCGCGCACCGCCTTCGGCAAGACGTTGGCCGAGCAGGGTGTGTGGGAAGAGCGCATCGCAGACGCGAGGATCAATATCGAGATGACCCGGCTGCTGTGCCTGAAGGCCGCGGACATGATGGACCGCGCCGGCAACAAGGCGGCGCAGGGCGAAATCGCCATGATCAAGGTGGCGGCTCCGCTGATGGCGCTGAAGATCATCGACGATGCGATCCAGGCGTTCGGCGGCGCGGGCGTTTCTGACGATGTGGGGTTGGCGCGCGCTTATGCTTCGATCCGCACGCTTCGGCTCGCCGACGGGCCGGACGAGGTGCATCGCCGCGCGATTGCCCGCCTGGAGTTCAAGAAGCATCGATGAGCGAGCAGCCGACTGGATGAAGAGGCACTCGGGGCGTGGCTCGAGGCCAATGTCGAAGGGTTCGGCGGGCCATTCGAGCTGATCAAATTTCCTTCGGGCCAGTCGAACCCCACCTATCGAATTCGCGCTGCTTCGGGCGACTATGTGCTGCGGCGCAAGCCCTTCGGCCGGCTGCTTCCCTCGGCGCACGCGGTCGATCGCGAATATCGCCTTCTTTCCGCGCTTCACCCGCTCGACTTTCCCGTGCCGGGGCCGCTGGCGCTTTGCAGCGACCCGGATGTGATCGGAGCGATGTTTTACGTGATGGAGCTGGCGAAGGGCCGGGCCTACGCCGATGGCGCGCTTCCCGACTTCGATCCGAACACGCGGCGGCGAATGTACGAGCAACTGGTCGATGGGCTGGCCGATCTGCACGCGATCGATCCAGAAGCCGCCGAGCTCGGCGATTTCGGCAAACAGGGCAATTATTTCGAGCGGCAGGTCGCGCGCTGGACGCGGCAGTACCGCGACTCGCAGACTGACTATGTCCCCGAGATGGAGCGGCTGATCGCCTTCCTGCCCGAGACCCTGCCCGATCAATCCCGTAGCTCAATCGTGCACGGCGATTATCGCATCGACAATGTCCTCTTCGACGGCGACGGGACGCTGACGGCGGTGCTCGATTGGGAGCTGGCGACGCTCGGCGATCCACTCGCCGATTTCTCGTACCTCGCGATGCAATGGATGCTTGCGGCGGACGGAGGCGCGTCGCTTGGCGGACTCGATTTGCAGGCGCTCGGCATTCCGACACTACAAGAAGTCGCGGCGCGATACTCCGAACGATCCGGCGTGCCGGTTCGAGCCAAGCTAGACTGGTATTTCGCCTACAACCTCTTCCGTCTCGCCGGCATCGTCCAGGGCATCAAGAAGCGCGTCCTCGACGGAACGGCCAGTCACGAAAATGCGCAAGAAATGGCCAAACGCGTGCCAATGCTGGCCCGGGCGGCGTGGACTTTCGCGGTCAAGGCCGGAGCGTGAGTTTTTACAGCCTGCCGAGCAGGAGCAGGACCACGACGATGACCAGGATGAGACCCAAAATTCCCGACGGACCGTAACCCCAATTGCCGCTATATCCCCAGCGCGGAAGCGCGCCGATGAGGAGCAAGATCACGAGAATGATAAGGATGGTACCGAGCATGGCTCGCCTCCGTTGTCGTTTATTTGCTTGGCGCAACGAGCGGAAGCGGCGAGAGTTGCAGTCCTCGCGCGCGCTGAAGGGGGGAGATTAGCCGATGCCCGAACCGGTACGGCCGATCGCGCTGAACGACATTTTGGAGGCCCGCGAGCGGATCGCCGGAACGGTGCTGCGCACGCCGCTGGTAAAGCTCGATCTCGGCAGTGGCGGCCCGGAAATCTACCTAAAGCTCGAGAACCTCCAGCCGACCAACGCATACAAGATTCGCGGCGCGACGAACGCTGTCGCGGCTTTGTCGGAAGCCGAGCGCGAGCGCGGCGTGTGGACGATCAGTGCCGGAAATGCGGGGCAGGGCGTCGCTTATGCGGCCCGCAAATTCGGGGTCCGGTGCTCAATCGTCGCCATCGAGACGGCGCCGCAGACCAAGCTTGAGCGGATGCGGGCACTCGGAGCACGCATTGTGCCGGTGTCGTACACCGAAGCGTGGCAGGCTGCAGAATCTCATGCGTTCGAAGGAATGGACGGCACTTTCATCCACCCGTTCGACAATCATGACTTCATCGCCGGGCACGGCACGATGGGTCTCGAGATCGTCGAGGACCTGCCCGAGGTGCGGACCGTCATCGCAGCGATCGGCGGCGGCGGACTGATCACGGGTGTCGGCAGCGCGATCAAAGCGCTCCAGCCGGACGTCAGGGTGATCGGCTCCGAACCCGAGACAGCCGCGCCTTACGCTTTTTCGTTGCGAGAAGGCGGCCCGTCCAAGTTCCCCGACTGGCAAGCATCGTTCGTTGACGGTGCGGGGGGCCAAAGCGTCACCGCGCGCATGTGGGAGCGGATGCGACCGGTCGTCGACGGCGCGATCACCGTCACGCTCGATCAGACGCGCGATGCAATGCGGCTCATTGCCGATAAAGCGCGGGCAATCGCCGAGGGTGCAGGCGCGCTGCCGCTGGCGGCCGCTCTGAGCGGTCAATCGCTGGAAGCGCCCGTCGTCTGTATCGTTTCGGGTGGAAACATCGATCTCAAGAAATTCACCGAACTGGTAACTGCTTGAATCAGCGGCTTAACTCGCTTCGGAGAGAAGCGGCGTGAGCCAGTCCGGCTCCGGCTGATCGAGGTCGTAATATTCGAAGATCAGGTGAATGCGGTCCGTCGAGCCGCGATTCTCGACAGCGTGCACGCCCATGTTGTTGACCTCGACGGCTTCGCCTTCGGCAAGTTGGTAGCCGATTCCGTCGACGTAAAAGGTCACATTCTCGCTGGTCTGGATAGGCACATGGATCTTGTGCGGCCATTTGGCTGCGGGATTCTCGTCCCGGTGCGGATAAATGACACCCGCAGGCGGCATGCGCGCGAGCATCACGCGGGGGAAGGCGCCGCGCTGATAGCCGTAAGGCGCTGTCGCTGCAGTGAGTACGGGCTCGAGCAGGTCTTTCCACTCTTTCCATAGCGGCTGGTCGTAGGATTCCCGCCAGTCCAGGAAGTTCGAAACGAAGCGGAAGACGACGTGCCGGGTCGCGCCCAACGCCCCGAAACGGTTGGGCTTGTTCGCATTTTCCGCATCCCACACATCTTCCGGAAGCGCGATCACCGCTTCGCGCAGCCGTGCGATATCGACAGTGCCGAGGCGGCGGATAGTCGTGGTCTTGCGCGGGTTGGCATGCATGGGCAGTCAAAACTCGTAATCAAACATTTCGAGGTCACGAGCGTAGAGCTTCGCCACCCCGTCGATCAATTCCTGATTGTAATATTCGCGATATTCGTTCCGCTTCGACGCGTTGACCTTTTCGAGCGCGGCCGTTGGGATGCCGATTCGGCTGCAGATCTCGTCATAGGATTTCTGCATTTCCTCGACCCGGCCGACATAGTCGCTGAGCAGGGCGCCGGCAGCGTCGGTCACGAACGTGTGCTGCGGGTGGAAGAGCAAGTGCTCGTTCGGCGGATCCGCAATGATTTCGCGCATCACCCGCTGGGGATCGCGATCGAATTCGGCGTCGTCGCGAGTCACGAACGCGCAATAGGAGATGAATCGGTCGAACGGGTTCCGGACGAAGGCGAACTTGAAACACGCCTCCCACGCCTGCGGCTGCAGATAGGGGCGCACCTGCTCGAGGCTGAGGTGCCCGTGCTGCAGGCGCGCCAGTTGCGGGATGGGGAACCGCCTGTTCACGAAAAGCCCGACCTGCTCGATGTCCTGCGGTCCCATGTGCGCGCGCAGCGCCTGACGGACCGCGTGTGTGCCCGTCTTGGGAATCGCGACGAAAATGAACTTGTGGAGCTGCGATATGATCATCGGCCGACGAATTTGGCCTGCCGTTTCTCGAGGAACGCGGCGACGCCTTCGCGGTAATCCTCGGTGAAGCCAAGGCGGCGCATCGCGCCCGGCCTGGCGCTCGAGCTCCTCATCGAGGCTGTATTGCCAGCTGGAGCGGATCATTTCCTTGATTGCGGCAAGGCCGAGCGGCGGAAGCGACGCCAGCTTTTGCGCGAGGGCGTCGACTTCGGCATCGAGGGCGTCGTCATCGACCGCTTTCCAGATGAGGCCCCATTCCTCGGCTTTGGCGGCCGGCAACGGTTCGCCCGTGAGCGCGAGGCCCAGCGCGCGCGCCTGACCGACGATGCGCGGCAGCACCCAGGTACCGCCGCTGTCGGGGATCAGTCCGATCGCCGAGAAGCTCTGGATAAACTTGGCCGATTTCGCAGCGACGACGATGTCGCACGCAAGCGCGATGTTCGCGCCTGCACCGGCGGCGACGCCGTTCACGCGCGCGATCACCGGCTGCGGAAGCGTGGCCAAGGTGCGGATCAGAGGGTTCCAGCATTGCTGAACGGTCTCGCCGAGGTCGACGGCCTGGCCAGGAGCGACCGCTCGATCGTTGAGGTCCTGTCCCGCGCAAAACCCGCGCCCTGCGCCGGTGAGCACCAGGACCCGCGCATCGCCGAGATCACCGAGGGCGTGACGCACCTCATCGTGCATCTGCCGCGTGAAGCTGTTGAGCCGGTCGGGACGGTTGAGGGTGATCCGTGCGACCGGCCCCTCCGCCTTGAAGTCGATGGTCTCGTAGGCCATGCCTTGGCCTAGCCAAGGAGTGGGCGTGGACGCAAACGAACTCGCATCGCGCGTCGCGCGCCACATGCTCAGCCAGGAAGGCACCGGCCCAGCCTGGGCGATCACCATCGAGGAGGTGCGCGCGGGCTATGCCCGTGTGTCGATGCCGGTCCGCGCGGACATGCTCAACGGTCACCGCACAGTGCACGGCGGCATGGTATTTGCGCTCGCCGACAGCGCGTTCGCCTACGTCTGCAACGGCCGGAACGAGAAGACCGTCGCGGCTCAGGCGTCGATCGTCTTTCTCGGCAGCGCGGCCGAGGGCGATACGCTGATTGCCCAAGGGGAAGAGGTTGCAACTGCCGGCCGCGGTGGGGTGACGCGCGTGGCGGTGCGCACGACGGACGGTCGCCCGATAGCCGAGTTCACCGGCTATTCGCGGACCGTTGGCGGCGCGCTAGTCGAAGTTTCGAGAAAGTCTGGGACGAAGCCGAATTCATCCCAGTGAGCGACCAGCCCGGTGTCCTCGCACAGCCGCAAGAACCTTTTGTCCTCGCGCATGCGCTTCGCTGCGGGAGTGAACAGGAGTTGGGTCACTCGCCGGTGCTGGTCGGTTATTGACAGGTCGTCTGCGTGCCAACGCAGCGGTGTCGCGCTTCTTCCCTGTCCGAGGTAATAGCCGCGCGCGACCTCGAACGCTTCATCGATGGCTTCGAGCGCGCAGAGCCGCTGCAGAGCCGAGACGGCTTGAGCTGGCCCAAGCGCCGCCGGTCGATCGACTCAGCGATGGCCCGATTGCGCTCGGCGCCCGAAAGGGCATCGGCGCGCAGCGCACTGACAATTTCCGCGGTTCGGTGGAGGAACGTCACGGCAAGTTCGGCATCGCCGGCGGGCAGGACGGATCGGCGACGAACCGCAGCGCCTGGCCGGGCCGATCGGTGAAGATCAGGATCCAGAATCGCGCAGTCCAGATCGCGGGGTGACGGGGCCAGAGCTGCAGTGCGCGAGCGGCGCACTGCTCCGCGCTGTGGACGTCACCGAGCGTCCAGAGATGATACATGCGTTTGTAGTGGAAGGTCGCGGCAAGGCCATCCTCCTCGATCAGCTGAGCGATGAGCGGCACCGCGGCACTCGGCCTTCCCGTCGCCATTTCGAGCACGGCGAGATCGTGCCGGGTGGGAACGTGGCCGGGATCAGCCGACAGGAGGTCGATGAGCTGCGTCCGCGCATTGCTCCAATTGCCGAACAGCGGCGCCAGTCCGGCAAGCGCGACCCGCGCGTTGCTTTCGCAATCGTCGATCTCGAGAGCACGGCGCGCGGCCGCTTCGCAACGCCGGACATAATCCGAGCAGCCGCTGGAATCCGCATATTCCGCAGCCTTCCTGAGCAGCAGCGCCAGAATGCCCCAGTCACTCGCTTTGCCGCCGCTACCGTTCAAGGTGTTTTCGAGCGCTACAATTTCGTCGAGATCGGGCTGCGGCAGGCCTTGCCGCCAGCAATCGTACGCGATTTGAACGGCTTGTTTGCGCGAGCCGGCGGTTGCGGAGGGGGCGCCCGTTTCAACCAGCCGATAGCCGGTGCGGGGCACGGTTTCGATCAAAAGGCCGCTGGCGCCCACCGCGCTCAGTGTCTGGCGGATTGCCGTCAAAGCGCGATTAAGGCTGTCGTCCCCCACCGGTGCAGCGCCCCAGCAGCATTCGAACAGGGTCCGGCGCGTGACGACATGGCCCTTTTCACGGGCAAGGCAAAGGAACACCAGCATAACCTGCGGCTGGAGATGCCGGGCGCCGTGAGGACCCTCGATCAGTCTGCGCGCCGGGCTGACGAGAAGCGATCCGATATGGAAATTGCGGGCCGTGGCAAGTTCGTTCAGCGTCAGCACAACTGTCGGCGCATTCGCCATCCGCTACTCCGGACGATCAGAAAATGATCAGGACTCAATCATCGCACAGCGGCGGGCCGCTTTCTACGCTGTCTCCTTCGATCAACTTGAGGAGGCATTTCATGAGATTGCGATTGGCTCTCGCCGTGGCCGCCGTTGCGACTACCGCGACACCCCTGCCAGTGGCGGCGCACCCCACGGACATTCCCTTTGCGACTCGCGGAGAATGCGAGGCAGCCTACGCAGCGGCGAGCAAGGATGACCGCGACGCCTTGGTCAGCGCAGGCATTTTCAAGAATAATGGTCAGTTCCAGAAGGGCGTTCGCGATCTCTTCCAGTGCGAATACATTGAGGAAGAGCAGGCTTGGTACATCGTCTACATTGGCCCGCCGGGCGGCCCTGGTTGATACGAGCGGGGCAGCAGCCCGGCTGCTCCGAGGAGCGCGCCGGGCTGCATTGATTTGAAGCTGCGGGCCTCAGTCGCTACATCCACTCTCATGTACACGACCGAGCTTCAGAAGACCGCAAAGATCGAGAATCTCGAAGACCCGAAGCTGCTCGAAGCGTTCGAAGCGCGGGTGGCAGCGGACGAATTCATCGAACCGAAGGACTGGATGCCCGAGGCCTATCGCCGGACGCTGACCCGGCAGATCAGCCAGCACGCGCACAGCGAGATCGTCGGCATGCTTCCCGAGGGCAATTGGATCACGCGCGCGCCGTCGCTCCGCCGCAAGGCGATCCTGCTCGCCAAGGTGCAGGACGAGGCGGGGCACGGACTGTATCTTTATTGCGCGGCCGAGACCCTGGGCACGAGCCGCGAGGAGATGATCGAGGCGTTGCACTCGGGGAAGGCCAAATACTCGACCATCTTCAATTATCCGACGCTCACCTGGGCGGACATCGGCGCGATCGGCTGGCTGGTCGACGGCGCGGCGATCATGAACCAGGTGCCGCTGCAGCGGACGTCCTATGGGCCCTACGCGCGGGCGATGGTCCGCATCTGCAAGGAAGAGAGCTTCCATCAGCGCCAGGGCTACGAAATCATGATCGCCATGGCGAACGGCACGGCGGAGCAGAAGCGCATGGCGCAGGATGCGCTCAATCGCTGGTGGTGGCCGAGCCTGATGATGTTCGGGCCGCCCGACGAGAACAGCCCCAACACCGCGCAGTCGATGCGCTGGCGGATCAAGCGCGAAACCAATGACGAGCTCAGGCAGAAGTTCGTCGACATCACGGTTCCGCAGGCGGATTTCCTCGAGCTGAAGGTGCCGGATCCGGATCTCAAGTGGAACGCGGAGAAGGGCGGCTACGACTTCGGCGAGGTCGACTGGGAGGAATTCTACGCGGTGGTGCGCGGCGAGGGCCCCGTCGCGAAGGAACGGATGAAGGCGCGGCGCGAAGCTTGGGACAATGGCTCCTGGGTGCGTGAGGCGGCCGCCGCGCATGAGGCGAAGCGCCGCGCAGAGGAAGGCGGCTTGAGCAGTGACTGGCCGCTCTGGGAAGTGTTCGTCCGCAGCAAGGGCGGGCTTGCGCATCGCCACGTTGGCAGCGTTCATGCTCCTGACGCGGAGCTCGCGCTCGCCCATGCGCGCGACACGTACACGCGGCGGATGGAAGGCGTGAGCTTGTGGGTCGTTCCGTCGAAGGAAATTGTTGCGTCCGACCCTGAGCAGGCGGGCGAGTTGTTCGAGCCGGCGGAAAGCAAGATCTACCGCCACCCGACCTTCTACGACATCCCCGACGAGGTGAAGCACATCTGATGGCGACGGTCGCTGTTGACGTGCGCACCGACTATCTCCTGCGCCTCGGCGACGATGCGCTGGTGCTTGGGCAGCGGCTCGGCGAATGGTGCGGGCACGCGCCGGTGCTCGAGGTCGATCTCTCACTCGCGAACCTGTCGCTCGACCTGATCGGGCAGGCGAATTTATTGCTCGAGGCAGCTGGTGACGCGGACCGGCTGGCCTTCCATCGCGACGTGCTCGACTTCCGCAATTGTCTGCTGGTCGAGCAGCCGAACGGCGACTTCGCGCAGACGATCGCGCGGCAGCTGCTCTATTCGACATGGCAGCATTTGCTGCTGCAGCGGCTGACCCAATCGAGCGACCAGTTCCTGGCGGAATTTGCCGCCAAGGCGGTGAAGGAAGTCGCTTACCATCGCGAGCTTGCGAGCGAATGGACGATCCGCCTCGGCGACGGCACCGAAGAGAGCGCGCGGCGCATGGCCGAAGGGCTCGACTGGTGCTGGCGCTTCATCCCGGAATTGTTTGAGGTGGACGAGACGCTGGAGGCGCTCATCGGACGCGCGGCGTCGCACCCGATCCGCGCAGCTTCGAGGATGAATATCGCTCGGCAATTGCGGCGGTGCTGGCGAGGCGCAGCTCAATGCGCCTGCCGAACAGCGCCCGATCCTCGGCGGCCGGCGCGGGCACCACAGCGAGCATCTCGGGCATCTGCTCGCCGTGATGCAGTTCCTGCCGCGCACTTACCCCGACGCGAAGTGGTAAGCTCGGCAAAGTGTCGGTCCATTTTCACGCGCTGAAGATTGCCGAAGTCGTGCCGGAAACGGCCGACGCGGTTTCGCTGCGCTTCGAGATCCCGGCCGAGCTGCAAGACGCGTTCGCCTTCAAGCCGGGCCAGCATCTGACGCTTGCGCGCGACAATCGATGGCGAGGAGGTGCGGCGCAATTATTCACTGTGCACCGCGCCCGACGAGCGCGACTGGATGGTCACGATCAAGCGCATGCCGGACGGCTTCTTCTCGCAATGGGCGCCGCAGAATCTGAAGGCCGGCGACGTCATCGAGGTGATGTCGCCGCACGGCAGCTTCACGACCGAGTTCGATTCCGCGAACAAGCGCCATCTCGTCGGAATTGCGGGCGGCTCGGGGATCACTCCGGTGCTGTCGCTGATCAAATCGACGCTTCGGCTTGAGCCGGAGAGCCGCTTCACATTGCTCTATGGCAACCGCGACAGCAGCGCGATCATCTTCCTCGACGCGCTGGCGGACCTCAAGGACAAATATCTCGGCCGGTTCGAGCTCTATCATTTCCTCGACCAGGAGGAGCAGGACATCGAGCTGTTCAACGGAATGCTCGACCGCACCCGGTGCGAGGAGGCCATCGAGCGTCTGGTCCCGGACGCGGCCGAGGTGGACGGCTGGTTCATTTGCGGCCCGGGTCCGATGATGGACGCGGCCGAAGGTGCGCTGCTCGACCGCGGCGTTCGCCAAAGCACGCATCCATATCGAGCGGTTCACCGCCGAGAGGCCGGCCGGCGCGGTCACGCGCGAGATCGCGCAGCTGCAGAGCAAGGCCGAGGGGCTGACCGTGTCGGTCACGCTCGAGGCCGCACTCGGCGCGTGCCTTTCACCGCCGGTAACATTCTCGACAGCGCGCGCTCCTCCGGGCTTCCCGCGCCCTTCGCCTGCAAGGCGGGTGTGTGCGCCACCTGCCGCGCCAAAGTGACCAGGGCAAGGTCGAAATGGCCGCGCGCTACGGCCTGACCGACGAGGAGGTTGCGGCGGGTTACGTGCTGACCTGCCAATCGGTGCCGGTGGGCGACGGCGTCGCGGTGGATTACGACGCGTAACTTAGCTAATCGCCGTCCTATGCTGACCGAAACACATGCGAAGGCCAGGGGCCTTGCCGATCTTCCGCCTGTCCAGGAGGACTCGCTTCTTGCGCTGATCGCGCTCTGTGCCGCCGATCCGCGGCCCGACAAGATCGACGTCGGCGTCGGCGTGTTCCGCGACTTCGAAGGCCGTACGCCGGTGCTGAAGGTGATCAAGGAGGCCGAAGCGATCCTGCAGGCCACGCAGCAGAGCAAGGGCTATCTCGGGAGCGCGGGCGACAAGCGATTCGCGGAGCTCATCCGCTCGATCCTGCTCGGCGAGCACGCCGACGACGAGCGGATCGCAGGCGTCCAGACGCCGGGTGGTTGCGGCGCGCTCCGGCTCGGTTTCGAGTTGATTGCGACGGTGAACCGGGATGCGCGCGTGTTTCTGGGCACGCCAAGCTGGCCCAACCATGCGCCGATCATCCGCGCCGTCGGGCTCGAATGCGTCGAATACCCCTATTACGAGCGCGGACAGGCGACGATCCGCTTCGAGGATATGATGGCGACGCTGTCGAATGGCGAAGGCCGGCGACGTCGCTTTGCTCCACGGCTGCTGCCACAATCCGACGGGCGCGGACCTCAGCGACGAGCAGTGGCGCGAGGTCACGCGCGTTGTGGTCGACCGGGGACTGATCCCGTTCGTCGATATCGCATATCAGGGCTTTGGGCGCGGCCTCGATGAGGATGCGCGGGGGCTGCGCGGAATTCTGAGCGCCTGCGAAGAGGTCATCGTCGCGCAGAGCTGCGACAAGAATTTCTCCGTTTATCGCGACCGCGTCGGTTCACTGTTCGTGAAGACCGGATCGACGGGAGCTACCGCCACGGCGATGGGGCACGTGTTCCAGCGAGCGCGCGAAATGTGGTCGATGCCGCCCGACCACGGCGCCGCGGCGGTGCACATCGTTCTCGAAGATCCGCAGCTTCACGCGGACTGGCTCGTTGAGCTCACTGCCATGCGCGACCGTATCAACTCGGTTCGTCAGCGGATCGCATCCGCCGACCGGCGTCTCGCCTTTATCGGCGGGCAGTACGGCATGTTCTCGATGCTTCCGCTGTCGAAGGAGCAGGTGCTGAAGCTGCGCGCAGACCATTCCATCTACATGGCCGACAGCGGGCGCTTCAATGTCGTCGGAATGGGCGATCATCAGATCGATCGATTTATCGCCGCCGTGGTCGAGGCGCTGGACGCCTGATCATGGCCGACCGCGACCCGGGCCGGGTATCCGCAGAAATGGATTGGCGCGAGGTCGCGAGGCTGGTCCTCACCAGCCGGGAAATGGACCGGCTCGAGGAAGAGGAGCTCGTTCCGGCCAGGAAGGTGCTCTATCAATTCTCGGCGCGCGGTCATGACATGGGGCAGGCGCTGCTCGGACTGCAGCTCAAGGATGGCGACGGAGCGTTCGGCTATTACCGCTCACGGCCGTTGCTGCTGGCGCTCGGAGTGCCGCTCGCCGATGCGCTCGGTTCGGGGATGGGGCTGGCCGGCGGCTATTCCGACGGGCGCGATATTGGCGTGGTGTTCAACTACCCGAATTCCGGCGGCGCGCACGCGCTGCCGATGTGCGGCGGGGTGGGGGCGCAATATACGCCCGCGGCCGGGTGGGCGCAGGCCATCGCCTACAAACAGAACGTGCTGAGCGAAGGCCCATCCGACGCCATTGCTTTGGTGCTGGGCGGCGATGCGAGCTGTGCCACAGGCGGATTTTGGGCAGCTTTAACAATTGCCACGACGCAATCTTTGCCACTGCTGATTTACATTGAGGACAATGGCTATGGGATCTCGGTTCCATCGGAATATCAGACACCTGGCAAGGACATCGCGGCCAATTTGGCGAGCTTCCGCGGCCTGACGATCTTCGACGGCGACGGCACCGAACCGACTCAAGCGTCGAAATTGATCCATGATGCGGTCGCGCATGTCCGGGGCAAGCGCACGCCCGCACTGCTGCGGCTGACGGTGCCGCGGCTCGAGGGCCATAGCTTCCAGGACACGCAAACGTACAAATCGAAGTCGGAGATCGAAGCCGAGTGGGCGCGCGATCCGCTGCCCAAGCTGAAAGCGCATTGCGCCAGGCTCCAGGTCGGCGAGGACGCATGGGCGGACCTCGAGCGCGAAGCGGCTTGGCAGGTCGAGGCGGCACTCACGGAAGCGGAGGCTCGTGGAGTGTCTTCGCCCGACGATGTGATGCGCCACGTGTTCTTCGAAGGCGAGATGCAGCAGGTCGGCGGGCTGTGGAACTGCGGTTACGCGCCGCCGGACTCGACCGATCAACCCGCTGGCGCGGGTCAGCGGATCAACATGGTCACCGCGATCCGCCGAGTGCTCGACCAGGAGCTCGAAGCCAATCCGCGCGTGCTGCTGTTCGGCGAAGACGTGGGCCCGAAGGGCGGAGTCCATGCGGTGACGCTCGGGCTGCAGGAGAAGTTCGGCCGCGACCGCGTGTTCGACACAAGCCTCAACGAAGAGGGGATCGTCGGCCGGGCGGTGGGGATGGCGCTCGCGGGACTGATGCCCGTGCCCGAAATCCAGTTCCGCAAATATGCCGAGCCGGCGACCGAGCAGATCCATGACTGCGGGACGATGCGCTGGCGGACTCACAACCGCTTCGCCGCGCCGATGGTGCTGCGCGTGCCCGGCGGCTTCTTCAAATGCGGCGACCCGTGGCACAGCATGACCAACGAGGTTGAGTTCGTGCACAATCCGGGCTGGAAGGTCGCGGTCCCGTCGAACGCGGAAGACGCGGTCGGGCTTCTGCGCGGGAGCTTGCGCGGGAATGATCCCGTGATCTTCTTCGAGCACCGGGCGATGCTGGACGACGCATGGGCGCGGCGGCCGTGGCCGGGCGATGAATTTGTGCTGCCGTTCGGCCGCGCGAAGAAAACGCGCGAAGGCGATGCGATTAGTATCATCACCTGGGGCGCGATGGTGCCGCGGTGCGAGGCGGCCGCGGAGGGCTTCAGCGCCGACGTGATCGACCTCAGGACCTTGATGCCGTGGGATCGCGAGACGGTGCTCGACAGCGTCCGCCGCACGCGCCGCTGCCTGATCGTCCATGAAGACCTGCGCACCGGCGGTTTCGGCGCGGAGATCGCGGCAGTGGTCGTTGACGAAGCGTTCCTCGATCTCGACGCGCCGGTCGCACGTGTGACCATGCCCGACATCCCGAGCCCGCATCATCCGAAGCTCATGGAATGGGCGCTTCCCTCGGCGACAAGCATCCGCGCCGAGATCGAGCGGCTGGTGGGCTTCTGAACATGATCGAAGTCCGTGTCCCGGATGAGCAGGAGGGGACCAAGGCGGTCGTGCGCGCCTGGCTGAAGCAGGTCGGCGATGCCGTCGCCGAGAATGATCCGCTGGTTGAACTCGAGACTGACAAGGTGACGCAGGAAGTGCCCGCGCCGGCGTCGGGCGTGTTGGCGGAAATCGTGCTCGACACGGATGCCGAGGCAATGCCCGGCGCGTTGCTCGGCGCGGATCAGACAGGTTCCCCGGCGAAGGCCGGGGTCCAGGAGGCGGAGCCTGCTGCGAGCTCGTTCTGAGAAGCGCCTTCCGGCGCTCCTGGACCCCGGCCTTCGCCGGGGAACGGTAGCGAGACGAGTCTCAGTCCCTCCGTCCGCCGAGCCTGTCTGCAGCACGGGATCGATCCCGTCGCGGATCCAGGGCACCGGGCGCAACGGGCGGGTGACTCGCGAGGACGTCGACCACGCCGTTGCAGCGGCGACCGTGGTCAGCGTTGGCGAACCCGCGACAGCGCAGCCGCGCCAGTTCGCTCCCAGGATATCCCGCACGACCGCATGCGGCTCAAGATCGCCGAGAACATGGTCCGGGCAGTCAGCGAAGCGCCGCATGTTACCGCAGTGTTCGAGGCGGATTTTTCGGCGGTCGCGGCGCACAAGTCGGCGGATGGCGGCTAAAGGCGTCAAGCTCAGCTATACCGCTTACATTGTTAAAGCGGCGGCTGAGGCTATGTCCGCGTCTCCGCGATCAACGGCCGGTGGGGAAAGGACCGCATTGCTATCCCGCCGACGATCGACATCGGCGTCGGCACCGCGCTCGGCGAGAAAGGGCTGGTCGTACCGGTCGTGAAAGACGCCGGATCGCTCAGCCTCGAGCAGATTGGCGCGAAGCTCGACGACCTCACCCGCCGCGCTCGCGAGGGCAAGCTCACGCCTGGAGATGTCTCGGGCGGAAGCTTCACCATCTCTAACCACGGGGTCTCCGGCTCACTTCTCGCCGCGCCGATCATCCTCCACCAGGGACAGGCAGCGATCCTCGGCGTCGGCAAGCTAGAAAAGCGTGCGGTGGTGCGCGAGGTCGATGGCCAGGACGCGATGGTCATCCGGCCGATGGCCTATGTGACTCTGACGATTGACCACCGCGTCGTCGACGGTCACCAGACCAATGCCTGGCTCACGTGCTTTGTCGAAGTGCTGGAGAATTGGCCCGCAGCCTAGCGCCTCGCGGCAGACGAATTGAGCGACGTTGTAGACCGGAGTTTCGCGCCGGAGTGCGGCCTTCATAAGTCCGTGGTGGTCAACGAGGCGGCAGGCGGCGATTCCCGCTGGAAGCGTTCATTGATGCTGCAACATCTTCACGGGTGCCAGTCTTGAGCAGCGGGTCGCCGGTGCATTCGGTGAGCATCCCGTCCGAATAGGTCTCGCATGGCTGGGCCCTCAGGACTGCGGCTTTCTCTTCTGGTGATTCCATTTCATCACTCATGAACCTATATGGATCACAAATTGAAGCTGTAGGAAAGCAGTTTCTCGGGCTGGCGAATGCACGAGCGTGCTTCGGGGGCTCTGGCTCTTGAGATTGTGCTTTGTTAGGAGGAGACCGTGTTCGGCGTCGGATCAACGGCAATCCCGGAGCGCATGATATGGGCAGCGCTGCTGGCCCTTGCGCTTGCGTTGCGGCTGCTGACCCCGGCCGGGTTCATGCCGGCGTTCGATCGCGGCGCGGTGTCGATCGTCGCCTGTCCCGACTGGGACAGCGGAACGCCTGCAACTCCGACGCATCACCATCACGGCGGGTCGAAGACGCTGCATCAGCCATGTCCTTTCGGAGCAGCTTCCGGGCTTGGCGCGCTGACGGCCGCTTTTGGTTCACTGCTCGACGTTATGTTTCTTGCGCCGGCGCTGCTGCTCGGCCGCACCTTCCTCTTTCTCGAGTGCCACAGCGGTCGCGAAAGACCCCCGACGAGAGCCCCGCCATTCCCCGCCTGACCTGAAAGCTGTTTTCACGTCCGGCGCGGCTGCGCGCCATTTCAGGCGGAGTTCGATGATTCCCACGCAACGATTTCGCGCGTTTCGCGCACGCTTTTGTATTTTGGACAACGTTTCTCAGCGCTGCTCCCGCGTTTGCCGACCACATGGGGCCAAGCGGCTTTGGATCGGGCGGAGGGATGACGGTGTTCGGCGGCGACACGCTCGACGGCGGGCATTGGGCGGCTGGTTTCCGGCTCAGCTACACCAGACCGGAGCAGCGGTTCGATGCCGAGCTGCAAGCGCTCGCGGCGCGCGGGATCGGCGCGCATAACACCGATTACAACCTCAACGCCTCGCTCGGACTTTCCTACGGTGTGTCGCACCACCTGACGGTCTCCGCTGAGTTGCCATACGTCCGGCGTGACAATCTGCGTGAGGGCACCGACGAAGGAGTCGAGCGGCTCGGGAGCGTCGCCGGAATCGGCGACCTGAGCGTCCTCGCCAAATACCGGCTCACCGAAGGGGAAGGCCCTGCGTTCGCGCTAATCGCGGGAATCAAAATGCCGACCGGCGGGACGCACAGGCGCAGCCCTGACGGCGAGCGGCTGGAGACCGAGCATCAGCCGGGGTCGGGCAGCTGGGATCCGATTGTCGGCGCGGCCGGTTCATTGCCGCTCGGGGGAGTCCAGCTGGCCGCGAGCGGGCTGTATCAATTCTCGACCCAAGGCGCGCAGCAGACTCGGCTCGGCAACCGGTTGCAGGGCGGGATTGCGCTGTCGCACCACTTCGGGCCGCGGGCTGCTTTGCATCATGATACGCACAATCTTCATCATGGCGACGAGCTCGACGAGCATGCCGATGAGCCCCCCCACTCGGGAATAGACGGGTTCGTCGAGTTGGCTGGAGAGTGGGAAGGTCGCCAGCGGATTGGCGGTGAGATCGAGGAGGCGAGCGGCGGCAAGTGGGCCTATGTCGCGCCGGGCATGCGGTTCAGCACGACCTCGGGCTGGTCGGCCTCTGCAGCTTTGGCCCTGCCCGTCTGGCAGGAAATCCGCGCATCGCATCCCGACAACCGGTATCGGCTGATGCTGTCGCTCGGACGCGGCTTTTAGGTCCGATTTCGAGCAATTCACGGAATGAACCTTAGTCTGATAGCCGACGTTGTGCGATGAACTCCCTCTAGGGCCCGGGCCACAAACTCACGATCGAATGATGATGCGTCCCCTTCCTGACCGTCTCGCTGGAATATTATCCCTTGACGGTTTGCGCCATCATGCAGCGCGAGCCGTCCGCTTTGGGCTCGTCAGCGGACTGGGCCTGACGCTCGACGTGGCTCTGTTTCTGACTTTGGTTCATGCCCGCGTGGGGGCGTTTGAAGCGAACATCCTGTCGAGTGCCGCCGGGCTGACCTTCGTCTATTGCGCATCGGTGCGGCGGATATTCCGCTACGACGGCCGGTTCATCCTCCCGCTGTTCGCAGCATATGTGTTTTATCACGTGTGCGGGACTTTGTTTGTCTCCTGGGCGATTAGCGGGGTGGCTCACCTCGGCGTCGCTCCGGCTGTTCCGAAAGTCGGGATACTTCCGGCGACTTTCACTGCCAATTACATGTTCATGAGCTGGCTGACCGCGCGCCGTGAGAGCTGGATTTTGCGGACATCCTGAACTGCTGGCGTAAAGTCGAGAGCGACGGCGGTTTAGGTCCTGACAGGTAGCCGCCTAATTTCCCTGGCCGGAGCGGTCGAGCACGACCGGCGTAACGAAGGCGAGGCCGACGAGGCCATCCTCCGCCCATTTGACCATCGCCGGGACCAGGATTCCGCCTTCGAAGCGCACATAGACGCCCGCGCCGGGCGACAGATCGAGCGCAGCGTCGCCCATTGCTCCGCCCTCCGAGATATTGTGAAGCGCGAAATTCGTCGGCGAGCCGTCGATCAGCAGTTGCAGCTTGCGTCCCTTCGCCGCCATCCGCGGGAATTGCCGCTGGTCGGGTGACGAGGTGGGCTTGGCCGTGCCGCCGGGCGTTCCGAGAAATTCGCTGCGCGCCTCCGCCAAGGGCACCGCGGTGCCGCAAAATCCGCACTCTGCGCTGATCCGCCCGATATACCAGTGCGAGCGGCCGCAGCCCGGGCAATGATTGTCGGAATTGGCGCGGTAGACGATGTGGTGCCCGCGATTGGCCAGAGTCGCCGCAAAGGACGGCGTCGCCCGTTCGTAGACCAAGACTTCCGGCATCAGTTTCCGCTCCATCACGAGGACAAGAAGGGCCGTCGTGCGGGAGAAGGGTATGCGGCAGTGCTTGCCAAGTGATTACCGTGGGCGGCGGACTAACCTGGATTATGAGGTCCTCCGGCTAGCGAACTTCAAACGTCGGTTGACTTGGCCGTTCAGTTGCCGCGACGAGGACCCATGCTGCGCGGCCGAAATCCTGTGAAAACGCTGGCGCTCAGGGCCGCGGCGCAGCTCCTGCGGCTGGTGCCGGGGTCGGCGGCGCTGCGCTGGAAGCGTGACCTGCGCGATGCGGCGTGGCTGGCGGACGCGGATGCGGTGGTGATCTCCTTCCCCAAGTCGGGGCGGACCTTCGTCCGGGCGATGCTGGCACGGCTGTTCCAGGTGAAATTCGGGATCGACGAGCGGCGGCTGTTGGATTTCCCGAGCCTCAGGCGCGCGGCGCCAGCCGTGCCGCGGCTGCTGTTCGTCCATGCGGGTGACGCCATGCGGGAGCCGGACAAGATCCGCATCAACCCAGCCCACTATGCCCACGCGAAGGCTGTGCTGCTTGCCCGGCATCCGGCCGACGTGGCGGTGTCGCGCTATCACCATCTGAAGCACCGCAGCCGCGACCGCGCCCGCAAGAGGCTCGCAGAGCTGCCGCTGACGCTATTCGTGTGGACGGAGAAGGGCGGGATTCCCTCGATCGTCGAATATCTGAATGCGTGGGCGAAGATCGCCGGTACGATCGTGCGCTACGAGGATTTCCTTATTGAGCCCGAGAAGACGCTCGGCGCATTGGTCAAGGCCGTGGGCCTGACCGTCACCGCCAAGAACATCGCCGGCGCGGTGGAGTTCGCCAGCTTCGACAAGCTGAAGCAGCGCGAACGGGAGGGATATTTCACGTCCTCGCGTTTGCAACCGGCGAAGACGGGCGATGAAAAATCGCAAAAGGTCCGCAGCGGTGGCAGCGGCGGGTACCGCGCGCGGCTCGGCGAGGTTGAGGCGAAGCGGATCGACGCCTACATTTCGGAGCATCTGGACCCGATATTCGGCTATTCGGCGCGGGCGAAGGCAAAGAGCCGGCCGCGCAGGACGCGCAAGCAGAAGGCATGACGATGGCGAGAGCCGACAAGCTTCCCCCAAAGCTCCCCCACACGACGATCATCATCGAGTGGGAAAATGCGATCGACGTCTATGACGAGTGGGTCGACAAGGCGATGGCGGCGCTTCAGCGCGAGCTGGAAAGCGTCAAGGGCAAGATCGCGGCGAAGCCGCGCGTCACCTATCTGTACGACGACAAGACGGTCGATCCGGAGGCGATCCGCAAGACGATCGCGCGCGCGGCGCCGCGGCTGCCCGAGCTCGCCGAGCTGGAGATCGAGCCCGCGCCGGGGCTGACCTATTACAAGCTCAAGAATTACGGCGTGTCGCGCTCGAAGACCGAGATCACGGTGATGGTCGACAGCGACGCCGGGCCGCAGCCGGGCTGGCTCGAGAATATCCTGAAGCCCTTCGAGGACCCGGAAATCATGGTCGTGGGCGGCTTCACGGTGCTCGGCCACAACGATCTGCTGTCGCGGACGATGGCGCTCAGCTGGATCTTCGACCTGCCGGAGGAGCGCTCGGCGACGGTCAAGCGCCACAAGGTGCACGTCAACAATTGCGCGGTCAGGACCGAATTCTTCAAGGCGCACCCGTTCCCCGACCTCGGGCCGGGCGTGTTCAAGAAAAGCTGCGGCTTCTGGCTGCGCGACCTCGACGCGCGCGGCCACAAATATGTGCGCACCGCAGACGCGATGACCGTGCACGCGCCGCATCCGGGGGTGAAGTTCCTCGTCTGGCGCGCGTGGACCGGCGGCAAGGACCGCGATTATCTCGTGTTCCAGGAATATACGCGCAATCGCCTCGGCCGCGCGGCGATGACCGCGGGGTTCGCCGGCAAGAAGATCGGCCGCGCGTGGAAGCGGATCGTCACCGAAGGGCGGCAAGGTCGGCCTGCCGGTGTGGCAGCGCCCAGCGGCGATGGCGCTTGCGGCGGGGTTCTATCTGGTGACGGCGGCGGCGGGCGTGACCAGCGCGCTGACGCGGAGCTTCGAGCCGCTGCCGGAAAGGCCGAAGCGCCAGCGCAGCCATACGAAGCGCGTGACCGAGGTGGCGAAGGCGGAACGTCGGTAGGGCATGACGCAAGGTCAAACACAGTGCAGTGCGTCCTCGGTACCCTGATCACACCGATCAGTGGAAGGGATTCTTGACGATCACTGGTGCGATCCATTAGTGCGAGCCGCTCGAGCCAATTAGATCCGGGCCGTTTCGGTCGTATCATTTAGCGCATATGACGGGGTCGGCGGTGCCGGCAGCTAACGCACATCTGCTCACAGCAGGGTTCTTGACGAATCGTTCGCACCTCGAGGCCCTTGGGCTCCGTGGATCTACATTTGACGCCGATGCTGTGCCGTTGGACAACCGATGCGAGGTCCCGATCGCTGCACAGAGCTCGGCACTCCCAGTTATGGACGGAGTGGATTGGTTTTGGTGGTCTCGAGCGGTGCGCAAAGTCCCGGAGCAATGGCGTTCATCGTGTGGCTTCATAGGTGGCGTCCGCAATCGACTTGGCGTCAGCGGGCACCGCTATGACGACAGTCTCACCCACGGCGGATGTAGCCAATTCTCTTCTACATTGGTCATGATGATCGTTCGGAGATCGCAGTGTGGGCCACGCCAACGGTGCTGCGATGTAGCTAAGCTAGCCGAAACTCTGCTAATTGAGTGAAGTCCGGGAGTAACCGTCACCGACAGTCTTCCAAGTGCTCGAATCCGCTACGCCGACACGAGCGTCGGATTTCCTTCTCATTGCCTGTGGTCTTGGCATTACGCCTTTCGAGGAGCAGGCGCGTGGCTTCGCGCGGGCCGAAGGCGTCGCGCAGGTTGCGGATGTCGCGGAGGATTCCGGCGGGATCGCCTTTCTTCAGCCGCCGCCACAGCGACAGGCGCAGGATGTAGGCGAGGCCGGGGCGGTAGTCGCGGACGCTGAGATATTCGGGGTGGCGGCGGACCAGCTCGATGTTGGCGGGGATCATATTGTCCTGCGCCGAGATCGCGCCCGCGTCCCAATATTTGACCCACAGCACCTGGTCGGTCGCGGCGCAGTTGGCGAACTCCGACACGCGGATCAGGAAGTCGAAGTCCTGCAGGCGCTTGAGGGTCTCGTCGAACAGACGCGCGGAGGGCCGCCTCGCGCTTCACCGTGATCGACGGGCGTCGCCTTCCACAGCTGGCGCTGGAACAGGGCTTTGCGGAAGGTCTCGCGGTCGTCGATCACGGGGTTCCTGCGGGTGACGCGCGCGCCGGACGGCTGAATCTTGACGAAGCTGTCGACGAGGAGGTCGAGATCGGGGCGGCGGTCGAACTCGGCGGCGACGGTTTCGAGCTTCTCCGGCAGATAGGTGTCGTCGCTGTCGAGGAAGGCGATCAGCGGCGCCTTGGCGGCGCGGACACCGGCGTTGCGCGCGGCATTGCCGCCGCGGTTTTCGCCGAGCTCGATGATCTTGATGCGCGGGTCGGCGAAGGATTTCGCGACGGTGACGCTGGCGTCGGTCGAGCCGTCGTCGACGACGATCAGCTCGAAGTCTTTGAGACGTCTGATCGAGCACGCTCTGGATCGCGCGCCCAAGCACGTCCGCGCGGTTGTGGACGGGCAGGATGACCGAGATGGCGGGGTCATGCGCCGAATGAGCTGGCATCCCCGCGGCAGCGGGTGTCCCGGCTGCAATCTGATTCCACACGAAGCCACGAAGAAGAAAATGAAGACACGAAGGGGTCGGCGCATCTTCGTGCCTTAGCTTCTTCTTCGTGGCTTCGTGTGCAAAAAACTGGGTACCCGCTTTCGCGGGAATGACGGTTGGACAGCGCGCTGGTCTTTCCACCAGCAGCTGAACATGGCGATGGCGTAGAGCATCCGGCCGTGGTCGGCCTTGCCGTTGCGGTGCTCGTCGAACAGGCGGTCGACGCCGGCCTTGTTCGAGGAAGCCGAGGTCCGCGACGCCGGACGACGACCAGGCTTCTCGCGCGAAGTCGTTGAAGCCGCCCATGAACCAGTCGGCGAGCGGGAGCTGGAAGCCGATCTTGCGCTGGTCGAGCTGGCCCGGCGGAAGCCACGGCTCGACCGCCTTGCGCAGGACATATTTGCCGGTGTTGCCCTTGAGCTTGAGGCCGGTCGGCACGGTCAGCGCGAAATCGACGAAGCGGTGCGAGAGGAACGGCACGCGCGCTTCGAGCGAATGGGCCATGCTCGACGCGGTCGAGCCGCTGGCACATCGACGCGGGCATGTGGACGGTGAGGTCGCCCATCATGAACTGCTCGAGGTCGGAGAGCGGCTGGCGTTCGTCGGGCGGGAAGTAGGCGAGGGCGCGCTCTGCGATGCTGTCGCGCGTCTCGCTGGCGCTCGAAGAACGCCGGGATCGAAGATGCGCGAGCGCAGATCGGGCGTGCTGATCGAGACTGCGGCGAAGAAGCGCTCGTAGCCGTCGTCGAGCGAAGCGCCTTCGCGGAAACGGCCGGCGAGCTGGCGGACATAGTTCCACTGCGCGGATCGGAAGCTCGGGCAGGCGCTCGAGCAGCCCCGCCGGGCCGGCGAAGCGCCTGCCAGCGCGCCATGCGCCGCGCCCAGCGCTGGCGGTTGTAGCCGAGGAACAATTCGTCGCCGCCTTCGCCGCACAGCACGACCTTCACATGCTCCGCTGCGGCCCGCGACAGATACCACAGCGGAATCGCGCTGTTGGCGGCGGTCGGCTCGTCGAAGCTGCCTGGACCGCCGGAAGCACGTCGGCGGCGTCCTGCGGCTGCATCGGCAGGACGATATGCTCGCAGCCGAGGTGCTCCGCGATACGCGCGGCGGCAGCGGTCTCGTCGCGCGGGGAGCCGGGAAAGCCGGCGGTGAAGATCTTGAACGGGGCGGACGAGGTGCGCGCCATCGCGGCGGCGATCGCGCCGAGAATCGACACCGCCTGATACGAACGCGCCGACCGGCACATCGGATAGCTGGTGCTCCTTGACCGTGCGCAGCAGCTCGGCGCGGGTCCGCTCGATCCAGTCGGCTTCGGAGACGCCGCGCTCGATGTTCAGCCGCGCGGTCCAGAAGGGCCGGACGATCGCTTCGCCGTCGGCCCGATGTGGAGCACGTGGCCGGGCTCGAGCGGGCGCACCTGGCGGAAGATGGTGCGCGGCGGAAGCGTGTGGCCGAAGCAGAAGAAATCGTCGACGCCGTCCTCGTCGAGGTCGAACGCATGGTCCGGGAAGCTCGCGCAGCGCGGTGATTTCCGACGCGAAGGCGAGGCCGCCCGACTGCTCGGTGAAAAACAGAGGCTTGATGCCGACGGGGTCGCGGGCGAGCGTCAGGCTCTTGCGCGTGCTTGTCCCAGATGGCGACCGCGAACATGCCTTCGAGGCGGAGTCCAGGCGTCGTCGCCCCAGCGGAGGTACGCGGCGAGGATCGTCTCGGTGTCGCTGTGGTCGGTCTTGAAGGCGTAGCCGGCCTCCAGCTCCCGCCGCAGCGCCGGATGATTGACGATCTCGCCGTTGAAGACGATCGCGTAGCGGCCGTCGGGGCTGAGGATCGGCTGATGCCCGCCTTCGATGTCGATGATGCTGAGGCGGCGCATGCCAAAGCCGAAATCGCCCTCGACAAGATAGCCGGCGTCGTCGGGGCCGCGGTGCGCCAGTCGGTCGCAGGCGGCCGCGATAGCGTCCTGCGGCACCAGCCTGCCGCCGCGTCGATACCACCCTGCGATTCCGCACATGCGGCGGCTGTTTGCACAATTTCGCGCCGGTGGCCAAAGCGTGGCGCGATGCCGCAACACTCGCCAGCCCGCGTCTGGGCCCTGCTTGGACCGCATCGGGGGGATAACAACCAGATCCTCGCGCTGGCCGAAGCACTCGGGCTGCCGTTCGAAGAGAAGAGTTTGAGCTATAATCAGCTGCGGCGGATCCCGACGGGGCTGCTCGGCGCGACCTTTGCGAGCGTCGACGCCGACTGCCGCAAGCTGATCGAGGGCGAGCCGCCGGACCTCACCATCTCGACCGGGCTGCGCAGCGTTCCGGTCGTGCGCGAGCTCAGGCGCCGTTCGGGCGGCAGGACGCGGTCGGTGCACCTCGGCTTCCCGCGGATCTCGCCCAGGCATTTCGACCTGGTCGTTCCGACGCCCGAATATCCGGTGCCCGACGCGGCGAACGTGATGCGCATCCCGTTCGCGCTCAGCCCGCATGCCGCACGACGAGTCGAGCAGTCCGATCGCGATCTCCTGAACGCTTATCCCGCAGCCGCGGCGGCTGTTTCTCGTCGGCGGACCGACTCTGTACTGGGAGTTGCCGATCGATCGAATGACGGCGGCGCTTCGGCAGCTGCTTGACGCTGCGCAGAAAGCAGGGCGGTTCCGTCCTGACGGTCGGCAGCCCGAGGACGCCGATCGAGCTGCTGGCGGCGATCCGGCAAACGCTCGAAGCCTCGTCCGTGCCGTTCTTGTTCGAACCCGGCGACGGGCCGCCCGCCTATCCGGCGCTGATCGAAGCCGCGGACCAGATTTTCGTCACGGCCGACAGCGTGGCGATGGTCGCCGACGCGGTGATGACGGGAAAGCCGGTCGGGATGGTGCCGATCGCGAAGAGCCGCCTCGGGCGGGTGGTGATGGGCGTGATGGACCGGCTGCGGCCGGGGCGGCGGCTCTACCCGCGCGACCTGCGCTTCTTCTGGGCGGCGCTGAGGGAGCATGGCTTTGGCGGCACCTTGCGTGAGCCCAGGGCCAGCCAGCCGCCCGATTATGCCGAGCTGGTCGCGGAGCGGGTCAGGCGGCTTTTGGAGCAGCCTGCTCGGCCGGCCACAAATGGCCGCGGTAACGCTCGATAAGTTCTGGCGAATCCGGCCGGACGTGGCCGAGGCGGACGTGCTCTTCGACTTGCTCACGGGTGATTGATCCGCAGTCGATCGCCTCGGCGAGAAGCGCGTAGAAATAGGCCTCCTGGTTGCGGTCGGGGTGGCGCGTGTAGCGCGGAGCGACCATGCGCACGATCGGCAGCGCGAGGTTGATGAGGCCCTTGCGCTCACGGAAGGTGAAGTCGATCGGAAGGCCGGTCTTCCACGGCTGCGTGCGGCGCTTGGTGTTGTGCAGCAGCTTCGTCCGCGGCGTCAGACGATCGAAGTCGTTCCACTCCGGCTCGAGAAGGCCGATAGTTTCGAGCTTCTCGCGCTTGAGGTTGATCCAGTCGAGATAATCGATGCGGTGCGCCCACAGCGCTTCCAGATCCTCGGCGAAGCGCCAGTGCGGCAGCTTGCTGCAATCGAGCAGCATCACCGAGGTGGCGAGCGGATCGGTGATCTTGTCGTAGCCGGGCCGCGGGCGGCACCAGATCGCCTTGCCCTGCAGATCGCGGGTGAACAGCTCGCCAACATCGCCAACCGCGAACACGTCCGGGTCGGTGACGAGGGCGAGGCCCTGGTGACCGACGACGTCGGGGACGGCGTAGCGCAGCGGCGTGAACGACTGGAGGTCGTCCGGATCCCACGCCCGAACATGCCCGCCGCGCAGCAGCGTGCGGCCGCGCGCCTGAAGCTCGGGATAGTCTTCGGCGCGCAGGATGCGAATTTCGAACGCGTCCGGATCGCGGCTGTTGCGGCGATAGCTGTGGGCGGAAACGAGCGCGCCCAGCATCTGCTTGTCGTTGGTGTGGACGATGACGACTGGCTTCATGGCGTTGCTTATCTAGGGCCCGACCGGCTCCGGTGCAAAGCCGCCGCGAAGCGCTGGTAGCTGGCGCACCCGACAGGATTCGAACCTGTGGCCTCTGCCTTCGGAGGGCAGCGCTCTATCCAGCTGAGCTACGGGTGCGTGGCGGCGGACTTAGCGACGCCGGCTTTCAGCGGCAAGGCGTGAGAAATGCGTTCAGCGCGTCGTGCAGGCGTTCTCGTGCGGAGCCGACGATCATGCCGACGTGGCCGGAGGCGATGCCGATCGTTTCTCCCGCGGGCGCGGTTACGGCCGGAGCGATGCGGTCGCGTTCGGCGGTGAGATTGAGCAGCGGGATTTGCAGCTGGTCGGTGACTGGCGCGGCCGCCGACCCGCCATTCGCCGGAGCCGGAAAGATCGCGGCCGAACAGGTCCTCGATCAGCTCGCGGGCGGCTGGGTAGGGCAGCGGCTCGCCCTCATTCGCCCAATCTTCGAGCTGGACGAAGCGCTGGGCTTCGGCGCTGGCCGGATCGAGACGGCCGAATTCAGCGAACTTTTTCACGGTCCGCTCCGGGTCCAGCGACCAGAAGCTCGCCTGCAGAACTTCCATCGGCAATGCGCCGAGCTCGCGGCTGGCAGCTTGGGAGTGGCGCCACATGTCCTGCAGCGCCGCGCGCGAGGCATCGGGATAATGCGAGAAATTCCACGGGGCCGCGAGCGTGACAACTCGCTCGCACTCAACGAGGTTTGCCGCGGCGATCGCCATGGTGCCGCCGAGGCAATAGCCGATCAGCGCGACGGGTTCGCCAATGCTGCGCAGCAAAGGGAGCAGCAAGTGCTCGATATGTCCGGCGACGCTCAGCTCGCGCCGTGCGTCCGCGCTGCCCCAGTCGAGCAGGAGCGATCGGCGGCCCATGCGCGCCACCGCGCCGGCGACTGAAGTTTGCGCGTCGAGATCGAGGATTCGCGGCGGATTGATCAGCGATGGGATGAGCACCGCCGGTGGGCCTTCGCCGCCGTGATCGCGGAGGCAGGCTCCGCGGACGCGGGCGATTTCCGGCATTGGCGCCGGTCGCGGAGTGCGCTCGGTGGCTTCATATGCGCGCAGGCCCGACAGCGCGTCGCGCGCCAGTTCCAGATCGCGTTCGGAGACCTGCCGTATCAATTCGAGAAACAGCGGAAGCGGACGCGGCGCATGCTCATGTTGCACCGCACTATGCTCCGGGAGTAGATCGCTGCTCAGGTCTCGGGAGCGGTTCATGGCGAAGTCTTCGGACAAGGTGGTGATCAAGAAGTACGCGAACCGGCGGCTTTATGACACCGAAAGCTCCGCATACATCACGCTCGACCGACTGGCGCAGATGGTCCGCGAGGGCCGCGAGTTCGAAGTCGTCGACGCCAAGACCGGCGAGGACATCACCCGTACGGTGCTCACTCAGATCATCGTGGATGAAGAAGCACGCGGCGCAACCATGCTGCCGCTGAACTTCCTCAAGCAGATCATCGGCCTGTATGGCAATTCGATGCAGAATTTCGTTCCGGAATATTTAGAAGCCGCCATGGACGCGTTCCAGCGCAACCAGAGCGCCGTGCGCGATGCGTTCGCCGGCAACATGTTCGCCGACCTTGCCAAGCGCAACATGGCGATGTTCGAGGACGCAAGCCGTGCATTCACGGGCAAGGGCAAGCGCAAACGCAAGCGAAGTCGAGCGGCAGCGACATGGATGAGCTGCAAGCGCCGAGCTGGACGCGCTCAAGGCCAAAGTCGACAAGCTGGGCCGCTAAGCCGACCATGCGATTCCGGGTTGTTGCAGCATTCGCGCTGATCGCTGGTTCTTCGGTCAATGCGCAGACAGCAGTGCCGACGCTCGACCTCGGCACCGCGACACCGATCGCTGGAAGTGGATTTATTCGCACAACAGCGAGCGGGAGCGAAGCGTCGTTCGTCAATGCATCCGCGCTGCCGCAACTGACGATCCGCTGCACGCGCGCGACTCGGCGCATCACCATCGCCAAGCCGGCGAGCGCCGCTGCGCCGTTACTCACCGTTTGGACGAGTGCGCAGACCCGCGCGCTCCCGTCGGGCTTCAATCCGGCGACGCAGCGCCTCAGCGCGGATGTGATCGCATACGATCCTTTGCTCGACGCGATCGCCTTCAGCCGCGGACGTTTTGGCGTGAGCGTTTCGGGAGCCGCGCCGCTGGTCGTACCGGCATGGGCAGAAGTCGCGCGAGTGATCGAGGATTGCCGCGTCTGAAAACTGCGCTCCAGCCGCGAAGCGCAAGAGAATTGCCGAATGTTCACCGCATTACAAGTCTTGCGTTACGCGCAAAGAAAACTCACATTCGTCGTCGGCTTCAACGCAGCGAAAGGAGGTGATCCGATGTCTCATGGTTCAGCAGGGAGGTCGGAGAAGGGTGTTCGCAGGCTCTAAACGCTGAGCGAACGGCCGTCACCTTCGGCCGCTGACCATGTCGAAGGGCATCGCTGCTAGGGCAGCGGTGCCCTTTAACATATCGGAGTTTCGCGGAATTCGGGCTTCATTCGGGAACCGTTACGGCGCTAAAGGGTCTTTCTCAGGCGACAGAGGGAGAGAAAAGCGATGGCGAAATCCCCGAGAACATCTTCGAGAAAAACGTCTCCAAAACGTTCCGAGATCATCTTCGACATCATCAGCATCGGGCCGCTCAGCAAAGTCCGGCAAGAGCACTGTCGATAAATTGGCGAAAGCGGCGATGAGCAAAGAAATGCTTGCGGCCGGCCTCGCCGCCGCGGCGGCAGCAATCAGCGCCAGCCCGGCCGCGCGGCGCAAAATTCGCGACGCGGGACTCGACGCCGCCGACACAGCATCGCAGGCCGCGAGCAATGTGATGTCGAGCGCGACGAAGCTCGGGTCGATCATCGCGGAAGCGGTGGCCGACGCGGCGCAGCGTGTGATGTCCGGCAAGTGGGCCACGGAGGACGTGCCCGCCGCCGCCGCAGCGGTGGTGCGCACGGCACGGACAGCGACGCGCAGGCCGGCGAAACGCAAATCGACGTCGCGCGCAAAATCGAGCGGAACGAAAGCGCGTGCGACGCGCGCAAAATCGAGCGGAACGAAAGCGCGTACAACGCGCGCGAAATCGAGCGGCGCCGCGGCCTCGCGGAGCAAGCCCGCGGCGAGGAAGTCGGCTGCGAAGCGTTCGACGGCTTCAGCGAAACCGCGCAGCACGGCTAAGCGCAACACTGCTTCGCGTTCGCGGAGCACACGCTCGCGCACGACGCGTCGCACTCCATCGACCGGCGGAACGACGGGCGGCAGCGGAGAGGGCGGCGCGAGCTAAGAGCCCGCCGCCAGCTACGCTGCAGCCTCCCCCGCAAATGCGGGGAGGATGCAATTAAGCCGCGCGATCTTCGAACTGGAGACGGGCCAGGCGGGAATAGAGGCCGCCGCGCGCGTTCAGGCTCGCGTGGGTGCCTTCCTCGACGATTTGCCCAGCATCCATGACGACGATGCGGTCGGCGGCGCGGACGGTCGCGAGTCGGTGCGCGATCACGATCGTTGTCCGATCGGCCATCAGGCGATCGAGTGCGTCCTGCACCAGCCGCTCGCTTTCGGCGTCGAGCGCCGAGGTCGCTTCGTCGAGCAATAGCAGAGGTGCGTCGCGCAGTAGCGCTCGGGCGATTGCGATGCGCTGGCGTTGACCGCCGGACAGTCGCGCGCCGCCTTCACCCATGAACGTGTCGAGGCCTTCGGGGAGCGCACGCAGGAATTCTTCCGCATTGGCGTCCCGCGCCGCTTCCCACAGTTCGTCTTCGCACGCGTCCCAATTGCCGTAGCGCAAATTGTCGCGCGCGCTCGAGGCGAAGAGCACGGTTTCCTGCGGGACCATCGCGATTCGGTAACGGATGTCCGCGGGATCGGCGTCGCGCAAGTCGACTCCGTCGAGCAGGACTCGCCCGCTTTGCGGATCGTAGAAGCGCTCGGCGAGCTGGAAGATCGTGGTTTTGCCCGCGCCCGACGGACCGACGACTGCAAGCCGCTCGCGCGGGCGGACCGTCAGGTTGAAATCGTTGAGCGCAGACGTGTCGCGGCGCGTGGGATATTGGAACGTGACGTGCTCGAACGCGAGCTCGCCGCGCGGCGGGTCGGGTAAGCGCGCCGGGTTTGCGGGAGCGCTGATGTCGGGCTCGGCATGGAGCAGTTGGGAAAGGCGTTCGGACGCGCCCGCCGCGCGCAACAAATCGCCATAGACTTCTGACAAGTTCCCCAGTCCGCCGGCCAGAAGCCCGCCATAGAGGACGAAGGCTGCGATGGTGCCGCCGGTCATGCGGCCGGCAGAGACATCAATTGCGCCTAACCAGATGACCGAAACAATCGCACTGAACATCAGCACGATCGCAATTCCTGTCATGAACGCCCTCAGGCGAATGCGGCGCGTGGCGGTGCTGAACACCTTTTGGACGGCACCCATGAAACGCTCGGCCTCACGACCTTGCTGGTTGAACGCCTGCACGATCTTCATCGCACCCAAGACTTCGCTCGTGACAGTGCCAACCTCGGCAATGCGATCCTGGCTTTTTACGGAAATCGCCCTCACGCGGCGCGCGAGCAAAATGATAGGACCCATGACAACCGGCACGCCCAGCATCATCAGGCCCGCCAGCTTCGGCGCGAGGACGAACATGATCACCACGCAAGCGAGCGCCATGATGATATTGCGCAGCGCGACCGAGGTCGGTTGTCCCCACCACTTGCTCAATGATCGTGGTGTCGACGGTCAGGCGGGACGTAATCTCGGCAGGCCGATTCTCTTCGAAGAAGCCCGGCGACAGGCGCAGCAGGTTTCGGTGCACAGCCAGGCGGATATCCGCGACGGTGCGCTCACCAAGCCATGAAACGAAATAGTATCGGAATGCCGTCGCCGTGGCCATCAAGACCACGACGCCAAGCAGCCCCTCGAACCATCTGGCGATGTGTTGGGGATCGCCCGCGCCGGATCCGAAGCCCTTGTCGATAACGAGCTTAAGGCCATACGGGATGGACGTGGCCGATGCCGCTGCGATCAGCAAAGCCAAGCCTGCATAGGCGATGCGGCCGGGATAATGCGCGGCAAAGCTCCACACCATACGGAGGTTCTTGACCGAGCGGCCGGGCGGGCGGTTGGGTGTGTTGGCCATGAGCGACGGCAGTTAGCAGCGCGGGGGCGGCTGCTCTAGTGCTTGAGCGATGGCCAGAGATGGGTGAGGATGGCCCATGGAATATGTTAGCTCTTGGCCGGTCAGGACTGGTTTCCAGCGTCATCGGCCTCGGCGGCGGGAGCAGCGGGCGGTTCGGGCTGACGAAGGGCGGGACAAAGGCAGACGCGATCCGGCTGATCCGCAGCGCAGTCGATCAGGGCATCACCTTTTTCGACGGGGCGGGCATCTCGGGCGGAGTGGACGAGTTGCTGGCTGACGGCCTCGCCGGCTGCCGCGAAGAGGTGCTCCTGTCCACGAAAGTTCACCTTGGGCCTAAGCCGGGCCCCTTTGCGAACATGCGGCTCGCCAACCGGGCGTCCTCTTGGCTCGCGCGGCGTCGCGGCCTGGTTTGCTCCGGCTGCGACTCTGCGCGCGCGAGTGGAGCGGACGTTGACGACGCTGCGGACCGACCACATCGACGTGCTTCAGCTGCACGCGGTCACGCCGCGCCAATATCCGCTGGCGGTTGAAAGAGTCGTGCCCGAGCTCATGAAGATGAGAGACGAGGGAAAGCTCCGGGCGATTGGAGTGACCGAAGCATTTTTGAGTGATTCGGGACATGCCATGCTTCGCTCGGCGGTCGGCGACGCGTGCGTCGACATGATCATGGTCGGATTCAATGCGCGCAATGCCAGCGCGGCCGAGTTCGTTATCCCGAAAGCAAACGCAGCGGGCCTGGGCGTGATCGGGATGTTCGCGGTGCGCGGGCTGGCGGGTCACGCCGAGGAGATGACCCGCATCGCTCGGGAAGCGGGGATCGGCAGCCTGGCGGAACTGGCTTACCGTTATTGCCGGCATCAGCCCGGAATGGACGTCGTACTGACGGGCACTGGAGATCGAAAGCATCTCAGTGAGAACATTGCCGCCGCGCTTGCGGGACCACTTCCGCCCGACGTGCTGGAACGCCTGCGAACGCTTCAGGCGGAGGGCGCGTCGACGCGATAGTGATGGTCGCTCATCAGCGACCAGGTGATGCCGCCGACTCCGCCGACGAGAACGCGCAGGAGGCCGAAGGCGATCGACAGCGACAGTGCGGCTTCGGCCGAGATTCCGGCGATGCCCAGGAAATAAACGAACGTGAGCTCGCGAGCGCCGAAGCCGCCGACGGAAATCGGCACCATTGCGATGAGCAACGCGGCGGGCGTGAGTGCGAACAAGGTCGTGACCGATATGCCAAGACCAAGTCCCGTCGCCAGCAATGCCAATGTCCCCACGCGGAGCAGGTGCTGCACGAGCGCCGCCAGCCATGCCGCCGCGGTCCGCGGGCTTGGCACGAGCAGGCGGCGGAAGTCGTCCGACAGCGAGTAAAACTTGCCGAACAGCGGCCATCGCTCGAGCCGCGGCCAGCGGGGGAAATGGGCGAGCACCAAGACGGCCGCCAGCGCGCCGCTCGCGCCCGCGAGGATGCCGGCGAGAAGAAGCATGTCGCGCTGATTCTCGACCAAGCCCAGCGCGATCGGAAGCCCCGCCGCTATCACGGCGACGAGCGTCGCAAAGGAAAGAAACCGGATCGAGATGATCAGTCGCGCGGCGGCGCCGGCCGGCACCCCGGCGCGCGACAGCTGCACGCCGCGGAAGATATCGCCGCCGACAGTCGAAGGCGCGACGTTGCTGAAGAACCAGCCGACGAGGCTATACAGAAGTGCCGTGGGAAAAGGCACGCGGCGGCCGAACGTCCGCAGCACGCCCGACAGAAGCAGCGCGTCGGCGAGGATGATGAGGACGGTCGCGAGCAAAGCCCCCGCGGCCCACAAGGGGTTGAGCCCGGAAAGCACTGACGAGACGCCGCCGAGGTCTACTTTGCGAAAGGCGAGCCAAAGCAAGGCCGCAGTCACCAGACACTTGATCGCGAATTTCAGCGGCATCTACCAATCCCGTTATCGGACACGCGTAAAGCCTTGCGACAAGAGAGCTTTTGCGCATGAACCTCTATCAGTTTAGTGAGTATCGCTGGCGAGGGTAGGGGGAGCCGGCGCACCAGCATGTCCCATATTGAACCCGTGACAAACGATCGACGGCTGCTGATGCTCGGGCTCGACTCGGTGAGCCTGCCGTTCATCCAGGAGAACCGGCCGAAATTGCCGGTCTTGGTTTCGCTTCTGGAGAGCGGGACGCTGCGCGAGCTTGAGACACCGGCCGAGTATCTTGCCGCCAGCGTCTGGCCGACATTTTCGACGGGAAAACCGCCGGGCGAGCACGGCCAGTATTTTCCGTTCCAATGGTCCGGCAAGGATCGCCGCTACCGTCGCGTTGCCGATCCGCATTGGTCGGAACGCTTTGCGGTCGAGCCGTTCTGGCACCGGGTGGCGCACACGGGGCTTCCAACGATCGCCTTCGATGTCGCGCATGCGCTGCACGACGACCGTGCTCCATGCCTGCAGATCACCAACTGGTCCTATCAAAGCTCCGGCGTCTCGAGACCTTCGCACCCTGAAGTCCTGAAAGACATTCAGCGGCGCTTCGGCCGACGGCCGATCGGGCCCGAAGTGCCGGTACCGAAGACTGCACGGCAATGCGCCGCGATCCGCGACAGGCTGGTCGCCGCGGTGCGCGCCAAGGCCGATGCCACGCTCTACCTGATGAACCGGCCGTGGAGCCTGTTCGTGACCGGCTGGTACGAAGCTCACCGCGCCGGACACAATCTGTGGCCCGTTGAGGGGGACTTCGCGTCCGATGCATCGCCGGACGCGATGCTCGCCGTATATCAGGAAACCGATCGGCAGCTGGGGCGCTTGCTGCCGGCGCTCGACGGCACCAATACCGCGCTGCTCCTCTTCGCCTTGCATGGCATGGAGCCGAACCGGGCGCAGGATCACTTTCTCGGCGAGATCCTGCGGCGGTTGAATGCGCAGTATCTCGGGCGGCAGGTGAACGGGTCGAGCAAACCGGCGGCGCTGAACGCAATGGCCTTCCTCCGGCGCGCGCTCCCCTCAACGCTACAATATCAAACGGCGAGCCTGCTAGGGGAGCGAGTGCAGGACTGGGTGGTGAACCGCTCGCTCACCGGGGGCCGCCAGTGGAGCGCAACTCCGTCTTTTCCGGTGCTGAGCGGCGGCGAGGGTTTGATCCGGTTGAATTTGAAGGGACGTGAGACGCCCGGTTTCTTCGAGCGAGGAAGCGCGGAGCTGAACGACTATGTCGAGTGGCTGAAGGCGCGGCTATCCGCGATCCAAGTTGCCGGCACCGGAGAGCCGCTGATCAAGCAGATCATCGCCGTCGATGACGAATTCCCCGGCTCGCGGCGAGATTTCCTTCCCGACCTCGATTCTCGAATGGGCGCCGGAAGCGCCAGTCGACCACATCAGTTCGCCCGACATTGGCGAGATCGAAGTGGCGCTGGCAACCGGCCGCGGAGGCAATCACAACGCCTCCGCCTTCCTGATCGCGAAAGGTGGGCAGGCGTTTCTGCAGGCGGTTGAGCCGGTGCGGGATATTTCGGAACTGGGCGGCATCGCCGAGAGTTTTCTTGCACCGCAGCATTCGCTTGCATGAGGCCTGTTTCAGGGCCACATCTCCCGTCCCGCCGAGGCAGATGATGAGGTTCGATGCTCTACGACGCCTATGAAATGCAGCGCTCGCTTCTCGCAGGTGCGAGCAAGCTTGCCGGAATGGGCGCCGGATGGCTCAATAACCCGTCGAACCCGTGGGGCTATAGCTCGATGGGGCCGATGGTCGCGGCGAGCCTCGAGGTCTTCGCGCATGCCTCGGCGCCACGCGGCAAGCCGGAATTCGGCATTCACTCGACGCGGATCGCGCGCAAGGCCGTGCGGGTCGAGGAGCAGGTGGTTCTCCGCAAACCTTTCGGTCAGCTCAAGCATTTCGCGAAAGAAGGCGTGACGGCCGGCCCGCCGCTGCTGATCGTCGCGCCCATGTCGGGCCACTATGCGACGTTGCTGCGCGGAACCGTCGAGCGGCTGCTTCCGGGCCACGACGTCTACATCACCGACTGGCGCGACGCGAAGCTGGTGCCGCGTTTCGGACGGCAATTTCGATCTCGACGATTACGTCGACTATCTCATCGAGTTCCTCGAGCTTGTCGGCGAGCGAGCGGGCGAACGGCCGCATTTGCTCGCGGTGTGCCAGCCGGCGGTTCCGGCCTTCGCCGCGACGGCTTTGATGGCCGCCGACAAGAATCCGTGGCGGCCGAGGACGCTCACGATGATGGGCGGACCGATCGACACGCGCAAAGCGCCGACCGCGGTCAACACGCTCGCCACTCAGCGGCCGCATAACTGGTTCCAGAGCAACGTAATCGCCACCGTGCCGATGATCTACCCGGGCGCCGGGCGGAAGGTCTATCCGGGCTTCCTGCAGCTCGCCGGGTTCATGACGATGAACCTCGGGTCGCACCTCATCAGCCACTGGGAGATGTTCAAGCACCTCGTCGTCGGCGACGAGGAGGGGGCGGAGCCGACCCAGAAATTCTATGAAGAATATCGCTCCGTCTGCGACATGACGGCGGAATTCTACCTGCAGACCGTCGACGTGGTGTTTCAACGGCATCTGCTGCCCGAGGGCAAGCTGATGCACCGCGGGCGGCGTGTCGATCCCAAGGCGATCCGCGACACGGCCCTGCTCGCGATCGAAGGCGAGCGCGACGATATTTCCGGGATCGGCCAGACCAGGGCCGCGCTGGAGATCGCAACCAGGGTACCGGCGGCGAAGAAGAAATATTTCCTGGCGAAGGACGTCGGCCACTACGGCATCTTCAACGGCCGCAAGTGGCGCGAGATGATCGCTCCCGTGGTCGAAAAGTTCATCGCCGCCGCTTAGGCGGTCTTTCTTGAGCTTCCCGTGAGCCCGAACCAGGCGGCGGCGCCGCCCAGAGCGGCGACGATGCCCATGATGACGAGGGCGATCGCGAACGGCCTCAGCATCGCTTCCCCGTGGCCCGCCAGCACTGCGCCCATCAGCGCGACCGCGATGAGCCCGCCGATCCGCGCGACCGCGCTGTTGAACCCGGAGGCGAGGCCCGTCTGGTGTTTGCCCACGGCGGAGAGCACCGTGCTGGTGAGCGGTGCGACCGCCAGGGTCATTCCGATCGACACGACCAGGATGCCCGGAAAGACGTGGGTCCAGTAAGCTTGGCCGGACGCGATGCGAGCGGCGAGGATGAGTCCAAGGCCAACTATGAGGGGTCCCGCAGTGAGCGGAATGCGCGGCCCGAGCCGCACGGCGAGCTTGCCCATCATCGGCGAACCCAGCCCGAGCATGATCGACAGCGGCAGGAGGGAGAGGCCCGCCTCGACAGGGGAATAATGCCCCACCTCGATCAGGACGTAGGGGATCAGCAGCAACGATCCAGCGAACGCGCCGTAGAGCAGGAATGTCATCAGATTGAGCGCCGAGAAGCAGCGGTTCTCGGCAAACAAGGCGATAGGGATCATCGCTCTGGAGCCGATGCGGCGCTCATAGAGGACGAAGCCAAGCAAGAGAGCCACGCCGGCGCCGAGGGGCACGGCAGCCGCGGGCGTGAGGACGAACGTCTGCGACCACAAAGTCAGCCCATAGGTGGCGGCGCCGAGGCCGAGCAATCGTCAGCGCCGCTCCGCCGACGTCGAGCCGGGCCTTCTCGGGTTCGCGGACCTCGGCGACGCGGGTCAGCGCGACGAGGACCGCTGCGGCGACGAACGGCAGGTTGATATAGAAGATGCTCTGCCAGCCGCTATGGGCGACCAGCCAGCCGCCTATCGGTGGAGCGATTGCGGCGGCAATGGCTCCCGCGGCGGCCCAGATACCGATTGCGCGGCCGCGTGCCTCGCCTTCATACGCGCCGTTGAGCAAGGCGAGGCTGTTGGGCAAGAGCAGGCCGGCGCCCAACCCCTGCAGCGCGCGTCCGGCAAGCAAAGGCTCGAGCGAGCCGCTGAGCGCGCAGGCGAGCGATCCAATCCCAAACAGCCCGGTGCCGATCACCAGCCAGCGCCGCCGCCCCTGATGGTCGCCGAGCGAGCCGCCGAGCAGGATCAACGCGGCAAGGGGCAGGGTATAGATGTTGACCACCCACTGAACTTCGGCAGGATTAGCCCCGGTCCCCGCGCGGATCGCCGGCAGTGCGACGTTCAGTATGGATCCGTCGATAAAGGCCAGCGACGACGCGGCGACGGACATAACCAAGGTCCAGCCGGGATGGCGGGAGGCGGGCCGCTTGCTGTCCCCCCGAGCGTTCAATCGACGTGCTGCGCCAGCGCCGCCTCGACCATGTTGCGCCATATCTTTTCGTCGCCCGCCGCGGCCATGGTTTCGTCGGGCTCGCGCGCGGTGTGGAGGACGGCGAGCGCGTCGTTGATATGTTCGCGCCAGACGCGGTCCACTTTGTCGCCGGCGTGCGGATCGCTGCCGTTAGCATTGACGCTGTGCGCGGCTCCGGCGAGCACGCGGGCAATGCGTTCGACGAGCGGGCGGTTGGATTCGGGCATCTTCATTCCTCCGAAAGCTCTTAACCTGCGTGCGGCTGTTTGGGTTCAAGCTGGCCCTATTCGGTTTCAGCTGCTGGCATGCCTGCGATCTTGCGGGCTGCGTGAACGAGCTCCACCGGCAACATTGCGATGATCGTGCTGTTATGCTCGACGCCGATTTCGGTAAGCGTTTGCAGCCGCCGCAGTTCCAACGCCCCTGGCGACGCGCTGATCGTATCGGCCGCCTGAGAGAGCTTCGTCGCGGCTTCCTGCTCCCCCTCGGCACGAATGATGCGCGCGCGCTTCTCACGGATCGCTTCGGCCTCCTTCGCGATCGCGCGCTGCATTTGCTCCGGAATGTCGACGTCCTTGATCTCAACCGAATCTACCTCGACGCCCCATCTCAACGAGGCCTCGCGCAATAGCTCCTGCATGCGCCTGTTGATCGACAGGCGGTCCTTCAGCATCTGATCGAGTTCACTTTGGCCGATCGCGTCGCGCAGTGCGGTCTCGGCTGCTTGCACGGTTGCCGACATCCAGTTCTCGACCGAGTTCACCACCTGGATCGGCGATTCCGCGCGGAACCACAGCACCGCGTTCACCCGCACTGCGACGCCGTCCCGCGTGATCGTTTCCTGCGTTTCGAGCTGGTAGGTGATGATGCGCGTATCGACCCTCACGACTCGGTCGACGAACGGGATAAGCCAGTACCAGCCGGGGCCTTTCATTTCGCCCAGCCGGCCAAGGCGGAAGAGCACGGCCCGCTGATATTCGCGGTTGATGCCGAAGCTCTTGAGCACCGTCACCAGCAGCAGGATCAGGACGACGCCGAAAACAATCAGTGCGGACGAAATCATCATCACCTGAACTCCGTGGCTATGGCGACCTTATAGCACCTCGAACAACCCCGCCGCGCCCATTCCGCCGCCGCCGCACGGGATCGGCTCGGCTCGGCTCGGCTCGGCAAGAGTGATGTTGTCGTGCCTACCACTGAATCTCTTCGTCAGCCGAGCGGAGTAAATTCTGCAGTTCCGCCGCGTTCGCGGCATCGAACGGGTTCAATACCTTCATCCCGTCGATTGCCAGACCATCCTGCAAATCCTCGGTCAGGAACACGACGGCATGCGCCGTTCGGGCGACTTGCCAGATCACGCTGTCCCAAAGCTGTAGCTTATAACGTGCGGCAAAGTCGGCGCCATCGATGATGTTCTGGGCGGTCGTATCGAGCAGCTCAAAAGTCTTCTGCCAACGCAGCGCTTGGGCCCGTGCTTCGTCGAACAACCGCGGTTCCTTGCGCCGAATGACATTGAGAAACTCGGCGACCGATTGCGCTGCAAGAACGGAGTCGAGCACCATCGCCCGAACCATGATCTCGGACGCTGTTTCATGCTTTTGCGGGTCATCCCGAACGAGCGCGTAAACAAGAATGTTCGAATCGATCGCGAACCTCACAGGTCCGCATTCCCATACTTATCGTCAGCGGAGATCTGACCAAGCTTACCGGGGAAACCTTTCCGCAGCGTCCGGACAGAATCCTTGAATGCCTTGCGCCAGGCCTGATCGGTCCGCTTGTCCTTGGGACGGAGTTCCGCGATCACCTTTCCGCGACGCATGATATCGAGAGTCTCACCAGCCTCCACGCGCGCGAGCGCCTTGGAAATGTTGTTATTCAATTCCCTCACCGACAGCGCGCCCATCGTCCAACTCCGTTGCTACTGTAGCAACATAAGCCAGAATGCATGGCTTTTCAACATCAAAGCACTTCGAACAAGCCCGCTGCGCCCATGCCGCCGCCAACGCACATGGTGACGACGACATGCTTCACGCCGCGGCGCTTGCCTTCGATCAGGGCGTGGCCGGTGAGCCGTGCGCCGGACATTCCGTAGGGGTGGCCGATCGAGATGGCGCCCCCATCGACGTTGAGGCGGTCCTCGGGGATGCCAAGCTGCTCCGCGCTGTAGAGCACCTGCACGGCAAAGGCCTCATTCAATTCCCACAAGCCGATGTCGGCGACCTTCAGGTCGAAGCGTTTCAGAAGCTTGTTGACGGCGTCGATTGGGCCGATGCCCATCTCGTCGGGCTCGGTGCCCGCGACCGCCATGCCGACGTAGCGGCCCATCGGCGATAGGCCGCGTCGTTCGGCTTCCTTGGCTTCCATTAAAATCGAGGCCGAGCTTCCGTCGGAGAGCTGGCTGGCATTGCCGGCTGTGATTGAGGTGTCGGGGCCGAGCACGGGATTGAGACCGGACAGGGCCTCAAGCGTCGTATCGGCGCGGTTTCCTTCGTCCCTGGCGATGGTGATTTCGCGTTGGGAGACCTCACCGGTGTCCTTGTCCTTGACCGACATGGTGGTGGTGACTGAAACGATTTCCTGGTTGAAGCGGCCGGCCGCTTGCGCCGCCGCCGTTCGTTGCTGGCTCTTCAATGCATATTCGTCTTGCCGCTCGCGGCTGATGCCGTAGCGCCGCGCGACCGTCTCGGCGGTCTGAAGCATCGGCATGTAGATGTGCTGGTGCATCGCCACTAACGACGGATCGGGTGCGATGCGCATCTCGGGCGTCTGGACCAGACTGATCGAATCCTGGCCGCCGGCTGCGACCACGTCCATCTTGTCGGTTATGATTTGCTTCGCCGCGGTGGCGATTGCCATCAGGCCGGACGAGCACTGGCGGTCGATCGTCATTCCCGAGACGCTGACCGGACAGCCGGCGCGGAGCGCGACTTGACGGCCGATATTGCCGAATTGCGTGCCCTGTGTGAGCACGGCGCCCCAGATGACGTCGTCAATCTCGCCTGGATCGATCCCGGCCCGTTCGATTGCCGCCTGCAGCGAGAACGAACCTAGTGTCGGTCCCGGGGTGGCATTGAACGCACCCTTGTAAGCGCGGCCGATTGGCGTCCGGGCGGTCGAAACGATCACTGCGTCGCGCGGCATTCGAAACTCCTCAGATGATCAACAAGGTCAGCCACACGGCGGTGAGCGCGGGCTTGTCGCCGCCTTCGATCTCGACCGTCACAATATGGCGCATCAGCCATTGCCCCGGCGCTTTCTCCTCGACCGAGTCAAGGACGAAGCGGCCGCGGACGCAGCTACCGGATTTGACTGGCGCAAGGAAGCGCACCCGGTCCAAGCCGTAGTTCACGGCGATCTTCAGGCCTTCGGGCAAAAGCGTCGCTTCGGCGCTCATTCGCGAGAGCAGAGACAGCGTCAGAAAACCGTGGGCGATGGTGCCGCCGAATGGCGTCCGGGCGGCGGCTTCCGAAGTTCGAGGTGGATGAACTGGCGGTCCTCGGTCGCGTCGGCGAATGCGCCGATGCGCGCCTGGTCGACCACTAGCCAGCTGGAGACGCCGACCTCCTCTCCGACGCGCCTGCGGATTTCGTCGAGAGTTGCGATCGGCATCAGAAGGGAAGGGGCGCCGTGGGTTGGTCGGACGCGCGGACCAGCTGGAGCTTGTGCGTTGCCAGCGCTTCGATCAGCGAACGCAGGATCCCGCCGCGATTGGCCGCCAGCCGCTCGTTGTCGCGCGTGCCATCGTCATAGACCAGATCGAACGCCAGTAAGCCGCCGCCCGCGCCGGACAAGACGCAGCGCACCGGCTTGCACCCTTTGTGCGCGATTACCGCGGCTTCGGCGGCAGCGGCGACGGCATCGATCGCGTTGGCCGACGCTTCGCCGCCGACGGCGAGGTAAAGCGTGACCCGCCGCGCCTTGGCTTCCGCGAGATTGTGGATCTCGCGCTCGAGCAGCTTGGTGTTCGCCATAATCAGCTGCTCGCCGGTGACGGAGCGCAGCCGGGTGGTCTTCAGCCCGATGCGCTCTACGGTACCTGTGCTGTTGTCGTAGCGGATGGTGTCACCGCGCTTGAACGGCTTGTCGAACAGAATCGATAAAGCCGCGAAGAGGTCGGAGAAGATGCCCTGAGCCGCGAGGCCGATGGCGATTCCGCCGATGCCCAGACCGGCAACCAAAGCGGTGACGTTCACCCCGAGATTATCCAGAATCAAAATGATCGCGATGGCGAACGCGGTGAAGCTCACGAGGACGCGGACGATCGCGATCGCGTTGGCCAGCGCGCTGCCGTCGTCGGCCGCTGCGACCCTGCGCGATATGAGGCCGAGAACCAGCTCGCGTGCCCAGACCGCACCTTGTAGCGCAAATGCGACGATGAACGCGATGTCCACGGGGCGTTCCACCCGCGCCGGCAGGTTGGCGTAGGTCGCGAAAGCATCGGCCGCGGTGACCAAGATGAAGAGAACCGAAGTCTTCGCCAGCGCGCGGCCGATGATCGATCGCCAGTTGTAATGCTCCGGATCGCTGACGCACGCGCGTTCGCCAATCAGTCGCAGGAGCAGCAGCGCGCCGAGGACGATTGCGGCAATGATCGTCGCCGTGAGCAGGCCGACGTGGTTTGTCGCAAACCAGTCGCGGAGCGGGACGAGGGGCATAACTGCCGTTTGGCGGCCCGCGCCGCCGGGATCAAGCGGCGGCTTGTTTAGCTGTCGCTTGCTTGTCTGCCGCGGTCTTTCGCGGTCGCGGGCGACGACGTTCCGCAAGGAACTCCAGCAAGCCGACTTCGCCGGACGACAGGCGTTTGCGGGGCAGGGGCCGCTCCAGCCCGCGAAGCGGATCGCGGGGGTTGGCTTTCACGGCTTGGAGCAGTTTCGGATGCACATAGGATTTGCGGCTGATCGCGGGCGTGTTGCCGAGGGCTTCGGCGACGGGCTCGACCACCGTTCGGATGCTAATCCGCGCATCCGCGGCTTTCTCGATCATCTGCTCGAAGGCGATCACGCTCGCGCCCCAGGTACGGAAATGCTTTGCCGTGAAGTCGCCGCCGGTGGCTTCCTTGATGTATTGATTGACGTCGCTGGACGTGACCGGCTGCGGCACTCCGTCACCGTTCACATATTGAAACAGCATGCGGCCCGGCAGCTCGTCGCAGCGGTTGACGATGCGCCGCAAGTTGCTGTCGGTGATTCGGACCTCGTGCAAGATGCCGTGCTTGCCCGTGAAGCGCATCACCAGCTTCTGCCCTTTGCGCTGCAAGTGGCGGCTGCGCAGCGTGGTCGCTCCGAAGCTCTTGTTGGTGCGTGCATATTCCTCGTTGCCAATACGGATATGCTCGGTGTCGAGCAGACGAATGATCGCGGCAAGGACGGTGTCGCGCGAAAGCTTGCGCTTCCTGAGGTCCTGCTCGACGCGGCGCCTCAAGCGCGGAAGCGCTTTGCCGAACTCCAGCAGCCCTTCATATTTTGCGCTGTCCTGCAGCTCACGGAACTGGAGGTGGTAACGGTATTGCTTGCGACCCCGGGCATCCACGCCGGTCGCCTGCAAATGGCCGTTGGGATCGGCGCAAAACCACGCGCCCGTGTAGGCTGGGGGCAGGGCGATCGCGTTCAGCCGGTCGATCTCTACGCGGTCGGTGATGCGCTTGCCGGCACCATCGAAATAGGCCCAGTAGCGGCCAATCCGCTTGCGGGTGATTCCCGGCTCGGTGTCACTGCTATGCCGAAGCATTTTCGCGCCCAACTGGTTTTACTCGACTTATGCGGCGGCATAAGCGAGCGAGTGAGCGGGCGGGTTCCTGTTGCGTGGAAAAAGAGGAGACTTGCCGATGCCGCGGATTTCAGATGCACGAGTTTTGATCGTCGCGACCGATGGCTTTGAAGAATCAGAGCTGTTCGGGCCGCGCGAGATCCTGCAGGGTCACGGCGCCGAGGTGAAGCTTGCTTCGCCCAAGGCCGAGCCGATTCAGGCCACCGTGCACGACGATCCTGGAAAGACGATCCGGCCCGACCTGACCCTCGATGAGGCAAAGGCCGACGATTTCGACGCGCTGATCCTGCCCGGCGGAGTGCGCAATCCCGATACACTGCGGCTCGACGACAAGGCGATTGAGCTCATTCGCGCGTTCGCCGACGCGGGCAAGCCGGTCGCGGCGATTTGTCACGGCCCATGGTTGCTGATCGAGGCCGACCTCGTGCGGGGCAAAAGGGTGACCGGCTGGCCCTCAATCTGGACCGACCTCAAAAACGCAGGCGCGACCGTGGTCGACGAGCCCTCCGTCACGGACGGCAACATCGTCACCAGCCGCAAGCCGGATGATGTTCCGCAGTTCACCGACGCGCTGACCGCCCTTGTCGAGCGCGCGCCCGCGCGTGCCGAGGCGGAGGCGAGCGCCTAACCGAACGGCAAGGATTTGCTGCTATCCGCATGGTCCATGGACGGGGTCAAAGCAGAACGGATAGAAACGGGGGTCGACCGGCTCGCTGCCACGCTGTTCGCCGGAGCAACGGCTTACGCCCTGTATGGTTTGCTGAGCGGGCTTTACCGCGAGCCGCTGCTCGGCGTCTTCAGCGCGGGCGCGGCCGGAGTGGCTTTCTTGCTCTGCACCCGAGGCTTGCGCGGCATTGCGGTTGAGGAGCGTTTCCATCTTCCCGCGTTCGACGTGCCAGCCATCGAACCGCTGGACGAACTCGTGCTGGAGCACATCGATGAATTCCGAATCGCCGAGCAACGGCCGACGGACGAGCTGTTGCTGACTAACGGCGATCGTCTCGATCCACTCGGAACCGATCATGCCGGCGAGTTACTGCTGACCGACGGCGATCGTCTCCAGCCGCTCGAATCACATGGCCTGGGCGAGCTGCTGCTGACTGCCTCCGATCGCCTTCACCCTGTCGAAAACGCGGAGGCTGACGAGCTGGTGCTCGAGGACATCCTCGCCGAGCTTGGGCCGGAATCTCGCGTAGTCCGGTTGTTTGACCCCTCCGCGATGTCGACGCCCGGGCAACTCAACGCCCGGATCGAACGCCATCGGGGCGAAAAAGGCGCCCCGGGTGCACCCCCCGATGCTTCGCAGGCTTTGTACGACGCGCTCGCCGAGCTGCGCCGGTCTTTGGGTTAGGTTCACTCTCCGATTGTCAGCGCTTCGATCGAGATACTCGTTGAACCGTCACCGTCTCGCACCGGCGACCCGACAATTGTAATATCCGCGACAAACATTCCGGGGATGCTGAATTCAGCGTCCTCGAGTCCGTCGCACAGCCGCTCGACCACGCTCTTGGAATCGGGTGGCGCAATTCGAAGGTCAAAGTGGTGGCGCTCCCCGACGAAAGTCAGCGATTGCCAGTCGACAGACCGCACATCGATAAGTAAAATCCTATCTCGTGGCACCCTCGCCCGGGCGATCAGCGCCCGAAGCAAATTAGCGGCCGCAGCCGACATCGCGATTTTCAACATGATCCCGTCTCCAGATAGGCGCGCACCCGCGCGATTGTCTTGGGACGCGGGTCACGGCCTCGTCGAAGATCGAAGACGAAACGCGGATCGCCAACCACTTCTCGGCCGAATCGGGTCGGAGCTACGTCACTTTGGCGAAGAAATTTTTCTACCTCTCTGAGCAAATGCACGGCCCATTCCTTATAGTATGAGCGACTCGGCACATCATTCATTCCAACGCAATTCCTACTTGTCTAGGCACTTACCTATCCTTAAAGGGGCATTAATGAATTCAGATCCGCGCCACGTCCTTGAACGTCTCTGCGTCGAGCGCGGGGAAGATTTCGCCGGCCTGTCGCGAATGCTCGGCCGCAACGCCGCGTACATTCAGCAATTCGTGCGACGCGGCGTGCCCAAGCGGCTGAGAGAGGAGGAGCGGCGCAAGCTCGCCCGCTATTTCGCGGTGTCCGAAGCCGTTCTCGGTGGTCCGGCGCAGGAGGCGGTTACGGCCAACGGACTAGTCAGCGTCAAGCGCCACCCGGTGAGTGTCTCGGCCGGTCCCGGTGCAATTGTCATGGAGGAGCTCGGCAAGCCCTATTTCGGGTTCGACGAGCGTTGGCTGAAAGCGCTTACATCCACTCCGGCGGAGCGGCTTTCCATCGTCAAGGTCGAAGGCGATTCGATGTCACCGACGCTCAATCAGGGGGACGAAATCTTGGTCGACCCGGGCGACGCAGCGGATCGTTTGCGCGACGGGATTTATGTACTTCGCGCCGAGGAGGCGCTGGTGGTGAAGCGCCTGGCGCTGCATCCGATGGGACGACGGGTGACCGTGCAGTCGGACAATCCGGCTTATCCCGACTGGCCCGATTGCGGCCTCGACCACATTCATGTCATCGGGCGGGTGATTTGGTCCGGGCGACGGGTGGTCTAGCCGGAGCGCCGGCGATCGATCAGCCAGGTCGCGAGTGCGAGCACGGCACCGAGAGCGGTACCGATGAGAGCGCCCTTCAGCGGATTGCGGATCGCAAGGCCTCCGAAGAATCCGAGAATGATGCAGATGCTGAGGAAGCATCCCCCGGCGCGAGTGCTGCGGCTTTGCATGCGCGCACTCATGACAGAGCGATCAAACCAGCGCCAGCGTCGGCCGGCGGAATGGCAGGGCGGGTGCCCAACGGCGCCCGCCCCTCGCATTGGTCGAGCCCCTATTTGCTCATGACCATGGTCTGCCAATTCCCAGTATCGACGAAGGTGCGATATTTCTCATAGCCGCGCACGGCCTCGTCGCCTTTTTGCTTGCTGAAGACCGAGTAAATTTCTTTCTCCACCGCTTGATCGCGGGCCTGGTCTGGATCGTCGAGGGCGGTGCTTGGGACGTGAGTCATGATGAGCACGTTGGGAGATCCCTTGACGTAACCGGTCCGGACCATGAACTTATAATCGTCGATGAGGCCGCGCCGCTTGAGCACCTCGAATGCAGAAACTTGAGAGCTGCGTAAGCCCGTGAGGTAATCGTCCACGTGGTTTGGATCGACCTCAACCGCGTTGATGGACCAATAACCTTTCTGCGGTGTGTAATCGACGTATGGCTCGGCAGCCGCAGCTGACGCGCATGTGACTGCAACCGCGCCCAGCGCGGCCAAAAATATCCTTTGCATTGGTCTTCCCCCACGAAACAGCCGGATCGGCTGCCGAAGAATTGAACCACACGTCACCGAGTTGCGCCTAACAGAATAAATTCGGCCAGCCCCGGCGAGAAATCGGTTCGGGTGACCGCCCTGTTACGGTGGCGACGACGGGTCGCGGCTGCATGAAATGGTCAACAGCTCATTGACGACATTTGTCGGCAGTCGCGAAACGGGCGCTGGACTAATGATTGAGTATGGACACGCCCTTCATCCACGGACGGCTTGCGCTCACCGACGCGTCCGAGCTCATGCAGCTTTATGGTGACGACGCGGGCTTCGAAGCCGCGGCGCGCGCCGAGCGCAGCCGCGACGAGGGCAATGTCGCGCGGTTTTGCCATTGGCGGCAGATCGAGCGCGTCATCGCCACGTTGAGCTGCGAAGAGGTCCGCGGCTCAGTTCACTAATCTTCACGCTTTTCAACAGGATCGGGCGCTGCCGCGAAGCGCCGCAACGCGGGCTTGATACTGGCGCCGTTCAGGAGCGGTAGCTAAGGCTCATCGCGAATGAGCGGGTGGGGATCGAGGCGGAGGGGCGCGCGGCTGCTGTGCGCGGCCGCCATTCTCGTGCTCGCGCCTACCGCTGGCCTCGCGCAGACCGTGCCCGAGCAGCAGCCGCCGCCTCCAACCGGACGCGGCCGAGCTCGACCCGTCGGCGCCATTGGCTCCGCTGCCGGACCTCGGAGTGGATTGGCCGAATTTGAATGCCAGGGACACGAACGTCCCGGCGCCAACGGCCGTAGGTGCCGCAACAATCTGACGAGAGCTCCAGCCAGGTTCGCTACACCTGGACGCTCGAGGGCCTTTCAAAGTTCGGCAACGCGGAAGATTTGCTCAACACGTTCCGGCAGCAATCGGCGCTCGACGCGGATCGCAAGAAGCCGGCCAATGCCGCGCAGATCGGTCGCCGTTCACGCGCCGACGCGGACTTGCTCGCCGAACTGCTGCGCAGCCAGGGCTATTATGATGCTGTGGTCGAGCCGCGCACCGAGCGTGTGGCGGGCGGGCTCCAGGTGATCCTCGCTGCGGATCCAGGTCAGCAATACCGCTTCGCTTCCGTCGAATTGCCGGGCCTCGAGGCTGCGGGCGAAGATGCGGCGAAGTTTCGGAATGTTTTCGCCGTAAGGGCGGGAGATCCGGTGATTGCGCAGGACGTCATCGCGGGCGGTGCGGCGCTGAGGACGGCGCTGGGCCAGGAGGGTTTCGCCGAAGCGAAGCTTGGCGAGCAGCAGATCGAGATCAACCATCAAACGCGCCTCGCGACGCTGCTGCTGCCGGTGAACCCTGGGCCGGTCGCGAGGTTCGGCGCCATCCACGTCAGCGGGAAGCCGCCGTTCAGTGCGCGACACATCGCGACGATTGCGCGATTTAAGCCAGGCGACATCTTCAAGCGGTCGAAGATCGAAGATTTGCGCCGCGCACTGATCGCGACGAGCCTGGTGTCGGTCGCGGACATTCAGGTCGTCCCAGTTGATGGTGGGCGAACGGCCGACCTCAGGGTGCGCCTCGAGCCTGCTCCGTCGCACACGATCGCCGGCGAGCTCGGCTACGGCACGGGCCAGGGCGTTCGCGCCGAAGTCGACTGGACGGATCGCAACTTCTTCAATCCTGAAGGCGCGCTGACGCTGCGGGGCATTGCCGGCACGAGGGAGCAGCTCGCCGCAGTGCAGTTCCGCCGCAGCAATTTCCTCCAGCGCGACCAGGTGCTCAATCTCCAGGTGTCGGCGGGACACCAGAAGTTCGACGCTTATGAGGCGAAGACGGTGCTCCTTTCCGGCGGCATTGAGCGGCAGAGCAATTTCATCTGGCAGAAGAAGTGGACGTGGACCTACGGTGCCGAGCTGCTCGCGACCGATGAGAACGGCGTCTTCGACCTCACGGGAGACAAGGCGACGCGCACGTTCCTGATCGCCGCGCTGCCGCTCAGCCTTGGCTATGACGGAAGCGACAGTCTGCTCGACCCGACGCGCGGGTTCCGGCTGAGCGGACGCATCAGTCCCGAAATTTCCGCGCACGGCGGACATTTTACTTACGTGCGCACGCAGATCGATGGGAGCGCCTATCATGCGGTATCGGAGCAAGTGGTCGTCGCTGGGCGGGTGCGGCTGGGGACGATTATCGGCGCCAGCGACTTCGAGATCGCGCCTTCGCGCCGCTTTTATTCGGGCGGGGGCGGATCGGTGCGCGGCTACGGTTATCAGCAGCTCGGGCCCAAGAACATGGCCGGGGATCCGGTCGGCGGCCGCGGCCTTGCCGAATTCGGCCTGGAGGCGCGCATTCGCCTGAAGCAGTTCGGCGGGAATTTCGGGGTCGTGCCCTTCTTCGACGGTGGCTCGCTGACGACCAAGGCGATGCCCGATTTCAGCAACTGGCGGTTCGCCGCAGGGGTCGGAGCCCGTTACTATTCGAGCTTCGGCCCGATCCGCATCGATCTCGGCGTTCCGCTCAACCGGCAGAAAGGCGACGGCCCGGTCGCGGTCACGGTCTCGCTCGGACAGGCGTTCTGAGGGTGGCCGAGGCCGCGATCACGACCGAAGCGCAGCGCCGCCGTCGAGGCGGCTCAGGCGGGATTGGAAGTGGCGGCTGTTGAATGAACTGTTCGCCGCCTTCATCGCTCTGCTGTTCCTGCTCGCTGGTGCGCTCGTCCTGCTCGACAGCGCGCCGGGGCACCGCTTCATCGTCGATCGCATTGCGCGGTTCGAGACCGCTTCGGGCCTGAACATCCGTATCGGGCGCATCGACGGATCGATCTTCGGCAAGTCGCAGCTGAGAAATGTGACCATCGCCGACCAGCACGGAGTGTTCCTGACTTCGCCCAATATCAAGCTCGATTGGGCGCCTGGCGCGTGGCTCTACAACAAGCTTTCGATCGACAGCCTGACCGCCGAGCGCGGTCCGCTGATCCGCCTGCCGAAGCTCAAGCCAAGCACCAAAAAAGGTCCGATCCTTCCCGGTTTCGACATTCACATCGGCGAGCTGCGCGTCGACCGGCTCGACGTTGGAGCGCAGGTCGGCGGCGTGCCGCGCAGCGGGAGCGTGCGCGGCAAGGCCGACGTGCATTCGGGCCGCGCGCTGATCGAGCTTGCCGCGGTGATGAACAATGGCGGCGACCGCGTCACGTTCCACCTCGATGCCGAGCCCGACCGCAACAAGTTCGACGTTCGCGCGCATGTGGCTTCGCCGGACGAACGGGCTGGTCCCGGCGATCATCGGGCACGCACCGTGCGGTCGAGCTCGATATCGGCGGAAAGGGCAGCTGGACGCGGTGGCGGGGAAGCGCCGCGCTCGACCTCTCCGGCCGGCCGACAGCGCGGCTCGCGCTGGGCGTCGACAGCGGCCGGTACCGGCTCCAGGGGCAATGGGCGCCGGCGCAGTTCCTCACCGGCAAGCTTCAGCGCCTGACCGTTCCCGCTGGAAAACATCCGCGGCGAAGCGACGCTGAAGGACCGCATTCTCGACGGGCAGCTGATCGCCGGCTCGCCCGAGCTGCGCGCGGTTGCGCGCGGCGCGATCGACCTCGCCAACAACCGTTTTCGGGGCATGCGGCTCGGGATCGACCTGCTAAAGCCGTCGGCTCTGTTCCCGAATATGACCGGCAAGAGCGTGCGCATGGTGTGGACGCTCGACGGACCCTTCGCGACCGCCGATTATTCGTACCGGCTGACCTCGCCGCACGTTCAGTTCGACAATAACGGTTTCGACGACTTGCGTGCCGAGGGGCGCGGGCGGCTGCGCGCCCTGGCCGATGCGCGTGCCGATCCGCCTCAGCGCGCGTGCGCTCACCGGCATTGGCGACGTCGCCGGGGCGATGCTCGCCAACCCACAGATCGAAGGCTGGCTGACGATCACGCCCAAGCTGGTGCGCGGCGAGGATCTGAAGCTCACCAGCGCCAAGTGGAACGGCAAGCTCTCGCTGCTGATCGACCTCGTGACCGGCCGCTTCGAGGTGCTGCTGTCGGGTGCGATGCAGCGCTACCTGATCCCTGGGCTCGGGCTCGTCGACGTGATCACCGACCTTAAGGTCGTTCCCGGAGAAAACAACCACGGCTCGCATGTCGTCGGCACCGCAAAGGCATGGGTACGGCGGCTCGACAACAGCTTCTTCCGCGACCTCACCGGCGGGTTGCCGTCGCTGACGACGAACCTCGAGCGCGGCAATGACGGGATCGTCCATTTCACCAATCTGCAACTCTATTCGCCCAAGCTGAGGCTAGCTGGGCGGAGGCGAGCGCTTCCGCGACGGAACCTTCCACATCGTCGCCGCCGGACGGCAGGCGAAATACGGCCCGGTGAAGATGATCCTCGACGGGCATATCGAACGCCCGCGGATCGACATGATCCTCGACCGTCCCAACGACGCGCTCGGGATCCGCGCGATGCATCTGCTGCTGACGCCGACGGCGGCGGGGTTCGATTATCGCGCGAGCGGCGGATCGAAGCTTGGTCCGTTCACCAGCAACGGGCGGATTCTGCTGCCGCACAATGCGCCGACGGTGATCGCAATCGCTGCGCTCGACGCGGGCGGAGCGCATGCGAGCGGTGATCTGCGTTCGGACCCGGGAGGCTTCAGCGGACGGTTGACGCTGGCCAACGGCACACTCGGTGGAACGCTCGATTTCTCGCCTGCCGGGCAAGCGCAGCGGATCGACGCGCATCTCACTGCTAATCACGCGAACTTCCCCGGCGCTTTCGCGGTGAACAGCGGGCGCGCCGACGGGATTATCGTGCTCGCCGACGAACGCACGACCGTCGACGGCGTAGTCGACGCGCGCGGGATCGACTTCAGCGGAGTCACGCTTGCCCGCCTCACCGCCAATGCCAAGCTGGTCAACGGCAGCGGGCAGGTGCGCGCGGCGTTCGCCGGCCGGCGCGGCGCGGCATTCGCTTTCTCGACACTGGCGGATGTATCGCCCGATACGATCCGGCTCACCGGAAGTGGCCGGATCGACCGCGAGCCATTGGTGCTCAACCAGGCCGCGGTGTTCACGCGCTCGGGCGACGGGTGGGCGCTTGCACCCACCAAGCTCAGCTTCGCCGGAGGAACGGCGATCGTTGCCGGGCGGAGCGGCTCGCGTCCCGAGGTCCACGCGCAGGTCCAGGGCATGCCCCTGGAAGTGCTCGACATCGCCTGGCCCAGGCTCGACCTGTCGGGGTCGGCGACCGGGCGGCTGGATTATGCGTGGAAGGGCAATCGCAACGGACGGCTCGAGCTGAAAGTACGCGGGCTCAGTCGCGCCGGCCTGGTGCTCGCGTCGAAGCCGATCGACGTTGGCGTTGCCGCGATCGTCAACGGCAATCAGGCGGCGTTGCGCGCGGTCGCCGCCAGCAACGGGCAGGTCGTCGGGCGCGCGCAGGCGCGCTTTTCGCCGATGGGCGGCGGGCCGCTGATGACGGAGTTGCTCAACGCGCCTTTGTTCGCGCAGCTGCGCTACGCCGGTCCGGCGGACACGTTGTGGCGGTTGACCGGCAGCGAAGTGCTCGACATGTCGGGGCCGCTCGCACTCGGCGCGGACATTGGCGGCCGGTGGGCCAATCCCGTAATCCACGGATCGCTGCGCACGCAAAATGGCCGTCTGGAAAGCCAGGTGACGGGCATGGTGATCACCAACGTGAATAGCCAGGCCCGCTTTTCCGGACCGCAGCTGATCTTCAGCCAGATTTCGGGGAGCACGCCCGGTGGCGGCTCGGTCGCCGGCAATGGCACCGTGACGTTCAGCGGCGGGAAGACCGCGCTCAACCTGTCGTTCAAAGCGAGCCAGGCGCTGCTGCTCAACCGCGATGACGTCGCCGCCGCCGTGACGGGTCCGCTGCAGATCCGCTCGGACGGGCAGGGGGGCACGATCTCGGGCGATCTCAAACTCAACAAAGGCCGTTTCCAACTTGGCCGCGCCAGCGCTGCGGCCGCGGTGCCGCAGCTCAACGTGCGCGAGATCGGGCTCGATGCGGAAGACGTGATCGAGGCGGCCGCGATCCATCCGTGGAAGCTCGATCTGAAGATCGCGGGCAACGACCTGCAGGTCGCCGGACTCGGGATTAACAGCCACTGGACGACCAACCTCCAGGTCGGCGGGTTCGCCGATGCGCCGCGCTTCACCGGCCGCGCCGAGCTGGTCCGCGGCGATTACGATTTCGCCGGACGCAATTTCCGGCTCGATCGCGGAACGATCCGCTTCCGCGGCGAAAGCCCGCCCGATCCGCAGCTCGACATTCGCGCATCGGCGCAGGTCCAGGGGCTGGACGCGAACGTGCTCGTTCAGGGAACGGGCCTCAAGCCCGAGATCACCTTCGCGAGCACTCCGCCGCTGCCGCAGGACGAGCTGCTTTCCCGCATCCTGTTCGGGACTTCGATCACCAACCTTTCGGCGCCCGAAGCGCTGCAACTGGCGTCGGCGGTGGCGGCGCTTCAGTCCGGATCGGGCAGTCTCGACCCGATCAACGCCTTGCGAAAGGCGATCGGGCTCGACCGTCTGCGCATCGTGCCCGCGGACATTGCGACGGGACAGAAGACGGCGATCGCCGCGGGCAAGTACATCACCCGCAAATTGTTCGTCGAAGTGGTGACCGACGGACAGGGCTATTCGGCGACGCAGCGTCGAATATCAGATGACTCGCTGGCTTTCGCTGCTGTCGACGGTGTCGACGGTGGGCCGGTCGAGCGCGAGCGTGCGCGTCAGCAAGGATTACTAAGCGAATGTCCGCTTTTGGTGGAAAGCGGCATTACCGACCTACAAGCGTCCGCTCATATAAATAAGCGGCGGCCGCTAGAGCGGGTTTGAAGGGCCAAGTGCACCGGCTGCGACCTTGCATTGTGAGCGCCAATCGCGTGAAGCCCTCGGACATGGCCCGTGTCCCCTCAAGCCACCGTCCGCGCCTCGCCGATTATAGCGCCGACTATCGCATGCTGATCCTCGCCGCGATGGCGATCGTCGCCGGGACCGGCGGCGCGTTCAGCGCCTGGGTGCTGCTGAAGCTGATCGCCTTCGCGACCAATCTTTTCTGGTACGGCAATTTCGCCTTCGCCGCGGCCGTCATCGCCGGCCGCGGCCCGCTGCTCGTGCTGCTCATTCCGGTGCTCGGCGGGCTCATCGTCGGCCTGATGGCGCGGTTCGGATCGGACAAGATCCGCGGCCATGGCATTCCCGAGGCGATCGAGACGATCCTTTTCGGCGACAGCAAGCTGTCGCTGAAAGTCGCGCTGCTGAAACCGTTATCGTCGGCGGTGTCGATCGGAAGCGGCGGCCCGTTCGGCGCCGAGGGCCCGATCATCATGACCGGCGGCGCGATCGGCTCGCTGTTCGCGCAACTGTTCCGATTTGAGCGCGGCCGAGCGCAAGACATTGCTCGTCGCCGGCGCGACAGCGGGCATGACCGGCATCTTCGGGACGCCGTTCGCCTCGATCATGCTGGCGGTTGAGCTGCTGCTGTTCGAATGGAAGCCGCGCAGCTTCGTGCCGGTGGTGACGGCGGTGCTGGTTGCACTGGCCTGGCGCCCGCTGCTGGTCGGCTCCGGCCCGCTGTTTCCGTTTGCTGCGCCGACGCCCGCAGGGATCGAGCCGATCGCAATCCCGGCGGCGCTCGGCCTCGCCACTGGACTGCTCGCCGCTCTCCTGTCGTTCGCTGCTGTATCGGATCGAGGACGGATTCCACGCTCTGCCGATCCACTGGATGTGGTGGCCGGCGATCGGCGCCGTCGTCGTCGGCATCGGCGGCCTGTTCGACCTTCGCGTGCTCGGCGCCGGCTATGGCAGCATCCAGGCGCTGCTCAACGGCAACTTGGTGGTGAAGGCGGTGATACTGCTGCTCGTCGTCAAGGCGGTGGTGTGGCTGGTCGCCCTGGGCTCGGGCACTTCGGGCGGGATCCTCGCGCCCTTGCTGATCCTCGGCGGCTGCGCTGGCTTCCTGATCGGCCAATATCTGCCCGGCGACCCCGGCTTCTGGGCGATGATCGGCATGGCCGGGATCATGAGCGGGGTCATGCGCGCGCCGATGACCGGCGCCTTGTTCGCCGCCGAGCTGACCAATCATTTGTCCGCGCTTCCGGAGACGATCGCCGCCGGTTCGGCGGCCTATGCAGTCAGCGTGCTGATCATGAAGCGCTCGATCCTGACCGAGAAGATCGCCCGGCGCGGCCGCCACATCTCCGCGAATATACGGTCGACGCGCTGGAGTTCCTGCAGGCCGGGCAGCTGATGACCCGCGAGCCGGCGACGCTTCCCGGCGACATGCGATCTCCCGACGCGGTGCGCTTTTTCGACAGCGAGGCCGAGCACCGCTCCTATCCGGTGGTTGACGACGCGCGGGCGGCTGCTCGGGCTGGTGTCGCGCACCGACGCCCTGCGCTGGCAGGTCGACCGGCAGACCAGGACGGCCAGCTTGCCGACGCTTTGTCCGATGCCTCGACGCGAGTTCGCCTTTCCCGAGACGCCGTGCGGCGAGGTCGCCGACATGATGGTCGAATCCGGCGTCGGCCGGGTGCCGATCGTCGACCAGCAGAGCCGCCGGGTCGTCGGAATCATCTCGCGCCAGGACCTGCTGAAGGTCCGCTCGCGGCAAAAGAGCGGCGAAAGCCGGAAAGTGCCCGCTTAAGTTGCTGCCCACGTGGGCGGCCAATGCCCGCCGTGGTGTCGCAAGCCGACATGAGAACAATCGCTGTCCTACAGGGCGGCACTTGTGGTCCAGGCTGGCGGATGAAGCACAGGCTTCGCCGCGAAACTGATAAAGCTTACACACCCCCGGGCCGGTCCCCTGCACGCATGGCGCTGCGGCCGGGGGGCAATCCAGTTGCGCCGCCCAATGGCTTCGCTACGCTCGCAGTGACGGGAGAGGGGCTCGGCCATGAAGAACTGGAACGTGCGCAAGACGATCGTCGCGCGCGAAGACATGCCGGAAGAGCATCGGCTCAAGCAGACATTGTCGTGGCCGCACCTCGTCGCACTCGGTGTGGGCGCGATCGTTGGCACCGGCATTCTCACTTTGATCGGGGTCGGGGCGGGGAAGGCCGGTCCGGCGGTGATTCTGTCCTTCGCGATCGCCGGCCTGATCTGCGCCTGCGCGGCGCTCGCTTACGCCGAAGTTGCGACGATGATCCCGGCGTCAGGCTCCGCTTATACTTATTCCTACGTCGTGTTCGGCGAGCTGATCGCGTGGATGATCGGAGTCGCGCTGATCCTCGAATATACGCTCGTGGTCAGCGCCGTGGCGGTCGGCTGGTCCGGCTATGCGGCGGGGTTCCTGAAGTCGATCGGCTTTGGCCTGCCCGATGCGCTGATCCAGGGTCCCGAACTGGGCGGTGTCCTCAACGTCCCGGCGATCTTCATCATCTGGGTGATTGCGGGCCTGTTGATGGCCGGCACTCGCGAAAGCGCAACGCTCAACGCCATCCTGGTCGCGATCAAGATGCTTGCGCTGGCGATGTTCATTGCGGTCGCGCTGCCGGTGTTCGATGCGTCGCACTTCCACCCGTTCATGCCTTACGGATTTCAGCAAGAGCGGCCCGCCGGGGAGCGAGGTTGGCGTGATGGCCGGGGCGGCGATCATCTTCTTCGCTTTTTACGGCTTCGACGCGATCGCGACGGCGGCGGAGGAGGCGAAAAATCCGAGCCGCGATCTCGCCATCGGAATCGTGGGATCGATGGTGGTGTGCGTGGCCATCTACATGGCCGTCGCCGCGGCGGCGATCGGCGCCGTCGCCTATACGGGATTTGCGAGCAGCGCCGAACCGCTCGCGCTGATCTTGCGCGACATCGGTCAACCATGGGCGGCGCGCGTGCTCGGTGCTTCGGCTGTCATCGCTTTGCCGACTGTGATCCTCGCATTCTTTTACGGGCAGAGCCGGATCTTCTTCACAGTCGCCCGCGACGGACTGTTGCCGCAGCAGCCTGGCGCGCGTGTCGCGCCGCGGAACGCCGGTCCGGATCACGATTTTCACTGCGGTTGTGACTTCGGTGTTCGCCGGGCTCATTCCGCTCACCAGCATCGCGGCGCTCGCCAATGCCGGAACGCTCGCGGCGTTTATAGCGGTTTGCGCTGCAATGCTGGTTCTCAGGCGCCGCGAACCGGATACCGAGCGCAAGTTCCGCGCGCCCGCGGCCGGGTTGTCGGGCCGGTCGGAATCCTCGGCTGCCTCTATCTCTTCATCAGCCTGCCCAACCGCACGCAATTGTTCTTCGTGACGGCGCAGGCCGTCGGCCTGGTGCTTTATTTCATCTACGGCAGCCGCGCGGCCGCAGCGGGCGCGCACCGGACCCTAGCGCTTGAGAAAGCCTTCGAGCTGCTGGCGAAGCTGGCCCAGCGAGACCCTTCCCCAGTTCGCGCCCGAACGCGCGACCTTCGATCCGGCTGCCCGAAGATAATCGGGCGCAACCCACTTCGCCGGCGCAACTTCGGGGCGTGAGCGCGCGAGCTGGGTCATATCGAATTTGCTGCGGAAGCGGAGGCCAATTTGGTCGCCGAGCAGCCAGGCGACCGTCGCGGGAATGAATCCGTCATCGCCGAGCTCGAGGATTGCCTGACCGCCGACGAGCACGGGATCGCTTCAACTCGATCATCGCGCCGGTGGCCGAGATGTTGCGCACGCGCACGCGTATTTTCTTGTCCCGGTGGTGCAGCACACCCGACCAGATGAGCGGGTGGCGGCCCTCATGCCGCTGCTCGTCGACCACGGGATTCGGCTTCGATAGTCTCGGGCTGCTCGAACTGGATATCGGGGAAACTGCGGGCAATGACTTCGCGAAGCACTTTGGTCTGTTTGGTCGGGGAGCAATCGAGCCGCGTCTCATGCGCGAACTCGAGGCCGATGCGGTCTTCGCGGATCCAGCAGACCGCGCATTCGATTGTGCCGTTCTCGCCGAGGTGAAGCTCGACCCGGTCCCACAGTTTCGGCTTGAAGGTGCCGCTGACCATCGCTCCGCCGCCGGAGAGGTTGATCAGCTGCGACCGCGCGCCTCTTGCCCTTGTAGGTGAGGCGGACCTGCTCGTTGAGGAGCCGGTGGCGGTCCTCGTAGCGGCTGTTCGTCCGGTGCCGATCTTCGCGTGGGACGACGACGCTGCCCAGCTTTTTGGCTTTCGCGCCTCTGGGTTTCTTCTCGCCGACCACCGGATCGGCGTCTTCGTCTCGCCGAAAATCTTCGTCCGGATGTTCATCGGCCTCTCCGCATAAGAGGCGCGGCCTAAGCCGAATTGTGGTTACAAAATCGTGCACTTACGGAGTGGTCATGCGATGCCGATGGGAGACTCTGGGAGGTGGGAAGGGCGTCCCCCACCGGCGTCGCTGAAGCAGCGCCGCTTTTCGGGCGGCCGCCTTATGACGAATAATACATATCGTATTCGACAGGGCTAGGGGTCGTTTCCCAGCGCATCACTTCTTCCCATTTGAGCTCGATGTAGGCGTCGATCTGATCGTCGCTGAACACGTCGCCGCGGGTGAGGAATGCGCGATCCTCCTGGAGGTTGACGAGAGCCTCGCGCAAGGATCCGCAGACGGTCGGGACATTCACCAGCTCCTGCGGCGGCAGGTCGTAAAGGTTCTTGTCCATCGGATCGCCGGGATGGATGCGGTTCTGGATTCCGTCGAGGCCGGCCATCAGCAGCGCCGAATAGGCCAGGTACGGATTGGCGAGCGCGTCAGGGAAGCGGAACTCCACGCGCTTGGCTTTCTCACCCGCGCCGTACGGAATGCGGCACGAGGCGGAGCGGTTGCGGCTCGAGTAAGCGAGGAGCACCGGCGCTTCGAAGCCCGGAACCAGCCGTTTGTAGCTGTTGGTCGTCGGGTTGGTGAAGGCGTTCAGAGCGCGCGCATGCTTGATGACGCCGCCGATGAAGTGGAGCGCGGTTTCGCTCAGGCCCGCATAGCCGTTGCCGGCGAACATCGGCTTGCCGCCCTTCCATAGCGACATGTGGGTGTGCATGCCCGAGCCGTTGTCCTTGGCGATCGGCTTGGGCATGAAGGTCGCGGTCTTGCCGTAGGCGTGCGCGACCATGTGCACGACGTATTTGTAGATCTGCATGCGGTCGGCCGTCTCGACCAGCCCGCCATAGGTGAGGCCAAGCTCGTGCTGCGAGGCGGCGACCTCGTGATGGTGCTTGTCCATCGGCAGGCCCATCTCGAGCATGGTCGAGACCATCTCGCCGCGGATGTCCATTGCGCTGTCGACCGGAGCGACCGGGAAATAGCCGCCCTTGGCGCGCGGCCGGTGGGCGAGGTTGCCGCCGTCATATTCGCGCATCGTGTTGGTCGGGAGCTCGATGTCGTCGATTCGGAAGCCGCTGGCGTTATAGCTGTCCTCGAAACGGACGTCGTCGAACATGAAGAATTCGGCTTCGGGGCCGACGAACACCGTATCGCCGACGCCCGTCGCCTTGAGATAGGCTTCGGCGCGCGTCGCGGTCGAGCGCGGGTCGCGGCCGTAAAGCTCGCCGGTCGACGGTTCGACGACGTTGCAGAACAGGACCAGCATCGGAGTCGCCGAGAAGGGGTCGACATAGGCCGCGTCGAGGTCGGGCTTGAGGATCATGTCCGAACTCGTTGATCGCCTTCCAGTCCGCGATCGAGGAACCGTCGAACATCAGGCCGTCGGTCAGATTGTCCTCGTCGATGACGCCCGAGGCCATGGTCAGATGCTGCCATTTGCCCTTCGGATCGGTGAAGCGGAGGTCGACCCAATCGATCTCCTCGTCCTTGATCCGCGAAAGGATAGTGCCTGGGTCGGTCGGCTTTGCCATCGAATGTTGCCCTCGCTCTTTTCAATCAAATGCGCCCGAACAAATGCCGCAGGCCCGACGGAAAGCCGGGCGGCTGCAGCGCGAATCGAGCTTGGGGGTCCAGATTCCCGAGACAGGGCCGAGAGTCAGGAGGCGGGCGAATATTTCACCGGGTTTCCCCCTTCTCTTTGATGGGGAGGATGAGCGGGGTGATCGTGGACGTCGAGCGGGCCTCCGGGGTCACCCTCACCCAACCCTCCCCTCCGCGGGCATTCCGCGGATTCTTGCTCCGCGGAGCCTTGAGGCCCGCTACGCCCATCGAGGGAGAGGGATTCGGCACCGCCAAATCCTACGAAGTTGACGAAGTTGACGCCATCACACGCGCGCGAGCTTTCGCTCACGCCGCCGGGCAGCTCGGCCTCGTCGATCAGGTCGTCGAGGTGATATTCGAGGCTGCCGATGGCCTCGTCGGGGTCGGGTCCGTCGTCCTCGCAGCCGGGCGGGATCGGCGGGATCCAGCGCTGTGACGGTTCGCAATAGCGCTGCGAGCGGCGGTAGCGCAGGAGGAACATGGTCAGGCGCTCATCGAAGTGGCGGTATTCGCCGACCTGCTCGCCACGATAAAAGATGGGCCGGGCCACGCCCTTGATCGACCGCTCCCACGCGCCGCCCTCAACCAGAGCGATTGCGCAATCCAGCGCCGCGTCCCAGCTCGCGCGAAAGGCCGTGGCGGCCGGGCGCTGGTACAAGTCGTAGGCCGACTGCCGGCTCATCCCGACCGCGCGGCACGCGTCGGTGATGCAGCCGCAGGCGGCCAGCGCCTTGAGGAAGGCGTCCTGCCGGGCGACAGTCCAGCCATCCGCGCGAGGGGTGCGGTCAGGCGGGGCGGTTAAGGGAATGGCGGGTTTGATTTTGATCATGTTCCATGACCCAGATTGGAACACGAAAGAGGGGGTGTAGGAAAGTTTATTGTTGAGCGCAGGCGCGCGTACCCGTGCTCTCATGTCCGCTTCTAAAAAAAACGGACACTAGCGTAGGGCCGAAGCGCGGCGCCGGTGAGGAAAATCGCGCCCATGAAGCCGATGATTGGCAGCTGTCCGCGACTGGAGCTGGCTGAGGACAAAATTGCACGGCAAAGTGAGGATGTACCGAAAGCAGACCTAATCCGCGTAATGTCCGCAATGGGTGGAAAACGGACGTTGGCCGCGGCTATTCATGACGCGTGATTTCTATCGACTGGATGAGGCGAGCCGAAGCGAGCAGCGCTGGGCCTTCGGGCCGCCACCTTCGGCAAACCTGGAGCGAGCCACTCAGTTTACGTGATCCTCCTACACGACCCGAGAAGCCGTGAACGCTGGGGCCTGTACGTTGGCCAGACCTCTCGTGACCCTGACTGGCGCTTTGACCAGCACAAGGCCGGTTACAAGTCGAGCAGCGCCGTAAAGCGCTTCGGCATTCGCCTGCTACCCTACCTGGTTGAGCATCTGAACCCGATGAGCGGTCCAAGGGTCCCACTCGTCTTGGAGGCGGCGCTCGCCAACGCGTTCCGGGCTTCTGGCGTGCCGTGGGTGGAGGGCGGCCACTGACAAACGGCTCCCTTCTGCGTTGTCGAAAATGTCCGCAATGGGTGATGGGGTGGACGCCCCCCGACGGCATCGATGTGCCAAGGTGAGGTGTCGTTACTTCAGCTGAGGGAGGCGTCCACAGATGGAAAGCGGACATTCAGAGCGGCTGTCCCAGGCGGCCTTGCTCCGTTAAGCTCCACGCCATGAGGACCGCCCGCCTCGAAGCCTTCAGCGACGGCATCTTCGCCTTTGCGATCACGCTGCTCATCCTCGCGATCGATCTGCCGGATGCCGGGCACAGGCCGCAGCTTGCCCGCGACCTGCTGCAGCTGTGGCCGTCCTATCTCGCCTATGCGCTCAGCGTATTCGTGATCGGCGCGATCTGGATCAACCATCACGGCATGTTCCAGCACATCGAGCGCGTCGACAATTCGTTCCTGTTGCTCAACCTGCTGCAGCTGATGACGATCGCCTTCATTCCCTTCCCGACCGCAGTCCTCGCGGAGACGATCGCGGCGGGCAGCGGCATGCCGATCGCCGCGGCCTTCTACGGGCTGACGCTGACTGTCGTCGGCATCTGCGTGAACGCCATGTGGTGGTACGCGGTTCGAGCCGACCTACTCAAACCGGAGGTCGGCGAGGCGAAGGTGCGCCTGCTCACCCGGCAATTCGCGCTCGGCCCGATCGCCTATGCCATCGCCGCTGCAATCGGGCTGTTCCTGCCGTGGGTGGCGCTGGCGATCTTCGTAGGCCTAAATCTCTTCTATATGTGGCCGCGATGGAAACCCCAAAGCAAGAGTTCAGGCGCTGCAAGCCCAAGCTAATGTCCGCAATGGGTGGAAAACAGACATTAGGGGGCATCGGTTAAAGAGGGAAAGTGACCTCGACGCGAGTGCCTTCGGCGCTTTCAATACTGAGTGTGCCGTCGATACCTTTGACTAAAGTTTGCATAAGCTTCAGCCCGATGGTCGCCTCGCGTGTGGCGTCCCCCATACCAATGCCGTCGTCGTGAACAGTTAGTCTCGCGTGCTCCGCACCATGGCGGCTGCAACTGACCGAGACGGTCCCAGCTCGGCCTTCAGGGAATGCGTGCTTCAAGGCGTTGGTGACACCATCAAAGCGAGGCAGGCACGGTCAAATGACGATCCGAGTGCCTGCAGTTCAACCTGCGTGAGCAGCGCTATTGCTATGATCGGCTCACGCGACACAAAACTCCTATTCACCTCAGTTCAGGAGACAACGACCCAGCGAGCCGGTTGTGCAAATCGTTTCGGCCACGCTCCTCCGGCGTGACGAGCCGATGGTGAGCGCCGGTGCAGGTTGGAACTGAACGCAAGGGCCAGCGGTTAAAATGCAAGTTAACAGGGGCTTGCCGATGGGGCCGGGTTATTTCGTGATCGCAATCCTCGGCTGCGCGGATGGTGGCTCCGCTTGCACCCCGGTTGCGACCTTACCGACCCATTATGCGAGCGAGACAGAATGCTCGGCGGCGACGGTGACTGCGCTCGAGACGAATAACAATTTCGATTTTCCCACCCTGCTCGCGCGGTGTCTCTCGGCAACGAAGGGCCAGGCCAGTGCGCGCCGATCCAGCATCAACATCCCGCTGCCGGCGCGGGCCCCTCGCCGCTAGACGAGGAGCCAAGCACTTTCCAACTCGATTACTGACCGGCATGCCTCTCGCGAGGCAATGTCCGCTATGGGTGGAGCGCCGACGCTTGGCACCAGGTGATTACACAATGCGTTCCAGGCACGAAACAGCTCGTGAGGTGCTTCATGCGTGCGCTCCCCTTCGTGACTCCGATCCTCGTATTAGCTGGCTGCTCGCAGTCTCCGCAGCAAAAGCAGACTGAAGAAATACGTCGCGGAGCCCAACAACAGGCGGACGCAATCAGCAACCGGGCCGAAGCGGTAGCCGCGCCGCTTGATCAGCAAGCCGCCGCAATCAGCAATGAAGCCAAACAGGCCGGTGGCTACGCTGGGAAGCGCTTAAACGTCAGAGCCGAAGCGCTCAACCAGGAGGCCAAGCTCGTGCGACAACAGGCTGACGAGCAGGGCGACGCGGTCAAAGAAGCGGCCGATGCCCGGGTCAAGGCTCTTCGGAGCCGTTGACGGTCTTCGATTCAATGTCCGCAACGGGTCGAAAGCAGACGTAAGTGCTAAGCTCTCGGCTTGTCCTCTGACAATGTTAACTTCGCGTTTAACGAATCCTATTGCCTATTGATGCCTCGGGTGATTAGCTTCTTGCCACTGGAGATACCGCAGCCAAGGATTCTGCCGGCTCCTCCAGTCCACGAACCGCCAATGGTGACGGGCGTGCCGGAATGAGGGGGTATTTCCAATGCGATTGACGATCATCGCGGCGCTGGCCGCTACATCGCTGCTGACGCTGTCGGCGTGCAAGCAAGCGACGACGAACGATAACGCGGCGAGTGGAAATGCAGCCGCGCCCGCAGCTGTTGCGGGCGGCATCGACGGCACGTGGAAAGCGGACCTTTCCAGCGTGCAGCTCGACCAGAAACCCGATCAGCTGCTGCTCCAGGCGGGACAATTCTCCTGCCCCACCTGCACGCCGCCGCTCACTCTTGCCGCCGATGGTCAGCTCCATGCAGTGACGGGCCGGCCCTACGCCGATCAGATGTCGATCAAGGTCGACGACGATCACAACGTTACCCGCACCAGCCAGAAGGGTGGACGGGCGACGGGCGAGACGAAATACTCCGTGTCGAACGACGGTAAGACGCTGACGGTGAGCTTCACCGACAGCTCGACCCCGAACGCCAAACCCGTGACCGGCAATTACACCGAGACGCGCGTGGCGGCCGCTCCTGCCGGGGCGCATGCAATCTCCGGATCGTGGAAGTTGGACAAGTACAACAATGTCTCGGACGAGGGCCTCACGGTTACCTACAAGGTCGATGGCGACACGCTTCACATGAGCAGCCCCGCGGGACAGAGCTACGACGCCAAGCTCGGCGGCGGCGACGTGCCGATCAAGGGCGACGTCGGAGGCACCACTGCGTCGGTGAAGAAGGTTGGCGACAACAGCTACGAGGAAACCGACAAGCGCGGCGGCAAGGTGGTTGGAGTTGCGACATTCAGCGTCGGCGCCGATGGCAAACTGACGGTTGTGAGCGAGGACAAGCTCGCTGGATCGACGATGAAATATACCGCGGACAGGCAATAGAACGCGAGGGCGGTCCGTCTGTCAGGGCGGGCCGCCGCCGTTCAAGGCTCTTGTAGCCAACGTCCGCAATGGGTCGAAAGCAGACTTCAGGCAGTCCGGTCGGCGAGCTCGTTTTCGAGCTCGAAAATCAGCGGCTCGATCGGCTGGGTCGAGCCGTTGGCAAGTTCACGGCGGGCGTGGTGGAGCACATCATGCCAGTGACCAAGCGTGTCAGGATGTACCGCAAGACCCTTCAGCCGGCGGGCGCTCCGGACGGCCGAGGTGAGGTTGTTGGCGATGGTGCCGTGGAGTTCCATGAAGACCGCCTAGGGCAAGATGCGATGGAACGAATGGGAGCTCGGCAACTTCGGGCCGTTGGTCGCAACCGGCCCTGAACGGGCAAGCGGCCGGAGCGGCAACGTCACCGGAAGTTCAGAAACACAACCACTCCGGCGAGCAGCACAACAAGCAGAAGCGCGAAACCGGCAGGGCCGAAACGACGGCTCAGCCCCGTGTTGGGCAAGCGGTGGCTTCTTTCCTCGGCTCTGGTAGCATCGGTCTTGCTGCTCTCCACTTGCTCAAGCCAGCTGCTCGCCCAGCCCGCCTTGAGGCCGCTGTAGCGGTCGGCGTTCAGTTTTTGCCGGACATCGGCCTCACCCGCGGTTTGGCACGACGCGATGAAGCGCTCCTCGTTCGTCATAGCCACTGAAGACGGCCCATTTTGCTCGTGCGCACGACTGCGAGTTTCGGCTGCATCAGCGCTATGGCCGCATATGATTGGCGCCGTCGGCGATCTCGGCAGCGGTGAGCTCGACCGCGGCAAGTCTGATCTCCACGCGCTCTTCCAGGCGCTGCAGCAGCTCGGCCCGCGTGGTCCAGGCGGCAGCAGTCTTCTCCAGCGTCCGGCGGTTGTGGCCACTGACCATTGTGACGGATTCGAGCAGAAAAGCGGTGGCGCGATCGCGGCAGCCCTCGGCCGTGTCGCGCCTTTGCTTCAGGAGCGGGCCCGGCGAGGGGTTGAGGGTGCTGCCCTTGCTCACCCATGCATGCTCCGGCGCCGGGGCCGACGATCTGTGATCGCCCGGAACAGAAAGACGAGGAGGGATATATCTGGTCATGCGCATCCACCGGTTAGCAGGCGGGAGCGCAATGTCTCTCAGTCACCAAATGCTGCGGGAAGGGCCAGTGATGGAGAAAGTTTAGCGCAATAGGGTCGCAGGCGCCAATCATTATGGGCCTCGCGCTTTGCGCGGCGGTCGCCGGACTTCAGTCTTCGACGTTTACCGCATCGCGGAAATAGACGGTGCCTAGCACGGTCCCCTGCTCGTCGGCGATGTCGATGCGGTGATGGAGCACGATGCGGCCCTCATCCTTGGCTGTTTCCGCAAACGTGACGCGGGCTTGTCGCACCGCATGGGCTCGCGCAGCTTTCAGATCGGGCAGCTCGGCGCCCTCGTCGTCCATGCACTCGATGTCATTGTGCAGGTGGAAATAGAATTTCGGCATGGTTGCCGAGCGCTTATGGGCACCGTTCGTTCCCCGGCCCAACCTAAATCAGAGGAGGTAACGCCTGGAGTGGAAAGGGGCACGGAACCGGTGCCCGAAACATTCTTGCCGCGAGCGGTTTCAAAGGAGACCTGGGATGCGCTCCGTCCTGCTGTGGCTGATCGGCATTTCGATCCCGATCATCCTGCTGCTCGGTCTCTGCACGCACCATTTTTGAGGATATCGGGACAGCTTTTCCGCCGTAGCTGCCGTCACGCGAATGAATCGCGTGACGTCGATCGACACGCTTTCGGCGGCCGTCGGCCGGCTTTATCGCTCTTTACACAAGCTCAGGTTTGCTCGCGCAAACGCTCACTTATGCTCGGGGGCTCAAGCTCCCAGCGCTTGAGCTTGTGCTCGCCTTCCCACAGCTCCATCGGCTGGCCGGTTCCCCAGCTCTCGGCGACGGCCATGGCTGCAGCATCGTCGTCCGCGAAGAACTCGCGGCGATGCTCGATGTGACCGGTGAAACGGTCCATGAAGTAAAGGCGATAACCAGCCATTCAGGCCCCCCGGCGTGAACGAGTCGCTTCTTAGCACTTATCCACAGGGGCGACGAATGAAATGCCTGTCACACAGGTTAATCGTGCGGATGCTGCGCGCGGAGCGAATTGATTGCGCTTCCGTCGCGATCAAGTACCATCTGCTGGCACTGAACAGGTGCTGGGGGATAGGCGATGCTGATTGCGCTTCTGGTTCCGCTCAGCCTCGCGATCCTGCTGTTCACGGCGGTTTTGATCAGGACAGCGATCGCCAGCCGCGCTTTGCCGCGCCCGGAAGCAATTGCGCTCGGTGCGGTCGTGAGCTTTTTCGATACGCTCGGCATCGGCTCGTTCGCGCCGACGGCGGCATGGCTCAAATTCCGCAAGCTGGTTCCCGACCGGCTGCTGCCGCCGACGATGCTCGTGGGCCTGACTCCGCCGGCAATGACGGAAATCGATCATCTTTCTCGTGCTTCTGGGAGTGAAGGTCGATCCCGTGCTGCTGTTCGGCTCGGCGATTGCGGTGTTGCTCGGCGGTCTGCTCGGGGCTCCGATCGTCGCCAGAGCGAGGGTGTGGGTCGTTCAGCTGGTGGTCGGTATCGGCCTCACTCTGGCCGCCGTGGCTTACATCATGACCAACCTTCATCTGTTTCCCGGTGGAGGCACCGCCGCCGGTCTTCCGCCGACGCTCACGATCGTTGCGATTATCGCCAGCTTTGGCTTCGGCATCCTGCTCAACTTCGGTGTCGGCAATTACGCGCCGACGCTGGTGATGCTCAGCCTGATGGGGATGGACCCGCGGCTGTGCTTTCCGATCATGGCCGGCGGAGCCGCACTGACGGGCGCGGGCGCCGGGGCGCGGCATATCCAGCTCGGGACGACGGATCTCAGAGTGGTTCTCGGCCTGGCGATTGGCGGAATTCCCGCAGTGCTGGCGGCGGCATTTCTCGTCTCGAAGGCGATTCCGATCGAGCTTCTGCGCTGGCTGGTCGTCGTCGTGGTGGTCTATGCCGCAGCGGTGATGTTCCGCGCGGCCTACCTCGGCCGGGGCGAGGGACCGGCAGCGGAAGCAGTGCCGGTGCTCTGAGTTTCAGGATTTCGCCCACTCCTTCGCTTTTTCGACGATCGTCAGCTCGCGCAGCAAAGCGTCGACGCTTTTCGTCAGCTCGGGGAGGAAGCTCACCTGGTGGCGCGCGCCGCGATAACTTTCGGCCATCAGGATCGCATCGAGGAGGATCGGCACCACGAGGCTCTCCGGATCGTCGAGCTCGGCGAGTGCATGCAACCGCTCGAGCGCCTTGCTCCGCGCGCGCTCGGGATTGGAAAGGGCTTCGGTACGCCCGATGAACCAGCTCATTTCGCGCTCACTCCTTGATGCTTTTGCGGCAAGGATATCGAAGGGGGAGTGAGATGGAAGTTCGGACGGGCGCGGTTGGAGGGCGCCTGGGCGATACCGGCGTCCGGTCCATTGCCGATGTAACTTTCCGTTAGGGGGCCGCTGATAGCTATCCGTGGATGGGCGAAGCTGGCCGTTTGAGCCGAGTTTTCTTGGTTGTGTTTGCGTTGGCGACGGCGGCTTGCCGCGGATCGCAAGCAAATCCCGAAGCCTCTATCACGGTTCCGTTGCCGCCAGCGCGGCCGGTCGCCCCGAAGCCATCGTTCTCGTTCGGCGGCACGCCAGCCGCCGTTCCCGAGGAAGACCAGTCGCTCCACGGATAACTCCGTTCAGAAACGGGACAGCGGCGGTTATACTTCCGTTAATTTATTGCGCATTTAATGGCCTGCGACTAAAGGGGAAATCAGGAGTCCCTGTGATCGCAGCCATGCAATTCGCACTCGCCATCCTTCTCGTCGGCGTCGTCATCTGGATCGGTGACGCAATTGCCGGCGGTATTGAGGACGCGCTTGGTGAGAAGCCGATCCGCGACCGCGACCTCTAAAGCATCCGGCGCCGCCACTCCGCTGTCGTATATTTGCCTTTGCGGCCGCCTCGGCCGAACAGCTGCGCGCGATCATCTTCTCGGCTTGTCCGCCGCACTTCGGCCCCTTCACATCGCCAAAACCGCTCGCTAAAGGCGGCCCCAATCGCTCGGGCCGGCCGGTCCGAGCGGCGTCCAACGCGTGCCCTCCGGCACGACAAATCGCGTCAAAAGGGAAAGCATGGCCACCAAGGCTCGGTCCGCTGAGGTTTCCGATCACACAGGCGGAGAAGATGGAGTCCGCCGCCGCGACTTCATTTACGTCGCGGCGGTGACGTTCGCCGGCGTCGGCGGAGTCGCTACGCTCGCTCCGCTGATCGTCCAGATGTCGCCGTCGGCCGATGTGCTCGCTCAGGCGACGACCGAGGTCGACATCTCCAAGGTCCAGCCGGGGCAGGGGATCAAGGTCAGCTGGCGCAAGCAGCCGGTGTTCGTCCGCAACCTCACGCCCAAGGAAATCAGCGAGGCCAATGCAGTGCCTTTGTCTGCGCTGCGCGATCCGGAGACGCTCGCCGCGCGAACCAAGCCGGGCAAGCCGAACTGGCTGATCACGCTCGGCGTTTGCACGCACCTCGGCTGCGTTCCGCTCGGCATCGGCGAAGGCGAGAACCGCGGTCCGTACGGCGGCTATTTTTGCCCGTGCCACGGATCGATGTACGACACTGCGGCGCGCATCCGGCAGGGGCCGGCGCCGAAGAACCTCATCGGTTCCGGACTACGAATTCTCATCACCGACTACGGTCGTGATCGGCCAAAAGGGGAAGTAAGCAGATGAGCTTTTCCTGGGCCAAGCCCTACGAACCCAAGCATCCGCTCATGCGCTGGTTCGACGAGCGACTGCCGCTTCCGCGCGTGATCTACGGCGCGGTCGGCGGCGGTTATCCGGTGCCGCGCAACCTCAATTATTTCTGGAATTTCGGGGTCCTGGCCGGGATCTTCCTGACGATCCAGATCGTCACCGGGATCGTTCTGGCGATGCATTATACGCCTCGGTCGACGGCGCGTTCGACAGCGTGACCAAGCTGATCATGCGCGACGTCAGCGCCGGCTGGCTGCTGCGCTACACGCATACAACGGGCGCAAGCTTCTTCTTCTTCGTTACCTACATCCACATCTTCCGCGGGCTTTATTACGGATCCTACAAGGCGCCGCGCGAGCTGATCTGGATGCTCGGGCTGGTCATTTATCTGTTGATGATGGCGACGGCGTTCATGGGATACGTGCTGCCGTGGGGGCAGATGAGCTATTGGGGGGCGCAGGTCATCACCGGCTTCTTCTCGGCCTTTCCGCTTGTCGGCGAGCCGATCCGGCATATGGCTGCTCGGCGGTTACGCGCCCGACCAGGCGGCGCTGACGCGCTTCTTCTCGCTCCACTATCTGCTGCCGTTCGTGATCGCCGCGGTGGTGATCCTGCACATCTGGGCGCTGCACATCCCGGGTTCGGGCAACCCGACCGGAGTCGACGTCAAGGAGGAGCGCGACACTCTGCCGTTCCATCCGTTCTACACGGCGAAGGACGGCTGGTTTGCGGGTCTCGTTCTGCTGATTTTCTTCGTCGTCGTCTATTTTGCGCCGAACGCGTTGCTGTCGCCGGACAACTCAGATTCCGGCCAACCCGCTGGCGACGCCGCCCCACATCGTCCCCGAATGGTATTTCTGGCCGTTCTACGCGATCCTGCGCTCGTTCACCGTCGACTTCATTCTTGCGGCGAAGCTGTGGGGCGTGCTGGCGATGTTCACGTCGATCCTGCTGCTCTTCTTCCTGCCGTGGCTCGACAAGTCGCCGGTGCGTTCGGGCAGCTATCGGCCGGTGTTCAAGCGCTTCTTCTGGCTGCTGGTGCTGGATATCCTGATCCTGGGCTATGTCGGCGGAGCGCCGATCAGCCCGTTCCGAACGGCGCTCGGCCAAGCCGCGGCGGCTTATTATTTCATCCATTTCCTCGTGATCCTGCCCTTGGTCTCCGCCTTCGAAACTCCGCTGCCGCTACCGATGTCGATCAGCGATTCCGTGCTTCACGGGGAGCAAGCAGAAGCTGCGCCGGCCGGGCAAAAAGCGACGCGCGGCGGCTCAGTTGCAACGGCAACGGCCGAGTAGGGGACAGCAGGCACATGCGTTTCATTCTCGGCTTTATCGGCGCTGTTTTCGCCATCGTCCTGATGATCTCGTTCTTCGGCAATTTGGCGACTTACTTGAACAACAAGCCCGCGCCGCTCGCGTCCGACGAGTTCCACAAGGAGCCCAAGGCGCTGAAGCTCGCCAGCGACGGCCCGTTCGGCAAGTTCGACAATCGTCAGGTGCAGCGCGGCTTCAGGTCTACACAGAAGTCTGCTCGGCCTGCCACAGCCTCAAGCTGGTCTCGTTCCGCGACCTGAAGGGGATTGGCTACAGCGACGCCGAGATCAAGGCCTACGCCGGCTCGGACTGGAAGATAAGGTTCCGTCGATCGATCCGAACACTGGTGAGCCGAGCGAGTCGCAAGCGATCCCTTCAGATAACTTCCCGCCACCTTTCGCCAACGAAACCGCGGCGCGGGCGGCGAACAATAACGCGCTTCCGCCCGATCTGTCGCTGATCACCAAGGCGCGCGAGGGCGGCGCGGCGTACGTTTATTCGCTGCTGACCGGGTTTCAGAACCAGCCGGCGGAGCTTCTGAAGAAGTTCCCCGAAGCGAAGACTCCGCCGAATCTGCACTTCAACCCGTATTTCGCGAACCTCAACATCGCGATGCCGCCCCCCCTGACGACCGACGGTCAGGTGCAGTACAAGGACGGCACTCCGGCCGACCGTCGACCAGATGGCCAAGGACGTCGCTGCGTTCCTGGCATGGACCGGGGAGCCGAACCTCAACGCACGCCACGCGGCCGGCATACCCGTGACGGTCTTCCTGCTCTTGGCCACGATCTTCGGCTATCTCGCCTATCGGCAGATCTGGCACGACGCGAAGCGCGTCGTGCGGGTGACCGGGCCGCTGGAGCCGGAAGCCCAGGCGAAAAGCCGCAAGGCCAAAACCAAGCAGGGCGTTGCCGGCTAAGTCCTTGTTGGGAAAGCTGAACAGGCGTTCATAGAGGAACGCGGCTCCTTTAGCTTCGTTTGAGCTGCCTAACGTTTGGCAGGTGAAACATGCGCATTCCATTTATCACATTGATTGCCGGCGGCGCGCTCGCGCTCGGCGGCTGCGCCTACGGCGGCCTCGACATGGGCCTTGGCTACGGCGGCGGATACGGCGACTATGGCTACGGCGCCGGCTACGGCGGCTATTATGGCGCAGGCTACGGCGGTTACGGCTACGGCTCGCCTTATTACGGTTGGTACGACGACTATTATTATCCGGGCACTGGAATCTACGTTTACGACAGCTATCGCCGCCCACGGGCGTGGACCAGCCGCGAGCGGTCCTACTGGACCGGCCGGCAGCGCATGGCGACAAGGTCCGGCACCAAGACCACCACGTTGAGCACCAATTGGAACGGCTTCAATCGCCGCCAGCAGCAGACCGTTCAACGGCAGCAGGTCGAGACCCAGGACCAGCAGCACCACCGCCGCTAGCCAGTTCGTCAATCGGGTGGGCGGCGGCGGATGAGGACAATCGAGGTAAAGGTCATCACCGGCTCGCCGTGCTGATTGGTGACGGTCGTGTGGGTTCGGAACGAGCCCATCTCGGGCCGGCTCCGCGACGGCGTCTTCTCGATGATCTTGCCGCGGACGTGAAGAGTGTCGCCCGGGTAGACGGGCTTGCGCCAACGGAGCTCGTCAATTCCCGGTGAGCCGAGGCCCGCCTGGCGGTGTTCCACGACGTAGCGGGCGATGACCGCCATGGTCATCGCCGCGGTGTGCCAGCCGCTAGCCGACATTCGGCCGAAGTGGGTTTTGGCGGCTTCCTCATCGGACAGATGAAAGGGTTGCGGGTCGTACTTCCGGGCGAACTCCAGCATCTCCTCGCGCGCCACTTCGTACGAGCCGAAATCGGTTTCGGCGCCCACTTCCAGGTCTTCGAAATAGATCATGAGCCGATCGCATAGCGGCGGCTACGGCTTGGCGTAAGTGCGGGTGCCGCTTAGGCTGCGCGCGTGGCAACCCCTTCCCCCGTCGGCACGCACTGGCATCCGCGCCTGATCGAAGCGGCGATGGCGCTCAACGAGAACCGGCTGGACGTCGCCGAGCGGCTGTTGAAGCCGCACCTGAAGGAAGACCCGTTCGACGCGGCCGCGATCCGCATGCTGGCCGAGCTCGCGGCGCGGATCGGGCGGTGGAAAGACGCCGAGAATTTGCTCCGGCGGGCGGTCGAGCTGGCGCCCGGCTGGACGGCAGCCAAGGCGAACCTCGCGCTGGTGCTCGGACGGATGGGGCGCCCGGCCGAGGCGCTCGAGCTGCTCGACGACGTTTTCGTCGCGGAGCCGGAGGAGATCGGCCACTGGAACCTGAAGGCGGCGACGCTGGGCCGCCTCGGCGATTTCGACGAAGCGATCCGCCTCTACGAGGACGTGCTTGCCAAGGCGCCCGAACAGCCGCGCGTGTGGTTGAGCTACGGACATATGCTGAAGACGGTCGGGCGGCAGGCGGAGGGCATCGCCGCGTACCGCAAAGCGATCGCAATCCGTTCGAGCCTGGGTGAGGCGTGGTGGAGCCTGGCCAATTTGAAGACGGTCAAATTCGACGAAGCCGATATTGCAGCGATGGACGACGCCCTGCGCGCACCCGGTTTGAGCGATGAAGATCGCTTCCACCTGGATTTCGCGCTGGGCAAAGCCATGCATGATGCCGGGCGCGCCGATGAGGCGTTCCGTCATTATTCGAGTGCGAACGTGCTTCGGTTGAAATCACAGCCGTACAGCTCAGGCGACATCACCCGCAGCGTAAACCGCTGCGTCGAAGTGTTTACGGCGAAAGCTTTGGCCGAGCGCTCCGGCGGCTGCGAAGCGCCCGATCCAATCTTCATCGTTGGAATGCCGCGCGCCGGCTCGACACTCCTTGAACAGATCTTGTCCTCGCACAGCTCGGTCGAGGGGACGTCGGAGCTCCCCGACCTCCCCGTGCTCGCGCGGAAGCTGGGGCCGTATCCGAAAGCCATTCTCGATGCGCCCGCGGACGAGCGACGCGAACTCGGCGAGGAATATCTGAAGCGGGCAGGGGTGCAGCGCCGCACCGACCGGCCGTTTTTCATCGACAAACTGCCCAACAACTGGCTGTTCGTGCCGTTCATCCAGCTGGTGCTGCCCAACGCCAAGATCATCGATGCGCGGCGCCATCCAATCGCTTGCTGCCTTTCCAACTTTCGCCAGCATTTCGCGCGCGGTCAGGCATTCACCTACGACTTAACGGACGTCGGTCGCTACTACGCCGATTATGTGCGCCTGATGGCTCACGTCGACCTGGTATTGCCGGGCCGCGTGCACCGGGTGATCTACGAGCGGATGGTCGATGAGACCGAAGCCCAGGTGCGTACTCTGCTCGAATATTGCGGACTGCAGTTCGAGCCCGCGTGCCTGGAATTCTACCGGACCGAGCGCGCAGTGCGCACGGCGAGCTCTGAGCAGGTGCGGCAACCCATCTACCGCGACGCGACCGAGGAATGGCGCGCTTACGAACCGCACCTCAGCGCGCTGAAGGACGAGCTGGGACCGGTGCTGGATTCCTATCCCGAAGCACCCGCGGCGTTCGTGCAACGCTGACGCAAAATCGCGCGGCACGGTGAGGGCTGCTGTTGACAAGCGTGCAAGCCCGTGTCGCAATGCCGACACATAGCCGAATGGGGGCATTCGCATGACCGACCGCTCGTTTCGCGCCATCACGCTCGGACTCCTCGCTTCTACCGCACTTACAACTTCAGCATGGGCGCAGCCGGCGCAGCCGCAAACGACCGGCCAATCGCCCGCGCTCGGCACCAACGCGACCGATGTCACCGGTGCCCCGCCCGTGGCCCAGCAGGCGGAGCAGGGGCAGGTTCCGGACCAGACCGAGATCATCATCACCGCGACCAAGCGCGAAGAGAATCTGCAGAACGTGCCGATCAGTGTCCAGGCGATCGGCACCCGGCGGCTCGATCAGCTCAACATCTCCAACTTCGAGCAATTCACAAAGCAGCTGCCGTCGGTGACGTTCCTCACAACGCAGCCCGGAGTGACGACTGTCTACATGCGTGGCATCTCGGCGGCCGGAAGCGGCGCCGAGGGCAATCACTCGGGCCCGCTGCCGCAAGTCGGGTTCTACCTGGATGAGCAGCCCATCACCACGATCGGCGGAACGCTCGACGTCCACATCTACGATATTGCGCGGATTGAGAGCCTCGCCGGGCCGCAGGGGACGCTCTACGGCGCTTCGAGCGAAGCCGGTACGATCCGCATCATCACCAACAAGCCTGAGCTCGGCAAAACCTATGGTCGTGTCGACGGCGAACTAAACCTCGTCGCTCACGGCAATATGGGCGGCAAGGCCGAGGGCATGATCAACCTGCCTGTCGGCGAACAATATCGCGTTCCGCGCGAGTGCCTTTTATCAGCGCGATGCCGGGTTCATCGACAATGTGGCCGGTTCACGGACCTACTGTGGCACTACGCTTTACGACGAGAGCGACCCGCCGCTGCCATCGGCTGCGTCCTCGATGGCCCGACAGTCACGAACGCGGGCCTGGTCAAGAAGAATTTCAACTATCAGACGACTTATGGCGGGCGCGCCGCTCTGAAGATCGACCTCGACGACAATTGGACCGCCGAGCCAACCTTCATGTACCAGAAGAGCTACTCCAACGGGGTGTTTTTCTACGATCCCAAGATCGGCGACCTCAAGATTGATCGCTTTCGTCACGAGTGGTTCAAGGACAGGTTCTGGCAAGCGGCGCTGACGGTCCAGGGCAAGATCGCCAACTTCGACGTGACTTACGCCGGCGCTTACATGGACCGACCGAACAAGGGCATCAGCGACTATGCCGATTACAGCGACGCATACGACCGCCTGTACCAGAGCTACGGCGGCTTGGCGTACTGGTACACTTTTCAGGATGCTCGCCGGCAATTTTGTCTCGAATCCGCAGCAGTGGATCGTCGGCACCAATCATTTCAAGAAGTTGAGCCAGGAGCTACGCTTCGCATCGCCTGCCGAAAACCCTTTCCGGGTGATCGCCGGCGTCTTCTATCAGCGGCAATCGAACTTCATTCACCAGGATTACAAGATCGACGACCTGGGCCCGCAAGTTTCGGTCAACGGATCTCCCGGTACGTTGTGGCTGACGCAACAGGAGCGCGTCGACCGCGATTACGCCTTGTTCGGCGAGGCTAGCTGGGACGTCCTCCCGACGGTGACGTTAACGGGCGGCGGGCGCCTGTTCAAATATGACAACAGCCTGGTCGGCTTCTTCGGCTTCGGCCGCAACCCGGGCGACGATTTCACGGACACGCCATTCAACGGAGGGGGGAGCTCGCACACGGGCGTTGCCGGCTGCTTCCTCAATAATGGCGAGACGCTCAGGGAAGCATTCGACAACGACGAAGACATCGGCGCCATTGGCTTTGCGCCGGCGGCCGTGCCGGGAGTCCCTGTACCAACCTCGGGGTCTTCTCAAACGGCAAGGTCGATTCCGAAACACGCAAAAGGCAGCGGCGTCACCTGGCGGGCAATGCGCAGTGGAAGCCGCAGAAGAACACGATGTTCTACGCGACCTGGTCGAAAGGCTTCCGTCCGGGAGGCATCAACCGGCGCGGCGATATCGGACCGTACGCTCCTGACTTTCTCTACAACATCGAATTGGGCTGGAAGACGACCTTCGGACCCGTGCGCTGGAACGGCGCAATCTACCACGAGCTGTGGAAGAAGATGCAGTTCGCCTTCCTCGGCGCGAACAGCTTCACCGAAATCCACAACGGCAAGGACGCCCGTGTCAACGGCATCGAGACGGACATCAATTACATCCACGGCGGGCTGACGCTGAATGCGGCGGCAGCCTACACCGACGCCAAGACGAAGGGGAACATCTGCAACGTCTTCGCCGACACCTCGTCTGACTGCAGCGCGGACGGCGACTTCATTACCGCGCCAAGCGGCACTCGGCTGCCGGTTACGCCCAAGTTCAAGGCGAGTGCGACGGCGCGTTACACCTGGCCCGTGTGGACCGACGTCCACGCTCACGTGCAGGGCGCGGTCAGCTACCAAGGCTCCGCGCCATCGTCGCTGCGAATTGCTACGCAGCTGGTCGGTACGCCGGCGGATACGGCGGCCATCTGCGCGGCGGCAGGCGCGACTGTGCCGAACAATTTGGGCCTAATCTGTGCAACCCGAACATGTTCCAGGGCAAGCTCCGTTCGGCGACTTTGGTCGATCTCTTTGCGGGTCTCGATTTTCCCAGATGGAACATCGAGGCCTTCGCGACCAACATCTTCGACGAGCGAAATGAGCTCAGCCGTTTCACGGCGTGCGGCAGCTGCACGCGCGCTCTGGTCGTGCCCGGCCGCCCGCGCACCATCGGCATTCGCGCAGGGGTGAAGTTCTAGCGATCCCGCCCGGCGCAGCGCAGCTCCGCCACGCCGGTGCGATGATTGCGTTGGCGGGGCTGTGGCTGGCGATGCTCGTCTTCGGCGCGGGGCCGCTCGACCGGAGCATTTACGAGCTCGTCTATGCGGGGCACCGGCCCGCGCTCATCGCGGTTGCTCGAATAATGACATTCTTCGGCGAACCGACAGTGCTGATCGCCGCCGGATTCGCGGTTGCCGCCTGGCTCTGGTGGCGAGGAAGGCAGCGGCTCGCAGGTGCGCTTCTGCTTATCATCCTCGTCGGCCGCGCCCTGGGCGAAGCGCAGAAATACTGGATCGCGCGAGTGCGGCCAGACATCGAGCCCCACCTCGTCGTGGTCAAAACTTCGTCGTTCCCGAGCGGACACGCGACAAGCTCGATGATCTTCTATCTGACGCTCGCGCTGGCGCTCACGGCCGGTACGCGCTGGCACCGCATCGCAGCCGCCGGAGCGATCCTCCTGTCGCTGCTGATCGGTACCAGCCGGGTGATGCTTGGCGTGCATTGGCCAAGCGACGTGATCGGTGGCTGGGCGTTCGGGCTATTGTGGGTTCTGCTGACGCTGCGGCTATCGGAACGGCTGTTTAAGGCGTAGCGTCGATGCGCAACGAGGGGAGGGGAATATGACCCGCAGCAAGACGTTCACCTGGATCGCGGCGACCATCTTCGCGCTGATGGCGCTGGTCCACATCGTTCGGCTGTTCACGCATTTTCAAATCATCGTCGGATCGCACGAAATCCCCCAGTGGGTGAGCATCGTCGGGGTTGTCGTCCCGGCGGGCCTTAGCTGGATGCTGTGCCGTGAAGCGCGAGGAACGACCGGACCCTAGACGTTGAAGCGGAACAGCATCACGTCGCCGTCCCGAACGACATAGTCCTTGCCTTCGGAGCGGAGCTTGCCCGCGTCGCGCGCGCCCGTTTCCCCGTCATATTTGATGTAGTCGTCGTATGAGATCGTCTCGGCGCGGATGAAGCCGCGTTCGAAGTCGGTATGGATCTCGCCGGCGGCTTCCGGGGCCTTCGCACCCCGCTGGACGGTCCAGGCGCGGGCTTCCTTCGGTCCGACGGTGTAGAAGGTGATGAGGCCGAGCAGAGCGTAAGCCGCGTGGATCATGCGGTTGAGCCCGGTCTCGTGCAGGCCGAGATCGGACAGGAAGGCGTCGCGCTCGTCGGCGGGGAGGGTGGCGATCTCGGCTTCGATCGCCGCGGAGATGACCACTGCCCTAGCGCCTTCGGCTGCGGCTCTCTCGAACACCTTCTGCGACAGTGCGTTTCCGGAAGCGGCATCGCCTTCGTCCACGTTGCAGACGTAAAGCACCGGCTTCGCGGTCAGCAGTTGCGCCTGCTGCAGCGCTTTTTCTTCCTCGTGGTCCTTGGCTTGGGTCAGCCGTGCCGGCTTGGAGGCGCGCAGCAGGTCGAGCGCCTGGCCAAGCACGGAGGCCTCGATCTTCGCTTCCTTGTCGCCCTGCTGCGCTTTCTTGACGAGATTGGGGACACGCCGCTCGAGGCTGTCGAGATCGGCGAGCATCAGCTCGGTTTCGACCGTTTCCGCATCGGCGATCGGGTCCACGCGGCCTTCGACATGGGTGACGTCGCCGCCTTCGAAGCAGCGCAGCACGTGGATGATCGCGTCGACCTCGCGGATGTTGGCGAGGAACTGGTTGCCGAGGCCTTCGCCCTTCGATGCGCCGCGGACGAGGCCGGCGATGTCGACGAACTCGATCTGGGTCTCGATCTCCTGCGCCGACTTGGCGATCGCGCGGAGCTGATCGAGGCGCGGGTCGGGGACCGCGACGCGGCCGACGTTGGGCTCGATGGTGCAGAACGGATAATTGGCCGCTTGCGCGGCCGCAGTCTCGGTCAGCGCGTTGAAAAGCGTCGATTTGCCGACGTTCGGCAGCCCGACGATGCCGCAGCGAAAGCCCATGTGATCTCCGATTTGGGAGGCGTCATCCCGAGCTTTGAGCCGGGATCCGACTCGTCTTTGCCGCGCTAGTAGGAAAGCGGACCCCGGATCAAGCCCGAGGTGACGATTCGATCTTCTCGATTTCAGTGCGCAGGACACCGATCGTGTCTTCGAGGTGCTTGAGTATGAGCGCGCGCTCGTCGGCGGTGTAGGATGCGTCGAGCTTGCTCATCGCCGCGGTGAGCGAGGCAAAGATCGGTTGCGTGTGTCTGCGCCAGCCGCTCGGTGTTCATTGGCCGGATGATGACACTGCGGCGATCTTTGGGGTTGAGCTCACGCCTCGCGTAACCCGCACGCTCGAGTCGATCGACAATGCCGGTAATCGCGCCGGTCGACAGCCCGGTGGCGTCAGCGAGCCGCTTCGGCGTCGTTTCGTCCAGTTCCGCGATCAGTCCGGCGCATTTGCGCTCCGCCGCAGTCATGCCGAGCCGCCGCGCTCCGGCTTCGTGGAAGGCGATCATCGCCGTGGCAAGGTCACGGTGCAGCCGGTTGAAGCGATCTTGGATCATTTGCAACTACCTTAGCACTAAGATACTTATAGGTGAAATATAGAATTCGGAGATAGCGAAAAATGACTGATGCTCGAAGAGGGCGGTTCAATCGCGTGGCCCCGGCGCTGCTGCTCGCGTTGCTCGCGCCGCTGTTCGCCGAGGTGCTGCCCGGCGCAACACGCTTCAGCTCTGTTTTCGTCTTCCCGATCGAGATGGCTGTGTGGGGCGGCGGCGCGGTGCTGGCGCGCGCGCTGGTGCGCAAGCTTGACCGCGGCTGGTACGCGCTTCTCCTGCTCGGGCTCGCGCTCGCCGTCGCCGAGGAGTTGCTAATCCAGCAGACTTCGACCGCGCCGATGGTGATCCATCTCAAAGGCGAGACCTGGGCGCGGGCGTACGATCTCAATTACGCCTATTTGATTTGGGCGCTCGTATACGAGAGCGTCTGGGTGGTGCTGATGCCGACGCTTGCCGTCGAGATGATTTTCCCGAGCGCCGTGCGGAGCCGTGGTTGAGCAGAGCGGGGGCCATCGTCACCGGCACCTTGTTCTTTGTCGGCTGCTTCCTCGCCTGGTTCACCTGGACCCAGATCGCGCGCACCAAGGTGTTCCACCAACCGCCGTTCACCCCGCCGTTGGTTTGGGTTCTCACGGCTATCGTCGCCATCGGACTGCTGATTTTCGCCGCGGTTCGCGTCGTGCCGCAGAGGCCGCGAACCACGCTGACGCCTCCGCCGCCGCTCGTCATCGGGCTGCTCGGCGCCGTCTGGGCGGTGCTGTGGTTCGGGCTCGTCGTCCTCGCCTTCGGCATTGCTCCGCATTTCCCCGCAGTTGCGGCCGTCGGCGGTGCGCTGCTGGTCGCCGCGCTGATGCTGGGCTTCGTTCCGCGCTGGGCGTCTGACGCGCGCTGGAGCCGACATCACGACTACGCGCTGCTCACCGGAAGCCTTGTCGGATCGATGATCGTCAGCTTCGCCGGCTTCATCGGCAGCGCGAATGCGATCTGTGGTTCAAGATGATCGTCGATCTTGATCGCGTTCATCGGGCTTCTCTGGCTTGGAAGATCGCTTCGCGCTCCCTAGTTGGAGCGGATGCCCGATCTCTCCGAATTCCCGATCACTCGCCGCTGGCCGCCCACGCATCCCGACTTGCTGCAGCTATATTCGATGAACACGCCCAATGGCGTCAAAGTCTCGATCATGCTGGAGGAGACGGGGCTTCCCTACGAGCCCCACCTTGTCGACATTGGCAAGGACGAGAGCCGGACGCCGGAATTTCTTTCGCTAAATCCAAACGGCAAGATTCCGGCGATCATCGATCCCGACGGTCCGGACGGAGAGCCGCTGGCACTCGCCGAATCCGGCGCGATCCTCATCTATCTCGCGGAGAAGACCGGTCAGCTGCTGCCCGGCGGCGCCCGGCGCTACGAGACGATCCAGTGGGTGATGTGGCAAATGGGCCATGTCGGGCCGATGTTCGGCCAGGTCGGCTTCTTCTACAAATTCGCCGGCCGCGAGTGGGAGGACAAGCGTCCTCTCGAACGGTACGCCGAGGAGTCGAAGCGGCTGCTGAAGATCCTCGATGCGCGGCTGCACGGGCGCCAGTGGATCATGGGCGACGAATACTCCATCGCCGACATCGCGCTGCTCGGGTGGGTGCGCAATCTGGTCGAATATTACGAGGCCGCGCATCTCGTCGCTTATGACGAGGTCGACGATGTGCACTTCTGGCTCGACCGCGGCCTTGCGCGTCCCGCAGTTCAGCGGGGGCTTAAGATCCCGTCGAGAGGCTGACACTCAGGCAAAATTGAAGCTGATCGAGAGGCGGTCGCCACGGCCGGTGCCGGGGAGCACTTCGTGGCGCAGCCAGCTTTCCCACATCAGCAGCAGGCCGGGGCGGGGCTGGACGTGACGAACGGCTGCAGTTGCTGCGGAGCGTCCTTCCGCCGCGGCGGCGCGGCCATCATCAGCGGCAGGCGCGGGTCCTCGAAGCGGATTGCGCCCGAGCCGGCGGGCACTTCGACGTAGAGCGTGCCCGAGACGATGCTGTGCGGGTGGATGTGTCCACTGTGGTGCCCACCGGATTTCAACAGGTTCACCCACAGGCTGTCGAGCTTCGGTCTGCGCTTGAGGTCGAAGGCGCATTCGGTCGCGAACTTGGTGGCATGCCGCGTCAGCAGCTTGGCAAGATCAGCGAACGCCGGATCGCGCCGCGGCAGGTCGTTCAGCGAGGCGTAACTGGTGTACCCAGAGTAGCGGTGCTCCTTCGACCAGCGGCGGCCGGCTTGGTCGTCCGCAGCGAGGCTGCGGATCGAGCGCGCGAGATCGCCGGGCAAACGCGGAATCGCCGAGCTCCGCTTCGTAAAGCCGGGTAACGAAGAGGCTGCGCACCATGACTCCCTGGTAAAGTCCTGATATCCAAGGCGGAAGAGGGGCCTCACATGGCGGACGTGTTCGTATCCTACGCGCGGCCCGACGAAGGGCAAGCGGAGCGGGTTGCCGACGCGCTCCGAACGGCGGGATATCGCGTTTGGCGCGACGACGAGCTTCCGGTGCATCGCGCTTATGCCGAAGTCATTGAGGAACGGCTGAAGGGCGCCAAAGCGGTCGTGGTGCTCTGGTCGGCCGAGGCGGCGAAATCGCAGTGGGTAAGGTCCGAAGCGAACGTCGCGCGGTCGGCCGGCACCTTAATTCAGGTCACCCTCGATGGCTCGCTACCGCCGATGCCGTTCGACGAGATACAATGCGCCGACCTCAAGGACTGGGATGGGCGCACGGACACGGCTGGCTGGCGCAAGCTCGCGGCAAGCGTTGCGACTCTTGCCGGCCGAGGAAAAGAATCGAGCCCAGCCGAGCCTCGAAAAGCTCGCGGCCAAAAGGTATCCGTCTGCGTGCTTCCGTTCGTGAACATGAGCGGCGATGCCGAGCAGGAATATTTCAGCGACGGAATCAGCGAGGACATCACCACGGATCTTTCAAAGGTTTCCGCCCTCGCGGTGATCGCACGCAACACGGCGTTCCAGTTCAAAGGCCGGTCCGTCGATGTGTGCGATGTCGCGAACAGGCTGGGTGTCAGCCACGTTCTCGAAGGCAGCGTGCGCAAGGCCGGGAACCGCGTTCGAATCAATGCCCAGCTGATCGACGGCGCGTCTGGCGACCATGTCTGGGCCGAGCGCTACGACCGCGATCTGACCGACATCTTCGCGATTCAGGACGAGCTTTCAAAGGCGATCGTCGAGGCGCTCAAGATCAAGCTGTTGCCCGGGGAAAGGGCGGCAATCGAGCACCGCGGAACGAACGATGTCGCTGCCTACAACCTCTATCTAATGGCGCGGCAATATTGGATCGACGGCGATTTTGGCGAATCTGGTCGGGAGCGACGCGTGATCCGCATTTGCGCTCGCGCGACGGAGATCGATCCCGAATATGCGCAGGCCTGGGCGTTGATGGGACTGGCGCAGGCCAATCTCCGTTATGCCTATACCGGGCATGAGGATGCCGACGACGGTCTCGCCGCAGCGAACCGTGCGCTGGAGCTCGATCCCACGATCGCTGAAGCGCGTCTGCCGCGGGCCTGGCATCTGGCGATGTTCGGGCGCCAGGAAGATGCGCAGGCGGAGATCGAAACCGCACTTCGGCTCAATCCTGAATTCGTGGGAGGTCAATAAAGAAGCAGCCCGCGTGTTCTATCGACAAGGCAGGCTGAAGGAGGCGACCCGGTACCTCGAAAAGGCCACCGCGCTGTCCGAAAGTGACTATCACAGCCGGGCATGCTGTCGGCTCTGTATCTGGCGCAAGGCGACTTGGAACGAGCGCGCGCCTGCGCCGAAAGGGTGATCGAGCCGGTCGAGGCCGCGCTGCCGCGCAATCCCGATAACGGGGCGGCGCTTGCCTACGGGGCCTTGAGCTTTGCCGCGGTCGGTAATCTGGAACGCGCGCGCGAATGGATCGATCGAGCGTTGCTGCTCGACCCCGACAACATGTACATGCGCTACAACCTGGCCTGGACGGTGCTCGGCTTCTTCGAGGACAAGGAATGGGCGCTCGGCTGCTCGAGCCGGCGTTCGCCATGGCGGCAACACCCTGATCAGCCTCGCCGAAGCGGACCGCAACCTCGACCCGCTCCGCAAAGATCCGCGGTTTCAGCGCATGCTCGAAGCAGCCAAAGGCGCGGTGGCGGCGGGGCCGGCTGTCAATCGGCTGCTGCAATCTCAGCGCCACCTCACTCATGAACCGCGCGTCGTCGCCGTTGGCGAGCCATTCGGCTTCGGCGGCGATCGCGGCCAGGAGGTCGGACAGGGGCTCCATCTCGGCCTTTGCATAATTGCCGAGGACGTGCGGGGTGACGAGGTCTTTCCGCCCCGGGCCGGGGTGGCCGATGCCGATGCGCACGCGGCGGAATTCGGGGCCGAGATGCGCGTCGATCGAGCGCAGGCCGTTATGCCCGGCGGTTCCGCCGCCGACCTTCACCTTGACCTTGAAGGGCGCGAGATCGAGCTCGTCGTGGAAGACGGTAAGCGCGTCCATGTCGAGCTTGTAGAAGCGCAGCGCCTGGGCGACCGCTTCGCCGCTGTCGTTCATGAAGGTCTGCGGCTTGAGCAGCAGGACGCGCTCGCTGCCGACACGGCCCTCCGCGATCAGGCTGCGGAATTTCTTCTGCCAGGGGCCGAAATCGTGCACTTCCACTATGAGGTCCGCTGCCATGAAGCCGACATTGTGGCGCTGAAGCGCATATTTGGCGCCGGGATTACCGAGGCCGACCCAGAGTTGCATGTGCGCCACCTAGCGTGAGCGACGGGCAAAAAGAAACCGCCCGCCGTTTCCAGCGAGCGGTTCTGAAATTGCGGGTCGATGAAGGCTTACTCTTCGCTCTCGCCTTCGGCTTCGCCGCCTTCGCCGCTTCTTCGCCTTCGACGGTCGGGACCTCGCCCTCTGCCGCGGCCTCTTCCTCTTCCGACTTCATCGCCGACGGAGCGACGATGGTGGCGACAGTGAAGTCCTCATCCTGATTGGCCGGCAGTGACGCCATCGGGAAGCTTGACCTGGCCGATGTGCACCGAATCGCCGATCTCGAGGCCGGTGAGATCGATGTGGATCTCATTGGGGATGCTCGCCGCGTCGCAGACCAGCTCGAGCTCGTGCTGGACGACGTTGAGCACGCCGCCGCGCTTCAGGCCCGGTGAATCCTCTTCGTTGTCGAAGCGGACCGGAATTCCGACGGTGACCTTGGTGTGCTCACCGATGCGCAGGAAATCGACGTGGATCGGCCGGCTGCTGACCGGGTGGAAGTCGACAGCCTTTGGAAGCGTGCGGTGCGGCTTGCCCTCATAATCGATCATGATGACCGAATTCATGAAGTGGCCGGTGGAAAGCATCTTGGACAGGAGCTTCTCCTCGACGTGGATCGCGAGGGGCTCTTTCTTTTCGCCGTAAATCACGGCTGGGACCCGGCCTTCGCGGCGCAGTGCCCGGGAGGCTCCCTTGCCAGCCCGGTCGCGCGCTTCGGCGGGCAGCGTTAGCTGATCGCTCATTTGGCTATTCTCCGATTGAACAAAAAACCCCGCCACGCCTCCAGGGATGACCATGGCCGGGGAAGGCGCGCACTAGTGCAGGGTCGTTAGAAAAGCAATCCTCCGAGGGAGGGGAAGATTAGTTCACGCGTTGCGACTCTATCCGGCGTTCAGCCAGGCGCACGAGAACGCTGTCCTTGCCGGCGAGATGGCCCGCGCCGATCGCGACGAAGACCGTGCCGGGCCTTTGCATGCGCGCGGCGATCCACTCGGCGAAATGCGCATTCCGCTCGACGAACATCATCCGGTAGGTGTCGGGCGAAGAGCGCTCGACCTGGCCGAGCATGCGGACGAAGACGCTCTGGTCGCCGCGTTTCCAGGCGGCCTGCATCTCGGCCATCGCTTTTTGCAGGCTATCCATCGAAGCGGCGTTGCCGGGCGTGCCGGGCCGCGCCGGCCGCGGGCGGCATCTTGTTGAACATGTCGAGCTGGAACTGCAGGCTTTCGAGACCTTCGACCGTCTTGCCTTCGTCTTCGGCGATGCGGCGCAGGACCATGTCCGCGCCATTGCCGACCTGCATGCCCTGCGAGCGTCCGGCATTGATGGCAAGGCGCGTGGTAGCGAGGAATGAGGCCGAGCTGGCGACTGGCATGCGCAGTGCGATCGGCGGAGCTGCCTGGCCCTTCAAGGCCAGTCCCGGCTTCGGCGGCCCTTCCGGAAGGAGCGTTTCGAGAACGAGCTCACCCGATTGCTCGAAAGCATCCTTGACCTGGTCGTTGAACCATTCGGTCTTGCTGTCGAGCGCGTGGAAGGTGCCGAAGAGGTAGACGGTCGTGTCGGCGTCACGGACGACAAAGATCGCGGGGTCTGCGTTAATGGCGGACGGTGCAGTCGCCGGAGCGGAGACAGGTGGCGAGGCGGGTGATGCGGCGGCCATCGCTGCAGCGGCCAGGATCCCGATCATTCGTCACCTCCCCAAGGGCCGACCGGCACCCGGAAAGGCGATCCGCCAAGGCAGCTACGGCTGGCCGATGCGATGCATGAGCGCATCTTAGCCGTGACGAGAAATTACCCGCTGCTCACTCCCTTCGCGCATCAGACCCCCCGACCCGATACCATGCGATTATGGTCACCAACAGCTTAACAAAAGTCTAGCAAATTCCGCAAAAACGTGAACTTTTCTCGACAGATGGCGGGGAGGAGCGGCGAGCAGCCGGCGATCCTGGCTATTGGACGCGTCGGACCCGGTAACCGTCCCGCTCGAGCAAAGCGATGACCGAATTGGGGCCGGCGAGATGGCCCGCTCCGACGGCGATCATGATCTCTCCAGGCTGCGTCATCCGCTGCTCGATCCATTTGCTCCAATTGGCATTGCGCTGCCTGATCAGTGCCTCCCTGAGCTCGGGCGAGCCCGCGAGGTCGTGGTTGAACGTCTCGGCGATTGCACCGACGTCACCCCGCGCCCAGGCGGTGAGCATGCCCTGGAACTCCTTGGTCACAGACTTGGAATCGTCGATCGATCCTTCGAGCAGCTGCTCCTGGGCATTCTCGGGCAGCTTGTCGAAGAATCCGAGCTGCTCGACATTGCTTTCCAGCTCGCCGATCGGCTTTCCTTCGGTCGTGAAGCTGTTGCGAAGGACGGTTTCAACGCCTTCCTCGCCCTTCAGGCCCATGTCCCGGTACTGGTTGCCAAGCAGGGTGATCGCCGCGGCCCAGGTCTCCATCTTGTCCAGCGCCTGGGGCGGAAAGCCGCTCTTCTTGATCGCTGCGGCGAGTGCCGCCCGCTTCGCCGGCGGCACGCGCTGAGCCAGCGGCAGCAGGTTGGGCGTGTTGAAGGCGAGACTTGCCATCGCCGCCATCAGCTTTTGCGGATTCTTGTTGTCGACGATGGTCTCGACCACGAGCTGCCGCGACCCCTCTATCGCCTGGTCGAACGTGCTCGTACGCCATTGATATTTATCGGGAAGCAGGTGGATGGTCCCGAACAAATAAATGGTCGTGTCAGCGTCGGTGACCGCCCACAGCGCGGGCTTGGCGGGGCGCACCGCCTTTGCCGGAGCAGGGGATGCAGCAAGCGCCAGCGAGAGGCCAAGCGCGGCGCACGCGCGGCGCAGAAATGTTCTCAACATCGAGTTCCTACCTGTCGGGGGACCGTTCGCACGGGTGCCTAAGGACGACAAGCTGAACCTCCACTTGCCCCTTATCGGAGCATCGGCCAAAGCCGCAGCTCCAATTGAGGCACTCCACGGGGCGTATCGCTTGAGCCTGAGCTTCCAGGACCTGATCCTCACGCTTCATCAATATTGGGGCGCGCAGGGGTGCGTCATCCTCCAGCCCTACGACATGGAGATGGGGGCGGGGACATTCCACCCTGCGACGGTGTTGCGCTCACTCGGTCCGGATCCGTGGCGCGCCGCTTATGTCCAGCCGTGCCGGCGGCCAACGGATGGCCGCTATGGCGAGAATCCGAACCGGCTCGGCCATTATTATCAGTATCAGGTGGTGCTCAAGCCGAGCCCGAACGATCTGCAGCAGCTCTATCTCGGCAGCCTCACGGAGATCGGGATCGATCCGCTGAAGCACGACATCCGCTTCGTTGAGGACGATTGGGAAAGTCCGACGCTCGGCGCCTGGGGCCTCGGCTGGGAAGTCTGGTGCGACGGCATGGAAGTGACGCAGTTCACCTATTTCCAGCAGGTCGGCGGCTTCGAATGTAAGCCTGTGACCGGTGAGCTGACCTACGGTCTCGAGCGCCTCGCGATGTACATCCAGGGCGTCGACAATGTGTTCGACCTCAAGTTCAACGACGCCGGAGTGACGTACGGCGACGTGTTCCTGGAGAACGAGCGCGAGCTGTCGGCGTATAATTTCGAAATTGCCGATACCGAGGCTTTGTTCGACCTGTTCCGCAAAGCCGCGGCCGAATGCGAGCGCTGCCTGGAGGCGAAGCTGCCGATCCCGGCCTATGAGCAGGCGATCAAGGCGAGCCATTTGTTCAACACGTTGCAGGCGCGCGGCGTGATCTCGGTCGCCGAGCGCCAGGCGTACATCGGCCGCGTCCGCGATCTCGCCAAGGCGGCGTGCGGCGCGTGGCTGGAGCGCGTATCATGATCCTCCTCCCCGGGACGGGGAGGGGAACCGCGCGCGTAGCGCGTGGTGGAGGGGGCGCGGCGCTGCGAAAACCTGCAGTTTATTCCGCGCGCAAGCTGAGGCGGCAAATGAGCCCTCCGGAAGTGGCGCTGTGGAGCCAGCTGCGGGCAAGCAAATTGGGTTTCAAGGTCCGCCGCCAGCACCCGATCGGCCCCTACGTCGCTGACTTCTTCATTCGAGACGCAAGGTTGGTCATCGAGGTTGATGGCTCTCCGCATGACTACGGCGATCGCCCCGGGCGCGACGCTGCCCGCGACCGGTACATCGAACAACAAGGTTATCGTGTGCTCCGCGTCGCTGCCATCGATGTCCTGAGGAATTTGGACGGAGTCCTTTCGCTTATTTCTGAGCGGGTGACGAACCCCCTCCACCATCCTGCGGATGGTCCCCCTCCCCATACTGGGGAGGATTCCTGATGACCGACTTCTTGCTCGAGCTCCTCTCCGAGGAAATCCCGGCGCGGATGCAGTCGCGGGCGCGCAATGAGCTGGCGCGGCTGTTCGCGGAATGCACCGAGGCGGCGGGCCTCTCGACCGGCGCGATCGATGTGTTTTCGACGCCGCGGCGGCTGGTGCTGATCGCGCACGATGTGGCGGAGCAAACAGAGGCCACGCGCGAGGAGATCAAGGGGCCGCGGGCGTCGGCTCCGCCGCAGGCGCTCGACGGATTCCTGCGCAAGACCGGCCTCGCTCGCGAGCAGCTCGAGGAGCGCGACGGCGTGTTCTTCGCGGTCGTGGAGCGGCTTGGCCGTGCAGCGTCCGAGGTTCTCGCGGAGACGATCAACCGCATTGTCGCCGAATTCCCCTGGCCCAAGTCGATGCGCTGGGGCTCCGGCTCGCTGCGCTGGGTGCGGCCGCTGCATGGCATCGTGGCGATCCTCGGCGACGAAATCGTCCCCGTCGAAATCGACAGCATTGCAAGCGGCGCGACGACCGTAGGGCATCGCTTCCACCATCCTGGCGACATCACCATCGGCGGCGCGTCCGATTATGTTGAGAAGCTGCGTGCCTGCCATGTGATTGTCGACCAGGACGAACGCGAGCGGATCATCCGCGAGGGCGCTGAAGCGGCGGTTGTCGTGGCGGGGATGGAGCTGCTGCCCGACGAGGGGCTGGTGGTCGAGAACGCCGGCCTGACGGAATGGCCAGTGCCTTTGCTCGGCCGCTTCGACGCCGACTTCCTTGACGTGCCGCGCGAGGTGATCGTCCTCACAATGCGGACGAACCAGAAATATTTCGCGTGTACGAATGACCAGGGATTGCTCGCGCCGGCCTTCGTCTGCGTAGCCAACATCGCGGCGAACGATGGAGGTGAAGCGATCGCCCAAGGCAATGCTCGAGTGCTCGCCGCCCGCCTCGCCGACGCCCGATTCTTCTGGGAGCAGGATTTGAAGGTCCCGCTGGAGGAGCAAGCGAAGAAGCTCGATGGGATCGTGTTTCACGAGAAGCTCGGGCACCGTCGCCGACAAGGTCGAGCGCGTCGCCAAGCTCGCGCGGTGGCTGGTGGAGGACGGGATCGTTAAGAGCGCGGACGCCGACCAGGTCGAACGGGCCGCGCGGTTGGCGAAGGCCGACCTCGTCACCGGCATGGTCGGCGAGTTCCCCGAGCTGCAGGGCGTGATCGGCGGTTATCTCGCGGAGGCTCAGGGCGAGCGGAAGGCCGTCGCCGACGCGATCCGGGATCATTACAAGCCAGTGGGGCAGGGCGACGAAGTCCCGACCGCAGCGGTGACCGTCGCGGTGGCGCTGGCGGACAAGGTCGACAGCCTCGTCGGATTTTTCCAGTTCGGCGAAAAGCCTACGGGGTCGAAGGATCCGTTCGCGCTACGTCGCGCCGCCATCGGTATTCTCAGCCTCATCATCGACAATGAGCTTCGTGTTTCGATGCGCGATCTGATCACGAAGGCCGCACACGCTGGAGGGGCGAACGCGGGGCGCGACATCGCGACGTTTTTGATTGAGCGGCTCAAGGTCCAGCAGCGCGAGGCCGGAATCCGTCACGACATGATCGATGCGGTGGCGGCCGTTGAGACTGGCGGCGACAATGTGCGCATGGTTCGGCGGGTGCAGGCGCTGCAGGCATTCGTCGAAACAGGGGAGGGCGCCGACCTGCTCGTCGCCTACAAGCGTGCGGCGAACATCCTGAAGAAAGAGAATTGGGTCGGACCGCAGGTGATGAGCTCGGCCGAGGAGCAGGGGATTCCGCAAACCGGCGAGGAGGACCCGCTGGTGCTGGTGGAGGAGCCGGGTTTGAAGGAGGCGATCGCGGAGATGGCTTCGGGTCAGGCCGGCGCGGAACTACCGCAGGAGAAGGCGCTGCTCGCCGCGCTCGATGCCGCCGAGCCCAGGGCGTCGGCCGCGGTCGAGGCGGAGGATTTCACCGGCGCCATGGCCGCGCTTGCTTCACTGCGCCAACCGATCGACGAGTTCTTCGATCATGTGAAGGTCAACGATCCCGATTCGGCCAAGCGCGAGCGGCGGCTCAACCTGCTCATGCGCTTTCGCGATTCCGTGAACGGTGTCGCCGATTTTTCGAAGATCGAGGGCTAAAGGGAACGCACCTCCTGGTCGCCGGGCTCGCGCGGGTCCTTGATCGCCGCCGTGCGCAAGGAATCTCGCTCGCGCCAATGCTTTTCCTGCTCCGCCCAGGATTTCTCGCGTTCGGCATGCTCGCGTTCGATTGCTTCGCGGCGGTCCGCTTCGGTCTGGTAGCGGGTCTTCCATTTGCGCCGGCCGCCGGCGGTCAGGAACACGCCAATGAGCAGGCCAAGGAGGAAGACGAGGGCGCAGATCACCCACAGGTTCGGATCAGACATGATGCTCATTTCGCGACCTCAACAAAATGGAAACTGCGGCGACTACGCTTCAGCGTGCCGCCGCGTTCCCGTTTTGGGCGCTTAACCGTGGAGGAAGTTGTCGTTGATCGAGCAGGCCGCCGGACCGAGAATGACGACGAACAGGGTCGGCAGAATGAACAGGATCAACGGCACGGTCATGATCGCCGGCAGGCGGGCCGCTTTCTCCTCCGCGCGCATCATGCGCTGGTGGCGGAATTCGGCCGACAGCACGCGCAGCGCGGAAGCGAGCGGAGTGCCATATTTCTCGGTCTGGATCATGGTCGTGACGACGCCGCGCACGGCTTCCAGGTCGACGCGCTCGGCGAGGTTCTGGAACGCCTGGCGGCGCTCGTTCAAAAAGCCCAGCTCGATCGCGGTGAGGCCGAACTCGTCGCCGAGCTCGGGATAGGCCTTGCCGAGCTCCCTGGAGACGCGGCCGAAGGCGGCGTCGACGGTGAGGCCCGCCTCGGCGCAAATCACGAGCAGGTCGAGCGCGTCGGGAAGCCCCTTGCGAATCGCCTTGCTGCGCTTGGTGACCTTGTTCTTGAGCCAGATGTCGGGGGCCTTGTAGGCTAGGCCGACAATGCCAGCGAGGGTCAGGTAACGCCGGATCCACGACCAATTGGGATACATTCCGAAGCCGTAGAGCGCGATCACGGCGATCAGCCCGAGCACGACGGGCAGCACGAAACGCGCGAAGATGATGAAGAAGGCGAGATCCTTGGTGCGGATGCCGGCCTGCATCAGCTTGAGCTGAGTCTTCTTGAGCTGGCCGTCCTGAAGCATCTTGAACTGCGTCAGGATTCCGCGGACGCGGTCCGCCGCCTGGTTGCGGTTGGTGAGCTTCTTGCGCTTGTTGGTCGAGGCGACGATGCCGGCCTTCAGCTGCTCGCGACGCTCGTTGAGCGCCTTGACGCGCCGCGCCATCGGATCCTTGACCGTCGTCGCGGCATAGATCGCGAGCATCACCGCGAAGGTCGCGACGGCGCTGAGCATCGTCGCGATGTAAATGATGATCGAAACCGAGGAGCGTCGGGCCTGAGGGGGGCGCAATTTGCATGATCTTGTCCTTGCCTCCCTTAGATCTCGAAGTTGACCATCTTGGCCATGATGAATGCGCCGATGCCCATCCACACCATGCCGCCCATTCCGGCGACCATCAGCCGCTGATCGCTGAAGAAGCCGCCCATGTAACCGGGGTTGATCATCCACACGAGCGTGAAGACGACGAACGGCAGCGAGCCGACGATGTAGGCCGAAGCCTTGGATTCCGAGCTCATCGCGCGGATCTTGAGCATCATCTGCGCGCGCTTGCGCAGCACGTCGGCGAGGTTCGACAACGTCTCGGCGAGATTGCCGCCGGTCTCGCGCTGGATGGCGAGCGTGATCACGAAGAACTGGAACTCCGCGGTGCCGAGCCGGTCGGCGGTGTCCTGGAGCGCCGATTCCATGGTCTTGCCGATCTTCATCTTGTCGACGACCATGCGGAATTCGAGGCCTACGGGCCCACTGATTTCGCTGGCGACGATGCCGAGCGTTTCGGTGATTGGAAGGCCCGACCGAAGTCCGCGGACCATCAGTTCGATCGCGTCAGGGAAGTTCGTATTGAATTTCTTGATCCGGCGCTTGATCATCTTGCCGATGACGAAGTGCGGTCCGCCGACGCCGAAGAACATGCCGATGAGTATCGACAGGAGGAAAGGCGCTCCCCGCAACGTCAGCGCGAGTGTGATGAACGACAGCACCCCGACGCACACCGTTGCATATCTCGCCAGCGTGATGTTCTTCCCGGTCATTTCCAGCCGCTTGCGCAGCAGCGCAGGCTTGGGGATCAGGCTCGAGGCATAACCCTCCATGCGGCTCGCACGCTGTGCGAACAGCTTGCGGATCTGCGCTTGCGCGTTGCTGGCGATCGTGTCGCCGTGGCGTTCGCGGATGAGCTCGAGGCGGCGCTTGACCGTCGCCGCCGCCGAGGGGCCGCGAATGCCGAGGAAGGCAAGCCCGAGCGCGCCGAGGCCGCCGATCAGGATGATCAACAAGAACATTCGTGCCTTCGCCTCTCAATCTCGCCGGGCGCGCACCAATGTGCGCAATCCGGAAAACCAGCCGCTTACGCGGCCAAAGTCATTTTAAGCGGCCTTGTCTTTCGGCTTCCCAAGCATCGCCTGCAGATTGCCGAGCAGCGATTTGGCGCCGGCGACACCCTTGGATTCGGTGGCCACGCCTTCTTCGCTGGCATGCGTGAGAACGACGTTCGACAGAGTGTTGAACGGCGCCGACATCTTGCCACTTGCGACTTCGGCGAGCGGCTTGCCGAGCTTGGCCGCCTGCGCAGCAAGCTTGGCGTCATACGGGAAGACGATGTCGATCGGCCGCTCAATGGATTGTTCAAAATCCTTGCGGCTGATCTCCAGCGCTCCGCCGGACGGCACACAATTGGCGACGACCACGACCTTGGTCTGCGGCGCATTCGACTTAAGCCAGGCGAGCACGCGGATCGTGTCGCGGGTAGCGGCGAGCGTCAGCTCGGCGACCACGACCGCGACGTGAGCGTCGTGCACCAAGTGCGGATACTGGATCAGCATGTGCCGCGGCAGGTCGAGCACTGTCGATTCGAAAGCGTTGCGCATCTCTTCCTGGAGCGCGAAGAACGCCGTTCCGTCGGTGGCCAGCGGCTGATGGATCGGCGCTTCGGCGGAGAGCACCGAGAGGCGTTCGTTGGCACGAACCATGGCGCGTTCAATGAACAGTCCGTCGATGCGGCTCGGGTTCTCGATCGCGTCCGTCAAGCCGCGGCCGGGCTCGAGATCGAGTGCCAGCGCGCCGGTGCCGAAATGGACGTCAAGATCGAGCAGAGCGGTCGAGCGATGCGCCTTTTCGCCGAGCAGCCAGGCGAGCGAAGTCGCGATCGTCGAAGCGCCAACGCCGCCGCGGACGCCGATGACGGCCGACATCACGTGCGGCTTGTCGGCCTGGGCTTCGCCGCGCGGACCCGAGAGGATCGTCTGGGCATGGGCGAACGTGTCGCGCAGCTGGTCGACCGTGAACGGCTTCAGCAGATAGTCGTGAATGCCGCTTGCGACGAGGTCGCGATAGAGGCGGACATCGTTGACGGTTCCGGACGCGATCACGATCGTCCCCGGCTCGCAGACTTCCGCGAGCGCGTTGATGTCGTTGAGCGGATCGGCAGACTCGGAGAGGTCCACGAACAGGATGTTCGGGCTGGCCGAGACGGACAGCGACTGGACCGCGTTCCTGAGACCGCCCTTGTTGACCTTCTCCGGCGACCAGCCGTGCTCGACTGCAACCGGCCGAAGCATGTCGGCGGTCGCATCGTCGCAGACGAAGGCAGTGAAAGGATCGCGCAGACCGGGGCGCGCCTGGAACGGAGCGTTCATCACTGAGAATCCTTCTTCTGAGTGTTGATGTCCTGCAGACCCTTGGTCCCGCTCGGCGGAGCCGAGCGGTAAAGGTTGACTGCCTTGGTGCCGGCGGTCGTGTTGCCGAGATCGGTGCTTTCACGCCCGTGGATCAGATCCTCGGGGTTGGCGACCATCGCGGCGAGGTTCGAATTCACCCCGCAGCCGAAGTTCGACATCGTGCGGTTGTTGTAATTGGGCTGCGACGGAATGCTCCAATTCGGGCAGTTCGGAACTTCGGCGCGCGTGCGGCTGACGATCACCCGCACCATCCCCTGCGGAACCGCGCCAGCGGTGACCGGAGAGCCCGGCAGAACCATCATGCCGTAATTGCCGGCGACCTGCGCCACGTCATAGCGCGCAGCATCGGCATAAGGCGCGTCGACGTAGATCGAATCGCCGTAGCTGAGGTCGAGACCGCGAAACCAGGCGTCGAGGCGAGCCTTCTCGCTCGGACCCAGCGATCCGCCGGACGCGGCCGCATCGAAAACATAGTCGGCGCGGGTGACGACCGGAACGTTGACCGCTTCAACTCCGCGGTCGCGGAGATCGCCGGCCTGCTGGATGATAGCTGCAGCCGGCCGAAGCCGCCGTGGCGATCAGCAGGAGAGCGAACTTCGAACGCATGGCAGCATCCTTCCTGAAAGAGCGGCGGTTCACAGCTTGAACCCCGGAGCAGCAGCGGCGCCGCCGCCGATTGCGGGGGCCGGAGCCGGGACGCGAGCAGGCGAGCCGCTGACGCCCTTGAACGTCTGGCCTTCAATCACCTGCTCCACGTCCGTGGTGGCGCGATAGCCGCTGGTCGGCGTTGCGAGCTGACCCGAAACCGGGCGAACCAGGTACGGGGTCACGATTACGACGAGTTCGGTTTCCTGCCGCTGGAACTTGGTCGAGCGAAACAGCATTCCGAGGATCGGTAGGTCGCCGAGGAAGGGCGCCTTGGTAATCGCGTTGCTGTTGGTGTTGCGCAGCAGCCCGGCGATCATCATGCTCTGGCCGGAGCCGAGCTCGACCGTCGTCTCGGCGCGGCGCGTAGTCAGCGCCGGCACCTTGAAGTTGTTTAGCGTGACGCTGCCCGCATCGGACAGTTCGCTGACCTCGGGCCGAACGCGCATCGAGATGCGCCCATCGGCAAGGACGATCGGGGTGAAGGCGAGGCCGACACCATATTGCTTATATTCGATCGTCACCGCGCCCAGCGACTGCGACACCGGGATCGGGAATTCGCCGCCGGCGAGGAAGCTTGCGGTTTCGCCCGAGAGCGCAGTGAGATTCGGCTCGGCGAGGATCGTGGCAAGGCCGTCGGTCTGCGCGAGATCGAGCGAGCCGAGCAGATCAAGACCGAACAGCTTGCCGGCTGCGCCCAGCGTAGTGCCAACCGAAGCGATGTTGAAACCTTTCGGAACGGCAGCTGTGCTCCCACTGGCCGCTGAACCGAACGTGCCCGGGTTGCCCTGGCCGACGCCGAACTGAAACCCGCCGGTCCCATCGTGGCTCAGAAGGTTGACGCCGATCTGCTTCAGGACGTCACGGCTCACCTCGGCGATCTTCACCTTCAGCGTCACCTGCAGCGGAGTCGCGACCTTGAGCCGGCTGACCGGAACGATGTTGAGCGGGGCGTCGGCCTTGGATACGTCAACGCCTGGATTGAGCGCCGCCCTGACCAGCATCTCGGCCTGGGCCGCGTCTTCCGGCGACGCCACGGTGCCGTTGATCACAGCGACCTGCCCGATCGTCTGCACCCGGATATCCGAATCCGGAATCGCCTGGTGCACGATGTCGTTGATCGAGCTGATGTTCTGATTGACACGAACCTTCGCGCCATAGACCACCGAGCCATCGGCGGCGGTGGCGATCACCGTCGCTTCGCCCATTTCCTTGCCGAACAGATTAATCTGGTGCGGGCTGTTGACGTAAACGTCGGCGACCTTCGCGTTCGAGGTCCAGACGCTCGACACAGCGCGCGGCAGGTTGATCATCTGCCCTTCGCCCAAGTTCAGAAGAACCTGGTTCGTCGGGCGATATGTGCCCGAGGAATAGACCCTCGGCTGCGTTCCCCTGGCTGTCGCCGGCGCGGCGACGGCGGTGAGGCCAATGGCCAGCGCCGCAAGCGCGGTGCCGAGGCGCGCCCGGCTATTGATGTTGCGAGTTTTCATTTTAGCGAGCTCCCGTCGAAATCATCGTTGCCGCGGACGACGCGGACGCCGCCGTTGGTCGAGTGCGGAGCAGCCGGACCGGCTGCACCGGGTGCACCCACCGAGGCCATCTGCATCGGCTTGGCAGGCACAGTGCGGCGCTGGAAGCGCGACACGTCGCCGCCGGTCGTGAAGGTGGTGTCGGTGTCCATCGGACGGTTGGCGACCGCGAGCAGCATCTGCTTTTCCTGGGCAGGATTGGCATTGGCCGGGATCTTCACGTCGCCCGCCGCAACCGCACGCTCGAGCTCTGCCGAATTGTCGGCGATCGAGCGCAGCGACAGCGACAGCGTCCCCAAGCTCTGCCCAACGGCGATTTTCTCGGCGATCTTCGGAGTGACTTCAAGCGTGACGTTGGCGAACGTCTTGACCTCGATCTTACCGTCCTTGTCCTTGTCGGTGGTGCGCTGGTCGGTCGCGAGCACGCGGAGATTGCGAACGATTGTCTCCGAGACCTTGAGCGCCGGACCATCGCCGCCGCCTTCGACCTGCTGGGTGAGGACCATGTCGACGTGGTCGCCTGGGAAGACGAAGCCGGCGACGCCGGTCGACGAATTCACCGGAACGGTGATTGCGCGCATGCCGGGGCCGAGCGCCGCGGCGAGGAAGCCGCGGTCCTGCGGGCCGACGAGCGAGCCGCGGGTAACTGGCTGGCCGGCCGTGATCGGATAGCGGACGACGGTGCCCATCAGCGACTGCGGGTTCCCGTCGGCGGCGCCTTGCATGTAATAAGCGCTCTGCATCAGCTCCTTGGGCCAGGGCTGATAGGCAAAGCTGTCGGCATCGATGATGGTGCCGGACGGCATCGCCTTCTTGGCCACGAGCACCTTGGGCCCGACTGCAACTGGAGCAGCAGCTGCAGCAGCCTGCTGCGCGCCTGCACCGGCGAACATATTCTTGGCCATGATGGCGGTGACCACCGCAATGACCAGCGCTCCAACGAGCAGAGCGAGTTTCTTCACATCCATGGCGCGATCGCCTCCCCTAAGCGGGTCCCAAGAACAGCCTCAGACATCAGGCAAAATGGTTAAGAAACCGTTGGGCGAGTATCTGCCCGAGTATCGCGAGACCGCCGAATGCGATCGCAACACCGTACGGAATTTCCGGCCGGCCCTCCCGGCGCTTGGCGCGGTGCCAGGCCAGCACGGCGAGAGTCAGCGACTCCGCCGGCCAAGGACATCAGGACCAAAAACTTGATTGTTGATTGCGGTGAAAACCACAAAGCAAGAGCCGCCGCGAGCTTCACGTCACCGCCGCCCATCATGCCGGCATAGAAGGCGGCCGCAAGCAGGACGAACACGCCGGCCGCCACGGCGAGGTGGCTCGCAACGTCGGGCCACGGGGTGAGCGGGATCGACAGCCAGTAGAGCGGAGCGAGCGCGGCGACCGCCAGGTTCAGCCGATTCGAAATCGTGAACGTGCGCACGTCGATCACCGCCGCGAGCACGAGCAAGGCAGCGAGGCCGATCAGCAGGGCTTCGGTAAATGCGCCGTTGAACATGGCGCCAAGGCCTAGACGGCGGGCCTTTCTAATTCGTAACCGCGAAAAAAGATGAGCGAATTCGATATCGTCATCGTCGGCGGCGGGATCGCCGGAGCGAGCCTCGGAGCCGAGGTGGCGGCCAAGCGCCGCACCTTGATTATCGAGGCCGAGGAGCATTGCGCGATGCATGCGACTGGGCGCTCCGCGGCTTTCTGGCTCGCGCATTACGGCGGAATGCCGATCATTCCGCTGACCATGGCCTCACGCCTTCCGCTCGAGCAGGGCTGGCCCACCGGCGAGCGGTCGTGGCTCCGCCAGCGCGGCGCGATCGTCATCGGCCAGGCCTACCGGCATTTGTGGGACGCGATGAGCGCCGAAACCGACCAGGCCCCGCGGCGGAGACCGCTCAATCGGGCCGAGCTCGAAATCGTCTGTGCCGGGACTCAGTGAGGGCTGGGATTTCGGCCTGCACGATACGACCTGCGCGGACATCGATGTGGCTGGGCTGCACAACGCCTGTCTGGCCCAGTTTCAGCGCCAGGGCGGAGTGCTGATGCGCTCGACGGCGCTCAGGTCAGCCCGTCGCTGGGGCGATCGATGGGTAATCGAAGCGGGCGACGAAAAGCTGAGCTGTCATTCTCTCGTGAACGCCGCCGGCGCCTGGGCCGACGAGGTCGCGCGCCGCTGCGGTGTGCAGGGTCTGAACCTTACGCCGCTCCGGAGAACGGTCGTCCAGCTGCGCATCGGCCGCGGCGGGCTCAAGGACGTGCCGCTAGTGATCGACGGACTCGGGCGATTTTACTTCAAAGGCGAATCGGACAATCGCGTGTGGGTCAGCCCGCACGACGAGACCGCGAGTCCGGCGTGCGACACCGCTCCCGAAGAGATCGACGTTGCGCAGGCGATTGATCATTTTCAATCCGTCGTGGACTGGCCGATCGAGGCGGTTGAACGCAAATGGGCAGGCCTCAGGACCTTCACCCCGGCGCGAATCCCGGCTTACGGGTTCGAGCCAGATGCTCCGGGCTTCTTTTGGTGCGCGGGGCAGGGCGGGTTTGGAATCCAGACGGCGCCGGCGGCTGCAAGGCTCGCAGCGTCGCTTCTGCTCGGTGAACCGGCGGACGAGAGCGTCGCGCACATCGATCCGGCGATCTATGCGCCGCGCCGGTTCGGGTGAGAGCTCAGACACGGGGGAGGTGGCGTGCGCACCTCCCCCCACCGGCTTTCAACGAACAGGGGGAACGAGAGAGTCGGTGATGCCCGGATTAAAGGCCGCGCCGCCAAACCGGCCAAGTGAAATTTAGTTCATTAGAGCCGATGTAATGTTCTCTGCCGGTCGGCCTCGATGCAGGCCAAAGTGTCGACGCGGTCGTTCTCCGCGTGGCCGCTATGGCCCTTCACCCAATGCCATTCGATCCGGTGCGGCGTCGAGGCGTCGACGAGCTCCTGCCAGAGATCGGCATTCTTGACGGGCTTTTTGTCTGAAGTGCGCCAGCCGTTCTGCCGCCATTTGTGGATCCAGCGCGTGATCCCGTCGCGCACGTAGACGCTGTCGGTGTAAAGCTGCACCCGGCACGGCCGCTTCAAAGCCTCAAGGCCGCGGATCGCCGCCAGAAGCTCCATGCGGTTGTTGGTGGTGAGCGGCTCACCACCGGAGATTTCGCGCTCCGTTTTGCCAGTGCGCAACAGCACCGCCCAGCCGCCCGGGCCGGGATTCCCGCGGCACGCGCCGTCAGTGAACATTTCGACCGCGGGAAGGTCGCTCACTTCAGGCCACGAGCGCGCGCGGGAGCTTGAAGATCATGCGTTCGGGGGTGTGGTCGACCACTTCCTCGGTCACATCGAAACGCCCGCGAAGCGCATCGACGACTTCGCGGACGAGGATTTCCGGGCGCGGACGCTCCGGCGGTGATTCCGACCGTGGTCGGCTGGCCGAGCCAGTCCCAATCGATGTCGGATGCGCGTTCGATGAGGCGCGCAGGGACGCCAATTCGCTCGGCCACCTCGGCGAGACGCAGCGAATTGCTGCTGTTGGGCGCGCCGATCACCAGCATCCGCTCGCATTGCGGCGCGATCGCCTTGACCGCCGCCTGGCGATTCGAAGTCGCATAGCAAATGTCCTCGCTGCGCGGCGCGCGGATCGCGGGGAAGCGGGTCCGCAATGCTTCGACCATCGCCGCCGTGTCGTCGACCGAAAGCGTGGTCTGGGTCAGGAAAGCGAGATTCGCGGTGTCGGGCAGATCGACGGCGGCGACGTCATCTACGGTTTCGATGAGCGTCATCGCGCCGGGCGGGACCTGGCCGAAGGTGCCAATCACTTCCGGGTGGCCCGCATGGCCGATGAAGAGGATGTGCCGCCCGTCCTCGATCAGCCGCTGCGCCTGCCGGTGAACCTTTGAAACGAGTGGACAGGTCGCATCGACGTAAGTGAGGCCGCGATCCTGTGCTTGGGCGGGGACCGACTTGGGAACGCCGTGCGCGGAGAAGACGACTGGCCGGTCGTCGGGCACTTCGTCGAGCTCGTCGACAAACACCGCGCCCAGTTCGCGCAGGCGATCGACGACGAAGCGGTTGTGGACGATCTCATGACGGACATAGACCGGCGCGCCGAATCGTTCGAGTGCGAGCTCGACGATCTGGATCGCCCGGTCGACCCCAGCGCAGAAGCCGCGCGGAGCCGCGATCAACACTTTGACTGGAGGGTGGTTCAGCATTGGGAAAGCCATGTAAGCCTTCGCTTGCAGCCATAGAAGGGCCTTCCTATGAACGCCTTCACCCTGTTCCGCCGTCGTAAGGACCGCCCCTAGTGAAGCTTCGCCTCGCCGCACTGCTTTCCGTGACCCTGCTCAGCGCCTGCCGCCATGCCGGCGACATTACGGCCGAGAATGGCGGCGGCGTTTATGCTGTCCGCAGCGACTGCCCGATTGCCGGCGTTCCCGCCGCGACCGGCGATATCACTCTGTTCAATCCGCCGAACAGCAGGGACGCCAGTGCGATCGACGTGACTGCGGCCATCACCGACCTCCGCGCGACCTGCCAGGATGGCGCCACCGATGTCGTGTCGACGGCGACCTTCACCATCGTCGCGCTGAGACGCGACGCCGGGCCCGCTCGGCAAGTTGACGTGCCCTATTTTGACGTGGCGCTGCAGGGCGGGACCAATGTGGTCGCCAAGCGAGTCGGCCAGGCCGTCCTGAATTTCGCGGCCGGCGACCTCCATGGCTGGGCGCGGGTGCAGGCGACGGTGCGCGTCAACCGCGGCGCCGCCACGCTCCCGGCCAACGTGCGCCAGATCCTCACCCGTCCGCGCAAGGCCGGCGAGGCGGAGGCTGCGATCGATCCGCTGGCCGATCCGGCCGTCCGCACGGCGGTGGCCAATGCGACTTTCGAGCATCTCGTCGGGTTCCAGCTGACCCAGGAGCAGCTCAAGTATAACGCGACACGCTAAGCCCGGGCGAAAGCGCGTTAACTCGCGCGGCGGGCGCGGCCAAGCCACGCGGCGTCACCGGCGGGCAACCACCGGAAGGCCGCGCGGGAGAGTTCGCCTTGCTTCTTCGGGAGTTAGGCGGCGCCGAAGGAGCAACCGCCCCCGGAATCTCTCAGGCCACAGGACCGCGCGCGCCTGACAGTCTGGAAAGTGCCGTCCGTCGCTCAGGCTACGGAGGACCGCCGAAGGGGTAAGCCCGGCCAGCCGGGTGAAAGCTCTCAGGTCTCAGCGACAGACGGGGGCGACAGGTCGAAGCCGGCAAGGGCGGAGGCTGTCGCTTAACGTCTGGAGAGCGCTTGATGAGCCGAGAAGTCCATTCGGGTCCGACCGATGAAACCCAGGCCCGCGGAACGCCGTATAGCGGCGACCCGGCGGGCGGCGAGGGGACCGCCCCGCAGGCGCAACTCGACAAGCTACCGCTTGATAGCTGGCACCGCTCCAAGGGCGCGCGGATGGTGCCGTTCGCCGGCTATGAAATGCCGGTTCAGTATGAAGGCATCATCGCCGAGCATCTGTGGACCCGCAAGAATGCCGGGCTGTTCGACGTCAGCCACATGGGTCAGCTTTTCGTCCACGGCCGCGGCGTCGACATCGCGCTCGAGCGGCTGATGCCGGGGGATTTTCGCGGCGCTCGGGACATGAGGCCCAAATATTCGCTCCTGCTCGACGAGGACGGGGGGATTATCGACGATTTGATGGCGACCCGCCGCGGCGAGGATTTCTACGTCGTCGTGAACGGCGCCACGAAGCACGGCGACATCGAATATATGGAACGTCGTATCGGCGATGTGATGATCGACCATATGCGCGAGCAGGCGCTGCTCGCGATTCAGGGACCGCGCGCCGCCGAGGTGCTCGATTCCGTCATCCCAGGTGTCGGCGCACTCGGATTCATGGAGGGTGGTCCGTTCCGCGCCTTCGGGCACCCGCTGTGGATCAGCCGCTCCGGCTATACGGGCGAAGACGGCTTCGAGATCTCGGTTCCGGGGATCGCCGCCCACGATATGGCCGAGTGGCTGGTGGTGGATGAAAGGGTGAAGCCGATCGGCCTCGGCGCGCGCGATTCGCTGCGGCTCGAGGCCGGCCTCCCGCTTTACGGCCACGACCTCGACCTCAAGACGACGCCGGTGATGGCGGGGCTGACTTTCGCAATCAACAAGCGCCGCCGCGCCGATGGCGGTTTCCCCGGAGCGATGCGCATTCTCGCCGAGCTGGAGAATGGACCGACGCAGCTGCGCGTCGGCTTCGAAATCGAAGGGCGGCAGCCGGTGCGCGAAGGCGCGCTGGTGCTCGACGGCGAAGGCAATGAGGTCGGAAAAATCACCAGCGGCGGCTTCTCGCCCTCGCTGCAGCGGCCGATCGCAATGGGCTATGTCGCGACTGGCTTGGCTGAGGTCGGAACCGCACTGAAGCTGGAGCAACGCGGCAGATTGTTCGAGGCGCGCGTCGCCGCGATGCCGTTCGTCCCCCACCGCTATCAACGCAAGGGAGCCGCCTGATGCCTGTCTATTTCACCAAAGAGCATGAATGGATCCGGGTGGACGGTGACACCGCGACAGTCGGTATCTCCGACCACGCGCAGGAAGCGCTCGGCGACATCGTCTTCGCCGAAGTGCCCGAGGCAGGCCGCCGAGTGAGCAAGGGCCAGGAAGCGGCGGTGGTCGAATCGGTGAAGGCGGCCTCCGACGTCTACGCGCCGGTTTCCGGCGAGGTGATGGAGGGCAATCCGGCGATTGCCGACGATCCGGCGGTCATCAACCGCGACCCCGAAGGCGACGGTTGGTTCTTCAAATTGAAGCTGGACAATCCCGGCGAGCTCGACGGGCTGATGGACGAGGCGGCCTATCGCGAATGGGTGAAGACGCTTTGAGCCAGGCCGCCGCCTCGACCAGCAAATGGGATGCGGCGGATTATGCCCGCGTCGGCGCTTTCGTCGCCAAGCTCGGCGGAGCGGCGGTCGACCTGCTCGATCCGCAGCCGGGCGAGCGGATCCTCGATGTCGGTTGCGGCGAGGGGACTCTGACCAGGAAGATCATCGAGCGCGGCGCAGTCGTGCTTGGGATCGACAATTCGGCGGAAATGATCGCAGCCGCGCGCGCCAAGGGGATCGACGCGGTCCTGACGGACGTGGCGGACATGACGTTCGCGTCGGACTTCGACGCCGTTTTCTCCAACGCGACTCTGCATTGGGTGCTGGAGAAGGAGCAGGCGGCGCGGGCCATCTTTCGCGCGCTGAAGCCCGGCGGGCGCTTTGCCGGCGAAATGGGCGGCGAGGGCAATATCGCGCGGCTGCAGCAGGTCGTCGACGAGGAGATGATCGTGCGCGGCTACGTGCCGCCGATTGAGGCGAACAATTGGTATGCCTCGCCTGAAGAATTCGCCGCTGTTTATGAAGCTGCCGGATTTCGCGAAGTTGACGCTCGCCTGATCGAGCGGCCCACGCCGATCGAGCACGGAATCGCCGCGTGGGTCACGACGTTCCGCAAGGGCTGGTTCGACCGCGCCGGAGTGCCCGAGGAGGAGGGTTCCGAGATCGGCGCCGCGGTTGCCGATCGTTTTGGCTCCAATGTCGCCGACTACGTACGCCTCCGCTTCATCATGAGAAAGCCCGACTGATGCGTTATCTGCCGTTGAGCGACCCCGATCGCAGCGAGATGCTGCGGGTGATCGGGGCCCGCTCGATCGACGACTTGTTCCTCGACGTGCCCGAAGAGCTGCGGCTCAAGGGGCCGATCGAAGGCCTGCCGCTGCACGCGTCGGAAATGGCGGTTGAGCGGCACATGACCGCCTTGTCGCGCAAGAACATGGTCGCCGGCGATGTGCCCTTCTTCCTCGGCTGCGGCGCTTACAAGCACCACATCCCCGCGAGCGTCGATCATCTGATCCAGCGCGGCGAGCTTCTGACCAGCTATACGCCGTACCAGCCCGAGATCGCGCAGGGCACGCTGCAGATGATGTTCGAGTTCCAGACGCAGGTCGCGCGGCTGTACGGCTGCGAGGTCGCCAATGCGTCGATGTACGATGGCTCGACGGCGATGTGGGAAGCGATCGTGATGGCGCACCGAATCACGCGGCGGAAGACAAGCGTGATCTCGTCGGGCGTGCACCCGCATTACGTCAGCGTGGCCAGGACGATGGCCAAGTTCACCGAGGACCGGCTCGAGACGGCGCTTCCAAAGCTGAGTGCCGAGACGGATGCCGAGCGGCTGATCGGGAGCATCGACGAAGAGACCAGCGCGGTGGTGGTCCAATATCCCGACATTCTCGGGCGCATCACGGACCTGATTCCGATCGCCGAAGCGGCGCATGCGGCGGGCGCGCTCCTGATCGCAATTGTCACCGAGCCGGTCGCGCTTGGGCTGATCAAGTCGCCGGGCGAAATGGGCGCGGACATCGTCGTTGGCGAAGGGCAGAGCATCGGAGTCGGGCTGCAGTTCGGCGGTCCCTATGTCGGTCTGTTTGCAACGCGCGAGAAATATGTGCGGCAGATGCCGGGGCGGCTCGCCGGCGAAACGGTCGATGCCGAGGGCAAGCGCGGCTTCGTGCTGACACTGTCGACGCGCGAGCAGCATATCCGCCGCGAAAAGGCGACTTCGAACATCTGCACCAGCTCGGTGCTGTGCGCGCTGGCCTTCACGATTCACCTTGCGCTGCTCGGCGAGAAGGGGCTGCGGCGGCTCGCTTCCTTGAATCACGCGCGCGCGCGGGAAGTGGCCGAGCGGCTGGCGGCGATTCCCGGGATTGAGCTGGTAAACGACGCCTTCTTCAACGAGTTCACGCTGAAGCTGCCGGTCGAGGCGCGGCCCGTCGTCCACGCCATGGTCGAAAAGGGCGTGCTCGGCGGAGTGTCGCTCGGGCGCCTCTATCCGGGCGCGGACGCTTTGCAGAACGGCCTTGTGATCGCTGTGACCGAAACGGTCACCGACGAGGATATCAGTGCATTCGAAAACGCGCTGAAGGAGGTGGTCCGATGACCGTCAATCCTTCCGGCTGGCGGCCGACCACGCCGGCGAACGAGCAGGACGAAGCGCAGACGGTGACCGGCAACCGGGCATTGATGCTCGAGGAGCCGTTGCTGTTCGAAGTCGGTTCGACTGATCAGTCGGGCGTCGACTCTGCGGACGCGCCGAAGGTGGCGACACAGCTTGGCGGCTTGGAGAGGACGCGTCCAATTGGTCTCCCCGGTCTCAGCGAACCGGAAGCGGTGCGCCACTACACGCGGCTGTCGCGGCAGAATTACGCGATCGACCTCGGGCTGTTCCCGCTCGGCAGTTGCACGATGAAGCACAACCCGCGCCTGAATGAGAAGGTCGCGCGGCTGCCCGGCTTTGCCGACGTCCACCCGCTGCAGCCGCAGGAGACCGTGCAGGGCGCGCTGCAGGTGATTTACGAGCTCGCGTTCTGGCTGCTCGACCTCACGGGCATGTACGGCGTCGCGATGAGCCCGAAGGCGGGAGCGCACGGCGAGCTCTGCGGCCTGCTCTGCATCCGCGCCGCTCTGGAGGCGCGCGGCGACAAGCGCGAAGTCGTGCTGGTTCCCGAAAGCGCGCACGGCACCAATCCGGCCACCGCCGCCTTCGCGGGCTATCGCGTCGAGAGCATCCCCGCGAATGCCGCCGGCCGCGTCGACGTCGATTCGTTGAAGGCGCGCCTCGGGCCCGACGTCGCCGCTGTCATGATCACCAACCCCAACACCTGCGGGCTATTCGAGCCGGACATGATCGCCATCTCCGAAGCGGTGCATGCGGCGGGCGCATTCGTCTATTGCGACGGCGCGAACTTCAATGCCATTGTCGGGAAGGTGCGTCCGGGCGACCTCGGCATCGACGCGATGCATATCAACCTGCACAAGACGTTCTCGACTCCGCATGGCGGCGGAGGACCGGGATCGGGACCGGTGGTGCTGTCGGAAGCGCTTGCGCCATACGGGCCGCTGCCCTTCGCCGCGAAGATGCCGGACGGCAGCTACAAGCTGGTCGAGGAGGAGGATTCCGCCGACGAGCATCCCAATGCCTTCGGCCGGATGGTCGCGTTCCACGGCCAGATGGGCATGTTTACGCGGGCGCTCGCCTACATCCTCAGTCATGGCGCGGACGGTCTCAAGCAGGTCGCCGAGGATTCGGTGCTCAACGCCAATTACATCCTGCGCAGCCTCGCGGACGTACTCGAGGCCCCATTCGCCAAGTCCGGTCCGTGCATGCACGAGGTGATCTTCTCCGACCGCGGGTTTGCCGGTGGGCTGAGCACGATCGATGTCGCCAAGGCGCTGATCGACGAAGGCTTCCACCCGATGACGATGTATTTCCCGCTGGTCGTCCACGGGGCAATGCTCGTCGAGCCGACGGAGACCGAATCCAAGGCGAGCCTGGATCAGTTCATCGCGGCGCTGCGCTCGATCGCTGAGCGGGCGAAGGCGGGTGATCAAAGCCTCAAGGCGGCGCCAATCTACGCGCCGCGGCGGCGGCTCGACGAAACACTGGCGGCGAGAAAGCCGGTCCTGACATACAGGGAGCCGCAGCCGGCCGAGGCCGCGGAATAGGGCTCAAGAGCGGGGGAAGTCGAATGCAGCCTCATCCAGTTCAGCAGACCTGGATCAGTTACGCGATCACCATCGGGATTGTCGTGATCGCCATGGCGCTGAGGATGCGGCGGATGAGCCGAATGCGGCCGCTTAAGCTGGACCGGCTGTGGATCGTCCCCGCGATCTACCTCGCGGTTGCGGCGTTGATGTTCTGGCAACTGCCGCCGACCGGGTGGGTGGCGATCGCTTGCCTCGCCGGCCTCGTGATCGGTGCGGGGGTTGGCTGGCAGCGCGGCAGGATGATGCACATCCACGTCGATCCTGAGACGCATGCGCTCAACCAAAAGGCTTCTCCGGCAGCAATGTTGTTCCTGCTCGCGTTGATCGCTGTCAGAGCGCTCGGTCGCGGCCTGCTCGGCTCGGGAGGCGTGAGCCCGGCGATGCTCACCGATCCGTTGATCGCCTTCGCGCTGGGAATGTTCACCCTCACGCGAGTTCGAAATGTATCTCCGCTCCAAACGGCTGCTCGACGAGGCCAGGGCCGCGCCTGATGGCGGATGACCGCCGCTTCTACGAAGCTTCCGCGGCCGGTGCTCGCCGCTCAGCCCCCGCGGTCCTGCGCAATCGCGAACATATCGCCGAAGTGCTGCGCGAGTGGTTGCCGGAGCGCGGGCTCGTTCTCGAGGTGGCGAGCGGGACCGGCGAGCACACAGTCTATTTCGCCGAACGCTTTCCCAAGCTCGAATGGCAGCCGTCGGACACCCATCCGGACGCGCTCGCCTCGATCGCGTCGTGGCGCGACGCCGGCGGCTTGCCCAATGTCCGACCCCCGCTCGGGCTCGACGCCTCGGCGCCCCAGTGGCCCATCGAGCGCGCGGATGCCGTGCTGAATATCAATATGGTGCATATCAGCCCCTGGGCAGCGGCGCTGGGCCTCCTCGGCGCAGCGGCGCGAGTGCTCACGACGGGCGGACCGCTGATCCTCTACGGCCCTTGGCTCCAGGACGACATCCCGACCGCGCCGAGCAATCTCGCGTTCGATCGGGACCTCAGATCGCGCGATCCGGAGTGGGGACTTCGGCGCGTCGAGGAGTTTGCCGCGGCCGCGGAAAAGTGCGGACTCAGGCTCGAACAAACGCGTCTAATGCCGGCCAACAATCTGATGCTGCTACTGCGTCCATAACGGAGCAATTAGTAACCTCGTGCATGACGCAGCAATGATATGCCGAGCGAATGGATGGCTCCGCTGCAGACCCCCGTCGTTCGCCGCGTGCGAAGGTGTTTCTGGCCGCAACGCTGGAGTGCGCGGATGGAATACCTGCCGGTGATGCTGCGCGATCTGTCCGAGCACGGCGCGCTGGTCGAAAGTGAAGACGGGCTCAGCGTGAACTCCGAAGTGTGGTTTTGCCGCAACGAACTGCGCGTGCACGGTTATGTCGCATGGGTGGACGGCAAGCACGCGGGGATCGCTTTTTCGCGCGCTCTGAAGGCGGAGGTGGTTCTGCGTCACATCGGTTGCCGGACGCCGCGGCCCGTCGACGAAACAGCGCATCGGCGGCCCGCGCTCACCCGCCCCGGCATGTCGGCCGAAGAACAACGCTGGGCTGACGAAATCCTGAGAGAACCGGTTCGGCATCGCGGTCTCAAGTAGGTGCTCGGTTAACGAGCACTGTTCAGTCGCCGCTTGTTTGCTTCTCTATTCCGAAAGCGTAAGGTTGTGTCGGGAGGCCGACATGGATCGACGGCTATTGCTGCTGGCGCTGGCGCTCGCAAGTAGTGGGGCATTGGCGCAGACACGGACGACAGAGCTCCAGACCGTCGGCACTCCCGGCGTGGTCGACAAGGCGACGCAAACCGAAGACGTTCGCTTTCGCGCCGATTATTATGAACGGATGACGGTGCCGGTCCGGGTGTCCGGGACCGGGCCTTACCGGTTCCTCGTCGATACGGGCGCGGACCGCACTGCCATATCGCGCGAGCTCGCGGCTCGCCTCGGGCTCGCCGCCGGCGAGGATGCGGAGCTGCACAGCATCGCTCGGCAATCCATCGTTCAAACGGCCACGGTCCCCCGCCTTCAGCTGACGCGCAAGGAAGTGAAGGTGACCGATGCGCCGTTGCTGACCACCGAAAATATGGGAGCCGACGGCATCCTCGGCGTCGACTCGCTGCGCTCCCAGCGGATTATGTTCGATTTCGAACAGCAGACAATGTCGATCGTGCCGTCCGCCACGCCCGACTTCAAGGATGAGCCCGGGACAATCGTAGTTGAGGCCAACCGGCGCAACGGCAGACTCATCGTCACCGAAGCCACCGCAAACGGACATTCCGTTGTGGTGATTATCGACACTGGATCGCAAATCAGCCTCGGCAATTCGGCGCTCCATCGTGCGCTCTTGGCGAATAAGATGCTGAGCGGGTCTGAAGAGATCGTGCTCGAGTCGGTGACCGGTGACAAGCTGACCGGCGACTATATGATGGTGCGCGAGCTTCAGATGGGCCCCGTCGGCCTCAAGAATCTCGCCATTGTGTTCGCCAATGCGCATATCTTCAAGCAACTCAAGCTGCAGGACCGGCCGGCGCTGCTGCTGGGGATGAACGCGATGCGTGCGTTTAAGAAGGTTTCCATCGACTTTGCCGCGAAGACATTGCGCCTCGTCGTTCCCGAGCACAGCGCGCTCGACGTGCAGACGGCCCAATTGCACCCAATTCCTTTCGGGCAGTGAAGCCTCAGACCGGGTTGATCCAAGGCCGCAGCACTCCATTGGCGTGACGAAGCGCGCCAGCTAAGCGTTCGGACAACCGTCGATTTGCCGTTCGCATCGCCATAAACAGAGGCGCCATCGTGTTCGTTTATTGGGCCCTCTTCGCCTATTTCGCCGTTGGCTCGCTGTTCTCGCCGCGCGAAGGCCAACGGCGCGCACGCCTTACGCTCTTGCTGCTCTTTGGCGCATGCGTGACCGCGATCCTGATCGGTTTTCGCTACAAGGTCGGCGGCGACTGGGACACGTATCAGTTCTTCTTCACCTGGCGCGGCGGGGGGCCAAACGCTCCCCCAGCTGAGGACCCCGGTTATCAGGCCATAAACTGGATCGTGCAGCGGGCTCAGCTGAACATCTGGGCCGTCAATCTGCTTTGCGGCGCGATCTTCACCTGGGGCTTGTTCCGCTTTTGCCTCGTCCAGGCTGACCCGTGGCTCTCGGTGCTGATTGCCATCCCGTACATGGTGATCGTTGTGGCCATGGGCTACACGCGCCAGGCAGTTGCGCTTGGCGTTCTCATGGCCGGGTTGGCTTCGATCGTTCGCGGGGGGTCGACGCTCAGGTTCAGCGCTTACACTGCGATCGCGGCATTATTTCATCGCACCGCGGTCGTGTCATTGCCCATCACCGCGCTGTCCAGCCAACGCAACCGATGGATCAACACCATCGTCGGTATTGCTAGCGGCGTCCTCCTTTACGACCTCTTCCTGGGCAATGAGATGGACAAGTTCGTCCAGAACTACATTCATACGGGCTATTCTTCGAGCGGCGCGGGCATCCGCCTGGGGATGAACTTCGTCGCGGCGGCCATTCTCGCGGTGGCCAATCACCGACTGAAGTTCAGCGAAACGGAATGGAAGCTGTGGCGTAGCTTTGCCTGGGCCTCGCTGGTGCTTTTGGTCTTTCTGTTCATCAGCCCTTCGTCGACTGCCGTCGACCGCATGTCGATCTACGTGATGCCGTTGCAGATTGCGGTGCTTTCGCGGGTTCCCCTCCTGTGGAATCCGGAGACGATCGGAAGGCTGCTCGTCATCCTCTATCTGGCAGCCGTTCAGTTCGTCTGGCTGAACTTCGCCGTGCACGCCAATCTATGGGTGCCGTACCGCTTTTACCCGCTGTAGGCCTCGAAAAGCTATTCACTGTTGCCGTCTGCAGCGCGCTGCAAGTATGTCCGAAGCGGTTCGGCCCCATTTCCGCCAGTGGAGTTTTTGAGTGAAGGGCATAGTTCTCGCGGGTGGTACTGGGAGCCGGCTCTTCCCCGCGACGGTGGCGGTGTCGAAGCAGCTTCTTCCCGTTTTCGACAAGCCGATGATCTATTATCCGCTCGGTGTGCTGATGCTGGCGGGCATTCGGGATATTCTGGTTATCTCGACGCCCTCGGATGTTCCCCGTTTCGAGAGCCTGCTCGGCGACGGTTCCGCCTACGGCGTCCGCTTCTCCTATGCCGTGCAGGAAGAGCCGCGCGGACTTGCCGATGCGTTCATTGTTGGCCGCGATTTCGTTGCCGGCGACTCTGTCTCGCTAATACTCGGCGACAACATCTTCTACGGCGCGGGTCTCATCGACCTCGTTCGGGGTGCTGCCAGTCACGACCGAGGCGCAACGGTGTTCGCTTACGGGGTCGAGGACCCGGAGCGCTACGGCGTCGTGGAATTCGATGCGGAAACCGGATCGGCCATGTCGATTGAGGAAAAGCCGGTGCAGCCCAAGTCGAAATGGGCCGTCACCGGTCTCTACTTCTACGACAACGCCGTTCTCGACATCGCCGCGGGGCTCAGTCCGTCGGCGCGCGGCGAGATCGAGATCACTGACGTCAACCGCGCCTATCTCGAGCGCGGGCAGTTGCGCGTTGCGCGGCTTGGTCGCGGCTATGCCTGGCTCGACACTGGCACGCACGACAGCCTGCACGACGCGGGATCTTTCGTGCGCACCATCGAAAAGCGGCAAGGCATGAAGGTCATGTGCCTGGAAGAAATCGCGCTCGAGCTTGGTTACTTGACCCCCGACGACCTCGTTCGGCGCGCAGATCAGCTCGGCCGGTCCGAGTACACCGATTATCTCCGGCGCCGCGCGGGCGAGCATGACCGCGCCTGAAGTCCGTCCGCTGGAGCTTGACGGGCTGCTCGAAATTCGCCCGCGCCGTTTTGGCGACGAGCGCGGCTTCTTTTCGGAAGTGTGGCGCGACGACTGGCTTGATGAGCTCGGGCTGCGGCGTGCGCTTCGTTCAGGACAATCATTCCTATTCAAAATCGCGCGGCGTCCTTCGCGGCTTGCATTTCCAGAGCTCGCCCGCCGCCCAGGACAAGCTCATCCGGGTGGCGCGCGGTTCGATCTTCGATGTTGCGCTGGACATTCGCTCCGGTTCGCCGACGTTCGGACAGTGGGCCGGGAATTGTCCTCTCGGCTGGGGAATGGAACCAGCTGTTCATTCCCAAAGGGTTTGCTCACGGGTTTGTGACGCTCGAGGAGGAGACCGAGGTGCTCTACAAAGTAAGCGGTCTCTATTCACCGGCACATGACCGGGCGATCCGCTTTGACGATCCTGCAGTCGGCATCGCGTGGCCAGTCGATCCGGCTACCGTCATCGTGTCCGAAAAGGATCGAACGGCGCCGCTGCTCGCCGAGATCGAACCGGAGCTGTAGGTGACCAGCGCGCGCAAGGTCATGGTCACGGGCGGCGCCGGATTCATCGGCAGCGCCGTCGTGCGGCACCTCGTGGCGAGTGGCTGCGACGTCATCAACGTCGACAAGCTCACTTACTCGGGCAGCATCGAAGCGCTGCGCTCAGTTGAAAATTCGCCGCATCATCGGTTCCATTGCAGCGACATTTGCGACCGCCGGCAAATTGCTGCCATTCTTGCCGACGAGCAGCCCGACGCCATCATGCATCTAGCGGCGGAAACGCACGTCGACCGCTCTATCGACGGGCCGGAGGCGTTCATCGAAACGAACGTCGTGGGCACATTCCGGATGCTCGACGCAGCGCTCGAATATTGGCGTGCCCTGCCTGAGGAACGGCGGGCAGAATTCCGCTTCCACCACATTTCCACCGACGAGGTTTTTGGCGAGCTGGAGCTCGGCCGCGGCATTTTCACAGAAGAGACGCCCTACGCTCCGTCCTCACCCTATTCGGCTTCGAAGGCGTCGGCCGATCATCTCGTGCGGGCCTGGCGGGTGACCTACGGCCTGCCCGTCGTACTGACCAATTGCTCCAACAATTACGGGCCGTTCCACTTCCCCGAGAAGCTGATCCCGCTGACCATCCTCAACGCGATCGAGGGCCAGCCGCTGCCGGTCTATGGCAAGGGCGCGAACGTGCGCGACTGGCTCTATGTCGAGGACCATGCACGGGCGCTAGCGCTGGTGCTGCAGGACGGCCGCCTCGGCGAGAGCTACAATGTCGGCGGACGCTCGGAGCGGACCAATCTGCAGGTCGTCGAAACGATCTGCGACGTCCTCGACCGCGAGCGGCCGCTCGAAGGGGGCAGCTATCGCGACCTGATCACGTTCGTGTCCGACCGCCCCGGCCACGATCTCCGCTACGCCATCGAACTCTTCGAAGATCGAGCGCGAGCTCGGGTGGCGAGCGGAGGAAAGCTTCGAATCGGGCCTCGAGAAAACCGTGCGGTGGTTTCTCGAAAACGAATGGTGGTGGCGGCCAATCCGTGAGCAGAAATATGCGGGGCAGCGCCTTGGCAGCGGCCAATGAAAGTGCTCGTCATCGGCTCCAGCGGCCAGCTTGCCAAGAGCCTGATTGAACGCGCGCAGGGTCGTGCGGGTATCGCGCTTCGAGTCATCGGCCGTCCCGAAGTTGATCTGGAAGTCCCCGGCTCGGCTGCGTCCGCGATTGCCGCCGCAGCGCCCGACGTTGTGATCAATGCAGCGGCTTACACCGCGGTTGATCTGGCCGAAGACGAACCGGAACGCGCGTTCCGCATCAATGCGGAAGCGGCGGGCGAGATCGCCGCTGCCGCCGCCGGCAACGCGCGCCTCATCCATGTCTCGACTGACTATGTTTTCGATGGACGTGCGGAAGGCGCATACGCGCGAAGACGCGGAAACGAACCCGCTCAACGTCTATGGCCAAAGCAAGCTGGCCGGTGAGGCGAATGTCCGTTCCGCCAACCCGGACCACCTCATCCTGCGCACGTCCTGGGTGTACAGTCCGTTCGGCCGCAACTTTGTTGCGACGATGATGGCCGCGGCGGAGCGGAAGGACCAGCTAACCGTGGTGGACGACCAGCGCGGCTGCCCGACGTCCGCGCTGGATCTCGCCGAGGGCATCTTAAGCGTCATCGACGTGTGGAACGGCGGGAGCCGTACGGGACTGGGCGAAACCTATCACCTCGCCGGCACAGGTTCGACGAGCTGGTGCGATTTCGCGCAGGCGATCATGGACGAGCGCCGCGAGCGCATGGCCTCAAGATCGCCGCCGTTGCCCCGATCCACACCAAGGACTGGCCGACAAAAGCGGAGCGTCCGCGCAACTCCACGCTCGATTGCGGCAAGTTCCTGCGCGACTTCGGTTTTGCGATGCCGCAATGGCGCTCGTCTCTCGCGGAGCGTCGTCGGGAGACTGGCGAAAGCTGCGTGAGTCCGGGCGTCCTCTACATCAGCTATGATGGGATGCTCGAGCCGCTCGGGCAGAGCCAGGTGCTCGCCTATCTCGAAGCGGCTCGCACCCGGACGACGATTGCACCTGATCAGCTTCGAGAAGGCCGGCGATTGGGCCAACCGCGAGAACTTGGATGCGGTGCGGCGCCGCATCAAGGACGCCGGAATCCACTGGCACCCGCTGCGCTATCACAAGAGCCCGACCGCGCCCGCGACGGCCTTCGACATCACTGCTGGGAACGGCGCTCGCGCTGGCAATTACGCTTCGCCATCGGATCAGCGTTCATTCACGCGCGCAGCTACGTCGCCGGCCTGATGGCGCTTGCAGTCAAGCGCGCGACCGGTGCGCGCTTCCTGTTCGACATGCGCGGCCTGTGGGCCGACGAACGCGTCGATGGCGGATCTGTGGCCGGCGGGCGGCACGACTCTACCGGGCGGCCAAGAACGTCGAGCGGCGGCTGCTGCTCGGCGCGGATCATGTGGTGACGCTGACGCACGCGTCGGAGCTGGAAATCCGGCGCTTCGATTATCTGGCCGCGCAAGATGCCGCCGATCACCGTCATTCCGACCTGCGCCGACCTCGACCGCTTTCGCATCCAGCGCCCGCTCCAGGACCGACCCGTTCGTGCTCGGCTACGTCGGGCTCGGTCGGCACCTGGTATCTGCTCGATGAAATGCTGCGCTGCTTCGTGCTCTTGCGCGAGCAGGTGCCCGAGGCCCGCCTGCTGATCGTCAACCGCGGCGAGCACCCGCTCATTCGCCGCGCGTGCCGCCGCGCACGGCATTGCTCCGGAGGAGCTGGAGCTGGTCGCCGCGTCGCACGGCGAGGTGCCCGCGCTGATCGCGCGCATGAGCGCGGGCATGGCGCTCATCAAGCCGGCCTATTCGAAGATCGCCAGCGCTCCGACCAAGCTTGGCGAATATCTCGGGTGCGGGGTTCCGTGCCTCGGCAATGCCGGCGTCGGCGATGTCGAGGAAGCTGCTCGAGGGGCGCCGCGTGGGAGTGGCGCTGCGCGATTTTTCCGATGCTCATCTGCGCGCAGGGCCTCAGCCGATTGGTCGCGCTCGTGCGTGACGATGCCGTTCAGCAACGGTGCCGTGAAACGGCGCTGGAGCTGTTTTCGCTCGAGCGGGGCGTCGGACAGCTATGACGCGATCTACCGCGAGATCGCCGCATGAGCACCGGGCGAGGCCGCAAGCGCATGCTCGTCCTGTGTCCCTATCCCTACGGCGTCGCGGCGGGGCAGCGGCTGAAATTCGAGCAATATTACGACGACTGGCGCGCGGCCGGTTGGCAAGTCGACGCCGCCCCATTCATGGACATGGCGCTGTGGCGCGTGCTCTACGAGCGCGGCCATTTCGCTCGCGAAGTTCGCCGGCGTCGACAAAAGGCTATGTGCGGCGGCTGCGGGACCTGTTCCGACTTCGACGCTACGACCTCGTCTATTGTCACATGTACGTGACTCCGCTCGGCACCAGCCTTGCCGAGCGTCTGACGCGCGTGCTCGCCCCGAAGCTCGTCTACGACGTTGAAGACAATGTCATGGCCCATGTCGACCGCTTCGACCGCGACCATCCCAATCGCCTGCTGCGCTTCCTTCGCGCCTCCGGAAAATACAGCTTCCTGGTGCGCGAAGCCGATCATGTCGTGACCAGCTCGCCCGCGCTCAACGAGCGCTGCAAGACGATCAACCGCCGCGCGCGCCTGCACCTACATCTCGTCTTCGGTCGACGCCGACCGTTTCCAGCCCGCCAATCGCCACAGCAACGACGGGCTTGTGACGATCGGCTGGACGGGGACCTTCAGCTCGCGTCAGTATCTCGACCTGCTCCGGGGCGTGCTGCAGAAGCTCGCGCAGCAGCGGCCGCTTCCGGCTGCGGGTGATCGGCAATTTCGATTATGAGCTTCCCGGCGTCGATCTCGAGGTCGTCCGCTGGACGGCCGAACGGGAGATCGAGGATCTGCAGGCGATCGACATCGGCCTCTATCCTTTGCCCGCCGACGAGTGGGTCAGCGGAAAGAGCGGCCTCAAGGCGATTCAATATATGGCGATGGGCCTGCCCATGCGTCGCGACCGCTGTCGGCACGACGCCGCTCATCATCCGCGACGGCGAGAACGGGCTGCTGGTCACGACCGAAGACGAATGGCTCAACGCGCTCATCCGCTTGCTCGACGATCCGGAGCTGCGCCGCCGGCTGGGTGAGGCGGCGCGGCGCGACGCCGTCGCAAAATATTCGACGAAGGCCATCGCCGCGCAGTATCGCGCGGTCCTGTCGAGCACGCTGGAGAGCTGAACGGGAATGGAAGCGGGCAAGCGCATCTATATTGCCGGGGCCGGGGGGATGCTGGGCGACGCATTCCACCGCGTCTTCGGCGGCGTCCACGAACTCAAATGCAGCGACATCGACGTCAATTCAGACTGGCTCTCGTTCCTCGATTTCCGCGATTTCGACGCCTATCGGGCGGACGTTCTCGGTTTCCGCCCTGACTATCTCTTCCATCTCGGCGCCCACACGAGCCTCGAATATTGCGAGGAGAATTCCGACGACGCTTATGCGACCAACACGCTCGCGGTCGAACATGCGGTGCACATCGCCAACGCGCTCGAATATCCCCCTGCTCTACATCAGCACCGCGGGCATCTTCGACGGCGCGCAGGAGACCTACGACGATTGGGACCAGCCGAACCCGCTCGGCCATTACGCGCGCAGCAAATATATGGGTGAGCGCTTCGTCGCCGAGAACGTGCGGCGGCACCTCGTTTGCCGCGCCGGCTGGATGATGGGCGGAGGCCCGGGCAAGGACAAGAAATTCGTCCACAAGCTGATGAAGCAGCTGCAGGACGGAAAGCGCGAGCTGTTCGTCGTCGACGACAAGCTCGGCACGCCGACCTACACGATCGACTTCGCGCGCAATGTCGATCTGCTCCTCGGCACTGGGCTTTGGGGCATCTACAACATGGTCTGCCCGGGCGTGACCAGCCGGCTCGAAGTTGCGCAACATCTGGTGCGCGCGCTTGGGTTGGAGGACGAAGTGAAGGTCACGCCGGTCTCTTCGGACTATTTCGCCGCCGAATATTTCGCGGCGCGGCCGGCGTCGGAGCGGCTGATCACCAGGAAGCTCGACCTGCGCGGCTTGAACATCATGCGCGACTGGCGCGTCTGCCTCGAGGAGTATCTCGCCGACGCTATGGTGACTATCTCGGCGCAATTGACTCCTAGAGGATTCACGCGATTCCCCGCGCGCCGGATTGAGCGGTGCCCGTAAAAAGGCCCGACGATAAGGGATTGGAATCTTGTCCGGCCAAACCGCCGCGCCTGGCCATGCCCGCAATGGGTGGAGCCGTGCCAAGCTATCATTTCGAGCCGGTCGCGCAGTGCGACATGTGCGGCGCCGATCACGGCGATTTCCAGGTCATGGGAATGCGCTCTGAACCACAGCCAGGGCCTGAAGCCACGGGCGCGGCGGGGATTGCGGTGTCGGTGAAGAAGTGCGGCACTGTGCGAGCTGGTCTTCGCCGATCCGCAGCCGGTCCCGAATAACTTTGACGCGCATTACGGCGCGCCGGAGGACTATTGGACTGCGGAGCAGTTGGAACGCGATCCCGAACATTTCGGCGACAGATCGCGACGGCGCAAGCGGCTGCTGGGCTTCCGTGGCGACATGCGGGCGCTCGATGTCGGGGCGGGTCCTCGGCAAAACCATGACGGCGCTGAACTCGGCGGGATTTGACACCTACGGACTTGAGCCCTCGCCTAAGTTCCGCAAGGCTGCGCTCGCACACGGTGGAATAAACCAAGACAGGGCTGGCGCTCGCCGCGGTCGAGGATGCTGACTATCCGCCGAACCATTTCGATTTCATCACCTTCGGAGCGGTCCTCGAGCATCTGCGCTCGCCGTCGCGATCGCTGGAACGCGCGCTCGAGGTGGCTTAAAACCAGGCGGCGTAATCCACGCCGAAGTGCCCTCCTCGCGCTGGCTCGTTTCGCGGCTGGTGAATGCCTATTACCGGCTGTGCGGCACGCGCCTGGTGACCAACGTCAGCCCGATGCACGTGCCTTATCACTTATTCGAGTTCAGCCCGCGATCGTTCGAACTTCATGGCCACCGCGCCGGTTACGAAATTGCGGAGCAGCGCTTCACGGTCTGCTCGATCCCGCACGCGCCGGGCGTGCTGCATGCGCCTTTGCGTTGGTGGATGGAGCGGACGGGTACCGGAATGCAGCTCGAAATCTATCTGCGGAAGACTGGCAGCGCGAACTAGTTGCCACCGGCGTCCGTCGCCGGTTTGCCGCGCCCCAGCTTGAGTCCGCTCAGAAGCTCCTTGGCCGCGATCGCGCCGGTTATGCCGACGGGAATGAGGCCGACCAGAGCAATCGGCCTGGCGAATCCCCGCCAATGGAGCCAGATCAGCAGGCCCGACATCGCCGCGAGGAGAGCGGCCAGCGCCCCGGCCATGCCCAGCAACCGCAGTGGCACTTGTCCGGTCCGCCAGCAGATGAAGGCTGCGATCGCCAGCATCAGAATGGACGCGCCGACATGCGCGGCGACATACCCCACGGCGCCGTAATGCGGAACCAATACCCAGCCGATGGCGACCAGCAGGCCGATGTAGCCGAGACTCCACGCCAGATAGCGTCGGCGGCGGGTGATCGTCAGCTGATAGGCGGTGAGCACGTAAAGCAGCTGATAACACAGCTCTCCGGGCATGTAGGCGACCATCAGCGGCGCGGCCGGCGCAAACTTCGGCGCAAAGAATAAGGGGATGAGATAGTCGGCAAGCACGACCGCTGCGCCGCAGCCGGTGAAGGAAATGAGGAGCCCCAGGCGCAGCGCTTGGTGAAGTTCCGCGCGGACTTGCGGGGTGTCGCCTTCGGCCGCGCCCCGCGCGTGCATGTGGCCCCAGAAGCCGGTGGTGACGAACGCCAGCGTGTAGGCGGCCAGCGACGTGACTGTCTGCAAATAGCCGTTCGCCGACGCTCCCGCTTCGAGCAGAACCTTCGGCCCGAACCGCGGTCAAGCCGACATTGGTGAGTGCAACGGTGGCGAACATCATCGCGGAATAACTGAGGATGCGCGGCAGCTCGTGGATGCTGAGCGACAGGTTTTTCAGGACTTCGCGGGCGATCGGGTCGCGCCTCAGAAGCAAGGCGTAGGATCCGAACAACACCACCGCCCCCGCCGGCATCGCGACGATGGCTCCGCGCAGGCCATACAGCCACGCGCCGCCCGCGACGCACAGCACATCCACCAGCGCGCTCGCAATTCCGGCCCGCACATAGATATCGAAGCGGTCGGCCAGAAAGCTCATCCCTTCCCAGAAGGAGCTGGCGAGCGCGCCGAACAGGATCGAAAGCACGATCGCCCAGAGCAGCAGCGGTTCGAGAGCGCCCGTGCCGATGCGCCGGAACAGATCCCCTCCGGCGACCGCTGCAACGATGATGAGAATCAGTCCATTGAGCGCAACGAGCGCCAGCGCGCTGCCGGCGACGCGCCCGGCGGCTTCCGGGGTCCCCTCCTTCACCCGCGGCCGCCCGAGATTGATGATCGGAACGGCGAGGCTCATCGTGACGATCGAAATGCCGGTGAGATTGACCTGTTGAAACAGCGAGAAGATGCCCACTCCGCCGACGCCCAGCGCGAGCGCGACGACTTTGACCCGAATCAGTCCGGCGACGAGCCTGGCGAAGCTCAAGGTGCCGCCCCACGCCATGCTCGATTTGGCGGTGCGGCTCACGCTGGAGCACTTCTCGACTTCGCGGTCATGAGCGGCGTCTAGCGAGCGCACAGGCGGGGTGCCACAAATCCTCTCTGTTCAAGTCGCGGAACGCCGATACGATGCGCGCGTGACACGCCGCATCGCCATCGTTCTGCCGAACCTGCAAATGGGCGGGGCCGAGAGAATTTCGATTACGCTGGCGGAGGAGCTGATTTCGCAAGGCTTCGCCGTTGATATGGTGTTGCTTGAGGCGAGGGGCCCGCTGCTCGCGACGGTCCCCGCGGCGGCGCGAGTCATCGACCTCCACGCGCCACGGCTGCGCAATGCGATGACGGCGCTCTGGCGCTATTTTCGAGAGGCCCGGCCGGTTGCCTGTTACGCCAACATATGGCCGTTGACGCTGATCGCGGCCATTTCGGCGAGGGTTTGCGGCACCCAGCTGGTGACGATGCACCATAACAGTCTCAGCTCTCAATACGTCGACACACACCGTCATTCGCACCTCGTAATGAAGATGGCGCTGAGGCTCGAGCTCGCCTTGGCTATGAAGATCGTGGGTTGTTCGGACGGCGTGATCGAGGATCTTGCAAGTCTGGCCGGCGTCCCCGCGAGCCGTTTCCAGGCGATTCCCAACCCGGTGAAGATCAGGAGGGATGTCGATGCGCGGTTCGTAGCAGCGGCGAACGACATGTGGGAGGCGCCGCGGGGGAGGCGGATTCTTGCTGTTGGCAATCTGAAGCCGCAGAAGAATTACCCGCTGCTGTTTGAAAGTTACGCCGCAATGGAGAAAAGCGATGCCGATCGCCTGATCGTCATCGGTGAGGGCGAGCTGCGCGACCGTCTCGAAGCCCAGGTGCGCGGCCTGGGCATAGATCGCTGGGTGAGGATGCCCGGTCAGAGCGAGTGCCTTGAGGCCTATTACAAGACCGCGGACCTGTTCGTGATGAGTTCACGGTACGAGGGTCTGCCAACCGTCTTGATCGAGGCGCTTGGGTTCGGTCTGCCGGTCGTGTCGACCGACTGCCCGTCCGGCCCGCGCGAGATCCTCGATGGCGGCCGGTTCGGGACGCTCGTGCCGATGGACGACCCTGCGGCGCTCGCCAAAGCGATGGAGGAAGGCTTGGCTGGACCGGCCGATGAAGCCGCATTAACCTCTCGCGCGAACGATTTTGCTCCGGACGCAATCAGCCGTAGATTGTTGGGGCTGCTCGCAGATTCAACCTTCGCTTGAATGAGAATCGATTGAATAGAATCCCGCTCAGCCGACCTACGGTCCTCGGCTCCGAACTCGACTATGTCGCGCAGTCGCTCGAACAGGGGCAGCTCGCCGGCGACGGCAAATTCACCAGGCTTTGCCATGGCCTGATCGAGCAAATCACCGGCTCGCCCAAGGCGCTGCTGACCCACAGCTGCACCGGCGCGCTGGAAATGATGGGCCTGCTGATCGACCTCAAGCCCGGAGACGAAGTGATCCTTCCCTCGTTCACCTTTGTGTCGACCGCCAACGCGATCGTGCTGCGCGGAGCGACGCCAATATTCGTCGATATCGAGCCGGGTACGCTGACGATCGATCCCGCGGCGGCTGCGGTCGCGGTGACGCCGCGGACCAGAGCAATTACCGCAGTCCATTATGCGGGCATCGCCGCAGACATGGATGCGCTGCGGGAGATCGCCGAGCGTCATGAGCTCGTCCTGTTCGAGGACGCGGCCCAGGCGGTCGGATCAAGCTACCGAGGCCGGCCGTGCGGGAGCCTCGGCGATCTTGGCGCAATCAGTTTTCATGAGACCAAGAACGTCGTCAGCGGCGAGGGCGGTGCGCTGACGATCAACGATTTGCGCTTCGCGGAGCGCGCGGAAATCATCCGCGAAAAGGGCACCAACCGCGCCAAATTCCTGCGTGGAGAGATCGATAAATATACCTGGGTCGATGTTGGCTCGTCTTATCTGCCCAGCGAGATTCTTGCCGCCTTCCTGTATGCGCAACTCCAGCAGATCGAGGAGATCACCGCTATCCGCCGCGGAATTTTCGACCGGTATATGGGCGCCTTGCAACCCCTCGTCGCGGAGGGCCGCATCACGCTTCCCACTGTCCCGGGCGACCGGCAAAGCAATGGGCACATCTTCTATATGCTGCTGGACGACGGCGAAGATCGCGACCGCTTCATCGACCATATGCGAAGGCACGACGTGTCTTCCACCTTCCACTATGTGCCGCTTCACGACGCGCCCGCGGGGCTGCGCTTCGGGCGCACTTCCGGCGATTTAGTCCACACCCGGCAAACTTATGAGCGGCTCGTCCGGCTGCCCAACTTCCATGAACTGGGGGACGGTGTCGACCGCGTCATCGACGCTGCGCTCGCGTATTTCGACTAGATTCGTATGAAATCGCCCCGCAGCCGGAACGACATCGAACGCATCCGGACTCTGTACGAAGGCAAAGGCGAGGGACGCGAGCCCTTCTGGTCGCCAGACAATTGGGGCCCGTTGATCCCCGAAATTCAGTTCGGCGAAGGGCAGTTCCGCGATTTGCTGATCGAAGCACTGCGCGAGCATGGACTCGGGACGGCGAAAATGGCCGAACTATCCGTGATCGAGCTTGGCTGCGGCTGGGGGCGCAATCTCCACCAGTTCGTGGAGCTCGGAATCCCTGCGCACAATATCGCGGGGGTCGACCTCATCGAGCATTTCATCGCGTTTGGGCAAAGCCAGAATCCGGCGCTCAACATCGCCGTCGGCGACGCCACGCGAACGGGCTTTGGCGACAGCGCGTTCGACGTCGTCCTGCTTCATACGGTGCTGTCCGCAATCATCGACAGCGACCTTCACGCTCAGTTGCTGCGCGAAGCCAAAAGGTTGGTCAAACCCGCCGGACTTGTCATCGTCTTCGATATCGCCGACGGTTATCCCGTAGGCCGAACCAACGTTTCCGGCGAGGAGCTAGTGTTCATCCAGCCTGTCCCGCGGGCGTCGCTGTGTGCGATTGCGGCGGAAGCGGCGTTGACCATGCGCACGTGGCGGCGGAGCGGGCTGATGCCGCGTCTGCGCAAGCTCGTCTTCCGCGGCGTCTTCAATACGATTGCCGCCCGCTCGGGGCCGCTCGCCGCCTCCACCAGGAAATTTCACAGTCAGGCGCGCGGTAGCGACTGTCCTCGCCCTGCTGCCTGGCGCAAGCAGCCACTATTTCATGACCTTCGGGCCGGAGGTGGGCCGATGAGCCTCTCGTCCAAAGCCGCAACCGCCGCCTGGTTCGTGCGCAGACCCGCCTTCTGGCGGCACGGCGGGGCGCTCGTTCGCCGCAAGCTCATGCGGGACATGGACGGCCCCGAACGGCAATTGGAGGCGACGCGATGGGCCGCGGAGCGAGCAGTGCCGGTTCAAGCGGCGCTCGAAACCGTCGGCGCTGCTCAAGCACAGGCACGTCGCTTCCCGAGCTCTCGCCGGCCGCTGCTTGCCGAAGCGGAGCGGTTGGCGAAGCTCGCGACCGCACCCATGGGAGGCGCAGGCGACCTTGCGCTGATCCATGCCGCGGCCCGACTGTCCAATGCCCAGCGGGCGCTAGAGACTGGCGTCGCCTACGGCTGGTCGAGTCTGGCGATTCTTGAGGCGCTCGCTGAAAATGGAAATGGCCGGTTGGTCTCGGTCGACATGCCCTATCCGAAAATGAACAACGAGGCATTCGTCGGCATCGTCGTACCCGACGCCTTGCGCCAGAATTGGACGCTGATCCGGCTACCCGATCGCAACGGTCTGAAGCGGGCGATCGCTCAGTTCAGCGGATCGATCGATTTCGCCCATTATGATTCCGACAAGAGCTATTACGGCCGCGGGTTCGCCTATCCGCTGATCTGGCGGGCACTCGCCGCGGGCGGCATCTTCATCTCCGACGACATCCAGGACAATATGCGCTTCGCCGAGTTCGTCGGCGAAAAACGCGTTGCGTTCGCAGTCACCGAATGCGCGGGCAGATTTGTCGGGATCTGCCGTAAAGCGTGACAGCCTAGGAAACGCGCAGCTGCGGACCGCCGTCGATCGGTTGCAGAATGGCTGCCGATCTCGACCACGCGCCCATTGTCGAGGCGGACGACGATGTCGGCGCGCGCGATCGTCGTCATCCGGTGCGCGATCATGATGATCGTGCGGCCCTCTTCGCCGAGCTGGTCGAGCGCGTGCATCACTGCGGCTTCGGTCTCATCGTCGAGCGCGCTGGTGGCCTCGTCGAGCACGAGGACTAGAACTTGCTTGTAGATGGCCCGGGCGATCGCCAGACGCTGGCGCTGACCGCCGGACAGACGGATGCCGCGCTCGCCGACGTGCGTGTCATAGCCTTCGGGGAGCGTGTCGACGAACTCGTCGAGCTGGGCCTTTCGTCCGGCTTCCCTGACGCGAGGAAGGTCGATGGTTTTCGCCGGAACTCCGAGCGCGATATTCCGCGCGATGCTCGCATCGGCAAGGAAGATCGCCTGCGGGACATGCGCGATGCTTCGCTGCCAGCTGCGGCGGTTCTCGCGCGTGAGCAAAACGCCATCGATCGTTATGCGCCCGGCGCCAGGCTCGAGCAGGCCCATCAGCAGATCGGCCAACGTGCTCTTGCCGCTTCCGGTCTTGCCGATCAGGGCAACGCGCCGCCCCCGCGGGATTTCGAAGCTGACATCCTCCAGCGCCGGCGCGCGGCGGCTCGCGTAGGCGAAGTTCACGTGCTCAACGCGGATGCGGTCGCGGAATGGCAGTGGCTCCCCCTCCGCTGCCTCGGCGAGCTCGTCATCCACCGGCAGGCACAGGAGCGCGAGGACTTGAGTCAGCAGGGACTCGTTGCCCGCGGCGAGCGACCAGCCCAGATAGATCTGTTGCAATAGCGGCAGCAGCCGTTGGGCGCCGAGCGCGAGCGCGCCGAGGATCGGAAGCGCAAGCGCGAACCCGCCTTCACGCGCCGAGATCGCGATCGCCAGCGCGGCGATGAGGATCATGCCCAAAGCCTCGATCACGAAGCGCGGTGCCGCGCTGATGAAGGCGGTGCTCGCTTTCGCGGCGTTGAAGCGGTCGTCGACGCGCCGGAACGCATCGAGATAGACAGACTGCGACCCGTCGATGATCACGTCGCGGATGCCGCCGAGGCTTTCCTGAAGGATCTTCACGCGCTCGTCGTACGACGAGCCCATGACCTCGGAATTCTGCGCGAGCCGGCGCCGGGTGAAGGCGGAAACCAGGACATAAATTAGCGCGAACCCGGCCGCGGCAGCGACGGCCGCGAACGGATCGATTACGATCAGCAGCCCGACAATGAAGAGCGAAATAAAGACCGCCGTGCCGGCCTGGATCACCTGCTGAATCACGGTGAAGGTGAGGACTCCAACTTTCTCCAGCGCAGCGACGAGCGTGCTCGTGTTCTGGCCGATGTGGAAGGTGTACGGCTGCAGCAGTAGTCGCCGCTGGATGTCGACCGCGAAATCGTGGCCGAGGCGGAAGACGAACTCCTGGCTCGACCAGGCAAGCTGCAGCCGCACCGCGCCGGCCACCAATGCCAGGATCATGAAGAGGCCTGCGGCGGCAATGAGACGCTGACGGTCGGTCGTCGCTCCAACCGCGTCGAAGGCGGTGGCGATCAGCGGCGCATGCCCGAGGCGGTGCGGATCGGCGAGCAGCGAGACAAAGGGAATGATTGCGCCGATCGTTGCGAGCTCGGCCAAAGCGCCGGCGACTGTCAACGCGAGAACGAGATTGAATTGCCACCGCCGGTGCGGCGAGAGCATCCGGTAGAGTTGCCTGAGCCCGCTCCAGAAACCGACCTGATCCTGCGCTGCCAAGTCCGGTTCGCCTCGCTGTACTGGTGAGCCCAGCTGGATTCGAACCAGCGACCTACTGATTAAAAGTCAGTTGCTCTACCAACTGAGCTATGGGCCCACCTGGCACGCGGTTACCCTCGCGGCGCGCGGCGGGCAAGGCGCTCGGCGAGATGGCGGACGGTGAGCGGGCTGTGCACGCGCCAGCCGGGCGCGATCGCGGCGAGTGGCTGGAGCACGAAGCTGCGGCTGGCGAGCTGCGGGTGAGGGACGTTCAGCTGGCGTGAGCGCCAATTGCCGCCGCTCCACAGGACGATGTCGAGGTCGAGCACGCGCGGCCCCCAGCGGCGGCCGCGGCGGCGGCCGAAATCGCGCTCGATGGACTTGAGGCGCCTCAGCATCTGGGGTGGGTCGAGGCCGCTTTCGACGAGAGCTACCGCATTGGCGAAGTCGCGGCCAGCGTCGCCGTGCGCGGCGTTGAGGATGATCGGCGACGCATCGAACAGGCCGAACTCCTGATCCAGGCGGGTGATCGCGGCCTCGACCACCCGCGGCGGCCGGCCGAAGCGGCCGTGCGGCCGGTTGGAGCCGATGGCGATGGCGTAGAGGTGGGCCGGGGCTATCCAAACTATTCGTTCGTCCTGAGCGAAGCGCAAAGCGCGAAGTCGAAGGGCGTTAGCGCCAGCTCGAGGGGAAAAAGAACGCCCTTCGACTTCGCTCAGGACGAACGGTAAGTGGAACGGTGCGCACCATCCAACCCGCCGACCTGTCGCCGATCCCGGAAGCCGAGGCTCCGCGCGACTGCCCTTTGTGTCCGCGGTTGGTGGCGTTCCGGCAGCTGCAAAGGGCCGAGCACCCGGGTTGGTGGAACGCGCCGGTGCCCGCATTCGGCGACCGTGACGCGTGGCTGGCGGTGGTCGGGCTCGCGCCGGGCAAGCATGGCGCCAACCGCACTGGCCGCCCCTTCACCGGCGATTTCGCCGGCGAGCTGCTTTACGCGACGCTGCTGAAGTTCGGGCTCGCGAAGGGAGAGTATCGCGCCGATCCGGCGGACGGGCTGAGGCTCGCCGGCGCGGTGATCCTCAACGCCGTCAAATGCCTGCCGCCCGAGAACAAGCCCATCCCCGAAGAGATCCGCACCTGCCGGACGTACCTGGAGGCGGGGCTGGCGATGCTGCCGAACGTCCGCGTGGTGGTCGCGCTCGGGCAGATCGCGCATGTCGCGGCCGCGCGCGCGCTCGGGCTGCCGCCATCAGGGACGAAGTTCGGCCACGGCGCGGAGGACGCGGCGCCCGACGGCCGCGTGCTGCTGTCGAGCTATCACTGCTCGCGCTACAACCAGAATACCGAAGAAGCTCGATCAGGCGATGTTTGAAAGCGTGTTCGAGCGGGCGTTGGAACTCAAATGTCCTCGGTAAGTCGCCCATAAAGCTCGGGCCTCCGATCGCGGAAGAAGCCGAAGGCGGCGCGGTGCTTCTTCGCCGCGGCGAGGTCGAGCGTTGCGACGATCGCTCCGGTTTCCTCGGCCCCAAGCTCAGCGAGCATATCCCCGCGCTCATCGCAGATGAAGCTTGAGCCGTAGAAGCGCTGCCCTTCCTCGGTGCCGATGCGGTTGGCGGCGGCGATTGGTACGACGTTCGACACCGCATGGCCGACCATCGCCCGCCGCCACAGCCGCGAGGTGTCGAGGTCCGGGTCGTGCGGCTCGGTGCCGATCGCGGTCGGGTAGAAGAGGATGTCGGCGCCCATAAGGGTCATCGCGCGGGCAGCTTCCGGGTACCATTGGTCCCAGCACACGCCAACGCCGAGCGTGGACGAATGCGGGCCCGGCCAGACCTTGAAGCCGGTGTTGCCGGGGCGGAAGTAGAATTTCTCTTCGTAGCCGGGGCCGTCCGGGATGTGGCTCTTGCGGTAGATTCCGGCGACCTTGCCGTCCGGGCCGACCATCGCGAGCGAATTGTAATGATGCGGGCCGTCGGCTTCGAAGAAGCTGGTCGGGATCCAGATCTTCAGCTCGGCGGCGAGCTGCTGCATCGCCAGCACCGAAGGATGCTCGGTAACCGAGCGCGCCTTGGCGAACAGGCTCTCGTCCTCGACGCGGCAGAAATACGGGCCTTCGAACAGTTCGGGCGGGAGCACGACCTCGGCGCCCTTGCCGGCCGCCTCGCGCACCAGCTCTGAAACGGCGCGGATGTTCGCAACCGTGTCGTCGGTAAAGGCGAGCTGCAGCGCTGCGACGGTGAGCTTGGTCATGCGGGAACCTGTTGCGAAATGCAGTGGAAGCTTCCGCCCCCAGTGAGGATGTGGTCCGCGCGCAGGCCGATTGCAACGCGATCCGGGAACAGCGCCTGGAGCGTCAGCACCGCCCCCTTGTCGTTGGCCGCGCCATATTGCGGGACCACCACCACGGCATTGCCAATATAGAAGTTCATGTAGCTCGCCGGGATCACGTCCCCGTCTTCGCCGGTGATGCGACCGGGCGAGGGCAAGGTGACGACGTCGAGCCTGGTCGAGCGCAGCCGCCGAGCGGCGTCGCGGTAAACTGCCTCGTTGGGATCGTCCTTGGCGGCGAAAGCGACCGCGATCCGGCCAGGCGCAATGAAGCGCGCCAGATTGTCGATGTGGCCGTCTGTGTGGTCGTTGAGCAGACCCGAGCCGAGCCAGATGACGCGTTCGAAGCCGAGGTCGCGGTCCAGCCGCAGCTCGATCTCCTCGCGGGTCAACGCGTTGCGGTTGGGGTTGAGCAGGCACTGCTCGGTGGTGATCACCGTGCCGGAGCCGTCGTGCTCGATCGCTCCGCCCTCGAGGACCCAGTCTGATTTCGTGAAGGGCAGGCCGGCCCGCGCCGCGAGGCGTTCGCCGATGTCCTGATCACCCTCGAGGGCGTACTTGCCGCCCCAGCCGTTGAAGCCGAAGCCTTGCGCGCGGCGGTTCTTGCCGCTCCCGACCACGATCGGTCCAGTGTCGCGCAGCCAGATGTCGCCGAACGGCTCGACGATCACGTGCGCGAAAGGGCATAGGGCTCGCGCGCTTTCCGCCGCCCCCTCATGCGCCGCGACCAGCCAAACCTGCTCGCCCTTACCGCCGGCGTGCACGGCTTGCGCGAACGCGGCGATTTCGCGCTCCGCCGGCTTCAAGTCGCCGAGCCACAGCTCAGGATCGCTCGGGAAGCCGATCCACACCGCCTGATGCGGCGCCCATTCGGGGAGGGGAGGCGTCATGACGGCGCCGCTAACAGGCTTGCGAGAATCCGCCAAGTCAGCCCCTTGTTTTGCAATCATATTCTGGCAAGTTACGCCACATGCCGAGGCATTTGTGCAGGGGGTAAGTTCGTGAAAGCTCTGTTGTTTCGCAGCGTAGCGGTTGCCGCGCTTTGCTATTCCGCAGCTGCCGACGCGCAGACCACGCACGCGCTGGCGGAGGATGCTGCGGCGTTCGGGGCGCGGGAGGCGGTAGTCGGTGCCGGGTTGTCGCCGGATGGGTCGAGCGTGATGTATCTGACGCCAGGGCCGGGACCGAAGACGTACGCCGTCATTTCGAACCTTCAAACGGGCAGGAGCGGAACCGTTGTCAGCACGGACGGCAATCCTGAGTCTCTTCAATGGTGCAAATATTCCGGCCCTCAGCGGGTGGTTTGCTCGATTGCGGGCAACGTCGACGTTACCGGGCACCTCGTCGGCTTCCGGCGGCTGATTTCGATGACCTCGGACGGCACCGACGCAAAGCTGCTCGGGAAGCCGATGCGCTATAACGATGCGTCGCTGAATTCCGTCGACGCTCGCGTTCTGGATTGGCGGGGCGGGCAGGACGGCAAGATTTTGATGGAACGCGTTTATAATCCCTCGGTCGGCACCGGCACCGCAGTCGAAGACAAGCGCGAGGGGGTCGGCGTGGATCTGGTGGACACTGCCACGCTAAGAAGCGAGGCAGTTGAAGCGCCGAACGAAAATGCCGCTGGCTACATGACGGACGGGCGAGGACACGTCCGGCTTATGACGGTCGTCGATGACGACCGCGGCAAGATGCAGCCGCTTACCAAGTACCTTTATCGAACGGAGAATTCGCGCGACTGGAAGACGCTGGTCCAATATCAGGAAAAGGAATTCGAGCCGCTCGAAATCGACGCCGATATCAATTCGCTTTACGCGCTTAAGAAGAAGGACGGGCGCTTCGGTCTTTACCGGATCAAGCTCGACGGAACGCTCGCCGAGACGCTAATCGCCGAAGATCCCAAGGTCGACATCCAGGGCGTGATCCGGATCGGCGATGGGCAGCGGGTGGTCGGCTACGTCGTCGCCGGCGACAAGGTACGAACGGTGTATTTCGATCCGGAGTTCGCGGCGCTCAATGCCGCGCTTGGCAAGACGCTGCCGCATTCGCCGATTATCAATTTCGTGGATACGACGGCGGATGGCCGCAAAATGTTGATTTATGCCGGCAGCGACAACGATCCGGGACGCTATTACGTCTTCGACCGCGACAAAAAGTCCCTCACCCCAGGCATGGTTGAGCGACCAGAGCTCGAAGGTCACGCGCTCGCGGAGATGCGGCCCGTCATTGTTATCGCGCGGGATGGCGCTCAGATCCCGGCTTACCTGACCCTTCCGCCGGGCAAGGACCCACATAATCTGCCGGCGATCGTCATGCCGCATGGCGGTCCAAGTTCGCGCGACTATTGGGACTTCGACTGGCTGTCGCAGTTCTTTGCCGCCCGGGGCTATGCGGTGATCCAGCCTGAATACCGCGGCTCTGAGGGCTACGGCGATAAGTGGCTTAACGTGAACGGCTTCCGCAACTGGGCGACATCGATGGCCGATATCGCGGATACGGCCAAGTGGCTGGGCGCGCAGGGCTTTGCGAACCCTGATCGAATTGCGGTGGTCGGTTGGTCCTACGGCGGTTACGCAGCGCTTCAATCCGGCGCCACCTATCCGACGCTTTACAAGGGGATTGTCGCGATCGCACCGGTAACGGACCTCGCGACGCTCAAAACCGACCAAAGCTGGGAATTCACCAACCGGTATATCGAAAACTTCGTCGGGTCTGGCCCGTACATCACGCAGGGATCGCCCTACCACAACGCCGAACTCGATCAAGGTCCCGGTGCTGCTCGTCCAAGGCACACTCGACACGAATGTGAAGTTCCACCAGTCGCAGATGATGTATGACAAGTTGAAGTCGCGCGGCGCGGACGTGCAGTTTCTCGTGTACCCGGGGCTCGATCACCAGCTTCGCGACGCGACTGTCCGCGCCCAGTTTCTGGCCAAGGCCGCCGAGCTGCTCGAGCGCACGATTGGCCACTGACGCTCACTTGCCCTGAGCAGCGCGGTCGTTATGGTAGCGCTAACAGACGGAGGGGCGGAATGAAGTCTTCGGTGACATTTGCGGCGTTGCTTGCGTTGGCGCCGACCGCGGCTTTGGCGTCGGACATCCACGCAACGGCGACGATCGACACGCGCGCCGCCGGCGTGCGGATCGCGCCTGAGATCTACGGCCAGTTCGCCGAGGAATTGGGCCACGGCATCGACGGCGGTATTTGGGTCGGGGAGGATTCGCCGATCCCGAACATCCGTGGGTACCGTCGAGACGTGGTCGAGGCGCTCAAGCAGCTGCATGTGCCGGTCGTGCGTTGGCCGGGCGGCTGCTACGCCGACACTTATCATTGGCACAACGGCATCGGCCCGCGCGCCAAGCGGCCGGTGACGATCAATTACAGCTGGGGTGGGGTGGAGCAGCGCAATCAGTTCGGAACGCAAGAATATTTCGACTTCGCCGAACTGATCGGCGCCAAGACGTACCTCAGCGTGAATATCGGCAGCGGCACTCCGGCGGAAGCGCGCGATTGGATCGAATATGTCAGCTCACCGATGCACTCGGCCGTCGCCGACGAGCGCCGGGCCAACGGCCGCGACAAGCCGTGGACGCTGGATTATGTCGGGCTCGGCAACGAGATGTGGGGCTGCGGCGGCAACCAGACCGCCGAGGAAGCTTCGGCGATCATGCGCCGCTTCGCCACGTACCTGCAGATCGGGCCGAAACTGATCGCGTCCGGCGCCAGCGACCGCGACTATCACTGGACAGAAGTCCTGATGGGTGCCGCCGGCCCGTATCACGGGCCTTCGCCATTCTATGGGGTGTCGCTCCATTATTACACAGTCCCGACGGGCAAGTGGGAGCATAAGGGGTCGGCGATCGGCTTTCCCGAAAGCGAATGGGCCTCCACGCTGGCGCGAACGCGCGAACTCGAGGGCATGATCGAGAAGCACGCCGCAATCATGGACAAGGCCGATCCCGAGAAGAAGATCGGGCTGATGGTCGACGAATGGGGCACTTGGTACGACCCTGCGCCGGGTTCGAACCCCGCCTTCCTTGTGCAGGATAACACGCTTCGCGACGCCCTCGTCGCGGCCACCAATTTCCACATCTTCCAGCGCCACGCCGACCGGGTTCGAATGGCCGCGATCGCGCAAATGGTGAACGTGCTGCAATCGATGATCCGCACCGACGGACCGAAGATGCTGCTCACGCCGACCTATTACGCATTCCTGATGTACCAGCCGTTCCAGGGAGCAAATGCGCTTCCGGTCGTCATCAGCTCGCCGGATTACGCGGTCGGCGCGAGCAAGATGCCGGCGATCGACGTGACCGCCGCCAAAGGCGCTGACGGTGCGATCCACGTTGGTTTGATCAATGCCAGTCCGGATGACGGCGCGGACGTTGAGCTGACCTTGGACGGAGCGGGCGGCAAAAGAATTGCAGGACAGGTACTGACCGCGCCGAAGATGGATTCCCACAACGCCTTCGGTGCGCCGGAGGAAGTGCGGCCAAGGCCCTTCAGCGGTGCCCGAATGACTCGGCGGCAAGCTGCACGTAACCTTGCCCGCGAAATCGATTGTGGTCCTGACGATCGGTTAGCCTGCTTGCTGCAGGCGCTTGAATTCTCCTCCGCTCCCGGCACTATGCGCGTGCCGGGTGGAAGGGGGACTGCGATGAAATGGCGTAGATTGCTGCTCGCTTTGGTGATCGGCCTGTCCGGCGTTGGTCAACCGGTCAACGCAAATGATCTTGCGTCCGACGCGAAGGCGTTTGCGGCCAGGGATACGGTTCAGTGGATGGACATCTCTCCAAGCGGCGCACAATTGGTCGCCGTCGTTTCCGGCCCAGGCCGCCAGTCCGTTGTTAAAATCGTCGATGTGGCAACAAAAGCCGCGCACGGAATCATCGTTTCGGAGGGCAGCCCGGAGTCGGTCGACTGGTGCAAGTTCGCCTCGGAAACACAGCTTGTCTGCCAGTATGGCGGCTACACACGAGCGGAAGGCAACGTCGTCGGCTTCTCCCGCCTGATCACAATGGGGGTCGACGGCAAGAACGTCAGGCAACTTGGTCAGCCCGACCGGGCGACCGACCTGGATATCCGTCAATTCGACGGTGATATACTCGACTGGTTGCCGGATCACCCGGGTTCGGTGCTGATGCAGCGCAACTATGTCCAACAAGCCAATCCTAGCGGAATCGGAGAGCCGATTGAGGGTGCAAAAGGCCTCGGGGTCGATCGCATTGATCTTTCGAGCCTGAAAGTCACCCCGATCGAGAGTGCGAACGCAGACGCAGAACAATATTTGACCGATGGTCGCGGCAATGTCCGGGTCATGGGCTTGGCCAAGACAACCGGCGGCGGTGAGCTGACTGGCGTGTACAAGTTCAAATACCGCCGCGCCGGATCGGACAAATGGGAAGATTTTTCCGATTATTACGAAACTAACGACAGCGGTGATCTCCCAATTGCCGTCGAGGCGGCTAGCGACTCCGCATTCGTGCTCGCCAAGACCGATGGCCGGGACGCCCTTTACCGGGTCAAGCTTGACGGCACCCGGGCGAGAACTCTCATCGCTTCCAATAATCAGGTCGATATCGAATCCGTCGTCCGTTTGGGCAACGGGCAAAAGGTGATCGGCTACACCTATGTCGATGACCGGCGAAGGACCGTCTATTTCGACCCGGAAATAAAAAGCTTGGCGGCGGTGCTCGGTAAAGCTGTTCCGCAACAGCCTCTGCTTTCTATTCTCAACGCCAGCGCTGATGGCTCGAAATTGCTGATTTTGGCGTACGGCGACACGGATCCGGGCAGCTTTTATGTTTTTGACAAGGCCAATCGGCACCTGGACGAGGTTGGCGTCGTCCGCGTGCCATTGCTCGGGATGCAGCTTGCCCGGTCCAACCGATCACATTTCCTGCGGCGGATGGCGCCAGCGTTCCGGCTTATCTGACTCTGCCGCCCGGCAGCAACGGCAAGAACTTGCCGGCGATCGTTCTGCCGCACGGCGGACCGAGCGCGCGCGACGAATGGGCTTTCGATTGGCTGCCGCAGTTCCTGGCAGCGCGAGGCTATGCCGTCATTCAGCCGAATTTCCGCGGATCCGCGGGGTACGGTGATGACTGGCTGGCAAAGAACGGTTTCCAAGGTTGGCGAACCGCGATCGGCGATATCACGGCCTCGGCGAAATATATCGTTTCGAAGGGAATTGCGGACGCGAACCGGCTCGCGATCGTCGGCTGGTCCTACGGCGGCTATGCGGCCCTCTTGTCGGGAGCCGAGCAACCGGCTCTCTACAAAGCAGTCGTTGCCATCGCGCCGGTTACTGACCTGGGCTTGCTGAAGCGGGAGGCAAGCAATTTCACCAACGGCCGGCTGGTCAGCAGTTTCGTTGGATCAGGACCAGAGGTCGTCCAGGGATCGCCATTGCGGCGCGCTTCGGAGATCAAGGCTCCTGTCCTCCTGTTCCACGGCGACGTCGATGGGAACGTGGACGTCGAGCACAGCATCAAGATGGTTGCGGCTCTGCGCAACGGAGGCGATCAAGCGGAGCTAGTCCGCTTTCCCGGGCTCGACCATCAGCTCGACGACAGCGACGCCCGAGCCCAGATGCTGATTAGGATTGGCGAGCTGCTCGACCGAACCATCGGGCACTGAGCCAAGAAAAGGGCGGCGCAGGCGTGGCCTGGTCGCCCGTTCGGCACTCGGCTAGCGAAGCCTAGCGCGAGTAGAATTCGATGACGAGGTTCGGCTCCATCCGCACCGGATACGGCACCTCGTCGAGCTTGGGTACGCGCGTGTAGGTCACCTTGGTGTTGCCGTCGGGAACCACATAATCAGGGACATCGCGCTCGGCGAGGCCCTGCGCCTCAATCACCAGCGCCATCTCCTGCGCCTTGGCGCCAAGCTCGACCACGTCGCCGACATTCACCCGGCGCGAGGCGATGTTGCACTTCTCACCATTGACCCGGATGTGGCCGTGGTTGACGATCTGGCGCGCGGCCCAGATCGTCGGCGCGAACTTGGCGCGATAGACGACCATGTCGAGCCGGCGCTCGAGCAGGCCGATCAAGTTCTGCGACGCGTCACCCTTCATCGCGCTGGCCTGCTGGTAGGTCTGCTTGAACTGTTTTTCGGTGATGTCGCCGTAATAGCCCTTGAGTTTCTGCTTGGCGCGCAGCTGGATGCCAAAGTCCGAGATCTTGCTCTTGCGGCGCTGGCCGTGCTGGCCGGGACCATATTCGCGGCGGTTGACCGGGCTTTTGGGGCGTCCGAAGACGTTCTCGCCCATGCGGCGGTCGAGCTTATATTTGGCGCTTGTGCGCTTGGTCACGTCATAATCTCCAATTTGCTTGTCACGTCCGCCCGGACCGCACCGGCCAGCCTTGCGCTGGCCGCGATCACCGCTTCACCGGGCATGCGGGATCAATTGCGAACGGCGCACCTAGAGGCGCGCGGCGCCTCGGTCAAGCTCAGCGGCGCCGCTGCAGAGTGGCTGATTTGGGCGGATCGCAGGATTGCGGGTCCCCATTGGCCTTCTCGGCCAGCGCTTTCTGGATCTGCTCATCGTTTCTGCAGTCCGGGATTTTGGGTGGAACGATCCAAAGGTCGGTCACCGGAGTGGGTCCATTTTGGGGATCGCGGAAAATCACCCGATCCGGCACACCGTTCATAACGGGAGCCGCAAAAAAGAAAAATCGGTATGGCGAGCTGCAACATGGCCGAATTCCTTTCCATTCAGCAGCAGTGAGATTTTGCGCCTTAAGTTGCGGGAGCGCAACGGGTAATTAGCTGCGCCGGCGCGGCGGATTGACGAGCGCGCGAACGATCCCGCGGACCGCTTTCACCTCGCGCGACGACCAGCCGGTCTTGGTGAAGATCGTGCGGATTGTGTTCTTCGTCGCCTGGGTCCGCGACGGCGGGTGGAAATATCCCTTTTCCGTCAGTGCCACATCGAGCTGCTGCATCAGACCTTCAAGCTCGCCGTGCGGCGCCAGCGGTTCGAGATCCTTCGCCGGAGGTTGCGCCAGCACGCTTCGTTTCGACCATTCATACGCCAGCAGAATCACGGCCTGGGCGAGGTTGAGCGAAGCGAACTCGGGGTTGATCGGCACGGTGACAATCGCTTTCGCGAGAGCCACCTCCTCGGTCTCGAGCCCTGACCGCTCCGGCCCGAACAGGATCGCACTGCGGTATTGAGCGGTAGCAATCTCGTCCGCCATCTGCTCCGGCCCGAGCACCGGCATGACAAGGTCGCGGCGGCGCACGGTTGAGGCAAAGACCGAAGAGCAGTCGGCGATTGCCTCGTGAACCGTGGCAAAAACTTGCGCGCGCTCCAGCACGATGTCCGCGCCACTGGCGGCCGGACCTGCGTCGGGGTTCGGCCAGCCGTCACGGGGCGCGACGAGGCGCAATTCGGTAAGTCCGAAATTGAGCATCGCCCGTGCCGCCTTGCCGATGTTCTGGCCGAGCTGCGGACGGACAAGGACAATGATGGGCTTGGTGGCGGCCTCAGCGTCGCTCACAGCAGCCGATCCGGCGAGCCTTGCTGCTTACCGGGTTCGGACGCGGATTCTTCGGTCCGCCCTTCTTCGCCCACTGCCTCGACGATTTCGGCGAAATCGCCTGGCTCGCTGAAGTCCTTATAGACGCTGGCGAAACGGATGTAGGCGACGTGGTCGATCGCCTTCAGGCCATCCATCACCGCTTCGCCAATCTGCGTCGTCGTCACCTCGTCGCCTCGAGTTTCAAGCTGTCGTTGGATCGAAGAGACGAGCCGGTCGATCTGCTCGGGGCTGACGTCGCGTTTCCTGCACGGCGATCGCGATCGAGCGCGCGAGCTTATCGCGCTCGAAAGGTTTGCGGTCGCCTGTCTTTTTGACGACGGTTAGGTCGCGCAGCTGCATTCGCTCGAACGTGGTGAAGCGCGCCCCGCACGCCTCGCACTGACGCCGCCGCCGGATCGCCGCCCCGTCCTCGCTCGGGCGGCTGTCCTTCACCTGGCTGTTTTCGTGCGCGCAGAACGGGCAGCGCATTCCTTATCCCTGATAGATCGGGAAGCGCGCGCAGAGCTCGCGCACGCGTTCGTTCACCGCGCGCTCGATTGCACCATTGTTCTCGGCCCCGTTCTCGACGAGTCCGTCGAGCACATCGGCGACCATGTCGGCAATGTCGCGGAACTCGCGTTCGCCGAAGCCGCGCGTGGTGCCGGCCGGGCGAGCCGACGCGGATGCCGCTGGTCTGCATCGGCGGAAGCGGGATCGAAGGGCACGCCGTTCTTGTTGCAGGTGATGCCGGCGCGCTCGAGACTTTCATCGGCGTCCTTGCCGGTGAGCCCGAGCGGTCGCAGGTCGACAAGCGCGACATGCGTATCGGTGCCGCCTGCGACCAGATCGGCGCCCCGCTCTTTCAAACGCCCCGCAAGCGTCTTGGCGTTTGCGATCACCGCCTTCGCATAGGCTTTGAACTCGGGCTGGAGCGCCTCGCCGAACGCGACCGCTTTGGCCGCGATCACGTGCATCAATGGACCGCCCTGGAGACCCGGGAAGACCGCCGAGTTGATTTTCTTGGCGATGGCCTTCGTCGTCAGTCAGGACCATGCCGCCGCGCGGGCCGCGCAGCGTCTTGTGCGTGGTCGTCGTCACGACATGCGCGTGGCCGAACGGCGAAGGGTGCTCGCCCGCGGCGACGAGGCCGGCGAAATGCGCCATGTCGACCAGGAAAAGCGCTCCGACTTCATCGCAGATCTCGCGGAAGCGCTTGAAATCGAAGTGGCGCGGATAGGCCGATCCACCGGCGATGATCAGCTTCGGCTTGTGCTCCTTGGCAAGCGCCAGGACCTCGTCGAAATCGACGAGATGATCGTCGCGCCGGACGCCATACTGAACCGCATTGAACCATTTGCCCGATTGGGCCGGGGGCGCTCCGTGGGTCAGGTGCCCGCCTGCGGCGAGGCTTAGGCCCATGATCGTGTCGCCGGGCTTGAGCAGCGCCATCATCACCGCGCCGTTGGCTTGCGCGCCAGAGTGCGGCTGGACGTTGGCAAAGGCGCAGCCGAACAGCTTCTTCGCCCGCTCGATGGCGAGGCTCTCGATCGCGTCGGACGGTCCGCAGCCCTGGTAGTAGCGGCGGCCGGGATAGCCTTCGGCATATTTGTTGGTGAGCACCGAGCCCTGCGCCTCCAGCACCGCGCGGCTGACGATATTCTCCGAGGCGATCAGCTCGATCTGCGTCTGCTCGCGTTTCAATTCGGCGCGTATGGCGTCTTCGACCGCGGGATCCACTTCCGCGAGGCCACTGGTGAAGAAGCCGTGCGGAACGCGATAGTTCTGGTCGGTTTCGAGATCGGCGGCGGTGGCCATCAGTCGGATTCCTGCAGTTCCTGGGAAAGCTGGTCGACGCGGCGCTGGTGGCGCCCGCCGGCGAAATTTGTGTCGAGGAATGCGGAGACGCACGCCTTGGCCATGTCGCTGCCGATCAGGCGCGCGCCCAATGCGAGCACGTTGGCGTCATTGTGCTCGCGCGCCAGCTCGGCGGAGAGCGGTTCGCTCACCCTGGCGCAGCGGCAGCGGGGCTCGCGATTGACGGCGATAGAAATGCCGATCCCCGAGCCGCAGATGGCGATCCCGCGTTCCGCTTGGCCCGATGCCACGGCGTCGGCGAGCTTGCGGCCGAACTCGGGATAATCGACGCTTTCGGGGCCGTTCGTGCCGAGGTCGCTCACGTCATGGCCCTGGTCGCGCAGCCACGCCGCGAGCTCATCCTTGAGCAGATACCCGGCATGATCGGCGGCAAGAGCGATGCGCATGCGACTCTCCCTAGCCCCCGTCGCCGCCGTGCGCCACCGCGCGAAACGCAGCGAACGCACGGCCCCGACGCGTGCGCGCGCAAGTCTGCCGCTCGACATCAGCCAATGGATCGAACGGGGGAGACAATTCGCGCACGACCAGAGGGCATAGTGCAGGTGCCGAGCTGTAGGACAGAGTTGAGTCCAGAGGACGCTTCAAAAATCGGATTCTAATGTCTGCTTTTGACCCATTCCTGCCATTAGGTCACTCTCACGCTCCTCCGCAGTCGTGTTCGGCATCTGAAAGCGTCCACGTCTCTTCGGTTCGCCAGTTGCGACTGCGATACACCACACCCCGGAAGTCGCCGGGTGGACAGTGCTTAGGGAGTTCAACGACGCACATCGTAACCTTGTCGCCACGACGGCTGTGAACGATGGCGGGAACGACTTCGTAGCTGACTTGGACTACCCCGTTTCGCAACTCGACCTGACTGCCGCTATCGTCAGTTGGCTCGCCACCCGACCGTCCCTCAACGGAGACGACGCGGGTAACGTAACAGGTACCTAGCTTAGGGAAGCCGTTTTTCGGTGGCCGGGAAAATCGCCCTGCCGATTGCGACGCCGTTGGGTCGGCGAGCAACGTCAGCGCAGTCAAGATGGCGAGCGGCCTCACGGCTGCGGAGAGTACAATCTGATTGGCCGCGCGCAATGTCAGCTTTCCACCCGTTGCGGTCATTAGCGGCGCATGCGAGCGTTACCCAATGAGGATTGTTGGAACTCCTGCTCTTCGCGTTGTGTGCCGCCTGTTCAACGGTTTCCCCCAAAGGTGAAACCCACGTCGCCCCGCCGCAGGGAAATCTCAGCGAGTGCCTCTCTTGGGCAAACGCGGGTGCCAAAAGCCATAGGAACCTTTGGCGAGGCAATCTCAGCGAATGCCTCTACTGGGCGAGCGCAGATGCCAAGGGGACGCGCCTCTGCGGCCCGAAGAAGCGCGAAGAGTATAGGTCACAGTTCGAGCGTAGGTACGGCAACCGTGTCCGCGCCCTAATGAAAGCGCATGAAGCGCGTCATGCTCGCGACGGACAGTTTATCGTCACAAGTAGCTGTAGGTTGTGGCCGCCCGGCTCTGAAGCTGACATGGACGAGTGGCACGCGCGAGCGATGAACGACTTCGACAAGTGGCTCGCGGCTGCGGAAAGGCGGAAGCCGTAACGTCCGTCTTCCACCCATTGCGGACATTAGCTTCGGCTGTAGAACGAGGTTGATGCGGCCTCTCAAGTGGGTAGGTGTCGGCACCCTCCTAGCGGTGACCGTCGGATGCGCCTTGCGCCCGACATTGGGCCGCAGTCGGCCCGACTTGGCCGCACTTCTGTCCTTTGACGCCCCCGATGGACCGCTAACGTTTGAGCGAACTTATTCGTTCGGCAAGGTCGGACCTTTCACTGTCGGCGATAGCCGAAGCGTCACACGTGAGCGACTTTCGACCCTTCCCTTGGACGATCAGGAAAAGGCGCAGCTTAGCGGCAAAGGGTCGACCTGGAGAGTAGGGCTTCCCGCAAGGAGCGGTGGCTACAACATCTACACGGTGCACTTTGAAAGCGAACGTATCGCCTCGGTGGAAGCCTTCTATTCAGTATTTGCTGGCCTGTAGGGAACGACAGCTTTTCCACCCAAAGCAGACATTGGGTCGCCAGCCTTAGGCGGCCAGCCGGATCTCCTCGCGGCTCCAGATCTCGACGAGCGCGTCGGTCAGCTGGTCCATCATCTCCGCCGTGTGAGCGGGCCGGGCGTGAAGCGCAGCCGCTCGGTGCCGCGCGGCACCGTCGGGAAGTTGATCGGCTGGACGTAGAGGCCGTACTCGGCGAGCAGGATGTCGCTGACGCGCTTGGCCTTGATCGGGCAGCCGACGAGCAGCGGAACGATATGCGTGACGCTCGGCATCACGGGCAGGCCGGCGGCCGCGAACTTCGCCTTGAGCATCGCGGCCGACTGCTGCTGCGCCTCGCGCTCTCGGCCGAGACGCTTTCAGGTGGCGGACGCTGGCGAGCGCTCCGGCGACCAGCACGGGCGACAGCGAAGTCGTGAAGATGAACCCCGGCGCGTAGCTCCTGATGCAATCGATGATCGTCTTGTCCGCGGCGATATAGCCGCCCATGACGCCAAACGCCTTGCCGAGGGTGCCTTCGACGATCGTCAGCCGGTCGGCCACTCCGTCGCGCTCCGAAATGCCGCCGCCGTGCGCGCCGTACATGCCGACAGCGTGGACTTCGTCGAGATAGGTCAGCGCGTTGTATTTGTCGGCAAGGTCGCAGATCGCGGCGATCGGCGCGATGTCGCCGTCCATCGAATAGACGCTCTCGAACGCGATCAGCTTCGGCGTTTCGGAGTCCTCGGCGGCGAGCAGCTCCTCGAGATGCTCGAGGTCGTTGTGGCGGAACACGCGCTTCTCGCAGCCGCTGTTCTTGATCCCGGCGATCATCGAGGCGTGGTTCAATTCGTCGGAGAAGATCACGCAGCCGGGCAGCAGCTTGCCGAGCGTCGACAGCGCCGCCTCGTTCGAGACGTAGCCCGAAGTGAAGATGAGCGCGGCTTCCTTGCCGTGCAGGTCGGCGAGCTCGGCCTCGAGCTCGGTATGATAATGGGTGTTGCCGCTGATGTTGCGCGTGCCGCCCGCGCCGGCGCCGACGTCGTGGAGGGCCGTCTTCCATGGCCTGCAATGACCGCCGGGTGCTGGCCCATGCCGAGATAATCGTTCGAGCACCAGACGGTGATCGGCTTGGGGCCGTTGCCGCCGAAACAGCGCGCGTTCGGGTACTGGCCCTTGGTGCGCAGGATGTCGATGAAGACGCGATAGCGGCCTTCTTCGTGGAGCCGCTCGATCGCCGATTTGAAAATCCGGTCGTAATCCAACGCTGAACCTCGCTTGCGCGGCCATTTAGCTTCGCCTCTCCGCCCAAGGCCATTGAGAACGACTCGCAAAAAGCTAAAGGCTCTGCACCTCTGCCAGGCCGTAAGTGGCGAGGGAGGAGAGGAGAGGTTCACGCGCCGGCGCTGTGAAGAGCGCAATGCCGGGCGATGCCTCCGCCGGCCAGGGCTGCTCCCGGGTCAGCCAGGCGATGCGGCGGGCAATGCCGGGGCCGCCGTCGACATAGGTCACGTGCGGAAACGCCGCGCGCAATTCCTCGGCGAGCAGCGGGAAGTGGGTGCAGGCGAGGACGACGGTGTCGATCTTCTCGCCGGCGGGGGCGGCGAACATCGGCTGCGCGGCGGCCTTGACGGCTTCGACGCTGACCGCATCGCCGGCGAGCTTGGCCTCGGCGAGTTCGACCAGCTCGGGCGAGCCGTGGCGGATCAAGGTGCAGTCGGAGGCGAACCTCGCCGCGAGGTCGTCGACATAGGGCTGGCGCACGGTCGCCTCCGTGCCGAGCACGCCGATCACCCGCGTCTTCGAGATTTCCGCGGCGGGCTTGATCGCCGGAACGGTGCCGACCACCGGAAGGTCGAGCGCCAGGCGGACATGCTCGAGCGCGATGGTGCTGGCGGTGTTGCAGGCGATCACGGCGAGGCGCGGATGGAAGCGCTCGACCAGCCGGCCGAGCAAAGCCGGCACGCGGCTCGCGATCTCGGCCTCGCTGCGCTTGCCGTAGGGAAAGCCGGCGCTGTCGGCGGCATAGACGACCGGCGCATTGGGCAGCAGCGCGCGCGCCGGTGCAAGCACCGACAGCCCGCCGACGCCGGAGTTCGAAGAAGAGGATGGGGGCGGAGGGGTTCATGCGCATTTATTGCGAGGAACAGAGTGACGACGCAATCCAGTGGCGCAGGGAGTGCGCCGTAACCGATCGCGTCACAGCGCGAAATCCTCTGCGCTTTGCCTAGCGATTTCCTATCGTTGGATAGCGGGCGAGCGGCGGATCGAGCGCGTCGAATTGAGAGATCGCAGTGTGCGGCTAGTGAGCGTGCCGCCGTCCTTCATCGCGTCGCGAGCATTGGAGGCAATATTCCGGATCGCTGACTGGAGCTGGGACCTATCTATTCTTTCTACGCGGCAGGGCAGTGGGCAGAGGTTGCAGGCGATGCGGCAGCGCTCACCCATGGCGCGGTCGAGAAGCTCGTCCATTTCTCCGATAAGCTCGTTCAAATCGATTCGTTCGGGCTTCAGCGGTTGCCGGCGGGCGATCGCGAGGAGTTGGCTCGTCAGCGAGGCGGCATTGGTTGCTGACTGCACGATCGCTTGCGCGAAGCGGATGCGTTTTTCGTCGGCAAGCTTTGGCCTTGTGAGGATGTCGGCCGAGCCTTGGATTACAGTGAGCTGGTTGTTGAAGTCGTGGGCGATGCCGCCGGTCAGCTGGCCCAACGCCTGCATCTTTTGGCTCTGACGAAGCTGGTCCTCGGCCTTAGCGCGCTCTTCGATCTGCTCATTCAGAAGCACATTTGCCTGGGCAAGCGCCTCGGCGCGGCTTTGGCCTGGTCGATGAAGAACCGAACGCGTCGAGGCGCCAACTATTGCGAAGTAAACAGCAGTCCACAAGTCAAATTGCGGGCGCATGATCACGCCCATCAGCTTGGCGGTAAGCTGTGGCATTTACAGCGCATTTTCGCCTCAAGAGGATATCTGCCTTGGTTAGCAGGAGGAGATCACCTCGCCTCGGTTCTCGCGGCCCGGCCCAATGTCCGCAACGGGTCGAAAGCCGGCGACCTGACTGCCTCAGAACTCCACTTTGCTCCCGCAATAGCGATACGAGGTTCCGAACATCTCGAACGCCGTCGAGCTTCGAATGGTGAGGACCGTCGTTCCACCTTCGATCTTGTCGCCGCTCTGGATGTCCCTGCACTGGTCCGTGAAAGTGTAGACGTTGCCCGTCTTCGTCACCTTCTTGATCGTGCATTCGGCCTGGGCGACGCCGATCCCGCTCTTGCCGCCCCAGTAGTTGACGATGTCGGCGTTCGTCGCGCCTTTGCAGGCGACATTTTTCGGCGCGTAAATGCCGTTCTTGAGTGGCAGCAGATCGGCCGCAAGAGCACTGGTCGAAATGACGACAGCGACCGCCGGAAAGAATGTTCCTAACCTCATGCGAACCCCCTGTGAGTGAGCCGATGAGGACGTTTATCGCAATTCGAAGCGAGCGTCATAGTTGTGGGCACTGACTGGATCATTCGCCGTTGCGTGGACCGCTGAGGTTTGAAGACGGAATGTCCGCAATGAATGGAAAGCGGCCATTTCGGCCCTCGCAACGGCGGCAATCGGCAGCTCCAATCGGACGATCTAACCGCCCGCACCCGATGTCCACAATGGGTGGACAGCGGACATCAGGCGGAGCTGTGAACCCACGCGCCACCGGCTGGTCAGCTGCACAATAAGCTGGCACGCGTAAGCGACCAATTCGGGATGACCCCTGCGAAAGGGCAAAGAGATGAAAGCTTTGGTTCGGCGTGCGGGGGGTGTTGGAATACACACAGTGGCTTATCCCGCTTGCACGAATGAGGACGACGTTCGTGTCAGCGTAACTGTCGCGGGATTGTGCCGGACCGACGTTTACGTCGCGAACGGGCGACTTCCCGTTCGTGAACCCCTGATACTCGGTCATGAATTCACCGGTGTGGTCCTCGAGGCTGGCGAGGCAGCAGGGTTGGATCCGGGCGACCACGTAACCGCGATTCCCCTTCTCGGTTGCGGTAAGTGCCGCGGCTGCGTCGAGGCAAGCACATGTTCCAAACCTCAATTCCTCGGCGTGGAAGTTGACGGCGCCTTTGCAGAGCAGATCGTTCTTCCTGCACGCAACTTGCGAAAGATTGCGCCAGGAGTTGACCCGCGTAAGGCTGCCTACACCGAACCCGTCGCAGCGGCGATGGCCGTTCTAAAGGCTTCGCTTCCCAAATCGGGGAAAGGACTTCTGCTTGGCGACAATCGAATTGCCGCCCTGACCGAGAGAATAATGCGCGATGCCGGGTTCAGCAGCATTGCCAAGACCTCTGTAGCGCTTGCCGGAAACCGCTCCGATGAAGTCGACTTCGTCATAGAAACCGAGGCAAATGAAAGATCGTTTCAGGTGATGCTGGAGCGGCTCAGACCCGGCGGTGTCGCAGTATTGAAAAGCCGGCCAGCTTCGCCAGTCCCACTCAATGTGGCTCTCGCCGTCAAGAAAGACGTGACGTTTTATTCCGTTAGCTATGCACCATTTGAAGATGCGATTGCCCTCATCGAAAGAGGGGCGGTCGAGCTCGATGACCTTCTTGGACCAACTTACGAGCTGGATCAGTATGAAGAGGCATTTTCGTCCGCCGACGACTGCAATTCCGTCAAGTGTTTCTTCAACATCGCGGCCAAATGAGGAGACTCAATTGGAGCCCTGAGGCTGCTCTTCGTCTCGATGACGCCGGAATCGAAGAAGAGAAGCGGCGAAGCGGTTCATGCGGATTCAGATTTGGCACGGAGGTGGCCCGCACGGATTGTGATGGCGGGGTTTTTTCCAGAGTGCGCTGCTCGCGGCGCACAGCATAGCACGCACGGTAATCGGCATCACAGGAGACACGATATGCTGTTAGCCATTTTAGCTCTCGCTTCGGCGAATCCACCGGTCACTGCGGCTGATGCGGCCGTCGATGAACTCGTCACCAATTCGGTGGCTGATTTCAAAACTCATGGCGGGCCTCCCGGCCGATGTGCGCTCCGTTCGCCTCGTACTGGCAGAAGCTGACAGACGGTGTTGCGCGTCCGGTCATCTGCGGAGAATCGCTTCAGGCCAAGGGTAACGGGCAATGGGTTCCCTTTGCCGCCCGAACAACCAGCGGCTATGAACAGTACGTTGGCAACGGAAGCGAACATTACTGCAAAGCCTCCGAAAAACGCCTCGGCTCACGGGATGTCACTCAATTGTATCGGGACCGCCTCTCCAGGCCGATTGACGACCCGAACTGAACAAAGCGCGATGTCCGCAATGGGGCTGGGAAGCGGACACTAGCCGAAGTCATGCGTCGGCTCGTCGCATTGCTGTTTATAGTTTCCGCGAGGGTGCTAATGCCGCCTGCGTCGTCGCGACCGAGTCGGAGCTCGACGGACTTCTTAGCCCGCCATTCTGGTTGATTGCGACCCGGCACCGGCCCTGCCGGCCGGCCTTCAGTCGAGCGGAGGCAATCCATGGCATTCATCACAGCCAAAGACGGCGCGCAGATCTTCTATAAGGACTGGGGCCCGAAAGACGCGCAGCCGATCGTCTTCCATCACGGTTGGCCGCTCAGCGCAGACGACTGGGACAACCAGATGATGTTCTTCCTCGCGAAGGGATATCGCGTCATCGCCCACGACCGCCGCGGCCACGGCCGGTCGACGCAGACCGACGGCGGCAACGACATGGACACCTATGCGTCGGACGTCGCAGGACCTGGTCACGGCGCTCGACCTCAGGAATGCGATCCACGTCGGCCATTCGACCGGCGGCGGCGAAGTCGCCCGTTATGTCGCTCGGCCGAGCCAGGGCCGCGTCGCCAAGGCGGTGCTGATCGACGCCGTGCCGCCGGTGATGGTCAAGAAGGATTCGAATCCGGGCGGCACCCCGATCGAGGTGTTCGACGGTTTTCGCGCGGCGCTCGCCGCGAATCGGGCGCAATTCTACCTCGATATCCCGACGGGCCCTTTCTACGGCTTCAATCGCCCTGGCGCGAAAGTGTCCGAAGGCCTGATCCGCAACTGGTGGCGGCAGGGCATGATGGGCAGCGTCAAGGCCGGCTACGAATGCATCAAGGCCTTCTCGGAGACCGACTTCACCGAGGACTTGAAGAGCGATCGAGGTGCCGGTGCTGGTGATCCACAGCGAGGACGACCAGATCGTGCCTTATGCGGATTCGGCACCGCTCACGGCCAAGCTGCTGAAGAACGGCACGCTCAAGACCTACAAGGATCTGCCGCACGGCTGCTGCCGACGCATCCGGACCTGATCAACGCGGATCTCCTCGCCTTCATCCGCGGCGAGGATGTCGAGCAGGAGCGAGGGCGCAGCCGTTCCAGACGGCCGAACCGGTTCACGGCCGAATAACGACGCGGATCGCCGGGCCGCGCCAGGCGCGGCCCGGCGTCTGTCTTCGTGCAATCGAGAGGAAATATCATGAAGATCGTCGTGATCGGCGGGACCGGCCTGATCGGGTCCAAGGTCGTCGAGAAGCTCAAGCAGCGCGGCCATGAGGCGGTCGCCGCGGCGCCCAACACCGGCGTCGACACGATCACCGGCAAAGGACTGGCCGAAGCGCTGGCCGGCGCCGAGGTCGTCGTCGACGTCTCCAACTCGCCGTCGTTCGAGGATCAGGCGGCGATGGACTTCTTCCAGACGCCGGCCGCAACATCGACCGCCGCCGAGGTCGAACGCCGGCGTGCGGCACCATGTCGCGCTGTCGGTGGTCGGCACCGATCGCCTGCAGGACAGCGGCTATTTCCGCGCCAAGCTTGCGCAGGAGCAGCTGATCAAAGCCTCGCCGATCCCCTACACGCTGATCCATGCGACCCAGTTCTTCGAGTTCATTCGCTCGATCGCAGACGTCTCAACCATCGGCGGAACGGTGCGTCTGCCTCCGGTGAAGTTCCAGCCGATGGCGGCGGAAGACGTGGCGACTGCCGCTGACGGACGCGGCGCTTGCCGAACCCAGTGAATGGCATGATCGAAATTGGCGGGCCTGAGGTCTTCGCGTTCGACGAGGCTGTCCGCAAGGTCCTCGAATATCGACCGCGATGCGCGCAACGTGATCGCCGATCCAGCGGCGCCTTATTACGGCGTGCAGTTGACCGAACGCACCCTCGTTCCGGGACCAGACGCCCGGCTCGGTTCGACAACGCTCGACTGGTGGCTGGTCAATGTTGCGCCGCCACCCAGGCGAGCGAAGGCCCCTGCTGCAGAGCCCACGCACTGACGCACATTTGCAAGGAGGCAAGAAAGGAAAGCTCTACGCTTGGATGCTTCCTGAAGCCGGGCGCTCAAACGATCCCGAAAGAGCTGCAGGAACTGGCCACTGACTTCCTCAGCCAGCCGCTAATCAAAATTCGGGAGGCCGGCCCGCTGCGTGACGCGTCCGGGAAACGAGCGGGAATGATGATGATTTTCGAACAGCACAATCGCGAGGCGGCGGAGAGTTTCGTTCGCGAGAGTCCCGATCTGCGCGCCGACCTCTATGAGGATCACAGACTGTTCGAATATTCGAACGAGGTCGGCTGACGCATTTTCGCCGTCCATTCGCGATGGTCGAAAGCGGACATTCTCCGTGGCCGCGCTACCGCAGATATAGCATGACGGCTAAGGCAAACCGGCTCGGAACAGGGAGATTCGCAATGCGCGTTCTACATTGGATTGCGGCAACTGCGGTTGTCGCTTCTCCGGCCACGGCTACAACATTGAGTCCGCTTGCGAGAGAGACTGCGGTTTGGAACGCCGTTAAAGCGAAGAAGCTGGATGTATTCGCCGCTTCCATGGCGCCGAGTTTTGTTGGTGTTTACGCGTTCGGGCTGCACGATCGCGCTCACGAGATTCGCGTCGTTCGCAATCAGACCTTGCGCAGTTTCGTGCTGCGCAACTTCCATGTGCGCATGATCGATGCAAACAACATGCTCATGACCTATACGGCCGACGTCGTCGGTACCGAGGACAAGGACAGTTTTGCGGGCCGCTATTGGAACACGACTTTGTGGCACCGTAGCGGCCAAAAGTGGCTGACGGTTTATCACGGCGAGGTGAAAGCAAAGTAAGGTTCGGACTGGTTGGCGGACGTCTGCTTTGGTGGAATGCGGACATGAACTCGTTTCAGCCGCCGAGGGTTGGGGGGGCCGAGGTGCTGCAGGAAGTCGGGCTTTCCCAGCGATACGCCGGCATTGCGGAGGATCGCATATGCCGTCGTGACATGGAAAAAGAAGTTCGGAAGCGCAAAGCCGGCGAGATACTGATCGCCCCGGAAGCGATAGCCCATCCCGTTCGGGAACTTGATGACAACTTCCCTGTCTTCGCTGCCGTCGAGCGAGCGCGCATCGAAGCCCTTGAGGTAATCCACCGTCCGGCTGCACCGATCCCGGAGCTCCGCGAAGCTCGTCTCGGTGTCGGGCATGGACGGGGCCTCGGTGCCGGTGAGCCGGGCAAGCGCGTTCTTCGCCGAAATCCGAAGCCATTTGATACTGCGCCGGCAAAGGCCTCATGTCCGGCGCAAGCCGCGCTTCCATCAGCGTCGCTTCGTCCTTCTCTTGTGCGGCCTTGTCGAGCCACTCGCGCATATTGGTGAGCGAATTGACGAACATCGGAACCGACGCGTCCCACATACCAAAGCTCATTGCCCTACTTTCTCTATCGTTGAGGTTCGGCATGGAGGCTTCGACGGATGTCCGCAATGGGCGGACAGCGGACATTCTGCCCAAACACCGGTCGGCTTAGGCCGCCGTGTCGATTCCGAGGTCGCCGAGCTTGCGGTAAAGGGTCGAGCGGCCAATCCGAGGCGGCGGGCGACTTCGGTCATTCGGCCGCGATAATGGCCGATGGCGAGGCGGATGATGTCGGCTTCGATATCCTCGAGCACGCGCAAATGGCCGTCGCTGGTGAACAGAGTGACCCGGGCGGTCCGGCGATCGCTTCTTCGCTGCGCGCCTCGCTCAGCGTCGGCGCAAAGTCGGTGCGCCGCCCGGAAAAGCGCGACTGGACCGCGATGTGCGGGAAATGCTCCGCGGTGAGTGACTTCCATCGCATTGCAGCGCGGCGCGGAACAGCACGCCGGCGAGCTGGCGGACGTTGCCCGGCCAGCCGTAGCGCATCAGCACAGCGAGCGCGTCATTGCCGATCGACAGCGGCTTTAGGCCGGTCTGGTCCGACAGGCGGGCGAGCAAGTGCCGCGCCAGCGAGGGGATGTCGCCGCTGCGGTCGCGCAGCGGCGGCAAGAACACGGTCGTGGCGCCGATGCGTTCGGCCAGACCGGCGTGGAAATCTTCGGGAAGCGGCCGGCTGCTGGTCGCGATGACCGCACATCGACCGACTGGCTGCCGTTGAGGCCGACCGGGCGGACTTCGCCAGTGGCGAGGACGCGATCGAGCGTTTCCTGAGTCTCGGCGGGCAGAGCGCCGATCTCGTCGAGCAGCAGAGTCCCGCTGTCGGATTGCGACGAGCTTGCCGACCTTGGGCGCGAATGCGCCCGGGAAGGCGCCTTTCTCGTGGCCGAACAGCTCGCTGTCGATGATGTTCGCGGCAATCGCCTTGCAGTCGAGCGAGATCAGCGGGGCCTTGGCGCGCAGGCTCGCGGCGTGGATCGCGCGCGCGACCGTCTCCTTGCCGGTGCCGGGTTCGCCGACGATCAGGATCGGGGAGCCGGTTGCGCGCGGACTTTGCGGCGACCGCGAGCGCGGCGCGGAATTCGGGCGCGGCGCCGACCAGCTGCTCGAGCGCCAGCCCGGTGCGAGCTTCTCCGAAACTGGCGCGAGCTCGCCCGCGGCCATGCGGCGGTCGGAATTGGCGGCGAGCGCCTCGAGCATTCGCTCCGGCGCGACGGGCCGCACGAGGAAATCGGATGCGCCGGCGCGCATCGCGTCGACTGCGACTGAGACGCTCTCGCCCTGCGAAATCACGATGACCGGCAATTCTCGCGCTTTTCGCGCAGGGCCGCGATCAATATCGGCCCCGGTTCTCGTCCCAGCTGCAAGCAGGGCGGCGCGGACCTCGCGAGCGTGCGGACCGTCGAGAACGGCGAGCGCGCGTTTCCTCGTCCGCCGCGCCCATGACGCTCCAGCCGGCGCGCGCGGCGACGGCCGAGATCAGCCGGCGCTCGTCCGCATTGGCGTCGAGCAGCAAAAGGGAGCGGGTTGGTTCTTCGCGCATAAGGTACCTTGACGAGCAGCCTATGCCAAAAGGGGTAAAGGCGTCTTAAGGAGCGTGCGCGCGACAGGACTTCGGGAGTCGAAGTCCCTTGTTATGGACACCGCCGACCCAGGTCCGAAGGGAAGATTCATGGCCGAAGAAGAGTCTTGCTCGTCAGTCCTCCGACTCAGGACGTCGCGGTGCACGTCCGCGATTACGCGCGCTTTACCAGGATGCTGAAATGGAGCGCACTGACGGTTTTCGTCATCGCCTTCATCGTCCTCCTCATTCTCAATAGATAGCCGCCGCATCGCATGAAGATCGCGGTCCTGAAGGAAGCACCAGGGGAGACGCGCTGCGCCGCGATTCCGGAAACGGTGAAGAAGTTCATCGCCCTCGGGGCGGAAGTTTCGGTGGAAAAGGGCGCCGGAGACGATGCGTCCGTTGCCGACGCCGACTTCGAAGCGGCGGGCGCGAAGGTCGGCAGCCGCGCCGACGTGCTCAAAGGTGCAGGCATCATCCTGTGCATCAACGGACCCGATGCCGCGGCGCTCAAGGGCGCTGAAAAGGGCGTGCTGCTGGTCGGCGCGCTCGACCCGGCGCGCCGGCGCGAAGGTATCGACGGCTACGCATCGGCCGGAATCGACGCGCTGGCTATGGAGTGGATGCCGCGCATAACCCGCGCCCAGTCGATGGACATCCTCTCGTCGCAGTCAAACCTCGCCGGGTACAAAGCGGTGATCGATGCCGCGGCGACTTACGGTCGCGCCTTCCCGATGATGATGACCGCGGCCGGGACGATCAGCCCGACGAAGGTCTTCGTAATGGGCGTCGGGGTGGCCGGCCTCCAGGCGATCGCCACCGCCAGGCGTCTGGGGGCGCAGGTCAGTGCGACCGACGTGCGATCCGCGACCAAAGAGCAGATCATGTCCCTCGGCGCCAAGCCGATCTTCGTCGAGAACGTCGCCGGCATCGAAGGCGAGGGCGCTGGCGGATACGCGACGGAAATGTCGGAGGAATATCAGAAGGCCCAGGCCGAGCTGGTGTCCGGCCACATCGCCAAGCAAGACATCGTCATCACCACCGCGTTGATCCCCGGGCGCCCGGCGCCGCGGCTGATCAGCGACGCGCAGGTTGCAAGCATGCGGCAGGGCAGCGTGATCGTCGACATGGCGGCCGATGCCGGCGGTAATGTCGAAGGCACGGTGAGCGGCGAAAGCGTCGTCAAGCATGGCGTGACGATCGTCGGCGCGGCGAACCTCGCCCGCAGCCTTGCCGCGGACTCCTCGGCACTGTTCGCCCGCAACCTCTACAATTTCCTCAGCGCCTTCTGGGACAAGGACCAGGCACGGCCGGTGCTCCCCGACGACGACGAGATCGTCAAAGGGATCCGCCTGACGCACGGCGGCAAAGTGGTGCATGAGCGGCTGACTGCTGCCTGACGCGTGCCGAACGCGTCCGACATCCTCGTCATCGGCGGTGGCATCGCAGGTCTATCCGCCGCGGCTGAGCTTTCGAAGCGGGCCAGCGTAACGGTCCTCGAAGCCGAGGAGCAGATCGGTTTCCATTCGTCCGGCCGCAGCGCGACCATGCTCCACTATGCGCTGGGCGACCGGCTGGTGCGGGCGCTGACCCTCGCCAGCCGTCCCTTCTTCGATTCGCCGCCCGAGGGCTTCAGCGACGTTGCCCTCGGCCGCCGAATGGCGGTGCTGGTCCACGCGCGCGAGGACGAGCGCGCAGCACTGGATGCGCTGGAGCGGGAGCTTTCGTTCTTCGCCCAGCTCGAGCGGCTCGACGCGAGCGGCGTGCATGAGCTCTGTCCGCTGCTGAAAGCGGACGCTCGCCACGGGCTCGCCGACCGCAACGGCATTCGGCTCGACCCGCACGCCTTGCTCCAGGGCAATCTTCGCCAGCTGCGCGCGAACGTGGGTGAGCTGCACACCGGGCAGCGCGCGGCGCGGCTCGAGTACCGCTCCGCCGCCTGGCACGTCATGACCGAGAAAGGCGAGAGCTATTCGGCGCCGGTGCTGGTGAACGCCGCCGGGGCGTGGGCGGACAGGATTGCCGAGCTCGCCGGAGTCCGGCCCCTTGGTCTTGAGCCGAAGCGCCGAACGATCATCACCTTTGACGCGCCGCCCGGGACCGAACTCGACCGACTCCCGTTCGCCAAGACGGTCGGCGACGAACTTTACTTTGCGCCGGAGAGCGGCCGCCTGTTCGCTTCGCCGATGGACGAGGTGCCGAGCGATCCAGTGGACGCGCAGGCGGACGAGCTCGAAGTCGCGCTCGCCGCCCACCGGATGGAGCAGCGCACCATCGCCAAGGTCGAGCGGATCCACAGCCGCTGGGCGGGCCTCAGAACTTTCACGCCCGACCGCCACCCGGCCGCGGGTTTCGCGCCCGATGCCGAGGGTTTCTTCTGGCTGGCGGGGCAGGGCGGGTTCGGCCTGCAGACCTCGCCGGCGATGGCGCATCTTGCTGCGTCCCTCATCGCCGACGATCCTTGGCCGGTCGGCGACGTGACGGCGGAGGAGCTAGACCCCGCCCGTTTCGCCGGGCATGCGGCATAGGTTGACCCAGCGGTCGCCGACCAGCTCGAACAAGCGCTGCGTCGGCACTTCAACCGACGTGTTGAGCGACCCGCCGGCCGGATAGACGACATCGAACGCCTGCAGCGACACATCGAGATAGACCGGCAGCGGCGTCTTGAGTCCGAACGGGCAGACGCCGCCGACCGGATGACCGGTGACTTGGAACGTCTCCTCGGGCCCAAGCATCCGCGGGCGCGCACCGAGCTCGTCCTTGCACTTGCGGTTGTCGAGGCGGGCATCGCCGCGCGCCACGAGGAGAAAGAGGTGATCGCCCGCGCGCACGGTGAGCGTCTTGGCGATCCGCCCCGGCTCCACGCCCAGCGCCCTGGCGGCGGCGTCGACGGTCGCCGTGCTGTCCGCGACTTCGATCAGCCTCAGCTGCGGGGCGTGGGCGGCGAGCCACGCGCGGACGCTTTCGGCGCTCATTCGCCGATCAGGTGGAGCGCGATCTCCCGCTCCGGCGTGCTGCGGCGGTGCTCGAACAGGAAAATGCCCTGCCAGGTGCCAAGCGCCATGCGGCCGCCCTGGACCGGAATCGACAGCTGGGTTTGTGTGAGTGCGCTGCGCAGATGCGCGGGCATGTCGTCGGGGCCTTCGTCGTCATGCTCGTAACCCGCGCCTTCGGGCGCGATCCGCTCGAAATAGCGCTCGAGATCGCGCTTTGCCGCGGGAGCTGCATTTTCCTGGATCACAAGCGAGGCCGACGTGTGGCGGCAAAAGACCGTCAGCAGACCCTCGGAAATGCCTGATCCCGCGGTCCAGCCGACGATTTCACGAGTGATTTCGTGCAATCCGCAACTCGGCGCGCGCACGCTCAAATTGCCGCTGGCTTGCCTCATCGGGAGGCGAGCAAACACATTTGCGCGGACGCAAGCAGACCTGCGCCACGCTCGAAAATAAAAGCGCTCGCCCTGCGACGAGCGCTTGATAAGGCATTGAATTTACGCCCGATGTTGTCGGGCGCGCTCGGTCTTAGCCGTTGGATCCGCCGGAAGCCCAGCCGCCGCCCATCAACCAACCCCAGAAACCACGAGTTTGCTTTTTCATTGTGTCACCCCTGCTTGAAATTCGATTCGGCAGATCAGGGATATTAACCTTAATGGATATGGTAAGCAAACGATTAACCACATTTCCCGAGGGTGCGCGTAAATTGGACGCGGTGCGAGCCGCCTGCGGCGTTCGGCGAAGATCAGGATTTAGAAGTTAGGCGACGCTGCGGCGGCGGTCGCCGGAGATGCGCTTGATCAGGCTTTCAAGGCTCATCGGCCGGCCGATCGCGAAGCCTTGGGCGATGTCGCAGCCCATTGCGACCAGCGCATCGAGGATTTCGCGCTGCTCTACCCCCTCGGCAACGACCTGCCGGCCAAGCGAGTGGGCAAGCCCGATGGTCGACTGGACCATCAGCCGGTCGCTGCGGTTGTCGACCATGGCTTTGACAAAGCTCTGGTCAATCTTGATCTCGTTGGCCGGGATTTTCTTGAGGTATTCCAGTGTTGATAGCCCGGTGCCATAGTCGTCGATCGAGATGCGGATTCCGAGCGCACGTAGAGTCGCGATCATCTCGAGCCCTTCACCGCTGTCCGTCAGCGCCGCGGTTTCGGTCAGCTCCAGCGTTAGATGTTCTGGCTTCAGGCGGTGCCGTGCAAGCAGGGCCGACACGCGCAGCGTGAAGCCCTTGTCCGTCAGCAGCCTTGCGGAGAGATTTACTGCAATACCGAACTCAGGGCCGCGCTTGTTGATTGACGCGGCGGCAGCAACGGCTTTGTCGAGCACGAAGTCGGTGAGCTTGCCGATGCGGTCGTGCTGTTCGGCTGCGGCTACGAACTCCGAGGCTGCGATCGGGCCCTTCTCGGGGTGCGTCCAGCGTGCGAGCGCTTCGGCACCGATGATCTGGCGGCTGCGGAGATCGAGCTTCGGCTGATAGGCGACCCACACTTCACCGCGGTCGATTGCGGAGTCGAGCTGGCTCAAAATCGACAGCTTCCACGACGCATCCTGCAGGCTGTCCGGATCGTGATATTTCCACTTGAGACCGTCGTGCGCGGCTTCTTCTGCGGCGACGAGTGCGCTGGCGAGGCGATTGGGGAGCGAACGGCTGCTCCCGACCTCGACGCCGAAAGCGATTGTGAGGTCGAGCGAAAGGCCATCAACTCGCGCCGGATTTCGGAACAAGGCATAGAGCGCATCGAGATGGTTTCCGAACGGCGCGCGAGGCTCTTCGAACCAGGCGAAAATGCCGCCGTCGCCTTGATAAAGCGTACGCTTCGAAGCGCCGACCGAGAGGCGCGAAACGATCTGGTCGACGAGCTGCCGCTCGCCGCTCGCCTGCAGGCTGGCCACGATTTCCTCGTAGTTCAAGATCCGGGCCGCGATCAGCGCCTGTTGCCGCCCGGCCTTGTTCACCCGCAGCGCGCTGAGATTGGGCAGGTTCGACACGGGATTAACCAGGCCGCGCGCGCGGAAGCGGCGCCAGGTCAGGACTCCGCCGACAACGAGCAGGACGAACAGTGCCGGAGTGATGTCGGCGAAGATCAGGCGTGCTTCGAGGAATACCGGTACGGTGAGCAGCGCGGTGATCGCGGCTGCGAACACTGCAAGCTGGTGACCCGCGCGTCTGCGGGTAGCGCCGAGCGCCGCCGCAGCGATTCCGAGGAGGAATGCGCCGAGCCAGCCGAGGTCCACGGGCCGTCCATGCTTCAGCGTTTCAGCACCAAGAGCATGAACCTGGACGCCGAAGGCTCGGCCATAACCTGGAACAAAGAAGTTATCGTTGAGGATTTCGGATCCGGTGCCGACGAGCACGTCCTTTCCTGCGAGCTCCTTCGCGGAGACGCGGCCATTCAGGACGTCAAGCGCCGAATACGCCGGAATGCTGTCGACCTCGATGGAATAATCGATAGGAAAAGTCGCGTCCGCCGGTCCGCTGCTGTTGCCCAGCGCTGCGGCAAATGACGGCACCGTCTGCCCGCCCACTTTGGCGGACCAGGGCACCCGCCAAACGGCATTTTGATAATTGTAGTAGAATGTGGCGACCGCGAACTTGGCGTGGCGGGTGAACATCGGCAGCGGTCGGCCATCGATGTGCTTGGCTGTTTCCCGCTGTCCGACCCGGGACCGGGAGAAGAGCGTAACCCGGCCCGCCCGCTGGAGCGCGTCCGCTAGAGCCGTGTCGTCCTCATGGGTCGAAGGGAACGAAAGGTTGATGTCCAGGAAGATGCGTTTGGCGCCGCTGACATTGAGCCGGTCGACCAACCCTGCGTCCTGTTGCCGTCGCCAGGGCCAATTGCCAACCTGACGAAGTGACTGGTCGTCGATCAGGACGAGGACGATATCGCCGCTGGCGCGGTGCGGATGAAGGCTGTTCCTCCAAACGCGCAGATAATCTTCGGCAATCTCGCCAAAGCCGATGAGGCCGAAGACCAGGCCAGCGATCGCAGTCCACAGAAGCAGCTTCCATGGCGCCGGCTCGGATACGGTCTTCTGGCGCTTCGACACTTGCGCGCTTTCCCTTCGCAATTGCCGCTCACGCATGCGCGGGGAAAGGTTAGGAAATCGCTAACCGCGTTGCGATTAACGGGCTTCTCCTCTCTGTCCACGCGAAGCGGGGATGGGGAGGTGGCAGGCCGAAGGCCTGACGGAGGGGCCCCTCCACCACTCAGCTGGGCTGAGCGATCCCCCTCCCCACGAGCTGCGCTCGCGGGGAGGAGGGAAACGCTGAGATTGCCTCTGTCCTACAACTGTTCAAATGTGCGATGTCCCTCGCGATGCAGTCGCCGAACGTGCACCGATCAAGTCGAAATCCATTCCGTTATCGTGCGCGCGCGCGTGCGCGCGTACGTGCGATCGCGCGTAGGGCTGCGACATTTGGGACATTTCACCGAGATTGAGGACGCCTGATGGACTTCATTTCGATTCTGTCGATTTTCGTGCTGGCCTGCTTCGTCGGCTATTATGTCGTCTGGTCGGTGACCCCGGCGCTGCACACGCCGCTGATGAGCGTGACCAATGCCATTTCCTCGGTCATCGTCGTCGGCGCGCTGATCGCGTCGGCTGCGGCGGGCAGTGCCTCGTCCAAGTGGCTCGGGCTGGTCGCCGTGGCACTGGCGAGCGTGAACATCTTCGGCGGCTTCGCCGTCACCGCGCGAATGCTGGCGATGTACAAGAAGCGGGAGCGCAAGGATGCTTGAGGCGGCGCACGCACAGCCCGCCTGGGTGCTCCTCGCTTATCTGATCGCCGGCGTCTGCTTCATCCTGGCGCTGAGAGGGCTCTCGGGCCCGGAAAGCAGCCGCCGCGGCAACCGCACTGGCATGCTCGGGATGGCGATCGCGGTCGTGACGACGCTGGTCGACCATGCTGCCAGTCGGACGCGCAGGTCGCCGATTGCTACTGGCCAAGCGATCTCGGTCGGCGATCTCAATCGGACTGGCTTCGCCGAAATTCTTCGCCGCCATTATCATCGGCGGCAGCATCGGCCTCGTTACCGCCCGCAAGATCCAGATGACGGCGATGCCGCAGCTGGTCGCGGCATTCCACAGCCTCGTCGGCATGGCCGCGGTGCTGGTCGGCGCGGCGGCTTACCTCAACCCTGAAGCGTTCGGGATTGCGGTGCGGATCACGCCGATCGCCAGCCCGTCATTCATCAGCATCTTCCCGCAGAGCCGCATCGAAATGGGCCTCGGCGTCGCGATCGGCGCGATCACCTTCTCGGGCTCGGTGATCGCCTTCCTCAAGCTCAACGGCAACATGTCGGGCAAGCCGATCCTGCTGCCGCTGCGCCATGTCATCAATCTCGGCACGCTCGTCGCGATCCTCGGACTGATCGCCTACTTCACCCAGGACCAGGCGCCGTGGGTGTTCTTCACCGTCGCGGGCCTGAGCTTCGCCATCGGCTTCCTGCTGATCATCCCCATCGGCGGGGCCGACATGCCGGTCGTGATCTCGATGCTCAACAGTTACTCCGGCTGGGCCGCGGCGGCGATGGGCTTCACGCTGCACAACAGCGCGATGATCATCACCGGCGCGCTGGTCGGAAGCTCGGGCGCGATCCTCGTCGTACATCATGTGCCGGGCGATGAACCGCAGCTTCATCTCGGTCATCGCCGGCGGCTTCGGCGCGGTGTCCAGCGGCGGCGACGCGGCAGCAATCGACCGGCCTTACAAGCGCGGCTCGGCCGAGGACGCGGCATTCCTGATGAAGCAGGCCGAGCAGGTGATCATCGTCCCCGGCTACGGAATGGCGGTCGCCCAGGCGCAGCATGCGGTGCGCGAAATGGCCGACCTGCTCAAGAAAGAAGGGGTGCGCGTCAAATATGCGATCCACCCCGTCGCCGGCCGAATGCCGGGGCACATGAATGTCCTGCTGGCCGAAGCCAACGTGCCTTACGACGAGGTGTTCGAGCTCGAGGACATCAACAGCGAGTTCGCCCAGACCGACGTCGCCTACGTGATCGGCGCCAACGACGTCACCAACCCTGCCGCCAAGAACGACAAGAGCTCGCCGATCTACGGCATGCCGGTGCTCGACGTGGAGAAGGCGCGCACGTGCCTGTTCGTGAAACGGTCGATGGGCGGCGTCGGTTATGCCGGCATCGACAACGAGCTCTTCTACCGCGACAACACCATGATGCTTCTCGGCGATGCCAAGAAGATGACCGAGGAGATCGTGAAAGCCCTCGGCTGAGTATCGCGTCTGCCGGTGACGGCCAGTGCGTGGCGCCCGCTGTGGGCGCCGAACCATGAACAGGGGGATTGATCATGAAAATGCAGTTCCATGCGCGCACTTTCATACTCGTCGGCGCGGCGGCGGCGCTTCTCGCCTGCGGCAAGGAGCAGGCGGCAGCGAACGATAGCGCGAATGCCGCTTCCACCGCGCCCGCGACGACGGAGAACGCCACCGCAGCGACGGCGACCGCGAACACGGCAAGCGACGCCGCGAGCACGGCACCGGGTGCGGTGAATGCCGGCTTTCTCGTAGGCAAGTGGAGCGCGATCGCCGAGGACTGCAAGAACACGATCGAGTTGCGCAAGGACGGGACGGCCGTCACTCCGATCGGCGAGGCGAAGTGGACCCTGACCGGCGACAAGCTGCTGTTCGACTACAGCGACGGCTCCAAGCAACCGCCCTCGACAGTCAGGGCGCTGGGCCACGACCGCATCGAGTTCACGCACGATTCCGGGTCCAAGGACACCGAGAAACGCTGCTGACCTGTGGGCGGAGGCGCGATTAAATTCGCGTATAATCAGACGTTTACGTCTTGCGCCTCGAAGCATCTTGATTGACAACTTGGGTCAACGAGAGCGGCAAGGGGGTGAAGTTGCGCAAGCTGGGAATCATCGGCGGCACGAGTTGGTCGTCGACCGTGATGTACTATGAACACCTCAACCGCGGCGTCGCCCAGCAGCTCGGCGGGCTGCACAGCGCAGTCCTTTCGCTCGAAAGCCTCGACTTTGCGGCTTATGCGGCGATGCAGATGGCGGGCGACTGGGACGGCGTTGCCGGAGTCAAGATCGAAGCCGCCAGGCGTCTCCAGGCAAGCGGCGCCGAGGGGCTGCTGATCGCATCCAACACCGGGCACAAATGCTTCGATGCGGTCGCTGCGAATGTGTCGATTCCGCTGATCCATATCGGCGAGGCGACGGCCGACCGGCTGATCGCCGACGGCCGCAAGAACGTCGCTCTGCTCGGCACTCGCTTCACCATGACCGAGACCTTCATGCGCAGCCGCCTCGAAGCGCGCGGAATCAGCCTTGCGCCGATCGAGGCCGGCTGGATCCGCGAAGTCGATCGGATCATCTTCGAGGAGCTCGCCGCCGGGCGCGTCACTCGCGACAGCCAGCGCAAGCTCAAGACCCTGATCACCGAGCTCGCCAAGCAGAAGGTGCAGGCGGTGGTCCTCGGTTGCACCGAGCTGGTGCTTGCCGTCGACGTCCGCGCCAACGTGATCCCGGTCTACGACACCACCGCCATCCACGCCCGCGCCGCGGTCGAATGGATGCTCGCGGAGGAGGAAGAGGCGCGGGCGGCGGCCTGAGCCGAGCGTCTAAATAGAACGCAGTGGCGGCGGCTTGACGCATGCCCCGCGATATTCACGCTGCTGTTCCAGGCCCTCCTTGGAGGCTGTCGGATCGGGTGCGATCCCCGCCTTGCGTGCGTCGCCGAGCAGGACTTGCGACTCAAACAGGATGCGGGCGTCCAATGCGTCAAGGCGCGCCACGGTCTTGAGGTTTTCGCGGCGCTCCGCGGGGCTGATGGAACCGGCAAAGGCCAAATCGCCAAGCGTCGATGCGGCCTCGACCTCTTCTGCCTGGCTTTGCCGCAGGTTCTCGACCTCGTCATAGAGCGTCGAAAATTGTTGCACCCGCTCAGTGCTGAGATGGCCGAAAACCTCGCCGTTTTGCGTGGTTTGCCAGGAAGCCGACAGCCACGGACGATTGGGGGTCCGGTAGACGCTGGGAAAGCCAGAGTTGTAGAGATCCTTGGCGAACGTGGCCCGACTCCCCGGCCAGTTGCTTCCGGCGTTCAGCAATTGGTCGCGTAGCTCTGCCAGCCTTGGACGCAGGCAGGGATCGATGGCAAAGCGTTCATAAGCGTTGGATAGGTCAAGGGCCATTTCCGCGCGTAGTCGGCGATCTGTCTCGCGAACCGCGTTTCTCCAATGCCAATCGTTAAGCAATTGATCAGCGCCAAGCGCGATCAGCACGCCGATAACAATGATTCCGACTTCGCCCGCGAACTCGCGCCAACCATGCAATGGTTTGGGAAGATGAAAATGCATGAGCGCCCCCGATGCAATTAGCCTATCAGAGTAGCTCGCGACCGCAACGGCTACCGCTCGAAGCTCGCAAGTGGCGGGCGAAGCCCTTAAGTCGCTAGCCGTGAGCAAGGCCGACCGTCCCGACCATCCTGGAGCCGCGGACCGCTTCAACGAGGAGCGGGCGACGTACGCTGTCCAGGGCGCCGACCAGCCGGACCTCGAGAAGGGCGTCGCCGCCATCCGCGAGGTGCTGAAGACGCTGCCGCGTACGCCCGGTGTCTATCGCATGCAGGATGCGCGTGGCGACGTGCTCTACGTCGGCAAGGCGCGGGTGCTGAAGAACCGCGTCACGAATTACACGCAGGTCGCCAAGCTGCCGAAGCGTCTGCAGCGGATGGTCTCGCAGACCCGCTCGATGACGATCGTCACCACTCGCACCGAGGCCGAGGCGCTGCTGCTCGAAGCGCAGCTGATCAAGCGCTTCCGGCCCGCCTACAACGTGCTGCTGCGGGACGACAAAAGCTTCCCCTTCATCATGCTTCGGGAGGATCATGCCTTTCCGCGCATTCAGAAGCACCGCGGCGCGCGGCGCGTTAAGAAGGCGCACTATTACGGACCATTCGCAAGCGCCGGATCGGTCACGCGCACGCTTAACGCATTGCAAAAACTTTTCCTCCTAAGGAGCTGTTCGGACAGCTTTTTCGAGAACCGCTCGCGGCCTTGCCTGCTTTACCAGATCAAGCGCTGCTCGGCGCCGTGCGTCGGGCGCATCGGCGAGCAGGTCTATGGCGAGCTGGTCGATGAGGCGAAGGAGTTCCTCTCCGGCAAGTCGACCGGCGTGCAGGGACGGCTGAGCAAGTCGATGGCGCAGGCGGCCGAGCGCCAGGATTACGAGCTCGCCGCCGTCTATCGCGACCGGCTGCGCGCCTTGACCTACATCCAGGGCAGCCAGACGGTGCATGCCGAAGGGCTCGGCGACGCCGACGTGTTCGCGCTCGCCTGCAAGGCGGGGACGGTGTCGATCCAGGCCTTCTTCATTCGCGGCGGGCAGAATTGGGGGCATCGCGCTTTTTTCCCGGCGCATACGAACGACGTGCCGGAAGCCGAGGTTTTGTCGAGCTTTCTTGTCCAGTTCTACGAAGACATGCCGCCCCCGCGGCGGATCCTCGTCGACCGCGACATTGCCGATTGCGAGCTGCTCGAGCAGGCGCTGTCGGTCCGCGCCGAGCGCAAGGTGGTGATCGAAATTCCGCAGCGCGGCGCCCGCCGCAAGCTGATGGAGCAGGCGCAGCGCAATGCCGAAGAGGCGCTCGACCGGCGGCTCGCTGAGACCACTTCGCAGGGCAAGGTTCTGCGCGAGCTGGCCGACACGTTCGAGCTTCCCGACGTCCCTAAACGCATTGAGGTGTACGACAACAGCCACATCATGGGCACGAGCGCCACGGGTGCGATGATCGTCGCGGGGCCGGAGGGCTTCCGCAAGAACGCTTACCGCAAGTTCAACATCAAGCGTCCCGAGACCCAGCCCGGCGACGATTTCGCGATGATGCGCGAGGTGCTCGAGCGGCGCTTCGCGCGGCTGGAGAAAGAGGACCCCGACCGTACCAGCGGCGAATGGCCCGACCTGCTGCTGATCGATGGCGGGAAGGGCCAGCTGTCTGCCGTCTGCGAAGTGATGGAGGAGATGGGCGTTCACGACGTGCCGGTCGTCGCGGTGTCGAAGGGACCGGACCGGAACGCCGGCCGCGAGACCTTCCACCTGCCCGGCGGGCGCGAGCTGACCTTGCCGCCCAATTCGGCTTTGCTGTTCCATCTCCAGCGCTTGCGCGACGAAGCGCACCGCTTCGCCATCGGAACGCATCGGGCGAAGCGCGCCAAGAGCCTCACCACCTCGACCCTCGACGAGGTCCCCGGCATCGGCCCCAACCGCAAGCGCGCCCTGCTGATGCATTTCGGCACTGCGCGGGCGGTGAAGGGCGCCGCGCTCGACGACCTTGAGCGCGCGCCTGGGATCAGCAAGGCGATGGCCCACCAGCTCTATGACTACTTCCACCCCCGCGGATGAGGATCGAGACCTCCGCGATCGTCTGCGCGCTGCGCAGCCACGGCGAGCATGGCGCGGTGGTCCGGCTGATGACTCCCGAGCACGGACTTCAGGCGGCATATGTCCGCGGCGCGCGCGGGCGGCGGATGCGGCCGGTCCTGATCGCGGGGAATGTCGTGGAGGCGCAGCTCAGCGCACGCACCGATACCCAGCTTCCGCAGGCAACAGCCGAGCTGGTCCACAGCCGCGGCCCATTGCTCTCCGAACCACTGCCGGCTGCAGCGATCGAATGGTCGACGGTGCTGACGGCGACTGCGCTGCCTGAGGGCCAGCCTTATCCACGCCTGTTCGAAGCGCTCGAAGGCCTGCTCGACGCCATCGAGGCTGCGCCGTCGGCGAGCGGCTGGGGGGCTGCGCTGGTCAAATATGAACTGCTGCTCCTCGCCGAGCTCGGCTTCGGCCTCGATCTCGACAGCTGCGCAGTCACTGGAAGCAACGATAATCTTGTTGCGGTGAGCCCCAAATCGGGTCGGGCCGTGAGCGCCGGCGAGGCCGCACCTTATTCCGGTAAGCTTTTGCCGCTGCCGCCCTTCGTTCGCGAAGGCGGGCAGGCGACGTGGCAAGAAATCGCTTATGGCCTCGAGCTCACGGGTCATTTCCTCATGCGCGACCTGCTCACCGATCGCTCGCGCCCGATCGCCGAGGCACGCGAAAGGCTCGTCGAGCGGTTGCGCCGCGCTGGTGGTCTCGCCTAGGCTGACGGAGTGAGTACCGACGCGCTGGCAATGCTGTTCCCCAACGTCGCAGTGACCCGCGGAATCGCGGTCCGCGTCGCGGTGAGCTTTCTCGCCGAACAGTCCGATCCGTCCTCGAGCCGCTGGTTCTGGTCCTATCATGTGCGAATCGAGAACGGCTCCGAGCGCGCCGTGCAGCTTCTCTCGAGGCGCTGGACGATCGTTGACGGGCACCGGTCGGTCCATGAAGTGGTCGGAGAAGGGGTAGTCGGCGAAATGCCCTTGATCGCGCCTGGGGCGAGCTTCGATTATGTTTCCGGCTGTCCGCTGGATACTGCGACCGGCGAAATGAGCGGCAGCTACCGCATGGTGGACGAAGATGGGACGGCTTTCGATGTCGCAATCCCGTGCTTCCAGCTTCTCGGCGCCTGAGCCGACATTGCCAATTCAGCAGATATTTAGCGAAACCACTTTAGTCGCGCGCTCGTTCGGCATTTCAGAAAGGAAGGGCGCGGCGAGCTCAGATGGGGATTTTCAGTTTCATGCAGGCGAATGAGTTGGCGCCAGCGGGCGCGCGAGGTTTTCGCGCATATGTCGTGGGCGACGTCCACGGGAGGCTCGACCTGCTCGAAGGGCTGCTGGCCGAGATTGACCGCGAGATCGCCGCTCGGCCGCGGCGCAAGATCTTGCTCGTATTCCTCGGCGATCTGATCGATCGCGGACCCAGCTCGGCTCAGGTGGTCGCGAAGCTGCGGTCCTATCGCCGCGACGGCATTCAGACCGTATTCCTGCTCGGCAATCATGAAGAGGTGCTGCTCCGCATTCTCGACGGGGATGCCTCGCTGATCCCGAGTTGGCTGCGTTTCGGCGGCGCCCAATGCCTCAAGAGCTATGGAGCCGACCCGCGGCGGATTGCAGCCCAAGACGATGCGACAGCACTCGATTCCATCAAGGGTGCGATCCGCGAGGAGCATCAACAGTTCCTGAGGCGCTTTGTCGATACCTGCCGCTTTGGCGATTATTTGTTTGTGCACGCAGGCATCCGTCCCGGCGTCTCGATTGACCAGCAGCTCCAGTCGGACCTGCGCTGGATCCGCGACCCATTCCTGCTCGACGAGACCGACCACGGCTGCGTCGTCGTGCACGGACACACGATCAGTCCGCAGGTTGAGGAGCGGACGAACCGGATCGGGATCGACACCGGCGCTTATCGCACGGGCATTCTCACGGCGCTTGCGCTCGAAGGAACCGAGCGCTGGTACCTCGACACGCGCGAAATGGCGGAAGTTGTTTCCGCCGCTGGTTAAATTACTCCATTTCGGCGCTAAACCCCCTCCACATTGAACCAAAAACGGCTAATGGGGACTTCACGCGAATATTCGCGAGGGAGCGATCGTGTCTGCTGATCCTGGTCGCCTGCATGTTCCATTCAGTGCCGCGCTGATCCTTTTACTCGTTGCCGGCTGCTCCGACACGCGCGGCGGGCCAATCCCGTACGATCAAACCCTTGCTGCGCCCGATACGCCGTCTCTCGCCGTGCTCGAGTCGAACTACAAGATCGCGCCGATGGATAAACTGACCGTGAAGGTCTTCAAATCTGACGATATTTCCGGGGATTATGACGTCGATCTCACGGGCCATATTTCCCTGCCGCTGGTTGGGGAGGTTGAAGCCGCGAACATGACTACGGCCGAGCTCGACCAACGGCTTACGGAAAAACTCGGCGCAAAATATCTCGAACATCCCGACGTCAGTGTCAGCATCAAGCAGTCCGCGGGGCGGCTGGTCACGATCGACGGAGCGGTCAAGGATTCGGGGTCCTTCCCGATCATGGGTTCGATGAGCCTGCTGCAGGCGGTGGCGCTGGCCAAGGGAACGACCGAAGATGCCAACGCGCGGCGCGTCGCAATCTTCCGCACGATCAACGGTAAGCGCCAGGCTGCGGCATTCGACCTTGTCTCGATCCGCCGCGGCGAGGCGCCGGATCCGCCGGTTTATGCAGGCGATATTGTGGTCGTCGACGGTTCGTCAGTGAAGGCGACGGAGAAGAAGATTCTCCAGAGCATCCCGTTATTGGCCATCTTTGGGCCTCTTTGATGAGTGTCGGGGCAATTCAGGACGAGCGAACATGAACAACAGCGTTGCTGTTCCGAACGAAGGTTCCTGGCCGCTTGCGCCGCTTGCGGGGGACTCCGGCGCGATTCCGGGGCAGCGGACCTATTCGGCGACGAATATTCTCGACTTTTCGACGCTCGTGCGGATCATCCACCACTGGCGCTGGCTGGTGGTTGGTGGGGTTGCGCTGGGGCTCGCCCTCGCCATTGTCTTTACGTTGCTGACCACGCCGATCTATCGGGCATCGGTTATTCTGGAAGCAAACCCACCCACTGTTGCGGTGACGGATGAACAGACTCGCGAGCGCGACGCCGCCAACGTGAACTCGTACGATTTCGTAGCGACGCAGGTCGGCCTTCTATCCAGCAAGAGCGTGGCCGAGCGGACCGCGCAAGAGCTCAATCTCGCAAACAATCCAACGATCGTAGCTCAGGACGCCGACCCTTCGAAACGCCTGAGAAGTGCGACGGCCGCAGTTGCGAGCGGCTTGAAGGTGATCGCTCCTGACCAGGGGACGCTGATCAAGTTCAGCTATGATTCGCCCTCGCCCCAACTGGCGGCGATGGTCGCGAACGGCGTTGCCGACAGCTTCATCAACACCGCGCTCCAGCGTCGCTACGAGGCCTCGGCCTACGCTCGCAATTTCCTCGAGCGGCAGATCGCCAAGACCCGCGCTGATCTCGAGCACTCCGAGCGCTCGCTCGCCGCTTACGCGCAGCAGCAGGGAATCATCAGCACCGGCATCGGGTCCGACGGCAAGCCGGCGGTTGGCGACGCGAACTCGCTGCAGGGAGAATCGCTCATTACGCTCAATAAGGCGCTCGCGGATGCGACGGCGCGGCGTGTCGCGGCCGAAGGCGCTTACCGGCAGGGGCTCGCGACCGGCCCCACGAGCGACGTGACCAGCAGCACCTTGCCCCTCCGTCAGCAGCTCGCGACGCTGGAGGCGGACTATCAGCAAAAGCGGACGTTCATGAAGCCGGAGCATCCTGAGATGCTAAGTCTGAAGGCCCAGATTGACGAGCTCAACAAACAGATCGCGAGCGCGAGCGGGCAGATGTCTTCCGGTCACACCAACACCTTGCTGGCTGACTACCGGGCATCCGTATCCGCTGAAAACGCGCTTCGGTCGCGAGTTCGGCGAGCTAAAAGGCGAGGTTCTCGACCTCCGTGGCCGCAGCATCCAGTACAATATCCTGCAGCGCGAAGTGGACACCAATCGCAGCCTCTATGATGCGCTTCTGCAGCGCTACAAGGAGATCGGCGTTGCCGGCGGCGTGGGTGCAGCGCCGGTATCGATCGTCGATCGCGCGGACGCGCCGACCTTTCCCTACAAGCCAAACTTGTTCATGAACCTGCTGATGGGCCTCGGAGCCGGCCTGCTCGCCGGACTTGCCGGCGCGGTCGGCCTCGAGTTCATTTCGGACACGATCAAGACTCGCGAGGACGTCCGCAGCAAGCTTCGCCTGCCATGTCTCGGCGCGGTGCCGAAGACGGTCGCTCGCGACACATTCATCGGAGACTTGAAGAACCCTGCGTCGGTCGTGTCCGAAGCCTATTCGGCGATCGTTGCGGCGCTGCGGTTCAGCACGGAAGCGGGCATGCCGAAAGTCCTGCTGGTGACCAGCACCCAATCTGGGGAAGGCAAGTCGTCGACCGCGCTCGCGCTCGCTCAGAATTTCGCCCGCCGCGAGAAATCGGTGCTGCTGGTCGACGCGGATCTGCGCAAGCCGGCGTTCAAGGCCGCGACTGACAAGGTTGGCTTGAGCAAGCTGCTGACGACCGACGATCCGATCCGCGATCACGTACTTGAAACACAGCATTCGAATTTCTGGCTGTTGCCGAGCGGACCGGTGCCGCCGAATCCGGCGGATCTGCTGTCGACGGGGCGCATCCGTAAGATCATTGCCGAAGCCGATGAACAGTTCGACCTCATCGTCATCGATGGTCCACCGACGCTCGGGCTTGCCGATTCGCCGCTCCTTGCGGCGGCTGCGGGCAATGTGCTGTTCGTCATCGAGAGCGGAAAGACCCGGACCCGGGCGGCGATCGAGGCTTTGAACCGCCTCGAGGGGACAGGCACGCATGTTCTTGGCGCGACGCTGACCAAGGCGGCCGCGGCCGGGGGCTATGGCTACAGTCGCTATGGCTACGGTTACGGCTATGCATATGGCCGGCAGCTGTCGCATGTAGACAACAAGCGGACCGAAATCCTAATGATCCCGCAGGGAACCGAATAATCCCATCTGGGAGCGGGCACTGAGGACAATTTCGGCGACACAGCATTGATCATGGTCCGTCGCCTGTTCGTCCTCGTGCTGGCGCTGCTGCTGGCTGTCCAAATCGTCCGCAACGCGGCGGTTGCCGAGTGGGCCGACACTTCCCCCGCATCGGCATTCCGCGCGTGGCCCTCGCATGCGGCCGCCGAGCTGGGGCTTGGAATGACGGAAATCGGCACTGCGGCGCACGAACGAAGACCCGTTGGCCCGGCCACCTTCGCGATCATCAATGACGCGGCGGTCAAGGCTCCGCTCGCGCCTGAGCCCTTCCTTGTTCGGGGGGTGCAGGCCGAGCTGAATGGCGACAGCAATCTCGCCGCGCACGCGTTCGCGGCCGCGGAACTGAGGGATCCGCGTTCGATTCCGGCGCGCTATTTCCTCGCCGACATCTTTTTCCGGGCCGGCGACTCTCGCCGAACGCTCGAGCAGATCGGGGCGCTCGCAAGGCTGACTCCGAACGGCTCTGTGACCATCGCGCCTTACCTCGCCGCTTACGCGAAGAACCGTTCTGCGTGGCCATATCTGCGTGAGCTGTTTCAATCGAACCCGGGCCTAGCGGACGCCTCACTCGCGGACCTTGGGCATGATCCGGCCAATGCGGATGCAGTATTGGCGCTGGCGGACATGCAAAGCGCTAGCGGCAGTCAATGGGCGCCGACTTTGGTCAACACGCTCGTAGGCGATCGTGAATACGCCAAAGCCCGCGCGGTATGGGCGGCGACATCCCATGTGCGTCTTCCGGCCGATATTACGGTCTACGACGGCGGGTTCACCGATTCGACGTCGCACGGGCCGTTCAATTGGATCTTGACGTCGTCCACCGTTGGCCTGGCAGAGCGTGAGGCAGGCGGCCGGCTTCATCTCATCTACTACGGCCAGGAAGACGGGCTGCTGGCGCAGCAGCTCATCTTGCTCCCGCCCGGCGCGTATCGCCTGACGATGGCAGTCTCGGGGGACCTGTCGCGGGTTAAGGCAATGAACTGGTCGGTGCGCTGCGACGGAACGTCGAAGCCGTTCGCCTCGATGGAACTCGATGCGGGGGCTCGAGGGTGGATTTTCGCCGTTCCGCCCGGCTGCGCAGCCCAGTGGCTCGAGCTTTCCGGTAGTTCCGAAGACATTTCGCAGCAGTCCGAAGCCATGATCAGCAATTTGAAGCTCAGTGCGATGCGGCCCAATGGTTAGCCGGCTCCGCGAGGGCGTCGCGCCCGCCTATCTGTTCCTCTGCCTGATCCTCGGCGGCAGCGCGCAGGGCATTTGGGCGAACATGCTACTGCAGCTGCTCGGGATCGGCATTCTCGCCTGGGCGGCGCTGGCACCGGCGGAGGAGCCGCTGCTTTCTCCAGCGCGGCAGCTGCTGATCCTCGCCCTGCTCGCAGTCGCGCTTGTCGCACTTCAGCTCGTCCCACTGCCGGCGACCTTGTGGCCACATCTCCCGGGACGCGAGCCGATTGCCGACGGCCTCAAGGTCCTCGGCGTTCGCATGCCGGCCGAGCCCTTGTCGTTGACGCCATACGGATCGCTGAATTCGCTGCTCGGCCTGATCCCGCCGCTTGCGATGTTCTGCGCCATCGTCCGCTTGAAGGTCTACCGCACGGCTTGGCTCAGCACCGCCCTCCTCGCGGGCACGACAGCCGGAATCCTGCTCGGAGCGCTCCAGGTCGCGAGCAGCGCCAATGCCGCTTCGCCTTGGTACCTCTACCCGCAAAGCAACTTCGGCGTCGCCGTCGGCTTCTTCGCCAACGCCAACCACATGGCCATATTGCTTGTCATCACCTTGCCTTTTTTGGGCGCCATTCTCGGTTCCGCAAAGGGCGCCAACAAACAGCGTAATTCGGCGATCATCGCAATCGTCGCTGGCGCCACGCTCGTAGTCATCCTCGGAATTATCTTGAATCGCTCGCTTGCCGGATATGGGCTCGCTATGCCTGTGTTGATCACCAGCGCACTGCTTGTGTTGCCGCAAAAAAGGTCGCTGCGGGTGGGGGCGCTTGTCCTCGCCGGTCTTCTCGTGGCGGCAGCGGTTGGAGCGATCGCGACCAGCGCCACGCGAAGCGGCGAACTGGGGCAGGAAGCGACGGTATCCGTGGAATCGCGGCAGGAAATGCTGGTTACGACAATGCGGGCAGTCCGGGATTTTCTGCCGTGGGGATCGGGGCTCGGGTCGTTCCGAAGCGTCTATCAGCTTTATGAAAGCCGTGACCAGATCTCGACCACCTTCGTGATCCACGTGCATGACGATTACGTCGAGCTGGCGCTGGAGCTGGGCGTCGCCGGGATCCTGCTTATCGTTGCATTCCTCGCCTGGTGGGCGCGTGCGGTTTGGCGCGCCTGGCGAGACGCCGATGCCGGAATTTACGCGCGCGCTGCATCGATCGCCACGGCTGCGATCCTCGTTCACAGTCTCGTCGATTTTCCCCTTCGCACGGCTGCGATCGACGCCGTATTCGCGATGTGCCTGGCGCTGCTCATCGACCGCCGGGCGCCGGTGGCCCGCGAGCGATCGGACCTGTGGCCCACACGCCACGTTGTGCTGAAGTAGGGGAAGGGCGCTGCACCAGCTGTGGCGCGCCCTCACGGCGGCAATGGTATCGTGGCACGAGGGGAAGCTGTTCATCGAGCATGCGGTGCGCATCGATCATGACGCGCTTCATGTCATCGTGGGCGTGCTGCTCTGGCTGGTGATGGCACTGATCGTGCGCCGGCCAGTGACATCGTGGAGGCCGTGGCTTTGGGTCCTCGCGTTCATCCTTTGGAATGAGACCGTGGACCTGTGGATCGAACATTGGCCCGAGCCCGCGATGCAATATGGTGAAGGCGCCAGGGACGTCGTGCTGACGATGTTCCTTCCAGCGGTGATTATGTTCGCTGCGCGCGGCCGGCCCGACCTCTTTCGCGGCGCACCCGGAAGGCGCGGGAGAAGGCGCTAGCGCTTGGTTTCGTGCACCGGCGGAGACCAGCGCATCGGCGCCGAATCCGCGACGATCCCTCTGGAGCGCCGGTTTCTCACGCGCAGAAGAAGACCCATGAAGGCGCGCAGGGAAGCCGGACTGAGGGTGGCCCATGCGGTCCACACCACAGCACTGAGCGTTCGCATGTCGAAGCGCAGCCGGCCTCGCCTGAGCAGGCGGCCGAACAAAAGTGGGCGGTCTCCGGACCACAGCACGATCGACCCGGCGGAAATGAAGACCCGCGGATCGACTCGCGCCGGCTGGTCGCGCGCCTGCAGCAAGTCGTCGTAGCTTCGACCTTGCTCGAGGCGGCCCACAGCTCGGTACATGAGGTCGACCGCGTTCTCTACGCGCTCCCTGTCGGACGTAGCGCGCGTGCTCTTCGTCCACTGGCGCACCTGGTAGAGTGCGGACGGAATGACCATGACTGCCGTGACCGCGGCCATCCGCGTGACAAGGTCCTGGTCTTCCCAATATTCGCATTCGGCGCGGTAGCCAGCGACCTGGTCGAAGACGCTTCGCCGGAACAGAATCGAACCGTGGGCGGCAAAGGGCACGAACGGCGCCTTGCGCGTCAGCCGCCAGAGGTCGGGACCGCGAATCTTTTGCCCGCGATCGTTGATGACGTCGAACAAGGTTCCGACCAGCCCGGCGCAGGGATAGTTGCGGAGCACCTCGAGCTGACGTTCGAGGCGGTCGGGAGCGCAAAGGTCGTCCGCGTCCATTCGCGCCACGAGCGGCCCCGTCGAATGCTCGACGATAAAGGCCGAGCTCCCCACTGGCCCGAGATTGCGCTTGCCTTCGAACAGGCGAATCCGGGAATCGTCGCGCGCCCACTGGCGCAGCCGCTCGGTCGATCCGTCGGTCGACGCGTCGTCGTAGATGACGAACTCGTAGTTGCGATGGGTCTGGTCGAGGATGCTCCGGATCGCACCGTCGAGGTGTGGAAGCGCGTTGTACACCGGCATGACCACGCTGAGGGATTCTTCGTCGCTCACGCCACCGCCCGCGCTGTAACCGTTACGGGATAAGCGGCATCGAGCAGGTCGAGCTTGGCCGTCCCGACTTCCTCGACCGCGGCGCCATGGAGAAAAGCTGTCGCCGCGAAGAGATTTCCGCGCGCGGAGACCGTCACCCTGGCGGCGTCAAACGATCCGCTGAGAAGCCGCGAAAGCGCGATATCGGTCAGCGACCAGTACCAGCTGTCCTTCCACGGCCCGCCGTGAATCGGACTGATGCCCGGAACTGTGATGAGCGCTACGCCTCCGGGCCGAAGCGCCGCGTGAATCTGCTCGACGGCGCGGTTCATGTCGAAAATCAGATGCAAGACTTGAGTGAGGATTATGCAGTCGAAAGCCTTTTGCGGCAGCACGCCGGGCTCGGCGACGTCCCCGACGATCGTTGCTCGCGGGTGACCGGGATGGACATGAAGAATGTCCTGCTGGGTGATCCGGTGGCTGCCGAACCGCCGCGAATAGGTGTCGTCGCCGATCTCGAGGACTCGGTCGCGGATGTCGGAGGAATGGCGCTCGAGGAACGCCTCTATGTAATGGCGATCGATCGGCGTGCCGCGACTGTAGCCATACTCGCGGCACAGCGGCGTCGTGCTCGCGGCGCGGCTGCCTTCCATGACATCGCCGCCGCGAGCACGGCGAAGCGGTGCTGTCAGCCGATTGAGGGCGGAGCGGAGCATCATCCGCCCAGCATATCGCGCAATGTGCGGGGTTCCCAATTGCCGACGCGAAGCCGCGGCAGTGCAAAAACGTCGCTGCGGCTCGTGACGAACTTGTCGCCGCCGACGCACGCGCAGGCATATCCGGCTTGCTCGATCAGTTGGCTGCTCGTCTCGTCGAAGTCGCCATACGGATAAGCGAAAGCCATGGGCGCGGTCCCGGTCATTGCCGCGCATTGGGTTCTGCTATCCTGGATCTCACGCAACTTCTGCTCGCGGGCTAGGCTCGGCAAGGACGGATGGCTCAACCCATGCGAACCGAACGCAATCATTGAGGAGCCGATCAACCGCACTTGGTCGGCAGCAAGCGGCCGGTCTGCTTCACCTGGTTCAATCGGCGCCTGACTGCGCAGCTCGGCCATGCCGGCGTCCAAAGCTTCCGGAGGCATCGCGTGGAGCCTGGACCAGACCGATTGGAAAAGCTTCTGGCGCGGTGTGCTTGGTCGGGCGTCGGTAAGCCAGAAGCGGTCTTGGTCATGCGCCGGGGGAACGGACATGCGCGCGTCCCCCAGCCGCAACGTATCGAGGCGCCATTCGAGGATGAGCCTGGCCAGTTCGTCCCACCAAAATTCGTGGCCGCGCTCAATGAGCATCGTGGGCAGGAACACGGTCGCATGCAGTCCATGCTCTTCGAGCAGCGGAACGGCTATCAAAACGGACGCGTAACCATCGTCGAAAGTTAGCGATACGGCATCGTCGGGCAGCGTCCGCTCCTTATGCAATCGGGCGAACTCGCTCAGCGGCAGGACCGCGCGATTGTCCTTGAGCCACGCGACCTGCGCGGCGAAACGATGTGGCCCGACCGCAAGGCCCCACGGATCGAATGTCTCCCGCGCGATTCGGTGGTACATCAGGATTGCGGGCCGCGGCTTGCGTGGAAGCCAGCGCGCGGCGCGTCGAATGCCGGCCTTTAACCAGGCTTTGGCGGTGCTCATGCCCGCGTGATCTTCCGCACTAGCTTGCCGGCGGCAAGCAACGGCCGGCGGAGGCGTGGATAGTTATAGGGAATGAGCGCGCGGTTCAGAGCGCTCATTAAAGCGGGCTGCTGGAGATGTGGCCGTTCAGCCAGATAGGCGGCCAGCCATTCAAGGAAATAGAACCGGACCTCATCATACCGGCCGTCTCTCGACACGGTGGCGACGCACGACGCATCGTGCTGACGGTAATCGAGCCAGCATCGTTCGTCGAAATAGATCGTGCGTTCGAGGTAGAGCTTGGCGAGGAAGGCCTGGTCCTCATACATCTGCAGCGCACCGGTGAAGCTCTCTTCGAATCCGCCGAGTGCCAGTGCGGTCGCGCGGCGGATCATCAGGTCGGACGGGCAGGGCGCATCCGCCGTTCCCAGCGGATACAAGGCAATGATCGCCTCAGGTGGGGCAACCGGCCGCCCAAGAGCGTGTCCGGTGGGGATGAGAACGTCCTCTCCGCCGGCCCAGCTGCGCCAATAGTTGACGGCGCCGCAGGATGCGTCGACCTCAGGAAAGCGCTCAAAGATTGCGATTTGCTCTGTCAGCTTGTTGGATCTCCACCGATCGTCCGCGTCGATGAAGGCAATGAGTTCGCCTTGTGCTTCCCGAATTCCGAGATTGCGCGATGCGCTCATCCCGCGGTTTTCGCGGCCCCGATGGTGCAGGTAGCGGATTCGCTCGGGCTCGCGTTCGGCAAATGATTGCGCGGTCGCGCTCCCGGCGTCCGTCGAGCCATCGTCAACAAGAAGCAGCTCGAAATCGCGATAGTCCTGGGCGAGGACGCTCTCGATCGCTTCGCCGATAAATTCGGCGGCGTTGTAGAAAATGGTGATCACCGAAACGCGGGGGTTCATCCGGCGTGACTTGGCGGCTCCGGCGCGGCAGGTAAACTCTCGAAATGCCTCAGCGCCGGTTCCCGTGATTTTTATCGACACTCAGAGCGAAGGGCGGAGCGCGGCGATCCGTACCGACGCGCTCTGCGTGGTTGTGATTACATTGGTAACCGTGGTCCCATATGTCGCGCGGCTCGGTTTCTACAGTGACGATTGGTACGTTCTTTGGACCTTTCATGCCGACACCATTCAACATAATTTCGGAATTCACTCGGCGCTTCGCGACCGCTACGATCGGCCGCTGCAGGGACTTTATCTCGCCCTGCTGTATACGCTCTTCGGCTTTCATCCCTTTGGCTATCACCTTGTAAACGCCGCTGTAATCGCAGCAGCGCTTGGGCTTTTCTACTGGCTGCTAGTGCGCATGAAGGTCGACCGCCCAATGGCGATTGGCGCCACAATCGTGCTTGTCACCCTTCCGCAGCTCTCGACAGTCCGCGTGTGGTACCTGACCTTTCAGATCCCGCTCAGCATGCTTGCAGCGTGGGTTTCGCTCCATTGCCAGCTGAGCTTCGCGCGAACGGGCAAAATAAGCTGGGCGGCGGCAGCGGGGTTCGCCGCGATCGCCAGCATCGCGGCCTATGAGATTTTCGCGCCGCTAATCGCTGTCTTCCCGATCGCCTTGCTCGCACCAGTGGCGCGCGAGCGCTTGCGCCGACCCGTCTTGCGGCAGCGGGCCATGGCGTTGCTGTCTGTGGTCGCGGTCGTGGCGCTTGCGGCAGTGGCGAAATTCGCAGTGAGCGAACGGACGCAGGCGCCAAGCCTTCATCGTTACTTCAAGGGTCTGATCCAGCTCGTGAGACCCGATTATGACTGGCGTACCGATTTCGGGCTGAACATTTTCGCGGCGGCGGACGTGAACTTTTGGTGGCCAATCCTCGGCTGGTGGCGCGGCGCAGAAGCGCTGATCCGCGGCGAGTTCGGGTGGCTTGCAGCGGCCGCGGCGGTTGTCGTCTCGTCGCTGGCATTGTGGCGGCTTCGCGCAGCCCCGGACGCGAGCGAAGCTCCTTGGAACAATGCGCGCCTGATGTTGCTGGGCATCGCCACATTCGTGCTTGGTCATGCTGCGTTCGTTGTCGTGCCTGCAATGTCCTTCTCGCCGACAGGAATGGGCAACAGGGCGCTCGCCGCCGCCGCTCCGGGGGTGGCGTTGATCTTGGTCGCCGCCGTTCGATTCGTCGGCGGATTGGTGAACGCACAACGTCCGTCTCTGTTCTATTCGTCGGCGGTCGCGGCAATCGTCTTTTTCGGGACGCTTAGAGTTCTGCAGATTGAGGAGTATTGGACCCAAGCGCCCGCGATCCAGCAGCGGATCTTCGCCGCAGCGCGACGCGACCTTAGAGACGTGCCGCCACAATCCTTCGTCATCCTCGACAATGTCTGTCCGTACCATGGTCCGGCGGTCATCTTCGAAGCGCCGTGGGACGTCTCCGGCGCGCTCAGCCTTGCGGCCGGCAAGACCATCCGCGGCGATGCCATCAGTTCGCGGATGTCGCTTCGCCGCGACGGGCTGGCGACGTCGATCTACGGTGAGCCGGCCTTTTATCCTTACGGCTCAAACCTGTACGTCTATGATCCCAATCGGCGCCGGCTTGTGGAGCTGAGGGACTTCGCCGCCGCTCGACGCTATTTCAGCGAAGCGAGCGCCACACGGTTGCAGTGTCCGCCGGGTTATGTCGGGCAAGGAGTGTTGATCTGAGCCGTTCCGATCCTGATTGCGCCAACGCGCTGGACCTGATCCTCGGCACGGCGGAGAACTACGATTTCTACGAGTTCCGCCGTTTCCTGATCAGCTTGCGGCGGACGAATTTTCGCGGACACCTGTGCCTTTTCGTCGGGCCGGGCATCAGCCGACGGACGATTGCCAGGATCCGCCACTATGACGTCGAAGTGGTCCCTTATGGCGGCAAATTTCCGTTCGTCGCCGACCCGCATCCTGACGCGCCGAAGTCGCTGCCAGAGCCAATCTACGTCTTCAATTACCGGCACTTCCTCTATTGCGATTATCTCCTGAAGCACGGCGGCAATTTCCGCAACGTGTTCATCACGGACGTGAAGGACGTCGTGTTCCAGCGGGACCCGTTCGACTTTGCCGTGGGCGACCGAATCCACTTGGCGATGGAGAACCCCGACATACCGGTGGGATCATGTCCATGGACCAGCCAGTGGATCCTCGCGGGTTATTCGCCCGAGGTGCTCGAGCGCTTGAAGGACGAGGAGATTGAGCTGCGCCGGAACGACGCTGGCGCCGGTTCCGCTGATGCATCCGCTACCTCGAGCTGATGCTGGCGGAGATCGCTGGTATGAAGGACGCGTATCGAATGCGCGGATCAGGCCGGCGCACAACCTGTTGCTCACGAGGGCAAGCTCGATACCGGTTAATCGGCTGCGCAATTTCGAAGGGCCCGATCCTCACCGTCGGCACCGAGCCGCGCTACGAACTAAACGACGAACAAGGAATTGGTGAATCGCGACGGGTCGGAGATCGCCGTCGTTCACCAATATGACCGCCATCCGCAGCTGGTGCGGATCTACGAGAGAAGGCGATGCCGTCGGCATGGCGCAGATGGGCGTCGAAGGCCGCTTTTCGGTTGAAGCGGACGCGTCCGGTCGCTGCTAAAAAGGTCCGCGAGCGAGCGCTCGGCAAGAGAGAACAAACGTAAATAGAGGCTTAACCGCGGGTTGTTTGCGTCCGGCATTAACCTGTGCAAAAAGTCGCCGCCCGACGACAGCTCGTTGCAACTTTCGTCACGAAAATGGGTTGTCGGGAACATTCCTTGCGGGGGCATGCACCCGCTGCGCCAGGAGAATTCAGGATGGCCAGTTTGCGGTTCAGGGGGGCTGTTGGATTTCCTCGTCGCCGGATCGATGGTCTTTTGCTCGACTGCAGCCGCAGCCAGCACGCCCGCGCCTCAGCAGGTTGCTCCGTGGGCCGCATTGACTGCGCTCACCGGCGGAGCGCCCGCCGCGGCGCTGTGCGGATCGCCGCGGTTCGTCGCTGCGCAGGCTCCCGCAACCGGATGTGTGCTGCCGGCCGTCGATGTTGCTCCGCCGGTCGCGCAAAGCGCGCCGCCGCCGCCGATCCCGGTGCCGCCGGTCGAAGCGCCCAGCCGCGGGATTTGGCGTGAGCCCGCTGCTGCTTGCGCTTGCCGCTGTCGCCGCCGGTGTCGGGCTGTATTTCCTGTTGAAGAAGAAAGCAACTCGAACAGCCCGGCTTGATCGGGAAATTGCAGGGTCTGGTCTGACCGGAAGGGAAGAGGCGTCATGAAGATCGGGATCGTTGGGACGCGCGGCCGCTGGACTGACGCTGGTAACGGCTGTGCCGGGAGTGGCCTTCGCTCAGGCCGCAACGGAGATCATCGGCCAACCGATCCAGGTGACGACCAACGGCGTCACCAACACGGTGTATCTGGATGCCGGGCGGAACGGCGCGGATCATGACTCCGGGCGGCAATACCGTTCCGGGGAGCTGGACGGCCGCCAACGGCCAATTGTGCCTGAGCAATGGCACGGCGCAGGAATGCTTCCCCTATTCCGCGCCGTTCCAGCCGGGGCAAGCCGTGACCTTGACCAGTTCGTGCGGCCAGAACTCCACCTGGCTTGCGGCCTCGACCAATGCTCCGCCGCCGCCGCCATCCGGGCAAAAGGGCGAGCGCGGCAAGTAAGCCGAAGCGCCAACGCTGAACTTTGTCGCGGCTGCGCCCCTAGGGCGTGGTCGCGAAACGTTTGTGCAGGGCCGCGATCGAAGGCTCGTGCGTCAGGTCGAGATGGAGCGGGCTGACCGACACGTAACCGTCGGCGATTGCTTCGAGGTCGGTCGAATGGCCGGGCGTTTCGACCATCGGCCCAAGACCGAACCAGTAATAATCATAGCCGCGAGGGTCCGTGCGCTGCACGATCCGCAGCCGGCCATAGTCCCGCAAACCCTGCCGGCAGACGCGGATGCCCTTGACGGCATCGGCGGCCATGGCGGGGAAATTGACGTTGATCAGAGTCCTCGACTCGGTCTCGAACTCGACCAGCGGCGCCAGCACACGCTCGGCCCAGACCTCGGCGGCCGCGAAGGGCACGGTATCCCCCATGCCCTCGTGAGAATAGGCCTGGCTGAGCGCGATCGAGCGCACCCCTGCGAGCGCTCCTTCCATCGCGGCCGATACCGTGCCCGAGTAAGTCACGTCCTCGGCGAGATTGGCGCCGCGGTTGATGCCCGAGATGATCACGTCCGGCGGCGAATCCTTCATGATGTGCGCCAGCGCGAGCATGACTGCGTCGGTCGGCGTGCCAGTCACCGAGAAGCGGCGTTGGTCGTGCTTGCGCAAGCGAACGGGCGTGGTCAGCGTCAGCGAATGGCCGGCGCCCGACTGCTCTTCGGTCGGCGCCACAATCCAGACGTCGTCGCTGAGCTTGCGCGCGACCGCCTCCAGCAGACTCAGCCCGCGAGCATTGATGCCGTCGTCGTTGGTGAGCAGGATGCGCATTTGCGCCGGCTATGGCCGCACCGGCGAAAAGCGGCAACAGCGCGTCTGTACCCAGGACATTGCGCCATATTCGCAACAGCTTGGCGATTTCTTCACTGGGTTTGTGTCAGTTCTTGTTAAGGGTCTGGAGCCTATCTATAGCGCCGGGTTGGGGATGACCGATTTTTCCGGTGCTAAGTCCCGGGAAAATCAGTCTTAATCGCCTCCGGCTGCACCGGTTGGCCCGACTGCAGCTGGCGGCGGGCGTAGTTCGGAGTTTCGCATTTGCGGGGTCCATGTGCGGGGGAGGGTATATGGCGACCGCTCTAGTCGACCTTTATGGCGGCGACGGTTTCGAACGTTTCGACAGGATCATTCTTCCCGAAGGCTACCGGCCTTCGGACAGCGAAGAATTCATGTCCGCCCAACATCGCGCTTACTTCCTGAGAAAGCTCAAGGAGTGGAAGGAAGCGATCATCGAGGAGTTGCGTCAGACAATGGCGCAGCTCCAGGTCGATTTGCTTCGCGAGCCGGACCTTGCCGACCGTGCGTCCAGCGAGACCGATTGGTCGATCGAGCTTCGGACCCGCGATCGCCAGCGCAAGCTCATCGCCAAGATCGATTGCGCGATCCGCCGCGTCTACGAAGGCGAATATGGCTATTGCGAAGTCACCGGCGAGCCGATTTCGCTGGCTCGACTCGAAGCCCGGCCGGTTGCGACCATGACGCTCGAAGCGCAGGAGCGCCACGAGCGGATCGAGCGGGTGTCCCGAGACGATTAATCGAGCGCAGGATGTCGGGGGGACGTCTGGGCACGACACGGGACAACGAAGGCGCGCCCGGCAGCTGATTTGCGTCGGGTTAGTGGGTCAGGTGGCCCGCCAGCTCGTCCTTGAGCCTCAGCTTTTCTTTTTTCAGACGGTGGAGAAGGTCTTCGTCGGGGTGGGTTCGGTGCTCTTCCTCGTCGATCAGGGCGTGAAGAGCTGCGTGCTTCGACTCCAGTTCCTCGACCATTGCCTTTTCCATTGGTGCCGTTCCTTTCAGGCTAATGTCACCACTGCGTAATAAATCACGAATTGATAGATTTGTCTTGGCCCATTTCACCGCTCGGCGGGTGAACGGCGCGGGTCGGCGCCGATCGGTTTAAGTTTCGTGGGCTCACGCTCTGGGTTACACTTGCGCCGTGAACGATGACGAAAGTCCGGCAGCCGAGCTCCACGCGCTGAAGGCTGAGCACCGCGCTCTCGACGCGCGGATTGCAGCGCTTTGCGCTGGCGGCGGAGCCGACCAGCTTGAGCTTGCAAGGCTGAAAAAGCGCAAGCTCCGGTTGAAGGACCAGATCCAGAGAATTGCCGGTTCGAACATCCCCGACATCACCGCCTGACCTGTCCCACTGAGAGACGGTGCGCGGCGCTGAAGCGGCAAACGGAATACGCCGAACGTTTCCTTGGGCGGAGAACGGTGGCAGTCTTATGCTGATGGACGAATTGGACCGGCCCGAGCCGCAAGTGCGCATCACATCGCGCCTCATCGACTCGCTCTATACGGAGGCGATGTTGCTCGCCGACGAAGCGCGCTCCTATTTCGACGACGCTGGACGTGATGAGCGGGCAATGCTGGAGCCGTTCGCGCGCGTCGGCTTCGCCTGCGAATTGTTGAAGGTGACGACCCGGATCATGCACATCGTCGCCTGGCTGCTGACCCAGCGCGCCATCGAGTTGGGCGAGATTCCCGGCGCGCGAAGGCCGGCGCGCCGAACGGCGGCTGGGCAATGCGCAGGAGACCGATCCGGCGGTGGTCGACCAGCTTCCGCCCGCAGCGCGCAAGCTGATCACTTCGAGCGCCGAGCTTTACGCGCGGATCAAGCGCATCGACGAAGGCAGCCTGGAGGCGGTCGTGCCGCAAAGTCCGGCGCGGGCGCTGATGGGTCGTCTCGAGCGCGGGCTCAGCGGCGGCCAGGCCTGATCAGGCGCCGCACAGCCGCGCCTTTGACGCGGCATATTGCTCAGCCAGAAGATCAATAAACTCGGCTGCGGGGCGAACGCGGTCGATCACGCCGATACCCTGGCCCGAACCCCAAATGTCGCGCCACGCTTTGGACTTGGCCGATCCTTCGGAACCGAATTTCATCATTGTCGGATCGATGGCAGTGAGATTGTCCGGGTCCAGTCCGGAATTGGCGATCGAGGCGCGTAGATAATTGCCGTGCACGCCGGTGAAGAGGTCGGTGTAGACGATGTCCGCCGCGCCCCCAGCGACGATGGCCTGCTTGTAGCTGTCCGCCGCGTTCGCTTCCTGCGTCGCGATGAAGGGCGATCCGACATAAGCGAGGTCCGCGCCCGCCGCCTCGGCCGCGAGCACCGCTCCACCGTGGGCGATCGCTCCCGACAGGATGAGCGGCCCGTCGAACCACGCGCGAATTTCCTGAACGAGCGCGAAGGGCGACCAGCGCCCAGCGTGGCCTCCGGCGCCCGCCGCCACCGCGATGATCCCGTCAGCGCCTTTGTCGATCGCCTTGCGGGCGAAGCGGTCGTCGATCACGTCGTGCAGCGTGATCCCGCCCCAGCCGTGCACGGCCTCGTTGAGCTCCACCCGCGCGCCCAGCGAGGTGATGACGATCGGCACCTTCCACTTCGCGCAGACCTGCATGTCCTGCTCGAAACGGTCGTTCGAGCGATGCACGATCTGGTTGACCGCAAACGCCGCCGCGACGCGGTCCGGATGGTCGCGGTCCCAGGCGGTGAGCGCCTCGGTGATTTCATGAATCCATTCGTCGAGCTTCGCGGCTGGACGGGCGTTCAGCGCGGGGAAGCTGCCGACGATCCCCGACGTGCACTGGGCGATCACCAGCTTGGGGTTCGAGACGATGAACAGCGGCGCTCCGATCACCGGAAGGCGCAGGCGCTGAAGGATCGACGGGAGGCTCAGCGGGTCAGACCTTGTGGTAATCGCGGTACCAGGCGACGAAGCGCGGCACGCCTTCGTCGATCCTGGTCGCGGGCGCGAAGCCGACGTCGCGCTCGATGGCGCTGATGTCGGCGAAGGTGTCCTTGACGTCGCCCGGCTGCATTGGCTGCGGATCGAGCAGCGCCTTCGTGCCGGTCGCCTGCTCGAGCAGCTCGACCACGCGCATGAGGTCCTCGCTGCGGCTGTTGCCGATATTGTAGAGTGCGTGCGGCGTCGTACTGCCGCCGGCTTTGGTCGAGCCGTCGTCCGCAGGCGGGGAGTTGAGACAGGCGACGACGCCGCGAACGATGTCGTCGATGTAGGTAAAGTCGCGGCGCATCTCGCCGCCGTTGAAGAGCGGCAGCGGCTCGCCGGCGAACATTGCCCTGGTGAAGATCCACATCGCCATATCGGGCCGTCCCCAAGGGCCGTAGACGGTGAAAAAGCGCAGGCCCGTGAGCGGCAGCCGGTAGAGGCTCGCATAGGATTCGCTGATGAGCTCGTCGGCCTTCTTGGTCGCAGCATAAAGCGAGAGCGGGTGATCGACGCGGTCCTCAACCCGGAACGGCAGGTTCTTGTTGCCGCCATAAACCGAGGAAGACGACGCATAGACCATGTGCCGCGGGCGGATTGCGCGCGTGAACTCCAGCATGTTGCAATGGCCGACGAGGTTCGATTGCACATATGCCTGCGGGTTCTCGATGCTGTAGCGAACGCCCGCCTGTGCGCCCAAATGGACGATGCTTTCGAACCGATAGCTATCGGCAAGGTGCTTGAGCGCTTCAGCGTCGGAGAAATCGACCCGTTCGAAGCGGAAGCGGTTGCCGTACTGGCGCGCCAGATTGTCGAGCCGCGCCTGCTTGAGCGACGGATCGTAATAGTCGTTGAGATTGTCGATTCCGACCACATCGTCGCCTCGGTCCAGCAATGCCCGTGCGGTCGAAGAGCCGATGAAGCCCGCGGCTCCTGTAACGAGAACAGCCATGGCCGCCCCATAGGGGGTGCAGCGTTGTCCTGAAAAGCCCTAGAGGCAAGGCGTGGAGCGCAGCTGGACCTTCGCGATCGACCGCGGCGGCACGTTCACCGACGTGGTCGCGCGCTCGTCGGACGGGCGGCTGCGGGTCGAGAAGCTGCTGTCGGACAACCCTGGCCGGTACGACGATGCGGCGCTCGAGGCGATCCGGCGCGTGCTTGGCGAGGAAGGCGGCAGCGTCGCGGAAGTGCGGATGGGCACGACCGTCGCGACCAACGCGTTGCTAGAGCGCAAGGGCGAGCGGGTGGCGCTGGCGGTCACGCGCGGCTTCGGAGACGCGCTGCGCATTGGCTATCAGGCGCGGCCGGAGATTTTTGCCCGGCATATCGTGCTTCCCTCGATGCTGTACGAAACGGTGGTCGAAATCGACGAGCGCGTAGGCATTGATGGCGAGACACTCGTTCCACTGGACGAAGCACAGGCGCGCGAGGTCCTGAGCGCGGTTCGAGAGACGGGGATCGACGCGATCGCAATCATCCTGATGCACGGTTGGAGCTATTCGGATCACGAAGCGCGGCTGGCCGGAGATCGCGCGGGAGCTGGGCTTCACTCAGGTGTCGGTCAGCCACGAAGTCGCGCCGCTGATCAAGCTCATCGGCCGTGGCGACACGACTGTCGTGGACGCCTACCTTTCTCCAGTGCTGCGGCGCTACGTCGACCGGGTGGCGGCTGGCCTTCCGTCCGGGACCGATCTCCACTTCATGCAGTCGAACGGCGGTCTCGCTGAAGCGACGGCGTTCCGCGGAAAGGACGCGGTCCTGTCCGGTCCCGCGGGGGGAGTGGTCGGAATGGTGGCTGCGTGCGAGGCGCACGGGGCCGAGAGGCTGATCGGCTTCGACATGGGCGGCACCTCGACCGACGTGTCGCATTACGCCGGCCAGTTCGAGCTGGCCGACGAAAGCGTCGTGGCGGGCGTGCGCATCCGCGCGCCGATGATGCAGATCCATACGGTCGCGGCCGGCGGCGGGTCGATCTGCCGGTTCGACGGAATGCGTTTCCGCGTCGGCCCGGAGTCCGCCGGCGCGAACCCGGGACCTGCGTGTTACCGGAATGGCGGTCCGCTGACCGTCACCGACTGCAACCTGTTCCTCGGTCGGATCGATCCACGGCATTTCCCCGCGGTGTTCGGGCAGGGCGGCGACCAGCCGCTCGACCCGCAAGCGTCGCGCGAGCGGTTGCGGGAGATCGCCGATGCTGTCGGAGGAAAGAGCCTCGAAGAGATCGCCGAAGGCTTTCTGGAGATCGCGGTCGACAACATGGCCGCCGCGATCCGCAAGATCTCAATCGCGCGAGGCCATGACGTCACGGGCTACACGCTCGCCTGCTTCGGCGGCGCTGGCGGGCAGCACGCATGCAAAGTCGCCGATGCGCTCGGGATGGAGCGGATCCTGATCCACCCGCTCGCCGGCGTGCTGTCCGCCTATGGCATCGGGATCGCCGACGTGAAGGCGATCCGCGACGCCAGCGTGCTGAAGCCGCTCGGCGAGGATTTCTCGGATGCGCTGACGGAGCTGGAGCAGCCGGGCGCGCGACGCACTGATCGAGCAACGGGTGCACGCCGATCGGATCGAGCTCCTTCGCCGCGCGCGGCTGCGCACTGCAGGAAGCGATACGACGTTGGAGATCGAGGTTGCGTCGGCCGAGCAGATGCGCGCGAGCTTTGCCGAGCTGCACAAGCGCCGGTTCGGCTACATCGATGAGGATGCGGAGGTGATCGTCGACGCACTGGCGGTGGAGGCGATCGGCGCCTCCCTCGCAGGCGATGGGGAGGGGAACGATGCAAGCGCAGCGCGGCATGGTGGAGGGGTAACTGGCACTGGCGTTATCGGCCCCTCCACCAGTCACTGCGTGATGGTCCCCTCCCCGCATACGCTAGGGAGGAATTTGTCGGCCCAGCGCTGATCTTCGACCCATCCTCGACCACGGTGGTCGAGCCGGGCTGGCGCGCCGAGCGCGCGGAAGACGGCACGCTGGTGCTCACCCGTGCGGTTCCGCTTGAACCGCGAGAAGGCGATTGGCACCGACGTCGATCCGGTGCGGCTCGAGATCTTCAACAATCTGTTCATGGCGATAGCGGAGGAGATGGGCGTCGCGCTTCAGTCGACAGCGACCTCGGTCAACATCAAAGAGCGGCTCGATTTCTCCTGTGCGATTTTCGACGCCGAAGGGGCGCTGATCGCCAACGCGCCGCACATCCCCGTGCACCTCGGCTCGATGGGCGAAAGCATCCGGACGATCATCGACACCCGCGGAGAGGCAAGGGATGGGCGTGGGATCCGCCGCGGCGATGCTTATGTCCTCAACGATCCCTATCGCGGCGGAACGCATTTGCCCGACATCACCGTCATCGTCCCCGTCTTCTCCGGCGAGGAAGCGAGCCGTCGGCATTCGTCGCCGCGCGGGGGCACCACGCGGATATCGGCGGGATCGCGCCGGGATCGATGCCGCCCGACAGCGCAAGCATCGACGAAGAAGGCGTGCTGATCGACAATGCACTGCTGGTCGATGAGGGACATTTCCGCGAGGCGGAGATGCGCGCGCTGCTCGGCTCGGGCGAATGGCCGGCGCGCAACCCCGACCGCAACATCTCTGACCTGAAAGCGCAGCTCGCCGCATGCGTGCGCGGCGCCGAAGTGCTCGCGCAGACGGCGCGAGAATATGGACGCGGACGTGGTCGCCGCCTACATGCGCCACGTGCTCGCCAACGCCGAGGAGTCGGTGCGGCGGCTGCTCGACCGCCTCGACGATGGCGAGTTCGATTATGAGATGGACAATGGCGCGCACGTCCGGGTGAGGATCACGATCGACAAAGCGGCGCGGTCCGCGACGTTCGATTTCACCGGCACGAGCGATCAGCTGCCCGACAATTTCAATGCGCCGTTTTCGATTGTCCGTGCGGCGTCGCTTTATGTCGTGCGCACCCTGGTCGATGACGCAATCCCGATGAACGACGGCTGCCTGCGGCCGATCGAGCTGGTCGTCCCGGAAGGGTCGATGCTCAACCCGCGATATCCGGCGGCCGTCGTCGCGGGGAATGTCGAGACGAGCCAGGTCGTCACCGACGCCTTGTTCGCCGCGACCGGGCGGCTTGCGCCGAGCCAGGGGACGATGAACAACTTCACCTTCGGCAACGAGCGGCACCAATATTATGAGACGATCGCCGGCGGATCGGGCGCCGGGCCGGATCATGACGGGACGAGCGCGGTGCAGACGCACATGACCAACAGCCGCCTGACCGATCCGGAGATCCTCGAGACGCGCCTGCCGGTGCGGCTCGACCAGTTCGCGATCCGCCGCGGCTCGGGCGGGCAGGGGGCGCACACGGGTGGCGACGGAGTTATTCGGGAAGTGACGTTCCTCGAGCCGATGCGCGCGAACATCCTCGCCAACCGCCGTCGAGTTCCGCCGCGCGGGATCAAGGGCGGCGGCGACGCGCAGCCCGGGCGCAATTGGGTCGAGCGCACGGACGGCTCGGTCGAGATGCTGAGCGCGACGGCGTCGGCGGACGTTCAGCCCGGCGACCGGTTCGTCATCGAGACTCCAGGCGGCGGCGGGTTCGGGAGGCGCGGCGAATGATCAATTACTGGCCGCTGCTCGGGATTGCGTTGGTCGTCATCGGCTTCGCGCTGAGGTTCAATCCGCTCCTCGTCGTCGCCGTCGCCGCGATTGTGACCGGCCTGCTCGGCGCACATGCCGTTCCTCAAGGTGCTGTCGACGCTCGGCCACGGCTTCAACGAGAACCGCTACGTCTTCGATCATCTGGATCATCCTGCCGGTCGTGGGGCTCCTCGAACGGTACGGCCTTCAGCAGCGCGCTCGGACGCTGATCGCGGGCGATGCGCGGGGCGACGACCGGGCGATTACTCATCGTCTATCTTGGATTTCGCCAAATCCTGTCCGCGCTGGGGCTCACGTCGGTAGCAGGTCATCCGCAGACCGTGCGGCCGCTGGTGGCACCCATGGCAATCGCCGCGGCAGAGAAGCAGCATGGCAAGCTCGATGAGGATACGGCAGAGCGCGTGAAAGCGATGTCGGCCGCAACCGACAATGTCGGGCTGTTCTTCGGCGAGGACATCTTTCTGGCCATCGCTTCGATCCTGCTGATCCAGAGCTCGCTCGCGACCTTCGGGATCCAGCTGACGCCGTTCCAGCTGTCCGTCTGGGCGATTCCAACAGCGATTTGCGCCTTCCTGATCCACGGCACGCGGCTGCTGCTGCTCGACCGTCAGCTCGGGCGGCGCAAATGATCAACCTGCATTGGCTTTACGTGCTGGCGGGCGCGGTGTTTGCCGGCTTTGCGATCGGCAGCGCTCGGGACGGCAGCAATCCAAAGCGATGGGGAAACGCCGCTTTCTGGGGCTTGCTCGGGGTCAGCTTGTGGTTCGGCGATTTTCTCGGCGATGTCGGCAACGGCGTCCTGGTGCTCGGCGCTTGTCGCGATTGCCGGGGCGCATCTGCTCGGCAGCGGCAGCGAAGCAGTCGACCACTGCGGAAGAGCGCGAGCGCTTCTCCGAGCGTTTCGGTAACAAGCTGTTTCTGCCGGCGCTGCTTATCCCGTTCACCGCTTTCGTCGGCACGTTGCTGTTCAGCTACACGCCGCTGAAGTCGACCGGGCTGATCGATCCCAAGGCCGTCACCCTGGTGTTGCTCGGCTGCGGTGTCATTATTGCGCTGATCGTCTCTTACGCATGGCTTCGTCCGCCGGCGCTTTCGGCGATCGATGAAGGCAGCCGGCTGGCTGATGCGATCGGCTGGGCGATGGTGCTGCCGCAGATGCTCGCGTCGCTCGGCGTGATCTTTGCCGCCGCGGGGGTCGGCACGACCATCGGCGCGCTGGTCAGCGCGATCATCCCGTAGCGGCAGCATGTTCCTCGCCGTGCTGCTCTACGCGCTCGGGATGGTCGTCTTCACGATGATCATGGGCAACGCCTTCGCCGCATTCCCGGTGATGGTCGCCGCGATCGGTGTCCCGATCCTGATCCATCAGGACGGCGGCAATCCGGCGGTGATCGGCGCGGTGGGGATGCTGAGCGGCTTCTGCGGGACGCTGATGACGCCGATGGCCGCCAACTTCAACATCGTGCCGGCGGCGCTGCTCGAGCTCAAGAACCAGTACGGAGTGATCAAGGCGCAGGTCGCGACTGCGCTTCCGTTGCTCGCCGTGAACATCCTCATCCTTTATTTCGGCGGGATTCCGATGAGACTGGACGCTTCCATGGCCGCGCAGATGGCGCGGATCGCGCTCGGCCATGTCACGCGCGAATATCCGAACAAGCTCGACCATGTGCTGCTCTCGTGACGAGGACGCGCTTCCGCCGCGCGTGCTCCACCCGGTCTTCTTCGGAAGCTTCGACTGGCACAGCTGCGTCCACGGCTGGTGGACCTTGCTGACGCTGCGGCGGCTGTTCCCGATATCGAGGAAGCGGCAGCGATCGCGCGCTTGGCGGACGAGACATTCACCCGCGAAAAGGTCGCAGCCGAGCTCGCCTATCTCGATCGGCCGCTGAGCCGCGGGTTCGAGCGGCCGTACGGCTGGGCCTGGCTGCTCTATTTGCACCTCGAAGCGACGCGCCATGAGGAAAGCTGGGCGGCAGAGCTGGAGCCGCTCGCGCGGGCCTTCGCCGCAGCGACTTCGCGATTATCTTTCGATCCTCACCTATCCGATCCGCGTCGGGACCCATTTCAACACCGCCTTTGCGCTCATCCTGTCGCTGGAATGGGCCGACCATTTCGACCGCGCGCTAGCCGAGCAGATCCGCGACCGCTCGCGTCACTGGTTCGGCAGCCGACCGCGATTGCCAGGCATGGGAGCCGGGCGGCGACGAGTTTCTGTCGCCGGCGCTGATCGAGGCTTTGTGCATGGCGCGCGCGCACAAGGCGCTGTTCCCGATCTGGTTCGAGCAGTTCCTGCCGCGAATTGCCGCGCGCGAGCCCGCGACCTTGTTCACGCCGGCGATCGTCAGCGACCGCAGCGATGGCAAGATCGCCCATCTCGACGGCTTGAACCTCAGCCGCGCCTGGTGCTGGCGAAGCCTCGCGCCGCTGCTTCCCGAACCCGAGCGGACGATTGCCGAAGGCGCGGCCGACGAGCATCTCGCGGCCGCGATGCCGCACCTCGCCGGCGACTATATGGGCGAGCATTGGCTCGCGAGCTTCGCATTGCTCGCGCTGCTCGCCGAAGACTAAGCTGCTGAGATGACGGACGTCGACGCGCTCAACCGCGATTTCGCCAAATACGACCAGGTGGAGAAGGCGCACACCTATCGCCTCGCCGAGCACGAGAGCGACGAGTTCGACGAGGAATATGAGATCGCGACGCTCGACTTCGAGCCCTTCCTGCGTGGGGATGCGGCGGACAAGGCGCGCTTCGCCGACGCCTTCGGGGCCGCGCTCCACGAGATCGGCTTTGCGGTGCTCACCGGGCACGGCGTCGACCCGGCGCTGTATGATGAGATGCACGATGCGGTGCTCGACCTGTTCGAGTCGACACCGCTCGCCGAGAAGATGCGCTTCCGCGGCGAGCGCTATGGCTCCGTCAATCAGGGCTATTTCCCGATCGAGGAGACCAGCGACATCCATCCCGACCTCGTTGAGGGCTGGGTGTGGTGCCGGCGCGCGTTCGACGTTCCGCAGGAGCGCGCTGAGCCGTTCCGGGCCGAAGACTATTGGCCGCGGCGCGGAATATGAGCGGCAATTCCGCCGTCTCGTCCTCGCACACGAGCCATTGTTCAAGCCGATTGCCCAGGCGATGTTCATGGGCCTCGGTTGCGATCCGCACATCTATGATCGCAAGCTCACGGGTACCAACTTCGGGCTGCGGCTGAACTATTATCCGCCGATCACCGAGGAGCAGGACCGCTCCGGCGCGGGGCGGCTGCTCGGGCATGAAGACGTCGACCTGTTCACGATCCTGCCGGCGCCGCGAACCGACGGCCTGCAGGTGTGGAACCACCGCAGCGGCAAATGGGTGCGGCTGAGCCCGCCGCGTGGATCGATTATCATCAACACCGGCGACTATATGCAGCGGATTTCCAACGACCGGCTGCCGTCAACCACCCACCGCGTCGGCAAGCCGAGCGACGGCTCGCACCTGCGCAGCGCGAGGGTCTCGTTCCCGATGAACGTCTATCTGTGGGAGGATGAAATTCTCGAGGTGCTGCCGGGGCTGGGCACGCCCAAATACCCGCCGATCAAGGCCATCACCTTCCACACGCGCAGCACCAGCAAGTTCTACGGCGACGACTACGCCGTCGAGTCCGCTTAACGCGCCGCGGCCGGGCACTGGGTGGCAAGCGTCGCGCCCAGCGGCGCTGTTGACGTAAGCCACCGGACAGACGGGCGCATTCTCGATCAGCGAATCCCCGCCGAGCGACTGGTACAATGCAACGCGGTTCTGCGCGGCGGTGCGCTTGGCCTGCACCAGCACCTGCTGCACCGTATAATAGGATCGCTGCGCGTCGAGCAGGTTGAGATAGCTGTCGATGCCGGCGCGGTAGCGCGCCTCCTCGAGCAGGACGACATCGGCGGCGGCGGCCTGCTGCCGCTGGGTGCCGCGAGCTGCGCGTCCATCGTCGCGCGGCGCGCCAGCGCGTCGGAGACTTCGCGAAACGCCGTCTGGACCGTGCTTCTGATATGTCGCGAGCGCGGCGTTGCGCTGCGCTTCGCTCAGGCGGACGTTGGCGCGGCCGGCGCCGGCATTGAAGATCGTGTAGGCGGCGTTGGCGCCCGCCGACGCGCCGAATGCGCCGCCGGTGAACAGGCTCGTGAGCGCGCGTGCTTGCGAAGCCGAGCAAGCCGGTAAGCGTGATTCTCGGGAACAGCGCGGCGCGCGCGGCCCCGATGTCCGCGTTCGCCGAGCGCAGCTGGAATTCGGCCTGGAGCACGTCGGGGCGGCGCAGCAGAACGTACGAATTCAAGCCGGCGGGAAGCTCGGCCACGGTCGGCCCGGCCTGGTCGATTGAGGCCGGGCAGAAGGGTCGGATCGATCGGCGCTCCGACCAACAGCTGCAAGCGCGTTGACGTCCTGCGCCACCAAAGTGCGCTGCTGCGCGAGGTTCGCCTGGGCCTGGGACAGGATCTCCTCGGCCTGGCTGAGATCGGTGCGCGGCGCGATCCCGCCTTCGAGCCGGAGCCGCGTCAGGCGGACGCTTTTCTGCGCGCTGTCGACGGTCTGCTGCGACACCAGAAGCAGGCTCGAATCCGTCGCATAGTCGAGCCATGCGTTGGCGATATTGGCGACAAGCGTCAGCCGCGTCGCGCGGGCGCCGGCCTCGGTGGCGAAATATTGCTCGAGCTGGGAGTGAGTGAGCGACCGCAGCCGGCCGAACAGGTCGAGCTCGAAGCTCGGGACCTGAAGGCCCGCCTGATATTGCGCGGTCACTTTCGAGCTCGAGCCGCTGCCTGAGCCCGATCCTGATCCTGATCCGGAGCCCGAACCGCCGCTCGAACCGGAGCCCGAGCGGTTGCCGGTCACTGTGGCGCCGGCGGCCGCATCGAGTTGCGGAAACTGCTGCGCGCGCTGGATGACGATACTGCTCGCGCGCCGCAGCGATGTTTGCCGCAGCGGCCATCAGGTCGCGATTGTTGACGAACGCCTGCGCGATCAGCGTCTGCAGCCGCGGATCGGTGAAGATCTGCTGATAGGTTACCGCCGGGAGGCCGGCTTCGGCTTGCGCCAAATAAGGACTGCCGACCGGCCACGAGGCTGGGATCGCCGGATCGGCGCGGTCGAGCTTCGGCTCCATCGTCATGCAGCTGGTGGCGAGCAGGGCGAGCAGGGCGGCGGCGCGCTTCATGCCTGTGCCTCGGGCCGCCGGCGGAAGCGCTCGCGGATGACCTGCGATTCCGTCGCGCGCGCCCCGGCGAACGAGGACGTAGAAGAGCGGAATGTAGAAGATCGCGAGGATCGTGGCGGTGAGCATCCCGCCGATCACGGCCGTGCCGATCGCGATTCGGCCGTTGGCGCCGGGCCCGGTGGAAATCGCCAGCGGAAACACGCCGAAGATGAAGGCGAAGCTGGTCATCAGGATCGGCCGAAGCCGAATTCGCGCGGCTTCGATCGCCGCATCGATGACCCTCTTGCCTTCCTTCTCGGCACGCTCGGCGAATTCGTTCATCAGGATCGCGTTTTTGGACGTCAGGCCCATCGTGGTCAGCAGCCCGATCTGCAGGAAGACGTCGTTTTCGAGCCCGCGCAGGGTGACGAACAGGATCGCGCCGACGAGGCCGAGCGGGACGACGAGCAGCACCGCGAGGGGGATCGACCAGCTCTCGTAAAGCGCTGCGAGGCAGAGGAAGATGACGATCAGCGAAACCGAGTAGAGCAGCGGCGCCTGACCCGACGCAAGGCGTTCCTGGTAGGACTGGCCGGACCAGGCGATGCTGACGCCCGGGATATCGCGCGGCGAGCTTGGTGATCTCGTTCATCGCCTGGCCCGAGCTCTTTCCCGGCGCCGCCTGGCCCTGCACCTCGAACGAGGGAAATCCGCAGGAAGCGGTCGAGCGTCGTCGGCGTGGTCTGCCAGCCGGTGCTCGCGAAAGACGAGAACGGCACCATGCTGCCCTGGTTATTGCGAACGAACCATTGGTCGATGTCCGACGGAGCGGCACGAGTAAGGGGCGTCGCCCTGCACATAGACCCTCTTCACCCGGCCGCGATCGATGAAGTCGTTGACGTAGCGGCCGCCCCAGGCGGTCGACAGGGTCGAGTTGACGTCGTTCGAGGAGAGGCCGAGCGCGGCGAGACGCTGCTGGTCGAAATTGACCTTGAGGCTGGCGACGTCGGGCAGCTCGCTCAGCCGGACCTGTGCGAGCACCGGATCGTCATTGGCGGCGGCGAGCAATCGGTCGCGCGCCGCTGCGAATTCCTCGCGGCTCATCCCGCTGGTGTTCTGCAGCTCCATGGTGAAGCCGGCGGACTGGCCGAGGCCGCGGATCGGCGCCGGGCACGAGCGCGAAGACCTGCGCGTCGCGAAGGCCGCGGAACGCGCCCGAGGCGCGGTCGACGATCGCCTGTGCGCTGTTGTTCGAGCCCTTGCGCTCATTGAACGGCGCGAGATTGACATAGGCCTGCCCGGTATTCTGGCCCGGACAGGCCGCCGCCGCCGCCGGTGACCGCAAAGAAGGTATGCACATTCTTCTTTTCGGGCCCTGCAGGAAATAGTGCTCGACCGACTGCTCGACCTGCTGCGTTCGGCCGAACGTCGCTCCGGCCGGCAGCCGGAACTGGACCGAGGCATTCCCTTGATCCTCGCGACGGGATGAAGCCGGTCGGGAGCCGCATGAACAAGACGATCAGCAGCACGCACACGCCGACGTAGATGGCCAGGAACAGCCATTTGCGCTCGACGACCTTGCCGACGTTGCCGACGTACCAGTCGATCAGCCGCTGGAAGCCGGTAGTTGAACTTCTGCCGCGCCGTCTCGATCGAATGCGCGACGCGCGGCGCCCGCTTGCCCAGCCAAGTCTCTTCGACGCTCGCGTGCTTTCGCCTGAGCACGTTGGCCGCGAGCGACGGGCTGAAGGTCAGCGCGAGCAGGACCGACAGCCCCATCGCCGACACGATCGTCGCCGAGAACTGGCGATAGATGACGCCGGTCGACCCGCCGAAGAAGACCATCGGCAGGAACACGGCCGACAGCACCAGGGCGATGGCGACGAGCGCCATCTGGATCTGGCCCATCGAGATGATCGTCGCTTCCTTGGTCGACAGCTCCGGGCTGCTCGTGCAGGATCCGCTCGACGTTTTCGACGACGACGATCGCGTCATCGACCAGCAGGCCGACGGCGAGCACCAGCCCGAACAGGGTCAGCGTGTTGATCGAAAAGCCGAGGATATAGAGCATCCCGAAGGTGCCGAGCAGCACGACCGGGATGGCGATTCCGGGATCAGCGTCGCTCGCCAGCTCTGCAGGAAGACGAACATGACGAGGATGACGAGCGCCATCGCCTCGGCCAGGGTCTTCACCACCTCGATCACCGACAGCTTGATGAAGTCCGAACTGTCGTTGGCGTAGGCGATCGCGATAGCCCGGCGGCATCGCGGTCGCGACCTGCGCCATCTCGGCCTTGACCAGCTTGGAGGTCGTGAGCGCGTTGCGCCCGGCTCGAGGAAGATGCCGATGCCCGCGCCGGGATGGCCGTTGATGCGGATCGTCGCCGAATAATTCTCGGCTCCAAGCTCGACCCGCGCGACGTCCGACAAGCAGCACGCGCGGCGCCGGACGGATCGGACTTGACGATGATGTTGCGGAACTGCTCGGGCGTTTGCAGCCGCGACTGGGCCGTCACCGTCGCGTCGAGCATCTGCCCCTGCGGGCTGCGGCATTCCGCCGATCTCGCCCGCCGCGACCTCGACATTCTGGTTCTGGATCGCGCGTGATGACGTCGCTCGGCATCAGCTGGAAGCTCGAGAGCTTGGTCGGGATCGAGCCAGATCCGCATCGCATATTTGGAGCCGAAGACGTTGACGTCGCCGACGCCGGGAATGCGCGACAAATCGTCCTGGATATTGGTGCGCGAGCCAGTCGGAAACGTCGACGTTCGTGCTCTTGTCGGTCTCGTCGTAGACGCCGACGATCATCAGGAAGTCGGGCGAGCCCTTGGTCACCGTCACGCCCTGCTGCTGCACCTGCTGCGGCAGGCGCGCGATCGCCTGCTGGACTTTGTTCTGGACCTGGACCTGGGCGATGTCGGGATCGACGCTCTTGTCGAACACGGCGGTGATCGAGACCTGCCCGCGCGAGCTCGACGACGCGCTGAAATAGAGCAGCCCGTCGAGACCCGTCAGCGTTTGCTCGATCACCTGCGTGACGCTGCTCTCGAGCGTTTCCGCCGAGGCGCCGGGATAGGTCGCGCGGACGTTGATCTGGGTCGGCGCGACGTCAGGATATTGCCCGACGGGTAGCGACGAGGATCGCCCCGATACCGCCGAGCGAGATGATGATCGCCAGAACCCAGGCGAAGATCGGCCGTTCGATGAAAATCCGTGCCATTGGTGGGCTTAGCCGCCCCGCTTGCCGCCAGTTGCGGCCTTCATCGCGCCGGGCGGAGGCGCCTTGACCGGCTGCGGTGCGCTTTGCGGCACCGGCTTGATCTGGGCTCCGTCGCGCAAGTTGGCGGTGCCCTGGGTGATCACTTTTTCGCCCGGAGCGAGGCCCTGCGTCACGACCCAGTACGGTCCCTGCGTGCGCTCGGCGACGATCGTTCGCTGAACCGCGCGATTTCCCGGCCCGACGACAAACAAGGTGGCATTGCCCTGCGGGTCACGCGAAACGGCCTGCTGCGGCACCAGGAACGCCGAGGTATCGATCGCCTGGGCGAACTCGGCGGTGACGAACATTCCTGGCAGCAGGATCGACTGCGGATTGGCGAAGCGCGCCCGCAAGGTGACTGTGCCCGTGTTCTGATCCACAAGCACCTGGCTGAATTCGACCGTTCCCGTGTAGGCATAATAGGAACCGTCGGGCAGCTTGAGCCGCACTTGCGCGCTGGTCGGCACCGCTCCGCCTCGTGAAAGCGCGTTGCGCAAAGCGAGCAGGTCGGCGGCGGATTCCTGGATATCGACGAAGACCGGGTCGAGCCGCGTGATCGTGGTCAAAGCGTCAGCCTGATTGGCGGTCACCAACGCGCCTTCGGTGACGGCGGACAGGCCGATCCGTCCGGTGATCGGCGCCGGCACTCGGGTAAACCGGAGGTTGATCTGCGGCGGCCCTGAGCGCCGCCGCATTCTGTGCGATCGCCGCGTCGGCCTGCCGCGCCTGGGCGACGGCATTGGTATAGTCCTGCTTCGAGATCGCCTGCTGTGCGACCAGCGGTCGATAGCGCGCGGCGAGCGTTCGTGCGGCTTCCGCGCTTGCGCGGGCGCTCTGCAGATTGGCCGCAGCTTGCGCCGCTTGCGCCGAATAGACGCTCGGATCGATCTGATAGAGCGTCTGGCCCTGGCGCACGACCGAGCCTTCGCGGAACAGCCGGCGCAGGATCACGCCGGAGACCTGCGGACGAACGTCGGAGGCCTGATAAGCCGAAACCCGGCCGGGAAGGTCTGCTCGATGGGCGCGCTGCCCTGCTGGACGACGACATAGCCGACCTGCGTCGGACCCATTGCGCCGCCGCGCTCGCCGCGGCCTCCCGCCGCGTCCTTTGGGATCGCCACCGCCGCAGGCGCTCAGCAGCATAGCGGCGCCAACGAGGACAGCGAACCTGGCGTCGGATGGGGGCGCTCGGTCGAGTTGCCATCGCGCTCAAGCGCACTTTCTCCTGAAGCTGCGGATTGCAGGTCGCCGGCCCGTGGGCCGCGCAACATGAACTGACGCGGGCAGCTAGGTGAACTCTTTGCAAGCTTGACCCCCTGTTCGACGAACGGCGCTCACGCGCCCGACGAAGATTGAACGTTTCGGTTCCGTTTGTGACAAACTCACGTGGACCAGCGCTCAGCCCCGACGCGCCGACGGCATCGGCCAACGGTGCTTTTGCGCCAATATCGGCGCTTCGAAGAAATACCAGCTCAGTGCCGCTAGCGGCAGCGTGAGGCCGAGCAGCAGCACGAACACCACCACCGGGGAATCGAAGCGGGCATGCAACGGCCTGCTGAGCAGCGCGTGGATCACATAGACGCCGTAGCTGATCTGACCGATCCACTCATCCAGAACCATTGGAGGAAGCCCGGGGGCCGGACCAGGACGATCAGAAGGGCAGCGCCCACGCCGGCGGCGACGATCGGCCATTTCAGGTTGTAGGTCAGCAGCGGCACCAGGCCCCGGTTCTCCAGCCGATGGAGAGCCAAAATGACGGCCGCCGCAGCGAGCGCCGCGACCCACGCCCAACCGATGCGCCGGGCAGGGAGTCCCCGCGATCCGCTCCAGCTGCGCGAGGAGCGCGCCGACCGCCAGGGTGTCTGCGCGGGCGAAGGTCGCGAAAGCCGAGAAACTGAGGAGTTGGCGAAGGCGGGCGGCGACATCGAAACGATCGAAGCGGCAGAGATGTCGAACAGGATCACCCCGACCGTGATCGTCGGAAGCTTCGCGACGTGGGGCAAACAGCACCACAGCCGGCCAGACCAGGTAAAATTGCTCCTCCACCGCCAGCGACCAATAATGGCCGAGCACGTCAGGCGGCGGGTCGTTGGGCAGCCAGTTGACGAGGTAGCCCATGTACCAGAGGAGCCCGCTCCATTGGCCCTCGATCGCTGCGGCGATTAGCGCGACGGCCCAGGCGAGCGGCAGGATGCGTAGCGCGCGCCGCATGTAAAAGGGCACGAAATAGTCGCGCTTCGAAGGGTGCGCGGCCTTGGCGTCGAGCAGGATGCCAGTGATGAGGTAGCCTGAGAGTCCGAAGAAGATGTCGACGCCGAGCCCGCCGAGCTTGAACAGATTGGCATGGGCGGCGAGCACGAGCATGACTGCCACTGCGCGGACACCGTCGAGCGCGGGCTGCCGCACCGGAAGGCTCGTCTGGGTCGCTTCCGCGATCGTTGGATCGGCTTCAGCCATGCGCTTCCACGAGCGATTCGTAAATCGCCATCGCTTGCGTCCGCCAGGCCGTGCGGCCGAAGCGGGCGACAACTCGCGCGCTGATCTCTGCCTCGCGGAATTCATCGCGCCGTTCGAGCGCAGTGAGGATGCCGGCGGTCATTGCCGCGGGATCGTCGGCGTCGATCATCACGCCATCCTCCGGGCCGACGAAATCCTCGGGACCGCCGCAGCGCGTGACGACCAGCGGCGTGCCGCAGGCCAAAGCCTCCGACGCGACAGAGCAGAAGGTCTCGCGGCCTTTGCCCGAGGAGACGACCACCAGTGAACATCGCCGCATCGCCTCGGCGACCGCCGCGGGCATCGGACCCCTCGACGATCGTCAGTGCGGAGCGGAGGCCGAGTTCCTCGATCAGCGCATCGATTTCACGCCGGTCGGCGGTATAACTGAGCGCCTTGGCCGACAGGATCCGCAGCCGGATATTGGGCCGGTGCTTTCGCACCTCGGCCAAGCGCGCGCAGGAGCACGTCAAGACGCTTGAAGTGGCGGATCAGCCCGACAAACAGCAGCTCGTCCGGATCGCGCGGACCTCCATCCGGGTGAAAGATCTCATCGTCGAGCACATTCGGCAGCACTGTCATCGCCCTGATTCGTCCACCGCCATAGCTCGCCACGGCATTCTTCAGGAAAACGCTGACCGGTGCCACGAGATTGATGTCCGCCAGCGCAGCATTCACTTGACGGCCTACGCTTGGACGGTGCTTGAGCCATGGCGTCCAGAAGGAATGCTCCGAAGTCATTACCGGCACGCCGAGATCGCGGCCGATCTGGCTGGCCACGACCCCGTCCGGATAGATGAAGTGCGCGTGGATCAGGTCGAAGGGATGTTCGCGGTGCAGGCGGGCGGCGCCGGCCCGCACGAACGGCAGCGCCAGCCGCGCGTCAAATCGTGTGTCATGATACTCGATGGACCCGGCACTCGCGGAAAAACGATCTCCACATCTCCCCGCCGCTCGCGGGCGGGCACCAAACGAAAACGGGATAGCGATGGGATAAGTGGCGGCACCCACGGCGTGGGTACGATCACCTGGATGTCTGCCTCCGCCGAAGCCGCGTCGCACATCCGCTCGACCCACAGGCCGCGCTGAGGGGCAGCTGGCGTGGGATAGTTCCACGACAGCACCAGCACGCGCAATCGCCGTCCTCCCGCCGCCGCGATCATGCGGCTTGCGTCTCGCTGTGCGCCGGCCTCGCGAGCCACCACTCGACGGCAGCGCGAATTCGCGATTCAAGGTTGTCGCTCGGATGCCAGCCCAGGACGCGCATGGCCAAGGCAGGATTGCTGACGAGCGCCGGGACATGCTGATCGCGCGTTCGTGCTGTGTCGAACTCGATCTCGCCCGGGACATGCATCGCTGCCGAACCATCTCGGCGAACTCACGCACACTCGTGCCGCGGCCCGAGCCGATGTGATACACCGCGCCGCAAGCCGACGGGTGGGCAGACCAGCGCCAGCCGATAGGCTTCGGCGATATCGTCCACATCGTTGAAATCGCGGACCTGCTCGCCATGGGTCAGCCGGGCGGGCTGGCCGCGACGCCATTGATCGACCAGGTGCGGCAGCAGCCGATGAATGTCTTCGTATCGCCCGAAGACGTTGAACAGCCGCAGGTTCACGAAGGGCACCCCATAGACGCGATGCAGCGGCGTGAGAGCGTCGTCCAGCTTTGCCTTGGCCTTCGCGTAATCGAGCGATGGAGCGACGGGCGCATCCTCCGCCAGCTGCTCGCCTGGCGCCAGCACCCAGGCGCTACCGGTGTGTAAGAACCGTGCGCCCTCAAGGCTTGAAAGCGCTTCGAAGATCGTCTCCACGGGGGCAAAATGGCGCGCGCGCCATTCGCTTTCGGTCTGCGGCTCGAAACCGGACGGATCGAACGCCAGATGCAGAACCGCCTTGGGCCTGCGCCGACCCATGATGTCCTGCAATGTGGTGGTGTCGGTGATGTCTGCGTGCTCGATCGCGAGGAACGGCGATTGCGCGACGTCCTCCAGTCGCTCGGCGGACGAGCCCGGCCGGAGCAGCGCACAGACAGTGTCCACAGGTTCGCCGTCCCACAAAACCGCGCTCGCCTCAGCCCAGCGGACGAGGCGACGCGTAACCGCCGAACCGATGAATCCGCCGGCGCCCGTGACCAGAATCACATTTGCCATTTTTAGCCTGACGCTCGGCTTAAACGGCCCGGCCTGTGGGGCGATGCCGCGGAAGGGTCCTGCAATGCGTCGCCGCTCCAGCGCTCGAACCACTGGTCCAGCACAAAGACCCCATGCAGCATGCCGGTCGCGTCGCGAGTGCCCTTCGCATGCGCCGTCCTCACGCTTGCGAGTTTCCCGGCATCAAGCAGCTCGTCTACGGGCGATTTGCGGACCGGGCGCTGCATCACTCCGCCCAGCGCCGATTCCTGTCTCAGCCATTGCGGCAGCGGCATCGCAAAGCCCTGTTTGCGCCGGTCCAGCAGCGCGTCGGGCAACCACGGCCGCACCGCGTCCTTGAGCAGCAGCTTGGCGGCGTCGCGGTTCGCGAGTTGGTGCGGCGGGATCGCGGCCGCCAGTTCCATGACGTCCGGTGCAGGAACAGCGGCCGCACCTCGAGCGACGCGGCCATGCTCGCGCGGTCGACCTTCACCAGCATGTCGCCGGGCAGCGTCAGCGCGAAATCCAGGTGGCGCATCGCGTTGATCAGCCCGACCTCTTCGGGCGGCGCATCGGCCAGCAGCTGCTCGACAAGCAGGCTCGGATCATAGTCGCCGCAACGCCTCGGCCAATGGCCCCCGCGCCACCTGCCGCAGGAGCGGCAGCGGAAAGCCGATGCACAGCATGTCGGCCAGCATTTGCGGCGCGGCCAGCCCGTACTGCCTCAGCGTTCGCCGCCAGTGGCTTCCGTCGGGCAGCGCCTTGCTGGCAAGCGCCGCGACTCCGCGCGGCAGAACGCCGTTCAGCTCCGCCCGCCGCGCTAGCCGCTGGTACTTGCGGTATCCGGCGAATAGCTCGTCGGCGCCGTCTCCCGACAAAGCGACGGTGATCGACTGCCGGGCCTCGCGGCAGAGATAGTAAGTGGGAACGGAGGAATAGTCGCCGAACGGCTCGTCATAATGCCAGTTCAGCCGGTCCATGACAGGCACCACGTCCGAAGCGTCGACCGTGCGCTCGGTATGCTGGGTATGATAGCGTTCCGCGACCTGTCGCGCCCACGGCCGCTCGTCGTAGCCGGCCTCGTCGAACCCGATGGTGAAGCTGCGCACGTCGTGGCCCGAGAGGCTCAGCGCCGCGGTCACCGCGGAGGAGTTGACGCCGCCGCTGAGGAAGGTGCCCAGCGGCACGTCGGCCACTGCCGTCTCGTCCGCCGCCCGGACGAGCGCCGCACGGAGTTCCTCGGCGCTGACGTCGCTGTTGCGCGGCGCGAAGTTGAGCGACCAGTAGCGGGTCGGCCCCTCCACCACAGCCGGGCCGTCCTCCCTGAGCTCAACGCTGAGCCAGTGCGCCGGCGGCAGCTTGCGGACGTCTCGCCAAACCGTCTTGGGGTCGGCGATGAAGCCCATTGCGAGGAAATCGATCAGCGCCTGGTGGTCGACCCGGCGCGGAAACCCTGGCCATTCGAGCAGCGCCTTGATCTCCGACGCGAACAGGAAAGCGCCATCGATGACAGCATAATGAAACGGCTTTTCCCCGGCCCGGTCCCGCGCGCAAAACAGGCGGCGGGTTTCGGCGTCCCAGATGGCCAAAGCGAACTGGCCCGACAGCCTCTCGGGCATCGCCTGCCCCCAGCGGCGGAACGCCTCCAGCAGCACTTCGGTGTCGGACTGGGTGCGAAAGGCGACTCCTTCGAGCTCAAGCTCCCGCCGAAGAGCCTTGTAGTTGTAGATCTCGCCATTGAACGTGATCACCAGCCGTCCGTCGTGCGAGACCATCGGCTGGTTGGACCGCGCATCGAGGTCGATGATGGCAAGGCGGCGATGACCAAGGGCCACGCGCTCGTCGGGCGAGCGCCACACGCCCGCCGCGTCGGGTCCCCGGTGGGCGAGGGTGTCGCGCATCGCGATGATGGTCGGCTCCGCGACGGGCGATCGCGATAGCGCTCCGGCGATGCCGCACATCAGGCGAGCCGACCGCGGCGGGCCAGTAGTGCCAGGCCGCGCACGCGTGCGCTGTCCAGCGACCGGCGAATTCGGGCGCGATCTTCCGCCGGCATGGCCGCAAAGGCGACGAGCCATACTGCAATGCACGCTGCAGCCTTTGCCGCCAGCTTTGCGGCTGTCATGCCTGGAAACATTGTACCCGTGACACCGCAGACCAGCAGCAGTGCCAGCGCGAGCCAGCACATGTGCGCCGCTTCGCGCGACGCCCTCACCCCGAACTGCCGTCGCAAATACAAGATTGTCGATCCGAACAGGAAGACCGGCGCCGCAATCACCGCGAGTCCCGCGCCGGCCAAACCGAACCGCGGGATCGTCAGCGCCGCGATTGCGACGATCAGGATTTGCGCGGTGATGTTCTGGCCCGCGTGAAAGCGCAGCCGATTATCGGCAAGAATAAGCGCCTGGTAAGTTCCCGACAGCAGTGTGATCACTTCGGCCGAGACGAACAAGGCCGACGAACGGTGCGGCAGCGATGAAACGGGGCGAATAGAGCACGGCCAGTTCCACGTCGGAGAAGAGCAGGATCGGCGGCAATGTGGCGATGAAAATCACGATGATGTGGCGTTGGTACTCATTGGCCCATGCCATGCGCTCAGCAGAATCCGCCTGGCGGTTTACATTGGGCGTGAGGAAGATCGCGTGAGACGCGCCAAGCAGCGTTCGCACTGAGAGTCCGATCCCGATCGCGCCCACGAGAATACCGGCGGTGCCCGCACCGTAGAGCCGCAGCGTTGAATATTGGACGAAGAACGCGCGCGTAGGGCGCAACGAAGGTGAGCGGGAAACAGCCAAAGCGCGAACCGCCAGACGTCTCGCGGCGAGTTTGAAGCGCCTGGGCGAGGGAGCGGGCGCGCCGGGCCCTGGCGCTGCCGGGTCGTGAAGCTTGGCGATTGCCGCCACGACCAACGCAGTGCCGAGCAGCGCATAGGTTCCATAGAAACCGGCGACGCCAAATGCCGCCGCTGCGGCCGCAGCAAATACGAAGACGGCGCTGTTGGCCACCGTGAGGCGCATCGATGACCCGTGGCCGTCCACAGCTGCGAACGCGTTGGTGAGAAAAGGGACGAGTCCGATTACGGGCAAAGCGGCGAAGGCGAGGATCAGCGCGCCCCGGTAGGACACGAGCGCCGCGCCCCACACTTGCGGCGCGACAGCGGTAATGCCGACGCAGACGAAGCTCGCGGCTACGATCAGCGCGGCGGCCACGTTGCGCATGCGCCGATAAAGCACTTCGGCCTCGTCTGGCGACTGACGGTGCGCGGCAGGCAGGAAGCGCAACGCAGCGAACGGCAACGACAGCGAAAGGCGTCTGCGCGATCACCGCCGTGACGCGATCGACAGTCGCAATAACGCCGACTCCTTCCGGCCCGAGCGCAAGCGCGATGATCTTCGTCCTGGCGAGCAGCAGGAGCATCGACAGGAACTGCAGCAGACCGATGGAAAGTAGGGCGCGGATCACGAGAGAACACGGGGCGGGCGCTTGACGTGCCAGCGCTCGCGCAGCCGCTCGGCCAGCCACTCGCTTCGCGGCAGCCGATGCGCGACCCAAAGCCCGGCGGCGATGGCGAGGAGCCGCTTCTGCACGTGGCGCGAGCGCAGCGATCGGGCCGAGATGAACGTCGCGCAGCGCTCGGCGGCCCTCCGGCAACTCGCCCTTGATATAGTGGCTCATCGCCGCCCAAAGCCGGTCCTTCGAGCGATGCGCTTCGTAGCTCACCAGCGCCTCGGGCGTCGCCAGCGGCCGATCGCGTTCGAGATACTCGTCCATGATCAGGAAGTAGTTCTCCACGTCAGTGCGCAGCCGATGATAGCGCTGCGACGAATTGCCGTGGAAGTGGCGGTACTTCATCAGATGCGATTCAAGCACTGCGATCGGGTAGCGCCGGGCAATTCGCAGCCACATCTCGAGATCGCTGGTGTTGCGATATCTGTCTTGCCGATACACGCCGACATCGCGGTGGACCGATGCGCGGACCATGGCCGTCGGGCAGACCAGGAAGTTGTTCTTGTTCGAAAGCAGGGTGTTGAGGACCACGGGATAGGGGAGCGGCCGGTCGCCTCGCACTTCCTTCGGCAGCTTGATGCGGCCATATTCGCGGCCATTGGCGTCCACCAGAATGTCGCTGGCGAAGACTGCACCGACCTCCGGATGCGCCTGCAGATAGGCGACCTGCTCCTCGACGATGGTCGGTAGGTAGATGTCGTCGGCATGGTAGGTGGCGATAAGCTCGCCCTTCGCTTCGGCAATCCCGACGTTCACATTGTCGTAGATGCCCATGTTCCGCGGCTGGCGGATATAGCGGATGCGACGTTCGTATTCGGCTGCGATCGTCGGCGTATCGTCCGTGGAGGCGTCGTCGAGCAGCAAAATTTCGACGTTCGCGTAGGTCTGGGCGAGCAGGAAATCGAGCGCCTCGCGCAGCCAAGGCGCGCCGTTGAAGCTCGGGACGAGGATCGAGACCAGCGGCGCAGCCGATTGCGGCGACGCTCCTGCGCTCCGCTCTCCGCTCTTGCGCTCACCTGCTCCACGCTAGCCGACACTCACGCGCACCCCGGCGTCCTCTTCGAGCAAGTCGCGGAAGATACCAGCAAAAGTCTCCTTGCTGAACGGCGTAAAGGCGGGGAATTCGAGGAAGGCGCGGCCCGCCTCGCGATAGGCCATGATCTTTTGCGATCGAGCGACTTCAAATATGCCTTGAGCTCAGGATAGCCGGCGAAGTCGCGCATATCGATGTAACAGTCGGCCGGAACAAGCGAGCCGATGTCGGTCGCGCCCCAATAGATGGGGATCGTGCCGACGCGGAGATTGTCGAAGAGCTTCTCGGTGAGCCATCCCGGCAAGACGGTGTTTTCGAAGCAGAGCACGAAGTCGTATTGCGACAACGTATCCCATTTGGTCTCCAGTTCGCCTTTGTAGACTTTGCGCGCGGCGACCAGCAGCGGATCCGGATGGATGCGGTCGAGCCAATTATTCGCCGCGACCTGCATTCGCCTGAAGGTATAGGGCATCCGAGTACGCCCCATGCGCAGCGAGCCCTGTCCCAGCCAATCCCGTAAAGGTCGATGTCGTTGGTGCGGCTGAAGAACTCGACGGCCCGCATGCGCTCAGTGAAGAGCTCGTACTTGCTCAAGCGCGGCAGCTTGTTCATGTTGATCATGACCAGGAACTGCCGGTCTGTCCGCGACCACAGTGGCTCGTCGACGCCGCAGAAATCGATCGGCCAGCGCAGCGGGATGGTGGGTACGGGCTCGCCGACGAACTCCGTGATCGCGTCGGCGTCGATGCACGAGTAAATGCGCTTGAAGCGGCGCTTCGCCACCCGCAGGTCTTCGTAAATCAGCGGCTCGACGACCGGCGCCTCCGTGACCATGTACGCGCTCATGATGACGTCCGGACGCGACGCGAGCCGCTCGTGGTTCTCGTAATTGCCGATCGAAACATAAAGATGCCGGTCCGTGCCATTGGGCGGAGGCAGGAGATCCGCGCTGTGGACGGCAACCCCCTGCGCTTCGAAACTCTCCTTCATGTAACGGAGGCAGCCGATCAGCGAGGAGTGAAAACGGCCCGTGTTGCGGTCGAAGAGCCGATCCTGCAGCAGGGACTTCTGCGCGGGATCGATATAGATGCCGACCGTCATCTTGCTGCTCTCCCTGGCTCCGGTTCAGGCCGCGTCCGGAGCTGCGCCCGACACTCACCAGTTTCACGCCATCCGGCTGCGGGGGCATGTACCGCCAAGGGTCGATCACGACTGAACCCTTTGGAAACTTCATGTCCCGGAATTCGGGGTGCTTCGTTCCAACGAGGAACGTGCTCGCCGGATACGGAGGGATCGGCGCGCCGACGTCGACGTGCGGGTCGTACATATCGACGTCGTGCCCGCGCTCCTGAAGGATGTTCTTGAGCAGAATTGCCGGGCTTCCGACGGTGATGTTCGTCTCCATCTTGAAGGCCTTGCCGAGAATGACCTTGAGCCGCCGCTCGCCGCCGGGCGGGTCGTAGCTCTCCATGAGGTCCGCGAGCCATTCGGTCTGGCGCTCGCGGGCAATCATCAGATTCTCGAAGAAGTCGTAACTGAGGTCGAGCTCACGGGCGAGCCAGGAGAGCGCGATGTTGTCGCGGGGATGGCAACCGCCGCCGTCGCCCATACCACCCGTCAGATACTTCGGGCTCATGATGCGCGTCGTCGCAAGCTCGAGAGCCCCAGTGACCTGATCGACGTCGGTGCCTGGGATCTTGTGACAGATCTCCATCCACGTGTTGGCATAGGCGATCTTCATGCTGATGTAGGTGTTGTAAGCGACCTTGATCGCTTCGGCGTTCTCGATGCTCGTGCGGTAGATCGGCGCATCGAGGAAAGTCTTGTAAAACTCTTCGACCTTTTGGGCGGCATCTTCGTCGCGCACGCCCAGCAGGATGAGCTCCGGGTAGAGGAAATCCCGCATCGTCGTGCCCATCGCGATGAAGAACGGGTTGTAGCAAATCTTCACATGATCGTTGAGGAGCGGGAAGATGTACTTGCGCATGGTCCCCGGCAGGACCGTGGAGATCACCACGACGATCTTGTCTTCGCCGACCGCGGCGATTTCGTCCGACAATCCCTGCAGCCCCTGGACAAGCCAGCGGTAGATGAAGTCCTTCCGCTCGTCCGGCAGCCGGGTAACGCCCTCATACCGCTCTTCGTGCGGCGTCTGGATGGGCACGAAGATGATGTCGGAATGCTCGACCAGCTCGCGAACGGTCGTTGCGAATTTGAGATTGCTCTCCTTGAGGATCGGCTCGATCGACCCGTCGCCATTCGGCCCGGCCTCGCGATAGGCGACGTGATCCTTCTGCAGGACGTTGGGGTTGATGTCGTACCCCATCACGTCGTGGCCCTTCATGTCGATAGCCAAAGCGCAGGGCAGGCCGAGCTTGCCAAGCCCTAGAAAACCGATCTTCATCTGGATGAGTTCCCCGACTTCTGAACGAACGCTGTTGGCCAAAGGTTAGCCCGAGCTTCGCTCCGCCGCCAACCCACTCCGTCGCATGAAATCGCCCAAGTGCCAGTTTGGGACGTGGTCGGCGGTAGAGAGCCGACGCGATTCTCTTTGCTCCACTTCTTCCTGACCTTTGGTCGCGACGCTGCCTACACCTTTGTGCGGCCTCCTCCGGGCCAAAGCTATCCTTCCTTGTTCGACCACTAGTCTCGGAACTGCGGATCGGCGCTGGCGTTGGTGTGGCGGGACGACGCGTCCCCACGGCATCGAGGCGTGATCCCTGTACCGCTAAGGGAATCGCTTCAGCCGTGACCGTCGCCACCGTCCGAGCCGGACCCCTCAATCGGATCTACTCCGCTAAAGCTGGGCTGAGTGGGTCAGCACACCTATCCATGGAGGGAGCACGATGACTACGAGGGTTCCAGCAAGGAATGTGAAGCTGAAACGAGCCTACGAGCCATCGGAAGCGACCGACGGCAGGCGCGTTCTTGTGGACAAACTCTGGCCCCGAGGAGTTTCGAAGGAACGCGCCCACTTGGACGGATGGATGAAGGAGATAGCGCCCAGCACCGACCTGCGGAAGTGGTTTGGGCATGATCCGCATCGGTGGGTGGAGTTCTGTCGCCGCTACAGCAACGAACTCCATCAGAATGCCGGGCTGCTGAGCGAGCTACGCTCGCGGGCTCGGCACGGGCCTGTCACGCTCGTTTATTCGGCTCATGACGAGGTTCACAACGACGCGATTGTGCTCAGAGACGTGATATTGAGCCGCCCGATGCCGCACGCGCCAAACGGACAGACTTAGATTGGCGAAGGAAGATCAGATTACCGGCTAAGCACGACCCGCATTGGAGAAAGGCAGCATCATGGCGATAGGATTGCAAGAAATGCATCCGGCTCTCGTTCATTTTCCGGTCGCGCTGCTGCCGCTGGCGGTCGGCGCAGATGCGGTCGGCAGCTTGACCGACAACGAGTTCGCTTTCTCGTTTGGACAGAAGGCAATCTGCATTGCGGCGGTGGGCGCCATCGGCTCCGCCGTGACTGGGCTAATCGCCGGCGAGGAGGTCAATGTAGAGGGCGCCTCGCAAGACATGCTGATGACTCACCGCAATCTGAACTTTGTCGCCACGCTCGTTGCCACCGGCATGGCGCTGTGGCGCCTCAAACATCGAAAACCCAATCCAACCTATCTTGCCATTGGCGCTGCAGGCGTGGGTGTCCTCGCTTACACTGCCTATCTGGGCGGAAAGCTCGTTTATCATGTGGGGGTCGGCGTCGAACCGGCGCGCGGCGTTTATCGAACCGACGCGCCAAAATTGGAGTCCGGGCAGGTTGCTTCGTTCATCAATACGGCCGGAACCGACCTGGTGCATGGCGTCGAGCACATGGTCGAGGAGGTCGCGAAGGGACAAATTGTCCCGACGATCATGACATGGCTCCGGAAGGAGCCGGATGTCGCTGAGCAATCCGCCGCCCAATCGCCGGCGTGATCTGTCGCCCGAGCCGTCTACTCCTCTCCCCTTAACTTAGGAACACCATCAGTGCCTGATGAAAAGCCCCACATGCCTCGCTCACCTGAGCAACGACTAAGGGCGCTCTCGCGGTGGGACAATGAAGGAGGCGCAGGACCTGACGGACCTCAAGAACACTCTCTTGATGTGGACCCATCCAAGGTGCCGCCGCTGTCGAACGCCGAACTGGTGCAGTTGCAGGTTCGCGTCATCGCGCTCGAGAACCTCATGATCACGTTGCTCGCGGATGGCTCCGACCGCCAGCTCGAACTCGCGCGCGAGATGGCGACTTACATCTCCCCACGAGCGGGCTTCACCCATCATCCGCTGACGATTTAGGCGGGCGCACACATGGTCGATCTCGTCGAGCGAGCCATTCATTACCGCACCGTCGACCGATGATTGCCCAAGGTGGCTTCTTCGGCGTCATGCCAGCACACTTTGAACCGCACTCCTCAACGCCGGTAGTACATCGACCTCGAACCACGGATTCTGCACCGCCCAATGATGGCTCCTCCAGGATGGATGGGGCAGCGGGAAGGTGGCCGGCAGTTGATCGCGAAACGCCCGCACGCGCTCCGTCATTTTTGCGCGGCCGAGCGCGGCATCCTGCGCGTGCGCCCCGACCAGCAACGTCAGCTGCACGTCAGGCAAGTGAGCCAGGAGCCGGTCACGCCAGAGCGGTGCGCATTCAGGTCGCGGGGCCGCGTCGCCACCGCCGGCCGCGCGACCAGGATAGCACAGTCCCATGGGCACAATGGCAACCCTGCGCGCGTCATAGAATGTCTCATCGGAGACACCCATCCACTCGCGCAAGCGGTCTCCCGAAGCATCCGAGAATGGAATGCCACTTTCGTGCACCTTTGTTCCGGGAGCCTGGCTGGCGATCAAGATGCGTGCCGTGGATGATAGTTGGAGGACTGGCCTCGCTCCAAGTGGCAGGACATCGGCGCAGGCCTGGCATGCGCGAACATCCGCGAGCAGGAGATCAAGGTCTTCCACCCGCTATAGATGGTGACTTGCAGCGCGCTTGAGAATGGTCGCGCGAACGCGTCAGGAGACGAGCAGATGACTGAGCGTTTCAAAGTCGGCGATCGGGTCGCCTGGAACTCGGAAGCGGGTCATGTGAGCGGCACGATCATCCGGGTCCACACCAAGGATTTCGACTACAAGGGCCACACGCATCGGGCGACCGCGGAATTGCCGCAATATGAGATCAAGCGCAGCAAGACCGATCATATCGCCGCCCACAAGGGTTCGGCGTTGACCAAGCTGAGCGACTGACAGACCCGACAGGTCCCGACCGACAGCGAGCAGCCAATGAGCGACCTCCCCGCACAGCCGATGACACCCGAACTGCTGGAAGGCGCGCTCACCGATGCCGATGATCGCCTCCTGCTGAATCACTGGATGCCACCGCAGGCGGGAATCGTGCCGAGGATACGCATCGGCCAGCGCTGGGTCAGCACCTTATGGGCGTTGCCGTCGGGGCGGCGGCCCTCATTGTCCTGATTGCCATAGCGCAAAGCCTTCGCGAGCTCCCCAGCGTCAGGGCGTTCATCAAGGAATATCCGGGTATCGCCCAGGCCGGGCCATCCGTGGACTCAGGCTTCCCTTGGTGGCTGCAGCTCCAGCATTTCCTGAACATGTTCTTCATGCTGCGCGCTATGCTGTGTTCTACTCGCTCGCCGATGGCGCGTACAGGGGCCGCTATTACGACGTCCACGAGCTATTCAACATGCGCCACGAGCTCACGATCTTGGCCTATGAGATGAACGGTCACCCGCTGAGCGTCCTTCACGGCGCTCCGCTCAGGCTACGCTGCGAAAACGAGCTCGGCTTCAAGATGGTCAAGTGGATCGTGGCGATCGAGTTCGTCGATGACTTCGCCCATCTGGGCGCCGGACAAGGCGGGTACAGCGAGGATCACGAATTCTACGGTTATCGAATTCCGATCTGAGAGGTGCCCCAAACTCGCGGAGGCCGCCGTGGCCAATGGGTTGCTGTGACAAACGCCAAAAACCGGCACTACCAAAGCACGGACGACTGCCAAGCTAAAAGCTTCCACTCGGCTGCGCGAGCCCGCCACACCCTCATGTTCCTGACGTGATAGACCTGCTGCTCACCGTCGAGCCGCGCGTGACCCAACATCATGCCAACTAAGATGATCAAATCACCATCCACCCGATGGTCAGTCTCGGTGAGCTGAAGATCGGAAGAATAGGTTAGCTCGTGAGAGCGGACAGCAGTGATGTATGAATCCCTGTCGTAAATCTTTCCGCTATCATTGATATAGATGAACTTCTCATCGAGGACTCTACCCATAGTGTCGGCATCGTTATCGCGGATCGCTGCGATGCGAACTTTCTCCAACTCACGCACAGTTTGAAGAGCGGCTTCATCGGCATTGTTGCTCGGCATCGAATGTTCTTCCCGACATCTGCCAATGAGGATCGACCACAAGCCTCGAAGCAATCCACTGGGGGATTGCTAAGCTTCAAACGGCTTCAAATGATTACCGTTCCGCTGAGGCTCTGGTGGGGTGTCGCTGCGTTCCGAGCCCACGAGATTGGGCAGGTGTGCGACAGCCCTGACGCTCACCCGCCATTCATCAGAAGGCTGCGAGAAGGGGCTATCACGAGAGATCGCATCGAGCGCCCTGTGACAGAGAGACACTTCAGTGCTTTCGCTCGCAGGAGATTGATCATGGAAAAGACATATTGGCTCGGCCGTAAGAGGGCGTCGTTGAAGTTGGCGCAAAACGCAATCGGCCCAGAAGCTCGGCTGATCCATTACGATTTAGCGGGTAGATACAGCGTGAAAGCCATTTCGGCAGAGACACTGGCGATTGACCTGGCTGACGCACTTCCTCCGCCGATTTACGCCAAGCAGTGCTCCGCGACGTCAGAGGGAGCTGACACTGCATAACGCCGCAGGCATTTTGTCTGCGTAAGCCCGCTTTCCACCCAAAGCAGACGTTAGCCGCTACTCTGTTTGTAGCCGTTCTGGATCGGTAAAGAACGGGTGCGGCAGCAGAACCGCCGGCCACCATCTAATTGAAATTTAACTCCGATTGACAGTCGATGAGGTCTCCCCTGTGCTTGGAGCAGGGGCGAGAAAATGGCACTTTTCCTCATCAAGTCAGAGATCGGCGGTCGTCACATGGCATTGCTTGATCCGCTTGACACGGAAGCAGCGCTGGACCGAGTCAGCGAGTTGCTGGCTCTTGGCGCGGAAAACATCCGGCTGGTCGATAATGATACGTTTGAGGAGATCCCCATCGAGAGTTTCATCATCATGAAGCCTCACAAGCACTAGCTGACGTTTCCCTTCCAGCCATCCTGGCCGCTACGACGCTAATGTCTGTGTCCGCGCCACTGAGCCGTGCGTCTGTTTTCGACCCGAAGCAGACATTCGCGCGCCGAACCCTTAAGCAAGCTCGCGCGGAGGCGGCGCTTTCGCTGCCCACTTCGACGCATATCGCCGCACCTCCGCCAGCTCTACGCGGCCCCAGCGCTCGCCATAGCCGTCCGGCTCGACACTCGCTGGCTGGCTGAGCTGATTTTGCCAGCGACGCAATTCTTCGATGTAAGGGTCGCAAGGAATGCGTTCGAAGCTCTCCTTATCGGCGATGTCGTAGATCCCAATCTTCGCCCACTTCTGACTCCACCAATCGGGCACGTCGACGAACGGATAAAGGCACACACCGTGTAGGTCGACGCCGGCGTTCAGGGCCTTGAACATTTCTTCACCGTCATCCGCAGCCACTCGGCGCGGTGCTCCTGATAGCCGCTCGTCTCGCCGATGATGAGCGGCCGGCGATAGCGCTCCCACATCATCTGCAACAGTTCACTGAGCGGTTTGCGGCGCGGATCGCGCGGCCCCAGGATTTCGCGGTTCTTGTCGGCGTCGAGCTGCACCTGGCTGTAATGGTAGACGTTGACCCCAACGATATCGAGGATCTAGGTGAGCCGCCGAGCTCGGGCAAGCACCGGCCGCAGAGAATGTCGAACGCTTCGAAGTCCTCGCGCTGCTCTTCTGCCTTCGCTTCGTCGGCAAGGTCGGGCCGGTTGGGGGGTGGCACCGCCTGGATCATCGGGTCCACGTGGACCATGCGGCTATTCGGCTCGACTTCCCGGATCGCCCGGGCACCCTCAATCGACATCCGGCACAAAGCCCTTTTGAGGTCGGCTTCACGACCCTTGGCGAACGGGTACATCCAGCCGAGATCGCTCGCAGCGGCGGAGAAGAAGGTGATCTCGTTAATCGGCGTGAAGAAGTATGGTCCCTCGGCCGTGCTGGCGACGAACTCGGCGACGGCAGCACAATACTCGACGAAGCGCTCGCGGCACTCGTTGGAGAAGGGGTCGCAATCGTCGGGCAGACCATAGTGGCACAGGTCCCAGATCGGAGTGATCTTGCATTCAGTCGCGGCGTCCTGAACCGTCTTGACGCTGGACCAGTCGTAGCGGCCGCGGCCGAGGTCGACCGTGGGCCAGCGCACCGCTTCCCGGACGACGCCCATGCCGAGGTCCATCGCAGCGGCGAAGTCGCGTTTCAGGTGACGATCGTGGCCGGTCGCGGCGACATAATCTTTCCGCGTGCCGTCCTTCCACACAAAGGTCGAACATTCGAATCCGGTCATGAAAAATGTCGGGAAGATCGCAGCGCCCGACGTTTCGGCTTGAGTCGAACATGCGTTTGCCCTTTGTTTGGCACGGCGATTTAGCCGTAAGCTACAAACTCATGTGTCGGGCGCGGGTTCAGCCGCTCCAAGAAATGTCTGCCTTCGACCCATTGCGGACGTTAGCCGCGGTCAGTGAGTTGGGTCGCGCAACGCATGGTCAACGGCCCGAAGCTGGTCCTCGCGCAGCACCCGTCCTGCCCTCGGCGCGCCGTTGCTGAACCACACAGCAGTGCGGCCGACCTGATAGGGCGCCCAACGGGTTAGCTCTGGGCCATTGGGATCGCCCGTGCGTGCGAAATTGACCCAATAGGCTTGGACGGTTTCCTCCAGAGCCTTGTCTGCTATGGGCCATTTGCCCTCGGGATCGTCATTCCCCCAGACATAGCGCAACTCGTCGGAGTGGACCGCGCCCTTGGTCCTGGTCCCGTCCGGGCCAGGCGGAGGATTGTCGAACTGATAGACGAAGGTTGCGGGCGAGGTCGTCGCCAGCCGCGCTTCGGCCAAGCTCCAGCCGCGCCAGCCGAATCCGAAATCGCTCTCCAAGTCGACTGCGGCCCGGGATGCCTCGGCATCGTTGTCCGCAGGATAGATGCGCAGAAGGTCCGGGGCGAGCTTTCCGAACGACTTGATATTGGTGAGATATTCGGCGCGCGTCGCTGGGCCGATGAAGCGGGCGGCTTCGTTGCTGTTCCATCCCAGCAGTATCGGGATGGGCGCTTCACGCCGTGCCCGCCAGGAGGCGGTAACGTCCATAGGGATGATCTTGCCATCGATGATTGGGCCTTGGCTGATTGCGGGCAGGTCGCGACCGAAGAAGGCGGAAGCACGAAGAGCGCGCAAAGCCGCCAACCCATCCGCATGGAGCGCCGCGGCCGCCGCCAACCCGGCCTTTTCCGCGTCCGGCAGGCGCGGACTTTCGCACGGTATGGGTCCGGCAGATTGAGTGCGGCACCGCTTTCGAAGATCGCCTTCTGAAACAGCCCACGCGCGAGCGGCGAGACAGTCAGCAGCATGGCAGAGCCGCCACCAGCCGATTGACCGAAGATCGTGACGTTGCTCGAATTGCCGCCGAAACGGACGATGTTGGCGCGCACCCACTTGAGCGCTGCGATCTGGTCGAGAAGCCCGTAATTGCCCGAAGTGTGCAGCGGCAACTCCGCGCTGAGCGCGGGATGGGCAGGAAACCGAGCGCGCCGAGGCGATAATTGACTGTCACGATTACCACGCCTCGGCGGGCCAGCTTGGTCCCTTCATACGTGCCCTGCGAACCCGCGCCGTTGGTGTACCCACCGCCGTGGAACCAGACCATCACCGGCAGACGGGCCGAGGGGGTTAAGCTAGGTGTCCAGACATTGAGCGTCAGGCAGTCCTCGCTCGTTCGATCGAGATCGTGTCCGGCCCAGTCGACCGGCGGTTGGGGGCATACCGGCCCGAAAGCCGATGCCGCACGCACGCCGCGCCAAGCCTTGGGTGGGGCGGGCGCTTTCCAGCGTAGCGCACGGACTGGCGGCGCCGCGTAGGGAATTGCGCGGAAGGCCGCCACCCGTCCCAGGACGTGCCTACCAGCTTGCCCTGAGCGAGCCCGACGGACGGCGACGCAGTGGCCGGCGAGGTAAGGGAAATAAGGATAAAAAGGAGAGACGCCGGAGCTTTCATGGTCCGAACCGCTACCGCCAAACGGTAGGTTGCCAAGCCGGTGTAAGTCTCAACATCCTCATGCCGGCAGCCTAACGGGTAATGTCTGCTTTCGACTCTCTTGTCGGGACATTGGCTGAGCGGTGTTGCACTCCATCTCAGGCTTCACAGCCCCCCGCAGTTCCGCAGCGAGTTCACCGGGTCCCCTGAAGGAGCCCGTTGAAACCCATCCCAGCATAATATTCTCCCATTTGTCATGCACTCGCCGCGCCGCCTGCTTTGGCGTCTCGGCGTCCGCCCGATCCTGATGTTCCCATTGTCGGCGGAGTCTTCGGTTTCTCTCGTAGATCACGCTCAGCCTCCACTGGCCGGGAGATGACCGTAGGTGTTCGATCTCCACGGTGATTTCAGCGCTGTTCGGCGCCACGATGACCTGCGCTCGGATCTCGTACGGTCGGCGGCTGCAAGCCGCCGCCGCGTCCAGTAGTAGCCTTCCGACCTGACGGTGCGGAGAAGATCCGGGCCGTCCTCCAAAGTTATGCGCAGACGGCGGATCAACACGTCGACCGTCGCAGCTCCACATCCTCGTCGGAGCCCCAGCGGCGTCGAGCAATGTAACGCGAAAGAGCGCGTTCGTGGATTAGGCGTAAAAAATACTGGAGGAGTTTGTATTCGGTCGGCCCGAGGCTCACCGGCTTGCCGTCGCGGCGCACTCGGTGGGCCACGATATCCATCTCGATACCGCCATAAGTCAGTTTTTCGGCGACGAGGTTCGGTTGCGATCTGCGTAGAAGGGCATTCGCGCGCGCTACGGCAAGCTTCTTCGGGGCTGAATGGCTTCGCTACAAAGTCGTCCGCGCCAATCTCTAGTCCCCGAACCCGGTCTTCTTCGTCGCCTCGGGCAGTCAGCATGATGACAGGGAGCTTCCCGCAGTCTTTGCCGAG
>CAWAXE010000016.1:0-335868 GCA_963785965.1 uncultured Alphaproteobacteria bacterium
GCGCCATTGCGCGGTACGCTCGGCAACTTCCAGTCGTAGATCACGTTGCCGATCACTTCCATGTTCAGACTGACCGAGGTGCCGGGCGCGTTGCGTTCAATCTCCAGCCCCATCTCACGAGCCCGTCATTCGGTTGTAATTGAACTTGCAATCGGCAAGCGGACCAAGGAAATGCCCGCCGTGTGCACAATCGATTACGCGGTTGCGGCTGTAGCTGAACCGGCTCATTCCATAGGCCTCGACGCAGCCATAGCCTTGCACGTTGATAAAGACATTTCGGTCAATCGAGACGCCATCGGACCCGACGGTGAGCTTGATCGCGTGACCGGGAATGTTGGAAAAGACGTTGTCGGTGATGAACGAACGTTGGTGAAGAACGATCCAGCCCCCAGGCCGATGCCCGGCCGGTTCGAATTGAAATCCGGTGATCGTGATATCGCGCGTATCTGCCGCAGCGTTGGCGGCAAAGTCCCGCTGGATCGCAGGGTCGCGCCCTGCGAATCCCCGATAGGTCCGCGATCCCTTGAGTGTGATTTTAGTCACATCATAGATGCCGCCAGCGAATCGGATCGTGTCACCTGGCGCGGATGCGTTGATCGCGGCCTGGATCGCGCTCGTATCATCTGCGCGATCACCGGTGTGTGGTGCGCCGAAATTGTTCACATCGATCGTGAACAATCGGCGGAGTTCGAGTGGTTCGAGAAAGCGGCTGTGGTGCATGTCGCGTCTTTCTCCCGCGTGTGGGGGAAAAATTACCACGCGGCGAGCAAACGGTGGCGAAAACCGTGCGGAAAAACAGCTCGAAAACGGCAGGGGGCCCGGACTTCAAGTAGCAAACTTATTTGCGACCGATCGCCGTGGGGCGGGTCGAATCGCGGCTTGTCAACACATTGATAGGTATCGCGGGCCTTTCTCTTCTCGCGGAGCGTACAGGGGGCTGTCGTGTCGCCAATCCGGTTCTGCCTCCTCCGTGGCGCCTTCAGCAGCCGCGATCAGGACTATTGTGCCGTCCAATTCGATCTTCACAGCGGCGAGCTGCAGGCCGGTACTCCCGAACGCCGTCACCGCACGTGTGATGTCGGACTGCGTGAAGCGGCGCGGCATTGCGTAAGCCTTAGCGTCGGCAGGGGTACGCGTTCACTAGTGCTTCGCGGATAAGCATCGACGGGTGCCGACCCCATTTTTCAGGGTGATCTTGAATATAGCGCCTGGCAATCGTGACGATTTGAAGCGTGTGAGCGTCAGTGTCAGGCTGACAGGTAGTCCGGGTGAGTTGCAGTGTATCTGCCACACCCAAAATGTAGCCTGTGCAAGTGTCGAGAGCCAAGCCTTGTCCTTCGCACACTCTTCAGCGATGATCCCGCCATTTATGGTCGACAATACCGTGTATTTGGCGGCGTGAGGTTGGCTGGCCATCGCAGCAAAGAGAAGAAGCATCATCTGGCGTCTCCCGATAAGGCAGGGCCGACTACTTTAGCCACCTTAGCCACTTTAGCACGTAGCCAATGGCGATTAGGTCAGTAGCATTTGCTGGGCGGCTTGCTGCTGGAGATACAGGTGACCGAAAATGAACAGACCAAATTGGCCCTTGAGGACCGACGAGCAATTCTTGATGCTCTTTTCCATCTTTCCAAATGGGTAATCGGCACCCTGTTCCTGTTGAATGGTGCCGCGGCTGTCGCGGTGCTGGGTCGGCCAGAGATAAATCCATTGGTTGCGTCAACAGTCGCGTTATTCTTCGTGAACGGGGTCATGGCGTCAGTCGTCTCGGCTGTGGCGTTCGTGGCGGCGCTCCTCGGCGGCTACATCCGAGTGATGCACATGCTACGACCGATGAAGCGGCCGTATTTCGGTGCACTGCTGGTGTTGCAAGTCGCGACCGCGCTGATCTTGTATGGCACCGGATCGAAGCGTCGCGTATTTCGTGGCCGGCACAAAAGCATGGAGCCAGATTTATTTGTCTGAGGCGCAGGCGAAGATCGCTGCTGCGAAACGCCCGACCCCAAAAACCGCGCACCCGACACAAGTGGCTCCGAAGAAGTCATCCTCCCGCCGTCGAGCCCAGCAGGGACGCCGACGGGGTATGAAACGGGGTAACTAATTAGGTTTCGGCTTAATTCTCTCTTCGGAGTTCGGCAGTCCTCAGCTCCACCAGCCCGCCGCGGGCATTTCCGCCCGGTTTATGACGCGGACATTGCAGCCCATGCGACGGCCGCAACACCCGCTACGGCGTAACCAACGAGAGCCGCATACTGGCGAAGGGCACCCGGATTCTCGATCGATGATCGGCCGAGAAGCGATCGAGGCGGGGAGCCAATTCTCGTCGGACAGCATCAGTGCCATATCCGAGCGCGGACAGGCCGGCGATACAGATTGATGAGGCGCGCGAGGTCGATCTCGCTCAGATTTGGATAGCGGCTGATGAGCCCGCGGGCTTCCTCGATCGGCCTGGGGGCAGGCAGCGACTGTGGCTGTTCGAACGCAAGTGCTTTCGCACTGAAATCTTGAAACATTGTGCTCGTCCTCTTTGAGAGGGGGAGCGAGCCGAATTTCGGAACAAGCTGCGAGGGCTGGGATGTTACCAGCTTCGCCTCACCGAACGTTCTTGCTTTTCCCAAGGCCGGGGGCGGCTCGCGGGAATCATCCCGGCCCCAGGCCGGGAGGTCGTGCCGTGCTGCTGCCGGGATGCAATTGTGACGGTCTGGGCATGCCCTTGATATGGTGGCGCCAGGCGGAAATTCAAACCGCGGCGCTTCCATTATCGGCTGCTGCTCACATGTTGGTTTGGTCGGGCGGAACATCGTCCGGCAGCTGTGCAGCGCACTCCGGCTCCTGGCTGAGCATCCCCATCGCAAGTGCAATAGGGGGAGGAACTCTAGCGCAGCGGCGGTTCGTCGGAGCTGCGCAATTTGCGCGCCAGCGCCTGCGCATCCGAAATCGCGGGGCAGGCGACGAAGATCGTGTCGTCGCCGCAGATCGTTCCGACGATCTCGGGAAGCTCCGACTGGTCGAGCGCGACTCCGACGAGATGCGCCGAGCCCGGCGGAGTGCGGATGACGACCAAGTTTGCCGCGACGTCGATCGAGCGCACCCAGTCGCGGAAGACGGCGGCGAGGCGCGGGTTGGGCGCGCCGCGGACCTGGTCGGGGAGGGCGTAGGTCAGCTGCGCCGTTGCGGCGGACCTTGACCGCGCCCAATTGCTCGAGATCGCGCGAGATGGTCGCCTGCGTGACCGCGAAGCCGAGGCCCGACAGCCGCTCGGCAAGCTCGTCCTGGCTGGCCAGCGCATGCCCGCGGATGAGGTCGGCGATCGCCCGTTGTCGTCGCTCCTTGAGATCATTCATACGCATAGATATGCAGTCAACTTGCATAAATATGCAAATGCGTGGATAGGGCGCCCCCATGATTCGGACGGCCATCCTTGGAGCCTCTGGCTATGTCGGCGGCGAGCTGCTGCGGCTTCTCGCCGCGCATCCCGAGCTCGCGCCCGCGAAGCTGTTCGGCGACAGCCGGGCAGGGCAGGCGCTCGGCGCCGTGCATCCGCACCTCGCGGCGGCTTTTCCCGGTCTCGCGGTCGAGAAGTTCGAGGACGGCGCGCTTGCGGACGTGGACCTGATCTTCGCCGCGCTGCCGCATGGCCACAGCCAGAAGCACGCCGGCGCAATCCTCGACCTCGGTATTCCATTCGTCGATCTCGGCGCGGATTTCCGCCTGGACGACGCCGCGACTTACGCGCGCTGGTACGGCCATGCCCATGAGGCGCCGGAACTTCTCGGCGAGTTCGTCTACGGCATCCCCGAGCTCAATCGGGCCGCGATCCGCAACGCGAAGGCGTCGCCGCCGCGGGCTGCTATGCAACCGCGGCGATCCTCGCGCTGAAGCCGCTGGTCGACGCCGGTCTCGTCAAGCCCGACAGCATCATCGTCGACGCCGCCTCGGGCGTCAGCGGGGCGGGGCGCGGAGCTGAAAGAAGTCGACCGCCTTCAACACCGTCGACGGAAGCTTCGCCGCTTACGGCCTGCTCAACCACCGCCACACCGCCGAGATGGAAATGGCGCTCGGCGGCAACCGTGCTGTTCACGCCGCACCTCGCGCCGATGACCCGCGGAATCCTCGCCACCTGTTACGCCGACGGCGGCGGGCCCGTCGGACCCGCTCGACGTTCTTCGCGCAGCTTATGCCGACGAGCCTTTCGTCCACGTCACCGCCGATCCGCCCGCGACCAAATGGCTCAGCGGGTCGAACGGCGCGCAGCTCACCGCCCGCTACGACGCGCGCACCAACCGCGTGCTCGCGCTCGCGGCGATCGACAACCTCGGCAAGGGCGCCGCCGGACAGATGATCCAATGCGCGAACCTGATGCTCGGCCTCGAAGAGAGCGCCGGGCTCACCACGATCGGAGTTTATCCATGAGCGTCACCGCCGCGGAGGGCTTCGTCGCCGCCGGCTGCCATGCCGGAATCAAGCGGCGGCGGTTCGACATGGCTTTGCTCGCAACCGAGGACGGTCGGCCGGTGCCGTGCGCCGCCGTGTTCACCCAGAACAAGTTCGTCGCGCCGCCGGTCGAGCTCGACCGCGCGACCTTGCAGGCCAACGGCGGCCAGGCAGCGGCGGTCATCGTCAATTCCGGCAACGCCAATGCCGGGACCGGCGCAGCGGGCTACAAGGACGCGCAGCTGATGGCCAAGCCACCGCGGAGGCACTGCACATCGCCAATTCGCACGTGCTCGTCTGCTCGACCGGGATCATCGGCACGCCGCTGCCGATGGAGCCGATCCTGGCCGCACGTGCCGAAACTCGCGAAAAAGCTGTCGGTCGACGGCGCGCACGATGCCGCGCGCGGGATCCTCACCACCGACCACAAGCCCAAGGAAGTCGTGATCCGCGGCTCCAATTTCACCGTCGGCGGAATGGCCAAGGGCTGCGGGATGATCGCGCCCAACATGGCGACGATGCTCGCCTTCCTGACGACCGATGCCGACGTTCCGCGCGCTGATGCAGAAGGCGCTGAAGGCTGCGTCCGACGAGACGTTCAACACGCTGAACGTCGACGGCGCGACCTCGACCAACGACACCGCGATGCTGCTCGCCTCGGGCGGCGCGGGAAGGCCGATGCGGACGAATTCGCCAATGCCGTGCTCGCCGCGTGCATGGACCTGACCATGCAAATGGCGCGCGATGCCGAAGGGATGACCCGCATCGCCCGGCTGACCGTCACCGGCGCCGCGAACGACAATGAGGCCAGAGCGGCCAAGACGATCGCCGAGAACAACCTCGTCAAATGCAGCTGGTACGGCGGCGATCCCTATTGGGGCCGGCTGCTCGCCGCCGCGGGCTCCGCGGGCGTGGCACTCGATGTCGGCAAATCGCGCGTCGGCTACGGCGGCATCGCGGTCGCCAAGGGCGGCGTCGGAATAGCGCACGACGGCCAGGCGCTCGCCGAGCATATGATGGGCGAGAGTTCGACATCGAGGTCCACCTCGGCGCCGGCAAGGGCTCCGCCAAGATGATCGGGATCGATCTCGGCCCCGGCTACATCAAAGAGAATTCGAGGACGTCATGACCGCCGCCGAGACCGCGCGCGTCCTCGTCGAGGCGCTGCCCTATATCCGCCAGTTCGCCGGCAAGTCGGTCGTCGTTAAACTGGGCGGCGCGGCGATCGACCGGGAGTCCGACCTCGCGCTCGCGCAGGACGTGCTGCTGCTGAGGAGCGTCGGCGTGCGCTGCGTGCTCGTCCACGGCGGCGGGCCGCAGGTCGACGTGATGCTCCGCCGCGTCGGCAAGGAGCCGGAGTTTGTCGACGGCCTTCGCGTCACCGACGCCGAGACGCTCGAGATCGTGCGCATGGTGCTGGTCGGGAAGATCAACCGCGATCTTGTCGCGACGATCAACAGCCAGGCCGGAGACGAGCCTGTCGCGGTCGGCGTTTCGGGCGAGGACGCGGGGCTGCTCACCGTGACCCCGCGGATCCGGCGCTCGGCTTCGTCGGCAACGTCACTCTGTCCGCGCCGAGCTGATCCACCGGCTGCTCGACGACGGCCTGACCCCGGTGGTCTCGACCATCGGCGCGAATGCCGAGGGCCACCCCTACAACGTCAACGCCGACGAAGCGGCGCGGGCGATCGCGGTCGCGATGAACGCCGAAAAGATCGTCTATCTGACGCGGTCCCGGCTGCTCGAAAATGCGAACGACGAGAGCACGCTTATCCCGCGCCTGACCGCCGCCGAGCTTCGCCAGCGCATCGCGCATGAGAGCGTCGGCAAGGGAATGATCCCCAAGCTCAGGGCCTGCGCCGACGCGGTCGAGCAGGGCGTCAATTTCGCCCACATCATCGACGGTCGCGTGCACCACTCGCTGCTGATCGAGCTTCTCACCGACAAGGGCGTCGGCACGATGATCAAGAAGGAGAAGAGCTGGTGAGGCACCTGCTCGCCATTCGCGACCTCACCGCCGACGACCTGCGCGCGATTTTGGAGCTGTCGCAAGGCCCCGCCCCGCGCGTGCTCGAGGACAAGGGCGTTGCGCTCTATTTCGAAAAGCCGAGCGCGCGGACCCGCAACTCGATGGAGATGGCGGCCGCACAGCTCGGCGGGCATCCGGTCTATCTCCAGCCGGCCGAGCTCGGCATCGGCACGCGCGAGAGCGTCGAGGACGTGACGCGCACGCTCGCCTGCTATCACGCGATCGTCGCCGCGCGCGTGTTCGACCACGCGTCTGCTCGAGCAGATGGCGGCGCTGAACGCCGCGCCGGTGCTCAACATGCTCTCGGCGACCGACCACCCGCTGCAGGCGCTCGCCGATTTGCTCACCATTCAGCAGCTCCTTCGGCCGGATCGAGGGCGTGCGCGTCGCTTTCGTCGGCGAAGCCAACAACGTCGCCCGCTCGCTCGCCGAAGGCTGCGCGAAGCTCGGCGCCGAGTTCGTCATCGCCAGCCCGAGGGCTACGGCTTTTCCGGCGAGGACGTGAAGCAAGTGCCGACCCGGCCGAGGCGGTCGAAGGCGCCGACATCGTCTACACCGACGTCTGGGTGTCGATGGGCGACGAGGACTGCGACGGAAGCGCGCCGCCGGTTGGCGCCGTACCAGGTCGACGAGGCGCTGATGGCGCGCGCACCGAACGCGCGCTTCCTCCACTGCCTCCCGGCGCACCGCGGCGAGGAAGTCACCGCCGCGGTAATCGACGGTCCCCGCTCCGCAGTCTGGCGTCAGGCCGAAAACCGGATGCATAGCGCGCGCGGCGCGATGCTGTGGCTGCTGATGAGCCGATCAAGCGGAATTCGAATGGCGAGGAACAAGAAACTGAAGGTCGTGCTCGCTTATTCGGGCGGGCTCGACACCTCGATCATCCTGAAATGGCTGCAGACCGAATATGACGCGGAGGTCGTCACCTTCACCGCCGATCTCGGCCAGGGCGAGGAGGTCGAGCCGGCGCGGCGCAAGGCGGAGATGCTCGGCGTCAAGCCCGAGAACATCTTCATCGACGATCTGCGCGAGGAGTTCGTCCGCGACTTCGTCTTCCCGATGTTCCGCGCCAACACGCGTCTACGAAGGGCAGTACCTCCTCGGCACCTCGATCGCGCGCCCGCTGATCGCCAAGCGCCAGATCGAGATCGCGCGTCAGGTCGGCGCCGACGCGGTCTGTCACGGCGCGACCGGCAAGGGCAACGACCAGGTCCGCTTCGAGCTTGGCTATTATGCGCTCGAGCCCGACATCCGGGTCATCGCGCCGTGGCGCGAATGGGAATTCGCCAGCCGCGAGGCGTTGCTCGACTTCGCCGAGAAGCATCAGATCCCGATCGCCAAGGACAAGCGCGGGGACGCGCCCTTCTCGGTCGACGCCAACCTGCTGCACTCGTCGTCCGAAGGGAAAGTGCTGGAGGACCCCGCCGCCGATGCGCCCGAATATGTCCACCAGCGCACGATCTCGCCCGAAGACGCGCCGGACAAGCCGACAATGATCACCGATCGACTTCGAGCGCGGCGACCCGGTCGCGATCGACGGCGAGAGGCTGTCGCCCGCGACCCTGCTGACCAGGCTCAACCAGCTCGGCCACGACAACGGCATCGGCCGCCTCGATCTGGTCGAGAACCGCTTCGTCGGGATGAAGTCGCGCGGCGTGTACGAAACGCCCGGCGGCACCATCCTGCTCGCCGCCCACCGCGGCATCGAGAGCATCACGCTCGACGGCGGCGCGATGCACCTCAAGGACGAGCTGATGCCGCGCTACGCCAAGCTCATCTACAACGGCTTCTGGTTCTCGCCCGAGCGCGAGATGCTCCAGGCGGCGATCGACAAGAGCCAGGAGCATGTCAGCGGCCGGGTCCGGGTGAAGCTCTACAAGGGCAACGCCACGGTGATCGGCCGCGAGAGCGCGGAATCGCTCTACGACCAGGACCTCGTGACCTTCGAGGAAGGCAGCGGCGCCTACGACCAGCGCGACGCCGCCGGTTTCATCAAGCTCAACGCCTCGCCTGCGCACGCTCGCGCAGCGGCGCAATCGGCCGCATCCGCGAACCGATCAGCGCCCCTCAGCATCGAAGATGAAGCGGTCCCGCTCAAGGCCGGGATGACGACCTCCTTCGCCTTCGCGATCTGCTCGCGCACGCGCTCGGGCGCGGTTCCGCCGTAGCTCGTCCGGCTGCGCACCGATGCGTCGACGCTGAGCACATCGTACACGCGCTCGTCGATGCGTCCGTCGATCGCTTGCAAGTCATCCAGCGGAAGCTCGGCGAGCCCGCAGCCGCGTTCCTCCGCCGCTTTGACCGCGCGCCCGGTGATGTGGTGCGCCTCGCGGAACGGGACGCCGGCCTCGCGCACCAGCCAATCGGCGAGATCGGTCGCGGTCGAGAAACCTTGCGCGGCCGCCTCGCGCATCCGCTCGGGCACGAACTCGACCGTCGCAATCATCCCGCCCAGCGCCTGCAGCGACAACATCAGCAGATCGTGCGCCTCGAACACCGGTTCCTTGTCGTCCTGCATGTCCTTCGAATAAGCCAGTGGCAGGCCCTTCATCGTCACCATCAGCGAGACGAGCGCGCCGACGATCCGCCCGCTGTGCCCGCGCACCAGCTCGGCGGCGTCCGGGATTGCGCTTCTGCGGCATGATCGACGAGCCGGTCGAATATTCGTCCGACAGCTTCACGAAACCGAACGGCGCGCTCGCCCAGATGATCAGCTCCTCCGCCAGCCGCGACAGATGCAGGCTGCACTGCGCAGCCGCGGACAGATAATCGAGCGCGAAGTCGCGGTCGGAGACGCTGTCGAGGCTGTTCGCCGTCGGCCGATCGAAGCCGAGCGCCTTCGCCGTCGCGTCGCGGTCGATCGGAAAGCCAGTGCCGGCGAGCGCCGCGCTTCCGAGCGGACACTCGTTCATCCGCGCCCGCGCGGCTGCGAACCGCAAGGCGTCCCGCCGCAGCATCTCGAAATACGCGAGCAAATGATGACCGAGCGTCACCGGCTGCGCGACCTGCAGATGCGTGAATCCGGGCATGATCGTCTCGGCATGCTCTTCCGCCCGTGCGACCAGCACCCGCTGCAGTTCGCGGATCGCGTCCGTCGCCTCGTCGCACGCACCCCGCACCCACAGCCGAAAATCGGTCGCGACCTGGTCGTTGCGCGAGCGCGCGGTGTGCAGCCGTCCAGCCGCCGGGCCGATCAGCTCGCCGAGCCGGTGCTCGACGGTCATGTGAATGTCCTCGAGCTCGAGCTTCTCCGGCACTCCGTCGCGCTGATAGTCGGCCTCGATCGCGTCGAGACCATTGAGGATCGCCTGGGCGTCTTCCGCGGGAATAATCCCCTGGTCGCGTAGCATCGCCGCATGCGCCTTCGACGCCGCGATATCCTCGCGCCACAGCCTTTTGTCGAAGCCGATCGACGCGTTGATCCGCAGCATCAGCTCCGACAGCCGACGCGCGAAAGCGCCCGCCCCAAATCTTCTGTTTCGGTGCTTCGTCCGACATCCAGCCGGCCCTACTTGCTGCTGTTCTCCGCGTCCATGACGGTCGTCTGCACCCCGGTGGAGGCAGCATCGACGCTGGCCTGCGTGACCAGCACGGTCGTTCCCGGCTGGATGACCGAACGCATCCTGGCGACGAACGCGACCGGCAGGTGCATCTGTTCGACCCGCTCGGTCGAGATGATCTCCGCCGGCTCGCCGGTGAGATTGGCGACCCCGACCTGGATCCACTGCGGAACCTTGCCGCCGGTCAAAGTCATCACTTGCGGCTGATCGCTCTCACCGGCGATCAGCGCATGCGCCCGCCCGATTTCCACCCCGTTACGCAGCACCACCACCTGCTGGTCGCGGGTCGAGATGATGATCGACACCGGGCCGCTCGGCGCTGCGTCCGCATTCCAGGTGAATTGCCCTTCCGCCGACAGCGGGGTTGCCGGCGCCGGAGTCACTCCCGCCATCACCGGCGCAAGCACGCCCGCGGCGGGGCGCTTCACGGGGTCCTCGTGCCCGCCGGCGATCACCACCGTCCCGCCCATCGGCATTGCGTCGAACAGGATTTTCGAGAAGGCGAGCGGCAAATGCACGCAGCCGTGACTTTCGGGATAACCGGGAAGTCCGCCCGCATGAAGTGCGACCCCGCTCCACGTCAGCCGCTCCTGATACGGCATCGGAGCGTCGTTGAACTTGTGCGAAATATGCTCCTTGTTCTTCTCGAGGATCGTGAACACCCCTGTCGGCGTCTCATAGCCGTCACGGCCGGAGGAGATGGTCGACACGCCGATCCGAACGCCGTTGCGGTAGACCGTCGCCAGCTGCCGGCCGAGATCGACATAGACGAGGATCGGCCCCGCCGGAGCGATCTTCGGCGCCCATACCCATTGGCCGGGCTTCAACTGTTCCGCCTGCTTGGCGAGTGCGAGCTCAGCTGACTGGGGAGCGCCCTGTGCGAGCAGGGGCGCCGGGCTGCCCGCGATCAGCAGGAGTGCGCTCATAACGGTGCGCAAATGGTTAGCCATTGTGTGTGGCCCCCTCTCGCCGAGACTGCTAAACGCATTTCCTTACGCACGTAAAGTGCTGGAATGAGAACGAATTCGGGTGAACTGTCAGATTCCGTTAACCATTGGCCTCGTACCCCTCCTCGCGTGTGGACCAAACTTGCAGCGTCGATCTTCGTGCTTGGATCAGGCCTGGCGGCGACTGGCGCGTGCGCAATGAGCGCGCCGGCGCAGGCGCAGGGCGCCTGCCGCGTCACCGGTGCGGAAAAGCTTCCAGCCGAAGCCGGCGGAGCCGCGGCGATCTGCGCCGCCGTCCAGCGCGCTGTCGCGGCACAGGCGCCCGATCTTCGCTACAGCGCAGAGGTTCGGGTGCTCTCGCGTACCGCGCTCGCGGCAAACCTCGAAACGGCGGGGCGCAAGCTTCCGGAACTAAGATTTCTCGGTTTCGGATCGCGAGCTCAATCCGCAGGCGATCGGCCATTTCGCAGATTCTGTCGCTGACGCGCTTGCCGGTGCGCGCCAACGCTGATTCAACGGTAACACAAATTCGGTGAGACTACGGCAAATCGGCCGCGAGTAGGGGAGTGGGAAATTGACGGACATTGCAGCCAGCACTGCGACGACTGCAACCATCAGCGTCGGCGGCACCGTCACCGGTTCGCTCGAGACCGTCGGCGACCACGATTGGTATGCGATCACTCTCACCGCCGGTCAGACGCTCGTGTTCTCGGAGAACGGGTCGGGGCTCAACCCTGATCCTGATTCCTATCTCAACCTGCGCGACGCGTCGGGGAACATCATTGCCTGGAACGATGACAGCGGCGGGTCGCTCAATTCGTCGATCTACTTCCAGGTCACCACCAGCGGCACTTATTATCTCGATGCCGGTGCGTGGGACATGCAGGCGCAGGACTCTACGCCGTCTCAGGGTAACTACATCACCGGCGCCTATACGCTCTCGGTCCAGGCTTACGCCGCGCCGCCGGTCTATACCATCGACCAAATCGCCAATCAGCTGACCAACGGCTATTGGACCGATTACGACGGCCAGGGCCCGCACCACTTCAATGTGACGCAGGGCGGCACGATCACGGTCAATATCTCGACGCTCACCGCTGCAGAGCAGACGCTGGCCCGCGCCGCCCTCGGCCAGTGGCACGATATCATCGGAGTCAATTTCCAGGAAGTGACGACCGGCGGTCAAATCGTGTTCAGCGATGCCGAAGACCCGAACAGTCCGGATGGCATCGCTTCGACCGGTTCGACTTCGTCAGGCGGAATCACCTCCAAAGCCAACATCGACATTTCGACTTCGTGGGTGAACACCTACGGGACCAGCCTCGACAGCTACAGCTTCCAGACTTACCTGCACGAAATCGGACATGCGCTGGGGCTGGGGCATGCCGGCGATTACAACGGCGACGCCACTTACGCGACCGACGCCATCTTCGCCAATGACAGCTGGAACACCAGCGTCATGTCCTATTTCAGCCCGACCGATAATTTCTATTTCGCGAACCAGGACTTCACCCAGAACTTTCTCGTCACGCCGATGGACGCCGACATCGTCGCCTTGCAGAACCTGTACGGCCTCTCGACGACCACGCGCACCGGCAACACGACCTACGGTTTCAACTCGAACGCCGGTAATCTCTTCAACGCCAGCCTCTATGCCGACGTCGCTTACACGATCTTCGACAGCGGCGGCACGGACACGCTCGACTATTCGGGATTCACCAACAACCAGCTGATCAACCTCAATCCCGAAACGTTCATGAATGTCGGCGGCGAGCGTCGGCAACGTCATGATCGCGCGCGGCGTGACGATCGAGAACGCGATCGGCGGCAACGGCGACGACACGATCATCGGCAACGCGGCCAACAATGTCCTCAACGGCGGCGCGGGCGAGGACACGGTCTCTTATGAAACGGCGAGCGGCTGGCGTGACGGTGAACCTCGGGCATCACGACGCAGCAGAATACCGTCGGCGCTGGCATCGATACGCTGCAGCGGCTTCAAGTATCGTCATCGGGTCGGCGTTTGCCGATGACTCGATCGGCGGCGCATCGACAACGTTCGATCATCAGTCATGGTGGCGCCGGCAATGAGCCTCATCACGGGTGCTGCGGACGCCCGGCTCGTGGGCTGTATGGCGGCGACGGCGATGACGTCTTTGTCCATGGCCGCGGAGAGCGACTAGATTGACGGCGGGGCAGGTTTCAACACGATCGATTTACAGCCAAGCGCGCCGCGTGATCGCTCCAACGGCTATTCACCACCTAATACGGCAGTGCTGACGGTCGTCGATATCTGGTTTCGAAATTCGAGCAGATCACTGGCTCGAATTTCGCTGATCAGCTTTATGCAGGGAACTTCGGCGACATACTTATCGGCGGTGCTGGGCAACGACACCCTGACAAGTCATTGAGGTACCGCCCAACTTGACGGAGGCACCGGGAACGATACGTACGATGTCTTCGACGCAGCCGGAGACCAAATTGTTGAGAACCCGGGTGAAGGTACCGACCTCGTCAATGCCTCGATCAGCTACACGCTTGGCGCCAATGTCGAGAACCTAACCCTGACGGGATCAGCCGCGATCAACGGCACTGGCAATGGTCTCAACAATGCCATCACCGGAAATGCGGCCGCGAACACGCTCGACGGCGGTGCCGGCGCGGACACGATGATCGGCGGCGCGGGCGATGATAGCTACGTTGTCGACAACGCCGCCGATATCGTGACGGAGAACGCCAACGAGGGCACTGACGTCGTGCAGGCCGCGGTGAGCTACACGCTGTCCGCGAACGTCGAGAACCTCACGCTGACCGGCTCAGCCGCGATCAACGGCACCGGCAACGCGCTGAATAACGCGATCACCGGCAATGCCGCAGCCAATGTCCTCGACGGCGGCGCTGGCGCGGATACGCTGTCCGGCGGTCTCGGCGACGACACTTACGTCGTCGACAATGCCGCGGACGTGGTGACGGAGAACGCCAGCGAAGGCACCGACCTGGTCAACGCCTCGGTGAGCTACGCGCTCGCCGACAACGTCGAGAACCTGACCCTGACCGGTTCGGCGGCAATCAACGGCACCGGCAACGCGCTTGCCAATGTCATGCGCGGCAACAATGCGGCGAACGTGCTCGACGGCGGGAGTGGCAACGACGCTTTCGCGGGCAACGGCGGCAACGACACTTTGATCGGCGGTGCGGGCAATGACTTGCTCAACGGCGGCGCCGGCGCGGATGCGATGAGCGGCGGCATCGGCGACGATACCTATACAATCGACAATGCGCTCGACACGGTGAGCGAGAATGTGGGCGAGGGCACCGATACTGTGGTCTCGTCGATCGATTACACGCTTGGCGCCAATGTCGAGAATTTATCGCTCACCGGCGCGCGCGATCAGCGCCACCGGCAATGGGCTCAATAATGCGATCCGTGGCACGAGCGCGGCCAACGTCCTTGACGGCGGTGCGGGCGCGGACAAGCTCTACGGCTATGCGCGGCGATGACACCTATATCGTCGACACGTCGAGCGACCGGACCGCCGAAATCCCGGGCGGCGGCACAGACACCGTCATGTCGTCGGCGACCTACACGCTCTTTTCCTATATCGAGAATCTGACGCTCACCGGTTCGAGCGCGATCGGCGGCACCGGCAATATCGAGGACAATGTGCTGACCGGCAACGATGCGGCCAACACGCTGAACGGCGTTGCCGGCAACGACACGCTCATCGGCAATGGCGGCAACGACTGGCTCGATGGGGGCACCGGCGCCGACACGATGACCGGCGGGCTCGGCAACGACACCTACACGGTCGATAATGTCCTCGACACGATCACCGAGAACGTGGGCGAAGGCACCGATCTCGTGCGCTCGTCGATCAGCTATACGCTTGGCGCCAATGTCGAAAACCTCACCTTGCTTGGCAGCGCCAACATCGACGGCACCGGCAACGCGCTTGCCAACGCGCTCCGCGGCAATGCCGGGAACAACATCCTCGATGGCGGTGCGGGCGCGGACAAGATGTACGGCTATGGCGGCGATGATACTTTCATCATCGACAATGCCGGGGACGGCATTTCCGAAGCAGCGGGTGGCGGCACCGACACCGCTCTCGCATCCGTGAGCTACACGCTTGCGGCCAATGTCGAGAACCTCACCCTGACGGGCACGAGCGCCATCAACGGCACCGGCAATGCGCTGGACAATGTCATCACCGGCAATTTGGCGGCCAATGTGCTCTCGGGCAGTGGCGGCAACGACACGCTCGATCGGCGGAGCGGGCACCGACCACATGACCGGCGGCGCGGGCAACGACATGTTCGTGTTCGCCAATGGCGACTTTGGCGGAGCAACCACGGCAACCGCCGACGAGATCGTCGACTTCACCTCAGGCCAGGACACGATCGACCTCAGCCAGGTCGACGCCAACAGTCTCCTTGGCGGAGACCAGGCGTTCGCGTTCGTCGGCACCAGCGCGTTCTCCGACACCGCCGGCGAGCTGCGCTTCGAACAGATCAGCGGCAACACCTACCTCACCGGCGACACCAACGGCGATGGCGTCGCCGACTTCATGATCAAGGTCGACGGAAGCCACGTGTTCACGGGAAGCGACTTCGGGCTGTAGATGCCGCCGGCAGCGGAGCCGGTAAGAATTATTCGCCGAGCCCCTCGCGCGGCAGCGAGCAGATCCACGCCTCGATCATTTCGCGCTCGCCCGCCGTCAGCGGCTTGCAGGCGAGGCCCGGCCGCTTGAACTCGGGCTTGAAGCGCTCGCGCGGCGGCGGGATGTAGCGCAGTACCTCATCGCGATCGAGCGCTCGGGCGAAGCGGATCCCCGCATAGCGCCCCTCGACCCACATCACCTCGCACCTGAGATGCAGGTCGCGCCGAGTGAAATAGGTCATCTCGCCCGGTGGCGGCAGGCAGCCGCCCTCGATCAGCGCACCAGCCGAGGAGAGGTTGCGCAGCTTCACCGCCTCTGGAACTCCAAGCACGTCGATGCTCGCAGTCAAAAGCACGGGAGCGCGCCGCGAACGCCGATTCTGCATTGAGCCGCTTTGGTCCATCTCCCTACCCGTAAGCGAATGCGGTAAATGTTCAGCTAACGCGGTCGTCGCCGTGCTTGCCGCGCAAAAAAGGCCCCGAGATTGCTCTCGAGGCCTTCGCTGTTTGCCGGGCAGTCCGGGCGCTTACCAGTAGCGGTAATGCACCACGTTGAGCACGCGGCCGTTGCGGATGTTCACCAGCAGCAGATCGTCGCCATAACGGACCCAGCGCAGCCAATGATGGCGCGGGGCCTGCAGACGATAGGCCGAGTAATCGCTGATGTAGTAACGCGAGCCATAGAACGACGGCTGCAGCCGGAAGCCGACGCTCACCGGGCGATAGCGCCAGTTGCGCACCGGGGCGATGTAGGCCGTGCGAACACGGCGGTTCTGGCGCACGTCCCGGCGGTCGCGGCGCAGCTCGCGCCGGTCGCGGCGGACCTCCTGCCGGTCTTTGCGCACTTCGACGCGGTCGCGGCGGTCTTGTCGCTGGGCGACAGCGGCGCTGGGCACCATCATCGCCGCCATTGCAGTCAAGAGTATCAACTTACGCATATTCATTCTCCTTTTCGGGCTCGCAGCACTCAATCGTGTTGCGGCCGTCATGTTCCCCCGCATGTGACACACAATCGCACAGCCGCGATGAACTGCCCTCATATGCGATGGTCAGGCGGGAGAAAGGTTCGCGGCGTCGCCCTCAAGGCCGCATCGGCCGGCCGCGTCTCACCCCCAGGCTGCGCTCGTGCAGCCGGATCACGTCGCCGATCCCGATCGTCTGCACCGGCAGGTCGGGCGGCACCGCCTCGCCGTCGAGCAGGCAGATCATCGTCGCCACCCACTGCGCCTCGGCGAACGCTTCGTCGTCCGCCAGCGCCTCGCGCCAGCGTGCGGCGAAGCACTCGTTCGGTTGGCTTGGATGGAACGAGCCACCCAAGCGCCGCGCCATCCGCCGGCGATAGGCGGAAGGCGCGCTGATCCCGACCTGGAGCAATGCCAGCGGCACGTCGCGAGTCGCCGCCAGCGCCGCGAGGAAACGCCGCTCGAGCGCCGCCGTCCACCCGCCCTTGCGGTCCCGGTTTACGCGCACCCGCAGCCGCGCCTTCGCCTGGCTCGCGGCCTCCCGGCACAGCCGATCGAAGCGCGCATCCCGCTCCCGCCGCTTGTAAGCCCAGGTCCGCGACACTCCCGCCCGCTCCGCCGCCAGAGTCGCGTTGCCCGTCTCCGCCAGCGCCCGAAGATAAGCGAGGTCCTGCGCGATTGAGATGATTTTGGGCATGTGCCTCGCTTGTGTTTCCCGGCGGAGGCCGGGCCCACGAGGCAATTCACTTATGGAGCCAAATCCAAATAGGACAGCGCTTTCTGCCCCGAGTGCAGGTGAGCGCTTTGCGCAGCAAACGGGAGGCAGCACGAAGAGAGGCGGAAAGCCCGGACGGCGGGGCGAGAGGCCTAAGCCGAGCGAACCCGTCCGACGAGTCGCGGGATTTATTCCCGTGACCATCTTTGAGATCGCCCACCAAATGCGCCACCCCAATTCGCCTGAGTTTAAACCCGCGCGCATTTGCGCTAGGGGCGTCGCGCTACCGGTCGCAAATAGACGGGCACTGGCGCTTTGCGGCTCCTTTCTGCTTTTCTTCGCTGCTCTTAGCAATCACGGGTCCGACACTCGGACCGAACGTCAGAAGGAACCATCAAATGCCCACAGGAACCGTCAAGTTTTTCAATGAGAACAAAGGCTTCGGCTTCATCGCGCCCGAGGGCGGAGGATCCGACGCGTTCGTCCACATTTCCGATCTCGAGCGTTCCGGAATGAGCACTTTGCGCGAAGGCGACCGGGTCACCTACGACCTCGAGGACGACCAGCGCGGCAAGCAGAAAGCGTGCAACCTGAAGCCCGCCGAATAACGAGCCACCGAGCGCAGTGAAGCCGGCGCGCTCGTTCGGTTGGCTTGGATGGACGAGCCACCCAAGCGGCGCCCGCCTGAGCAGCGCGAAGAGATGGCGAGCTGCCGGACGGCCTGCGCGCCGCAGAGCGCGACAGGACCGACGAGTCACTGCGGATTCACTCCGCATGACCTCCTCCGAAATGCCGAGCGCAGCGACGCCGGCGATGCTCGTTCGGGTGGCTTGGATGGATGAGCCACCCAAGCGCGTCGCCGGAGCAGCGCGAAGAGATGGCGAGAGCCGGTCGCCCCCGGCTTGATCTGGGGGTGCGGCCTAAGCCGCGCTGCGCAGACGCGACCGACGTCACGTCGGATTTACTCCGCGTGACAACTCAGAACGGAGGCAATCCACTTATCGAACCAAAATCCAAATAGGACAGCGCTTTCGCGAAGGGGCAGGACATCGCAACAGGGGCAAGCTGCTATGAGCTATTCGTCCGTTGGCTGCTCTTGCGGACTGCTGTCGGGCGGTTGCTCGCGATAAGGCTGGAGGAAGCTTATACGTTCCTGCGTCGTGCGAGTGTCACAATTCAATCGAGCGACTTCCAGGTGTCGCGGTCGGATCGGTCGACGCAGTGGCAGCTTCGACGCGGCAATCCGCATCCTTCTTACGAACCCAGGCTCGTTGCTGCGGTAGCAACTGTGCTCGGGTGCCGGGTGGTATGGCCGCCACACGGCGAAGGATGGATTGAACTGCCAGCTGATTATCAGTTTTCGCGGAATTGAGATCGGCGGCCTTCTGCTCCCGGGCCGCATTTTGTTGAGCCTGCTGAGCTTGCTGCGCTTGTTGCTCGGTTGCTGCCGCTTGTTGCAACACGTTGTGCAGCAGGGATGATGCGAGCACTTCCGATGCAACGTTCATCAGTGGAGATTTCGTCTCCGTTTCGGCGAAAACTTTGTCTCCGGTATCGGTCGGCTGCACATCGTAGTCGGTCTTGGCTGAAAACGTGTCTGCTTCGCGATCGACGTCATTAGCATCTGCTAGCTGAGTAACCGTTCCTACGCCCGCAGCCGAGCGAGCTTCATCTGCGTTGCTCAAGTCTTCCGCGGGAGCCTGAAGCTTGAGTGTCCCCTCGCAAAATCGCTTCGTGCTGTTCGGATCTTCTCGGACCTCCTCACGTCTTCGAACGTAAAATAGAATTTGTGCGACAGCAGCTCGAATGTTCGATTTGGAAACCGCCTCTGCATTTTCGCTACCGCTCGCCTTCGAGAATATCTCCTTTTCCAGAGCCTTCTTGAGCACGTCGATTGTCGTCGATGTCGCTTCAGAAGAAGTACACTCAACCCGTGCTTTCTTGCCATATCGGTGATGAGCCAAGCACCGACCAGGACGGCGACGACCGCCACTGCGATTGCGCTCCACTTGAGCCACGACGGAATAGACCGCACGACTAGGCTCGAACGCCAGACGCCATGCGAAACAGGTTTGACGAGTGCATTTCCGCCCCCCTTATTCGTGAACGGCAACACAACATCAGTTGCTGCACTTGTCTAGATATTTGAGCGTTTCCGTGCGTCGGCAGGTGGCCGGCGCCAGCGTGCGCTCAGCTCGCCGGCTTCGCGATCTCTGGATCACGGACTGGTCCATCAGCAAGCTCGCCGAGGCTGGACGTGAACGCGCTGTTCAGCATCTGGTCGAGGCCGTTGGTGACGAACTTGTCCTGCACTCCGTGGCCGTCCGTCGTGACCGTGTCAACGAACTTCGCCGGTCGCGCGGTCATAGACCTGCCATTCGATCTTGACCGCCGCGTCGCCCTTTTCGCCCTTGATCGAGGAGCACAGGTTGATGGTGTCGATGCGCATGATCGCGCCGATCAGATAGTCCGCCTTGTTCTTGTCCGAATCGCCGGTGAACAGGTCGGACGAGGTGTTGATGACGTTAAGTCCGGCCGATTTGAGGCGTTCGGAGAAGAGATTGTCGAAGCGCTCGTACGACAAGGTTTCCTTCTTCTTCGGCAGCTTTACGCTCGAGGGGAAGACGCACAAGGTGCCGCCTTTCACCCGCGCCTTCGGCTCGACCGTCTCCATGTCGAGGACGACCTTGGACAGCTGGAAAGTCTGGCGGCTGGAGCCGAGCTTGGGCCGCGGCGGCCGAGGGCCAAGAATCAGCGACGCGACGCAAAACGCGTAACAAAATTTCTGCATTATACGCCCCGTTGAAGTCGAGCGGAGGTTAGCGCGGTCGATGCGCGGCGCAAGATGAAAACTGCATCGCAGCGGGGCCTTGCGTTTTCAGGGCTGGACGCCGGGCTCCGCAGGTCAGTCGTCTTCCCCCTCCGGCCCGACAAATCGGAAGCGTATCAGATAGACGTTGTCGCCGGGGCCGTGCCTCGCGGTCTGCAGCAGGTCGGCGACGTCGTCGAAGCCCGACTCCCGGGCGAGCGCGTCCGTGACATCGTCAAGCACGATCTCGCGCACCGAGCTGACCACGACACGGCCGCTCTTCCATCGGGTAGACGCCGCCGACCTTCACGTGCGGGCGCTGCCAGATGCGGATCGTGCACGTGATCCGGCCGTCGCGGATGCCCTGGCGGAGGCGCTTGGCGAACATCATAAGCGGGCGGCGGCGCGTGTCATCCGAATGAATTCAGCTGGAGCGGGCGCGCTTGTCAAAGAAAAGGCCCCGCATTGCTGCGGGGCCTTCTCGTCCCCTGACGTGGCAACCCGATTCAAGTTCTGGTAAATGCAGCGGAGCCGAATCTGCTTGTGCTGCACACCATGCGCTTCGCTGGAAGCGGGTGAACAGCCCAGATGCGAGGAGGTATCCATGAAAAAGACATTGCTTATCGTGGCAGCAACTTTGCTGTTCTCGTCCGCGGCGCATGCTCAATGCGCGAATTGCGATGCGGACTTCAACAAGGCCGAGCGCCAGAAGGCGGAACAGCAAGCGAAAGAGCAAAAGGACAAGGCCGAAAAGCAGCAGCTAAGGGACTCGCTAGGAAATGGCATGGCGGGCAAAGCCGCCGACGCTGCGAAAGAGCATAACGACAAGAACGAGAAGGCGCTCGAAGACGTCGACAATCCAAAGTGAATTCCCGCGCACTCGAGCGGTAAAGATGAAGGCCCCGCATGGCTGCGGGGCCTTCGTCGTTTCAGAACAGGTTAGCCGAGGAACCGGGGTCACGCGAGTGAATCGCGTGACCGCGTCGGACGGGTTCGGCCGGCTTTATGCCGGCCGCCCCGCCGTCCGGTTCGCGATGTCTCTTCAGCTAACGCGAAGATCGCTCGCGCAATCCCCGCCTTAGCCTCGGCATCGCTGAACTCAGTCCGCATCATCCCCAGTCAGGAACGCCGGAGCAAACGCAGGCGCCGGGCCTTCGTCACCGCCGCCTTCGCGCTGGACCACGGCCTCACGCTCGCGGCCGGGGTCCGCGATCGCCGCCACGGCCTTCGCCGCGCGGTCCACGGTCGCGGTCGCCGCCGCCGGCCTTCGCCACCACGGCCACCGACCGCCGCCGTCACGGCGCGGACCGCGGTCGCGGTCGCGTCCGCCGCCGCCACGAGGCGGTCGCCGCGGTCACGCCGCCGCCGCGGCCCGCGATCGCCGCCTTCCGCGGCTCCCGCGGCGGCCGCGTGTCGGGCAGTTCTTCGCCGGTCTCCTGGTCGACCAGGCGCATCGACAGGCGGACCTTGCCGCGCTGGTCGACCTCGAGCAGTTTGACCTTGACCTCCTGGCCTTCGGACAAAGCGTCGCGGACGTTCTCGACCCGCTCGTTCTTGATCTCCGAGACGTGGACCAGCCCGTCCTTGCCCGGCATGTAGGTCACGAACGCGCCGAAATCGACGACGCTCGCCACCTTGCCGGTGTAGATCTGGCCGACCTCGGGCTCGGCGATGATGCCGCGGATCCACTGCCGCGCGGCCTCGATCTGGCTGAGGTCCGCCGAGGCGATCTTGATCACGCCCTCGTCGTCGATGTCCACTTTGGCGCCGGTGGTGGCGACGATCTCGCGGATGACCTTGCCGCCGGTGCCGATGACTTCGCGGATCTTGTCCTTGGGGATGGTCATCGTCTCGATGCGCGGCGCGTGGGCCGACAGCTCTTCACGGCTGTGGTCGAGCGCCTTGGCCATTTCGCCGAGGATGTGCGCGCGGCCGTCCTTCGCCTGGGCGAGCGCGGTCTTCATGATCTCCTCGGTGATCCCGGCGACCTTGATGTCCATCTGCAGGCTGGTGATGCCCTCGGCCGTTCCGGCGACCTTGAAGTCCATGTCGCCGAGATGATCCTCGTCGCCGAGGATGTCGCTGATCACCGCGAAGTCCTTGCCCTCGAGGATCAGGCCCATGGCGATTCCCGCGACCGGACGCTTGAGCGGCACTCCGGCGTCCATCAGCGCGAGGCTTCCGCCGCACACCGTCGCCATCGACACGAGCCGTTGGACTCGGTGATGTCGGAGAGGACCGCGGATTGTGTACGGGAATTCCTCGACGCTCGGGAGCATCGGGTGGATCGCGCGCCAGGCGAGCTTGCCGTGGCCGGTCTCGCGCCGCGACGGGGCGCCGAAGCGTCCGACTTCGCCGACCGAATAAGGCGGGAAGTTATAGTGCAGCATGAAGCGCGAGTAGGAGAGGCCCTCCAGCCCGTCGATCATCTGCTCGGACTCTTTGGTGCCGAGCGTGGTGCTGACGATCGATTGCGTCTCGCCGCGGGTGAACAGGGCCGAACCGTGGGTGCGCGGCAGGAAGCCGACGCTGATCTCGATCGGGCGCACGGTCTTGGTGTCGCGGCCGTCGATGCGGCGGCCTTCCTTGAGGATCGCGCCGCGGACGACGTCGGCCTCGATGCTCTTGACCAGCTTGCCGGCGGCGAGCTGCTCCTGCGGGTCGGACTCGGCGAACGCCTCGGCCGCTTTCTTGCGCGCTGCGCTGAGCGCCGTCTGGCGGTCCTGCTTGGCGGTGAGCTTGTAGGCGGCGTCGACGTCCTTGCCGATCAGCGCCTTCAATTTCTTCTTGATCTCGTCCTTGCCGGCATTGGTCGCCAGCTCCCACGGCTCCTTGGCCGCCTGCTCGGCGAGCTTGATGATCGCTCCGATCACCGGCTGGATTTCGCGGTGGGCGAACATGACCGCGCCCAGCATTTCGTCCTCCGACAGCTCCTTGGCCTCGGATTCGACCATCATCACCGCTTCGCGCGTTCCGGCGACGACAAGGTCGAGTTTGCCCTCATCCATTTGCGTTTTGGTGGGATTAAGGACGTATTGGCCGTCGATAAAGCCGACTCTCGCAGCCGCGATCGGGCCCATGAAGGGCACTCCGCTGAGCGTCAAAGCGGCGGACGCGGCGACCATCGCGAGGATGTCGGGCTCGTTCTCGCCGTCGTAGCTGAGGACCTGCGCGATGCACAGGATCTCGTTGTAGAAGCCTTCGGGAAACAGCGGCCGGACCGGGCGGTCGATGAGGCGGCTGGTCAGCGTTTCCTTTTCGGTCGCTCCGCGCTCCCGCTTGAAGAAGCCGCCGGGGATGCGTCCCGCGGCGCTGAATTTTTCTTGATAGTGGACGGTCAGGGGGAAGAAATCCTGCCCCGGCTTGACCGACTTGGCGGCGGTGACTGCGCACAGCACTACAGTTTCGCCAAGGGTCGCGAGAACCGCGCCGTCGGCCTGGCGGGCAACGCGCCCGGTCTCGAGCTTCAGCGTCTTGCCGCCCCACTCGATTTCCACAGTTTTCGTATTGAACATATCTTTTCCTTACCCGGCGGCCGGATGCCTGCCGGTTCATCGATGGACGGGCTCCCGGTCCGTCAGCGGTCGGGGCGTTCGTTCTTGCCCCTATGAACGCCCCGCCGAATTGCGGGACTGAACATATGCGAAGCGGCCCGCAGGGGCCGCTTCAAATGGTTATTTCCGAAGGCCGAGCTTGGCGATCAGGTCGGTGTAGCGCTGCAAGTCTTCCTTGCGGAGATAGTCGAGCAGCGAACGACGCTTGTTGACCATCATCAACAGTCCGCGACGGCTGTGATTGTCTTTCGCGTGGGCTTTGAAATGGTCGGTCAGCGTCTGGATTCGGCTGGTCAGGATCGCGATCTGGACTTCCGGCGAACCGGTATCGTCCTTGGCGCGGCCGTGTTCCTTGATAACTTCCTGCTTGCGCTCGGCGGTAATCGACATCGTGTCACTCCTGTTCTCTTAAAGGTTGAACCCCCGGACGACCCGAAGGCCGTCGGCCGTGGCTTCGACCAGAGCGACCGGAGTTCCCTCCAATGTCGCCATGCAAAGCCCCGGCAGCGCGGGGATCCCGAAGAGCTTCTGTCCATGACGGAGCAGTCGAGCCTGATCGGGGGTGACGGGGAGGGCCGGGATGTCGTCCAGCGCCGCTTCAAGCGGCAGTACCACCCGCGTCAATTGGCGCGCCTTAGCGGCTTCACTCAGAAAGTCCAGCGAAATGGCTGTTTCGAGGGAGAAGGGCCCGGCGCGCGTCCTCCTCAACATGGTGACGTGCCCGACGGTGTTCAATGCGCGGGCAATGTCGCGGGCGAGGCTGCGGATGTAGGTGCCTTTGGAAACGGTTGCCTCGAGTGTCGCATATTGCTCGCTCTTGTCCCATTCACCCACGAATCCTTCGGCGATGTATCGCCACTCGTAGACGGTGACTTTGCGAGCGTTCAACTTAACCTCCTCACCCGCGCGCGCACGATCCGATGCGCGCTTCCCGGCCACCTTCAGGGCGGAGTAGGTAGGCGGATACTGCTCGATTTCTCCCAAAAACCGCTGTTCGAGGATGGTTTCCAGCGGTCCGAACCCTGGCTGCGTAGTTGGAAGTCGCAACAATCTTGCCTTCGGCATCGAGCGTGTCCGTCTCTCTCCCGAAGCTGGATTGTGAACTCATATTCCTTCGTGGCGTCGAGCATTCGGCCGCAGAGCTTGGTGGCTTCGCCGAGCGCGATCGGGAGAACGCCGCTCGCCAGTGGATCGAGCGTGCCGCCGTGGCCGACTTTCGTCTTCGGTTCGCCGGCTTCGCGCAGCAGGCGCTTGACCGCGCTTACGGCCTGGGTCGAGCCGAAACCGACCGGTTTGTCGAGAATGATCCAGCCGTGGAGCATGTCACGGCTGGATGCCGAAGATCCCGAGCAGACCGGTGGCGATACGCTCCACCAGCGGCGAGACGATGCGGCCGACCACGTTCGCATTCGGGGAGATTGCCGGCAGCACGAGCAACAAGATCATGAGCACCAGCAGCGAATATCGCCCGATCTGCCGGAAGCGGATTGCGAGCTGCGGCGGCAGCAGTCCTTCGACCACGTGCCCGCCGTCGAACGGCGGAACGGGCAGCAGGTTGAACACGCCGAGGAAGATGTTGATGTAGATGAATGCCTCCGCATTGCCGGCAACCAGCCGCGTGGCAAGGCTGTTCGGATCCGGGGACCAGGTGAGAGTCGCCGCAAGCGCAATCGCGCCGACCACGGCGAGCAGCAGGTTCATCCCCGGCCCGGCAAGGGCCACGAGCACCATGTCCCGCCGCGGATTCCTGAGCAGCGCGTAATTGACCGGCACGGGTTTGGCCCAGCCGAACACCGGCGCGTGGCTGATCGCCAGCAGCATGGGCAGGATTATGGTGCCGAACGGGTCGATGTGCTTGATCGGGTTGAGCGAGAGCCGCCCGCGCTCCTGCGCCGTCGGATCGCCCAGACGCCGCGCGACCAGCCCGTGCGCGACTTCGTGAAACACGATCGCGACGATTAACGGCACGAGCCAGGTCGCAATCTGGAAGACGGTGTTGCGGTTCATACCGGCCATTCATCCTTCAAAATCGCGAACAGGACGGTGTCGCGCACGTGACCGGTCCAGGTGATGCGGTCGGCGCGGAGCACGCCTTCGCGCACGGCGCCGAGCTTCTTCATCGCGGCTTGCGAACGCGCGTTGCGGCGGTCGACGCGGAACTCGACCCGGCGGATGCCGCAGTCGAACGCGCGCCGCAGCATCATGTCCTTGACGCGTCGGTTGAAGCCGGTGCCGCGGAGGTGTGGGCGATAGTAAGTGCCGCCGATCTCGAGCACCTGGCGGCCCTCGTCGATGCCGAGGAAGCTCGACATGCCCGCGAGCTCGTCGCCGTCGAACAGCACGAACGTGCGGTTGTTGGGATTGGACGTGTAGCGGTCGATGCTCTTGTCGAAGCCGTCGGGGCCGAAGTTGTTGGCGTAGATCTGCCAGATCTCGCCGTCCTCGGCGCAGGCCGCTCTCAGCGGCTCGCGGTGCTGCTCGGCGAACAGCTCGGCGCGGCAGCCGTCCCCGTTCATCGGCTCCGACATCCGCTGAAGATGCATCATTCGCGATCGAGGTCCTGCACGACCTTCTCCGAGCGCAGCAGTTTTTCGATGTGGCTGCTTTCGTCGAAGCTTTCGTCGGCGACGAACTTGAGCTTCGCGGCATATTTCGTGCGGATTCGGCGGGCGACTTCGCGCTGGAGGAAGGCGGTGTTCTGGCGCAGCGCCTTCAGCACCGCTTCCTCGTCCTGACCGAGCAGCGGCTTCACGAACACGGTGGCGTGGCGGAGGTCGGGCGACATGCGCACTTCGGTGATGCTGACGAGGTGCGATTGCAGCACCTCGTCATGCACGTCGCCGCGCTGGAGCAGTTCGCTGAGCACGTGGCGCACCTGCTCGCCAATGCGGAGCAGACGCACGGAGCGGCCTTCGGCGGTTTCAGTGCGGCGCATTAGACCACCCCGTCATGCTGAACTTGTTTCAGCATCCATTTCTCCACCCGCACTGTGTGGTCTCCACGATGGACCCTGAAACGAGTTCAGGGTGACGATTACAGCGTCCGCGCGCGCTCCTCGACCTCGAACACCTCGAGCATGTCGCCCGCCTTGATGTCATTGGTGTCGGCCAGCATCACGCCGCATTCGAGCCCCGAGCGTGACTTCTGCCACGTCGTCCTTGAATCGCCGCAGCGAGCTGATCGTCGTCGCCGAGACGATGACGTCCTCGCGCGTGAGGCGGGCGTTGAGGCCCTTGCGGATGACGCCCTCGGTGACGAGCAGACCGGCCGCCTTGTCCTTCTTGCCCGCGGGGAAGACTTCGCGGACTTCGGCGCGGCCGACGACGGTCTCGATGATCTCCGGCCCGAGCTCGCCGGCCATCGCGCCCTTCGCCCAGTCGGTGAGGTGATAGATGACGTCGTAATAGCGAAACTCGACCTTGCTGCGTTCCGCGACCTCACGCGCCTTGGCGTTGGGGCGGACGTTGAACCCGATGATCGGCGCTCCACTCGCGTTCGCCAGAGTGACGTCGCTTTCGGTGATCGCGCCGACACCCGAATGCAGGATGCGCACCTTGATCTCGTCGGTGGACAGGCGGTTCAAGGCATGGACGATCGCCTCGACCGAGCCGTGCACGTCGGCCTTGACCACCAGCGGGAGTTCCTTGGTCGTGGACGCGTGGTTGGCGAACATGTTCTCGAGGCTGACCGGCGCGCTGGTTGTGCGCTTCCGGTCGAGCACGCCCAACCGGTAGGAAGCGACTTCGCGGGCCCGGGCCTCGTTCTCGACGACGGTGAACGCGTCCCCGGCCGCAGGAACCGCTGACAGGCCGAGCACCTCGACCGGGAACGAAGGACCGGCTTCGCTCACCTGGCGACCCTTGTCGTCGATCATCGCCCGAACCTTGCCCGATGAGGCGCCCGCCACGAAGACGTCGCCGACGCGCAGCGTGCCGCGCTGGACGAGAACGGTCGCGAGAGGACCGCGGCCCTTGTCGAGCTTGGCCTCGATCACCGTGCCTTCGGCGGCGCGGGCCGGGTTGGCCTTGAGCTCGAGGATCTCGGACTGGAGCTGGATCGCCTCCAGGAGCTTGTCGAGGTTGGTCTTTTCTTTGGCCGAGACTTCGACGTCCTGCACGTCGCCGCCCATGTCCTCGACAATGATCTCGTGCTGCAGCAGCTCCTCGCGGACCTTCTGCGGCTTCGCCTCGGGCTTGTCGATCTTGTTGATCGCGACGATCATCGGAACGCCGGCCGCCTTGGTGTGATTGATCGCCTCGATCGTCTGCGGCCTCAGGCCATCGTCGGCCGCGACCACCAGGATCACGATGTCGGTGACGTTGGCGCCGCGGGCGCGCATTTCCGAGAACGCCTCGTGGCCCGGCGTGTCGAGGAAAGTGACCTTCGACTTGTCGGGCAGGCTCACCTGATAGGCGCCGATGTGCTGGGTGATGCCGCCAGCCTCGCCGGCAACCACGTCGGCACCGCGGATGGCGTCGAGCAGCGACGTCTTGCCGTGGTCGACGTGGCCCATGATGGTGACTACGGGCGGACGGGGCTGAAGGGTCTCGGCTGCATCGACGTCTGTTGACGAGTCGATGTCGATGTCCGCATCGCTGACGCGCTTCACGCGGTGCCCGAATTCGGTGACGAGCAGCTCGGCCGTGTCCTGGTCGATGGTCTGCGTCAGGGTGACCGGGCTGCCCATTTTGAACAGGGCTTTGACGAGGTCGGCGCCGCGCTCGGCCATGCGGTTGGCGAGCTCCTGCACCGTGATCGCCTCGGGGACGACGACGTCGCGGACCTGCTTGGTCGCAGGGCCGGTCTCCATGTGGTGGCGCTTTTCCTTCTCGCGCGCACGGCGGAGCGCGGCGAGCGAGCGGGCGCGGTTCTCGTCCTCGTCGGAGAGGGCGCGCGATGACGGTGAGCTTGCCGCGGTGACGTTCCTCGCCGCGACCGCGGCTCGGGCGCGCCGGCTCGGGCCGCTTGGGCGCGGGCGCATGGCCGGGACGGCGGAATCCGCGCTCCTCGTCATCCTCGACGATCGGCACAGCGACTTGGGGCTCAGGTGGCGCTTCGGCGGCCCGGGCAGCCTCCTGCTCGGCGCCAAGACGCGTGTCCTCGGCGGCGGTTTCTTCGACCTTCCGGTTCTCTTCTGTGCGGCGGCGCTCTTCCTCGGTCTGCTGAACCTTGGTGCGGTCTTCGCGGCGACGCGCTTCCTCGAGCGAAGTCAGGCGGGCTCCCTCGGCCTCGCGCAGAAGCTTCTGCTGAAGCTCCTTGCGGTTCGCCATCTCGTCCTGCGGCGAGGGCTTGCGCGACTGCGGAGCCGCAGGCGCCGGTTTGGGAGCCGGAGCCGGGGCTTCGGCAATGGGCTTGGGCGCTTCGACCGGCGGAGCTTCGCCCGGACGGCCGAGGATGCGTCTTTTCTTGACCTCGACGACGACCGTGTTCGAGCGGCCGTGGCTGAAGCTCTGTTTGACCTTGCCGGTCTCGACCGTGCGCTTGATGCCCAGCGAGGGCCGGGTGCCAAGCTTCGGTTTTTCGGTCTGGTCTGCCATTCTATTCCTTCGTCAAATCTTCAGCCGAGCCGGTCCTCAAGGCGGGTTCTCCACCTTCCGGACCACGATCGGGGCCAGTGAAAGCTCGCCACCGGGCAAGCGCATGTCGGACACGCGAAGCGGCGGCGGGATCGGTCAGGGCGACATGTACCACATTTTCGCGCCCCAGTGCCATGGACAAGATAGTGCGGTCTTCGGGGAATATCACCCCCTGAGGATCGCCACCGCCGACGCGCCAGCCCTGATCCATCCGCCGACGTCCGTCCTCGCTCGCGTCCAGCGCGTGGACCAGGAGATGCACCTTCCCCGCCCGAGCTGCCGCTTCGACCTTGTCGGCACCGTTGATCAGATTGCCCGCGCGCGCCTCCATTCCGAGGCGGTCAAGCGCGGTCTGGCGCAGTGCGTGCTCGGTCCGCTCGCCGAGATTGTCCGGAACGCTGAGGTCGTTGGTCTTGAACGCCCGCTGCAGAGCGCCCTTGAGCTTGCCCTTGGCGTTGGCGGCGTCGAGCTCCGAACGGGTCACTCCGATCCATGCGCCGCGTCCGGGAGCGCGGGCGCGCACGTCGGGCGCGACTTCGCCCTCGGGCGAGAGCGCGAGGCGGATCAGCTCTTCCTTCGCGGCCTTGCGGCGGGTGAGCACGCACGTCCGCTCGGGGACGTGCGCTTCTTTCTCCAGCGTTAGAGTCTCGCCGGTGTCATTCTGAGGGTTCCGCATCGGCGGCCTCCTCAATTTTGGCGGGCTCTTCGTCCTCGAACCAGTGCGCACGGGCGGCCATGATGATCTCGTTGCCCTGCTCTTCGCTGAGAGCATATTCGGCGAGAATTCCGCCCTTGTCCTCGGGCCGGTTGCTCGGCTCGCGGCGGCGAGGCTCGACGCGCTTCTTCTGGATCAGCTCGTCGGTCGCGAGGTCGGCGAGATCGTCGAGCGTCTTGATGCCCGCCTTGCCCAGAGTGACCAGCATCTGCTCGGTGAGGTGCGGAAGCTCGGCGAGCGGAGTCCTCGACGCCGAGCGCACGGCGCTCCTCGCGCGACGCCGCTTCGCGCCGCTCGAGCGCTTCGGTTGCGCGGCTCTGGAGCTCGGTCGCGATGTCCTCGTCGAGGCCCTCGATCTGCGCGATCTCCTCGACCGGCACGTAGGCGACTTCCTCGAGGCTGGTGAAACCCTCCGCGACGAGCAGCTGCGAGAGGGTTTCGTCGACGTCGAGCTCCGTCTGGAAGAGCGACGAGCGCTCGACGAATTCGCGCTGGCGCTTTTCGCTCGCGTCGGCTTCGGTCAGGATGTCGATCTGCGAGGCGGTGAGCTGGCTCGCGAGCCGCACGTTCTGGCCGCGGCGGCCGATGGCGAGGCTCAGCTGGTCGTCGGGGACGACGACCTCGATCCGGCTCTCTTCCTCGTCGATGACGACGCGGCTGACTGTCGCCGGCTGGAGCCCATTGACGACGAAGGTCGCCAGATCCTGCGCTCCAGGGGATGATGTCGATCTTCTCGCCCTGCAGCTCCTGGACGACAGCCTGGACTCGGCTGCCCTTCATCCCGACGCAGGCGCCGACCGGGTCGATCGAGCTGTCGTGGCTGATGACCCCGATCTTGGCGCGGCTGCCAGGATCGCGCGCGGCGGCCTTGATCTCGATGATTCCGTCGTAAATCTCGGGCACTTCCTGCGCGAACAGCTTCTTCATGAAGTCGGGATGGGCGCGGCTGAGGAAAATCTGCGGCCCGCGCGCCTCGCGGCGGACGGACATGATCAGCGAGCGGATGCGGTCGCCGACGCGGACCATCTCGCGCGGGATTTGCTGGTCGCGGCGGATGACGCCCTCGGCGCGGCCGAGGTCGACGACGATGTGGCCGAACTCGACGCGCTTGACGACGCCGGTGATGATCTCGCTGACGCGGTCCTTGAACTCTTCATACTGGCGCTCGCGCTCGGCATCGCGGACCTTCTGGAAGATCACCTGCTTGGCGGCCTGGGCGGCGATCCGCCCGAATTCGATCGGCGGCAGCGGGTCGACGATGAAGTCGCCGATGCTCGCGTCCTTGTTGAGCTTTTGGGCGCCCTTGAGGTCGACCTGCTTGAAATGATCCTCGGGCTCCTCGACGACTTCGAGGACGCGCCACAGGCGCAGGTCGCCGGTCTCGGCGTCGAGCTTGGCGCGGATGTCGTTCTCGGCGCCATAGCGGGCGCGGGCGGCGCGCTGGATCGCGTCTTCCATCGCCTCGATGACGATGCCCTTGTCGATCAGCTTCTCGCGCGCGACCGCGTCGGCGATCGCGATCAGCTCGGCCCTGTTGGCGCTGACGGCAGCGGGTGCGGTGGCCATTCTTCTTATTCCTCTACAGTCTCGATGTTGGTCGGCGCCTTGTGTGCTGAGCGGCGCGGTGGCTCGAATGAGCTTGTCGGTCAAGACGAGCTTGGCCGATGCGATTGCGGAAAAGGGCAAAGCGTGAGGCTCGCCCGTCTTGTCGGTGAGCTTCACGGAGTCTGCCCTCGACGCCCTGGAGCGTGCCCGAGAATTGTTTGCGATCCTCCCGAGCGGCTCGGCGAGGGTGATGCGCGCCTCATGCCCGCCCAGTCGCGATAATCGTTGAGCCGGGTCAGCGGCCGGTCGATGCCCGGGCGAGCGAGACTTCGAGGCGGTAGCTGCCATCGATCGGGTCGCACAGGTCGAGCATGTCGGAAAGCCGCCGCGAGATTCGCTCGCAATCGGCGAGGTCGAGCTGCCGCGTGTCCGGGCGCTCGGCCATGACCTGCAGCGTCGGGTCGGAGGTTCCGCCGATCATGCAGACGCGCACGAGCTCATAGCCGAGGTGCTGAACCTCGGGCTCGATGATCCGATGCAGGCCGGCGACGTCCGCCAAAGCAATTCCCTTACGATGTACGCATCAAACGTCTGTCGGACCGGCCCCCGGGGAGGGACCAGCCTCAGGCATCTGACGATGTCGAGGAGAGCGGCGATATAGGCTCGGCGAACCCTGTTTCGCAAGCGAAGATGGGACGTTGGCGACCGCAGGCCGCGACTGCCGTTCAGGCGGCCCGGAACACCCAGTGGCGATTGAGCAGGAAACTGATCCACGGAGTGACGAACATCATCAGTGGAACAGGCGTCAGTGGCGGAAGCTGCAGGGTCGAGACGAGCAACCACACCCAGGCGCTGTTGATGATGAAGGCGAGGAACGAGCTGAGAAGAAAGCGGCCGACCTTGGCATGTTCGGCGAGCGCGCCAGCAGCCCCGGCGAAGCTCCAGCGGCTGTGCGCCAGGTAGCCCGCGCACAAACCGAAGGCGGTGCTCACGACGTTCGCCTGCAGGGCATTGACGTGCACGAAGAGGACGAGGGCCGAATAGATCGCCGCGGCGAATTGCGTGACGCAGACCCCGGCAATCGCATAGCGGACGCAATTGCCTTGCGCCGGGCTTCGCAAGCACCCGCGACAGCTGATCGAACGCAGAGCTGTGGAAGCCGGCGCGATTCACGCCGCGCGCTTCCTCGGCAGCGGTTCGGCAACGGTCATGCTTGGCATTGCTGGAGGCGAGCTTGGGAGCGTTGCAGCGGGCGCCGCGAACAAGATGGTATTGCCCAGGCCCCAGCGGCACAGCCGGTAGGTGATCGCGGTGCGAAGGACGCCGAGGCCATAGATGCAGCTGCGGCGGAAGTTGATGCTCGACGCTTCGGGAAAATATTTGGTCGGGCAGGAAATCTCGCCGAGGCTGGAAGCCCGCCCACATCGCCTGGGCGATCATTTCGTTGTCGAACACGAAATCGTCGGAGCAGGCGAGGAGCGGCAGCTGCGCGAGAACCTTCCGGCTCCATGCGCGGTAACCCGTGTGATATTCGCTGAGCTTGCCGCCCATCAGCAGGTTCTGGAATGCCGTGAGCAACCGGTTGGCAATATATTTGTAGCGCGGCATGCCGCCGGTGAGAGCGCCGCCGCCGAGGATTCGCGAGGCGAAGACGGCGTCATAATGGCCGGACGCGATCATCCCCGCCATCGCGGTGATGAGCCGCGGCGTATATTGGTAATCGGGGTGTAGCATCACGACGATGTCCGCCCCCCTGGCGAGCGCGATCGTGTAGCAGGATTTCTGGTTGGCGCCGTAGCCGCCGTTGCGCGCATGGATGATCGTGTGAATGCCGAGCCGGTGGGCGACTGCAGCGGTCAAGTCGGTGCTCGCATCGTCCACCAGGATGATGTCGTCGACGATATCCATCGGGATTTCGGCGAACGTGCGCTCAAGCGTCTGGCTGGCGTTGTACGCCGGCAACACCACTGCGAGTTTCAGCCCTTCGATCATGCCCACGGTCCCTCGGTCCTGCGCAATTCTAGGAACTGTGTCGTAAATGCTTTCTAAACGGCCGTGCGATGACCTAACGTCGGTTCGCTTTTGACCGTGGGTGGGTGGGGATCATTGCAGCTCAAGCTCTCGCCGCTCGTCGGCCCAAATGTATCGCCGAGTGACCGACGGGACCGTCTTCTGCTCGTTATCGCCTGGCTGGCGCTCGTCGCCTGGTTTTTGTGGAGCCATGTGGTCTGGCGCGACGAGGTGCGCGCCTTCTCGCTCGCGCTTTCGGGTTCGAACGTCTTCGAAATGCTCCGCAACGTGCACGGAGAGGGGCATCCGGCTCTCTGGTATCTGATACTTCGCGGCGCGCACGATCTCTTCCCCTATCGCGAGGTACTGCCGGTCGCCGGAGCGGTTCTGGGGATCGCGGCGATGGCGATTTTCGCCTTCTACTCGCCATTCCGCCTCTTCATCATCGCCCTCGTTCTGTTCAGCCTGCTCGGCGCGTTCGATTATGTGGTTGTCGCGAGAAACTACGGCATCGCCGCGCTGGTAATGTTCGTCCTGGCCGCGCTGTATGGCCGCATCAGGAACAGTTTGTGGCTCGGCTTCATTCTCGCCATCCTGTGCAACACCAACGTGCCGAGCTGCATGCTTGCCGCGGCGTTCCTGCTGTTCCGGTTCGTCGAGATGCTTACCGACGAATTGAGGCCAGGCCGGCGCGATTGGCTGATCTTTGCCGGGAATGCGGCGCTTGCGGCGGTCGGGGCAGCGCTTTGCTTCATCACGGTCTATCCGACGTTCAACAATGCCGCCATTTCCGACAATTCCCACGATCTCAGCGTTGCCAATCTCTTCGCCGGCTTGCTCGACTCGAAGAAGGGCTTTTCGCACGTCGGTTATGGATGGGTGCTGCTGTTGCTCAGCTGCATTGGCCTGATTCGCCGGCCGGCAGCCCTTTGCGCGGCGATGGCCGGGCTCCTTGGGCTCAAGCTGTTCTTTTATTTCGTCTATCCCTCTTCCTACCGCCACGAGGCGCTGTTCATTGTCTTCCTGATCTCGCTTTACTGGATGATTGCGAAGGGCGCGGGCGGAACGTGGCTGCGCCAGGCGCCGCTGGATCTCGTGGAGCTTTTCGGGACAGTGATCTTCATCGGCCTGCTCGTGTTTCAGACCGTCCTTTTGGTCGCGCCGATCGAGCTACAGAACTCCGGCATCCCCTACAGCCGGTCCGCCGAAGTGGCCCAGCTGTTGCGCAAGCCCGAGCTCTCCGGGGCAATCGTGATGGGGGATCCGGACACCATCCTCGAAACGCTCCCCTATTACGTCGACAATCCTTTGTGGTTTTTGCGCCAACAGCGCTTCGGCAAGATCGTTCGCCTGAGCGAAAATGCGCGGCGGGAGCTCTCGCTCGACGATATCCTCGCCGACGCCGAACGCCTGCACCGGCAAACTGGGCGGCCGGTCGTCTTCCTCAGCTATCCAAAAATTCAGCCGGGCAAGGTCCTCAGGGCGCGCGTCATGTATGACGATGAGACATTTGGCGGACCCGACAGCGTGAACCGCTTCCTGTCCTCGATGCGGCTCGTCGCCTCGCTCCGGCCGTCTTGGGGCAATGGCGAAGACTATGACGTGTATGTCTATCCGCGCTGAAGCCTGGGTATGGCGTGGCTGTTCCTTAGCGCGCGAGCGCGCGGTTCTCCTCGCGGATGCGGATCGTGAGGGCCGCAGCGTTCAGCGCAGTGAAAATCAGCGCGATTTGCCACAAGCCGAAGACCAGCGGGAGCACTGCGATCTCGCCGGTCACGACGACATAATTGGGGTGATCGACGAGGCGGTACGGGCCGCGGCGAACGAGCGGTGCGCCGGGCAGAACGATGATCCGCGTCGTCCAGCGCTGGCCCAGCGTCGCCAGCACCCAAATGCGGGCGACCTGGAGCAGAACATAAAGGACCAGCCAGAAAGCGAAGATGTGGCGCCCCGGAGCGAGCCACCATAAGGCCACGAGCCAGAGCGCATGAACAGCGACGATCAGCGGGTAATGCGACTGGCCATATTCGCGCGCGCCTTGCGGCGAGCAAGCGCCGCGTGTTCCGGTTCGACAGCCACAATTCGCCGACGCGCTGGAGCGTGACCAGCGCGAGGATGACGATGCCGAGGATCACGCGGCTTCGAGCAGCAGCCCGGCGCAGGTGAAGCCCGGGCCGAACGCGGTCATCATCACGCGATCGGGAAGCCCCTGATCGAGCAGGCGCTCGAGCACGAACATCACCGTCGGCGCGCTCATATTGCCATAGTCGCGCAGCACCTCGCGCTCGAGGTTGAGCTCGCCCTGGTTGAGGTGGAGCGCGGACTCGATCGCGTCGATCACCTTCACCCCGCCCGGATGGCAGCAAAAGCGGTCGATACTGTCGCGCTCGATGTCGAGCTTCGCGCACATTTCGTCGACTGCCTGCGCGAGCTCGGCCTCGATGAAAGGCGGGATCGCGCGGTCGAAGACGACGGCGAGACCCGGGTCCTCGACCTCCCAGCCCATGATCCGCTGCGTGTTCGGCCACAGCTTCTCGGCCGAGCCTTTGATCCGGGCGAGGCTGTGCTCGCCGCTGGTGACGACCGCTGCTGCCGCGCCGTCGCCGAAAAGCGCGGTGGCGACCACCGCCGCCGGGTCGTCGCTGTCGAGGCGGATCGAAATCGAGCAGGTCTCGATGGTGACGAACAGCCAGTAACTCCCTGGATCGGCGGAGGCGAGCTTCGCCGCGAGGCTGAGGCCGTTCACTCCGCCGGCGCAGCCGAGCCCGAATACTGGCACTCGACGCACATCGTCGCGCAGGCCGATGCGCGGTCCCACCCGCGCTTCGAGGCTCGGGGTCGCAATGCCGGTGGTCGAGACCATGACGACGCCGTCGATCTGGTCAGGCTCCAGGCCCGCCTTTTCGATGGCCGCGCCGGCGGCCTCGGCGAACATCGCCTCGCAGGCCTCTAGATAGAGTGCATTGCGTTCGCGCCAGCCATGGCTCGCAAGATACCAGTCTTGCGGCGCGACGATGTGGCGCCGCGCGATTCCAGCATTGTCAAAGACCGTGGAAAGCCGGTCGAACAGAGCCGGTCTGCCGCCGAACGCTTCGCGTCCGAGGCTCTTCGCGTCACGCTGTTCGATGATGTGCGGCGGAACCGCGGTGGCGAGTGAGAGTAAGGAACAGGGTTGCATCATGGCCTTCGTTAGTGGGCGGCAACCCAACTGTGGTTCACGTTACGGAAGTGGAACATTCTCAAATGATCGCACGCCTCATGCAAGCTGCCGTTTTACTGCTCCTCGCAGCTTGCGGCAGCTCCGGTTCCACTACCGCCCAGACGACGAGCAGTTCCGCGCTCGCCGTTCACGATTACGCCGGTGGCGACCTTCGACAACCCTTGGGCGCTGGCGTTCCTTCCGGGGACGACCTACCGCGATCGTCACCGAGAAGCCGGGCCGCATCTGGCTGGTCGACGCTTCGACCGGCCGCAAGCAGCCGGTCGGCGGTGTTCCGCGCGTGGCGGTGAGCAGCCAGGGCGGGTTGCTGGACGTTGTAGTGTCGCCGAGCTTCGCGGGCGACCAGATGGTCTATCTCACCTATTCCGAGCCCAGCTCCAACGACGGCAGCGGGCTCGCGCTCGCGCGGGCAAAGCTGGTGCGTGGCGGCGCAGGGGCGCGGCTGGATGGCCTGGAGGTAATCTGGCGCGATCCCGCCGGTGGAAGCGGGGGCCAGTTCGGCGCGATCGTCGTCTTCGCGCCCGACGGCCGGTCGCTGTTCCTGACCTCGGGCGAGCGGCAGCGCTTCACGCCGGCGCAGGATCCGAGCCAGCCGCTCGGCAAGATCCTCCACCTGACGCTCGACGGGAAGCCGGCGCCGGACAATCCGTGGGCGGGCCGCACCGGCGCCTCGAGCGGTCGTCGTCACCGATCCGCCGGAGGATACCGAGGCGGCGAAGACACGCTGGCGGGCGGCGGGTGACATGGCCGGGGCCGAACCTAACGCCCGCCGAGACCTGGACGCTCGGCCATCGCAATCCCTACGGGCTCGCCTTCGCGCCGGACGGGCGGCTGTGGGAAACCGAAATGGGCCCGCGCGGCGGCGATGAGCTCAACCTCATCGAGCGCGGCAAGAATTACGGCTGGCCGGTCGTCTCCGAAGGCATGAATTACGACCGCGTGCCGATCCCGCCGCATGCGACTCACCCGGAATTCGCGCCGCCCAAGCTGTCGTGGGTGCCCGTCGATCTCGCCGACGAGCCTGCTCATCTACACCGGCAGATTTGTTCCCGGAGTGGAAGGGCAGCGGCCTCATCGGCGACGCTGACGGGCAACGGGCTGATCCGCGTCACGCTTCAACGGCGACCGCGCCGTGAAGGCCGAGCAATGGGACATGCCGCGCAAGCGCATCCGCTTCGTCGGGCAGGGACCGCGAAGGCGCGGTCTATCTGCTCGAGGACGGTGACGGCGGGCGCCTGCTCAGGCTGACGCCCGCGCGCTGACCTATTCCGCGGGTTCGGTGACCGGCTCGTCCTGCGGCTGCGGGACCGTGCGGAGGTAGGGCTTTAGAGTCTTCCAGCCGCCCGGGAATTTCTCTTGCGCGGCCTCGTTGCTGAGCGACGGGGCGATGATGCAGTCGTCACCCGGATTCCAGTTCACCGGCGTCGCGATCGGGATGCTTCGCGGTCAGCTGGATCGAATCGAGCAGGCGCACGATCTCCTGGAAATTGCGGCCCGAGCTCATCGGGTAAAGCAGCATCGCTTTGATCTTCTTGTCGGGACCGATGAGGTAGACGGTGCGGACGGTCGCGTTGGTCGCCGCCGTGCGGCCCTCGGTGTTGCGTCTCTTCGGCCGGAAGCATGTTGTACAGCTTCGCGACCTTGAGGTCGTAATCGCCGATCATCGGGAAATTCGACGTCTTGACCGGTGACGTCCTTGATATCCTGCGACCAGCCGTGGTGATCGTCGACCTTGTCGACGCTGAGCCCGATCACCTTCGTGTTGCGCTTGTCGAACTCGGGCTTCAGCCGCGCGACCTCGCCAAGCTCGGTGGTGCAGACCGGCGTGTAATCCTTGGGGTGCGAGAAGAGGATCGCCCAGCTGTCGCCGATCCAGTCGTGGAAATGGATCGTTCCCTGGGTGGTCTCGGCGGTGAAATCGGGGGCGGTGCTGCCGATCGAAAGGGTCATTGATCAGATCTCCTTGCGCGAGTCGCGGAACGGCGGGGGCCTGTACGCGCTCATGTGGTCTCGACGAAGTCGGGTTCAAGACGCTGCGGCTGCACGAGCCATTCGGGCGGCGTCAGGCCCTTCGAGCGCAGGAACTCGGGGTTGTAGAGGCGCGACTGATAGCGCGAGCCCGGGTCGCACAGGATGGTGACGATGGTCTTTCCAGGGCCCAGCTTGCGGGCGAGGCGGATCGCCCCGGCGACATTGACGCCCGACGAGAGGCCGAGGCTCAGGCCCTCCTCCTTGAGCAGCGCGAATGCGACGGCGAGGCTTTCCGAAATCGGGGATGAAGAACGCTTCGTCGACTTGCAGGCCCTCGAGGTTCGCGGTGATGCGGCCCTGGCCGATGCCTTCGGTGATCGAGCTGCCCTCGGACTTGAGCTCGCCGGTCGTGTAGTAACTGTAGAGCGCGGCGCCAGGCACGTCGGCGAGCGCGATGACGACGTCTTTGCTCCGCTCGCGCAGTCCAGCCGCAACTCCGGCCAGAGTCCCGCCGGTGCCGACCGCGCTGACGAAGCCGTCGACCTTGCCGTCGGTCTGCTCCCAGATCTCCGGGGCCAGTGGTGCGCACATGGATGTCGCGGTTGGCGACATTGTCGAACTGGTTGGCGAAGATCGCGCCTTGCGGGTGCTCGCGCGCCAGCCGCTCGGCCATGCGCGCGGCGACTTTCACGTAATTGTTGGGGTTGCGGTACGGCGCCGCCGGCACTTCGACGACCGTCGCGCCGAGCGAGCGCAGCGTGTCCTTCTTCTCCTGGCTCTGCGTCTCCGGGATGACGATCACCGTGTGCATGCCGAGCGCATTGCCGACGACGGTGAGGCCGATGCCGGTGTTTCCCGCGGTCCCTTCGACGATCAGGCCGCCCGGGCGCAGCTGGCCTTTGTCGATCGCATCAGTGACGATCCCAAGCGCGGCCCGGTCCTTCACCGACAGGCCCGGATTCATGAATTCGGCCTTGCCCAAGAATCGTGCAGCCGGTTTCTTCGGACGCGCGGCGCAGCTTGATCAGCGGCGTGTTTCCGATCGCGTCGAGCGTCGGAGTCCCGAATCTCCATGCGCGCGCCTCTACAATTTCAGCCGGTGCGGCGGTAGCGCAGATAATAAGGGCGGCGGCCCTCGCGTCGCGACTTGGCGCCGTAGCGGGTCTCGATCCAGCCGCCGGACGGCTCGAGGAAGTCCTGCGGCGTTTCCGCAAGCCATTCGAATTGATCGGCGTGGCGCTGCATCACCATCATCGACCAGGTGAGATAGGTCGGGTCGTCCGTCGCGAGGCGGAACTCGCCGCCTTTCTTGAGCTTCGCGGCGAAGAGGTCGACCGGACGGTCGTTGACCATCCGCCGCTTGGCATGCCGGGCCTTGGGCCACGGGTCGGGATGGAGCAGATACACGAAGCTCAAGGTCCCGTCCGGCACGCGCTGCAGCACGTCGAGCGCGTCGCCCCGCCACAGGCGTACGTTCCCCAAATGCCTTGTCACGGATGTGGGCGAGCGCCGCGGCGACCCCGTTGAGGAACGGCTCGGCGCCGATAAAGCCGTGGTCCGGCAGCATGTCGGCGCGGTCGACGAGATGCTCGCCCGAGCCGAAACCGATTTCGAAATGCAGCGGGCGATCGTCGCCGAATAGACGGCCCGACGTGATTTCTTCTTCCGCCGGAACCGCGATTTGCGGCAATAAGGTGTCGACGAGCTCATGCTGGCTCTTGCGCAATTTGTGTCCACTCGACCGCCCGTAGAGCCGGTTGAGGGTCAGCGGATCGCCGGTTTTGAACGCGCTCATGACGCGGCCGCGCTTAAGACGGGGGCGGTCGACGGACAACCCATCGGGAACCTCCTGGGTATTACCGCGTCAAATCAAGCCGAAGGAGGTGAGCCAGGGCGGCCTCGACCGCGATTGGCACTGGGAGCGGGACTGGTCACCGCACGTTTGGGAGGTGGAGGAGAGAAAAAATGAATGGAAGCGAACGTCATCCGCACAGCACGGCGAAAATCGCGGATCACCCGATCCACCCGATGCTCGTGCCGTTCCCGATCGTCTGCTTTATAATGACGCTGATCCTCGACATTTTGTACGTTCGCGGCGACACGGGGGTTGCTGGAGCGACCAACTGGCTGCTCGGCGTCGGTCTGGTCATGGGTGCTCTGGCCGCGGTTGCCGGGCTCACGGACTTTCTCGGCGACGACCGGGTGCGCGGACTTGGGGATGCGCTCAAGCACATGCTCGCCAACGTCACCGCGGTCGTCCTTGAAATCGTCAATTTCGCGCTTCGCCTCAAGAACCCGGACTTCATCGCGTCGACCGGCGTCTACATCTCGGTCGTGGTGGCGCTGATCCTGCTCTACAGCGGATGGAAGGGCGGCAATCTCGTCTTTCGCCACGGCGTTGGCGTGCACGACAGCTCGAACCTGTAGCGACTAGTTTCCGTGCTGAGGATCGTTGCATACCGCAAGGCGATCCTCGCCGGAGCCGCAGGGGCGCTCGTCTGGGAAGCCGTCGTCCGGCTGCTCGCGCTCATCGGCATACGGGCGTTCGATCTCGTTCAGGAGCTTGGCACGTTGGCGTTCCCGAACGCCTCGCCCTTTCTATGGTGGCCTACCGGAACCGTAGCGCACCTTGCAGTCGGCATCGCCTGGGCGCTGTTCTACGCCTATTTCGTGTGGGCGCGGTTCCGCTGGCCGCCGCCGCTGCAGGGGCTGGCGTTCGCCGCAGTCCCCGCCGTTTTGGCGATCCTCATCGTCATTCCGCAGCTCCAGCTCATGCACCTCAACCAATCGGTCGCGCGGCTAGACTGGCACACGTTCCTTAGCGGGCTGGACGCGACGATCCTCGGCACGGTGCTACTGGGGCATGCCGTCTTTGGCTTGACGGTCGGGGCGATCTACACTCACCCCGTCGGCTATCGAGCCACTCGTCAATTGGCGAAGCCGCGGAGGCACACGTCGCCGCGCCGGAGGACGCGTGAGCGCAAACGATCCAACTCCGGCTTCATCTTCGCGACCGGAATTGAGTGCAGCTATCCGACGACCGAGGGCGGGAGCTGGCGCCGCGACGAGATGGACGCCACGCGGCACTACGAACTCTGGCGCGAGGATTTCGAGCTCGCTCGCGAGGTCGGGATCACGCACATCCGCTATGGTCCGCCGTTGCACCTGATCTACATTGGCCCGGGGCAATATGACTGGTCGTGGAGCGACGAGCCGATGCGCGAGCTCGAGCAGCTCGGACCCGAGCCGATCGTCGACCTCTGCCATTTCGGGGTCCCGACCTGGCTCGAAAATTTCCAGAACGACGAAATCGTCGCGGCGCTGAGCGAATATGCCCGCGCGTTCGCCAAGCGCTATCCTTGGGTCCGTTTCTACACGCCGGTCAACGAGATGTACGTTTGCGCGCGCTACAGTGCGCTCGACGGCTTGTGGAACGAGCAGTTGCGGAGCGAAGGCGCCTTTGTTCGCGCGGTCCTCAATCTCGCAGGCGCATCGATTCACATGACGAGCGCAATCCTGGCGGAGCGGCCGGACGCCATCTTCATCAACAGCGAGAGCAGCGAGTTCTGGCAGTCCTGCTGCCCGGACGCCGATATTCAGCGCATTGCCGACTTCGAGAACGAGCGCCGCTTCCTTCCCCTCGACCTCATCTACTCGCACGAGGTGTCGCCGCACATGCGCGAGTATCTGCGCGAGCATGGCGTCACGGACGAGCGGTACGGCTGGTTCATGGCGAGCAAGACGCCGCGCCGGTCAGTGCTTGGACTCGATTATTACGAATGGAATGAACGGCTGATCGATCGCGAGGGTCGCGCGCGCTCGCTCGGCGAGCTGTTCGGCTGGTACGTGATCGCTGTCGCAATATTGGCAGCGGTACCGGCGCACCATGATGCACACCGAAACCAACCGCGTCGACGCCGGCGCCGCGCCGCGCTGGCTGTGGCGGCAGTGGCACAACGTCCAGCTGCTCAGGAGCACCGGCGTGCCGATCATCGGCTTCACCTGGTACAGCCTGACCGACCAGGTCGACTGGGACCGGGCGAATCACTGATGCGCTCGGCGTGGTGTTTCCGGTGGGCCTGTTCGATCTGAACCGCGACCCGCGGCCGGTCGGTCTTTCGTACAAGCATCTGATCGACATGCATCGCGACCAGCCCGAATATCGCGAAAGCAAGGCGCTGAAGGAGCTGCTCAGCTGATGATCGGCTTCTCGGCGCGCACGGCTACGATCCTGGCCCGACACAGCGGCCGCTGCTTGCGGGTGCGATTTCCGGTGTGCTTGCGACGCATTCCCGCGATCGCAATTCTTTACGCGTTCGGCTCGCTCGCGTCGAAGCGCGCATCCTCGGTCTTTCAGACGTCGTGACGATCGCCGCGGGATGCCGGTCATGGCGATCGCGGGCGCAATTTATGGCCGTCTGTTCGGCCGGGCGGCGAACGACGTACGCGGCGGCTGGCTGTTCGGAATGGCGTTCGGTTTCGCCTTATGGGCGGCCGGGGCGGTCATGGTGCTTCCGCTGGCGAGCGGTGGCGAAGCGCCGGCGGGCGAGGCGGCTATCGGCGTGTTCCTGTCGCTGGTCGCCTGGGGCGCGGCGTTTGGCGTGGTCCATCCGTTCGTTCACCGGCCGCTGCACGAAAGCATGGAAGAGGCGCGTCGAAGCGCGAGGAAGTGGGACCGCGCGCCGCCGCATCACGGGCGGTGCGAAGCGGGCCAGCGCGTGGATCAGGCCTCCGACGGGAAGCGCCTCGGCGCCAACCGCCGCCTTGAGATCCTCGACCAGGTCGAGCCGCTCCCACGGGAAGAATTCGCCCTCGGGCTTGCGGCCGAAGTGGCCGTAAGCCGCAGTCGCGCGGTAAATCGGCTTGTTCAGCCCGAGATAGGTGCGAATGCCGCGCGGGGAGAGTCCGCCGAGCTTGTCGATCCGGCCGATCGCCTGCTCGAGCTTGTCGTCGTCGACCATGCCCGTGCCATGCGTGTCGACATAGAGCGACAGCGGCTCGGAGACGCCAATCGCATAGGCGAGCTGGATGGTGCAGCGGCGGGCGAGGCCGGCCGCGACGATGTTCTTGGCGAGATAGCGCGCGGCATAAGCGGCCGAGCGGTCGACCTTGGTCGGGTCCTTGCCCGAGAAGGCGCCGCCGCCGTGGGGCGCCGCGCCGCCGTACGTGTCGACGATGATCTTGCGCCCGGTGATTCCGGCGTCGCCTTCGGGCCCGCCGATCTCGAAGCTGCCCGTGGGGTTGATGTGATAGACGGTCCACTCGTTGAGCAGGCCTTCGGGAAGGACGCTCGCGACGACCGATTTCACATAAGCGTGGAGCTCGGCTTCCTTCTCCCCCTGGTCGTAGCCGGGCTTGTGCTGGGTCGAGACGACGATCGCCGTCGCGGCGACCGGCTTGCCGTTCTCGAAGCGCAGCGTGACCTGGCTCTTGGCGTCGGGCTCGAGGAACGGAGCGCGGCCCGAATGGCGGTCCTCGGCCATCTTCATCAGGATCTTGTGCTAATAGTCGAGAGTCGCCGGCATGAGGTCGGGAGTTTCGTCGCAGGCGAAGCCGAACATGATGCCCTGGTCGCCGGCGCCCTCATCCTTGTTGCCGGCGGCATCGACGCCCTGCGCGATATTTGCCGACTGGGGATGCAGGTGGTTGGCGAAATCGAAGCGGTCCCAGTGGAAGCCGCTCCTGCTCATAGCCGATGCGCTTGACCGTCTCGCGCGCGGCTTGCTCGATCTCCTCGCGGATACCGGGCGCCCAATTGCCCTCTCGGTCCATGATTCCCGTGCCACGGATTTCGCCGGCGAGGACAACGCGGTTGGTCGTCGTCATCGTCTCGCAGGCGACCCGCGCTTCGGGGTCCTTGGACAGGAACAAGTCGACGATCGCGTCCGAAATCTGGTCGGCGACCTTGTCGGGATGGCCTTCCGAAACGGATTCGGACGTGAACAGATATGAGCTGCGCATAAGCGGAGGCGAGTCCTTGATTTTAGGGATATAAGGAAGTCTTTATATGACGCTTTAGCGTCGGCGCCGTCCGAGCACAATGCCGCCGAAGATCGAGCGCGAATGCCAAGCAGCAGCGGGATCACATTGCCGAACCGCGCGAACAACGGCGGCGAAACCGCGGCGGCGGGAAGTACGGCATCGATCACTCCGGCGGTGCGCCACGGGAGCTCTTTGACGACGTTGCCGTGCCCGTCGATCACCGCGCTGATTCCGGTCGGAGTCGAGCGAAGCACGGGAATGCCTTCCTCGGCGGCGCGGAGCCGCGCCTGGGCGAGGTGCTGCGGCGGGCCCCAGCTGCCGAACCACGCGTCGTTGGAAGGGTTGAAGATGAAGCCGGGGCGGTTGTGCTCGTCGACGACATGGCCCGAGAAGATCATCTCGTAGCAGAGCTGGAAGCCGACCTTGCCGAACTCGCCGCCGATGTCGATCGTGCGCGGTCCCGGGCCCGGCGTGAAGTCAATGTCGCCGGGCGCGAGGCGCGACAGGCCAATGGCGGAAAGCAGCGGCCGCATCGGCAGATATTCGCCGTAGGGCACGAGGTGCGCCTTGTCGTAGCGGCCGATGATCCGCCCGCCCTGCGCAAGCGCATAGACGCTGTTCGCCGCGCCATCGACGTGGACTCCGTCGTGCGAGGCGATGGCGATTCCGCCGGTCAGCAGGCGGTCGTCGGGTCCGAGCACCGACGCCGCGCGCGTGCGCTGGAACTCCGCCATCGCCTGGTGCTCGTCGGTGCGGGCGTCCTCGACGCGGGTCGGTGATCGCGGCTTCGGGCCACATCAGCAGCCGCGGTTCGTCGCTCGGCGGGCCGGACAGCGTGGCGAGCCGCCGCGCGGCCTCTTCGGTCGAAGCCGGGCCGCCACTTGTCCTGCTGACCGATATTGGGCTGGACGATGCGGACGTTGACGATCGTCAGCGGATCGGGCGGGACCGACGAGGACGGGAGTACCCAGAGCAGCAAGGTCACGCCGAGAATCATCACCAGCGGCAGCCATTTCCGGTAATATTCGAGCCATACGGCACCGCCGAGCAGGACCACCAGGCCGGACAAGGCGTAGGTCCCGATGAGCGGAGTGACGGTGATCAGCGGTGTCGGCGCGAGCGCGGCCGCCGCGGGGTTCCATGGGAATCCGGTGAACATCGTCCCGCGCAGCCATTCGGTGATGGTCCATGCGCCGCCGAGAACGAGCACGAGCACGACACGGTTGTCGCGGCCGAAGCGCCAGGCAAGGCCCGTCGCGAGTGCGGGATAGATGGCAAGATAGAGCGACAGCAGAACCACCGCGACCCAGCCGAGCCAGGCGGGCATGTTCGATTGATAGGTAAAGGCGGTGGCGATCCAGTTGAGTCCGACGGCGAACTGGCCGACTCCGAAAGCCCAGCCGATGAGAAGGCTGCGCCCCACCGTTTTCGACCGATCGAGGAGCTCGCAAAGCACCCCGAACGCGACGAGCAGAAGCGGCCACCAGCCGACGGGCTCGAACGCAAAGGCCGAGAGGGCCCCGGTGATCAAGGCATAGAGCACGTAAAGCATCGCAAGCGATGGCTAGCGGTTGCGCGCGCTTAACGAAAGCCTCGACAACAAGAGCGCTGCCGAGCAGGAGCGGCGTCCATGAGCCTGCCGCCCTTCCACCTCGCATTTCCAGTCGACGATCTCGCCGCAGCTCGCGCCTTCTACGGCGGTCTGCTCGGCTGTCCCGAAGGCCGCAGTGCCGACGAGTGGGTCGATTTTGATCTCTACGGTCATCAAATCGTCGCGCATCTTGCACCGGAGGCCATGCGGAAGCGCGCAACCAATCCGGTCGATGGCGAGGACGTGCCGGTGCCGCACTTCGGGCTGGTGCTGGCGATGGACGCGTGGAAGGCGCTTGCGCAGCGGCTCGAGAGCGCGGGCGTCGATTTCGTGATCCCGCCGACTGTGCGGTTCGCAGGTCAGCCTGGCGAGCAGGCGACGATGTTTTTCCGCGATCCCGCCGGCAACGCGCTCGAGTTCAAGGCGATGGCCGATCCCGCAAAGCTGTTCGCTAAATAGCGGCTACTTCGCCGGAACCTCGGCCTCGGGGGCGTGCAGGCGCACGCGCTTGATGCGCCGGGCGTCGGCATCCACGCTTTCGAGCCGCCAGCCCGAGGGGTGTTCGACCGACTCGCCGGGTTGCAATATGCGTCCGGCAAGCAGGAAGGTGAGGCCGCCGACGGTATCGACTTCGTCGTCTTCGGCGGTGAGGCGCTTGTCGACCGCTTCGCGCAAATCGTCGAGCTCCAGCCGCGCGTCGGCTTCCCACAAGCCGTCGTCGAGCATGGTCAGCAGTCCCACTTCCTCGATGTCATGCTCGTCCTCGATCTCGCCGACGATTTCTTCGACGACATCCTCGATAGTGACTAGCCCTTCGGTGCCGCCAAATTCATCGACCACGATGGCGAGGTGGGTACGCTCGGCCCGCATCCGCGCGAGCAGGTCGATGGCGCCCATCGATTCCGGAACGAACAACGGGGTGCGCATCAGCGAGGACATCGACCGGTCGCGGCTCGTGTCGAAATTGGCGATGAAGACGTCCTTGATGTGCACCATCCCTACCACCTCATCGAGGCTTTCGCCGTAGACGGGAAGGCGGCTGTGCTCGGCGTCAACGAAGGCGCGGATCATGTCCTCGAACGATATTGTAGCGGGAACGGCGATAATATCGCCGCGGGTGACGCAGATGTCGCCCGCGGTCCGCTCGCCGAAATGAAGCAGGTTGCGCAGCATCTGCCGCTCGGCGGGGCTGAGGTCGCCGGCGACGGGCCGCGAATCCTCGGCTTCGTCGATCGCATCCTCAATCTCGTCGCGAAGCGTCGGTTCGGCCTCGTCACCGAAGATCAGGTGACGCATTCCACGCCACAGGCGTGAACCGCTTTCTTCCTCGTTGCGCGTGGCCATCAGGCGGTGACCTCGTACGGGTTCGTGATTCCCAGCGTCTGAAGGGCGTGGACCTCGCGCGCCTCCATGTCGGCCGCATCGGCATCGCTCTGATGGTCGTAGCCGAGCAGGTGAAGAGTTCCGTGCACGACTAGATGCGTGGCATGCTGCTCGACCGGAACCCCTTTTTCCGCCGCTTCGCGCTGACAGATGCCATTCGCGACGACGATATCGCCAAGCAACAATTCTTTGAGCGCAAAGCTTTCATCGTTCAATTCATACGCTTCGGCCATTGGGAAGGAGAGGACGTTCGTGGGTTTGTCCTTGCCGCGCCAATGCGCGTTGAGCATGCGCACCTGATCGTCGCTCGTTAGACGGACGGATAGCTCGACCGGGCGGCCGGATCGGGCGAGGTCCGGGAAGACGCTTTGAGCAATGGCCGCTTCGACGGCTTTGCGGACCAGCGGCTCCCAGGAGATCCTACTGTCCCATTCCTCATCGGTTTCAAGTGCGATTTCGAGCGTCATCCGCCGACGTTCCGGATAGCGTTCGGGCCTTCATAAGCATCGACGATCCGCCCGACCAGCGGGTGGCGAACGACATCGGCGGCGGTAAAGCGCACGACCGCAATTCCCTTCACGCGCTCAAGTCGGGCGACAGCATCCGCCAAGCCCGATTTCGACGGATCGGGCAGGTCAACCTGCTGCGGATCGCCGCAGATCACCATGCGGCTGCGCATACCGAAGCGGGTCAGGAACATCTTCATCTGCAGCGGCGTGGTGTTCTGCGCTTCGTCGAGGATGATGAAGGCGTCGTTTAAAGTGCGGCCGCGCATGAAGGCGATCGGCGCGATCTCGATCTCGCCGCTGGCGATCCGGCGCTCGACCTGCTCGGTCGGGAGCATGTCGTAAAGCGCATCATAAAGCGGGCGGAGATAGGGATCGACCTTGTCCTTCATGTCGCCCGGCAGGAAGCCAAGGCGTTCGCCAGCCTCAACCGCGGGGCGCGACAGGATCAGCCGGTCGACGCTGCCGCTGATCAGTTGCGACACGGCTTGCGCGACCGCGAGATAGGTCTTGCCGGTACCGGCGGGGCCGAGGCCGAAGATCATCTCCTCCCGTGCCAGCGCCTCCATGTACGGCGTCTGCATCGTCGAGCGCGGGACGATAGTCTTCTTGCGGGTGCGGATCATCACGCGCGGGGCCGAAGTCACGTCCTCCTGGACGATTCCTTCGAGGTTGGGTTGGGCGGCCATCCCGAGCACCGCCTCGACCGCTTCGGCATCGACGTCCTGGCCGGAATCGAGCCGGTTATAGAGGCCGACGAGGACATCGCGAGCGCGCGCCGCAGAGTCCGCCTCGCCCTCGATCTGCACGCGGTTGCCGCGCGCGGCGATGTGCACTCCGAGACGCTGCTCGATGGTGATCAGGTGGCGGTCGTAGTCGCCGAACAGAGGCCCGAGCAGGTACGGCTGCTCGAACTCGAGCTCGAGCCGCGCACGGCCCTGCTCATTGGCGGGAACTGCAGCGAGATCGCGGCGCGCCATCAGGCGGCAACCCGCTCACGCGTCGCGCCGCTCATGCTGTTCGCTCCCGCGCCGATGAGTGTGACATCCACCAGTTCCCCGGGCTGAGCCTGGGTTTCGACGTGCACCGACTGCAGCCACGGCGAGCGGCCGATCATCTGCCTGGCGTGCTTGCCCTTGCGCTCGATCAGAATCTGCGTGTTCGCGCCAACTTTCGAACGGTTGAACGCGAGCTGGTGCGCGTTGATCCGCTCGTGCAACCGCTGCAGCCGTTCCTCCATGATCTCGCGCGGAATCTGGCCGTCCATGCTTGCCGCCGGTGTGCCAGGCCGTGCGCTATATTTGAACGAGTAAGCCGAGGCGTAGCGCACCTCGTCGACGATGCTGAGCGTCGCTTCGAAATCCGCTTCGCTCTCGCCGGGAAAGCCCACGATAAAATCGGCGGAAAGTGCAATGTCCGGGCGCGCCGCACGCACTTTGTCGAGAAGTCGAAGATAGGTTTCCGTGCTGTGGCTGCGGTTCATTGCCTTGAGGATCTGATTACTCCCGGACTGCACCGGCAAATGCAGATAGGGCATCAGTTGGCCGACTTCGCCGTGCGCCGCGATCAGCGCGTCGGTCATGTCGGCCGGATGGCTCGTCGTGTAACGGATGCGCTCGAGGCCATCGATCTTCGCCAGCGCTCGGATCAGTTCGGCGAGGCCGCGGCCGTCGTGGACCCAAGCGTTAACGTTCTGCCCAAGCAGCACGATCTCCCGAGCGCCGGCGTCCACCAGCGCTTGGGCTTCGGAGAGGATGTCCTTCCACGGCCGCGAGACCTCCGCGCCACGCGTGTAGGGCACCACACAATAGGTGCAGAATTTGTCGCAGCCTTCCTGAACGGTGAGGAACGCGCTCGGCGCTGCGCGGCGGCGCCTTGGAAGCGCTTCAAATTTGCTGATCGCCGGCATGTCGGTATCGACCGGCCGGCCTCCCCGCGAAGCTTGCGCGACCATCTCCGGCAGACGGTGATAGGCCTGCGGGCCGACAACGATGTCGATCAAAGCCGAGCGGCGCTTCGCCTCCGCGCCTTCGGCCTGGGCGACGCAACCGGCCAGTGCAATCAGGGGTTTCGACCCATCCTCGCGCCTCAGCCGCCCGATGTCCGAATAGGCCTTGTCGGCTGCCTTTTCTCGAATGTGGCAAGTGTTGAGGACGACGAGGTCCGCGTCCTCGCCTTCGGCTGCCGCGGACATGCCTTCGCTGCCGAGCAGCTCGGCCATGCGCTCGCCGTCATAGACGTTCATCTGGCAGCCGAAGTTTTTAATTTTGAAAGTCTTGGGGGTCATTAGGCTTCGTCTATAGGCGAGTGGGGCAAGGACTTGAAGCCGAGCGTTCGGGCGATTTCCTCGCGCGCCTCGTGCGCCAGCTGCTTCCGGTCGGCCGATCGGTCCAATGGCGCAAGCACGTTGACGGTGACGGCAATGTTGCCCCGGCGGCCAAGGAGACGAGCGACATTATCCTTGCCCGGTTCCTCCCACCAACCGATTTCGGCGGCCGTCGCGCCATAGTCGATGGCGACGGGGCGAACCTGCACGTCGTTCGCTGCGAAATTCGCGGCTTCCAGGAGGGTCGAGCGAAACGGCAGCAAGTGCGTTCCGGGGCCGGTCGTGCCCTCGGGGAACAAAGCGATCGGCTTGTCACCCTCGAGCGCCTTGGCGATGGCGATCGCCTGGTCCTTGGCGCCTTTGCGCTGGGTGCGTTTGACGTAAACCGTCGCATTCTGGTCGGCCATCCAATGGACCAAAGGGTGCCCAAGCTCGTCCTTTGACACGAAAACGCACTTCGTCGCTCCACCGAGGACGAGAATATCGAGCCAACTGGTGTGATTGCACACGAGCAAAGTGTGGCCGCGGATTGGCGCGCCAGCCCGGCGGACCCGTGCTCCGATGATCCAGGCGGACGCGGCAAGGAACCACGGCGGCCACGGCGAGCGGCGGAGCACCAACTTGGTCGCGATATGGACGGGCGCGCAGAATAGGAACAGCAGCAATAGCGCGGTGATGCGGACTGCCGCGCGAACATTCACAGGCCGGCTCCGGCTTAGCGGTCGCGGTCGCGGGAGACGCCGTACAGCTCCATGCGATGGTCGACGAGACGGAAGCCAAGCTTCTCGGCGATCCGCTTCTGCAGCGCCTCGAGCTCGTCGTCGACGAATTCAATCACATTCCCGGTTTCCACGTCGATCAGATGGTCGTGATGTGACTCGGACGCGGCTTCGTACCGCGAGCGGCCATCGCCGAATTCGTGCCGCTCGAGGATTCCCGCCTCTTCGAAGAGGCGCACTGTGCGATAGACGGTCGCGATCGAGATGTTGGAATCGACCGCGGACGCGCGGGCGTGGAGAGTTTCGACATCAGGATGATCTTCGCTGTCGCCAAGCACGCGGGCGATGGTCTTGCGCTGCTCGGTGATCCGCAGGCCCTTGTCGGCGCACAAGGCTTCAATGTCGATTTTGCGGGTCATGGCGCGAAAGTAGGCATCCGCGGGGGCGCGGTCAAAGGGGGCGGCGCCCGTCAGGCTGAACTTGTTTCAGCGTCCACTGCGGAGACGGGCGCCGCACTTCATTCAAATTGATCCTGAACGAGTTCAGGATGACGCATTTTGCGTCACTTGCGGCCCCGCTTGCGCTTGGTGCCCAGGCCGATCGACTTGGCGAGCGCGCGGCGCTGTTCGGCGTAGTTGGGCGCAACCATCGGATAGTCGGACGAAAGCCCCCACCTCTGGCGGTAATCGTCGGGAGTCATTGCGTGGTTGGTCATCAGATGTCGCTTCAGCATCTTCTGGCGCTTCCCGCAATCGAGGCAAACGACATAGTCCGGTTTCACCGACGAGCGGATCGACGTCTTGGGCTCCGGCCTGGCCTCGGGAGCGGCAGATGTCCCCGAAATGCCGGACAAAGCCGAATGCACGTTCTGGATGAGGTTCGGCAAATCGTTGACTGCAACGCTGTTGTTGCTGACGTGCGCCGCGACGATGTCGGCGGTGAGCGTTAGGAGCGTGTCTTCGGCACCTTGGATGTCGGCCATGAATGAATTCCTGAAATGAGAGCAGAGACCCGTGCAATGTTACCATTGCACGTTCCCCCGTCATTATGCTGGCAATTGCAGCCGCGCAACTGACGGTAAGTCTTGGCTACTAAAAATAAAGATCAAAAGTCTTGCGCGAGCGTCAATGCGTCGAAGCGTGCGCCGTTTCGGGCATGGTAATATTTAGAGCGCCTTCCAACAGGCTTGAAACCTGCGTGGAGATACATCTCGACGGCGGGGTTGCCGTCGCGAACTTCAAGATGGACGCGAGTCACTCCAACGTCGCGAGCGCGCTGCATGAAGTCATCGAGCAGGATCCGCCCGTTGCCCTGGCGATGATGGCGCGGAACGACCGCGAGCAGAAGCAACTCGGCTTCCTCGGCGACGGTTCTCGAAAGTGAGAAGCCGACAGCAGCGCCGCCCTCGCCCTCGCGCGCGACCATTAGCGACACTCCGGCCATCGGGAGTATCCCGGCGCATTGCGAGCGCGTCCAGGCTTCGCCGAAGCGGTCGCCGAACGCGGCATCCATAACTTCCATCACCTCGTCGAGGTCGCGCGAAGTGCCGGGGCGGACGAGAACGGCGCGGTCGAGGGCAGGCGTGGCCATCACGCCGCCTCCTGCACGCGAGCATCCGGCGCCCGGGCATAGACGGGCTTGGCCGGCAGGCTGCGGAGGTTCGGGGGAAGCTTCAGTGCATTTGCCGCCGACGGCCAGGCGTCGCGCGCTTCGCCCCAGCCGCGAGCATCGACGAGCTGGCGCGCGCCCGACCCCACGACCAGCTCGGTGGCTGCCGCCGCCGCGGCTGCTGGCGCAAGATTGGCTAACTCGCCGGCAGGTTCCCTGCGCGAGTTGAATTCCTGGACGAACAGCTCGCCGTGACCGCCGAGGATCGCCGCCGCGACTTCGCACGTCCGTTCCACGCCTGCTGCGAGAAGCGCGAGCGAAGACATTCCGAAAAGCTCTGCATCCCAGCCGATCGCAAGACCGTGCGCGGCTGCGATCCCGACCCGGATTCCAGTGAAGCTGCCGGGCCCGACGCCGACGATGATGCGCTTGGCGGCGCGTCCTTCGAGCAGCTCGGCGAGCATCGGCACCAGCCGTTCGCTGTGACCGCGGCCGATCTGCTCGTCCCGGCGCGCGAGGCATGCGCCCGCGTCGTCGAACAGAGCGGCGGTGCAGGCGGCACTTGACGTGTCGAAGGCTAAAATCATTTCAAGGGGATAGTGGGCACAGGCGTGCCCGCGCCGCAACCCCGAATCTCAGACGGCCTCTACGGTCTCGACCTCGGGGACGTAGTGGCGGATCAGGCTTTCGATGCCGCGCTTCAGCGTTACGGTCGACGAAGGACAGCCCGCGCACGCGCCGTGCATCGAGAGATACAGATGCCCGTCTTTGTAGCCCTTGTAAGCAATGTCGCCGCCGTCCTGCGCGACCGCCGGGCGGACGCGGGTCTCGATCAGCTCCTTGATCTGGTCGATGATGTCGGAATCGGCTGGGTCCTCCTCGAAATCGGCTTCGCTGGCGATGTGGATTCCGGCGGCGGTGCCGGGCGCGAACAGGGGCGCGCCGCTGACGAAATGGTCGAGCAGGGTTTCGATCACCAGCGGCTCGAGTTCGATCCAGGACACGCCGGGAGCGGCGGTGACAGAAATGAAATCGCGGCCGTAGAAGACGCCTTCGCACATGCCGCTGTCGAACAGCGCCTTGGCCAGCGGCGAAGCCTCCGCGGATTCGGCATCGGCGAAGTCGCGCGTGCCCGTATCCATCACAATCTGCTCCGGCAGAAACTTGCGGGTCGCGGGATTCGGGGTCTGCTCGGTACGGATCAGCATGGACGCGATGTGGCGGCGAAGCCGCTTGCGTTCAAGGGAAGCTGCAAGCGCCGAGGGCAATGTCCGGCACCCGCGCATTGCGGACGTGCCAAACATAGACACGCGGGAACTGGCCGCTGGAGCTTGGGTTCACCCCTGGCGCGCTCACCGGCGCGTGGAGCGGTTCGGCCTCTTTAGCGAGCGGGTCGGGCCGCTCTTTTTCAATTTTCTTTTGCCATTCGTGTAGACATTCGGCGTTTACACTCTCGCAGCACCCCTCTGCTACGCCAGCATTCGCGACATCATGACAAGCTCCGTTTCATCCCCTCAAGACCGTTCTCCTTATGAGGACCGCCGTGCCTATCCGCGCGTCCCGATAGCGATGCCGGCCTTCCTTCAGGCCAACGGTGAGCGTCATTCCGTTCAGCTCCTCGACCTGTCTCCCGCTGGCGCGAAGCTGGATTGCCCGGCGAGCCTGCCGGTTGGAACGGCAGTGATATTGGACTGCGGAACGCTCGCGCGTGGGGCGGTGGTCCGCTGGCAAAGCGGCGGGCTGGTCGGCGTTTGTTTCGACAGCGAGCTGGACGAGCGAGAGGCCTCCGCACTGATCGACCGCTCGAAAGCCATCGCGGCCTGGATGAAGAACTCGGGAATAGCCCCTCAGAACGGGGGCGCTCCCGCGATGATCCAGCGCGTGATGCCGAGGCCGATCGCGAGGCAGATTAGGGCGACCCACCATTTCCCAGGGCGCATGGACTGGGTTCCCGGCGTGAGCTCGGCGCGGCCGGTGATCATCGGTTTGGTCAGCTTCTCGGCCGCGGAACAGGCGGTAGTAGAGGATCGCGAGGACATGCAGGCCGATGAGGCCGAGCACGACGTAGAACCAGAGCGCGTGGATATCGCGCACCTTGTCCGACGTGTCTGAGCTGACAAGCTTTGCCAGCGGCCCCATGAAGATGCCGTCCTCGTCTTCCGAGAAGAACCCGAGCCCAACCTGAACTGAACCGCCAGGAGCAAAGCGACGACGCTGAGCGCTCCCAACGGCGTATGGCCCACGCCAGTCCACTTGCCGCGGAGGTAATCCACCACAGCGCGTGGTCCGCGGAAGAAGCTCGAAAAGCGCGCGGTCGAGCTTCCGACGAAGCCCCAGAGCAAGCGAAAAATGCAGCAGCGTCAGGATCGCGCATCCCGACCAGATGTGCCAGCTCGTGTGATCGTATTCCACCGACCACCAGCTGAAAGCGATTAGCGCGGCGAGCAGCCAGTGGAACAGGCGGACCGGCAGATCCCAGACGGGCTGCGTCACTCCCGAGGCGTTGCTCAATGTTCCGGAGCGCGGAACGGGTCGTGACAGGCCTTGCAAGCCTTATCGACGTCTTCGTGCAGCGCCATGGTCTTGTTCATGTCGCCGGCTCTGGCTGCGGCGTCGAGCGCCTGGGACGCGGCGACAAAGTCCTTCGACTTCTTGAGGAACAGCGCCTGCTGCTTCCAGATCTCCGGCTTCGCCCGAGTCTTGCCGACGTCGGGTCCGGTTCCTGCCGGGAACATGCCAGGCACCTTCGCCGCGGTCGAAGCCATAATAGCCGTCTGGGTACGGACCGAATTGACGTCCGGCGGAGTGGCGTCGAGGCCGCGATGCAGCGCTTTCATCGCCTTGCCGAGTCCTTCCATCGCCTCGTGACGATCGTGCATGATCTTCAGCGCCTGGTCCTTGCTCGGCGCGGCCGCCAGCATCAACATGCTGTTGGTGGTCGTCGTGCTCGCGTTTGCAGTCGCGGGCGGAGAGGCCGAGTTGCTGATGTTGGCCTGGGTGTTGTTGGCCTGGCTCGTTTCCGGCCCTCCGCAGCCGCTGAGGAAAGCAGCGGCCGCAGTCGCGGCCAAGACGGCAATACGCATGCTCACTCCTATGCTTGTTGGGGTTTCCAGCTGTCGTCGATCATCTTGATGATTCCAGAGAAATCCTTTGAACCGCCGCCGCGGTCGACGAAGCGCTGGTACAGCTCTTCGGCCTCGCCGGCCATCGGGGTGTAGGCGCCGGCCTGCTGCGCGGCTTCCATCGCGAGCTTCAAATCCTTGAGCATCAGCGCCGCGGCGAAGCCACCTTCATAGTCGTGGTCGGCGGGGGTCTCCGGCCCGACGCCCGGGACGGGCGCGTAGCTGGTCATCGACCAGCTCTGGCCCGACGCTTTGGACGCGATGTCGAAAAACACTTTGGGATCGAGCCCGAGTTTCTGCGCGAGGACGAAGGATTCGCAGGTGGCAATCATGGTCGCGCCGAGGATCATGTTGTTGCAGATTTTCGCCGCTTGGCCCGCGCCTGCGCCGCCGGCGTGGATCACCGCTTTGGCCATCGGCTCGAGCATCGGCTGCGCCCGCGCGAACGCCTCTTCAGATCCGCCGACCATGAAGGTGAGGGTGCCTCCGGCCGCTGCGGCGATTCCGCCGGAGACCGGCGCGTCGACCATCGTATAGCCCTGCGCCGAAGCGTCTTCCTCGACCGAGCGCGCGGTCGCGACATCGATCGTCGAGCAGTCGATCAGCAGGGCGCTGGCCGGTGCGTTGCCGATGATATTGCCGCGATAGACTTCGGCGACGTGCTTGCCGGCCGGAAGCATGGTCATCACCGCTTCCGCGTCCTTCACCGCGTCTTCGGTCGATCCGGCGCCGACGCAGCCGCCTTCCACCGCATGCGCCAGCGCCTCTGCGCTAAGGTCGAAGGCGCGGACCTCGTGCCCCGCCTTGACCAGATTCGGCGCCATTCCGCCGCCCATGTGGCCCAAGCCGATGAATGCGATCCGCGCCATGGCTACCGTCCCTTCCACTGCCCCGGCCGCTTTTCGACGAAGGCGGTCATGCCTTCCTTCTGGTCCTCGGTGCCGAACAGGCCGTGGAACAGGCGGCGCTCGAAGCGGATGCCCTGGCCGAGCGGGATGCTCGAATGCGGCGTTGACCATTTCCTTGACCGCGATCGCTGCGAGCGGCGGCATTGCGGCGATCGCCTCGGCGGTCTTGAGCGCTTCGTCGAGCAGCTCGGCGGCGGGAACGACTTTGGCGACGAGGCCGGAGCGCTCGGCCTCGGCTGCGTCCATCATCCGGCCGGTCAGGCACATTTCCATCGCCTTGGCCTTGCCGACGGCCCAGGTGAGGCGCTGCGAGCCGCCCATGCCCGGGGTGACTCCGAGCTTGATCTCGGGCTGGCCGAACTTCGCGCTGTCCGCGGCGATGATGAAGTCGGCCATCATCGCGACTTCGCAGCCGCCGCCGAGCGCATAGCCGGCGACCGCTGCGATCCATGGCTTGCGCGTGGCGGTGACCTTCTCCCAGCCGGCGAAGAAGTTCGCCGAATACATGTCGGCGAAGCCCTGATCCTGCATCTCCTTGATGTCCGCGCCCGCGGCGAAGGCCTTTTCCGAGCCGGTGAGCACGAGGCAGCGTTGCGCGGGGTCGGAGTCGTACGCAGCGAAGGCCTCGATCAGCTCCTTCAGCACATCGCTGTTGAGCGCGTTCAGCGCCTGCGGACGATTGAGGGTGACGAGGGTCACCGCGCCGCGCTGCTCGACCAGGATGGTGGTGTAGTCGGTCATGCAACCGTCTCCGGAAAAGGCGTCCACGCTTCGGTATCGGGAAGCGGCGCGAAGAGGACGTCGAGCATCTCGTCGGTAACCTCCTCGGGCGTCGCCGGGTCCCATTGCGGCGCATTGTCCTTGTCGATCAGCAGCGCACGCACGCCTTCGCGGAAGTCGTGGGTGCGAACGACACGGCCGGCGAGCGCATATTCAGCCCGCATTTCGTTCGTGAAGCTCTCGCGCGTCGCGCCATCGGCGAGCAGCCGCAGGGAGACCTTGCACGACAGCGGGCTCTTCGTCCCGAGCGTCCCTCGCTCGGTGCGTGCCCAGTCGCCCTCGTCCGCTTCGAGCGCGGCAACCACGTCCTCGAGCCGGTCGGACGCGAACAGTTTCGCGATCTGCGGCAGGTTCGCTTCGATCCTCGCATCGGGCGGGGTCATCGACGCGGCTCCAAATGCGCCCTGCAGGCGATCGGGTGCTTTCAGGATGCGCTCGACGAGGGCCGGCAGGCCAGACTGCTCGACGTAATGGGTGGCGAGGTGGAGATAGTGGCATTCGCCCGCATCCAGCCGGGCGCCGGTCAACACCATGAACTGACCGACGCGCTGGGGCAGGCGCGATAGATACCAGCCGCCGCCGACGTCGGGGAACAGGCCGATGCCCGTTTCGGGCATCGCCAGTCGCGTGTTCTCGGTCGCGACGCGATAATCGCACGGCAACGAAATGCCGACTCCGCCCCCCATCGTGATCCCGTCCATGATCGCGATCGTCGGCTTGGGGTAGGTGAACAGCAAATGGTTGAGGCGATATTCGGCGAAGAAGAAGCGCTTCGCTTCTTCGGCGTCGGTGTCGCCGCTGCGGGCGAGCATCACCACGTCGCCGCCCGCGCAAAAGCCGCGGCCTTCGGCATGGTCGATGATCACCGCCTGGACGGCCGGGTCCGCGCGCCATTTGAGCAGCGCCTGGCTCATCACCTCGCACATGCCGGTGGTCAGCGCGTGGATGGCTTTAGGGCGGTTCAGCCGAATCCGGCCGACACCCCCTTCGACGGAAATCAGAACGTCGTCGGTCACTGCCTGAGCAAATCCCGGCTGACGATCACGCGCATGATCTGGTTGGTGCCTTCGAGGATCGAGTGGACGCGGAGGTCGCGCCAGAAGCGCTCGATCGGATAATCCATCAGATAGCCATAGCCGCCATGGAGCTGGAGCGCGCGGTCCACGACCGACGATCCGGTGTCGGTCGCGAGGCGCTTGGCCATCGCCGCGAACTTGGTTTTGTCGGGCGCATTGGCGGTGACCTTCGCCGCGGCGACGTAGAGCAGGTAGCGGGCGGCCTGCAGCTCGGTCTCCATGTCGGCGAGCGTGAACTGGGTCGCCTGGAAATCGGCGATCGGGGTGTCGAACTGCTTGCGGCCCTTGGTGTAGGCGATCGCCTCGTCGAGGCAGCGCTGCGCCCCGCCCAGCGAGCAGGCGCCGATGTTCAGTCGTCCGCCGTCGAGCCCCATCATGGCGATGCGGAAGCCTTCGCCCTCGGCGCCGACGCGGTTGGCGACGGGCACGCGCACTTCGTCGAAATTGACCTGCGCGGTCGGCTGCGAATGCCAGCCGAGCTTCTTCTCCTGCGCTCCGAAGCTGACCCCGGACATATCCTTTTCGATCACCAAGGCGGTGATGCCCTTCGGCCCTTCCTCGCCGGTACGGACCATGGTGACGTAAATCTCGTTCTCGCCGCCGCCCGAGATGAACGCCTTGGAGCCGGAGACGACATAGTGGTCGCCGTCCAGCACTGCTTTCGTCTTGAGCGCCGCCGCGTCCGAACCCGAGGACGGCTCGGTGAGGCAGTAGCTCCCCATCCGCTCCATGGTGATCATCGACGGCAAATACTTCTGCTTGACCTCGGCCGAGCCGAAGCGGTCGATCATCCACGCCGTCATGTTGTGGATCGAGATGAAGGCGCTGGTCGAGGGGCAGCCGTAGGCCATCGCCTCCATGATCAATGCGGCTTCGAGCCGCCCGAGCCCGATGCCGCCGCTCTCTTCGCTGACGTAGATCGCGCCGAAGCCGAGCTCGGCGGCTTCGCGGATCGTGTCGCGCGGGAAGATCTTCTTCTCGTCCCATTCCGCCGCGAACGGAGTGATCGCGTCCGCGGTGAACTTGCGCGCCATCTCCTGGATTTGGAGCTGGTCGTCGGTGAGGTCGAACTGGTTCATTCGGCGGGCGCTCTAGCCCGCGGGTTGCTCCTCAAGCAATCCTTCGAACCGCAGCACGTGGCGCACCGACGGGCGTTCGAGCATTCGCTCCCGGAATGCGATCAGGTTCGGCCAGTTGTTGAGCCCGATCATCTTGTCCGTCCAGCTGCTGATCACGAACAGATAGGGGTCCGCGATGGTGAGCTCGTCACCGCACAGGAACGGGCCCGACCCGAGCTGCTCGTCGACATAGTCGAGCTTGCGGGCGATCTGCTCGCGGAAGAAGCGCTTGGTCTCGTCGGCGGCGTCGGGCTTGAACAGGGGGGCGAAGCTCTTGTGCAGCTCGGTGGTGATGAAATTGACCCATTCGAGCACCCGGTAGCGGCGGAACTGCCCGAGCGACGGAAGAACCTCGCCGACACTCGAACGGTCGCCGAGAAATTGCAGGATCACTGCGTTTTCGGTGAGCACATCGCCACTGTCGAGCTCGAGCGCCGGGACCGCGCCCTTGGGATTGATGGTGAGATAGGAGCTGCCGTCGTCGAGCGTTTTGCTCTTGAGGTTCACCTTGGCCGCGTCATGATCGAGCCCGATCTCGTGGAGGAGGATGTGCGGAGCCTGCGAGCAGGCGCCGGGAGAATAATAAAGCTTCATTCGCTACTCTCTCTCAATCGCGGTTGCTGGTGGTTTCATTGACGTCGGGATTGTCGTTGCCGTTGACGAGCTGGTTCGACGGCGTTCCGCTGCTTTCGTCGGCGGGAAGGGTTTCGACGTCGGCGCCAGCCGGGACGTTGGTTATCGCGACGTCCTGATTCTGCTGCTGCGGCTGCCTGTTGCAGGCTGCGGCCGAAGCGAGGCCCGCGAGCATCAACAGCCGAATTGCAGCGCGCATCCAACTCTCCCGCGACTTCTGTCACGGGTGCAACGCTCGTATCTATTGCCGTATCCCGGCCGAAGCGCAGCCCCGCTAGTAACTGAAGGCGCTAAGGCACTGAACCCGCTCGTCAGCACCCGCCGCGAACTTCGCTTTGGCGAAGAACCAGCCGTCGCGCTTGAAGCCGCGGAAGGCGCCGCTGGTCACCCGCAATCCGTACGGCGTCTGGTCGGAGATGATGTAGGTGACGCCGCCGCCGTCGTTCTGCTCGGTGACGGCGCTGCCGCCGTACCGCAGGACCACTTTCCCGGGCTCGCGCCGCGCGCCCGTCAAAATGTTGACCTCACCGCCCGATAGAACGAGCCGGGTCGCCTGCGGGGCCTGGCCCTGCGGGAGGATCAGCGCGCGTTCGCCGCGACCGAGGCGAACCGCATATCCCCCGCCGCAAAAATAGCCGGGCCCCTTATATTCTTCCGTTCGCGGCCCGGTCCATTGCGTCAGCGCAGCCGCTGCGAGGAGCCATCAGGATCATATCTCACCCCCCTGTTGCTGTATTACCCCATCGTCGGAATGTTGAACGCATTTTCGCCGTGCGGGCCGCCGTCGGGCCAGCGCTGGGTCACGACCTTGTTCTTGGTCCAGAAGCGCAGGCCTTCCATCCCGTATTGGCCGATGTCGCCGAAGCCCGAGCGCTTCCACCCGCCGAAGCTGTGGTAGGAGACTGGCACCGGGATCGGCACGTTGATCCCGACCATTCCGACATTCACGCGCGCCGTGAATTCGCGCGCGGCGTGGCCGTTGCGGGTGAAGATCGCGACTCCGTTGCCATATTCATGGCTCGACGGGAGGCGCACCGCTTCCTCGAAGTCGCGGGCGCGGACCATCTGCAGCACCGGGCCGAAGATCTCGTCTTGGTAAGTCTTCATCTCCGGCTTCACATGGTCGAAGAAGGTCGGGCCGATGAAGAAGCCTTCCTCATGGCCCTGGAGCATGAAACCGCGGCCGTCGACGACCAGTTCGGCGCCCTCGTCGATGCCCATTTGGATGTACTGCTCGATCCGTTCCTTGTGCGCCTTGCTGACGACCGGACCGTAATGCGCCTCGGGGTCGGTCGACACGCCGACCCGCAGCGCTTCGATCGCCGGCACCAGCTTTTCGCGCAGGCGATCGGCGGTGTCGTCGCCGACCGGCACCACCACCGGCAGCGCCATGCAGCGCTCGCCGGCCGAGCCGAACGCCGCTCCGGCGAGGTCGGTGACGACCTGGTCGAGGTCGGCGTCGGGCATGACGATGCCGTGGTTCTTGGCGCCGCCGAACGCCTGTACGCGCTTCCCGTTCGCGGTTCCGCGCGCGTAGATATACTGCGCGATGTCGGACGAGCCGACGAAGCTCACCGCCGCAATGTCGGGGTGGTCGAGGATCGCGTCGACCATTTCCTTGTCGCCATGAACGACGTTGAGGATTCCGTCGGGAAGTCCGGCTTCCTTCATCAGCTCGGCGAGCCGGACCGGGACCGTCGGGTCGCGCTCGCTGGGCTTGAGGATGAAGGCATTGCCGCACGCAATCGCCATTCCGAACATCCACATCGGGATCATCGCCGGGAAGTTGAACGGGGTGATCCCGGCGCCGATGCCGAGCGGCTGGCGCATCGAGTAAACGTCGATGCCCGGCCCGGCGCCGACTGTGTACTCGCCCTTCAGCGCCTGCGGGATTCCGCAGGCGAGCTCGATCACCTCGAGACCCCGCTGAACGTCGCCGCGCGCATCGGCGATCACCTTCCCGTGCTCGGAGCTCAGCAAATGCGCGAGCTCGTCCATATGCGCTTCGACCAGCTCCTTATATTTGAACATCACGCGCGCGCGGCGCTGCGGGTTTGTGGCGGCCCAGCCGGGCTGGGCGGCGAGCGCGGCATTGACGGCCTTTTGCAGATCGGTCGCTGTGCCGAGGCGGACATGAGCCTGGACCTCGCCCTGATTGGGGTCGAACACATCGCCCTGCCGCTCGCCGCTGGCAAAGGTGGAACCGCCGATGAAATGGTCGATGCTGCGAAGCATGGATACGCGTCCTGACTGGTGGTTTCGGGTTGCGGCTCCCCTAGACCCGAGGCGGCCGAAATGCCAGTTGGTCTGATCGCCAGCGCTAGCGCCAGCGCACCGGGCGGCTGCAGTACCAGCCCCTCCGACAGCGCAATGCTTCTAATTAGAAGTTATTCTAATTAGGGGCGGCTTGGAAGGACGCTCAAATCTCGCGAAGATTGTCAACCAGACGCACATCTCGGCCGTAAGTGAAGCCTGCCAGCCGCGCCGCGATGCGCGCGCGCTTCCCGACCTGATCGGCAGAAAGGTTTGCGTCATAATACCAATCATCCTGGAGATGGCGCCCGAATTGCCGCGTCAGATGCGGCGAGTCCTTGTAGAGCGCCCGTGGCTCCCGGGCCACGAATCTGCGCGCGCGGGTGCCCTCTTCAGCAAGCTTGTCGAGAAGGCCCGGCGCTTCTTCTTCCAGTATGATTAACAATAGTCGATAGGCCTCTGACATGTTCTGCGCTGCGTGACGCTTGCCGCGAAGTTCGACAGCCCACGAGCCCCTGGAGCGCGCAGTCGGGCGCGCGGGCGAGGAGCGGCGGCGGCCGGACTTGAGCGGCTTTCGGGCATCAATCAACAAGCGGTGGAGGATCTCGTTTTCGCTCTCGGAAAGGCTCCGGCGCGCCCGCTCGATCGCGCGATGCACGTCCACGTCGATGGCGATGTGCCTCAGCTCGCTTGCGCCATGCATCTTACGCTTCTCCTAATTAGGGTAGATCCTTATTAGGACGATTGCCTGTTGGTCAAGTTCTTAAGGGCTTCCGGCGGCGATAGTCGTGTGGCACTGGCTGAAGGGGCGGAATGTGCAGGGAGAGACGACATGCGGTCAGTGGTTGTTTGCCCACTATTGCTGTTCGGTAGCCTATCGATCGCTGCCGCCGCGCCGCCGCCGAAGGCGTCTTCGCCCGATGCGCAGTTGCGCGCCATCATCGCGCCGGTAAGCCAAGCACAGCTTCGGCACACGATCGAAACTCTGGTGAGCTTCGGGACGCGGCACACGCTTTCGTCGCAGACCGACCCAAAGCGCGGCATCGGCGCGGCGCTCGAATGGGCGCGGGGTGAATTCCAGCGGGACTCTGCGGCTTGCGGCAATTGCCTGACCATCCTCGACCCTTCCGAGGTCTTTACCGGCGCGCGCATCCCGACTCCGACGCGGGTCCGCGACATGGTCGCGATCCAGCGCGGGACCGAGCGGCCCAACGACGTCGTCATCATCACCGGCCATATCGACAGCCGGGTCACCGACGTGATGAACTTCACCTCTGACGCGCCCGGCGCCAACGACGACGGCTCGGGCACGGCCGCTGTGCTCGAGGCGGCTCGTGTGCTGTCGAAGCACAAATTCCCCGGCACCATCGTCTATGCGGCGCTGTCGGGTGAAGAGCAGGGGCTCTACGGCGCCAAAGTTTTGGCGAACTACGCCAAGGCGCAGGGCTGGAACGTGGTCACCGACATCAACAACGACATCATCGGTGGGACCTGTGGTTCCGACGGCGTGTGCAACTCGACGCATGGGCGGGTGCTTTCGGAGGGGCCGCGTTCGCAGGGCCAGTCAGAGCTTGCTGCCGCAACGCACGCGCTCGGTGGCGAGAATGATGCGCCGTCGCGCAACATCTCGCGCTTCCTCGACAGCCTCGCCGACAGACTCCACATCGGGCTCGACCTGCGCCAAATCTGGCGCACCGACCGCTTCGGCCGCGGCGGCGACCACATTCCGTTTTTGGAACTCGGCTATCCCGCCGCCCGACTCAACGTGGCGATCGAGAATTACAATTGGCAGCACCAGGATTTGCGGACCGAGAACGGCATCAAGTACGGCGACACGATCGACCATGTCGATTTCCCCTATCTCGCCAAAATGACGAAGCTGAACATCGCCGCGCTCGCCGCAATCGCCAGTGCCCCGCCGCCGCCGGAACCGAAGGTCGAGGGCGCGGTCAGCACGGATACGACGATCACTTGGCAGGGGTTTCCAGCGCGGTCGGGCTATAGAGTTTGGTGGCGGCGCACCGATGCGAACCAATGGGAGGTGTCGAAAGCCGTGTTGGATCAGGATGCCTTCGAGAAACGACCAAATGACACGACCGCCATATGACCGCGAACGAGCCGCCTTGGACAGAATGCAAGGTCGTATTGCCCCACATCCGCGTCGACGATTGGGTGTTCGGCGTCTCGTCGGTGAGCAAGGACGGCTTCGAAAGCCCGGTCGCCTCGGCGGTTCCGGGCGGCGCGTTCCATCCCTATATTGCTCCTCCCGAAGAAGTAGGAGGCCCACATGGCCGGCGGATGGACGCGCGACGGCGCGGTGCAGGACCAGATCGACGATACGGTGAAGGACGCGATCCTGCGCGCCCGCGCGCTGACGCCCTCGGGCGACAGCGCCGAAGAATGCGACGATTGCGCCGAACCGATCCCGCAGAAACGGCGCGAGGCGTTGCCCGGGGTGCGCACCTGCGTCGCCTGCCAGACCGAGCGCGACAAAGCGGTCGTGCATTCGACGATCAACCGCCGCGGCAGCAAGGATAGCCAGCTGCGCTAGGCGCGTTTAGTGCGAGACATGGCCCGACCGCCCCGAACACCGAGATCTCCCCGACCGCCTCGCTCCTCTCGACCATCCCGATCTCCCCGCAATCGATCGCGCGAACCCGTCGGCCTGCCGTCGAGAAAGCAGATCCTCGATTTCATCGCTTCGTCCGACCAGCCGGCGGGCAAGCGGGAGATCGCGCGTGCGTTCGGGCTATCGGGGCAGGACAAGATCGATTTGAAGCGCCTGCTCAAGGACATGGCCGACGAGGGGCTGATCGATTCATCGCCCGGCCGCGCGTTCCATCAGGCCGGCGGAGTGCCCAAGGTGACGGTGCTGCGCGTGGTCGATGTCGATGACAGCGGCCAGGTCCGCGCCGTGCCCGAGCAATGGCATGCGGAAACGCCGCCGCCCAAGCTCAGGATCATCGAGCGCGGCCGGCGCGGCGCGCTCGGGATCGGCGACCGCGTGCTCGCCCGGACGGAGGAGCAGGGGCCGGGATTTATCGCCCACCCGCTCAAGAAGCTGGAGCGCTCTGCCGAGCTGGTGCTCGGCGTGGTCAAACGCGAGGGCGAGCGGTTCTGGCTGTCGCCGGTGGACAAGCGCGAGCGGCGCGAATTGTTCATCAGCGACGTCAAAGACGCGGAACCCGGCGACCTCGTGCTGTGCGAAGTCACCGGACGTCCGCCGCGCGTAAGCGCCCGCGTTGACGCGGTGCTCGGCGATCCGTTCGCCCCGCGCAGCTTCAGCTTGATCGCCATCCACAAGCATGGCCTTCGCCACGAGTTCGCCCAGGAGGCGATCGCCGAGGCGCACCGGGTGGCGAAGCTGCCGCTCGGCGAACGCGAGGACCTCACGCACCTGCCGATCGTCGCCATCGATCCTGAGGACGCGCGCGACCATGACGATGCGATCTGGGCCGAGCCCGACGGGGAGGGCGGCTGGAATGCGATCGTCGCGATCGCGGACGTTAGCTTCTATGTGCGCCCGGCTTCGGAGCTCGACCGCGAGGCCCGCGCGAGAGGCAACAGCGTCTATTTCCCCGACCGCGTCGTTCCGATGCTGCCGGAGGAGCTGTCGGCGGACATCTGTTCGCTCAAGGCCGGCGAGCAGCGCGCGGCGATGGCGTGCCACCTCAAGATCGCCCGCGACGGAACCCTGAAAAGCTGGCGTTTCTCACGTGCAAAGATTTGTGTCGCTGCAAACATTGCATACGAGGATGCTCAGGCTGCGATGGACGCGGTTGCGGAGGAAGATGATCGATGTCGCTTCGCCGGTGTGCTTCATGCCGCCGGTCGAGGGACGGGTGCCGCAGGAGCTGGTCGAGAAGGCGCTGAAGCCTTTGTGGGCTTGCTGGCGGGCGCTGTTCGCCGCCCGGCAGAAGCGCGACCCGCTCGAGCTCGACTTGCCCGAGCGGCGGGTGATGCTCGACGAGAAAGGGCGAATCCTCTCGGTCGCGCCGCGCGACCGGCTCGACGCGCACCGGCTGGTCGAGGATTATATGATTGCCGCCAATGTCGCCGCCGCCCGCGCGCTCGAGGCGAAGAAGGCGCCGGTGATGTACCGCGTGCACGAGCCGCCGAGCCGCGAGAAGCTGGTCGCGCTCAAGGATTATCTGAAGACCTTTGGGATCGACTTCGCGCTTGGGCAGGTGATCAAGCCGGGCACGTTCAACCGCGTCATCGAGCGCGTTGGCGACAGCGAGGGCCGCGAGGAGATCATGGAGCAATTGCTGCGCACGCAGATGCAGGCGCGCTACGCGCCCGAGCGGCTTGGGCATTTCGGGCTGGCGCTCGCGACCTACGCGCATTTTACTTCGCCGATCCGCCGCTACGCCGACCTGCTGGTGCATCGTGCTCTGGTCAGCGCCTACAAGCTCGGCGACGGCGGCTTGCCGCCGGGCGAGGAGGAGCGCTTCGAGCAAATCGGCGAGCAAATCTCGATGCTCGAGCGGCGGGCGATGGAAGCCGAGCGCGAGACTGTCGACCGCTATGTCGCCGCCTTCCTCGCCGACCAGGTCGGGCAGCTGGTCGAATGCCGGATCACGGGGGTGCAGCCGTTCGGCTTCTTCGCCGCGGTCAAGGACCTCGGCGGCGACGGTCTCGTCTTCGCGAAAGACCTCGGGCTCGAATATTTCCGTTACGACGAAGCGGCGAAAGCGCTGGTCGGCGACGAAAGCGGCGAGACCTACCGCATCGGCCAGCGGCTGACGCTGCGGCTGGCGGAAGCGAACCCAGTCTCCGGTTCGCTGCGTTTCGAGCTCCCCGAGGGCAGCTACGGCGGTGCGCAACGTCCCCCGCAGCGACGCGACCGCACCCGCCGCGGCCGGCCACCGCAAACATCCGTCACAACAATCGCAAGCGGCGCTGAATTGCGCTATCAGTCCCCGAAAAGCGGGGCTTTGGATCATGAGAAGATTTTTGCGCTGGACCGGCTATGCTGTCGGCGCGCTACTCCTGTTGGCGATCATCGCCGCCTCGGCGATCTGGATTCTGGGCGGGCAGAAGCTCGCCGCGCATGGAACGGGCCATCCCGAGCATCTAGCCATGCCGACGCCGGCCCAGCTCGCGGACGCGTCGCGGCAACTGTACGTGCTACGATGTGCAGATTGCCATGATAAAGGACTTCGCGGCGACCTGTTCTTTGATGAGCCGAACATTGCGACGATCTACGCGCCAAACCTCACACAGGTCGCCGCTCGAGCGAGTGATGATCAGCTTGCCCGCGCGATCCGGCAGGGCATCGGCACCGATGGGCGCTCACTGGTGATCATGCCCTCGGCGACCTTCTCGCGGCTGGACGACAGCGAGGTCGCGGCACTGATCGCCGCCATTCGCGCGTTGCCCAAAGTCGGACAGCCCAGTCCGTCGCGGAGGGTCGGTTTTCTCGGCCGGCTCGGCCTGGTCACCGGCAAATTTCAAACGAGTCCTGAGCAGGTTGCGGAATTCGCGCGCGAGCTGCCACTTGACCTTGGTCCACAATATGCGCGCGGACGGCACTTGGTCGCATCAAACTGCACCGAATGCCATGGCGGCGACCTCGGCGGCGGCAAGACCGATGTGAAGGGGCCGGATCTGACGATTGCCGGGGCTTACGACCTGCCGGCATTCAAGACGCTGCTGCGCACCGGCGTGCCTGCCGGCGGCCGCAAGCTCAAGCTGATGGACGAAGTTGCACGGAACAGCCTCAGTCACCTGACCGATGCCGAGATCGAGGAGATTCACGATTATCTGCAGGCGAGGGCGCAGAAACTGAGCCGCTAAGGCGCGCATCGCAACCTTTGCGCCGCAGGCGGATTGGACGGAAAGAGGAGTTCCGCATGGCCTACAAGATCGCGATTATCGTCGGCAGTTTGCGCAAGGACAGCCTCAATCGCCGTGTGGCAAAGTCGATTTGCGGGATCCGCGGCGACAATCTGGATTGCTCGATGATCGAGATCGGCGATCTGCCGCTGTACAACCAGGACCTCGACGCCGGCCCGCCCCGAGCAATGGGTGCGCTTCCGCGAACAGGTCCGGAGCGCCGACGGCGTGCTTTTCGTCAGCCCCGAATATAACCGCGGCGTTCCCGGGCGTGCTCAAGAATGCGATCGATGTCGGTTCGCGTCCCTACGGCCAGAGCGTGTTCGACAAGAAGCCGGCGGCCATCGTCACGGCCTCACCGGGAGCGATCGGCGGTTTCGGCTCCAACCACCAGATCCGCCAGGCGTGCGTGTTCCTGAACATGCCGGTGATGCAGCAGCCCGAGGCGTATCTCGGCCATGTCAGCGACGACAGTTTCGACGAAAGCGGCTGCCTCAAGGAAGGCCCGCTGAAGGAGCTCGTGGTGAAGCTCGCCCACGCATTCCACGACTGGGTCGACATGATCCACCGCTCGCGCGCGCGCTCGCCGAGGATGCGGCGCATGCGAGCCAGCAGGCGGCGAAGGCGAAGGAACACGCCTGACACTTGGCGGCCGTCTTGAGCGGCTCGCTAACGGCATCGCCTCGAATCGAGGAGCGACGCGATGGAATTCATTTGGCTCTCGCGCTGGCAGCCGCAGCTGCTCGCAATCCTGCGTATCGTCACCGGGCTTCTGTTCCTCGAGCATGGCCTTTCGAAATTGTTCGCTTTTCCGGTGCCGTTTCCGGTTCACCCACTGCCGACTTTGTTGCTTGCCGCAGCCGCGATCGAATGTGTCGCGGGCTTCCTCGTCACCATCGGGCTGTTCACGCGGCTCGCCGCTTTCATCGCTTCGGGCGAAATGGCCGTGGCTTACTGGATGCAGCACTTCCCGAAGAGCCGTGGCCGATTGCCAACATGGGTGAGGGTGCGATCCTGTTTTGCTTCGTCTTCCTTTATCTCGCCGCCGCGGGTCCGGGTGCGTGGAGCATCGAGGCAGCGCGGACGCGGAACGCGCCGATCAGGTGACCTTCGCGCGCTGATGGAAGCGCGGCTGGTCCCATTCGCGGTTGAGAGGATCTCCGCGAGGATTTCGGCGGCGCGCACGATCTCGGCGAAGCGGTTGTAGAGCGGCGCGAAGCCGAAACGCATCAGGTCGGGCGCGCGGAAGTCGCCGATCACACCGCGCGCGATCAGCGCCTGCATCACCGCATAGCCCTGCGGGTGGGCGAAAACGACGTGGCTGCCGCGCTGCGCTCGGCGTCGCGCGGCGAGGCGAGGCGCACCTCGGAGCCGCACCGGGCCTCCACCTCGTCGATGAACAGCTGCGAGAGCGCGCGGCCTTTCGCCTTCCACATCGCGCATCGAAATGCCGGCGAAAGTGTCCAGCCCCGCGTCGAGGGCGGCGAGCGCGAGGACCGACGGCGTGCCGGTGAGGAAGCGCGCGATTCCGCCGACGGGGCGGTAATCGTCGTCGAAGGCGAAGGGTTCGGCGTGGCCCATCCAGCCCTGCAGCGGGTTGCGGAGCTCGTCCTGCAGCCGCTCGGCGACGTAGAGGAAGGCCGGCGCGCCCGGCCCGCCGTTCAGATATTTGTAGCCGCAGCCGACGGCGAGGTCGCAGCCGGTGCCGTCGAGGTCGAGCGCGACCGCTCCGGCGCTGTGCGACAGGTCCCACACGGTCAGCGCGCCAGCCGCGTGCGCCGCGTCGTTGACCGCGCGCATGTCGTAAAATGCCGCCGATCGGTAATCGACGTGGGTGAGCGTGACGATGGCGGTGTCGTCGTCGATGGACTGCAATCACCTCGTCCGGCTCGACCGCCTTCAGCTGCAGGCCAAGCATCTCGGCGAGGCCCTGCGCGACATAGAGGTCAGTCGGGAAGTTGCGCTTCTGCGTGAGGATGGTTTTGCGCTCCGACCGCGCGCGCACCGCCGCGGCAAGCAATTTGAACAGGCACACGCTGGTCGAATCCGCGATCAGTAGCTCGCTTGGCTTAGCGCCGACGATCGGCGCGAGCTTGGCCGCGATTCGAGTCGGCCAGTCGATCCAGTCGTGCTTCGTCCAGCTGGCGATCAGGTCGGTCGCCCCATTGCCGCTCCGTCGTCTCGGTGAGCCGCCCGGGCGCCGCTTTCGGCAGCGCGCCGAGCGAATTGCCATCGAGATAGATGACGCCGTCCGGCAGCGCGAACCGCTCGCGCGCAAAAGCGAGCGGGTCGGCGGCGTCGAGCTGTTGGGCCTCGTCCAGAATCATTCGGTCGTCATTGCCAGCCGAAAGCCTCGAAGCAATTCAGTTGTGGAAATACTGAACCGCGCCGGGCGATGTTGCGATCGCCATCACAGCTTCGGCAGGGTGACGCCCTTCTGCCCCATATATTTGCCGGCGCGGTCGGCGTAGCTCACTTCGCACGGCTCGTTGCCCTGCAGGAACAGGAACTGGCACGCGCCCTCGTTCGCATAGACCTTGGCCGGCAGCGGCGTGGTGTTGGAAAATTCCAGGGTCACATGGCCTTCCCAGCCGGGCTCCAGCGGAGTCACGTTCACGATGATCCCGCAGCGCGCATACGTCGATTTGCCGAGGCAGATGACGAGGATATCGCGCGGCACACGGAAATATTCGACCGTCCGCGCCAAAGCGAAGCTGTTGGGCGGGATAATGCACACGTCGGTCTTGCGGTCGACGAAGCTGTTGTGCGCGAAATCCTTTGGGTCGACGAGCGCATTGTCGACGTTGGTGAAGATCTTGAACTCGTCGGCCACCCGCGCGTCATAGCCGTAGGACGAGAGCCCGTAGCTGATGCAGCCCTCGCGCCGCTGCGCCTCGACGAACGGCTCGATCATGCGCTGCTTCTGCGCCGCCTCGCGAATCCAGCGGTCGGACAAAATCGCCATGCCGAGTGCGTAACGGGACCGCTGGCCGCCTTCAATTTGCCGCCGATTATTTCTGTGGATGAGGCGCGCGTCGACAATTCCGCGGACTTCCGGCGGACGGCCGTGTGATTGGTGCACAGACTATCCACAGGGCCGCTTGTCCGTGCTATGTTTGTTCTCGTTGGGTGTGGGGCCGCACCGGACTAGAGGAACGGCCATGGCTGAAGTCTTGCGTATCGCCGAACCGGTGGAATCGGCCGGCATCCCCTCGCTGCCCCAGAACGTCGAGGCGGAAGCGGCGCTGCTCGGCGCGCTGATGATCGACAACCGGCTGGTCGAGGACGTTCAGCTCAAGCTTCGGCCGGATCATTTCTTCGAACCGCTGCACGGGCGCATCTACGAATCGATCCTGCGGATGACGGACGCAAACCGGATCGCCAACCCCGTGACTCTGCGCCCGCTGTTCGAATCCGACGAATCGATAAAAGAGGTTGGCGGGCCCGCATATTTGGCGCAATTGACCGGTTCGGGCGCGGCCGTAATCGGGGCAAGGGACTTCGCCCAACAGATCTATGATCTGGCGTTGCTTCGGGCCCTGATTGGCGTTGGTCGCGACCTGGTCGAAGGCGCGCTCGACACGAGTGAGGACGTTGCCCCCCTCGCTCAAATCGAGCGCGCCGAGACCGAATTGTACAAGGTGGCGGAGGAGGGGGGAGCCGAGGGCAAGGCCAAGTCCTTCTCCGACGCCACCAAGGAAGCCCTCGAAATGGCCGAGCGAGCGCTCAACAGCGGCGGCCATCTGTCTGGATTCACGACCGGACTTGAAAGCCTCAACAGCAAGATCGGCGGGCTCCACAAGTCCGACCTGATCATCGTCGCCGGGCGCCCTGGCATGGGCAAAAGCGCACTTGGGACGAACATTGCGTTTGCTGCGGCGCAGCGTTTCATTCGCGATGCCGAAGACGGCATCGAGCCTGCAAAGTCGGCGGGTGCGCCAGTCGCTTTGTTCAGCCTCGAAATGTCGGCCGACCAGCTCGCAACTCGCATTCTCGCCGAAGAGTCGGGCATCAGTTCCGAGAACCTGCGCATGGGCAAGATCAGCCAGCAGGAGTTCCGCCACCTCGCGCGCGCTGCCGCCGAATTGCAGAGCCTTCCGCTCTACATCGACGACACGCCCGGGCTGACGATCGCAGCGCTGCGCACGCGTGCCCGGCGGTTGAAGCGGCAGAAGGGTGTCGGGGTGATCGTGGTCGATTATCTCCAGCTTCTCCAGGGCACCGAGCAGTCGAGCAACGACAACCGGGTAAACGAAATCTCGGAGATCAGCCGCGGCTTGAAGCAGCTCGCCAAGGAGCTCGAGGTGCCGGTGATCGGCTTGTCGCAGCTGAGCCGCGCCGTCGAGCAGCGCGAGGACAAAAGGCCGCAGCTTTCGGACCTGCGCGAATCGGGGTCGATCGAGCAGGACGCCGACATCGTGCTCTTCATCTACCGCGAGGATTATTATCTCGCGGCCAAGCAGCCGAGCGACGACCATCCCGACTTCGCCGCATGGCAGGAGGAAATGGCGCGCGCCTACGGCCGGGCGGAAGTGATCGTTGCCAAACAGCGCCACGGTTCGACCGGCAAGGTCCGGCTCAAGTTCGACAGCCGCATCACCAAGTTCAGCGACGCCGCCGACGACGGCTATCTGCCGGAGATGCGCACCTAGGAGTTGTTTGCCTCGGGGTGGGGAGGATGAGGGCGCCGGCTGCAGACCGGCGCCCTCAGCTCTATGGGCCGACGTCGTCGCTGCTTTCGGGCTGCTGGATCTTCTGCGGCGGTCCCGGCGCCAGTTCGAGCGCCTTCGCGATATTTTCGTCCCAGCCGTACACGTCGGGCCGGAACTGGACTCGCGAGCCGTCCCAAAACGCGGTCTCGTAGAGCAGCCGGACCGGGATTTCCCTGGGCAGCTTGATGAACGATTCGTCGTCCTTCTGCATCGCCTGCGTGAACTTGTCCGAGACTCCCTCCTGCTGCGCGAGCGCGGTCGCGAATTGCACGGCATTCTCGACGCGGACGCAGCCGTGGCTACGGTGACGGTCGGGCAGAGCAAACACCGCCTTTTCGGGCGTGTCGTGAAGATAGATCGCTTCGTCATCGCGCATGTCGAACTTGACCAGGCCGAGCGAGTTCTTCGGTCCCGATTGCTGGACGTACTTGCCATCTTTCAAGACGAACTTGTTCTCATTGAGCCACGCCTGGCTCTTCTTCGCCAGCTCCTTCTTGCCGATCCCTTCGGGCACGTTCCATGTCGGCTTGGCGACCAGCTGGAACAGCGGCGCTTGTAGCTGCGGAGTGGGCTTGTCGCCCTCGCCGTTGATCACCTTGCGATGGTCGACGTGCTGCCCATCGCGCCAATAATCGAGGAAGGATGCGGCGGTGTTGACGTCGATTCGCGTCGGCGGCGGGTTGCGCGGCAGCCAGCGCAACCGCTCCATCGCGATTGCGAGCTCACGGGCTCTATAGGCGGGTCCGGCGTTCAAGGCGTCCAGCGTGTTGCCGCCAATGACCCCGTCCTGTTTGAAGCCGAACTCCCCCTGCAGCGTCTTCACCGCAGCGACGAGGTCGGCGGAATAAACGCTCGATTTCGGTGCTGGACTGGTCGTCCGTTGCGGATGCGCTGTGGCGGGCTGCTGCGCCGGCGGCGCATCCAAGTATCCGACCGCTCTTAGTGCCGCGCGTACCTGCGCAACGCGGGGATCGTGGCTGCCGGGCTTGATCGGCTTGCCCTCGGGCACGGGCTGGAACTGCGACGCGGATGCGAGTTGCAGGAAGTGAATGTGCGCTTGGCTAAGCGCCCGATATTCGTCGGTCTGCGGTGTGAGCGAGTTGAGCCATCCCTTGACATCGCCTTTCTGAATCGCCTGCTGAAGTCCCTGGCGAACGTCCACATTCGCGTGCGGAATCGTGTAAACCTCGTGAAGTTTGGTCGGATCGGAATAGCCGTTGGCAAGTGCGGAAGCATATTTCAGAGCCGCCTCAGTCAGCGACGCGCCTTTCTCGCCGCCCTTCAAAAAGAGATCGGGCTTGAGACCATTGGCGGGTGCGTTAGCAATGGCTTCGCGGATCTGGGCTTCCGCCTTCGAATCCAGCGAAATGGATCCGGGCTGCTGAGCGGCCGAACCGCCTTGGCTGGAGGAATTGCCGCCTTGCGAACAGGATGCGAGAACGACGGTGGACAGGGCCAGGCCAAGGGCCGAGCCGATCGATAATGGTTTTTTCACGACGGGTTGAACGCGGGGAGTGGCGAAAGCGATCCATTGCTGTCCGCGCTCAATCCTCCTGCATGTTCGGGTCGCGCAGGCCCTGGCCGATAGACGCTCGGGCGCGGTCGGATTCGCTGCTGGTGACGGGATAAGCGCAATAATCCGCGGCGTAGAACGCGCTCGGGCGGTGGTTTCCTGAAAGGCCGATGCCGCCGAACGGCGCATTCGACGGAGCGCCATTCGTCGGCTTGTTGCGGTTGATCACTCCGGCGCGAACGTTGGCCCAGAATTTGTCGTACATTTCCGGGCTTCCGCCGACGAGGCCCGCTGCGAGGCCGAAGCGGGTGTTGTTCGCTTCGTCGATTGCGGCGTCGAAATCCTTCACTCGGACGACCTGCAACACTGGCCCAAAAATCTCCTCGTCCGGGCGGTCGCGGACATCGGTCACGTCGATAAGGCCCGGCGTGAGATAGGGCCGCTCCTTGAACGGCCGGTCGAGCCGGCGCAGCGGCTTGCCGCCCTTCATCATCAGGTTGAGCCACTGTTCCTGCACGTGATCGGCGGCGGTGAGGTCGATCACCGGTCCCATGAACGGCTGCGGATCGGCGAAGGGCTCGTCGACGATCAGCCGGTCGATCAACGCCAGCATCGCTTCAATGAGTTCCCCATGCTTGCCGTCCTCGACGATCAGCCGCCGCGCTGCGGTGCAGCGCTGGCCCGCGGTGAGATAGGCCGATTGAACGGCGATGATCGCTGCGGCCTCGGTGTCTTCGGTCTGCCAAACCACCAATGGGTTGTTACCGCCTAGCTCGAGCGCCAGCATCTTGTGCGGGGTCTCGGCGAACAAGCGGTGGAGCGACTGTCCGGCGCGCGCGGAGCCGGTGAACAGCAGGCCGTCGATCCCGGGATGCGACGCGAGCGCTTTCCCCTGCTCGGGCCCGCCGACCAGCAAGCGGACCACGCCGTCGGGGACTTTCGCCTCGTGAAAGCAGCGCACAAGGAATTCCCCCGTCGCGGGGGTCTTCTCCGAGGGCTTGAACACCACTGCGTTGCCCGCGATCAGCGCCGGCACAATGTGGCCGTTGGGGAGGTGCGCCGGGAAATTATATGGTCCGAGGACGCCGAGCACCCCATGCGGCTTGTGCCGCACCGCGATCTTGTTGCTGAGCGCGGCCTCGAGCTTGCGCTGCGGAGTCCGCTCGGCATAGGCGTCAACCGAAATCTCGACCTTGTTGACGACCGCTGCGACCTCGGTTCTCGATTCCCACAAGGGCTTGCCGGTCTCGCGGGAAATCAGCTCGGCGAATTCGCTCTCCTTCTTGCGCACGACGTTGGCGAAGCGGCGCACCGCCTCGATCCGGTAGGCATGCGAATGCGCGGCCCACGCCGGCCATGCGGCGCGAGCGGCGGCGATCTCAGCCGATGCGTCGCCGATCTCGCCCGACCAAACTTCGTCGCCGGTTGCCGGATCATTGGAGATGAGGGTGTCGGCCACAGCCAATCGCTCGACTACCGGCGTCACTTCGTCAACCATCCTGCCGCATCGCGTCTCCCATTCGGCGGATGGCATTAACCTTGTCTTCGAACGGCTGCCAGTCGTCGCGTTCGGCGATCGCCGACCAGATCGCCTCGACCTCGCCGATATGCATCGAGCAGGGCGCGGGATCGGACCAATAGAGATGCGATCGCTGGCTTTCGCGTCCTTCAAGCGCCTTCGCCAGCGCGCGGAAAGGATCGGACGGATAGATCTCCGCGCCGGGATCGCGGCCCCCGCGCCAGTCGAAGAAGATGCGGTCGATGGTCTGGGCGCGCGAGCTCAGCGCAGCTATGAGCAGCGCGATGAGCTGACGGTCCTCCACGTCTTCCGTGGGCGCGACGCCGAGCCGGTTGAGCGTCGCTCTCACGAGCGCCTCCTCGAAGCGGTCGCTCCAGCCGTCTAGCATTTCGGAAAGCGGAGGCGCTTCGGTGACGAGGCTAAGGCAGCCGGCGAACTGCGCGAGGTCCCAATGGATCGCCTCGGGCTGGCGGCCGAAGGCGTACAGGCCATAATGATCGAAATAGGCTGCGGTGAATTCCGGGTCCCACTCCGGCGTAAAGCGCCACGGCCCATAATCGAAGCTCTCGCCCGTCACGTTGATATTGTCGCTGTTGAGCACGCCGTGGACGAACCCGGCGGCGAGATAGGAAGCGGCGAGGGTCGCAGTCGCCTGCGAGACCAGATCGAATAGCCGCAACGCATTGGCGCCATCGTCCGCCTCCAGTGGCTCCGAATATAGTGTCTCGAGGCAGTAGCGGACGAGCTTTGTGATGTTCTCGGCCTGAGCCAAGAAGGCCAGCCGCTGAAAGGTGCCGATGCGAATGTGGCCGTGGCTGAGGCGTGTCAGCACCGACGAACGAGTGGGAGAGGGCTCGTCGCCGCGCTCGAGCGGTTCGCCGGTCTCGAACAGAGCAAAGCTCTTCGATGTGTTGACGCCCAGCGCTTCGAGCATTTCCGTCGCGAGGACTTCGCGCATGCCGCCCTTGAGCGTCAGCCGTCCGTCGGCGTGGCGGCTGTAGGGCGTCTGGCCCGAGCCCTTGGTGCCGAGGTCGAGCAGCCGACCGTCCTCATCCCGCAGTTGGGCGAAGGTGAATCCGCGCCCGTCGCCGATCTCGGGATTGTACACGCGGAACTGGTGTCCATGGTAGCGGAGCGCGAGCGGCTGTGTGAGGTTGTCCCGCAGCGGTTCGAACCGGCAGAAGTGCCGCGACCATTCGCCCTCTTCGAGTTCCAATCCGACGCGCTCCGCGTAACGGTCATTGAGGAAGCGCGGAATGCATTGCGGAAACTTCGCCGGTTCGACGGGGTCATAGAAATCGGCACCGAGCTTGAGGATTTGAGGGTCGGGCCGGTACCCGCTCACAATGACATCAGTTGTTTCAGGGCTGCGACGGCCGAATTGTCGGACTCGTCGGCGGAGATGGTGCCGGAAAATTTGCCGCTGCGGTCGAACAGCAGGACGGTAGCCGTGTGCGCGATGCTTTGGCCCATCGCGGCGTGCGGCACCGGCTCGGCGTAAATACCATAATGCTTCTTCACCTGGTCAATCTGCGCGGGCGAGCCCGTCAGGCCGATGATGGGTGCGCCGAACAGCTGGGCGTATTGGCCGACTTCCTTGGGGCCGTCGTTCTTCGGATCGATCGTCACAAAGACGATGTTGAGCGCGTCGTCGCTTACAGCCTGGCGCCTCAGCTTTACGAGGCGCGAGAGGGTCGTTGGGCAGACGTCGCCGCAGCGGGTGAAGCCAAAATAGATCGCGTAGGGCTTGCCGGCGAGGCGGCTGCTTGAGAACGGTTTTCCGTCCGCGCCAACGAGCGTAAACGGCTCGCCGAAGCTCGATTTTACCTCGGTCGTCCGGACCGGCGCCGTGTGGAAGAACCACAGCGCGGCCGTCCCAGCGACCGCCACCACGACCAGGAGCCACAGCAGGATCCGGACCTGCTTCATTCTGGATTTGGCGGGAGCGGTTTGGGTCACTCACTATGCACTCTCAGCATTGCGATTGCCGCAATTGTCATAACGATCGCGCGTCTGGAGCGCGAATCCGACTGGATTCGATTGTCGTCGCTGGGTCCATCGGGCGGCTTGCTGGCACACGCCACCGGCGGGCACAATGGGAGGGTAGCCAGCCGCCCTGAACACTGCGCGGCATTTTGATCTGCGAAACGGCGGTTCTTCCGCTTGAGCTACTCACCTCGCTAGAGTAAACGCAATGTTAACAGGTTGTGAGTCGGCGTTTGAGTTCGCTAGGGGTCGATCTTCTTTGCCCCAAGTCGTTTGACGCGTCACCTGCGTGGTTTGGATTGAATGCCAGCGGTCTCCTCAGGGGCAAATCGGAGGGGCGGGCGCGGCGCACTTCCTTTGTGCAAGTCGAAAATGGGCATTTGCTCAGGAGCCGCCATGACCCCCATGCGCGCGAAGTCAGACGATAAGATTGCCGATCAACAGGGCGAATCCAGCCCCGGACGGTTGAATCTCGTTAGCGGCATTCCCGCCGAGAGCCGGTCGGGCGAACACTCGGTCTTCAAGGCGCCGGCGGAGGGCATCCTCTCCTCTGGCGCCGCAATGCGGCTGGACGGCAGCGCAATCGAAGGCACCGTCGGCGCGGCCGTGGGTCCGGTGGACGAAGATTCCTACAGCTCCGGATCTGCCGCGTTGCTGGGCGGTCGGATTCTGGGCCGCAAGGCGTCCGTTCCGGCCCGAACTCGGGCGAATGACCTGGTGGCCGAGCTGCGTGAGATCAGCGGTCAGGTGAATCGCATGATGTCGCAGGTGGACCGCGCCATTCACCGGCTCGGCGTGCACGCGGGCGAGCCTCTCAGGCGATAAGGCGGACTTCGGTGCCCTCGAACGTCGACCGGCCATCAGGACCGCCGCATGTTTTGCCGATGTATACGTGCCCGGCGAAAACGAGACGTTTGGCGAGCAGCCGCGTGCATTGCAGGTCCGGGCTCATGTTCCCGTCCAGGTAGAGCGTTTCCGATGGGAAGTAGAGAATGCCTTTGAGGCTCGAGAAGCTGCTTCCACCAACCCGGTTCTCGTCGCCCGGGAGGTCGCGCGCGGCGTGCCGATCCTGATAGAAGAGGATGCCGGCGTTCGGTCCCTCGCGAGTAGCGCTCATCTTGACCGTCGCATCGCTCGAGATCTTGACCTTGCCGATCGACCCTGGATCGGTTGCCGCATCCTCGCTGGTCAGAAAGATGGTGCAGGCGTCGCACGAAACATGCGCTTCCGGACCGACAACGAAATTGCCCCGGTTGAGGATATATTCGCCGTCCTGAAGCCGGACGTTTCCGTTGAGCATCATGTTGGCGTAACAGCCGGGATCGAGCACGGTCTCGCCGGTGGAAATCCGCATTCACCGTGGCATTAGGACAGCCGGTGTTGGGCACGAGCGGCGGATCGGTGCCTTCGAGCGGATCCTCTTGCGCGATGCTGTGCGGGCGCATGCCGGAATTGTGGACGCCCCCTTCGTCGTCGATTGCACCGATAGCTACGATCAACGGCGATTTCAGGCTCGAGGAGCGGTCTGCCTGTACCGCCGCTTTTGCCGACGAGTTCGTGGCAATTCCACAGTCCATGTCCACGCTCGAATTCGGCCGGATAACCACCCCGGTGTCGTCGATCGAACCGAGCGCAAAAGCGCAATACTCACCGTTTTTAACGACGCTGGCGGTTGCTTCGGCCGTGATGATCGGCGGCTTGCTCATAAACATGGACGCGAACGTCATATGCGCCGGCACGGCCACTTGGACTGCCACCGCGAAGGGATCGCTTTCATGGCCAGCCGGCGACTGGTCGGCCTGCACGCTCGCATTTGCTGGAACAGCCCCGGATCCGCGAGGTTGTCGCTGACGGTGGTCTTCATGTCCTGTTCGGCAATGAGACTGTAGACGCCCGCCATCGCGGCGCTGTCGGTGGCCGCCTGGATCTGGCGCTTCTGCAGCACCCACTCGACACCGTCGACCGCGAGGCCGGCGGCACCGATGAGAAGCGGAAACGCGGCTGCCACGATCAGCGCGACGTTGCCCCGCTGGTCCGGCAGCAGCTTTCGAATGAAATTGCTCAGGGATCTGATCAGCACCGTTCCGCCTCGTCAGCTATTTCATCACGTGGCGGACGCCGGCTGAATGCGGCACGGGATCGATGTGGATCGGCGGCCCTGCATTCTTCCGGGGATCGACCAAGGACGGGTGCTGCTTGATCGCGGCGATCAGCGCTTCGACTTCCTGGACATCAGCCTTTGCGGTTCTTGCCGGGGCCTGTTTAACAGGCGCGGCCTGCTGACTGCAGGAGGTCAGCAGGCCGGCAGTGAGTGGGAGGGCGAGCAGCCGAAGCGCTGCGCCCGGGCTCGTCCGGTTCATCAAGGAACCGGAACGAGGCCGTGGGTTCGCGTTCCAGCTGAAGCCCGCGTACATCTTCATCGCATAGCCGTTGCCGAGGTTGCCGGCCGAGCAATTGAGCATCTTGTTGATGCAATTGTCGGTCCACATGGCCATCGTCGTATTGTCCCAGGCTCCGAACCAGTCCGCGTGAAGCGTCGAGCCCTTGGGCAGGTTCGGGAACATCGCGTCGGACGACAGTGACCATTTGGACGTGTCGTCACCCGACACCACCGAATACCATGCCCCGAGCGTGAAGGTTGGGATCACGTAGGGGTAACCGGCTGGGCACTTGCGATAGCCCCAGGTGCCGTAACTCGGGTAGCTAACGTGGCTGCGGTGGTCGGCGCTGTCGAGGTTTTTGCCGTCCCAGCATTCCGGCGCCTCGATAACCGCGCCTAGGCGGTTGCCTGCGGGGCAGTTGGCCAGCGCCTGCGTCAGGTTCAGATAATGCCCTGGCACAGCCGTTGGGCCGTCGCAGTTAAACCACGCGGAGCCGGTCGGCGACTGCGAGGGGTTGAGCATGTTGAAGCCGAAAATGAACCTGAGCCCGTTCGGTAGCGGAATGGCCTTGCCCTCATATTGCGGGTTCGTCGGGTCGGACACGATCGGATCCGTCGCCGGGCGGCGCTTGTAATAGATTATTACGTAGTCGGGCCGAACCACATAACCGGTGCCATTGAGCAAGGCCGGCATCCAATAGCCCGAGCGGTTGAGCGGCGACATGCAGGTCGAGCTGCCGTTCTGGCGCAGGCTCTCATAGGTCGAGTAAGCGTCCGCGCTGGTGTTGCCGTAGAATTGGTGAAGGTGCGACGCTCCCGGCTGCCCCGGATAGACGATCGGATCGTCGGCCTTGACCGCCCCGGCGTTGCAGATGAAGCGGAACGCACCGACGACATCCGGAGCTGAGGACCCCGGAATGCTCGTGGGAACCAGCTCGCTGCTAGTGGTGAAGTTCGATGGGACCATCGACAGCTCCGGGTAACCCGCAGCAGTGGTGGTCGGGGTCGGGGTCGTGGTGGTGGTCGTCCCCGCGGCGGTTGTGGTTGTGGTCGTCCCTCCCGTCGTCGTGGTCGTTCCACCGGTCGTCATGGTCGTGCCGCCCGACTTCCTCTTGAAAGTACGGATTGGATCCGACTGAATGGAAGTCTTAATTCTGGTGCGCAGCGCATCGAAGCTGAAAGTCGAATCAGTTGGGAACGCCGCAAAGCCGATTGCGATCGCAGCAGCGCCCCAGGCAAGGCCTTTGAAGGGCAGAAGTCCGTCGCTCATTTGTAGTTCCTCTAGGGGGCTGGATTGCTCTCCAGAGTTCGGCTTTCGGTCTTAAAATAAGGTGAAGATTGCGTAAACGATGGAGTTACCCAAAGTGTTGAAATCGCGATATAACGGGAGCTGTTAAATGCTCGCCAGAGTAGTGCCTTAAACTAACAACCGCTCTTCGGAGTACCGACCCTAACATCGTTCGGCGCGATCGGCACGATCCGCTTGCTGCTCGCCGCCGGGCAATCGTCGCGGACTTTTGTCGGCGGGGCTTTGCGAACAACGGGAGCGGCGCCCTGGTCGATTAGAAGCTGGCCTTTGCTGCTGTCGGCGAGGAGAACCTCCTTGGGATCCGGCGACGCTAAGGCGGCGGCATCGGCCGCAACCGGTATCCTGCCGGGAACATCCGAATTCAATAGCTGCTCCGCCTCGTCGGCCGCTTCGTTCGCCACGGCCACAGTCGATGGTGGTGGCGGCAGGCTGGGCTCAACCCCGGCGTAGCGCTGCGAGAATGCAGCGCTGGAGCCGAGGGTGCCCCTCAGCCGATAGAAAATATGATGGCCGATCTGCACCTGCTTGAGGAACGAGTCCGCCCAGTAGGGAACGACATAATCGGCGTGGTAATGGGTCGCGTGACCGACCGCGGCATCGACGCGCCCGTCGAGCGCTTCGCCGGCGATCCGCTTTGCCTGCGCCCAGATGGCGGGGAGCGGGGTCCGCGCGAGGGAGCCATCGCAGGTGAAGGTGAACTGGCACCCCGTCGGTAGCTCCGAACCCTGGTAGACCACGCCGCAGACGGTCGGCGGGAAACCCGGATGATGCATGCGGTTGAGCACCACCTGGGCAACGGCGCGCTGACCTTCGGGACCTTCCGTCGCCGCTTCGTAATAGATTGCCTGGGCCAGGCATTCGAGCGCGCGTTGGCGACTGGCGTCATCAGCCTTCAACTGGAATTTCTGCGCCGGCGTGTCGGGGACGGCGTCGAACGGCCGTTCCAAATTCTGCTCCATCGCCTGCTCCGGCGTCAGCGGCCGGACCAGGTTCGGCAAGGCGACAGTGATCGAGCCTGCAGTTGGCGCATTTCGTCCGAGCTGCCGGAACCTGTTCCAGTCTTCGTGCCGGTTGACGTTGGCAACGAGCCCGGCGGTCAGAAGCGCCAGCGCCAAAAGCGCTAGCGCTGCCGGAAACACCCATTTGAAGGGCTTCTTGCGGGGCGCGGCCGCTATAGGTGTCACGCGCACGTTCATTTTGACGCCGGACTGTGGTGCGGGGCGCCGGCCCACCGATAAGCCAGTATGAACACGCGCGGACCTTCGAGCAGATAACGCCGCCACATGCGCCGCGGATTGCTGACGAGTCGGTGCGCCCATTCGAGTCCAAGCAGGCGGGCGAGACGGGGGCGCGGCGCTGCCGGCCAGTGATAAAATCCAGTGCGGCGCCGATGCAGAAAGCTGTTCCGACTGCGCCGGAAATAGACTTTACCTCCGCCGCGATCAGCTCCTGCTGCGGCGAACCTACTGCGATGAAAGAGAAGCGGGCGCCGCTCTCAGCAATGAACTCCGCGGCCGCCCTTCGTGCAGCGAAGATTCCAACGAAGATCCATTGGAGGATTATGCCGAACGAAGTCTACTCGCGGATATTTTTGTTCGAGAATCCGCACCATAGCGTCACTTCCACCGACGATAGCGATCCGGTCGCCTGACTCAACGAGGCGGTCAAAGACGAGCGATGCCAAGTCAGTTCCCACGACGACGGGCAGTCGGACGCCCCGGAACCTCGCAAGGACATGAAGCACCTTGCTGTCGCATAGACAGAGGTCCGCCTCGTCGTAGATCGCCTTGAGCTTCGCCTCGATCCATTCCTTGTCGTGCAGCCGGACAACATGATCGACATTGGGGGTAACGACATAGGAATATGGCGTCTCGCCGGTGACCTCAGCTAGACGCGCGAGAGCCTGATCAGACGATACCGGATCAAAGCGCACCCCGAGGAACTCGTCGCCTCTCAATATGCATCGCGGTCCCATACCACGGCTCGGAATGTCGCCACGAGGATCCACATGTCCAGCCATAACGACCACTTGTCGATGTATTTAGTATCGAGCTCCACCCGCAGTTTGGCGCGTTGGATAGTCCGGATTTCGCCGCGAACGCCGTTCACCTGGGCCAGACCGGTGATTCCGGGTTTTACCCGGTGCCGGCCGGCGTACCCGCGCACGGTATCTTGATAGTAACGATCGCCCACCTTCATGTGCGTTGGGTGGGGGCGCGGACCGACCAGCGACATGTCGCCGCCAATGACGTTGAACAGCTGCGGCAGCTCATCGAGGCTGAGTTGTCGAAGAACCGATCCGATCGGCGTGACTCGGGGATCGCCGACCTTCGTGGCCTGCTCCCCGCCGAAGTCCGTGCGGCCAGCGTACATCGTCCGGAACTTCAACACCTTGATGAGCTCATTGTTGAAGCCGATCCGCGGCTGGACGAAGAAGACAGGCCCCGGGCTCGACAGTCGCACCAGCAAGGCCGTGAGTAGCAAAAGGGGCGACAGCAGAACGACGGCAGCGCCGGCAATCAGCAGATCCTCGCCGCGCTTGATGAACTGGTTGATGTCGCGGAACGGCCGTTGCCACAAGGTCAGGACCGGCAGCTGGCCGAGCAAATGGACCCGGTAATCGGGGGCGAGCTCGATCGCTACGGGTGGAATCAAGGCGACATCGACCGAGACCGTGCTCAATTGCTCGAGGATGTCCTGGAGGCGCTTACGGGGCATGTTGTGCACGCAAAACAGCACCTGATCGAGCTCACCGCGACGAGCGAGGTCGAGTACCGCGTCGAGGCCGCCGATCATTTTAAGGCCATCAATCTCCCGCACTTTGGGCCGGTCGTCGGCTACTCCGACGAAGCGCACGTGGGGTAGTCCAAGGTTGTCGATCACCCGGCGGATATCGGTAAGCAACTCCGGGTCGGTACCGTAGAACACGATGCGCTGCTCGATCGCGCCCGTATCCGCCAGATACTTTATGGTACGGCGGATCAGCGGCCGCGACAGCGTCAGGCAGACGATGAAGGAGGACAGGTACAGAAGCGTGATGCCGCGCGACAGATTCGAGATCATTCCGAATTGCCAGACGAGCGCGGATGCGATGAGGACGCTGGATAAGGCGTCGATGACGGCATCGGCTTCATGGTCGAACAGGTTGACCAGAGTCCGGCGATACGCTTGCCGCGAAGCGCGGATCAGAAGGTAGGCGCCGGCCGCAGCTGCAAAAGCGAAGAGGTTTACCGATGCGACGAGCCGCTCGCCGTGGAGAAGGATGTAGGTCACCAGCGCCAGCGGAACGCTGAGAAGGATGCATAGGATATCCGCTGCAAGGAAGATTGGCCCCGCGATATTCGATGTGAATCGCACGCGGCGAAGCCTCGGCTTGCTGGTCTCAATCACTTCAGCAACCGCTGTCTCGGCCGGCACCGCCGCAACTTTGCTACGCGCCTGCATCACACCAGGTCTTTCACTAGTTTGGCCTTCCGCTGATCCGCGAATTCGTCGTTCAGCCGGCGTACGCCGTCCAGATCCCCGCTAGAGATCAGCACGCTCTTTAGCGCGCCAAGGACCCTTTCGTCTTCAGGGATATCCTGGAAAGCCTGCCAAAGCGTTCGGGTCACTTCTTTTTTCTGGCCGGCGGCGAGGAACGCCTGCGCCAACAGCAGTCGGTCCTCGCCGGTATTGGGACTTGCGCTCACCAGCCTCTGGGCATCGACGACCGCTTCCCGCGGCATCCCAGCGCGGGACTCCAGGGTAGATCGCCCGCGCAGCGCGTCGAGTTGATCCGGCTCCGCCTGGAGCACACGGTCAAAGAGCTGCTTCGCGTCGGCGACGCGGCCTTGCAGCGCCATCGACTGAGCAATCACCGCGTTCCACCGCGCGTTTTCGGGACTGACGGGGATTTGCGCGCCGCCGAGCAATGTAGCAGCCAGCGTGGGCTTACCGATGCGATTGAAATAATTTGCAAATGAGACGCGTCTTTCGCCCGCCGATGATTGCGCTAACGCGACGGCGTCCGGCATTGGTCGTCCTCCGGGCGCATAGCTCGCCCAGGACACGAGTGTAGCGTCGACGACTTTCGCATCCGCGGCTGGGGACACCAGCAGTCCCGACGCCCGTCGCGCGTCGGCGATGTCGCCGGCCCGAAGGAGAGCTTCGACAAGCCTACCCAATATGGTCGAATCGCCTGGGGAGAGCCGGTGCAGATCGAGTTCCACTCGAGCAAGGTTCCGCCAGTCGCCACGACTACGGTACAGAGCGGCCAGTCCTCGGAGGGCAGGTTGGTCGTTGGGAACCGCCTGGTGTTGGGCTTCCAGAAGAGCGATCGCATCGTCGATGCGGTCGCGTGCGATCAGGATGTGGGCTTTTAGAACCTTGGCATTGGAGTCGTTCGGTGTTTCGGCAAGCAGCTTATCGATTTGCGCGTCGGCGTCGTCGAGCTCCCCGGACTGGAACGCCTTGTAACTCCGCACCAGCGTCACCGCCGGGTTATCGGGAGCGAGAAGCGCCAGCGATCGCGCGTGCTCGTAAGCCATGTCGACATGGCCACCGGTCAGCGCGAGCTGAGTCAATGCAGCGAGGATTTGGACATTGGTTCGGTCCAGCTCGTGCGCGCGCGCAAAAGCGTCGTAGGCCTTTCCGTATTCACCGAGCTGCAGTTCGGTCTTGCCGAGCTCGACCCAATAGTCGGGAACGTCTTCGTCCACGCGGACAAGCGCCGCCAGCGCGAACTTGGTCCGAACCAAGTCTCCGCTAGCCGCGGCGGCCTCATAGTAGTTGTAAGCCCTCCTGGCCTGCCATGAACGATAACGATTGCAACCGGTGAGTAGGGGAGTTGCAACCGCGAGCCCGATGAGGGACAGTTTGAAAAAGAGGGTTCGGTTCTTCACGATTTGTATATACTACTGATTATTAGACATTTGTAACGGGGCGGAAGGCTCGCATTTCGGTAGTTGTGCCGCTTCGGCACGACAGGGAGGGTTTCCAGCGTGACTCAAAGAATTCTCGTGTTCCTCTGCGCCCTGTTTGCTGTTGCACTTGTGCCACAGCAAGCCAGCGCTCAGACTGTTCCGGGCCCCGCTTATCGGATCAACCCAGGCGACGACCTCGAAATCTCGGTTTGGGGAGATGACCGGCTGCAGCGGGTAGTCCGAGTTCTCCCGGACGGCACCTTCGGATTTCCCCTGATCGGCACAGTCATGGCGGCCGGCCAGCTTCCGTCGGACATTCAGCGGATCATCACGGCGGGCCTTCGTCCGCAGTACAAGGACGTCGTGCCGCAAGTGACGGTCCTGATAAAGAACCCCGGCGGCTATCAGTTCTCGGTGATCGGCAAGGTGAAGAGCCCTGGGACCTTTACTCCGGGCCGCTACGTCAACGCCCTCGAGGCGATCGGCCTCGCCGGCGGCCCAACCGAATTCGCTCAGACCAACAGGATCCGTATCATTCGCAAAATCGGCTTTGGATTGCAGACCATCCCGCTGCAGCAGCTGGGGGCCGCCCTAAAGGGGGATTTCGAGCAGTTGACCGCACAGCAAGTGCCGCCGATCCAGAGCGGCGACACATTGGTGGTCCCATGAACCGGGCCCTCCTTTCGAGCCAGCTGCCGGCGCTCGCGCTTGTCGCTGGCTATCTTGCGGCGGCAGCTCCCGCGGCAGCTCAGGTGGCACCCCCGATGACGACCGGAACCGGCGGGGAGCAGCCAAAAGCGAGCAGTACGACATTCCTCGATGTGAATGCAGGCGTCGGCTACTCGAGCAATCCTCTGTTACAGCTGCAAGGCCGGTCGAGCGCGTTCGGCCGCATTTCGCTGCTCGCGGTTCATAGCTGGAATAGCGAACGCGGAAGCACGTCGCTCTCGGGTTACGTTGAGAATACGACATATCTCCGCGGCGGTTACGGTTCCAAGCAGATCTTCAGTCTCGATGGCAGCACGCGACAGGCCGTCAGCGAAAAGGTGAGTGTATTTGGGGATCTCTCCTTTAGCGGGGATATCGCAGGCCAATTGTCGAACCGCTTTGTCACTCCCGTTCCGGTGGGCGCTCCGCCTCCACCCGACACCAACCCACCGCCAGGGACAAACCCGGAGTTCTTCAATTTCTCCGGACGCCAGTACCGGCTCACCGGAACCGTCGGAGCATCGATCGCGACGAGTGCGCGATCGAATGTGTCGCTCTCCGCGGGCGCTTCGCATGGCTTCTTTACCGGGAGCAACAAGGTTGCCGATTACTCCACTTATCAGGGGACCTTCGGCTACGATCATCAGCTTTCCGAACCCACCTGGATTGGTGCGACCGTCAGCGTGACCCGCGAGGACTTTGCGGGCAGCGATTATGCGAACGTCATCAACACGGCGGCGACAATCCGCACGCAGCTCGGCCAAAATATCAGCGCTAACGGGTCGATCGGCATTCTCGCGGTTTACGATCATCGCGGCGGCGTAAACGAGCATTCGTATTCGCCGTCATTTGCAGGCTCGATTTGCGCGACGGGCGAGCGGAGCTCGTTGTGTGCCAACATCTCGCGCGACGCGAGCGTGCCGCTCGGATTTGGTCAGAATCAGGCCTCGAGGGGCGCGTCGGTCAGCACAAACCTCGGCGTCAATTACAGCCGCAGCCTGGGACCTGGGGAGACGATTCGGGCCGCGTTGACGGCGACGCAACAGTCCACGGTCGGCCGCGTTCTGAATACGAGATTCACCAGCACTTATGTGAGCGGGCTGGTCGGTTACGACCGCAAGGTTGGCCGCCGGTTGTTTGCTGGCGTATCGGCAGGGGCGCGAAAGCTGTACCAGAACGGGCCAGACCCGCGCATGGACGTTAATGGCTCGCTTTATCTCCGCTACCGGCTCGGCGACCTGCTATGAAGGAAGCGCAAGAATTCGAACGGAGTGACGCCGGCTTCGGCTGGGTCATCAACCACCTGCCCACGATCCTGTGGCAGCGTAGGTGGTATGTCTTCGCACTGTTCGGAATATTGACGCTTGGTGCCGTGATCGCCGCATACTCGCTTCCGACGCTCTATCGGTCCAAGGCGACGATGCTGATCGAATTGCAGGAACTTCCCAACAACATCGTGGACGCGCCCGCCACCGGCGAGATTGCGCAGCGGATCGCGAAGATTCGCGAGCGGGTGCTGAGCCGTGGCGACTTGATCGCCCTGATTGAGCAATACGATCTTTATCCGGCCGAACGCCGTTCGAAGCCGCTGTCGGAAGTTATCGACAAGATGCGGAAAGCCACAAACGTCGCTTCGCTTGAGGGAGACGTCGGCACGCCCAATCCCGCGGCCGACAATCTCATCGCGATTAAGATGACCTTCGATTATCCGGACCCCGCCAAGGCCCAGGAGGTTCTGCAGAGCTACGTTTCAAGCTTCCTGAGAATGGATAGCGACACGGTGGAGGATCAGGCGTCCTTGACGGTCCGCTTCCTTCAAGACCAGGCTGCAAAACTTCAAACCCAGATCCAGGCTGTCGAAGGGCAGATTACCGACCTGAAGGGGCGCAACGGGTCTGCCCTCGCCATGGGCGGCGGTCAAATGATCGATACCGGCACGTACAGTGCGCAAATTTTCTCGCTTGAAAATCAGAACCGCCAATTGCTTATCGAGAGCAAGAAGCCCGCGGGACGCAATCAGGCGATCGCGAATGCCGAAGAGGCTTTGGCTGCGGCTCGAGCAATCTATGCGGAGTCGCACCCGGATGTCGTCGCGGCCAAAGAGAAGTTAAAGGCTCTTCGGCAAGCCGTCCCCGAAACCACGGGTTCCACAGATGATAGCGCGATTCAGGAACAGATCCGGGCAAACAACGACGCGATTGGTCAGCTTCGAGCGCAGCGTGAGGCGGCAGTGGGTCGCGCCACCACCGCCATGGCCGGACAGGCCAAAGCGCCGGTGCTCATGGAGCAAGCATCCCAGCTTGAGAGCAACGCGAACGGGCTCCGCGAACAGTATAAGGAAGTTGCGGGCAATCTCATGAAAGCCGAGGCCAGCGCACGCATGGCCGGCGAACAGCGCGCCGAAAGACTGTCGTTGGTCGAACCGCCGAGCCTGCCCGATTCAGCCGAACTGGCCGAATCGGCCGCTACTCATGGCTGCGGGGGCTGCTGCCGGTCTGGTGCTCGGCCTGCTCCTCGCGCTGCTCGTCGAACTGCTGCGGCGACCGCTGCGCAGCCCGGTGCAGATCGAATCCATCGGGTTCCCAGTCCTCGGCATTGTTCCCGTCTATGATCTGCCCGGGAAAAAGAGGGGCTGGTGGCCATTCCGGAGACGGAAGCTTGAACTTGCATAGCCCTTTGCCACACGATCCCACGAGCCCCGCGTCCAGCGAGGCGGACAAGGCCCTCGCGGCGGTCGCTTTGCCCTCACCTGGTGACGCGCAACGGCTCGACTGGACGCCGGAGTTCGCCAGATCGCGCGGGATCTACGGGTTCGACAGCCTCGACCCGCGCTCGCGCGCATTCAACATGATCCGCGCCAAGCTGCTCGAGTTGCGCGCAGAACGCGGCTGGCGCCTGTTCGGCATCGTTTCGGCGACTCCGAACGTCGGCAAATCTTTCATCGCGGCGAATGTCGCGGCTTCGCTGAGCCGAGATCCGCGAGTTCGGACGACGGCGGTCGACCTCGATCTTCGCCGGGCATCGCTCACCAACCTTCTGGGATCGAGCCGAAGGTCAGCATCCGCGCGTACCTCGAGGGCCACGCCGGAAGCCGACGCGCCGACCGCTTATGAGCTCGAAGGCGAGCGGCTGCTGATCATTCCGACGACTGCGGGTCCGATCCGCTCGGCTGAGCTCCTCGCTGGCGCCAGGGCGCAGGCGCTGCTGCGGGGAATGCGCCTTGCCGGAGACAACAGCCTCTTCATCGTAGACCTTCCGCCTGTTTTCGCCAATGACGACGCGGCGACCACCATGGCGCGGCTTGATGCGTACATCATCGTTGTCGAGGAAGGAAAAACCTCGCAGCGCGAGGTCAAGGATGTGGCCGCCTTGCTCGGCACGTCACGGCTCGCCGGCGTGATCCTCAACAAATACCGCGGCGGGCTGGTCAGCGAAGGATACGGCTTCGACAGCTATTACGCCGCCGGATACGGTGCCGACAAAGAAACGGAAGAGTAAGCGCCTCTCAGCAGTCCGAAATCGGTTGCGCGAGTCGGAGTCTAGCTCTTTTCGCGGGTGCGTAGCCAGGCTGGTACTCGATCTTGGCCGAGTTCCTCAGCGATTTGAGCAGCCCTTGCAGAGACGTTGCGGTCTGCTGCTTGCGCATCATCGCAACGGCGGCCGGCTTGGCCTGGTCTCCAGTGAGCGGATTGGGCTCCCTGCCCACGACCGCGCTTGCGACCGAGCGATCGCCGACAGGAACGACGAAGGGTTCGCCCTGGCGGAAGCGCGCTGAGCTTCGAATAGAGGTCGGGCGGCACGATCGCGGTGTCCAGGCGGTTCTTCTGGCGCTTGAACTCGATCTTGTGGCTCTGCAGGACCGCGATGATCTGATCGATCGTCTTGGTCTTCTGGATCTCCGCGGCAATGCCGGGATCCTTTGGAGTGAGATACTGGACCTGATCGAGATCCCATGTCTCGCGATTGGCGAACATGCCTGGATGGCTCGCGATGAAGGCATCGACCTCGCGGTCGGACGGTAACTGCGTAGTGTTGAGCCGGCGCGCCGCAAGCATCGTGAGCAACAATTGGTCTTCGGCCTGACGCTGGCGATTGAGGAAGTCCGGCGTTTTGTCGATGCCTTCGCTCCGCGCTTGCTCGACCAGCAACTTGCGGTCGACGAGCTGTTGCAGAAGCTGCGAGCGGACCGCCGTCTTGTCGGCGCCGTCCGGCACCTTGGCCTGGCTCAGTGCGAAATTTAGCTCTGGAAGCGTGATTTCCTGTCCGTTGACCACGGCCACAGTCTGGCCCTCGGCCTTGCGCTGACAGCCCGACAGCAAAATGCCACACACCACGACCGTGGTAATTACTGGATGCTTCACTTCCACGCCCCGCTAAAAAATTAGACAACCAATGGCATAGCATGGCACATTTAAGGGTGCCAGCAGCGGCAAGGGAGGGGCCCTCATGGAGATCTGTCTACGATTGGGTCACCGTCGCCATCTTTGCCGGGCTGGTGGTGCTGTTCGTCCAGCGCTCGACGGCCGAGGAGCAGCTCAGGGAGCATGATTCGCTGCTGCTGTACTTCGGCGCGGCACTAGGTTGCGCGGTTGCTAATTACTTGGGGAACCAGGGCTGGCATGTGCTCGCGATCCCGCTGATTGCCGCGACGGTCCTCTTCATTTTGTACTATTTGAGGCCGTTCAAATTCTGGCCGCGGACCTGATCAGGCGACAAGGACGCGCCGCAGCGGCCCCGGCATAGACGCGATCATTTCCCGGGCAAATTCGTCAATTGTTGCGAGCGCCTGAGCATCGGCTAGTCCGACAGTGGATATGCGGATCAGTGCCGCGTCGGGCATCAGCCGGCGAAGATTGTCCTCTGCAAAGATCAGCTTTTGCTGCGCCCAGCTGTGAGGAATATGATCCCCGATGCGCACCCAGTAGAGCAGTTTCTCGGTCGACGAATCTCGCGTCGCAGTCAGCGTATTGGCCGTAAGCGAGTGGGCACCGGGTAACTGGACCTTGTGCAGTACGAAGTCCGACAGCTGATACCCCGCGGCGGTATAGCAGAACTCCGGACGGTGCACCTGCAGGAAGCCGGTCTCGGCGGCGCTGTAGGCGATCAGCAGCTCAATGGAGTTGTTTCCGTCCGAATAGACGCGCGTCAGCAGCTGGCTGTAGAGCGCCAATTGCAGCTGGTCGTTCGGAGGAATGACGAGGCCGCTGTTGGTCACGAAGTCCCAGCGGCCGATGCGCTTCGGAACCACATCTTCAAGGTTATGATTGCCGAGATAGTTCAGCCGGATATTCGGCTTTCTCACCGCAGCCACGGCCGCGGCGGACGCCATCAGCAGACCAGTGAGTACTTGGCGGCGCGACAGCAACGCCCGCTCACTTGGCAGAACCGCTTCCGTCATGCCTTTGCCTTCCGCCGATCGCGAATTCCGCTGAACAAAGCGTCGAGACCAAAAATCAACAGCAAGGCGATCATGAACACGGTGAGCCCGGCGAAGTCGTGGATGAAGCCCTGACCCGCGGCTTCTCCGAAATAATAGGTCACCAGGATGAGCGTCACGACACGCATAAAATTCGAGAAGATCGCGACGGGAATGACGAGCGTGGCCACCGTGATGAATGCCAGCCAATCGGATTTATGCCGGAGATAGACGTAAAACAAACAGATCGCCGACAGGCTGATGATCGAGTTCAGACCTGCGCATGCGGCGGCAACCAACAGCTGGTAGTTGGCGATCTGGATCGTGACGCCGGAGCTGGCGATCGGATAGCCGAGCTGGTGGAGAAGCGAAACGGCCGACTGCGAGATGCCGATCTTCAGTGGCTGGGTGAGGAATGTGACCACCTGATCCGGCGGCGGCAGCGCAACCGCGAGATAAAGAATGGGAAACCACAAGGCTCTGAGCAGGGCGCCTCCGACCAGCAAATAGAAGGCCGAGACGATTGCACCGTACATCGCCAGTCCCTCGATCTCGAGGATGCCGGTAATCCTCGCGATCACGTAAAGGACGAGGCACGCGCCAAACAGAAGCGCTCCGACAAAGGCGTTGCCAGGGCGGGCGCGACCCTCCGCTGCTTTGAATTCGCGCCACAAAGCCCAGCCGCCGGTCGCGACGATGATCGGCGCATGCCCGCCCTGCTCGGTGGTCCAGGTCAGCCGCGCAACATCGAACATGGTCGGGATAAAGATGGCCGCCATGCCAAGCAGAAAGATCGCCGGAGCCCACGGCAGGGCGCGGGCCGAGGTGGCCGGCAGGGGAGTTTTAACTTGCAGCAAAGTCGAAACTCAGTTGTTTCAAGGCCTTGGTTTCCCCCTCATGGACGAGGCTAGACCGGCGGCTCCACGCTCGCAAGCACTCAAAATCGGAACGATCTGCCGGAGCGACCCAAAATCAGACGTTCGCTTTTGTGGGCTCGGCGGCATATGTCCATCGACCTGAATTCCTTCGGGGGTGGAGCTTGATCGGCCTGACAATCCTCACCTTTGTGCTCGTCGCGCCGGTTGCGGTTCTCACAGGCTTCTTTGCGCTCGAGATTTTCGTCGGCCTGCGACGGCTCCGTGAAGCCAAGTACACAGAAGTCCCCGTCATCTCGGTTGTGATTGTCATTCCCGCGCACGACGAAGAAGCGGTCATCGAACGCACAGTTCGCAACACGATGCGGGAAGCCGGAACGGCTGCGCTAGTGCTGGTCGTCGCCGACAATTGCACGGATGGAACGGCCGAGCTTGCGCGCGCCGCGGGCGCGAGCGTCCTCGAGCGGAGCGATCCGGAGCATCGCGGAAAGGGGTTCGCGCTCGCTGCTGCGCGCGAGCAATTGCGAGGGGACGCGCCCAGTGTCGTGATCGTCCTCGACGCCGATTGCCGCATCGATGCCGGAAGCGTGCGAGCGCTGATCGCCTGCGCTGTCCACACCGCCCTGCCATGCCAGGCCATCAACTTGCTCGCTCCGGACCTCCGCGCTGGGCCGCTGGTGCAGATCTCCAGTTTCGCCTTCATGGTCAAGAACCTGGTCCGGCAGCGTGCGCTGCAACGGCTCGCCGGCCGCGCCCACCTAACCGGCACGGGGATGGCTTTCCCGTGGCCGGTCTTCGAGCAGGCCAACCTTGGCGGTTCCAATATCGTTGAAGATCTCGCGCTCGGTCTGGAGCTCGCGGAGCGCTCCGCCCCGCCGCTGCTGATCGAAGACGCAACGGTGTGGAGTCCCGCTGCGTCCGCGGGCGGCACGCTCATTCAACGGCGGCGGTGGGAGGGCGGATTTCTCGCAACGATGCTGAAGACTGCCCCGGGCGCTCTGGTGCGGAGCATCCGGCGAGCCGACGCGCGCGGCTTTTGCGCGGCTCTCGACCTCTGCATTCCACCGCTCGCGCTGCTCGTAGTGTTCAATGGAGTCGTGTTCGTGCTGGCGTTGGTTGCGGTCTTTGCGGGCGGCGCGGCCTGGCCGTTGATCGTGCAAATGGCAATCGGCATTGTCGCGGCGTTTGCCGTTGGACTTGCCTGGAATCGGGAAGGTCGCCGCTTCGCTTCGGCGGCGACTCTGCTGCGGCTGCCACTCTATGTCTTGTGGAAGCTACCGATGTACGTCGGGCTGGCCCGCCGCGGGGCGCCCAAGGATTGGCTCCGCACTGGCCGTTAGCCCGCGTAATGCACGGCCGCGGCGATCCCGATCGCGATTCCGATGAGGGAGATGATGGCCGCCTCCCGCAGCCCGAACGTAATCTCACCGGCGCGGAATTTCTCTCTCAGCCGGTTTAGCATGCCGTGCTCCCCAACAGTTCGCGCAGGCGCTTGGCCGAGCGCTGAATGTCGAATTCAGCGGCGACCTTTGTCCGACCGCGCCCAGCGAACTTCTCGCGCAGCGCATCGTCATCGACCAGCCGGCATATGCAAGACGCAAGTTCATCCCAGTTTGATGGCGTGAAAAGCAGTCCGCTCTGACCGTCTTCGACGAGCTCGGGGATTCCGGCGACACGGCTGGCGATCACCGCCGTGCCAATGGCCATGGCTTCCATCAGCACGATCGGCAGCCCCTCCATGAAGCTCGGCAGTATGAGGGCGTGGGCGTTCGCGATTTCGCCGAGCGTGTCCGCTTCGCTGAGGCGGCCGGCAAATCGCACACGCTCGGATATCCCTAATTGCACGGCAAGGGCGCGCAAACGGTCTGCTTGGGGGCCATCGCCGACCAGGATGAGCTCGAGATCGTCGCGATCACGACGTACCGCAGCGAATGCTTCGAGGAGGCCTGCCTGCCCTTTCTCTGGTGAAAGACGGCCAACGGCGATCAGCCTTTTGGCACCGCCTGGAGGCGCGTGCTTTGGCAATTCCGACAACGGGAGTCCGCAGCGCACGACGTGCAGCTTGCTCCAATGGTCAGGAGTAACGAGGCGCATCGCCTGCGCCCGGCCGAAATAGGACACACAGACGACGAAACTAGCGGCCTCGATCTTGCGCCCGAGCAGCAGCCCCGCCGGATAGTCGGTTTCCGAGATGCCGTGCATAGTGAAGCTCCACGGCATCTTGAGCAGGCGGGTCACGAGATAGCCGACGGTTGCGGCGGAATTGGCGAAATGATTGTGCAGCCGCGTGATCTGCCGCCGCCGGAGCTCCCGGGCGAGGGCCACGCGCCTCGGCGAAATGCGCGAGCGAAAGTCCGAAGCCGCGCAGTCCCGGCGGACGATGGCTTAAGGCAAGCCCGAGAGTGCGGAGATATCCGGCCGGATTGCTGAACAGGGTCGCCAAATGCGCAGCGAGGAATCATCGTTGCCGGCTGCTTCAGCACCGTGAACGTGTTGCGGGCCTCGGCGGCGATGGCTTCGTCCTGCAACTCGTCGGGAGACGGCGGCCGGATGCTGAATGTGTCGAGGCTGACCCCGAGATTCCGCAGCGCCGCCACTTCGCGGCTGATGAACGTGTGTGACGTCGCCGGATATTGGCTGGTGAGATAGGCGATGCGGAGCTCGCCGGAGCGCAGGCGTGGCCATCAGCTCTTATACTCGGGAACGCGTCTGCCGCCGCCGGCTAGCAGGAACCGTGCGGCGCCTATGGCCTCGGGAATTTTCGCGAGACAGGATCAGCGCGGCCTTCGTGAGCTTGGCAGGCGCACTGCAGTTGCGCGCAATACGAGCGAACTGAAGCGCGTAGGCAAATGGCAGCAAGAGAAGGATCAGTGGCTCGCGCAGAAAGATCGCGGCCAGCGACGGTCAACAGGGGCGCGGCAATCACCCATGTGAGGGCGCTGCGCAAGCTGCCGGCCGTAAAGCCGTTTCGGCAAGCCTTTGGTTGCGGCCCATACCTGAGCGTAGCCGAAGCCGCCGCGCTGCGTCCTGCGCCACCATTGTCGAAGGGAACGGATATTCGCGTCATGTTCGCTCATGGGCACGTCGATCCGCCAAATTCGCCAGCCGGCCGCGCGCATGCGCGCGGTCATCTCGGGCTCCTCGCCCGCCAGCAGGTCGATATTGTAGCCACCGATCTGGTCGAGCGCGACGCAACGGACGAGGGCGTCTCCGCCGCATTCGCGGGACTCCCCGACTGGTGTGTCCCACTCGTCGTCGCACAGCGCATTATAAATCGATGCGTCAGCATGAGCTTCGAAGCGGCGGCCGCAGACTACCCCCACGTTGGGGTGCGCCTCCAGGAATTGGAGTCCGGCGGGAATCCATGTCGATTGAAGGATGCAATCGCCGTCAAGGAACTGCGCGACCTCGCATTCCGGGAAGCGCGCCCGGAGTTCCTTGTATCCGGCGTTGCGACCGCGCGCCGCCGTCAATCGCCCATCGGGCGGCAATCGTACGACCGCTGCACCAAGCCGCTCCGCTGTACTTACGCTTCCATCGGTCGATGCGGAATCGACATAGATGACCCGCTTGGAGATGGCGAGCACCGACCTGAGGCAGAGTTCGAGACGCGCTCCTTCGTTGCGCCCGATCACGACAAAGCCGACATCAGTCACAACCGCGCGGCTCCGGGCAGGAGATGCGGCAAGATCGCCTGGGGGCCGCCGCCGACGCCGAGGATCGCGGTGATTTCCCCGACGACAACCGCGGTTACGGCGAAGGCGAGGGTCAGAAGGAGATCGTCGCGCCCGAACTGCAAATGCTCCTTATGGCTGAGCAGCCACAAGGCGACATATTTGACGATCTCTCCCAAGGCGATGACCGCCACAGCCGCTGTAAATCCGTAGAAGGCAAACGCCAGCGGAACCCCAACCACATAAGTGATCAGCTTGGCCGCATTGGACAGCGCTGGATAGGCCGGGCGGGCAAGACCCATCAGGATCGAGTCGTTGGTCGAGGTGAGAATCCCGAACCACACGCCGACGCAGAGGATCGGCAGGATCCAGGCGGCCTCACCGTAGCGCGCATCGTAAAGCAGCCGAACAATGATCTCGCGAGACGGCAAGAAACGCTCCCATCCCGACGGCGGCGCCGAGCAGCAGGGTTCGCCGTCCGCGCAACAGCCGCTTTCTGAGGTCGACCGGAGCAAGGCCCGCTGCGGCCACGGACGGATAAAGCACGAAGCTGCTCGCCCGCGCCACGAAGAGCGTGACCATGTCGGCGAGGCTCCGGGCGATCCCGTAAACGCCGAGTTGGGAGAGGCTGATCTGCTTGGCGAAATACAGGCGGTCGAAGTTCATGGCGAAGAAATAGACGATCGAGGACAGGAATACCCACCGGCCGAACCGCAGCAGCTGCCGCGCGCACTCCGGATCGATGATGAAGCGGTGACGGAGCCCGGGAAGAAAGAGAAAGCTGCTGACCAATGTCACGGCGCCGGTGATGACGCTCCCCAGAACGAGCGCCCAAACCGTTGGCGTGATGAGCGCGATCGTAACGTGCGCGACGAGCGAGACGGCCCCGATCGCGATATCGAACATGCTGAGACGCGCGACCTGAAGTTGCTTTTGCACGAGGGGGCGGGCGGTGGAATCGAACCCGGTGAAGATGAAGAACAAAGATGCCACCGGCAGAATCACGGCCAGCTGAGGATATCGGAAAAAATGCGCGATCGGCACGGCGAGCAGCATGCACAACGCGGCAAGGACAAGCCCGCGCAGCGCCTGCAGGGTCCAAGCCGTGTCGTAGAATAGAGGGTCCTCACCGCGCGGACTGCTGATGATGTTCTGCATGATGCCGACGTCGGAGAGGAGCTCGACCCCCGTCCGGATCGCGTTCACGACGGCCATCAGGCCGAAGATCGGCGGCGCCAGGATTCGCGCCAGGATCACGTTATTGGCCAAGCGCAACAACTGCACGGTGCCGTAGCTCACGGTCATCCAGCCGAGCCGAACGACCATCGATTTGGGCACGCCCAGGAACATTTGCCTTGTCGTCCCCCTTTCGAGAAAGTCTCACTCCGGCACGCGGTGCGTCCGACGAGCGGCACAAGCGCCTAGACCCACAATGGACAGGCGCGGTAGCACCGATCAAGTGAGAATAGCGTTTGCACTCGCAGGACTGCACCGGGTCGATCGTGGTGCCGAGGTCGCGTTCATCGCGATTGCGGACGAGCTCGCTCAAGCCGGCAATCAAGTCACCCTGTTCGGCTCGGGCGATGTTCGCCCAGGAGCACGCTATAATTTTGTCCATGTTCCGGCGGTTCGCCGAGAGAAATTCGAGGGCTGGCCAACGCTCCCTGCGTTGAGGAACGAGGCCGCGTGGGAAGAGGCCAGCTTCGCTCCCTGGCCTGCTGGCTAAATACCGTCCGGCGGATTTCGACATCACCGCCACCTGCGCTTATCCGTTCACGAACTGGGCTCTCAGGCGTCCCGTGATCGGCGGGGCGCGCCCGCGCCACGTATTTATCACGCAGAACGGGGATTGGCCGGCCTTTTCCGACAGCGCCGAATTCCGCCTGTTCGGCTGCGACGGGCTCGTCTGCACCAATCCGGACTATTTTGAGCGCAACCGCGGACGCTACCGCTCGGTCTTGATTCCCAATGGGGTCGACTTAGCTCGCTTTCGCAGCGGCACGGCCGAGCGGGACCGATTCGGCATTCCTGCAAGTGGCCCCGTGATCCTGATGGTCAGCGCTCTGATCGCAAGCAAGAACGTGGCGGACGGGATTGTGGCGGTCGCGAAGATCCCCCACGCCAATCTGGTCGTTGCTGGAGACGGACCGCTGCGGCACGATCTTAATAAACTCGCCGGCGAACTCCTCCCCGGGCGTTACCGTCAGCTGACGGTTCCCGCGGCCGACATGCCGGCGCTGTACCGGAGCGCGGACGCGTTCATGCATCTCTCGACCGACGAATCGTTCGGCAATGTCTTCGTGGAAGCAATGGCGTGCGGAATGCCCATTGTGGCGTACGACACGCCGAGGACGCGGTGGATCGTCGGGGATCATGCTTTCTTTGCGGATGGGCGCGAAGCCCTGCCGCTGGCGATCAGCGCTGCGCTCGACCCCGCGCGGGGTGCTGCCGCGGAGATGCGGGAGCGGGCGCAGACATTCGGTTGGCCCGCGATCGCGGCACTCTACAACGACTTCTTTAGCGAACTGCTGCAATGATTTGTGCTTATCGCTCGGGATTCGCAACGATATGATCGACCTGAGATTGGCCGGAGGACAGGCATAAAGTGAAGTGGGTCTTCCTCCTTGCAGTGCTGGCGCTCGCTCCGGTGCTTGCGGGTGTGTTGCGCTCGCAGCCGCGCTATCTCGTTCACACTTGCTTCGTGCTCGGGGTGTCGCTGTTCGTGCTCGCTCCGCGACTGTGGACGGCGCCGATAGCCTGGCCGGTCTGGCCGGGACCGGTGAAGGGCATCGAAGTCTCATTCGTTGATGCGATCTCCGTGGCGCTGATCGCCGCCACGCGCAGCGTGCGCATTCCCGATGCCGATCAAGATCGGCTTCGCGATCTATTGCCTGGCGATCGTCATCTCGACCTTCGCGTCCGATCAGCCGATGGCCGCGATCTTTTATGCCTGGCAGCTGGTCCGCACCGCACTTCTCTTCATCGCGATTGCGCGCGTTTGCGTCATCGAGCCACGGGCGTCGACCGCGCTCCTCGCGGGCCTGGGCGTAGGATTGATGTATGAAGCGGCGCTTGTGGCATCCCAATATCTGCGGGGTGTCGAGAGGCCCTCGGGTAACCTGGACACCGCGAACTTTCTCGGCCTCGCGGCGGACTTTGCCGTCTTTACAACATTGTCATTGATGCTCGGCAGCCGCAGGTTGCTGTGGCCAGCTGCGACGCTGGCCGCCGGGTTCGTCATCGCGTTGCTCGGGGGATCGCGAGCAACCTTGGGGCTGTTCGTGATTGGCGTGATCCTCACCACGCTGCTGTCTGTCCGGCACAAGCCGACATCACGGAAATACGCATTTGCGGGAGCGCTCACCCTACTCATGTTCGCGTCGGTTCCCGTCATAATTTGGGCTTCCAGCCGCCGCACGGAGGAGGTGAAAGCGTCAAGTGATGCCGAGCGCACTGCAATGAAGGCGGCTGCGCGGATGATCATCGCCGACCATCCGTTGGGGGTCGGCGCCAACCAATATGTCGTCGTCGCCAATACGGGCGGCTACTCGGCGCGCGCAGGCGTCGCATGGAATGAGGACAATCGCGCTGCCCCGGTGCACGACACATATTATCTCATCACCGCGGAAATGGGCTTTTTGGGACTGATTGGGCTCCTCTCGATCCTCGCTTCGTTCATCGCGGTCGGACTGGGGTGCATGCGCCGGCATATTCCCGATGAAAGGGGCGAGCTCGTTCCGGGACTGCTCGCGACAATGATTTTGGTGGCGATCCACATCAATTTCGAGTTCATCTTCATGGACTTCATCCTGCACTATTTGTTTGCGATCACCGCCGGAATGCTGGTGGCGATTCTTGCGGGGGCGAGGAATCGCGCCAAAGCGTCGGTATCTGCGCATCTCCGTCCCGCTACGGCTTCGGCCGGCTGATGCCGGTTCGGGAGGAGAGCGCCTTCAGCGGTGAGCCGACGGACGAGGGCGCGACCGGACCCGTGGTCGAAGTCGCTTTCGGGAGGAAGACCGAGCGCATCCCCGTGCTGGACGGGTGGCGCGCGACCAGCATTCTGCTCGTCCTGGGCGCGCATCTACTGCCTCTCGGACCCAAGTGGCTTCAGTTAAATTTCGTCGCCGGCGCCGCCGGCATGGCATTGTTCTTTACTTTATCCGGGTTCCTCATCACCCAGTTTCTCGCCGGAGGAATGGCCGTCGGCGACTTCCTCGCGCGGCGGCTCGCGCGGATCATCCCTCTCTGCTGGGCGGCGGTCGCGGCCTTGGTCTTCTGGCACCGCTACGATGCGGTGACGGTCGTCAGGAACTTCCTGTTCGTCGCCAATCTGCCGCCAGTGACCCTGCTCGACGGCGGTGAGCACCTGTGGTCGCTTGGCGTCGAGATGCAGTTTTACGTAAGCATCGCGCTGATTTGCCTGATCTTCGGGCGGCGCGGGCTTTATCTCGTGCCTTTCCTGGCACTTGGGGTGACATCAGCGCGAATAGTCGCGGGCGAGCAAATCAGCATCGTCACGTGGCATCGTATCGACGAGATTCTCGCCGGGGGAATCATTGCTCTAATCTATGCCGGGTGGTTTGGGGCGCGAGCTTCCGGCACGATGAAACGGCTGCCCGTCTGGCCGTTCGCAATCCTGTTGCCGCTTTGCAGCCATCCTGCATTCGGACCCATAATGTATTTCCGTCCTTATGCGGCGGCACTGCTTGTCGGCGCATCGTTGAGCGACTGCCCGCCAAGGCTACGCTGGGTTCTGGTGTCCAGGCCGATGGCCTACGTCGCCGAGATTTCGTACGCGCTGTACGTGATCCACGGCGTGCTTTCGGCAACCTGGCTCGGATCGGGGGACCGCCTCGTCAAATATCTGAAGCGGCCGCTCCTGTTCGGAACGGTCTTCCTGCTGGCCCACGTTTCGACGCGTTATTACGAGCAGCCGATCACACGGCGCGTTCGCGATTGGACGAGGTCGCGGCGGCAGCGCCGCGCGGCAGCTACGAGTGTGAGTCCGACTTCAGCCTCATCTCGCCCTGCCGGATGACGATTTCGTCCACCTTCTCGAGAAACGGCTGACCGAGCAGGGAGACAGCTGCTCCGGGCACGATCACGGCCTGGGCGTCCTGCTGGCGAATGCCATTCAGATCGATGCTCTTGAGCTGCACGTATTGACCGCGCACCATTCCCGAGGCGCCGTCGCCGATCACTTCATATTTCGAAGGATCGATCGGCAGTCCGATGGCGCGCGCGTCGGCTTCGGTGAGCGCAGTCTCGCTGGCGCCGGTGTCGATCATGAAATGCACGCTCTGCCCGTTCACCGAGGCGTCGGCATAATAATGATGGTCGGAGTTGCGCTCGATCACGGCCTCGGCTCCGCCCGGGCGCGCTGGCGCCGCGCTGGAGCGTTGGGCCGTCGGCCACAGCAGGCCGATCGCAACGCCAGCGGCAATCGTGACAAAGATCGCGAGCTTCTGGAACACGGGCTTGGTCTAGGGCGAAGATGGTTACCAAGACCCTACTTTCGGATCAGCGATCAGGCTCGTGGTCCCAGAATTTCCGCCGGGCTCTCAAGTCGCTGTCGCGGCGGACGAAAATCATGTCCGTCTGGAACAACGCCATGTCGGAGCTTCGCCGAAGGCCGCCGCAGATGTCGTACGGGAGGAAGTCCCGTTCGGCCAAATAAGCGATGACCTCGTGCATTAGTGGCGCCCCCTTGTTGTAGGGGAGCAGCGAGACTTCCGACAGGACCACCTGGGTGCGGTCGAGGGTCGATCCGGCGCCCGCCAGCACCTCCAGCTCGAACCCTTGCACGTCGAGCTTGAAGAGCAGCGGGCCGGGTAAAGACTGCACCGGCTGGAGATCGTCGAGGCGCTGCATCGGCAGCTCGACCTTCTCCTTATCAAAGGTTGTGACCTCCTCCATTACCGAGGAGCCGGTGCCCGAAAGGAAGAATGGAACGGACGGGCGGCTTTCTGGCCCAAGCAGGGTAATCGAGTAGGGAAAGCCGGTAGCACGTAGCTGAGGCTCGAGCGTTGGTTGCGCCTCGACCATGTGGATCGGGCAATTGGGAAAGATAGATGAAATCGTCGTCGCCCAGGCACCGACATTCGCGCCGACGTCGATGATTCCGCCCGGCTTGAAGCCGATCCGCGCAAGGTTTTGAAGGCTGCCCCACATCGTGGGCTGACCGGCACGAAACTTGGCGCTTTCCTCTGCAGCGGCCAGCGTCCGCCTCAGCAGCGCTTCGCGAAATGAGTCTGGAGTGGCGCTGAGCGCACGCCGTATTAACTGACGCATCGGGACCATGTACGATTTGGTTCAGTCTGTTCGCAAGGACCTCGGTGCTCTCGACAGCGTTGCGATTGCTGGTCTTGATGCGCTGCGGCGTCTGAGCCAATGTCTCCTTTGAATGAGGAATGTGAGTGATGGCTTCTACTGCGGAACTAGCGCAGATTTTGACCCAGTATGTGCAAGGTTCGGAGCATCCGGACCTGCAAGTGTACCGCCGGGACGTTGCCGACGGCGAATTTTTGAATGTTTGGTCGTGGCGGACCAAACACTATTGCGACCTCGGGAATTTCTACGGAAAGCGTATCCTCGAGGTCGGCTGCGGCTTTGGGTGGGACGCCGTCGGCATCGCACTGATCGGCAATAACGAGGTTGTTGCCTCCGACATCCTCCCGTCGATGGTCGACGGCATGTCGCAATGCCTCGAGAGCATGAAGTCAAAAGGTACGTCGCTCCCCGTCACGCCGCTCCGGGGGGACATCTGCAAGCTCGACCTGCCCCCCGCTTCGTTCGATGGCATCTTCTCGACCGAAGCGATCGAGCATGTCCACGATCTCGGACAGATGTTCGACGTGTGCCATCGGCTGCTCCGGCCGGGCGGAACGGCGGTGATCGCCAACGACAGCAATCGCTACAATGCCGCGGCGCGTCGCCACTCCTGGGAGGGCTGGACCGAACGAGACGAATCGTGGGAACATGTCGAATGGCTCAAGTCGGAGGTTCGGCCCGTCGAGCATGCCGACGCGGAGCCTTATGGAGTCATGCGGGAGAAGATGATCCGAGCGGCCGCGCCCGACCTCGATTCCGCCTCGGTATCAATGCTTCGCGCTGCGACGGCGGGGATGATCAGGGGCGAAATCGAGGCCGCGGTTGAGCGGTTCAAGAATGACGGATCTCTTCCGACACGCGACGAATTCGGTTGGTGCCGCAACCCCGAGACCGGCGAATATTCGGAACGGTTGCTCGATCCGTTCGAGCTGAAGGACATGCTCAAGGCGCGGGGGTTCAAGGTCCAGCTCCGGCATGTCTTTCGCAAGATGCCGCTGGCGCTGTTCAACGGGGTGCAATTCAATCCGCTGAACAAGCGCCTTTTCGCGCTGAGGCCGCAATTCGTTTTGGTCGCGCGGAAGCCGGGCTAGAGCGAAGCGCCCTCGTCCCAAATTCAGCCGCGCTTTGGCAACGGTATGGATTTTGCCGGCATTATCCGCCAACTCGCATCATCGCATGCGGCGGGAGTGTGTTATGAGTCATGGGCACGTGAATCGGGCCGTTCCAGGCCGCTTTTGCCGGAGCTGCTGATGGCGCGATCTTATAATTTGCGTAAGCGGGTGATGGTGACCGGTGGCGCCGGCTTCCTCGGATCGCATCTCATCGATCGCCTGATCGAGCAGGGGTGCGACGTGCTGTGCGTCGACAACCTGTTCACCGGCAGCAAGGACAATATTGCGCATCTCTTCGATCAGCCGAACTTCGAGTTCATGCGCCACGACATCACCTTCCCGCTCTTTGTCGAGGTCGACGAAATCTACAATCTCGCCTGCCCGGCGTCGCCGATCCACTATCAGCACGATCCGGTGCAGACGACCAAGACCTCGGTGCACGGCGCGATCAACATGCTCGGCCTCGCCAAGCGTCTCGGCTGCAAAATCCTCCAGGCGTCGACCAGCGAAGTTTATGGCGACCCCTCGGTCCATCCCCAAACCGAGGAGTATTGGGGGCACGTCAACCCGATCGGCCCGAGGTCCTGCTATGACGAAGGCAAGCGCTGCGCGGAGACGCTCTTCTTCGACTACCACCGCCAGAACAAGGTGCCGATCAAGGTGATGCGCATCTTCAATACCTACGGCCCGCGCATGCACCCGGCCGACGGGCGAGTCGTCTCCAATTTCATCGTCCAGGCGCTGAAGGGGGAGCCGATCAGCATCTACGGCGACGGGGACCAGACGCGGTCATTCTGCTACGTCGACGATCTGATCGCCGGGCATGATGGCGCTGATGGAGACGGGCCCGGAGGTCACTGGGCCGATCAACATCGGCAATCCGAACGAATTCACTATCCGTGAGCTGGCCGAGAAGGTGATCGCTTTGACCGGTTCGAAATCGAAGATCGTCAAACACCCGCTTCCCACCGACGATCCCAAGCAGCGCCAGCCCAACATCAGCAAGGCGAAAGAGCTGCTCGATTGGGAGCCCAAGGTGCTGCTCGACGAGGGGCTCAGCCTGACAATCGACTATTTCCGCAAGCTGCAGTCGCAATGACGGGGGACTTCGCGCCGCGATGATCCGGCCGGTCATCCTGTCCGGCGGCGGCGGCACGCGCCTGTGGCCGTTGTCGAGGAGCGGCAACCCCAAGCAATTCCAGCGGATCGTCGGCGAGCAGTCGCTGCTCCAGGCTACCGCCCATCGGTGTGTCGGCTCGGGCTTCGGCCCGCCCCTGATTTCGACCGGGGCGGACCAGCGCGCGTCCGTTATCGATCAGCTGGGGGCGATCGGGGTCGCGCCCGCCGCGGTCCTGCTCGAGCCGGCGGCACGCAACACCGCGCCGGCCATCGCCGCGGCCGCGCATTGGGCGCTCGCTCGCGGCGAGGACGACCCCATCCTGGTCATGCCGTCCGACCATTCGATCCCGGATGCAGCAGCGTTCCAAGCAGCGGTGGAGGCCGCACTTCCGGCGGCGCTCGAGGGCAATCTGCTGACATTCGGCATCCGCCCGACATCGGCCCACACCGGCTACGGCTATATTCATGCCGCCGAGCCCGTGAGCGACGCGGTGCGCAAGGTCGAACGATTCGTCGAGAAGCCGGACGCCGAGCGCGCCGGCGCGTTCGTGGCGGACGGCAATTATTTCTGGAACAGCGGGATATTCCTGTTCCGCCCGAGCGCCTTTCTCTCCGAGCTCAAGCGTTACGCCGCCGATGTCGCGGATCAGGTCGAGCAGGCCATGGGCGGGGCGACATCGGATGCGGCCTTCGTGCGGGCCGGCGATGCTTTCGCTGCCGTCCGCGACATTTCAATCGATTATGCCGTGATGGAGCATTCGGACAAGGTACTGGTTGTGCCCGTGACCTTCGCCTGGTCCGACGTCGGGAGCTGGGACGCGGTGCGCGAGCTGATGCCAGCTGACGACAGCGGCAACGTGTTGCAGGGTGATGTGCTCGCCCTCGACGTCACCAATTCGCTGATTCGCAGCGAGGAGTCCGACGTGACGGTCGCCGTCGTCGGCCTGGATCGCGTGGTGTGCGTCGTGACAGGGGACGCGGTCTTTATCGCGCCGCTCGATCGGGCGCAGGACGTCAAGAAGGTGGTCGAGGAGCTTCGCGCCCGCGGCAGCACCCGCACCTAAGAGGCGAGCCACTAACAAAAGAAAATGCCGCCGCGAAACGCGACGGCATCTTCTTCCCTGAAAGGTGGGTGCAGGTTAGGCGAGCTGCGACATCAGCTGGGTCTTGCGCCGGCTGCGGCGCATGGAGACGCCGATCGCACCGAAGCCGAACAGCATCATCGCCCAGGTCGACGGGCTCGGGGACGCTCGGATGGTCAGCCGGGACTGCCGGTCGGTGTAGAGCGCCGACGTTCGACGAACCCTGGGTATCGGTCCAAGGTGATGAAGTTGGTCGGCGCGGTGAGGTTGAAGAGCCAGAAGACGGACACGTTGCCCTGCGGACGCCGGAACGTTAGCCGAAATGCGCGCCGATGATCACCTGGCCGAACAGGGTTTCTCCGAAGTCGAGCCGGTCGCTGTTCGGTCCGGAAAGCGAAGTGATGACGTCGCCCAAGGCGGTCGGAGCCGTCCATCCGCCGTCCAGTTGCCGTCCCAGGTGAACGAGCCAGGCAGCGATGCGATCGCAGTTCTGCTGATTGAGAATGTCTGCCGGGCTGCCGTTGAGGATGTTGCCAGCTGTAATAACCCGCGCAGGCGATCGCGCGTCGGGATTGGTCAGCGTCGTCGACGCAACCGCCGATGTCGGTTCCGTTCGGCGGCGACGGCGTTGCGGAAGCCGCGGTAGCCGTCAATGCAAGAGCGGCCGGGATCGCGGTGATCGCGAGCGCTCGCAGAATCTTCTGAGTGCCGTTCATAACAATTGCCCCTTGTCCCCGAGTCCAATTTGGCCCGGTTAAATATGCGTTAACAAGGGCTGTGACGGCACGAACAGCGAACCAGTTGTTAACGGTGTCCCGGAATCGGACGGATATTAGGCTCTGGCGCTCGTGCGCGCGGCTCTCGAGCGACCAAAAGAAAATGCCGCCGCGAGAGAGCGACGGCATCTTCTTGCCAGAGAGTGCGGTAGGTTAGGCGAGTTGCGAAACCAGCTGCGTCTTCGCGGCTGCGCCGCATCGCGACACCGATCGCGCCGAAGCCGAGCAGCATCATCGCCCAGGTCGACGGCTCGGGAAGCGCTGGAGTGCCGCCGTCGCCGAAGATATAGCGCTGCATTCGAGAAGCCGCCGGTCATTGCATCGAGACGTCGACGTATGTGGCACCAGTCGTTCCGAAGTCGAACAGCCAGAATTCGTCACGTTGCCGCCGTTACCGGCGATTGTTGCCGAAGTGCGCGCCGAAGATCGTCAGGCCGGAAGGTCAGTCGTCTCGACCGAAAGTCACCATCGGTCTGGTCGGGTCGCAAAGGGTCGTGCTGCAGTCCGAGAGACGTAGCGGATTGCCAGGCGCTGTGACTAACGGTCGCGCGATTCCGCGTCAAAGCCGCAACGCGAGAGCGGCCACGGTCGTCTGCGGGTTCCTGTAGTCAGATGGCTGTTGTGAGCCGTGTCGTTCCCGAGAAGCCAAGTTGCCGGCGTGCATACCCGGCGCAGGTAATCTGCGCCGATGTACGTAGAGCAGGCTGCCGCAAGGGCCGTCACGGTCGGTGGACCGGCGGCGGCGTCGGCGAGAGCCGGTGCGGCATGAATGCAAGCGCCGGCCGGGATCGCGGTGATCGCGCATGCGCACACAGAACTTTTCTAACGATGCTCATACAAATGCCCCTTTCCCCAGCCCGAGTCGCGCTGGTTAAAATTTCGTTAACATTATCGCGGGCGAAGAAAAAGCCCACTTTTCAATATGCGAAAGAATTTTTTTCGGCGGGAAGGTCGCGCGAGCCTTCACGGAGTTCCCAGAGCTACGCTGGAAGGCTGTTTTAAAATGGGCCGGTCACCTCGGGCAGTTTGCGTGGTGCCATGCGCTTCCTTATTGTTCTTACGCATTATTTTCGATGCGGGCGGAGGCGGCCTCTGCTCAACGGAGGCACACCGCTTTCGCTTGAGCTTCAGCTTTCGTTGCCGTGGGGGAAAGTTTGGCGGGAAATGTGGAGCGGTCAGCACGACCGGCGGCGATCATCGTAGGCGCCGGTCTGATGGGTCGTCATCACGCGCAGGCCGCCGTCGCGGCGGGAGCGAGGATCGCGGCCGTTGTCGACCTCGATCGCGAGGGCGCAGTGTCGCTCGCGAGTTCCTGGCCGGGCGCAATCGCCGAAACCGACCTCATCAAGGCATTGCAATCGGCTCGCGCGGACGCCGCGCACATCTGCACTCCGCTGCCGACGCATGTGGCGGTTGCAGCGATCGCTGCGGATGCAGGCCTCCACGCGCTGATCGAAAAGCCCATGGCCAGCACGGCGAAGGAGACGAGGCGGATTCACGAAAACTACGCGCGGAACGGCAGGCTGGCCTGTCCCGCGCACCAATATGCGTTCCAGCGCAGCGTCGGCGATGCCGTCGCCTGGCTGCCGGGAGCCGGGGGGCTCCGGCGCATCACCTTCGACATTTGCTCGGCCGGAGCTGCCAGCGGGCTGGATGCTGATGAAGTCGTCGCGGACATCCTCCCACACCCACTGTCGATGGTGCAGAAGCTGCTTCCGTCCGCCGACATCGCGGCGCTCGACTGGACGTGCATTCGCCCGTCACCCGGCGAGTGGGTGGTCACCGCACCGGTCGCGAGCGCTGTCGATCGTGATCCAGCTCAGCATGAGCGGCCGGCCGACGCGGTTCATGACCCGGATCACCGCCGACGCTGGCGCGATGGAGCTCGACAATTTCCATGATTTCGCGGTTTCGTGGCCGGGGACGGTGTCGCGGAGTGCAAAGGTCGTCCAGCCGTTCCTGAGAAGTGGTCTTGGCCTTGCCGCTGCCGGGTGGAATCTCGCCGGGCGCGCCGCCCGCCGAGAATTCGCTTATCCCGGACTGCAGGCGCTCGTCAGGGAATTTTATCGAGCGGCGGAGAGCCCGACGAAGGTTCCGCCGCCGATCACTTCCGAGCAATCGATCGCGGTCGCGGAAGCCCGCGACCGGATCCTCGCATTGGCGGCCCATGGCTGACGAGGTCACGATCATCGTCGTCGCGCTGATTGGCGGCGAGGCGCTGCAGGAGTGCCTGCGTGCCGCGCGTTCGCAGTCCGCCAACTGCCTCGCCGTCCGGCGCGATGGGACTATCGTCGATGCCGACGAACGACCCCTCGGGGTGGCGGATCGGCTCGACATTCCGGCGAAGCGCCGGAGCGCCGTCGAGCTGGCGACGACGCCGCTGGTCGCACTCCTCGAGGACATGGTCGTTCCCGGCAGCGGCTGGGCCGGCGCCGTCGCCCATTCTTTCCGCCGGAAAGAGGTCGTCGCTTGCGGCGGGCCGGTGATTATCGCGGACCGCCTGCCGGCGCAGACCCGGGCGCTGGGCTTGTCCGAATACGGCCGTTTCAATGACCGCCAGCCGGCGGGCGAGGTCTCGGCTCTGCCAGGCTGCAACTTCGCGTTCCGGCGCGATGCGCTGCTCGAGGCGATGCGCGGCTCGGATGGGCTGGTCGACAATGAAGTGTTTCGCCGCTTGAAGGAAAATGGCGGATCGATGGGCTGGGCACCGGGGATGACCGTTACCTTTGCTCGGCCGTTTGCCGAGGGCGCGCGGCTCAAGACGCGGTTCGACCACGGCCGGATTACCGCAAGCCTGAGGGCAACGGGTCCGTTCCGCCGGGCTGTGACCGCGGCGAAAGCCGTTCTGCTGCCGGCGGTTCTGACGGCGAGGACCTTGCGGCAGGCAAACCCCGGAGACCTCCGCTCGATCCGGACCTTCGGCTGGCTGCTGCTCCAGCACACCGCATGGGCGGCGGGCGAATTCGCGGGCGCTCTCATGGGCCGGTCGCGAGGCGTCAGCCAATGGCGCTGACGATTGGCGTGGACGCCACGACCTGGTGGAACCAGCGCGGGTTCGGGCGATTCGCCAGGGGTCAGCTCGGCGCAATGCTCGATGAGCCACGCGGCCACAGGTTCGTGCTCTTCACCGACCGCGAGGCCGCCGAGGAGATGGTTCGGTCCAACGTCGAGATCGTCCGTGTGCCGACCTCGGCCACGGTGACGGATTCCGCGATTGCGGACGGCAACCGCCGCATTCGCGACGTGCTCGCGTTCTCCCGCGCCGTTTCGTCGCGGCCGCTCGACGTCTTCTGGTTTCCGGCGGTTTATTCCTGGTTCCCGGTGCGCCCCGGAATCCCGTCGATCGTCACCTTTCACGACGCCATTGCCGAGCATTTCACCCACCTGGTCCTGCCGCAGCTTCGCGGGCGCTTGTTGTGGGATCTCAAGGTCTGGTTGGCCAAGCGCTCGGCGCGCCATATCGCCACGGTTTCGCAGGCCGCGCGGGAGGAGATCGTCCGCTATCTCCGCATCTCGCCGGAAAAGATCAGCGTGATCCTCGAAGCGGCCGATGCACGGTTCGGTCCGGTAACGGACGAGTCCCAGAGGCAGGGGGCGCGACAGGCGATAGGACTGCCCGCGGACAAGCGCCTGATCCTCTATGTCGGGGGCCTGGCGCCGCACAAGAATCTTGCCGGGCTCATCGAAGGGTTCGGCAAAGCGGTCGGCGATGACGCCTTAGGCGACCTGGATCTCGTCCTCGCCGGGGATCCCCAAGGCGATGGCTTTCATTCCAACGTGGCGGAGCTCCATGCGCTGGTGAAGGCGAGGGGGCTCGGCGACCGTGTTCATTTCCCCGGCTTCGTCCCCGACGCGGTCCTTCCCGCGCTCTATTCGGACGCGTTGGCGGTGGCGATGCCCGCATTCAGCGAAGGCTTCGGACTTCCCGCGGCCGAGGCGATCGCCTGCGGGACGCCAGTGATCGCGACCAAAGGTGGCGCCGTGGCCGAGGTGGTCCGAGCGGCCGGGCTGTTCTTCGATCCGCACGACAGCGACGACATTGCGCGCGCGATCACACGGGTGGCGGGCGATGCTTCGGTGCTGGAGCAGCTCAGGGTGCATTGCCGGCCGCGGTCGGCGGAGTTGTGCTGGTCCCATAGCGGCGCGCGCATGCTCGACCTGCTCGAAGCCCATGCGAAGCGGCCCCGCTGATGCGATTCGGCATGGTCACCACTTTCTATCCGCCTTTCAGCTACGGCGGCGACGCGACCTACGTCCGCAACCTGGCGAAAGCGCTGGTCGAGCAGGGCCATGACGTCGACGTGATCGCCTCAACCGAGGCCTATCTCGTCCGCAGCAAGGACGGCGATCAGGTCGTGCCCAGCTGGGAGGACGGAGTGAGCGTCCGACGGATTCGCCACGCGGCGCGGATTGCTCGCGCCGCTCGTCAGTCAGCAAACCGGACTTCCCGCGTTCCATACGGCGGCGCTGAACGCCTTCTTTGCGAATCCATTCGACGTCCTTCATTTCCACAACGTCTCGCTGATGGGCGGGCCCGGCGTGCTGCGCATGGGGCAGGCACGTGCGCGCCTCATGTCGCTGCACGATCATTGGCTGATCTGTCCGACGCATGCGCTGTGGAAGAACCGCAGCCACGCCTGCGACCGGCGGACGTGCTTCACCTGCACGATCCGTTCGGGCCTGCCGCCGCAGCTGTGGCGCTACACGCGGCTTCGCGACCGCTCGCTCGAATTCGGTCGATCGCCTGCTCGCTCCGAGCCAGTTTACGGCCGAGATGCACCGCGCCAACGGCATCGAAGCGCCGATCGAGGTCCTGCCGCTCTTCTCTTCGCTCGAAGGAGCCGCGGCCGCCGGGGCAGAGCATCCGCGCCGCGTCGTCTTCGCCGGGCGGATCACTGCGCTGAAAGGCATCGAGACGCTGCTTCGAGTTGTTTCGAAAATGGCCGATATCGAGCTGTTCGTGCTTGGGCAGGGCGAGCTTAGAGGACTTCTCACCGCGGCTTACGCGCAGCATCCGAACATTCGCTTTTTCGGCAAGGTCGAGCAGGACCAGCTCGTCGAATATTACGCAAGCGCGGCGGCAATCGTGTTCCCATCGCTCGTTCCCGAGACGTTCGGCCTCACCATCGTCGAAGCGGCAGCGTGCGGAACGCCGGCGATCGTTGCAAAATCTTCCGGCGGAGCGGCCGAACTTGTGAGCACAACGGGCGGCGGGCTGCTCTATGAGGGGGACGAGGAACTCGCCGCCGCGATCCGCCGCCTAGTGGAGGATCGGCCGTTTCGCGACGAGCTCGGCGTCCGTGCCCGCGCGGGTTACGAGCAGCGTTACACAAAGGAACATCACATCGCGGGCTACTTGAGCCAGATCGACGAAATCCTGCAGGATAAGCGCTGAGATGCGGGCGGTGCTCACCTTCCATTCGATCGACGATTTGCCCGGACCGTTGTCCTATTCTCCGGCGGACCTGGACGGATTGCTGGATGCGCTGGCGGAAGCCAGTATCCCGGTGATCACGCTGGACGCGCTTCTCGGGGATCAAACCACCCACGGCGTCGCGCTGACGTTCGACGACGGAATATCCACCGTTTTCAGCGCGGCCATGCCGATCCTGGCCGAGCGTCAGGTTCCGGCGCATGTGTTCGTCATTACGCGGCAAGTGGGCCGCAACAACCGCTGGCCGGGCCAGCCGGCGAGCGCCACGCCCTTCAAGCTGATGGACTGGGACCAGCTGAAAACGCTTCACGGATCCGGCTTCAGGATCGAGGCGCACACCGCCAGTCATCCTGATCTCAGGACGCTTTCCGATGGCGAGATCGAGGCGGAAATGGAAGAAGCCGACACCGCGATCGAGAACCGGCTGGGCAGGCGCCCGCGCTATTTTGCCTACCCGTACGGCTTTCATGATTCGCGCGTGCGCGCGGTTGCGGCACGGCGATACGCAGGCTGCTTCACGACCAAGCTGGATTATGTCAGCGCCTCGACCGAGCTGGACTCGATCCCGCGACTTGATGCGCACTATCTGCGTTCGCCGGACTTCGTTCGAGTGCTCCCGGGCAAGCGCGCCCACGCCTATATCGCGCTTCGACGCACGCTCCGGCGGCTGCGCGGTCACTGATGGAGCCCAAGCTCAGCATCGTCGTTGCGGTGAAAGACGGCACCTCCAATCTGCCGGCTTTGCTCGGCGCTTTGAAGGAACGCGACGGCAATACGGAAGTGATCCTCTGCTGCGCCGGGCCTGCAACGTGCAATGAGGACGTCGCCCAACTCTTCTTCCCGGCTGAAACTCTGGTGCCGGCCTTATGGAGCGAGGGCATTCTGCGCGCCCGCGGCAGTCGCGTTGCACTGACGACCGCGCAATTCGTCCCTGCTTGCGACTGGCTGGAACGGCTCCAAGCAGCCGACCTCCGCCGCTGGGTCGGCGTGGGCGGGGCGATCGACAACGATCCCGCTGCGTCGGCGAGGAACTGGGCGATCTTTTTCCTGCGTTATTCCGCCTTCGCGCCGCCGCTGCCTGCTGGTGAGACCGACGAGATTGCGGCCGACAATGCGGTGTACGACCGCGCCGCCATCCTCGAGCATGCAGACTTGCTGCGCGAAGGCTTCTGGGAGCCCTCCTTCCACCGCCGCTTCCGCAATGCAGGGAAGAAGCTGGCGCTCGATCCAGACCTCGTAGTGGTCCACCACGGAACGGTTTCTGCGCAAAACTTCGCCCGGCAGCGGTATCTCCATGGCCGCGCGTATGGAATCGAGCGAGCCGAGCGGGCAGGGTTCACCCGCAACCTGCTATTGTTGCTGTCGAGTCCCGCTCGTTCCAGCGCTGCTGCTGGGACGAATCTTCACCAGGATCGCCCGCGCGGCCGCGCTATCGCGCCAGGCTTTTGGTGGCATTGCCGTGGCTTGTCCGCTTCACCTTCGCCTGGGCAATCGGCGAAGCCCGCGGCTACGCTTCAACCCTGTTCGCGCCGCGCACGGCTGCTGCGCCGATTTCTAAAAAGGCACGCATGACCAGGATTGCAGTAGTGCTTGGACGCGTTAGCACCGAAGACACCGACCGCGTCATTGAGACCATCGAGGCGCTCGATCCGACGGTAAGCGGCGAAGCAATGCGAGATCGTGATCGCCGACCGGCTGCAGGACGAGCTCACCCAGCGGATCCGGCGCGATTTCCCGCATGTGCGGTTGATAGATTGCTCGGCGGAGATGTCGCTTCCGGAAATGCGTACGCTGGCGTTCGAGGCGAGCAGCGCTCCGATCGTGGCCGTGACCGAGGACCATTGCGTGCCGGCGCTGGGCTGGGCGAAGACAATAAAGAACGCGTTCGACGAGGCTGGTCCAGACCTCGTCGCCGTCGGCGGAAGCGTCGTGAACGGAGTCACGGAGCGCGGACTCGATTGGGCGACCTACCTTTGCGAATACAGCTTCTTCTCGCCGCCCGTCGCCGAGGGCGACAGCGCGATTCTTCCGGGGATGAACGTCGCCTATCGCCGAAGTGCGCTCGAAAGCGTGCCGCGCGAGCTTCTCACCGAGCGGCTTTTGGGAAACCACCGTCCATCCGGTCCTGCTCGAAAAGGGCGGGCGCTTTCTGTCGCTCAACGAGCTCGTCATGCTGCACAAGAAGCGCTTCTCCTGGGCGCCTCTTCGCCGTCGCAGCGCTTCATCTATTCGCGCTATTATGCCGGCCGCCGCTTTGGCGACGCTGCGCTGCCCAAGCGCGCTGCCGCTTCGCTCGCCTCGCTCGCGCTGCCGCCTTTGTTGCTGATGCGCGCGGTGCAGGCCGCGCGGCGCAAGGGCCTCGGCCGCGAGATGTGGCGCGCTTCGCCGCATCTCCTCGCATTTCTATTGCATTTGGGCGCTCGGCGAGAGCGTGGGCGCGCTACGCGGCCCGGGCAAAGCGCTCGCGATGATCGAGTGACGGGTTTCGTCTGTCCCGAATGCCGGTCGCCTCTCGAGGAGGGCGACGGGCGGATATAATTGCGCGCTCCTGCGGCCGCTCGTACCCGATCCTGTTCGGCATTCCCGACTTCCGCCTTCGCGGCGATCTCTATCTGTCGCTCGAGGACGAGCGCGCGAAGGCGGCGCGGCTGCACGAATTTGCCGAAAAGCACGATTTTCGCGAGCTCGTCGCTTTTTACTATTCGATCACGGAGGACGTCCCGGACAGGCTCGCGCCGATTTTCGCCGGGTATCGCACTGAGCGCGCCGACTCCGCGCCGACCCGTGCATCGAGGCGCTGTCGTTCGGCCGGCGCTGGACGACGCGCTGCTCGATCTTGGCTGCGGGAGCGGCGGGGCGCTGGTAGCGGCGGCGACCTGTTCCAGGATCGGACAGGCGTCGACATCGCCTTGCGCTGGCTGGTGATTGCCCGAAAGAGGCTCGAAGAAGCCGGCGTGTCGGCAGCGACGCTCGTCTGCGCCGACGCCGAAGCCCTGCCATTTCCCGAAAGCTCGTTCACCCATGTCCTGGCCGCCGATCTGCTCGAAAACACGCGATCGCCCGCGCAACCGCGATCGGCGCGCGGCGGCGGTCCTGGAGGAAGGCGGCCACATGTATCGTGAGCGGCGAGCAACAGCCGCTGGATCGGCCCGCATCCGGCAACCGGGGTTTGGGCGGCCGGGTTGCTGCCCGCGCGGCTTCGCTCGGCGCTTGCTGAGGCGGAGGCACGGATCGACATCCTCCGCGCAGTGAGCTTCGTCAGCCCCGGCTCGGTTCGGCGGATGGCCAAGCGTCGCCGGGCTGCGCCAGCTCGATGCGCGTCCACTTTCAATCGATTTCGACCGCGCTCGAGCACCGATCGGCGCTCTTTCAAGGCGTTCGCAGGCTGCTTATGCCGCATGGCAAAGGCGCCCGTGTTCCGTTCGGTCCTGTCGCCGCCGGTCCGATGTTTCAATCCATGTTCGTGAAGGAAAAGACGCTGTGAGCGAACGTGATGCGGTTCGGCCTCATCGGGGCAGGGGCGATCGGCAAGATCCGTGCGGACGCGCTGGCGAAATCGCCCGTGTGCGAGCTGGTCGCCGTCAGCGACCTCGACGAAGCCCGGGCGCGCGCTGCCGCTCCTCGGGCGAAATTTTACCGCGACGCGAACGATCTCATAGGTTCGGCTGACGTCGACGCGGTGATCATCTCCACGCCGCCGCCGCTGCACGAGCCGCTCGCCGTGGCAGCCGCATCCGCCGGCAAGCACGTGCTGGTCGAGAAGCCGATGGCCGCGACTCCCGAGGCCTGCGAGCGGATGATTGCCGCGGCGCGCAAGGCCGGCACCTTGCTAACCGTCGGCTACAATCATCGCTATTTCGAAGCGCTGAAGCTGGTGCGCGACGTGGTCGCCTCGGGCGACATCGGCACCTTGTCCCATGTTCGTGCCTACACCGGGCACAGCGGGCTCGCCGAGTTCAAGGCGCCCTGGATGTACGACAAGCAAGTCATGGGCGGCGGCGCGCTGATGGACAACGGCACGCACATCATCGACCTCGCGCGGTACATCATGGGCGACCCGACGGAAGTCTTCGGCTTCGCGACGCACAAGGTGTGGGGCCTCGGTGTCGAGGACGAGGGCGATCGCGCTGCTGCGGACCGCCGACGGAGTGACCGCCTCGATCGAGGCGAGCTGGCACGAATGGCGCGGCTACCGTTTCCACATCGAAGCCTATGGCGACCGCGGAATGGCGCGCGCTTATTACGCGCCGATGATGGCGACGGTGATCCGCCTCGACAAACCCGGCGGCAGCAAGTCCGTCGAGCGCCACTTCTACCCAAAGACGATTATTCGGGAGAAAGTGAAGGGGTGGCAGAGCACGGTCATTCGGACGCTTCGTCGAGGAGCTCGCCGATTTCGTCGCGGCTGCGAAGGGGGCGACGCACAGCGGCCGGCTCGCCGTCGCTGCGACGGGCTTGCGCGCCGTGCAGATCGCCCACGCGACTTATGAGAGCGAGTCCAGCCGCGACTGCGTCCGGCTTCCCGCGCTGCCCTAGTCGAGAGCGGACGCGTCGCCCGGCGGCGCGTCACGTATCCGGTCAACTCACCAGCGGACCAGAAGTCTCGGCGACGAATGATCGCCGGCAGCCAGCGTAAGCTCGCGAGGCGCAGGGTCTTGTGGCGCCAGGCGTGGCGGCACGATCCGCGCCGTTCGGACGAAGGGCAGGGCGGCAGTGAGACGGACTGGCGGCCAATAGCGAAAGGCGAGGGGTTCGCGTCGCGGCGAAGGCGCGGCCGTGGTGGAAGCGACCGCCGACAATAGTCGCTGAAGGCAGGGGCCTGCGCGAGTAAAGGACGACTGCATCCTCAACGGGCTGCGGTGCGAGGCCCTGCCGGAGCAGGCGCGTCTTCGAGAAATCCGCTCTGAGCTTCCAGATCCTGTCCGCGGCAGAACGAGGTTGTTTCCCGGAACTTCGCTTCAGGGTCGGGTCCGAGCGGCCGATGGAATTGGCAATATTCGGTCAGATAGCCGATCATGCGCGGAGTCCGCTGGTCCGAACCGCGGCTCGACCGGTCCCCAGTAGCCGTCCTTCCAACGATCACGTCTCGATCGCGCGATGGATCGCGGCGAACCAGCCGGGCGCGGGAAGAGCATCGGCGTGCAGGATCGCGACCCAGTCGGACCGGCTCTGCGCGATCGCCGAGTCCCCAAAGGTCGAACAATGACGCATTAGCTTTCGCGTGAACAGTGAGTCCCTGCGGGCGGCAGTTGCGGGCGCATGCTCCGGGTCGCAGGCCACGTGGATTTCGGTTGACGGGTCTCGCGCCGGCGCTTCGCAAATCGCGAAGCAATCGGTCAGGCGTCCCACTCGCCCTTCGACGGCAATCGCGAGCGCCAGGCTGGTCAAGACGGCCCGGCCTCCGCCTCCGCGTAGCAGCGATAGATGAGCGCCAGCGTGTCGCGCGCTTCGGCGATGCTGTTGGGCGGCTCGCGCCCCTCGGCGATTGCGTCGAAAAAGGCGCGATAGAGCCGCGCCGTGGCGTCAGGGTAGAGATCGAGCGGCGCTCTCGCGAGCGTCGTGAACCGATCGCCGTGATAGAGGCGCGCGACTCCGCCGAGGTGCATGCTCCATTCCGCAAAAGGGATTCGCCCTCTGGGGCGCAGCCCGAGCCTGACCTCTGCGCTGCCGCCGAGACTGGTCTCGATCGTGCCTTTCTCGCCGACCAGGCGCAGGTCGAGATAGCGGTGTTTCCCCTTGGTCAGCCGGTCGAGGGTGATCTGCGCCACGCGGTCGCCGCTGAACTCCAGCCGCACCAGGTTGAGATAATCCGGCCCGCCATTGGCGAACGGGCGCGGCATGCGCGCGCTCATTCCGCTCGGGCGCTCGCCGAAGAATGCCTTGCAGAGGTCGATGACGTGCGTTCCGAATTCTTTGAACGTGCGTTGCGGGTCGCTGGCCGCGCCAGCCGGCCTCGGTTTCCTCGCGTCACGACGAAAGTCTGATGCGCCTCGACGAAGAGCAAGCGCCCGAACCGCTCGCTGCCGATCTCGCGCGCAGCGGCGAGATGCATCGGCATGAACGGGAATTCGCTGTTGACGCAGACCTGCCGGCCCGCCGCCTTGCGCCGCGGCTGCAATGGCGTCCGCTTCCTCGATGCTGTTGGCGAGCGGCTTTTCGCAAAACACGTGCGCACCCGCTCTCGAGCGCCGCCAATGCGATCGCCAAGTGGGCATCGGGAGGAGTGGCGATCACGACCACGTCGGGCCGCGTGTCCAAAAGTTGCTCCAGCGTCGCAAAGCTCGGGAATTCGCGAAGCCTTCTGCGAGAGGATCGTAGACGCCGACGATCTCGGCGTTCGGCAGCTTCTTGAGCGCCGGGATGTGAATCCCCTTCGCTGCTCGTCCGACGCCCGCGATCGCCACTCGAACTTTCTGCATTCGGCGATCCTTAGAATTGCATCAGCCGAACCAACAATGGCGCGCCGCACAGTTTCTCGCAAGCGTCTTGAAATGAGACGAGCGCGATCCGGGGCTTCACTGCTCATCCTGAACATGGCTTGAAGAGCGTCGGGGGCATGTTGCTCTTCGGAAGAAACGGGGTAGGCTTCGACCGCTTCCGCGTCCGTGTCACCGGCAGGAGATAGCGTTTGTACTGGGGGACGGTCACGTGGCTCGCGACAAGGATGGGCGTTCAGCTGCCGCAACATTCTTACATCCGGTGGCGTTCGGCCGTCCGTTGCTGCTTTCGACTTTGATCGGGGCGTTGCTGTTCCTCTGGCCGCTTCTCGCCTACGGCCGCCCGGGCGATTTTCAGGACAGCGCTTCGTATTACAAGGGCGGTCGCGCCGCGGTTACGTTTGTCCTCGATAAGATGCATGCGGGCGACCGGACTCCGGCGAGCACGGCCGATGCGAAAGCTCCGGTGGTCCCCGGCGCTCAATCGCCGCCGCAACAGCCAGAGCAGGTGCGGGGCGCACGGTCCGTCGCCTACAGCATCGCCGCTTATGTTCTGGGCGCGCCGCATGCGCAGATGTGGCTGCTCATCATCGCGCAGGCGCTTGCCGCCGCATTTGTGTGTTCGGTCGGGCTACTGCTCTTCGGGGCGAATCTTCCAGGAGCTTCGTGGAAATTGGCCCTGCTCGCTGCCGCAACACCGGTTGCGTTCGTGTCGTGCGTGATCGTCCCAGACATCTTCGCCGGGCTCGTGATCGGCGTCATCATGTTCTTTGCGACCGCGTACGGATCGTTGAGTTGCGGCGTCCGGATCATGTGCGTACTCATCGCGGCGGCCGGAATTGCATTCCATGCGAGCCACGAGCCGCTCGCGCTTGGGCTGACGGTGATAGCAGCGGCATGGATGTTGCTCAGCACGCGCGGGAAAGTGCCCAGTACCGCGGCAACAGTGGGCGTTCTTGTGCGCCCCATTGCTTCTCGGAGTCGCGGTAAGCGCTCGCGCTGAACCTCGCAGCGTTCGGAGGCGCGAGCCTCACCGGCAAGCGCTATCCGCTGACGCTCGCGAGGTCCGTCGCCGAGGGTCCGGCAAATGGTACCTCGAGAAGAATTGCGGGCACCTCAAATACGCGATTTGCGAAGTTTATCCGCACGGCGGTTCCGGGAACGATCGACAGCTTTCTTTGGGGGCCGAACGGCGTCAAGGAACGCGCGACGCCCGCAGCAGATGGACCGCATTCGCGCCGAGGAAGCCGAGGTGGTCCTTGCTGCTACCCGCGCCTATCCCGTTCGAGGAGCTTAAGCGGCTCGGATGGAATTTTGCTCGACAGCTGGTGCTTTTTCGGCCCGGGGTCGGCCTCGATGCGCGCATTGTCCTCGATCAGGACGAAAACCCGGTCCTCGTCCCCGCGCAGATATGACCGCACCTGGGTCGGGGTAGTGGGCACGCTGAGCATCGTCGGTCTGATCGCCGCGCTGGGGTTCCTTTTCGTTCGTTCGAGAACCATCCGCATATTGCGGCCGATGATCGGCCTGGTGCTTTGCGGCATTCTTTTGAACGACGCGATCTGCGTCTATTTCTCAGGCGTCACGGACCGTTATGAAGCGCGGGTTATCTGGCTAATTCCGTTGCTTGCGCTGGCGGTGTTGGCGCTGGGCGGAAAGCGCGGCGCCGCAGTCCCAGCCGAGTCGCCAGCATAACCGACGCGTAAGTCACGCTGGCATAGATGTGATAGCAGAGGTGAAGCGCGACGGCGGCCGATTAGCTGCAAGGGCATTCATTCGCCGCGCGAGCACGCGCACGAATGGGAAAATTCCGATCACGTAAAGCGCGATCAGCACCGGGACGGCCAGCCACAAGGGCTTGAAGAATATTCCCCCGACGAGCGCCGCTGGGACCGACAAAGCCAGCACTGCGAGCATGCGCTCCTTGCGCGCGAGGTTGAGGTCGGCTTCGGCCAGCTGACCGTCGGCGATCAGCCGCGACCACGGGAGCGCCCGCCGAACGACGTCGGTGTGCCACACGCGCCACAGCGTCCAGTCCTTCCAGTGCGTGCCCTGCGCCTCGGGAACGAGGCGGATCCTCTTGCCCGCATTGATCAAACGCATTCCAAGCTCGACGTCCTCGATGCTGGGGTGCGCGAAGAGCACGTCGTCATATCCGCCGAACTCGCGGAAGATGTCGGTCCGCATGAGGCCGATGCCCGACCAGAAGGTCGTCGCCTCGCGGCTGCCCGACTGGTGCACGAAATGGTGCCGCAGGTTCGCGTATAGCGCCGGCAGGCGCCGCGAGCGCGGATGATCGTCGTAGGAGCCGAACGCCGCGACTGCGCCGGTCGTCTGAACCTCTCCAACAAGCCGGTCGATCGCGTCGGGGTGGATGATCACGTCGGCATCGACGAACATCAGATACGGCCTATCCGCGCTCGCGGCTGCCATATTTCTGCCGTGCGCCGGCCCTTTGGGCGGGCCCGGATTGCTGACGATCCGCGCGCCAGCGGCTTCGGCGATGCTGCGCGTCGAGTCGGTCGAGCCGTCGTCGAAGACGATCAATTCATCCGTCGGGCTGCATCGCCGCCCGGAGCGCCTTCAGGCACTCGGTGATCGTCGCTTCCGCATTGTACGCCGGAACGATGACGGAGACAGGCTCGCGCACCGAATCAGGCTTCTGCCAGGACTCTCTCCGGCTGGAGCCGCTCGGAATATTTCGAGGCGCGCGCGCGGTTTGCTCGTCGCTCTTGGCTTCCTCATGATATTCCTGCTCGACATTCACCGACCACAGGTCGTGACTTTCCCCGAGGATGTTCTTCACCGCAAGCATGGCGGTGAGCATCGAATGGTCCTGGTTGTTGTAGCGGTGCATGCCGTTGCGGCCGACGACCTGAAGGTTCGGGAAGTTGTCGAGCCACTCGCGGATCGTGCGCAGGGCATCGCGGTAATGCTCGTCATAGACCGGATAGGCCTTCGGCTGACGGATGACCGTGCCGTCAACGACTTCGGCATCCCCGACGAGGTTCAGCGTGCGGAGCTCCCGCTCGGCCTGGGCGAGGAGATCCTCGTTGCTCTTGGTCCATAGATCGTCGCCCTCGTTGCAGAAATATTCCATGCCAATGCTCGAGTGCTCGGGATCGGGCACCATTTCCTCCGACCATGAGCGGAAGTTCTGGATTCGGCCGACCTTCACCTCGGGCGAGTGGATGTAGATCCAGTTGTCGGGGAACAGATCCTTCTTCTTGAGGATCAAGGTGACGACGAGGAAGTCGCGATAGCGCAGCCGGGCGGCGGCGTCGCGCACATGCGCCGGCGCCGGCGGGACCATGTTTTCGACGAGCTCGGCGAGCGGCATCGACGAAATGAACTGATCCGCGCTGAAGACATAGCTCGAACCGTCGGCGGCATTTTCGACCTCGACGGCGCGGACTGCGCGGTCGTCGCGGTGGATCTTCCTGACCCGCTGCTGCATCCGCACTTCGCCGCCGGCCTCGGTGATGCGGTCGCGGAAGGCTTCCCACATCATTCCGGGGCCGAGCCGCGGATAATCGAATTCGTCGATCAGGCTGGTGGTGTCGTTCGAACCCGAGATCGCGTTCCAGATCGCCTTGCGCAGCGATAGATTCTTGATCCGCTGCGCCGCCCAATCGGCGCGGATCTCATTGCACGGAATGCCCCAGACCTTCTCCGTGTAAGACTTGAAGAAGTGCCAGAAGAGGCGGCCGCCGAAGCGGTTGGTCACCCACTGGTCGAAGGTGGTCTCATCCTGGTTCGGGCGAACCTGCCACTTCGCGTAGCTCAGCAGGATCCGGCACGATTCGTAGGCGCCCATATTGAGCAGCGCGTTGAAGGGCTTCAGCGGGTAGGCGAAATACTTGCTGCGATAAAAGATGCGGCTCATCCGCGGGCGCTTCAGGAAGTCGTTGGGCAGGACTTCCTTCCACAAGGCCTCGACCGATTTCACCTTGGTGAAGAAACGGTGGCCGCCGATGTCGTAGCGATAGCCCTTGTAGACCTCGGTGCGGGAGATGCCGCCAACCATGCCGCTTTCCTCGAAGACGACCGGGATGGTGCGACTCGCTATGTTTGTGCAGCTCATAGGCAGCGGTAAGTCCGGCCGGTCCACCGCCAATGATCGCCACCGTCGACGAGCCTGGCTCGCGACGGAAAGGGATCACTGTCCCAAACGAATTCGTCTCCGGCGGGAGATCCATCACTATGCCCCTAGTGGTGAATTAAATCCATGTTAAATTAGGCGAATAGCGCCGCCGCGGCAATGATTGAATCGCATCTGTCCTGTTTTGAAGCGATCTCTTCGTCAGTGGCGTGCTCGGCGCTACAATGGCGCTCGCCGGCGTGGTCATGTGGCCCAGAGATCAGCTATCGCTGTTGACGCCGAGTATGGAGGGCGTGATCAGCGGGGGGAATCCAGCGTCGGGGAAGGCCGACCGTTTGGCGCAAGCTTGGCAGGCGATGCGCCACGATTTCGCGATTCAGTTCAGCCTGACCCCGGCCGAGGCGCCGCCGCAGCCGCCCGCCTGGCTGAAGGCGTTCATGCATTGGATGGACAAGATTTTCGACCCAGTCGGCCGCTTTCTCAATTGGATCGGCAGCTTTTTTCCGGACGCGGCCTATGCACGCATCCTGCTGTGGACTGTCATTGCTGGGGGGCGCGGCGGCGCTGTCGTGGTCGATCTACAACCGGATTCGCACCGGCGAGTGGCGCCTGCGCCTGCCGCGGCTCGCGCGGGTCGCCGATTTGCCGGACGAAGAGGAATGGACGCCCGAAGAAAGGGGTGCGCGCTCGTGGCTGCAGGAAGCGGACGCGCTGGCCCGCCAGGGGCGCTTCGCCGAAGCCATCCATCACCTACTGTTCCGCTCGATCGACGACATCGCAAGCCGCCGTCCCGCCCTCGTCCGTCCCGCGCTCACCAGCCGTGAGCTTGCCGCATCGGTCGGGTTGCCGGCCCGCGCCCGCGACTTGTTCGCGGCCATCGCTCGGCTCGTCGAGCGCAGCCTCTTCGGCGGACGTCCGCTCGACGAGGGCGACTGGCTCGAAGCCCGCGCCGCTTATTCCGACTTCGCGCTTCCTGCTGCGTGGCGCGCATGAGCGACATCGCGATCGATCAGCAGGGGGACGCGAGCGGCACCTTCAATGCACGGACGATGCTGCTCGTCACCACGATCGGCGTTTTGGCCTTTATCGCCATGCTGCTGCTCGGCGCCTATGCGCCCGACCTGCGGTCGGGGCACAATGGCGGATCGCATGCTCTGTCGAATGCAGCGACCGGGTTCAGCGGGCTGGTGCGCCTTGCCGACGCGACCGGCCGAAATCCTCGAAATCGTGCGGGTGCTGGCGGATCTCGACAGCGAGAGTCTGGCGGTGATCACCCCGGATCACGGTTGGACGGACGTTGGCCCGATTCTCGACAAGCGCGGCTCGCGAGCGACGCTAATCGTCCTGCCCAAGTGGGAGACTGCACCCGATCGGCAAACGACCGGGTGGGTGCGAGTGAGCGGACTACTCCCGGCGGAAGACCCGGGGCGGATGCTCGCTCCGGCCAGTCCGCTCAAGATTTCTCGCGCAAAAGGTCATGCGCAACCGCTCCGCAACGTCGGACTCGCGGCATCGGCCAACGTGCACTTCCTTGCTCCGGCGATCCTGCAGACGATGAGCGGCAACGGACTCGAGCCGATGATCACGACGGCCGACGGGCGCGTCGTATTGGGCCGGATCGCGGGACATATTTACGTGCTGAGCGATCCCGATCTGCTCAACAACCACGGGATGGCCGACGAGAATCAGGCCAGGGCTGCGGTCGCCTTGCTCGATTTCCTCAACAGCACCGGCGCCGATTCAGTGCTGTTCGACGTCACTGCGAACGGCCTCGGGCGATCGCGAAGCCCGCTCAAGCTGGCGTTCGACGCTCCGTTCCTGGGCGTGACGCTGGTGATTTTCGCGGCGATGCTGCTCGCGGCGTGGCAGGCGCTGGTCCGGTTCGGTCCCGTGCGGCGGCCGGAGCGCGCAATTGCGTTCGGTAAAGCAGCGCTGGTCGACAATAGCGCGGCCCTGATCCGCAAGGCGGGGCGCGAGGCGCATCTCGGCGGCCGCTATGCGGAGGTGATCCGCGAACGCGCAATCGCCATGTTCCGGCTGCCGCCGACCCTCGACCCGCAGGCGCTCAGTTCGCGACTGGAATCGCTCAATCCGCACCGCAGCTTCGCCGCAACCGCCGCCGCCGCGAGCAACGCGGTCAGTCGCGACGAGCTGCTGAGCGCTGCTAAATCTCTCAATGAATGGCTCAAGGAGGCGCAACAGTGAAAGTCGACGAGGTCCAGACGCTCGCACAGGCGATCAGAACGGAGATCGCCAAAGCGGTCGTTGGCCAGCAGACGAGCGTCGAACTGATGCTGGTGGCGCTCTTCGCCGGGGGGCACATCCTCCTCGAAGGTCCACCTGGGACAGCCAAGACCCTCCTCGCGCACAGCTTCGCCCAGGCGGTGGGGCTGGACTTCGGGCGAATTCAATTCACGCCAGACCTGATGCCTGGCGACATCATCGGCGCGAACCTGTTCAACTTCCAGACTTCGAGCTTCACGCTGACGCGTGGGGCGATTTTCACCGAGCTGTTGCTCGCGGACGAGATCAACCGGACGCCGCCTAAGACTCAGGCGGCGCTGCTTGAAGCAATGCAGGAGCGTCAAGTGACCATCGACGGGACGAGCCACGAGCTCAGCAACCGGTTCATGGTGGTGGCGACGCAGAACCCGATCGAGCAGCAGGGCGTCTACCCGCTGCCCGAGGCGCAACTCGACCGGTTCCTGTTCAAGCAGACGGTGGACTATCCTTCGATCGAGGAAGAGCGAAAGATCATCGCCACCCATGGCGCCGAGAAGATGGCGATGGAGCCCTCGGCCTGGGGCGTCGAGCGAAAGGCCGATCGTGCGCTCATCACAGCCGCCATTGAGGCTGTCGGCGAAGTGCGGCTGGTCGAGGATGTGATCGACTATATTGCTGCGCTGGTCCGCGGGACGCGCGCCAATCCGGAGCTGGAATCGGGCGCCAGCCCGCGTGCGGGCGCGATGCTCGCCGGCGCCGCGCGCGCGCATGCCGCCCTCGATGGACGTGATTTCGTCATTCCCGACGACGTGAAAGCGCTTGCGCCCGCGCTGCTCAGGCACCGCGTGATCCTATCGCCGGCGGCCGAGATCAACGGACGCAAGGTCGAAGAGATCGTGCTCGGGATCATCGAGACCATCGAGGCGCCCCGTTGATCTACCCCACGCGAGCCGCAGTGATTGTGACTGCCGCCGGCGCACCGGTCGCGCTCGCGGTCGCGGCGGTTGAGCCGGGGCGGTGGTTCCTCGCGCTCGCCTGGCCGCTGGCAATTGTCCTGCTCTACGCCTTGGATGCGCTGCGGGGCGCCGCAACAGCCACTGCGCAGGTCGAGTTTCCTGGATTTGCCTATGTGGGGGAGACTCGCGATTGCACCGTGACAGTGTCGGTCGGCAGCCGGCCGCGGAGCGCATGGGTGGCGCTGCAGAATTCGCCGTTGGTCGCCAGCGAAGATGACGGCCGGGTGCGCGTGCCGCTCGACGGTGGCCGGGGCGCGGTCTTGCTTCCACTCGAAATGCTTCGCCGCGGAGTTGCCCGCTTCGAGCGGCTATGGCTGCGCTGGACCGGCCCGCTTGGCCTTGCCTGGCAGCAAGCCACGGTCGAGATCGGCGCCGCCTTGCCCGTCCTTCCCGACCTTCGGCCGGTGCATGACCAGGGCGCGCGCGTGTTTCAGCGATACGCGCTCGAGGGTTTGATCGCGCAGCTCTCGCGCGGCGAAGGGTCGGACTTCGACACGCTCGTCGATTTCCGCGCCGGCATGGATCGCCGGGCGATCGACTGGAAGCAGTCGGCGCGGCATATGAAGCTGCTCGCCAAGCAGTATCGGACCGAACGCAACAACCAGATCGTCTTCGCGGTCGATACGGGACGGCAGATGTGCGAGCCCGTCGCGGGAATCGCGCGAGTCGACCGCTGCGTTTCGGCCATGCTGCTGACGGCATGGATTGCGCTCAAGCTCGGTGACCGCGTCGCGATCAACGCGTTCGACTTCGCGGCCGCGACTCTCAGCGGGCTCGTGTCCGGAGGCGGCGCCTTCACCGAGCTCGAGCGCATGGCCGCGCAGATCGATTACAGCGCCGACGAGACCAACTACACATTTGCGCTGACGACGCTTGCAGCGCGCCTCACGCGGCGTTCGATGATCATTCTGTTCACCGAGTTCGCCGACTCGGTCTCGGCTGATTTCATGCTGCGGGCCGTCCGCACTTTGGTCGAGAAGCATCTGGTGATGGTCGTCGTGCTTCGCGACGAAGAGCTCGAACGCCTAGCCGCAGCCGAGCCCGAAAAGGCCGACGATGTGACGCGCGCCGTTACGGCCGCGGCTTTGCTCAAGGACCGGCGGGTGGTCATCACTCGCCTGCAGCACCTTGGCGTGCGCGTCGTCGAAAGCGAATATGACAAGGTGAGCGAGCGGCTGGTGCAAAGCTATCTCGATTTGAAGAAGCGGGACCTGTTGTGAACGCGCCGCCCGCGGGCCTCCGCGACGCGCCGTTGGTCAATGCGACCCGCTTTCGCCAGGCGCATGAAGAGGATTGGTCGCGGCTGGAGCAGATCGTCACGCGGATGGAGAAGCGCTCGATCCGCTCACTCACGGACGATGATCTGCTGTCGCTTCCGGGCCTGTATCGCACGACTTTGTCATCGCTGTCCGTGGCCCGCGACACTTCGCTCGACCGAGGGCTCATCAGCTATCTCGAGCGCCTCAGCACCCGCGCCTATTTTCAGATTTACGGAGTGCAGACCCCGGCCTCGCGCCAGCTGGCCGGCTTTTTCGCGCGCGGCTGGCCGAAAGCGGTGCGCGCGCTCTGGCGGGAGACATTGTTCTGCGTAGTCCTGACCTTCGGTGCAGCGCTCGTCGCCTATCTCTTGATCCGCAGCGATCCGACATGGTTTTACAGCATGATCCCCGAAGGACTGGCGGATGGCCGCGACCCGTCTGCCTCGGCAGAGTTTCTGCGATCTACGCTCTACAGCGGCGCCAAGGACAAGGACGGGTGGCTTGGCGCGTTCGCCACCTTCCTGTTCACGCACAACAGCCAAATCGCGATTTTCGCCTTCGCTTTGGGGTTTGCCTTCGCCGTGCCGACGGTGCTTCTAATCCTCTACAACGGACTGATGCTCGGGGCCTTCTATGCGGTCTTCGCGGCGAAGGGGCTCGGACCGAATGTGATCGGCTGGCTCATGATCCACGGGACCACCGAGATTTTCGCGATCTGCATCTCAGGCGCCGCAGGGATCCGGATCGGCACGGCGATCGCTTTCCCGGGACGCGCGTCGCGCATGGATTCGGCGGTCGAGGCGGGGCGCGTCGCCGCGACGGCGATGGCCGGGACGGTGATCATGCTCGCCGTCGCCGGCCTGCTCGAAGGCGTCGGGCGGCAGACGATCAACGATGACGGTTGGCGGATGCTGATCGGGTCGGCGGTGCTGGTTGGTTGGCTGACCTATTTCTATGCGTGGCCGGCGAGGAGGGCCGATCGTGGCCAGTAGCGCGCTCAAGCTGCGCGATCTCAAGCGGACCTTCATCACGCCCGAGGGTGTCGACCTCCGCCTCGAGCTCGGTTCGGCGGGCAGCCGCGCCGCAGCGTTCCTGATCGATCTTGTGATCATGGTGATCGTCCTGCTCGCGATGACTTTCGGCGCGCTCTATCTGTTCTCCGCCACCCTGAACGACGGCGAGCTCGACCGGCGTCGCCCAATTCCTCGCCGTGCTCTGGCTCATCGGTTTCTTCATTCTGCGCAACGGCTGGTTCGCGTTGTTCGAAATGGGCAGCCGCGGCGCTACGCCGGGTAAGAGGCTGCTCGGTCTGCGTGTGGTCGCGCGCGACGGTGCCAGGCTCACTGGAGCGGCGGTGATTGCCCGCAACGCCATGCGTGAGATCGAAATCTTCCTGCCTTTGTCTTTTCTCGCCGATCAGACAGCGGAAGGCACGGCCGACACTTTTCTCACCATCTTCGCTCTCCTGTGGAGCGGGATTTTCCTGTTTTTCCCCTGTTCAATCGCGACCGACTGCGCGTCGGCGATCTCATCGCCGGAACGTGGGTGGTGCGCAGTGAGAAGGGCGGGCTCTCTGCTGACCTCGTTGGCAGCGCTTTCCAGCCGCGCCGTGTTTTTCCGCCCGCCGCGCTCAATCTCTATGGAGTCTATGAGCTGCAGACGCTGGAGGACGTGCTGCGCAACGACAATGAAGAGGCTATCGCGACCGTCGCCCGCACAATTCGGGCGAAAGCCGACATTGCCGACGACGGCGACGATTACGGATTCCTTGGGGACTATTATGCGGCGCTCTGCGCCCACCTGGAGCGAGGACTGATGGTCGGCCGCAGGCGAGAGAGCAAGTTCAGCAGCTAAGGGCTACTCTTTCGCCGCAATTCCCATGCGCTCGCGTTCAAATTCCTCTAGCGTGACCGGATTGTTATGATCCGGCTTTGGGTGCGACGCTTTTCGCTTCAACCCAGTCACCAATTGCACGACGGGCGCTGCACGAAGATCGTTTTTGTTGTGGGTCATCGCTGGACTCCCGATCTGACGCGCAGTTTCGCCGGTTGCAGCTGAGTGCGCTATACGGACTCCTACCTAGTGACAGGTAGGCCGATGCTGCTGATCATGGCGGCTCGTTCGAGAAGGAGGGGTCCGAATGCTTCGATATGCGATCGCAGCGGCGATTGTCGTTTCGCCAGTTGCGGCTGCTGTAGCTCAGTCGGACGAAGGTCCGCCGCGCTGGGCTGCGAACATCGCGCGCAAGCAGTACGTGATCCTGCATGGCGTTCCGCGCCCATACGCCGCGATTCGCGATGCGCAGCCCGACACGATCGCAAAACTTGGGCGCGGTCGGGCGATCTTCGATCGAAATTGTGCCGCGTGTCATGGATGGACTGGCCAAGGCACCGGCCCGGACGCTTTCGCGCAGGTCCCCGCGCCGGCGGACCTGGAATGGTTGGCGCACACGCCCAAGAACCGATCCGAGCCGTACATGTATTGGACCATCGCCGAAGGTGGACGTGCATTCGAATCCGGCATGCCCGCGTGGAAGCGGACTCTGTCGAAGAAAGACATCTGGTCGGTGATTGCGTACGTTCGGGCCGGACTGCCACGCCGGTCACCGTAGATCCTGCTGAAGGCGGAGAGGCTCCTATGGAACAACCTGCAATCACCATTCTCAACCAGAACAGGATCATGACGATCGCGACGGTGCGCCCCGACGGATGGCCCCAGGCGACGATCGTCGGCTACGCGAACGAGGGCTTCCGTCTCTACTTCCTGATTTACCGGACGAGCCAGAAGTTCGCGAACATCGCGCACGATGACCGGGCGTCGATTGCCGTCGGGCACGAACCGCTGCAGCTGAGCGACGTCAAAGCGGTTTACGCCGGCTGCAATGTTCACGAAGTGACCGATCTCCCTGAAAAGGAGTCACGCCTGGATGCTGCTCGCAGAGCGGCATCCCAATCTCACGGATCTCGCGCCGCCTCAAGAAGGATGAGGTGGCGACGATGGTGGCCGAGTGCCGGCATGTCTCTGTGCTCGATTACAGCCAAGGCTTGGGACACACGGAATCGCTGACAATGGAAGACACAGCGCCTACGCAGGTGAATATATCGCACCGCAACATAGAGTTCGCACTTGCAACATGCGCCGATTGGGATCCAATAGCCACAATCGGAGAGCGCAAGGATGCACGTCGAGGCGGCTCGGGCACTGATCGCGGATCATTTGGGGGTCGGACTAAAGGCGGTCCGCGACGGCGCGACTTTCGCTTCGGACCTTAGCGCGGACTCGCTCGACATGATCGAGCTCGCGATGCGCTTCGAAGAGGAATTCGAAATTCGCATCGACGACGAAGAGAGCGAAGCGTGCGAGACCGTTCGCGACGCGCTCGATCTTCTCGAAAGCAAGGTCCTGGCCCGCAAGGCTGCGTAGCCCGGACCCACAGGCGATCACGCGGGATCCCTTTGCCAAGTCCGGCGCATGCCGGATAGTAGGGCGATATAAATCGGTAGCTGGAGAGGATTTGATGGCGCGGCAGGCTCAAGGGGGTGATGCGGCCGCGGTGCATGTGCTCAACGGTCCCAATCTGAATTTGCTGGGTGAGCGGGAGCCGGAGATCTACGGCAGCAGCACGCTTGCCGATATCGAGAGATCCTGTCGGGAAGTCTGCGACGCCGCCGGCGTAACGATGGAATTCCACCAGACGAACAGCGAAACCACATTGATCGAGCAGATACAGGCGGCGCGGAAGTCGGCCGGGATCGTGATCAATCCGGCGGGCTGCTCCTATTCCGTGCCGGTGCTCGACGCGCTGAAGGCCTGCAGCGCCCCCGTCGTCGAGGTCCATATCAGCAATATCCACGCTCGTGCGGAAGCCTGGCGGGCCGACACGCGCACGACTGCTGCAGCGATCGGCGTAATCTCGGGGCTCGGCGTTGAGGGCTATAGATTCGCACTTCGGTTCCTTTTGAACAAGTAACCTTGACGCGCTGCGCCGCGCCGCTATGAGCGTTACATCGTATTAACACGATGGAACAAAAAGCATGGCGACGCTTCAGCCGACGAGGGATGTCGAACGGCTCACGGACGAGCTTTGCGACGCATTGCTGACGCCCAGGAACCGCGACCAGATGCGGTCGCTGCTGCGCGATCTTTGCACGCCGGCCGAGATGCGAGCACTGGCCGAGCGCTGGCATGTCGCGCGCCTGCTCGATCGCACCGAGCTCTCCTATCGCGACATCCACGAGGCGACCGGCGTGAGCACGACGACCATCGTCCGGGTCGGGCGGTTCCTGCGCCAGGAGCCGAACCAGGGCTATCGCCGGGCGATCGACGCGCTGGAGGCCGGCAATGTCGGTTGACCGGACCCGCCTCCACATCGCCGTCCAGCGCTCGGGCCGCCTGTCCGACCTCAGCCGCGAGCTTGCTGCGCGAAGCCGGTCTGCGGATCGAGAGCGGCAGGAACAGCCTGAGCGCTCGGGCCGCGAACTTCCCCGCCGACCTGATGTTCGTGCGCGACGACGACATTCCGACCTTCGTCAGCGACGGCGTCTGCGAGCTCGGCATCGTCGGCCAGAACGTGCTCGAGGAATTCGCGCTCGGCGCGGCCGAGCCCGGGTTCGAGGTGCTCGCCGAGCTCGGCTTCGGCCAATGCAGCCTGCGAATCGCCGCGCCCGAGAGGCTCCCCTATGAAGGGCCGCAAAGCCTTTCGGGCCAGCGCATCGCCACGTCCTACCCGCGCCTGCTCGACCGATTTCTCGACGAGCATGGAATCGAGGCCGAGATCGTCAAGATGAAGGGCGCGGTCGAGCTGGCGCCGCGGCTCGAGATCGCGAGCTTCATCTGCGACCTCGTGTCGACCGGCGCGACGCTGGAAGCCAACGGGCTTCGGCCGCTCGACACGGTGCTCGAGAGCGAGGCGGTGCTGATCCGCACGCGCAAGCCGCTCGACAATGGCCGGGCAGGCATCGCGGAGCAGCTGGTCAGCCGCATCGACGGCGTGCATGGCGACCAAGGAATCCAAGTACATCATGCTCAACGCGCTCGAGTGAGGCGCTCAAGCGGATCACCGCGCTCCTGCCCGGCGCCGAGGCGCCGACGATCCTGCCGCTGCACGGCCGGCCCGGCCATTTCGCGGTCCACGCCGTCTGCCAGGAATCGGTCTTCTGGGAGACGCTGCAGAAGCTGAAGGCCGCGGGCGCGTCGGCGATCCTCGTCGTCCCCATCGAAAAGATGATGCTGTGAAGCGGTTCGTCTGGGCAGAGCTCGAGCGCCGCCGGCCGCGCGCGCCGCGCTTGCGCGGCCGGAGCAGCGCAGCGGACGAGCGCTGCAGGCGGCGGTGCGCGCGATCGTCGACGAGGTGCGCGAGCGCGGCTGGGCGCGGTCTCGTCGACATGCGCTGCGCATCGACGGCGAGGCGCCGCGCGCAGTCGCCGTCGCGTCCGCTCGCCGCCGAGGCGCGCCGGACGCCTGCCGGCCGAGCAGGTCGCGGCGATCGAGCTCGCCGCCGGCAACATCGCGGCCTTCCACGAGGCCAGCCTGTCCGTCCGACTTCGCGGTCGAGACCGCGCCCGGGCCTGACCGTGCGCAAGGTGTGGCGGCCGATCGACCGCGTCGGCCTTTACGTGCCGGGCGGCAAGACGCCGCTGTTCTCGACGCTGATGATGCTCGCCATTCCCGCGCGAGCGGCCGGCGTTGCGCGAGATCGTCGCGGTCACGCCGCCGCGCCCGGACGGCGGGCTCGATCCGAGCGGATCGCGCTCGCCGCCGAGCTGTCGGGCATCGAGCGCGTCTGGACGGTCGGCGGCGCGCAGGCGATCGCCGCGCTCGCCTTCGGCGCCGGCGACGATCCCGAAGGTCGACAAGATCTGCGGGCCCGGCAATGCCTGGGTGGCCGAGGCCAAGCGGCTGGTGTCGTCGCTCCCCGGCGGCCCGGCGATCGACATGCCGGCCGGTCCGAGCGAGCTGATGGTGATCGCCGACGAGAGCGCCGACGCCGCGCCTCGTCGCGGCCGATCTGCTCAGCCAGGCCGAGCATGACGCCGCCGCGCAGGTCCTGCTCGTCACGCCGTCCCCGGGCTTCGCCGATGCGGTGCGAGCCGAGGTGGAGAAGCGCCTCGCGACCTTGCCGCGCAGCGAAATCGCCGAGGCGTCGCTGCTAATGCGCGCGTCATCCTGGTCGCCAACCTCGACGAGGCGGTCGAGATCGCGAACCTCTATGCGCCCGAGCATCTCTCGCTCGCGATCGCTTCGCCGGCCGAAGCGCTCGTCGCAGCATCCGCAACGCCGGCGCGGTGTTCGCCGGCGCGCTCGCCGCCGAGACGTTCGGCGATTATCTCGCCGGCTCGAGCCACGTCCTGCCGACCGACGGCGCCGCGCGCGCCTGGGGCGGGGTGTCGGTCTACACCTTCCTCAAGGCGATGAGCGTGCAGACCGTGACGCCCGAAGCCGCGCGCCGGATTGCCGGGCCGGCTGCCGCGCTCGCCCGGCTGGAGGGGCTGGAAGCGCATGCGCGCGCCGCCGACGCGCGTCTGGAGCTGGCGGCATGACGTCGCTCGCGCGCGCCTCGCCCGCCCCGAGATCCTCGCGCTCGCCGCCGTTCGACATCGCCGCGGCAATGCGAACGCGTACGCCCGACGCGATCAAGCTCGACGCCAACGAAAATCCCTATCCGCCGCTCGTCGAAGGCGCGCTCGCGGCGAGCGTCAACCGCTATCCCGAGCCGCAGCCGGCGCGTCTAAGAGCGGCGCTGGCGGCGCTGTACGGAGTCGCGCCGAGAATATCGTCGTCACCCGCGGCGCCGACGATGCGATCGACATGCTGGTCCGCACCTTCTGCCGCCCGGCGATCGATGCGGTCGCGGTCTGCACGCCGACTTTCTCTGCTTATGCGCATTTCGTCCAGCTGCAGGGCGCGAGGCTGATCGAAGCGCCGCTGACTGCGCGATTTCGATTTCGACGCGGAGGCGTTCATCGACGCGCTCAGCGGCGAGGCGAACCTCAAGCTCGCCTTCCTCTGCACGCCCAACAATCCGACCGGGAACCAAGTCGACCCGCCGCTGATCCTGCGCGTCGCCGATGCCCTGCCGGAGACGATCATCGTTGCCGACGAAGCCTATCTCGACTTCGCGCAAGCGCCGAGCCTGGCCGGCGAGGCGACGCAGCGGGCGAACCTCGTCGTGCTGAAGACGCTCTCCAAGGCGTACGGCCTCGCCGGCGCCCGGGTCGGTTGCGCGATCGCCGAGCCGGAGCTGATCGCCGATCGCAGCGCGGGCGCTGCCGCCTTACCCGATGCCGAGCCCATCGGTGGATGCGGCGCTGGCGGCGCTGGCGCCCTCGCGCCGCGCCATCCACGCGGAGCGGATCGAGCGGATCAAGGCCGATCGCGAGCGGATCGCGCCGCTTCTGGCGCGGTTCGCCAATCGTCCGTCGAGTCCGCCCGAGCGGCGGCAATTTCCTGTTCCTCGAGGTCGAGGACCCGAAGGCTTTGGCAGCGCGGCTGCGCGCGCTCGGCATCCGCGTCCGCTTCCGCCCCAATGCCGCGCCCGGCGGGGTGCGCGTGACCATCGGCACGGACGCCGAGAATGAAGCGCTGCTGCGCGCGTTCGGCGTGCGAGGTCGAGACGGTGCCGGGCGCCGGTCCGAAGTCGTCCGCGATACGCGCGAGACCGCGATCGCCGTCGCCGTCGATCTCGACCGAGCGGCGCCGCGCAAGATCGACACCGGCGTGCCCTTCTACGACCACATGCTCGACCAGGTCGCGGCGCACGGCGGGTTCAGCCTGCTGCTGAGCTGCGACGGCGACACTCGAGATCGATGCGCATCACAGCATCGAGGATTGCGCGATCGCCTTCGGCACGGCGCTCTCGCAAGGCGCTGGGCGACAAGCGCGGCATCGGCCGCTTCGGCTTCGCGCTGCCGATGGACGAGGCCGAGGCGCAAGTGCTGATCGATCTGTCGGGCCGGCCCTTCTGCCGGTTCGAGGGCGAGTTCGCCGCGAGCCAATATCGGCGACTACCCGACCGAGATGACGCGCGCACGTGTTCCGCTCCCTCGCCGACAGCATGGGCGCTGCGATCCACGTCAAGGTCGAGGGCGAGAACGACCATCACAAGACCGAGGCCTGCTTCAAGGCGTTCGGCCGCGCGCTGCGCGACGCAATCCGCTGCGAGGGAGACGTGCTGCCGAGCACCAAGGGCGTGCTGTGAAGCTCGCCATCGTCGATCTCGGCTACGGCAATATCGGATCGATCGAGCTTGCGTTCGAGCGGCTCGGCGTCGACTCCGGTGGTGACCGCTGATCCAGCAGAGATTGCGGCTGCCGACCGGGTGGTTCTGCCCGGCGTCGGTGCCGCCGGCCACGCGATGGAGCGGATCGACGAGCTCGGGCTTCGCGACTGCCTCAAATCGCTGCACTCAGCCGGCGCTCGGCATTTGCCTCGGCATGCAGCTGCTGTTCGAACGCAGCGAGGAAGCCGACACCGAATGCCTCGGAATCATCCCCGGCGAGGTGCGCGCGCTCGAGCCGTCGCCAGGCATGCCGGTGCCGCACATGGGCTGGAGCCGGGTCGACGTAGAGGACCGGACGATCGGCCTCGAGAGCGGCGACTATGTCTATTTCGCGCACGGCTTTGCCTGCGATGACGGCCCCGCCACGGTCGCCAGCGCCGAATATGGCCGCGAAATTCCCGCGGTGGTGCGGCACCGCAATTGGCTCGGCGCGCAGTTTCACCCCGAACGCTCCGCGGACGCGGGCGCACGCTTTCTCGAGGCATTCCTCGGATGATCATCTATCCCGCAATGGACCTGATCGGCGGCCGCGTCGTGCGGCTCAAGCAGGGCCGCTTCGATGATGTGCACGCATTATCCGGCGGCGCCAGCGGAGGCGCTGCGCCAGTTCGCGGAAGCGGGCGCTGAATGGGCGCACGTGGTCGATCTCGACGGCGCTCGGGCGGGGCGGCCGGTGCAGCACGAGCTCCTCGCCGAGCTCGCAGGTTCGGCGCCGCTGTACGCTTCAGGTCGCAGGGGGATTCCGGGAGCGCGAGCAGCTCGCGCGCATGTTTGACGCGGGCGTGGCGCGGGTCGTGGTCGGCAGCCTCGCGGTGAAAGATCCCGAGACCGTACGCCGCTGGATCGGCGAATTCGGCCCCGAGCGGATCGCGTTGTCGCTCGATGTCCGGTTGGTCGACGGGACGCCGTTCGTCGCGAGCGGCGGGTGGACCGAAGACAGCGGTCAAAGCCTCTGGGACGTCGCGGCGCTGTACCCTGACGCGCGGCACATTCTCGTCACCGACATCGGCCGCGACGGGATGCTCGAAGGGCCCAACGTTGGTCTGTACGAAGAGATTGCACGCCGCTTGCCAGACGCGGCCGTCCAGGCGTCGGGCGGCGTTTCCTCGCTCGCCGACCTCGCGCGCGCTGCCGCACCGCCGGCGCGATCATCGGCAAGGCTCTGTGGGAGGGCCAGCATTTCGCTCGAAGAGGCAGTCGGCCTTGCCCGCGCGTAGGATCATTCCCTGCCTCGACGTGAAGGACGGCCGCGTCGTGAAGGGCGTCCAGTTCCGCGACCATCGCGACGTCGGCGACATCGTCGAGCAGGCGCTGCGCTATCGCGACGAAGGCGCCGACGAGCTCGTTTTCTACGACATCAGCGCAAGCGCGGAGGGGCGGACGCTCGAGCTGGAATGGGTCCGGCGCATCGCCCGCGTGATCGACATTCCGTTCGCCGTCGCCGGCGGAGTCCGAACGCGCGACCAGGCCGCGGCCTGCCTGGGTGCGGGCGCCGACAAGATCTCGATCAATTCGCCGGCGATCGAGCGGCCTGAGCTGATCGACGAGCTCGCGCGTGATTTCGGGAGCCAGTGCGTCGTGCTCGGCGTCGACAGCCTTGTTCGACGGCCGCGCGTATCGGGTGAAGCAATATACCGGCAGCTCGACGGCCACGCGGGACAGCGGGATGGAGACGCTGCGAATGGGTGCGCGAAGCGACCGCGCGCGGCGCGGGCGAGATCGTGCTCAACTGCATGCGCAACGACGGCGTGCGCACGGGCTATGACGTCGCCCACACGCGCGACGGTGGTCGAAGCGGTTTCCGTGCCGGTGATCGCCTCGGGCGGAGCCGGCGCGCCCGAGCATTTCCGCGACGCGTTCGAAGCGGGCGCAAGCGGCGCGCTCGCCGCAACCGTCTTCCACGACCGGCTGATCGCAATCCCCGACCTGAAGGAGTTCCTCGCGACATGCGGGATCGAAGTGCGCCGCTGACAGCGAGCGAGATCGGCGAGCTCGCCTGGGAGAAGATGGGCGGGCTCATTCCCGCGCTGGTCCAGGACCGCGTCTCGGGCGAGGTGCTGATGCTCGGCCTACGTGAACCCGGAAGCGCTCGAGGCGACGCTCGGGAGCGGGCTTCGCGACCTTCTTCAGCCGCTCGAAGCAGCGGCTGTGGCAGAAGGGCGAGACGAGCGGCAACCGGCTGAAGCTGCATGGCGTATTCACCGATTGCGACGGCGACGCATTGCTCCTGCTCGTGGACCCGGAAGGCCCGGTCTGCCATCTCGGCACGCGCAGCTGCTTCGAAGCGGATCTCGCCGGCCCCGGCTGGCTGGCGCAGCTGTCGGCGATCATCGCCGAGCGCGCGCGGATCGGGCGACCCGTCACAGCTACACACGCAAGCTGCTCGACCGAGGGTCCGGAGCGCATCGCGCAAGAAGATCGGCGAGGAGGGCGTCGAAGTCGCCCTGGCGGGCGTCAGCCGCGACTTCGCCGGCTGCGTCGGAGGAGGTCGGCGGACCTCGTCTATCACGTCGGCGTGCTGATGGAGGCGCGCGGCTTCGGCTGGGACGATGTGGTCGCCGCGCTCAAGGCACGTCACGCAAAGGCTGCGAACAGCTCGACCGCCTCATCATAAAGCGCGCGCGTTGCCGCAGCGACGACCTTCCGCGGCCAAAATCGTCGCTGCCGCGCCAGTCGCCGATCGTGCCGCCGGCGGCTCGGACCACCGGGATCAGCGCATTGTAATCGTACGGCTTCAGGCCGCTTTCGACCACCAGGTCGAGCATCCCGGCGCAAGACGGGCATAAGCATAGCCGTCATGTCCATAGCGCAGGTCTTGACGTCGCGGCGCAAGCGGTCGAACGCGGCGGCCGGGGCGCCGTGGAACAGGAACGGGTCGGTTGTCGAAAGGCGCGCATCGGCGAGGCCTCGAGCAGCCGCTAGTGGCGATGACTGGCGCTTGCCCTTCTTGTCCATGAAGGCGTGTCGGCGCTCCCTACGTAGGTTTCGCCGAGACACGGTGCATCGACCAGCCCAGCAACGGCGCGTCATCCGCAAGCAGTGCGATCGAGCGTGACCCACGTCGGAAGCCGGCAGACAAAGGATCGGGTGCCGTCGACCGGGTCGAGGGACCAGCGGAAAGCGCTCGTGCCGGGTTCGTCCGGCCATTCTTCGCCTGTGATCCCATGATCCGGATAGCGCTCGCGGATCAGCTCGCGCATGACGCGCTCAGCCTCGCGGTCGGCCTCCGTGACCGGGTCGAAGACGCCGTTCCCCTTGTCCTCGACAGCGCAACCGGCCGCCCAGCGGTGCAGCGTTTCCTGACGCGCCGCGGCGGCAAGCTCTTCGGCAAAGGCGATCAACTCGACGTCCATCAAGGAGCGGATGCGGACCGCCACGCCATGGGTCAAGCCTGGCCGAGCAGATCGAGCACGTTGGCGAGAATCTGCTGCCCACCAGGCGTCAGGACCGACTCCGGATGGAACTGCACGCCGACCTGCTTCGCGGCCTTGTCGCTGATCGCCATCGCCATTCCGTCGATCGCGGCATGGACATGGAAGCGCGGCGGCGGATTGGGCGTGCACAGCGAATGATAGCGGCCGATCTTGATCGGATTGGGCACGCCGGCGAACGGCCCCGTCGCATCATGCTTGAGCAGGGATGCCTTGCCGTGGACCGGCTCGGGCGCGCGGACGACCTCGCCGCCGGCTTCGAGCACTATCGCCTGATGGCCAAGGCAGACGCCGAAGAGCGGGACTTTGCCTTTGGCGAGCCGCGCGAGAGTCTATGCTGCAGCCCGCCTCTTCCGGGCGGCCTGGACCGGGCGAGATCAGGATGATGGCGTTCGCCTGCCGCGCTCGCGCGAACGCATCATCCGCTGCGATCTCGTTGCGGACGGTGTGGACGCTGGCGCCGAGCCGTTCGAGCGCTTCGACGATGTTGAATGTGAAGCTGTCGTGGTTGTCGACCATGAGGACGTTGCGGGTCATCGCGCCGGCTCTCCAGCGATCGCCGACAGGATCGCCGACGCCTTGCGCCGCGTCTCATGCGCCTCCGCCATGGGGTCGGAATCGTGGACAATCCCGGCGCCCGCGCGCACGAATGCGGTGCCGTCTTTGACCAGCGCCGAGCGGATCACCACTCCGGTGTCGAGCAATCCTTCGCCGTTTAACCAGCCGATCGCGCCACCGTAGGGGCCACGCCGGGTCCGTTCATAGCGCCGCAGCAGCTCGGTCGCTTTAAGCTTCGGTGCGCCGGACAGCGTGCCGACGTTGAGGCACGCCTGAAGCGCGTGGAGCGCATCATAGCCCTTCGCCAGCACGCCTTTGACCGAGCTGACGAGGTGCATGACGCGCGCATATTTTTCGAGCGTCATTAGCTGCGCCACGTGGCGCGTGCCGGGCTCGCACACCCGCGCGACGTCGTTGCGGGCGAGGTCGACGAGCATCATATGCTCGGCCGATTCCTTGGTGTCGAGGCGGAGGTCCGCCTCCATCCGGTCGTCCTCGTCCTGGCTTGCGCCGCGCGGACGCGTGCCTGCGATCGGCTTCACTTCGATGATTGGCTTGCCGCCTTCGCGAGTTACTCGGACCGACGTTTCCGGCGAAGCTCCGAACAAAGCGCAATCGGCCATGGAAACGAAGAACATGTACGGGCTGCGGTCGATCGAGCGGACGCGCGCAAAGGCCGACAACGGATCCGCACATTTCGCGCTGAACGTCCGCGACGGCACGACCTGGTAGACGTCGCCGGCGAGGATGTGCTCCTTCAGCTGGGCGACCGCAGCCGCGAACGCGTCGTCGTCGAGATCGACCGACACCTCCACCGGTGTTCCAGCGCTTTGATCAACGGCGCGGATATCCGACGAGCGAAACGACAGGTCGCCGAGCCGCTCGATGGCGGAGAATTGGGCTCGCCGCTGCTCTTCCTGATCGGGACCGGCAAAGGATGAGCAGACAAGCCGCGGCGTCAGGCGAGGCTCGGCGACGACCGCCGATTCGGCTAGCCAGAAGATGAAATCGGGAAAACCGGTTGGGTCCTCGGGCGATTGGGGAAGCTCCTCGAACAGATCGACGTGGTCGAACGCCACAACTCCGATCAGGCAGACCGTCATCGGCTCTTCGGGAGTTTCGCTGCTGAAGCCGGTGGAGATCGCGCGCAGGACGTCGAAAGGCGATGGGGCGAGCAGCCTCTTCTCGGAATCGACCTCGCGCGAACGCTCGTAGCGCAGCACCAGCCGGTCGGGCGCCGCAGACGTCACTTGCTGGCGCGAGCTTGCGCGCGACGAGGTCGAGCACGACCTGGCCGCCGCTCGACAGCGCATCGAGGACGACCTCGCCGCCGCGGCATTCGATGCGGACCGCCGCCTGGTCGAGGATGATGCTCGACCCTGCCGTGGTCTCGAATAGCAAAGTGTCCTGACGTCGGCCGCGATCGCTAAGCTGTGCGTACAAGCGCCAGCAGGTCGACCGGCCCGGAAAGGCGGCGCGTGACCGCGCGCGCGGTCGCCGGTGGCAAGCTCGGACATGACGTTCACGCCAATTCCCTGCCGACGGCGGCGAGCACGGGCTTCAGCGCCGCCATCAAGGCTTCGAACTGGTGCGGGTAGAGCGATTGCGCCCCGTCGGACCAGGCATCGACCGGGTTGTCGTGCACCTCGACCAGCAGCCCGTCGGCGCCGCACGCAGCCGCGGCGAGCGACATCGGGATGACAAGATCGCGCACGCCCGTGCCGTGGGAAGGATCGACGAGCACCGGCAAATGCGTCTTCTGCTTCATGTAGGCGACGGCGTTGAGATCGAGCGTGTTGCGCGTCACCGTCTCGAACGTGCGGATGCCGCGCTCGCACAGGATGACCTGCTCGTTGCCGGCGGCGAGAAGATATTCGGCGGCGAGCAGCAGGTCCTCGACCTTCGCCGCGAGGCCGCGCTTCAGGAGCACGGGCTTGCCGGTCTTCCCGACCGCTTTCAGCAGAGAGAAGTTCTGCATGTTGCGCGCGCCGATTTGGAGCATGTCGGCGTCGGCGGCGACGGCATCGACATCCATCGTGTCCATCACTTCGGTGACGACGGGCAGCTCAAGTTCGTCGCCGATGTTGCGCAGGGTTTTGAGGCCGTCGGGGCCGTGGCCCTGGAACGAGTAGGGGCTGGTGCGCGGCTTGTAGGCGCCAGCGCGAATGCCGATCGCTCCAGCGGCGCGAACGGCTTGCGCGCTGCTCCGCAGGCGCTCTTCAGTTTCCACGGCGCAGGGGCCGGCGATCACCGCAAATCCGACTCCGCCGATGTTCGCCTTGCCGAAGCGAACGACGGTGTCGTGCGGATGCATTTCGCGGCTGACGAGCTTGTACGGCGAGAGAATCGGTTTGATCGACTCCACCATCGGGTGGCCGTCCAGCCCGAGCTCGGAAAGCACGCGTTCGTCGCCAAGAGCGCCGAGGACGACGCGCTCGGTCCCGGGCATGTACAGCGGCTTCAGCCCTCTCTCTTCAATCCTGCCGAGGATTTCGTCGGCGTCTTCCTGTGTGGCTTCGCGCTTCAAAACGATAATCATCTGAAAATTCCGTCGATTGAGGACATGAAAAAACCCGCCGGGATGCGGCGGGTTCTGAAAGGCTTGGCGGGAAGTTCTGAGTCTTCCGGCTATCCGTTCGCTGCGCGCGCCGCATCCATGGCTGGGGACCAGCGCCACCACCAGGTCGTTGCGGAGCGAACCTGAATCATCGCCGTAAGCATGCTACGCCAGGGCGGCCCGGTCAACCGCGCGCGTGATGAAATCGCCGAACCGTTGGCCGGGCTCGCGCTCGCGGGCGTAAGCCGCGAGCTTCTCCGACAAGATCTCGAGGATGCGGTTCTCGCCGATGTTTTCAGCGTAAAGGCGGTTCAGCCGCTCTCCGTGGAAGCCGCCGCCCAAATACAGATTGTACTTGCCCGGTGCGCGTCCAGTCAGCGCAATTTCGGCGACGTAGGGCCGCGAGCAACCGTTGGGACAGCCACTAATGCGGATCGTAATCGGCTCCTCAGACAGGCCGTTCTGCGCGAGGAGGGCCTCAATCTTGCCGACCAGATCGGGCAGGTAGCGCTCGGCCTCGGCCATTGCGAGCGGGCAGGTGGGGAGCGCCACGCAGGCAATTGAGTTGAGTCGAAGCGCGCTCGCCGCATCGCCGTTGAGCCCGTGTTCCGTCAGTAAGGCTTGGATCGCCGGACGATCCTCCGGCGCCACTCCAGCGATGATCAGGTTCTGGTTCGGGGTCAGGCGGAAGCGGCCCTTGTGCACCTTCGCGATCGCCCTCAGACCGCTCATGATCGAGCTGCCGGGCAGGTCGGATATGCGGCCGTTCTGAACGAAGAGCCCGAAATTGAAAAAACCGCGATCCGTCTCGCGCCAGCCGAAGCGGTCGCCGTTGGACGTGAACTCGAATGGGCGCGCGGGTTCGAACGGAGTCGCCATGCGCCGCTCGATCTCGGAGGTGATGAAGTCCAGACCTTTGTCGTCGATCGTATATTTGAATCGCGCCCGCGCGCGCTCCTTCCGGTTGCCGTACTCGCGCTGAACACTGACCACCGCGTCGGCTGCCTCCAGAAGCCGTTCCTTCGGAATGAAGCCGATGACATCCGCGAGGCGCGGATACGTGTTCGGTTCATTATCCGTCCGGCCCATGCCGCCGCCAATCGCCACGTTGAACCCGTCGACACCATTCTCGCCGACAATGGCAATGAAACCCAGGTCTTGCGTGTAGACGTCGATGTCGTTCGACGGCGGGACGGCGAAACCGATCTTGAATTTTCGGGGTAGATAGGTCGGGCCATACAGCGGCTCTTCCTGTTCGGAGCTCGCTACGCGCTCCTTGCCGTACCAGATCTCGTGATAGGCGCGCATCTTCGGGATGACGTGGTCGCTAACCTGCTTGGCCAGCGCGGCAACCTCGGCATGCACGTCGGAATCCGCCGGATCCGCGGTCGCCATGACGCCGCGCGAATCGTCGCCGCACGCGGCGATGGTGTCGAGCAGGACCTCGTGCAGGCCCTGGATGGTCGGGCGGATCTCTTCCTTCAACACCCAGTGGAACTGGAATGTCTGGCGAGTGGTGAGCCGGATCGTGTTGCCGCCGTGCGCCTGCGCAAGCGCGTCGATCTTCAGCCACTGCTCGGGCGTGCAGACTCCGCCGGGCAGGCGCACCCGGACCATGAAGGTCAGCGCCGGCTCGAGCTTCTGGCGGCGGCGCTCGTCGCGGATGTCGCGATCGTCCTGCTGGTAGATGCCGTGGAACTTCATGAGCTTGTTGCTCTCGAAGGTCACTCCGGCGGTGATTCGATCCAGCAGGTCGTGCGCGATCCTGCCGCGCAGGTGATCGCTCTTGAACTTCAGCGTTTCGTCGGGGCCGAGCTTGTCGAGTGGCTGCGAAAGGTCGGCGCTGCGATCGATGGTGCGTGTCGCCATTGGTCGGCTCAGTAAACGTCGCGCTGGTAGCGGTGCTCGGCGGCGAGCCGGCCGACATAATCCTCCGCCGCCTCGCGCGAGTGCCCGCCTTCGCGCTCGACGATCTCGATCAGCGCCCGGTGCACGTCGTGCGCCATCGCCTTCTCGTCGCCGCAGACATAAAAATGTCCGCCATCTTCGAGCCAGGCGTAGAGCTCGCGGCTCTGCTCCAGCATACGCTGCTGGACGTACACCTTCTCCGCTGTGTCGCGCGAAAATGCGACGTCGAGGCGCGTCAGAACGCCATCCTTCAGCCACTGCTGCCATTCGAGCTGGTAGAGGAAGTCGCTGCGCAGGTTGCGCTCGCCGAAGAAAAGCCACGAGCGGCCCGCCGCGGCGCGGACCTCGCGCTCCTGCACGAAAGCGCGGAACGGAGCGACGCCCGTGCCGGGGCCGATCATGATGATCGGAACGTCGTCGGCGGGCAGGCGGAAATGCGGATTCTCCTGTACGTAGACCGGCAATGTGTCGCCCATCTCAAGCCGGTCCGCGATGTGGGTGGTGGCGATGCCCCCGCGCGGCGTGCCGTGGAGATCGTAGCGTACCGGGGCAACGGTGAGATGCGCCTCGTCGCCGACGACTGCCTGGCTGGACGCCAGCGAATAGAGCCGCGGCTGCAGCGGGCGCAGGCCGGCGAGCAGGATCTCCGGCTCCGCACCTGTCACTGGAAAGCGGCGGACGATGTCGACGACGTGATGATTGTCGAGAAACTCCGTCCGCTCGCCAGCGGCATCCGGGCCGCAGCAGTCGCTGAAGCTCGGTTGCGCCGCTGAGCTTCGCCCATGCGTCGATGAATCTCGGGCTTGCGGTCGTGATTTCAAATCGCGTGGCAAACGCCTGCGCGAGCGTCAGGCTGGAGTCTTTCACTTTGACTTGGCTGTCCCCCGACAGGCCGGTGGCGGCGAGCAGATCCTCGACCCAGCGGACGTCGTTGGTGGCGGCGATGCCGAGCGAGTCGCCGGGCTGATAGCTAAGCCCCGATCCCGTCAAATCGAGCTCGACGTGCCGGGTTTCCTTGGTCGAGTGCCGGCCGACGATTCGGATATTCTCGAGAATTGTCGCCGGGAACGGGTTGCGTTTGTCGTGAATGGTAGTCGTGGCGACTGCCGGTCGCCCGGTTGCCGGTGCAGCCAGGGAAGGCGTCGCCAAAAGGTCGAGCAGGGTCGCGCTCCAGGCGGCTGCGGGCTCTTCATAATCGATGTCGCAGTCGACGCGCGGGCTGAGGCGGGAGGCGCCGAGCTCCTCGAGGCGCTTATCGATGCGCTTTCCAGCCTCGCAATATTTCTCATAGGTTGAGTCGCCCAGAGCGAGGACGGAAAAGCGGAACTCCATCCAGCTTCGGCGCGCGCGGCCCTTCGAGGAATTCGAAGAAGCCGACCGAGGGCTGCGGCGGATCGCCTTCGCCGTAGGTGCTGACGACGAAGAGGATGTCCTGCTCGTCCTTGAGCTGGCGCACCTTATAATCCGAGAGATCGGAAAGCTTCGCCGCCAGATCGCGATCGGCGGCGCTGGCGGCCAGAGCCTTGGCGAGGTCGCGGCAATTGCCGGTCTCGGTCCCGTAGAGGATCGTCAGAGTGCGCCCCCGCGGCGCCTGCACCGCTGCGAAATCGCTGCCCCCGGCCCGGAGCAGGCCCGCGTCGAGGCCGGCGAAATAGCCGCTGATCCAGCGCGCCTGTTCCGGAGTCAGTGTCTTGGCGAGGTCCTCGAGCCGCTGCCATTGCTCAACGCTGAGCGCGCCCTCGTGAAGCGGAAGATGGACGGTCATGATGCCGCCGCCCGGCGGAACGGAACGACGGCAGGGCTCGCGCGGACGTGCCGCCGGCCGACCCAGCCAATGACGACGGTGACCGGCGCGCCGGCGGGGAGTTCGTCCGCCAGCGCGCCGATCTCGGCGACGATGCCCGCCACGTGGCTTTCCTCCGGGAGGGAAGCCGACGCGATCGCAATCGCGGGCGTCGCCGGGTCGAGGCCCTTGGCCATCGCCTTGCGCGTAAAATCGTTGAGGGTTCGGCGCGGCATGTAGAGCACGGTGGTCACCGCTTGGTCGGCGACGCTGGCCCAGTCGATGTCGCCCGGGAGCTTGCCGTCGGCGCCGTGGCCGGTGACGAACTGGACGCGGCGCGCGTGCCGCCGTTCGGTCAGGGACATCAGCAGCGATGCCGCCGCGCCTTGCGCAGCGGAAATGCCGGGGATCACGCTCACCTCGACGCCGGCGGCGCCGCAGGCGTCGATCTCCTCGGCAGCGCGGCCGAAGATCAACGGATCGCCGCCCTTCAGGCGCACGACATTCTCGCCGGCAAGCGCGAGCTCGACCATCAGCGCGTTGATCTCGGATTGCTTGCACGAGGGGCCGTGGCCGGTCTTGCCGACGGGGACGCGGCGCGCCTCGCGCCGCGCCAGTTCGAGGACGTCGGGTCCGATGAGGTGGTCGTAGAGGATTACCGTTGCGGACTGCAGCGCGCGGACCGCCTTCAGCGTCAGCAGCTCGGCATCTCCGGGTCCCGCGCCCACCAGAGTGACTTGGCCCTTCGGCTGCGGCGTCGATTCGAGTAGCACTTCGAAGTCGTCACTCGTCGGTGAGCGCTGAGAATCCGACCAGGCGGCAGCGACGAAACGCTGCCAAAACGCCCGGCGGCTCGCGAAGTCGACGAGCCTGCGCTTGAGAAGCGGACGCCATTGCCTGGCCGCCTTGGCCCACGCCGAGAGGCCGAGCGGAAGCACGCTTTCGATGCGCGCTCGGATGGATTGGCCGAGCATCGGCGCCGCGCCGTCGGTCGAGATTGCGACCACGATCGGCGAACGGTTGACGATCGTCCCGAATTGCACGTCGCTGAGCTCGGGCCGGTCGATGATGTTGACCACTGCGCCCACCGCGCGTGCGGCGTTAGCCAATCGGCTTGCGTCTTCTCGATCTTCGGCGACGACAATCGCCGCTCCCTCGAATTGCTCGGCGCTCCAGCTGTCGCCGAGGCGGACGACTTTGCCGCCTGCCGCGACGAGAAGCTCCGCCTTCCAGTCCGCGGCGGCGGATGCGCCGACGACGACCGCTTTGCGGCCTTCGAGCTTGTGGAACAGCGGCAGGTTCGGGAGCGCGTTGATGCGGCTCATGCGGCTTTCGTCCTGATCGGCCGTTCGGCGGGGGCCATGTGCAAACCGCATTCCTTCGTATTGTCGCGTTCCCACGACCAGCGTCCTGCACGCTCGGGTTCGCCGGCCTTGACCGCACGCGTGCACGGCTCGCATCCGATCGACGCATAGCCCTGCGCATAAAGGGCGTTCACCGGCACTCCGAGCCGCTCGCATTCGGCCGCGACGCTTTCGGCGGTCCAGTCGAACAAAGGCGCGAGCTTGATGAGCGCGCGGTGAGCGTCCCAGCCGGCGAGCGAGACTGAGGAACGGTGCCGCGACTGATCGGCGCGGAGGCCGACCATCCAGGCTGAAGCGCCGGTGAGCGCGCGCTTCAGCGGCTCGACCTTGCGTACGTGGCAGCAGGCGAGGCGGGCGTCCTTGGAATAATAAAAGCCATTGATCCCGGAATCGGCAACCATTGCCCGGACTGCATCGGCCTCCGGATAGAAGGCCGGGATGCGGACCCCGTAGCGCTCCTCGGTCGCCTGCCAGACGTTGTAAGTCTCTGGGAAATGGCGGCCGGTATCGAGTGTCACGACCTCAATCGGCAGCCGCTCGGTAAAGACGTGATGAGCGATCAGCTGCGCTTCCCTGCCGAAGCTGGTCGTGAGCATGATCCGGCCGTCGATCGCCGCGACTGCAGAGCGTAGCCGCTCGCTTATGGTGTCGCCCCCGATCAGCTCGATCGCCGGGCTTGGGATGGCAGCGATGCCACGATATTGAAACGGGCCGTCTGCGTCCGCCACCTTGCACCCTTTTAGAATATTCTTCTAATACCGCGCACCAATGGGTTGTGCCGATAAGCGCGCGCAAATGCAGATATTCGGACAGGGAAAGGGGTTCAACCAACACGGACAAGATAACATTGATGTTGCGCGGCAGCATGGCGAATGTAGAATGTTCTTCTAAAATCCATGGGATCGACAGATGGACTCAACCGACCGCAAAATCCTCGCCATCCTCCAGGAGGACGCGTCCATGTCGGTCGCGGAGATCGCCAAGCAAGTGAACCTCTCGCAGACGCCATGCTGGCGGCGAATCCAGAAGCTCGCCGACAGTGGCGTGATTACGAGGCGCGTGGCTTTGGTCGATCCCGACGCAATCGGCCTTGGGCTGACCGTGTTCGTGGAGATCGAGACCGGCGACCATTCGAAGGAATGGTTGGAGCGCTTCGCGGCGGCAATCGCCGAGATGCCGGAAGTGATGGAGATCTATCGGATGGCTGGGGACGTGGATTACATGATGCGGATCAGCGTGCCGAATATGCCGGCTGTGGATGCATTCTATCAGCGGTTGATCGCGCTGGTGCCACTCAAAAATGTGACCTCGCGCTTCGCCATGGAGCGCGTCAAATATACGACGGCTTACCCGCTCGGCGAGGCTTAGGCTTCGACGCTAAGGAAAGCGTTCACGGCGTCGGCGCATTCGCGGCCTTCGCGGATCGCCCAGACGACCAGGGACTGGCCCCGCCGCATATCGCCGCAAGCGAAAATGCGGTCGCGGCTGGTGTGGTAATCGCTCATCGGCGCCTGGACGTTGCCTTGCGGCGTCAGCGCCACGTCCGAGCTTTCGAGCGCGCCTTGGCGGCGGGGACCCAGAAAGCCCATCGCCAGCAGAACGAGCTCGGCCTCAATCTCGAACTCCGAGCCGGGGACCACGCGAATTTCCTTCCGGCCGTCGGCGCCGTCGACGAACTCGGAACGCACGCACTGAAGGGCTGCGACCCTGCCGTTCTCGCCCCGGAATGCCTGGGTCAGCACCGAGAACTCACGCTCGGCGCCTTCCTCGTGCGACGCTGAAGTGCGCAGCTTCATCGGCCAGTCGGGCCACGTCAGCGCCTTGTTCTCGTGCAGCGGCGGCTGGGGCAGGATTTCGAGCTGAGTGACCGAAGCCGCGCCCTGGCGGAACGAGGTGCCGATGCAGTCGGAGCCGGTATCGCCGCCGCCAATGACGACCACGTGCTTGCCGAGTGCATTGATCGCGCCGTCCGGTGCTGCCCGTTCTTCCGGGTCGCCGGCGTTGCGCTTGTTCTGCTGTGCCAGGAAATCCATTGCGAAATGGACTGCCGTCGAGCTCGCGTCCGGGCACAGTCAGATCGCGTGGCTGCTCGGCGCCGCCGGCGAGCACCAGGAGGTGATAATCGTCGAGCAGCCGGTCGACCGTGACCGTCACTCCCACCTCCATGTTCGGGCGGAAGATGACTCCCTCGACTTCCATCTGCTCGATGCGTCGGTCGATGATCGCTTTGTCGAGCTTGAAATCGGGGATGCCGTAGCGAAGCAGGCCGCCGATCCGGTCCGATTTCTCGAACACCGTTGGAGCGTGCCCCATGCGCGCGAGCTGCTGCGCGCAGGCGAGGCCGGCGGGACCCGAGCCGACGATGGCGATGCGCTTGCCGCTTCCGCGCGACGCGCCCTGCGGCTTGACCCAACCTTCGCGCAAGGCGCGGTCGGCGATCGCGCCTTCGATCGATTTGATCGTCACCGGCGCATCATCGATGTTGAGCGTGCAGGCCGCTTCGCACGGCGCCGGGCAGACGCGGCCGGTGATTTCCGGGAAATTGTTGGTCTGATGAAGACGTTCGATCGCGCCTTGCCAGTCCTGCTGGTAGACCAGGTCGTTCCAGTCGGGGATCAAATTGTTCACCGGACAGCCCGAGTGGCAAAACGGAATTCCGCAATCCATGCAGCGCGAGGCCTGGCGACCGAGGGTCTCGGCCGACGGCTCTTCGGTGAACTCGCGCCAGTGCTTCACACGTTCGGCGACCGGCGTGTAGCCGCGGTCGCTGCGCTCGACTTCGAGAAATGCGGTCGGTTTACCCATGGCGATTTTTACTCCGCAGCCACGGCTTCGAGGCCAGGCTCAAGCTCCGCCAGCGCGCGCCGATATTCGCCCGGAACGACCTTCACGAAATGCTGCAGCGCATTCGGCCAATCGGCGAGCAATGCCGCGGCTTTGGCGCTGCCGGTCGCGAGCTGATGGCGCTCGAGCAGGATGCGCAGCCTTTCCGCATCATAGCGGAGCGGATGGCCCATTCCGGAATCATGTACGCTCGGCGCGTTTTGCGCCGGCGCGCCGTCTCCCCACGAGGCGCCGGCCGGAGCAATGCCTTCGAGCGCAACGCTCTCAAGATTGCATTGGCGCTCAAGCGCCGCCTTCGGGATCGTAGACGTAAGCGATGCCGCCCGACATGCCCGCGGCGAAGTTGCGGCCGACCGGGCCAAGCACGCACACCACGCCGCCAGTCATATATTCGCAGCAATGGTCGCCGGCGCCCTCGACCACCGCGACCGCTCCGGAGTTGCGGACAGCGAAGCGCTCGCCAGCTACGCCTTCGAAATAAGCCTCGCCAGCGATCGCGCCGTAAAGGACGGTGTTGCCGACGATGATGTTGTGCGCGGGGTCGCGGTTGGCGCTCTCCGGCTGGCGAACGATCACATGCCCTCCCGAGAGGCCCTTGCCGACATAATCATTGGCGTCGCCGGTCAGCTCGAGCGTCACGCCATGCGCCAGGAACGCGCCGAAGCTCTGGCCCGCCGTGCCATTCAGCCGGACGACGATGCTGTCCTGCGGCAGGCCTTCGTGGCCGAAGCGGCGGGCGACCTCGCCCGACAGCATCGTGCCGACGCTGCGGTGGACGTTACGCACGTCGTGTTCGACCATAACCGGCTTGCCGCTGTTCAGCGCGGGCTCGGCCGCTGCGATCAGGTCGCGGTCGAACACGTTTGCGAGGCCGTGATCCTGTCGCTCCGAATTGAAACGCGCGACGCCTTGCGCTGTCCGCGGCGCGTAAAGCAGGCGGCTGAGATCGATCCCGCGCGCCTTCCAATGTTCGATGACCGGGCGCGTATCGAGCAGGTCGGTGCGCCCGATCATCTCTTCGACCCGGCGGACGCCGAGCGAGGCCATGATCTCGCGCAATTCCTCGGCGACGAAGAAAAAGTAATTGATCACATGCTCGGGCGCGCCGGTGAAGCGCGCGCGGAGCACCGGGTCCTGCGTCGCAATGCCGACGGGGCAGGTGTTGAGATGGCACTTGCGCATCATGATGCAGCCGGCGGCGATCAGCGGCGCAGTGGCGAAGCCGAACTCGTCGGCGCCGAGCATCGCGGCGACGGCGACGTCGCGGCCGGTGCGCAGCCCGCCATCGGCCTGTACGGCAACGCGCCCGCGCAACCGGTTCAGAACCAGAGTCTGCTGGGTCTCGGCAAGCCCGATCTCCCACGGCGATCCGGCATGGGTGAGCGAGGTTAGCGGCGAGGCGCCGGTGCCGCCTTCGTAGCCGGAGATGGTGACATGGTCGGCGCGCGCCTTGACTACGCCCGCCGCGACCGTGCCCACGCCGACTTCGGATACCAGCTTGACGGACACGCGCGCTGTTTCGTTGACGTTCTTCAGGTCGAACACGAGCTGGGCGAGGTCTTCGATCGAATAGATGTCGTGATGGGGCGGCGGTGAGATGAGGCCGACCCCGGGGGTCGAATGGCGGACCGAGGCGATGTGCCGGTCGACCTTGTGGCCGGGCAGCTGTCCGCCTTCACCCGGCTTCGCACCCTGGGCGATCTTGATCTGAACTTCGTCGGCATTGACCAGATATTCGGTCGGTGACTCCGAAGCGGCCCGACGCGACCTGCTTGATCGCCGAGCGCATCGAATCGCCATTGGGCAGCGGCTTGAAGCGGTCGCGCTCCTCGCCGCCTTCGCCGGTGTTCGACTTGCCGCCGATCCGGTTCATGGCGATGGCGAGGGTAGTGTGCGCTTCCCGGCTGATCGAGCCGAAGCTCATCGCGCCGGTGGTGAAGCGCTTCACGATCTCGCTCGCCGGCTCGACTTCTTCCAGCGGAACGGCCGCGCCGGCCGGCTTGAACTCGAGCAGGCCGCGAATGGTCAGCAGCCGCCGGCTTTGATCGTTCACGCCCGCCGCGAACGCGCGATATTTGTCGGGCAGATTGCCGCGCACAGCGTGCTGCAAATTGGCGACGGTGTCCGGGGCTCCACGCGTGGGCTTCGCCATCGGCCCGCCATGCATACGCGCCGCCCGTCTCCAGGCGCACGATCGTCGTCGGCGTAGGCGCGCTGGTGCCGCTCGGTCGTCTCGGCGGCGATCTCGTCCAGGTCGACGCCTTCGATCATCGTCGCAGTGCCGGTGAAGTAGCGTTCGACGAGGCTGCTCGATGAGGCCGATCGCGTCGAAAATCTGCGCGCCGCAATAGGACTGGAAGGTGGAGATGCCCATTTTGGACATCACCTTCAGCATGCCCTTGCCGACGGCCTTGATGTAATTGGCCTGCGCTTTCTCGACCGGGAGGTCGCGCAACGCTCCAAGCGTTTCGAACGCGAGATAGGGATTGATGGCCTCCGCCCCGTAGCCGGCGAGGACGCAGAAATGGTGCACTTCGCGGGCTTCGCCGGTCTCGACCACAAGCCCGGTCTGCATTCTCAGGCCCTGGCGGATCAGATGATGATGCACCGCCGCGGTCGCGAGCGCCGCCGGAATCGCGACGCGGTCCCTGGCGACTGCCCGATCCGAGATGATCAGCATGTTGATGTCGGCGAGCACCGCCTCGGTCGCCTCCCAGCACAGCCGCTTCAGCGCGGCCTCGAGCGCCTGGCCACTGCCGCCCGCCCAGGTCGCGTCGAAGGTTTGCGTGCGGAAAGCGCCGTCGAGCACCTCATGGATGTTGCGGATCTTCTGCAGGTCCTCGTCGGTGAGGATCGGTTGCGAAACCTCGAGGCGCTTGTGCGTGCCGGCATGGTGGCCAAGCAGGTTCGGCCGCGGGCCGATCATCGAGACGAGGCTCATCACCATCGCTTCGCGGATCGGGATCGATCGGCGGGTTGGTGACCTGCGCGAAGTTCTGCTTGAAATAGTCGTAGAGCAGCTTCGGCCGGTCGGACAAAGCGGCGATCGGCGTGTCGGTGCCCATCGAGCCGACCGGATCGTCGCCGTTCGCGCCCATCGGCTCGAGGAAGAACTTCAGGTCTTCGTCGGTGTAGCCGAACGCTTTCTGCGAGCGCTCGCGAGATCGTTTCGGAGCGGTCGGCTCGATCGCTTTCCGGCGCCGGAGGGAGGTCGCCGAGGTTGAACTGGGTCTCGCGCAGCCAGTCGCCATAGGGATGCTCGGACGCGAGGCTGGACTTGATCTCCTCGTCCTCGATGATGCGGCCCTTCGTTGAGGTCGATGAGCAGCATCCGCCCGGGCTGCAGCCGCCATTTGCGGACGATATTCTCCTCCGGGATGGGGAGCACGCCGCTTTCCGACGCCATGATCACGCGGCCGTCGTCGGTGACGCAGAAGCGCGCCGGCCTTAGCCCGTTGCGGTCGAGCGTGGCGCCGATCTGCACGCCGTCGGTGAAGGCGATCGCCGCCGGGCCGTCCCACGGCTCCATCAGCGCGGCATAATATTCGTAAAAAGCGCGGCGCTTCGGCTCCATGTGCGCATTGCCGGCCCACGCCTCGGGAATGAGCAGCATCATCGCATGCGCCAGCGAATAGCCGCCGGCCACCAGCAGCTCGAGCGCGTTGTCGAGCGAGGCCGTGTCGGACTGCCCGTGCGGGATGAGCGGCCACATCTTGTCGAGATCCGCGCCGAGCAGCGGCGATTCCAGCGTCCGCCGGCGGGCATTCATCCAGTTCACGTTGCCGCGAACGGTATTGATCTCGCCGTTGTGGGCGATGAAGCGATAGGGGTGCGCGAGCTTCCAGCTCGGGAAGGTGTTGGTCGAGAAGCGCTGGTGGACCAGCGCGAGCGCGGACTTCGTTCGCGGGTCCGTGAGGTCGCGATAGAAGGTGCCGACCTGCGTCGCGAGCAGCAGCCCTTTGTAGACGATGGTCCTGCTGGAGAATGACGGAATGTAGAAATCCGCGAGGTGGGGGAGGTCGCGCTTCTCGGCGAGCTCGCGAGAGCGGGTTCTGCGTCTGCTTGCGGATCGTCAGGATCTTGCGCTCGAACGCGTCCTGGTCGGCGGTGCGCGGGCCGCGGGCAACGATCGCCTGCCGGATCACAGGCAGCGACTCGAGGACCGCTTCGCCGAGACCGGTCGGGTCCGTCGGAACATCGCGCCAGCCGAGCAGGATCTGCCCCTCGATCTCGATGAAGCGCTCGAGCCGCGCTGTCGCCGCGTCGCGGCTTTGCGCATCCTGCGGGAGGAAGCACATGGCGACGGCGTAGTCGCCCGGCTGGGGCAGGGTGACGGCGTTCGGCGTGCGCCCAGTCGCGCAGCAGCTCGTCGGGGATCTGGATCAGGCAGCCGGCGCCGTCGCCGACCAGCGGGTCCGCGCCCGCGCGCCGCGGTGATCGAGGTTGGCGAGCATGAGCAGGCCGTCGCGCGATGATGGCGTTCGACTTCTCGCCGCTGATATTCGCGACGAAGCCGACTCCGCAGGAATCATGCTCGTTGCGAGGATCGTACAGGCCCTGCTTCTCTGGCGCTCTGATCACGTCAGATCCCCATTCTCTGTTCATAGGCCGTGATCGCGGGCTCGAACGCGAGCGTCAGTGCAATTTCATCGATTCCGGCGAGCAGACATTCGCGCCTAAACGGGTCCATGGCAAAGGTAAAAAGGTGACCCGCCGTCGAAGTGACGGTCATTTCGGCCAGGTCGACGGCGATCGCGTGATTTCTTGCGGCATCGAGCAGCGTTTCCGCGGCGGACCGGTCCAGCTCGACAGCGGCGATTCCGTTCTTGAAGGCGTTGCCCGCGAAAATGTCGGAGAAGCTTGCCGCGACAACCGCGCGGACGCCCATGTCGGCAAGCGCCCAGGCGGCATGCTCGCGGCTCGACCCGCATCCGAAATTGTCCAGCGCGACGATGATCGGCGCACCCGCATATTGCGGGTCCTCGAAGACGTTGCCGGGGGTTGAGCGGAGCGCCTCGAAGGCATGCCGCCCGAGGCCGCTGCGGCCGATGGTCTTCAGATACTCGGCGCGGAATGATGAGGTCGGTGTCGATGTTATCGAGCGGCAGCGGATAGGCGCGGCCTTCGACGCGGGTGAACGGAGTCATGCCGCGGCCTCCAAGCTTTGTCCGCCCATCAGCTCGCGGACGTCCGTCAGGCGCCCGGTCACGGCTGCAGCCGCGGCCATTGCGGGGGACATCAGGTGCGTGCGCGCGCCGGGTCCCTGACGGCCGACGAAGTTGCGGTTCGACGTGGATGCGCAGCGCCCCAGCGGCGGCACTTTGTCGGGGTTCATCGCAAGGCACATCGAGCAGCCAGGTTCGCGCCACTCGAAGCCGGCATCGAGGAAGATGCGGTCGAGACCCTCGGCTTCGGCCTGGCGCTTAACCAGTCCCGAGCCCGGCACGACCAGCGCCTGCCTGATCGTCGCGCTCCGGCGCCTGCCGCGAAGCACTTGCGCCGCGGCGCGGAGATCTTCGATCCGGCTGTTGGTGCAACTGCCGATGAAGATGTGCTCGACCGCGACGTCCTGCAGCCGCTGTCCGGGGGTCAGGCCCATATAATCGAGCGCGCGCCGCGCCGAGTCCCGCTTCGCCGAGATCGTCGAAACTGTCGGGATCCGGAACCGTGCCGTCGATCGATGCAATGTCCTCCGGGCTCGTGCCCCAGGTGACGGTCGGCGCGATTTCGCTCGCGTCGAGCCGGATCGATCGGTCGAATGTCGCGCCCTCGTCGGTTCCAAGCGTTCGCCACTGCTCGACAGCGCGGTCCCAGTCGGCGCCGATCGGCGCCATCGGCCGCCCCTTCAAATACGCGAAAGTCTGCTCGTCGGGCGCGAACAGGCCGGAGCGTGCACCGGCCTCGATCGACATGTTGGCGACGGTCAGCCGTCCTTCCAGGCTCATCTCGCGGAACGTGCTTCCGCGATATTCGATGACGTGGCCGTTGCCGCCGGATGCGCCGAGCCGCCCGACGATCGCCAGGATGACGTCCTTGGGGGACACGCCAAAGCCGAGGCTCCCTTCGACGCGCACTTCCAGCGTGCGCGACGGCGCCATCAGCAGTGTCTGCGTTGCGAGGACATGTTCGACCTCGCTCGTGCCGATGCCGAAGGCGAGCGCCCCAAGCGCGCCATGCGCGGCGGTATGGCTGTCGCCGCAAACCACGGTCGTGCCCGGCAGGGTGAATCCCTGCTCCGGTCCGACGACGTGGACGATGCCCTGCTCCGCGGCGAGCACGTCGATGTACGGCACATCGAATTCGCGAACGTTCTCCTCGAGCGCCACTACCTGTGTCGCGCTTGCCGGATCTTCGATCAGCAATGGTCCGCCGTTGCCGCTGTCGCGCCGGGTGGTCGGCACGTTGTGATCGGCGACAGCGAGCGTGAGGTCCGGACGGCGCACCTTACGGCCGGCGGCGCGCAGAGCCTTCGAATGCCTGCGGGGAGGTCACCTCGTGGACCAGATGCCGATCGATGTAGATGACGCACGTCCCATCCTCGCGGCGCGCAACGACATGCGCGTCCCAGATTTTTTCGTAGAGGGTGCGCGGGCGTTCGCTCATCCGCAGCATCCGCGGTTCATTGCGATCAGCTCGCGATAAGCCCCCGAACGGACCAGACCGGCGGCCAGGTTCCAGCGGACGCGCTCGCCGAATTCCGAGCAGGTCGCGGTTCCGTCGAGGTCGCGCGTGCGGCAACCTTCGACCAGGGTCAGGTCGAGCGCGTTGGACAGCAGCCGGGCGCTGTCGCCGAGCCCAAGCTCGTCGAGCATCAGCACTGCGCTGGCGATCGCGCCCGCTGGATTGGCCACATTGGACCCCGCGATCTGCGGCGCGGAGCCATGGATCGGCTCGTACACCCCAGGTCCGCCCGAACCGACGCTGGCCGATCCGAGCAGTCCGATGGAACCGGCGATGACCGAGAGCTCGTCGGACAAGATGTCGCCGAACATATTCTCGGTGAGGATAACGTCGAACCGGCGTGGATTGGTGACGAGCGCCATCGCACAAGCGTCGACGTACATGTGCTCGAGCTCGATTCCGGGATAGGATTTCGCAACCTCGGTCACCGTCTCGCGCCATAGCTTCGAGGTCGCCAGCACGTTGGCCTTGTCGACCGAGGTGACCTTCTGCCGGCGATGGCCGGCCGAGCGAAACGCAACGTGCGCAATCCGCTCGATTTCGGCGCGGGTGTAGGAACAGAGATCGGAAGCGAAATGCGCTTCCGCGCGGCGCTCGCCGAAATAGATGCCCCCGGTCAGCTCGCGGACGACGAGGATGTCCGCGTCCTTGGCAATATCCGCGCGCAGCGGCGACACGTGGTGAAGTCCGTCGAGGACCTTCGCCGGGCGGAGATTGGCGAACAGGCCGAGCTCCTCGCGCAGGCGCAGCAGTCCCGCTTCCGGGCGAACGGCGCAATCGTTCCACTGATCGCCACCGACCGCGCCGAGCAGGACTGCGTCGGCGTTGCGGCAGGCTTCGAGCGTATCCTCGGGTAGCGGATCGCTATGGCGGTCGATTGCCACGCCGCCGAAATCACGCTCGGTAAAATTGAGGCCAAGGTCGTGCTCGTTTGACAGCTGCTCGAGGCAGCGCACCGCCTCGGCCGTGACTTCGGGCCCAATCCCGTCACCGGGCAGTACGACAATGTTGATCACGCGGCCTGGACCTTTCTTGCGGTGGCGTTGCGCAGGTCGCGCACCGCTTGCGCGTTGCTGACCGCATCGATGTAGGCTGAGACGTGACTCGGCAGGATGTCCCGGGAACGGGCGCGGCCGGCGAAAATCTCGCCGTCCACTTCGATGGTCATTTCCACCAGCACGCTCGCACCCTGTCCGTCCGGGGCCGGCTCGTCCGGATCGGCGGCAATGTACTGCATGTCGATGCTGTCGACGCGCGCCGACACGCCCATCATTTGGCTGACCGCGGCAAAGGCGCCGTCCAGAGCGCCTGGAGCGCTGGCGATGTCGGTCACGCGGCCGCGCTCGCCATGGACCAGTTCGACCCGCGCCACCGGCCAGGAGTTTGCTGAAACCGGCGCACGGATATCGACCTTGGACAGCTTCCACAGCGCCTGCGGACGATGGGTCCGCGCTTCCGAGAGCAGTGCGACGAGCCGGGCCGTATCGACGATGCCCACTTCGTCGGCGACGGTTTTGAAGGCCGTGAACGTGCGGTCGAGTTGCTCGCCTTCGAGTACATAGCCGAGCGCGCGCGCGCGCGCGGCCAGCGCGTGCCGGCCGCTGTGCTTGCCGAGCACGATCCCGTCAGTGGAGAGGCCGATATCCTCCGGATTGATGATCTCGTACGTCTGCCGGTTCTGCAGCACGCCATGCTGGTGGATGCCGGATTCGTGGGCGAAGGCGTTGGCGCCGACGATCGACTTGTTGCGCGGTGGCGGCGCGTTGGTGATCTGGGCCAGCATCCGGCTCGCGGGCATGATCTTGGTCGTATCGACGTTGGTGCTGACGCCATAGAAGTCCGATCGAGTCCGAAGCGCCATGACCACGTCCTCGAGAGCGCAGTTTCCGGCGCGTTCGCCGATCCCGTTCATCGCGCATTCGACCTGCCGCGCGCCGCCGCGGATGGCCGCCAGCGAGTTGGCGACCGCCATTCCGAGATCGTCGTGGCAGTGGGTCGAGAAGATCACGCCGTCTGGCCGATCGACGGCTTCATCGAGGAAGCGGAACAGGTCGTAGATCTCGTCGGGCGTCGTATAGCCTACCGTGTCCGGCACGTTCAGCGTCGTCGCGCCCTCTGCCGCAGCAACCGACAGCGCTTCCGCCAGATAGTCGCGCTCGGTGCGGATGGCGTCCTCGGCGGAGAATTCGATGTCGTCGAAATGTTCGCGGGCAAAGGCGATGGAGGACCGGATCGCCTCCAGCACTTGCGCGCGGTCCATGTGCAGCTTGGCTTCGCGATGAAGCGGGCTGGTCCCGATGAAGATGTGGACGCGCTTGCGCGAGGCCGGAGCAAGTGCGCTCGCCGAAGCGATCACGTCGCCCCGGATCGCACGGGCAAGGGAGCAAATGACTGGTCCGTCGATCGCCGCGGCAATTTCCATGATCGCCTGCGCGTCACTCGGCGAGGAGGCAGCGAAACCCGCCTCAATCACATCGACGCGCAGCGCCTGGAGCGCTTTTGCCATGCGCAGCTTGCCCTCGGGAGTCATGGAGAAGCCGGGCGCCTGCTCTCCATCGCGCAGGGTGGTGTCGAAGATTCGGATCTGGGTCATGCGGAATTTCCTGTGTCGCGAGGTGCGATGGTCACGTGATTCACGTCGACGAGCCTGCCGAGCTGCCGGGCGACGACCTCCGCGCGACGGCCGGGATCGCGCGGCTCGAGATCGATCACGAGCGAAGCGCCGCGCTCGTCCTCATTCATGGCGAGGCCGCGGACGACGAAGCCGCGCCGTTCCACCAGTCCGAGCACGCGCACAACGGCGCCCTCGGCGGGCGTCAAGTCGATGGCGAGGCGCTGCATCACCAGCCCTTCTCCATCATCTGCACGTTGGAGCTGTTCGGCGGAACCAGCGGCCACACATTCTCGCGCGGATCGATGCGGACGTGGCACAGGATCGGTCCGTCGGTCTCGAGCAGACGGCGGATCGCGGCCCCCACTTGCTCACGATGATCGATGGTGAACGCTTCGATGCCAAATGCGTGAGCGACTTCGGAAAAGTTCGGATTGTCGCTGAGATCGATTTCCGAGAAATTCTCGTCGAAGAACAGCTCCTGCCATTGCCGGACCATGCCCAGCTGGGAATTGTCGATCAGGACGATCTTCAGCGGCAGGCGGTAGCGCCGCAGAGTCGCAAGCTCCTGCACGTTCATCATGAACGATCCGTCGCCCGAGACGGTGATCACGGTTGCGTCCGGCTCAGCGAGCAACGCACCCACGCCAGCGGGGATTCCGTAGCCCATGGTACCGAGGCCACCGCTGGTGAGATGCGCCTGTGGACGGCTGAAGCAGCAATGCTGCGCCACCCACATCTGGTGCTGGCCGACGTCGCAGGTAAAGATCGCGCCGTCTCCCGCGGCTTCCGACAATTCCTTGAGGAGCGCCGGTGCGTACACTCCTCCGCCGGGCGCGTCGTAGCGCGGCGCCCACATGACCTTTTGCGCGCGGCATTGCTGCAGCCACCCGCCCGCATTGGGTCGGGCGGTCAGACGGTCGAGGATCGCCGTGAGATCGCCCGCCAGGCCAATTTCTGGCACGCGCAGCTTGCCGATCTCGGCGGGGTCGCCGTCGATGTGAATGACCTTCGCCCGCGGAGCGAAGCTGTCGAGCTTGCCGGTCGCACGATCGTCGAATCGCGCCCCGACGCAAATCAGGAGGTCGCAATGATCGATCGCCATGTTCGCTGCGCGCGTTCCGTGCATCCCGAGCATGCCGAGGAAGTTTGCGTCACCAGTCGGAATGCCGCCGAGGCCCTTCAGGGTTGCCACGGAGGGGATGGCCGAGCGCGCGGCGAACTCGCGCAGCGCGCGCTCGGCGCGGGCGATGGCAACGCCGCCGCCGAAGTAGAGGACTGGGGCCGAAGCGTCGGCAATCAATGCATTGGCGGCGGCGACTGCCGCTTCATCGACTTCGGGCTCGGCCTCCGCCGGCTGATCGAAGGGAGCCGGAACGGCGGCAATCACGCCCACGTCCTTCGGCAAATCGATGAGCACCGGCCCGGGACGTCCGGTCCGTGCGATGTGAAAAGCCTCGGCGAAGATCCGCGGAATATCGGCGGTGTTGCGGATCACGAAGCTGTGCTTCACGATCGGCAGCGTGATCCCGAAAATGTCGACTTCCTGAAAGGCGTCGGTGCCCATCAGCGGGCTCGCCACCTGGCCGGTGATCGCGACCATCGGCACGCTGTCGAGAATGGCGTTGGCTATTCCGGTCACGAGGTTGGTCGCGCCGGGTCCCGAGGTCGCGAGGCACACGCCGGGCTTGCCGGTCACGCGGCCGTAGGCGTCGGCGGCAAGCGCCGCGGCCTGTTCGTGGCGGACGAGGATGTGCTGCAGGCTCGAGCCGGTCAGCGCATCATAGACCGGCATGATGGCGCCGCCCGGATAGCCGAAGACGTGCGTGACGCCTTCGCGCTCCAGCGCCTCGACCACGAGCCGCGCACCGGTAACAGGCTGCGGCTGCGGCGACGGCGAGGCTTGGGCGGCGCTGCTCATCGCTACGCCGCCTTCGATCGGGGCTGGGCCGGGGCCGGTTGCGCGACGGGCGTTTCGGTCTGCAGCCAGGCCATGTGCTTGCGCAGGCGAGCGCCGACCTGCTCGACGGGCTGTTCGAGGTCGGCCTTCCACATCGCCGCATAGTTCGGCTTGCCGGCCGCGCTTTCCGCGATCCACTGCCGGGCGAAAGCGCCGCTCTGAATATCGCCGAGGACCTCTTTCATCCGGGCGCGGGTGTCGTCATTGATGACTCGCGGACCGGAAACGAAGTCGCCGTACTTGGCCGTCTCCGACACGAAGTGCAGCATCTTCGCAAAGCCCCCTTCGTACATCAGGTCGACGATCAGCTTCAGCTCATGGAGGCACTCGAAGTAAGCGACTTCCGGCTGGTAGCCGGCGTCGGTCAGGGTCTTGAATCCCGCAGCGACGAGCTCGGTGGCGCCGCCGCAAAGCACCGCCTGCTCGCCGAACAGATCGGTCTCCGTCTCTTCGCGAAAACTCGTTTCGATCGCTCCCGCGCGCGCTCCGCCAATGCCCGACGCATAAGCCAGCGCCTTGTCGCGCGCGCCGCCGGTCGAATCCTGGTGGACCGCGAACAGGCACGGGACTCCGCGCCCGATCTCATATTCGCGGCGGACGAGGTCGCCGGGGCCCTTCGGCGCAACCAGGATGACGTCGATGTCGCCGCGCGGCTCGACCTCGCCGTAGAGCACGCTGAACCCGTGCGCGACGAGCAAGGTGCCCCCGGCGGCGAGGTTCGGAGCGATGTCGCGCGCGTAAACCTCGCGGTGGGTCATGTCCGGCGTAAGGAGCGCGACAAGCTGCGCCTCGCGCGCGGCCTGGGCAGGATCGGTGACCTGGAAGCCGTCGGTCAGCGCCCGCTGTTCGGTTGACGCCGCCCTGGCGTGCGCCGACGATCACCTGGAACCCGCTATCGCGTAGGTTGCGGGCATGGGCGCGGCCCTGGCTGCCATAGCCGATGACAGCAACGGTCGAACCTTTCAGGCTCGCCTGGTTGGCGTCATCGTCGCTGTAAATCCTTGCCTGATCTTCCACTTTGAAGGTTCCCTTTCGCGCAAAAGAAAACCCCCCGCTCCGGCTGGGGAGCGGGGGGTCTGGTTTCCGGTCTTTCTAGACCCAACTCAGCCTGTAGCCGCTCCCCGATATGGGCTAATAAGTACAAGCGTAAGCAAGACGGTGCGGACGCCGTTAAACGCCGCTTTGAGGTTATTCTCGAACATGATCGAGTTGCTCGTCACTGCTGTGCCTGCTCCATTGGGGAGATCCAGTTGGGATCCCATTCGCGCAGCCTTATGCTGCACAGCCGCATCGTTAGCAAGTCGTAATCACCGCGTTCGACGGTATTTTGTCACTATTCATCCGCTCGGCGCTGTGCTTGTGAACGCAATTGTATCCCAAAAACCACAGGAAGAGTGATGAGTTCAGGAGAATTGCCGTCGCGGGAAATGGTCGAGGGTCCGGCGCGCGCGCCGGCTCGGGCGATGCTTCACGCGGCCGGCTTCGACGATGAAGCGCTGGCCAAGCCCCTGGTTGCGATCGTTCACAGTTTTTCGACGGTCACGCCGTGCAACATGCATCTGCGCGACCTCGCGGCGCATGCAGCAAAGGGCGTCACCGAAGCAGGCGGAACGCCGATCGAATTCAACACCATCGTTGTGACCGATGGCATCGCGATGGGCACGCGCGGAATGCGCGCCTCGCTAATGAGCCGCGAAGTGATCGCGGATTCGGCCGAGCTCGCGGTGCGCGGCCACTCGCTCGACGCGGTCGTGTTCATCGTCGGCTGCGACAAGACAATTCCGGCGGCGGCGATGGCGGCGGCGCGGCTCGATCTGCCGTCGGTCATTCTCTACGGCGGGTCGATCATGCCCGGGCATCTCGGGCCGAAGGCGCTGACCATCCAGGACGTGTTCGAAGCGGTCGGCGCCTACAGCGCCGGCGGCATCGGCGATGACGAGCTGAAGGCCGTTGAGACGCATGCCTGCCCCGGCGCGGGCGCATGCGGCGGGCAGTTCACCGCCAACACGATGGCGCTGGCGATGAGCTTCCTCGGGCTGTCTCCGATCGGCCTCAACGACATCCCGGCCGTGCATCGCGACAAGCCGGCGGCTGCGGTCGAAGCGGGACGCCTGGCGCTCGAGGCGCTGCGTGCAGGGCGGAACGCCCGCGGCCTGATCACCGCCGAGAGCCTGCGCAACGCAGCCGTTGCGGGAACCGCGACGGCGGGGTCGACCAACCTCGTCCTCCACCTGCTCGCGATCGCGCGCGAAGCGGGAATTCCCGAGAGCGAGTTCAACATCGACCTGTTCGACGAAGTCTCCCGCAAGACGCCGGTGATCGCGGACTTGAAGCCCGGCGGCCGGTTCATGGCGCCGGACATGAGCGCGGCCGGCGGCACCGCTTTGCTGGGTCGCCGGCTGATGGAGGCTGGACTGATCACCGACACCGCGACGATCACAGGCCGCTCGCTCTTCGACGCGTTTCGCGACGCCGAGGAAACGGCGGGGCAGGAGGTCATCGTCACCGCCGATCGGCCGATCAAGCAGCGCGGCGGCTTCGGCATCTGCTACGGCAATATCGCGCCGGAGGGCTGCGTGGTGAAGCTCGCCGGTCACGGCAAGGTGCGGTTCGAAGGGCCCGCGAAGGTCTTCGACGGCGAGGAAGCGGCGTTCGATGCGGTCACGCACGGCGCAATCCAGGCCGGCGATGTGGTCGTGATCCGCGGGGAGGGGCCGGTCGGCGGCCCCGGGATGCGCGAGATGCTGGGGGTCACGGCGGCGATCCAGGGCCGCGGGCTCGGCAACGACGTCGCGCTGATCACCGACGGCCGCTTCTCCGGCGCGACCTACGGGTTCATGGTCGGCCATATCTCGCCAGAGGCCGCGCGCGGCGGGCCGATCGCGCTGCTCGAGGATGGCGACAGGATTGTCATCGATGTCGACCAGCGAGTGATCGAGACCGATGCCGATCTGGCTGCGCGGCCGAATCGGGAATGGCCGGTTTCAACCGAGGCGACAGGCGCATATGCCAAATATGCAGCGCTGGTCGGATCAGCGTCGCATGGCGCAGTAACGCTCCCGGACTAAGCGGCGATCGCGCGCCTGTGCAGCGCATCACCAAGCTCGCCGAGGCTCGCTCCGATCCTGATCTTGTGCTGCGGCCGGTCGAGGATAGCGGCGAGCGCGGGGGTAGGCTCGATCCTTCGGCCGATCAGCGGCTCGACCGTGTCGGCGAACTTGTACGGATGGGCCGTCGCCGCGACGATCCATGGCCGCTCCGAACGTTCAGAGTGGGATAAGCGAGTCCAAGCCTCTACCGCGGTCGCCGAATGGGGACACCAGACGTATTCGTGGGCTTCGCTGCGAATCCGCGCCTCGATCTGCTCGTCGGTGACCAGCTCCACGCGCACCCTTCGCGCCGCTTGCGGAAGCGCTGAGAGACGCTCGAAATTGCTCGGGTTGCCGACGTCCATCGCATTGGCCAGCGTCTGGACGGAAGGGCGGGGTTCGTAGTGGCCGGTCGAATGCCAGTCCTTCAACGAACGGTTGGCGTTCGTCGCGAGGACGACCGGGCCGACCGGTAAGCCGATCGCGCGCGCCAGAAGCACTGCAAAGCCGTGGCCGAGATTGCCAGTCGGGAACCACGAATCCGGCCTTCTTCCCGGTCGAGCGAAAAACCCGAAGCGCAGCCTGCGCGGCATAAGCGACTTGCGGCAGGAGTCGGCCGATGTTGATCGAATTGGCCGACGTAAGGCGGTGTTCCGCCGACAACGAAGCATCGGCGAAAGCGGCTTTGACGAGGCGCTGGCACTCGTCGAAATCGCCGTCGACCTCGATCGCCAGGACGTTGTCGCCCCAGCAGGTCAGTTGCCGTTCCTGAAAGGGCGAGACGCGCCCCGCCGGAAAGAGGATGACCGCGCGAACCGAAGAGCTGCGCTCGGCGGCGCAACCGACGGCCCCTCCGGTGTCGCCGGACGTTGCGGCGAGGACCGTCAGCGGTTGCTGTCCCGCAATCCGGTCGAAGCAGGCCATGAGGAAACGCGCGCCAAAATCCTTGAACGCGCCGGTGGGCCCGTGAAACAGCTCGAGCGCATGGAGATTCGCGCCTTCGCGGGTCGGGCGTGACCAGCGGCGCCGGAAAGTCGAACGCTTCGGAGCAAATCGCCGGCAGGTGAGGTTCAAGTTCGTCGCCCAAAAAGAATGGCTGCAGAAGCGACGCGGCGAACTCCGCAAGCGGCGCGTCCGCATCGAGCCCGGCGACATCAACCTGTGGCAGCTCGGCCGGGACGTACAGCCCTCCGTCCGGGGCAGCGCCGTTGCGCAGGGCCTCACTGAGCGTCGCCGCCTTGGCCCGGCCGCGCGTGCTGATGAATTTCATGCCGCGACGAGCCTCTCGCCGGCGCCAAGCAACTTGACGCCTTCCGAAGCGACGGGCGCGCGATAGGCGATCGGCGGCCATTCCGGACCCCGCGAACGCAGCCGACATCGCCTGCTCGACCGCCACGGCGTTCGCCGAGACAGCCCAGGCGAAAACCGACGGGCCGGAGCCCGAGAAGGAACAGCCCAGCGCTCCAGCATCGAGGGCGGCGGCTTTAACGAGGGGCAAGGCGGGCAGCAGGTGTCGCCGCTGCGGCTCGACCAAGAGGTCTTCGAGGCCGGCGCGGACCAGATTGAGGTCGCCGGTCGCGCAACCGGCGACGAAGGCAGCGACCCGGCGGCTGTGCTCGATGGCGAGCTGCATCGGGACCTCCGCAGCCAGGATCCGTCGCGCGTTTCGCGTTTCGACCTTGATTGCGGGATGCAGCACGATGGCGACGATGCCGGGGGGAACTGGAAGTCGCTGCACGAGTGCCGGCTTCTCCCTCGCGGCAAGCACCAGCCCACCAAACAGGCTCGCCATGACATTGTCCCAATGCGGCGGATCGGATGCGACGCGCTCGCCTTCGAGCGCAAATGGCAACAGTTGCTCGAGCGTGAAAGGATCGCCGAGCAGAGCATTGGCGGCGGCTGCGCCCGCGACCGCGGATGCGGCGGAACCACCCATGCCGGCGCTCAGCGGCACGCCCTTGTCGATCGACAGGCGCATTCCGAACGGGCTTCCGGCCACCTCGAGGACAGCGCGCGCGGCGGCGAGCGCGGTGTTCGCATCCGGCTCCTCGGGAAGCGAATCCGTCAATCCAGTCACCTGTCCCAGCCGAACGCCAGTCTGCGCTTCTCGAGTGGCGGTGACGGTATCGCGCACTGCATCGAAAGCCTGGCCGAGGATGTCGAACCCGACGCCCACATTGCCGATGCTCGCGGGGGCGCTGGCGGTGGCGGAATCGGCGAACACGGTTACGCCCTCAGCTTCACGGCCTGGTCGCCGGGTTGCGCCAACCGGCCGAGCACCGCGCGCTGCGCGTCCATGACGTCCGCGAATACCGCGGTTGCCGTCGGCCATCTTCCCGCACCCTTGCCGAACACGTCATGCACCATGCCGTCGACGTCCGTGACAAGGAAGCGATTTTCCTCGTTGCAAGTCTGCGCCAGCGGATGATCGGAGGGCAGCGAGACGATGCGCACCTCGGCCTCGACGCTGCCATCCGGGCGGACGCGGCAGCTACCGACCTGCTTCAGTACCTCGTCGTTTTCCAGCGTCTCGCTGGCCGCAGCCGGCACGAGGTCACGCAGCGAATGCTTGTCGATCCACTTGGGCAAAAGCGCGACACCGAAGGCTTCGCGCACGAGGATCGACAGCTTGTCCGCGGCGTCGTGTCCGTCGACGTCGGCCGAAGGATCCGCCTCGGCGAATCCCAGTTCCTCCGCTTTCCTGAGCGCCTCCTCGAAGCTCCAGCCTTCGGCGAGCCGGCTGAGCAAATAGTTGCAGGTGCCGTTCATCACGCCTTCGACCGACACCACCGAGCCCGCGAGCCGCCGCAGCGTCTCGAGCACTGGAGCTCCACCGCCGACTGCAGCGGAAAAGCGCAACTCGCCGTCGTTGCGCGCGGCGCAGGCGTGGAGCGGGTCCCAATGCTTGGCGACGGCCGCCTTGTTCGCGGTGACGACCTGGGCTCCACGCAGCAGCGCGTTGTGCATTGCCTCTGACGCCACATCGACGCCGCCGATCAGCTCGACGAGGATATCCGGATCGCCGGCGAGCGCTTCGTCGAGACTGGTGGTGAAGCGCGCATTTTCACCGTGGCGTTCGGGATAGCGGACCAGAACGGGCCCAACTTCGAACAGCTCCGGCTGGGCCTGTAGCAAGTCAAGCACGCCGGCGCCCACCGAGCCGCAGCCGAGCAATGCCACCTTCAGTCGCTCGGGCCGCAATGGCCGCGACTTTGCCGCGGGTACGCGGGCGATGGTGGTCGCTTCGGCCGAACCGAGCGCTGCGACCTCGATCAACACGTGCTTCTCGTCCGCGGCGTGGATCGCCTTCGCCTGGATGAGCCCGCTGCTCGCCTTCTCCGCCTCGGCATAGTTGAGATGCGAATAGCGGCGCGCGTTGGCGTTGCGCGCCGGGTCTTCCTCATAGACCCCGTCGACGTCCTTGATCAGCCGGACGCGGTGCGCGCCGAGGCGGTCGGCAAAGAACACGGCGCTGAGGTCGGTGCCGCCGCGGCCAAGCGTCACCACGCCGTGCTCGGCGTGGTCGGCGATGAAACCGGGGACGACCACGACATCGTTGAGGTCGATCCGCGCCCACACGGCTGCGGCATCGAGCTCCACGAGGTCGGAGTCGAGCGGCGAGCCCTCCGCCACCAGCCCCATTTCGTGCGGGTCGAAAGTCTCGGCGCGCAAACCGGCCTTGCTCAATGCGAGCGCCATCAGCGCCGCCGAGCGTAGCTCCCCAACTCGCGCCAGCCGCGCAACGAGCGCCGCCGGTGCAGCCTCGCCGCCGACCCGCTCGGCCTGAGCGAGCAATGCGTCGGTTTCGCCCGCGAGCGCGGACACGACTGCGACCACCTTCTCGCCGTCGCGGACGTGACGGTAAATCTCCTGCACGACCTTGGAGTAGTCGTGCTCGTGCTCGATGACCGAGCTGCCGAACTTCAGCACGCACAGCCGTTTGGCTGGCGCGTCGCCGGAGACCTCTTCTGCCTGCTGGACCGCGTTGGACATTGTCTGGTTCGCTTTCGGTTCTGGGATGAAGGACACAAAAAAACCCGCTCGCCTGGTTTGGGGAGCGGGTCGGGTGAAACCTGATTTTAGGTTCTTATCAGCCGATAGCGCCCCGCGTTCGCGTGGTCGTCATAATGGCCGTAATCATCATCATGCCAAAGGCGCGCGGCATCGCGGCGCTGTCGAGCGCGCGGTTGCCAGTGTTGGTGAGCCGACTCAGCATGGGATCCCAAAAATGCACGGATGCGGCTGATGCGTCAACCTGCAAAGGAGAAATGGACAAGATTTACTTGCCGCCGTGGTAAATGGGATACAATTTTATATAGTCCGGACAGGCCCCGTGCGAGGGACTGCGCCGGATAGGGATCCCGTTATGGCCGAACCTGCCCGTTTCCGCGCACCTGATATTTGAACGTGGTCAGCTGCTCGGGACCGACCGGACCGCGAGCGTGGAGCTTGCCCGTCGCAATACCGATCTCGCCGCCGAATCCGAACTCGGCGCCGTCGGCGAACTGGGTTGACGCGTTCCACAGCACGATTGCGCTATCCACGCGGCCGAGAAAATATTCCGCCGCGGAGGTGTCCTCCGCGATGATCGCCTCGGTGTGGCTCGTGCCGAACTGGCGAATGTGGGCGATGGCTTCGTCGATGTTGTCCACCGTTTTCACCGCCAGCACCGGCGCTAGATATTCCGTGCGCCAGTCGGCGTCGGTCGCTTCCGCCATGGGCACGATTGCACGGGCCTGCGCATCGCCGCGCAACTCGCACCCGTCCAGCGCGTCCGCGATCAGCGGCAATATAGCGGGAGCCGCGTCGCGGTCGATCAACAGGGTCTCGGTCGCGCCGCAGACCGTGACCCGCCGAAGTTTGGCGTTGCGAACGATTTCCGCCGCCATCGCCGGATCGGCGGAGCGATGGACATAGGTGTGGCACACGCCCTCGAGGTGGCCGAGCACCGGCACCCGAGCTTCCGCCGTCACTCGCTCCACCAGCGAACGCCCGCCGCGCGGGATGATGAGGTCGATGGTTCCGCTTAGTCCTTCTAGCATCATAGCGACTGCGGCGCGGTCGGCGGTCGGGACCAGCTGCACGCTGCCAAGCGGCAAGCCGGCGTCTTCGAGTCCATCGGCGATCGCCGCTCCGATGGCGAGCGCGCTGCGCAGCGCCTCCGAGCCCGACCGCAGGATGACCGCGTTGCCCGACCGAAGGCAGATCGCGGCCGCGTCGGCGGTCACATTCGGGCGGCTTTCGTAGATCATGCCGATCACTCCGATCGGCGTCCGCACACGCGAGATCTCCAGGCCGTTGGGCCGCACCCAGCGGTCCAGGACCGTTCCGACAGGGTCGGGCAAGTCGGCAATGGCGTCGAGGGCGCGCGCCATGTCCTCGACGCGGTGTTCGTTCAGAGTCAGCCGATCGATCATCGCGGTCGCATCGGCTACGTCCCGCGCATTGGCTTCGAGAATCTCCGGTACGCGGCGGCGGATGCGCGCCGCAATCGCGCGGATCGCCTCGCTGCGCTGCGCGGCCGGGATGGTGCGGAGGAGATCGGATGCGTCCCGCGCTGCCCGGCCGATCGCATCCATCTGCTCGCGCATATTCACATCAGCACCAGATCGTTGCGGTGAATCAATTCATCGGGGCCGGTATAGCCGAGGCGGCTCTCGATCTCGCTGCTGGGGCGGCCGAGGATCGCCAGCGTTTCGGCCGACGTATAGGCGGTGATTCCGCGGGCGATTTCCTTTCCGTCGGGTCCCAGGATGCGCAGGCAAACGCCGCGCTCGAACGTGCCCTCGACCGAGTTTACTCCCGCGGGAAGGAGGCTCTTGCCGGCTGCGAGTGCGCGCACCGCACCGGCGTCGACGTGGACGCTGCCCGCGGGGACGAGCGTCCCCTTTATCCATTGTTTGTACGCTCGCGCCGGCGAGCCCGCGGCGTCGATCACCGTCGCAATCGCTTCGCCCGACGCGAGGCGGGTGAGGGGATGCTCTTCGTGTCCGGACGCGATGATCGTCGCACAGCCGAAGCTCTGCGCAATCCGTGCAGCCGCGATCTTCGTGCGCATTCCGCCGGAGCCCAGGCCCGCCCCGGATGCGCCAGCCGCCCACAATTCAACTTCCTCCGTGATCGTTTCGATGTGCGGCACGTGCCGGGCTTTCGAGTGACGCCGCGGATCGCCGGTGTACACGCCATCGACGTCGGACAGCAGAATCAGCAGGTCGGACTGGATCATCTGCGCGACGCGCGCCGAGAGCCGGTCATTGTCGCCATAGCGCAGCTCCTCGGTAGCCACCGTGTCGTTCTCGTTCACGACCGGCAGCGCGCCGTTGGCGAGGAGAACTTCGATCGTTGCCCGGGCGTTGAGCCATCGCCGCCGCGATTCAGTGTCGTCGAGCGTGAGCAGGAGTTGCGCCGTCGGGATCCCAAACGGCGCAGCCGCTTCTTCCCACGCGCGCATCAGCAACGGCTGGCCCGATGCCGCGGCCGCCTGCTTCAGCGCCAGCCTCGCGGAAGCTTTGAGTGAGAGGCGCTTGCGTCCGAGCGCGACCGCGCCCGACGAGACGATCACGAACTGACGCCCCTCCTCGCTCAATTTGCCGATGTCCTCGCCGAGAGCGTGAAGCCATGCCCGCCGCACACCAGCGCCTTCGACCAGCAGCGACGAGCCCACCTTGACGGTGATTCGGCGCGCGGCCTTGATCAGCGCGGCGGACCGCGCGGGAGCCTCAGCAACGTCGGGCATTCGGCGCGTCTAATGCCGTTCCGCGCAGCCGACAACGTGAAGAATTGTATCCCATATTGACATGGTGCACGGATTTAGTCAGCCTTAAGGGCTAACGGAGCAGCATCATGACCACGGGCCAGAGCAACGGATCGATTTGCACGACATCGCTTCGTGGCCGCTTCTTTTTTGTCTCGTTTACGGGCCGGTACGCCTGCGGGCGGCCGGAGATTTTGCTGAACAGCTGAACCGTAACTCGCCGCAGTCCAGTGCGGCACCAGAACGAGACGAACCGTGACAGATGAACAATTGCGAGGGCTCGCGGCATCGCGCGCGGAGCTCGATCGAATCGACGATGAAATTCTTGGCCTGATCGACCGGCGGCTTGCCGTCTCGGCCGAAATCGCCACGATCAAGGACGCGGAGGGCGATCGCTGCCTGAAGCTGCGGCCGCGCCGGCAGGCGGAGATTCTCGGCCGGCTAAAAGCGCGCGCGAAGCGAACTCCAGCGATCCTGGTCGAGCAGGTCTGGCGCGAGATCATGGCACACAGCCTCCAGGCGCAGGCTCGGACCGAGCTGGTGCTCGCCCCGGCGGAACAACCGGAGTTGCTCGAGGCGCGGGTGCGGGCGCATTTCGGGTCGGCGGCGCCGATCCGCTGGGCCGCGAGCATCTCACACGCGATCCGCTCCGCTCTCGGCGGGGAAGTTGTCGCCGTCATCTCCGACCCGCTGCCGGATAGCGATGGCGAATTGCGCGTATTCGACGTCTTGAAGTCGGAGGATGGGCGTGCGGTGGCTTACGCGGTCGGCCGTATTGCGGCGGATGATGTCGCCATCGAACAGCCGTCCGCTAGACCGTCGCGAGCGAAGTCGATCTCAGGACAATGGTCGCCCGAGGCCTGGCGCAGCCGCCCTGCCGAGCAGCTTGCGGCCTATCCCAATTCCGATGCGCTCGCCCGGGTCGAGCGCCGTCTCGCCGGCTCCGAGTCGCTCGTCGAGATCGCCGACATCATTCACCTCCGCGCAGCGCTCTCGCGCGTGGCCGGCGGTGATGGCTTTATCGTTCAGGGCGGCGATTGCGCGGAGAGCTTCGCCGAATTCAGCGCCGAAAAAGTTCGCGTCACGTACAATTTGTTGCTGCGCATGGGCGCGATGCTTCGAGCAGCGAGCGGAAGCGATGTCGTGCACCTGGCCCGCATCGCCGGCCAGTTCGCCAAGCCGCGCTCCTCCGCCACGGAGACGATGGGCGAAGTTACGCTGCCGAGCTACCGCGGGGACGCCATCAACGGTCCGGCGTTCACGGCGGAAGCGCGCGCGCCCGATCCGAAGCGGCTGCTTGAAGCGCATCGCCAGGCGCAGGTCACAATCGAACTGCTCCAGGCCTATGCATCGGCGTCCTACGCGGACCTGCCGAAGGTCCATCGCGAAGTGGGCCTAAGCAATCGCCGCGGCCGGTCGCGATGTTCACCAGCCACGAGGCGTTGCTGCTCAATTATGAGCAGGCGTTGACCCGTTACGACGAAGCGAGCGAACAATATTGGGCGACGTCCGGGCACATGCTGTGGATCGGCGACCGAACGCGTCAGCTCGACGGCGCTCATGTCGAATTCGCGCGCGGCATCGCCAATCCTGTGGGATTGAAATGCGGGCCGAAGCCTCGCGGTGGACGACCTCCTGCGGCTGATGGATCGGCTGGACCCTGACAACACGCCGGGACGTCTGGTGCTGATCGGCCGCTTCGGCGCAGCGAACATCGAGGCGCATCTTCCCGAGCTGATGCGCGCCACTCACCGGGAGGGCCGCCAGCGCGATCTGGAGCATCGACCCGATGCACGGCAATACGCGCACGATCGAGGGCGTGAAAACTCGCATGGTCGGCGATATCGTGGCGGAGATCGGGAGCTTCTTCGCTATTGCGGCAGCGGAGGGCGTGCACGCCGGCGGCGTGCACCTGGAGATGACGGGGTCCGGACGTGACGGAATGTATCGGCGGAAGCCTGAAGCTCGCGCGCGAGGACCTCGGGCGCAAGCTACCTCACGCACTGCGATCCGCGGCTCAACGAAGGCCAGGCGCTCGACGTTGCGCACGCCGTGGCGGAGCTTCTGGCCGACCGTGCAACGCGACGCGCTGACGCGGCATGAGCGCAGCGCTCCAGACCTTGTCAGAGGCGGGCCTTACCGGCTCGCGCTCCGAAGCGCTGACCGGCGACATCGAGGTGCCGGGTGACAAGTCGATGTCGCACCGCGCCTTGATCCTCGGCGCGCTCGCCAGAGGTGAAACGCGGATCAGCGGGCTGCTCGAAGGCGATGACGTGCTTCATACCGCCGAGGCCGTGCGCGCGTTCGGCGCCGAGGTCGAGCGTGTCGGCCCGGGCGAATGGCGCGTGCAGCGGCGCCGAGTGGCGATAGCCCGGCGGCGCCGATCGACTGCGGCAACAGCGGCACCGGTGCGCGCCTGCTGATGGGCGCGGCCGCGGCTTTTCCGATCACTGCGACTTTTGCCGGCGACGCCTCGCTGAGCGGCCGCCCGATGGAGCGCGTGCTCGCGCCATTGCGGGCGATGGGCGCTCGCGACCGAGGGCAGTACGCTGCCGGTGACGATCCACGGCGGCAATCTTCGCGGCATCAGCTTCGTCAACGAGAAAGCCTCGGCGCAGGTGAAGTCGGCGATCCTGTTCGCCGGGCTTGCGCGCATCCGGGGTGGTCGAAGTGATCGAGCCTGCATCGAGCCGCGACCACAGCGAGAACATGCTCCGCGCATTCGGCTGCGACGTCGAAACCGACGGCGGAGTCGTCCGGCTCGGCGCGCGGCGCGCGCCTCACCGGCACCGACGTCGTCGTTCCCGGCGATCCGTCATCCGCGGCCTTCCCGATCGTCGCCGCGCTGATCGTCCCGGGTCGAAGTTGACCATCCGCAACGTGATGGTGAACCCGCTGCGCACCGGGCTGCTGACGACCCTGAAAGAAATGGGCGCGGATCTTCGGCTTCACCAATCGGCGGGTCCAGGGCGGAGAGGCCATCGCGGACGTTGATCGTGAGCGCGTCCGCTCTGACCGGAGTCGAAGTGCCTGCCAGCCGCGCGCCCTCGATGATCGACGAATATCCGATCCTCGCGGTTGCGGCGGCCTTGGCTCGCGGCCAGACAATCATGCACGGTCTGGCCGAGCTGCGAGTCAAGGAAAGCAACCGCCTCGCCGCAGTCGTTGCCGGGCTGCGCGCCTGTGGCGTGGACGCCCGTGAAGAAGGCGACAGCCTGATCGTCGAAGGGCTCGGTGGTCCGCCGCGCCGGCGGAGCCGAGGTCCGCGCGAACCACGATCACCGCATCGCGATGAGCTTCCTCGTCCTGGGACTTGCCGCCCGCCAGCCGGTGACGCGTCGACAGCGCCGGCATGATCGCGACCAGCTTCCCCGATTTTGTGCCGCTGATGCGATCGATCGGGGCGCACATCGGCATGACGGTGGCGTATCAGGGCGCCGAGGGAGCTTTCTCGCACGAAGCCTGCCTGCGGTTCTTGCCCGAACACCAGGCGGTGCCGGTGGCGACATTCGCCGACGTAGTCGCTGCCGTCCAATCGGGAGAGGCCGACCTCGGAATGCTCCCGCTCGCCAACAATGACGCTGGGGAAACCGGCGCACGCGAGCTGATTGCACAGGCGCGGTTGCACATCGTTGGCGAACCGGTGCTACCTGTGCGGATGCATTTGCTCGGGCTTCCGGACGCGACGCTGGACGAGATCCGGACGGTGGTCAGCCACCCGATCGCACTACGCCAATGCTCCGAAGCGTTGGCGAACCTCGGCCTCGAGACAGAAGAAACATCCAACACCGCCATTGCCGCGAAGGCGCTTCGAAACAGCAGCCAAGCAGTCCTCGCGTCCGAGGCCGCGGCGGCCATCTACGGCCTCGCCATCCTCGCGCGCGACGTCCAGAACCGCACCGACAACGCGACCACTTTCGCGATCGTGAGCGCCCAATGAGCCTGAACAGCTTCGGACGGCTGCTGCGCGTCACCACCTGGGGCGAGAGCCATGGGCCGGCGATCGGCGCGGTGGTCGACGGCTGCCCGCCGGGACTGACGCTTGTCCGAGGCGGACATCCAGCCGTGGCTCGACAAGCGCCGGCCGGGCGCCAGCCGCTTCACCACCCAGCGCCGCGAGAGCCGATCCGGTGCGGATCCTCTCCGGCACGTTCGAGGGCGCACGACCGGCACGCCGATCAGCCTGATGATCGACAATGTCGACCAGCGCTCGAAGGATTATGCCGAGATCGCCGAGCGCCTATCGGCCGGGCCATGCCGATTACACCTATGACGCCAAATATGGCTTTCGCGACTGGCGCGGCGGCGGGCGCAGCCTCGGCGCGCGAGACGGCGGCGCGGGTCGCGGCGGGCGCGTGGCGCGGCTGTCATCCCCGAGGTCGAGATCCGCGCCTATGTCGTCGAGCTCGGCGGCGATGCGATCGACCGCGCCGCTTTCGATGCCGACGCGATCGACGCCAATCCGCTTCTTCTGCCCCGACGCCGCCGCCGCAGCGCGCTGGGAGGCGATGGTCGACGAAGCGCGCAAGGCTGGCTCGTCGCTCGGCGCGGTCGTCGAATGCGTCGCGACCGGCGTGCCCGCCGGCTGGGGCGCGCCGCTTTACGCCAAGCTCGACGCCGAGCTGGCCGCGGCGATGATGTCGATCAACGCGGTCAAGGGCGTCGAGATCGGCGACGGCTTCGCCGCGGCGCGCCTGCGCGGCGAGGAGAATGCCGACGCGATGCGGGCCGGGCCGGACGGCGACCGCTTTCCTCTCCAACCATGCCGGCGGCGTCCTCGGCGGCATTTCGACGCGGCCAGCCGGTGGTCGTGCGCGTGGCGTTCAAGCCGACCTCGTCGATCCTGACGCCGCAGCCGACGATCGACCGCGACGGCGACGAGACCGAGATCGTCGACCAAGGGCCGCCACGATCCCTGCGTCGGCATTCGCGGCGCGCCGGTGGTCGAGGCGATGATGGCGCTGGTGCTCGCCGACCAGAAGCTGCTTCACCGCGCGCAGTGCGGCTGACGCGATGGAGACGGTCGAGGTCGCGCTCGGCGAGCGCAGCTATCGCGATCCATGATCGAAAACGGCCTGCTCGACCGCGCCGGCGAGCATGCTGGCGCCGTTCGCGCGTGACGGGCGGCTGCTCGTCGTCAGCGACGAGAATGTCTGGGCGCTGCGGGCGCCTGCAAGCGGCTTGGGGCGATCGAGCCGAGCCGATCCTCGTGCCGCCCGGCGAGGGCAGCAAGAGCTGGGCCGGGCTGGAGGCCTGGTCGACCGCGCTGCTCGCGCGCGGCGTCGAGCGCGAGCGACCAGATCGTCGCCTTCGGCGGCGGCGTGGTCGGCGACCTCGCCGGTTTCGCCGCGGCGATCGTCAACCGCGGCTGCGGCTTCGTCCAGATGCCGACCACCCTGCTCGCGCAGGTCGACAGCTCGGTCGGCGGCAAGACCGGCGATCAATGTCGCGGCCGGCAAGAATCTGGTCGGCGCGTTCCACCAGCCTTCGCTCGTGCTGATCGATCCCGTCGCTGCTCGACACGCTCGCCGCCGCGGGAGCTGCGCGCCGGCTATGCCGAGATCGTCAAATATGCGCTGATCGAGCGATCGCGGGCTTGTTCGCCTGGTGCGAGGACAATGGCGCGAAGGTGCTCGCCGGCGATCCCGCCGCGCGCGCGCAGGCGATCGCGGCCAGCCGTCGCGGGCAAGGCGCGCGATCGTCGCCGAGGACGAGCGCGAGACGAGCGGCCGGCGCGCCTTGCTCAATCTCGGCCACACCTTCGGCCATGCGCTGGAAGCGGAGACCGGATATTCCGACCGCCTGCTCCACGGCGAGGCGGTCGCGCTCGGCATGCGTGCTCGCCTTCCGCTTCTCCGCCGAGCGCGGGCTTTGCGCCGCTGCGGATGCGCGAGCGCGTCCGAGCGCATTTCGCAGCGCGTGGGCTTGCCGACGTCGCTCGCGCGATCTCGGGCTGCCGGGCAGGGCGAACGGCTTGCAGCCCACATGCGGCACGACAAGAAGCGCGCGGCGGGCGGACCGCCTTCATTCTCGCGCGCGGGATCGGCGAGGCGTTCGTCGACACGGCAGGTCGAACTGTGCCGACGTCGCCGCGTTCCTCGACCGCGCCGACTGATGATGCGCCTTATGCCGAGGTCATCGGCGACCCGATCGCGCAATCCAAGTCGCCGCTGATCCACAAATATTGGCTCGATAGGCTGGGCATCGACGGCGATTACGTGCGACCGCGTCCCCGCCACCGAGCTCGCGAGCTTTCTCGATCACCGCCGCTCCGACTCCGACTGGCGCGGCTGCAATGTAACCATCCCGCACAAGCAGGCCGTCATCCCGTTCCTCGACCGGCTCGATCCGGGGGTCGAAGCGGTCGGCGCAGTCAATTGTGTGGTTCCCGAGGACGGCGCTTTAATTGGCTACAACACCGACGTCGACGGAGTCGCGGCGGCGCTGGATTCCACGGAGATTCGTGGGCGCAAGGCGACTCTCATCGGCGCGGGAGGAGCGGCGCGCGCCGTCGTGGCTTATCTGGCGAGCCGCGACGTTGGCCGGATTGCCCTCGTCGTGCGTAACCCCGAACGCGCGGAGGCTCTGCGGCCGCTCGCTCCGGGCGTTGGTATGGACATCCACAATTTCGACTGTGCCCACGCGGCCTTCGAAGGCGCCGCGGCGATCGTCAACGCCAGCCCGCTCGGCATGGCCGGCGCCGATCCGATGCCGCAATCGCTGCTCGACACGTTGCGGAGTCACGCGGCCGGAGCCACGATGTTCGATCTCGTGACCACACCGGCCGCGACCGAGTTCCTGTCGTCCGGCGCGGCCGGGTGGCGGGCATCGCGTCGACGGACTGACCATGCTTGTCGGCCAGGCGGCTCGGGCATTCGAGCTGTTCTTCGGCGCGCCGGCGCCCCCGCCCGAAGCAACGCTTCGTGACCTCCTCACTACAGTCAGACCCAATTCAACTTGAATGGGATACAATTTGGGCCTGAAACATTGACATTGACGCATTCTGAGGCTTTTGAGGATCCAATGTACCGTGAATGGCGCATCACCTCCGATCCTTGTCGGCGCTCCGCGCCGCGTGGGCGGTTTTGCGCGCTTCGCTTATTATTACGGCTATTTTACCGCCCGGCGGGAAATGGTCTGACGCGCTAGTCAAATAGCTTGAACAGTCCGAACCCCGCCCGGTCCTCCTGGCGGGGTTTCTTTTTGTGAAGGAACCGAGACGTGAACGAAGTGCAACCGAGATCAAGGAAGCGGAGCGCCACGGCGCATGGGCTTCGCCCGTGCCGCCACCGGGCGCGGCCGCGGACTGGACGGTCCCGCAACATTGGGACGAGCTGACGGACGAGGACCATTGGGTGTGGGACACTTTGTTCGCGCGGCAAACCACATTGCTCCACGGCCGCGCGGTCCATGAGTTCGAGGAGTCGCTCGAGGTGCTGCACCTGTCGCGCCCGGGCATCCCCAATCTCGACGAGCTCAACGAAAAGCTCGGCGCGCGCACCGGCTGGAAGGTCGTTGCCGTTCCGGGCCTGGTGCCGGACGACGTCTTCTATCAGCACCTCAGCAAGCGCCAATTCCCCGCCGGCAACTTCATCCGCAAGCCGAGCCAGCTCGACTATCTCGAGGAGCCCGACGTCTTTCACGACGTCTTCGGCCACGTGCCGCTGCTTGCCCAGCCCGCAGTGGCGGACTTCATGCACGAACTCGGTTTGCTTGGGCTGCAGGCGCTGCAGCTCGGACAGCTCCACCGCGTCGCCCGCCTTTATTGGTACACGGTCGAGTTCGGGCTGGCGCTCGAGCGGGGCAAACCGCGCATCTACGGCGCCGGCATTTTGTCGAGCTTCGGCGAATCCCATTACTCGCTCGAAAGCGCCAAGCCCCACCGGCTCGCTTTCGACCTGAAGCGCGTCCTCCGCACCCGCTACCGCAGCGACGCGTTCCAGCAGAGCTACTTCGTCATCGACCGCTTCGAGGATGCGCTGAAGCTCCTCCGCGAGAACGATTTCGCCGCCGTCTGCAGCGAGCTTGACGGGCTGCCGGACATAGATCCCTGGCTTGCCGAGGAGACCGAGCTGCTCGCCGCGGCGTAATGGACGGACCTTCCCAGTTCAGTCTATGAGGCCGCCCTGAGAGGGTGGGTTCATTGATGCATAACCAAGGGCGGCGCGTGGACAGCCGCGTAGCTCAGCGCATCCGTGAGCTGATCGTCGAGGGCGTGCTGCAGCCCGGCACGCGGGTCGCCGAGGCGACAATCGCCGAGCGGCTCGGCGTGTCGAGAACGCCCGTTCGCAACACGCTCCCAGCACTCGCTGCCGAAGGGCTGCTCGAGCCGGCGGGGAAGCGCGGCTATGCGGTGCGCCATTTCAGCCATGAGGACAGTTACAAGGCGACCGAGATCCGCTGCGTTCTCGAAGGCTATGCGGCGCGCGAGCTTGCGGCGCGCGACGACCGCTCAGACGTGCTCGGCGAGCTGCGCGACAGCCTGCGCCAAGGCGACGCGATTTTCGCCAAGGGTCACGTCGTCAAGGAAGATGAGAGCGGCCTACGCGCAGATGAACGGGCGCTTCCACGACCTGATCGTCAGCGGCGCCCGCGATCCGTTGCTCGCCGACCTCATCCACCGCGTCTATTCGGTGCCGTTCGTCGCCCCGAGCGTGGTCGCGTCGAACCGGATTCCGCTCGACGAAATCTATCCGATTCTGATGTCCGGCCATCGCCAGCACCACGCGATCGTCGACGCCATCGAGCAGGGCCAGCCCGACCTCGCCGAGAACCTGATGCGCGGCCACTCGACCCCCGCCCGGCGAACGCTCGGGCTCGAAGGTGGGCGAAACGACGGGTGAGGGTGGCGATGATCGAGACTCCACTGCGCCGCCGCAGTTTGATGATGACCGTTTTGGCTTTGGCTTGCAGCTCAGTCGAATTGGCTGGGTGCAAAGCTAGAGTGGCTGATCAGAGCCAGCTCTTCGATCTTCACGCGAGCACCGACCCTCTCGTTCCGGGTAACATATTACTGAAAGTGCATAATCGGACTGGCGAGTACATTTGCATACCGATTGCCGAGGTCGAGCTTGGGAGCGGATTCGTTTCCGTTGACCCGAGAGCGTCCTCCGGTTTCCAGGAGAATCGGCCGCCTCCAAAACTGCTGAAGGAGCTAGACATTATTGGGGGTTTGTACGTGGTTCCGCCAAAGGAAGACCAAGATATGTTTCTCAATATCTCTGACTTGGCGGAAAGAGTCAGAGTTGCCGATTTCCGTGAGCGGTGTTGTCCGTGGAGCTGCGTGTAAGGAACTGTTTGAACCCGGAGCCGCGAAGCTAACAACCGTTCCGTTCAAGGTTCCCGTTCATATTAAGTCGTAAGGCTCCTTACGAACTCGGCGCACCGACGCGTCATCTCGACGAATAACTTGACGTTAAGCTGCGCCGCAGCATAGTTGGGATCCAACGCGTCGCCTTCGGCGGCGCGGGAAGCATCAAGAGTGGGCCGCCGGCGCGCAAGTTCCGGCATCCCACGCCAACCTGCCCGCCCGGGCAAGGTGGCGGTCCCGAGTTCGGGGCGATGCGGCCGAGAGGGCAACGAAGCGGGCCATCCACGGCAGTATCGTTCCGGCTCCAGAAGGAAGGAACATGGAGCTGTCTGTCTTGCCGCGCCCGCAGCTGGACCCCGCGCCGTCCGACGAGCGATGTAGCGGTCGCGTCCGCAGCCACGCTGGAGCTGTTCGACGTTCCGGTTCCGGCGGACCTTTGCCAGTTAGGCGCGACAGTGAGCGCCTCCGCGCTCGGCGATCCCACAAATCCGCCGGTGGTCGTGCTGGGCGGGATTTCAGCCAATCGATTCCCGGCGGTACGGCCCGACGGCAGCCCCGGCTGGTGGTGGGGAATCGCCGGCGAGGGCTCGGCGATCGACCCCACCCATCATTGCATCATCGGAATGGATTTCGCGGCCGACGAGAGCGGCAAAATCGCGCCTTCCACCTTCGACCAGGCGCGGGTGCTCGCCGCGGTGCTGGACGCAATCGGAATAGACCGGCCTGTCACCATCGTCGGCGCGTCCTATGGCGGAATGGTCGGCCTGGCCCTGGCCGAGATCGAGCCGGCGCGGATCGACCGCCTCGTGGTGATCGGCGCCGCCGACGCGCCGCACCCAGCTGCGACCGCCTCGCGCGAGCTTCAGCGGCGTGTCGTCGCGCTCGGCATCGAAGCCGGCCGGGGCGAGGAGGCGCTCGCCATCGCCCGCGGAATGGCCATGCTCACCTACCGCACGCCGCAGGAATTCGCGGTGCGCTTCGACGGCGGCATCGACGAGTTTTTCCCGCTTCCTGCTCGGATGCCGGGCGGTTATTTGCGCGCGAGGGGCCAGGCGTTCCTTTCGGTGATGTCGCCGCGGCGGTTCCTCAGCCTCTCGGCCTCGATCGACCGCCATCGGGTGCATCCCGAGCGGATCGCATCGCCGACCTTACTCATCGGCGCTGAAAGCGATCAGCTCGTGTTTGCGGAGCAGCTGACGGCCTTGCACGCGGCGCTTGCCGGGCCAAAAGAACTGCATTTGCTCGACTCGCTGTTCGGGCACGACATGTTCCTCAAGGAAGCCGAACGGCTCGGGCGAATTGTCGCTCCGTTCCTGGCCGCCGGCTGATGGGTAAGCCCAAAAAGCCGTCGACCATTGTCGCGGCGGCCCACCCGGAGCTCGATCCGGCCTACGGGAGCATCGGCCCGGCGATCTGGACGACCGACACGTTCCGCTGGCCCAATCCGGACGACAAGCCGGCATTCGATTATTCGCGGACGGTCAACCCCAACCGCGCGATGCTCGTGCGAACTCTGGCCGAGCTCGAAGGCGCGGCCGGAGGAGTCGTCACCAACAGCGGCCAGTCGGCCGCGCTGCTCGCGCTGCTGCGTCTCCCATCCGGCGCGCGAGTGGTCGCGCCCCACGATTGCTACGGCGGTACCTATCGGTTGCTCGAAGCCTTGGAGCGGCAGGGGAAGATAAGCTGCTCGTTCGTCGACCAGACCGACGACGCAGCCTTTGCTGCCGGACTGGGTGACGATCCGGCGCTGCTGTGGATCGAAACTCCGAGCAATCCGCTGCTCAGGATCACCGACATCCGCAACCGCGCCGCCACGGCGAAAGAGCGCGGCGCGCTGGTGCTTGCCGACAACACCTTACTTTCGCCCTGCCGCCAGCGGCCGCTTGATCTCGGCTGTGATCTCGTCCTTCATTCGACGACGAAGGTGCTCAACGGCCACGCGGATTTGTTCGGCGGGGCGCTTCTCGCTGCTGATTCGGCGCTGATTGAGGAGCTCGAATGGTGGTCGAACGCGGCTGGGCTCAACGGCTCGGCGTTCGACGCTTCGCAGATCGTCCGCGGTCTTCGAACGCTGCCGCTGCGCGTCGATCGCCAGGAAGCGAGCGCGGGCCGAATCGCCGCGTGGCTGAGCGCTCGGACCGAGGTGCAGGCGGCACATTACCCTGGCTTGGAAACCTCCAGCGGCCATGAAATTGCTGCGGCGCAGCAATCTGGATCAGGATTCGTGCTGAGCTTCCAACTGGCTGGCGGCAAGGCCGCGGCGGACCGCTTCGTCGGAGCTTTAGAGCTGATCACTTTGGCCTCTTCGTTGGGCGGATTTTCGACGCTGATCTGCACGCCAGCGACCATGACCCACCGCGGCATGCCGCCCGAAGCACAGAGGGAAGCGGGCATCGCGCCCGACCTTTTGCGCCTTTCCGTCGGACTCGAAGACTGCGCCGATCTGATTGGCGATCTGGAGCGCGGATTCGCCGCTCTCTGATCCCCCAACGGGATCCCGAATTCCAACAATTCACGCGCCCCGTCGACGGCGCTTTCAGAGTTAGCGTTAACATTTCGCGTTGTGCACCGCAGCAAGAATGTGTCCATTTCGTTACGGCTTTAGGGCTGATCGGACACAGGGTGCTGGTGGGGGAGAGGACGCCGCCCAAATCTCGGAGGATCCTCAATGACTCGTTTTTCAAGGTTGCTGTTGCGTACCGCTCCATTGCTGACGATTCGTCGCCGCGGCTCCTGCTGCCGCGGTCGATCTCGGCTCCGGATTTAGCGTCGGCGGCGGCGCGACTCTGCGTTTCGGACTACCGCTTCCGCGGCATTTCACAGACCGACAAGCGCTTTGCAGTCCAGGGCACTTTCACCCTCAGCCATTCGTCGGGATTTTATGCGACCTGGTGGGGCTCGTCGATTGACGACTACATCGCGTCGGGAAGCGACGCCGAGAACGACCTGATTTTTGGCTATAAGAAGACGTTCAAGTCGACGACGATCGATGGCGGGGTCCTCTATTATTATTATCCGGGCGGCTGCTGCGGCGTCCCGACCGACTTTGCCGAACCGTATCTGAAGGTGACGCAGGCATTCGGGCCTGTCTCGGCGACCGGAACGATCGCCTATGCGCCGAAGCAGAAGGCGCTCAGCGTCGGCAATGGCAAGGAAGACAATCTCTATCTCGCCGGCGACCTTGCTTATTCCATTCCGAAGACGCCGATCGGCCTGACCGGCCACTTCGGTCACAGCTTCGGACCGAGCTATCTCACCATCGGCAAGGAATATTCCGACTGGAGCCTGGGCGCGACGGTCACCGTCAAGAACCTCGTCGCCGGCCTCCAGTACGTCGACACCAACAAGTCTCTCTACAGTCCGAGGGGCCGCAACATCGCCGGTGCCGGAGTCGTGGCGTCGCTCGGCGTGTCATTCTGAAAATGGGGAGCTTCTGAATGAAACTCGTGCTTGCAATCATCAAGCCGCACAAGCTCGACGAGGTGCGGGAGGCGCTTGGGGACGATCGACGTCCAGGGCCTCACCGTCTCGGAGGCGCGCGGCTACGGCCGGCAAAAGGGCCACACGGAAATCTATCGCGGTGCCGAATATGAAACCAACCTCGTGCCCAAGATCCGGGTCGAGGTGGTCGTCACCGCCGATTACGCCGACCGCGTCGTCGAGACGATCGAGCAGGCCGCCAACACCGGCTCGATCGGCGACGGCAAGATCTTCGTCATCGATGTCGAGCGCGCCGTGCGAATCCGCACCGGCGAGCAGAACAATGACGCTCTTTGAGGGGGTGCAGCTGATGCTTTGTCGAATCTCGAAAGTTGCGGCGGTTGCCGGACTTGCTGCGCTCGTCGCGGCCGCTCCGGCACTCGCCCAGGCGCCCGCTGCGGCGGCGCCGTTCACTCCGACCGCGGACATGGTCAACAAGGGCGATACGGCGTGGATGCTCATCAGCTCCGCGCTGGTGCTGATGATGTCCGTGCCTGCGCTGGCCTTGTTCTACGGCGGCCTCGTGCGCGCGAAGAACATGCTGTCCGTGCTGATGCAGGTCCTTGCGATCGTCTGCATCACCACTCTGATGTGGGTCGGCTGGGGCTATTCGATGGCCTTCACCGGCGGCAGCGAATATGTCGGCGGGCTCAGCAAGATGTTCCTGAAGGGGGTCGACGCGACCACGCTCGCGGCGACCTTCTCCAACCACGTCTACATTCCGGAATACGTCTACGTCATCTTCCAGATGACCTTCGCCTGCATCACTCCGGCGCTGATCGTCGGCGGCTTTGCGGAGCGGGTGAAGTTCTGGCCGCTGATGCTGTTCATCGTGCTGTGGTCGACGATCGTTTATTATCCGATCGCGCACATGGTCTGGTACTGGGCCGGCCCCGACTTCCTGCCGGCCAATCCGAGCGATCACGGGTTCCTGTTCGGCAAGGGCGCGCTCGACTTCGCCGGCGGCACGGTCGTCCACATCAACTCCGGCATTGCCGGCCTGATGGGCTGCCTCGTTCTGGGCAAGCGTATCGGCTACAAGTCGGAGCTGATCGCACCGCACTCGCTGCCGATGACCTATATCGGCGCCGTGCCTGCTGTGGGTCGGCTGGTTCGGCTTCAACGCCGGGTCCAACCTCGAAGCGAATGGCGTCACCGCGGTCGCTTTCATCAACACCTATGTCGCGACGGCTGCTGCGGCGCTCGCCTGGGCGTTGCTCGAGCAGATCGTGCACAAGAAGCCTTCGCTTCTCGGTGCAGCGACCGGCGCCGTCGTCGGCCTCGTCGCGATCACTCCGGCGTCGGGCTTCGCCGCTCCGGTGACCTCGATCATCCTTGGCGCCATCGCCTCGTGCTTCTGCTTCTTCTTCGTGACGAAGGTGAAGAACGCGCTCGGCTACGACGATACGCTCGACGTGTTCGGAGTGCACTGCATCGGCGGAATCGTCGGTGCGCTGGGGACTGCGTTCGTCGCCAATCCGGCGTGGGGCGGGCAGGGCTGGATCGATTACACCGTCGCTCCGGCAGTCGCCGGCAAGTTCGACCTTGGCGCGCAGATCATCTCCCAATTGTGGGCGATCGGCGTCACCTTGGTCTGGTCAGGCGGCGTATCGCTGGTGCTGTTCTTCGTGATCGACAAGACGATCGGGCTGCGTCCGACCGTCGAGGCCGAACGCGAAGGCCTCGACATCAACGAGCACGGGGAGCGCGCCTACAACTTCTAGGCACACTCTTTCGAGCAGGGGCAGGCGGGCCGGCGCGTAATGCCGGCCCACCATTTTCATTTCTGGGACCGAGGGAGTAATCGCGCGCCGTGACCCAGTCGCTCGTCGAACCCGAAGTGAGGACGGCTCAACCGCCCGCGCAGCCGCACGCGGTCGAGCAGAACCCCGACATCCGTTTCCTCGGCCGAATCCTCGGCGACGTCATCCGCCGCTTCGGCGGCGACACTTTGTTCAGGCGGATCGAATATATCCGGTCCACGTCCGTCGACCGCTACCGCGGAGTCATCACCGACGAGGCCGTCGATCCCGGGCTCGGCGCGTTGACCCAGGACGAGGCGCTCGATTTCGTCCGCGGCTTCATGCTTTTCTCGATGCTCGCCAATCTCGCCGAGGACCGGCAGGGCGGAGCGACCGAGCTCGGCGACAATCTCGCCGAGGCCGTCGACATTCTGGCCGGCGAGGGCATCGGCGCGGACAAGGTCGCGGACCTGCTCGACCATGCGCTGATCATGCCGGTGCTGACCGCCCACCCGACCGAGGTGCGGCGCAAGAGCATGATCGATCACAAGAACCGCGTCGCCGAACTGATGCGGATGCGCGATGCGGGCCGTAGCGAAACGCCCGACGGCGAACCGGTGGAGGAGGCGATCGCCCGGCAGATCGCACTGCTGTGGCTGACGCGGCCGCTCCGCCGCGAGCGGCTGTTCGTCGCCGACGAGATCGACATCGCGCTTGTCCTACCTGCGCGACATCTTCGTTCCGGTCCTGCCGCTGCTGTACAGCGGATGGGAGCGCCTGCTCGGCCGCCGTCTGCCGAGCTTCCTGCGCATCGGCAGCTGGGTCGGCGGCGATCGCGACGGCAACCCGAACGTCACCGCCGAGACGCTGCGCCTGGCTCTCGGCCGCTCCTCGGAAGCGATCCTCCTCCACTATCTCGACGAGGTTCACGGCCTCGGCGCCGAGCTCTCGATTTCGTCGGAGCTGGCCGAGGCTGCTCCCGAATTGCTCGAGCTTGCCGCGTCGGCCCACGACCCTTCGCCCGCCCGCGCCGACGAACCCTACCGCCAGGCGATCAGCGGCATCTACGCGCGGCTGGCGGCAAGCTTCGAGGCGATCACCGGGCGCGCTCCGCCGCGTCCGTCAAGCCTTGCCGCGGCACCCTACGCAGATCCGGAGTCGTTCGAGCGAGACCTCGAGATCATCGCAAATGCGCTGGGCAAGAACGGCAGCGGGCTGCTGTCGGCGCACGCTCCGGTGAAGCGCCTGATCCGCGGCGTGGAAACCTTCGGCTTTCACCTTGCAACGCTCGACCTGAGACAGAACGCCGACGTGCACGAGCGCGCGATAGCCGAGCTGCTCGCGGTTGCTGGCGCGGAGACCGATTATCTCGGGCTGGACGAGCAGCAACGCGTCGACTTGCTGCGGCGCGAGCTGGCTTCGGGACGGCTGCTGTCGATCCCCTATGCGGCTTATTCCGACGAGACGAAGTCGGAGCTCGCGATCATCGCCGCGGCGGCGGAAGCGCACGCCCGCTACGGCCCGAACTGCATCCAATATTACGTGATCTCGAAGGCTGCGCAGGTCTCGGATCTTCTCGAAGTCTATGTCCTGCTCAAGGAAGCCGGGCTGTGGCGGCCCGGCAGTCCGCCGGCGGCGGCAATCATGGCCGTTCCCCTGTTCGAAACCATCGCCGATCTGCGAGCGCGCGCCGAAGGTCATGGGCGACCTGCTGTCCCTGCCGGAGATCGCGGCGGCGCTCGCGAGCATGGGAACACGCCGAAGTGATGATCGGCTATTCGGACTCGAACAAGGATGGCGGCTATCTGACGTCCGTCTGGAGCCTCCACAAGGCCAGCGAGGCGTTGGCCGACGTGTTCGACAGAACGGGGACGCCGATCCAACTGTTCCACGGCCGTGGCGGCGCCGTCGGCCGCGGCGGAGGATCGAGCTTCGCCGCCATTCGCGCGCAGCCGCGGCAGACGGTTCGCGGACGCATCCGGCTCACCGAACAGGGCGAAGTGATCGCAGCGAAGTTCTCGGACCCCGATGTCGCCGCCGCGAATCTCGAGGCGACAGTGGCGGCCACCGTCCTCGCGTCGCTTGAGCGCGACGAGCTTTCGAGCCCGCAAGCGGCGCGGTTCGCGGCCGAGATGGACCGGCTCTCGGAGGATGCGTTCCGCGCCTATCGCGCGCTCGTCTACGACTCTCCCGAGTTTCCGGCCTTCTTCCGCCAGATGACCCCGGTTTCGGAGATCGCGACTCTGAAGATCGGCTCACGCCCCGCCAGCCGCACCAAGTCCGACCGGATCGAGGACCTGCGCGCCATCCCCTGGGTGTTCAGCTGGTCGCAGGCACGGGTGATGCTTCCCGGCTGGTACGGCGTGGGCACCACGCTCGCCGGCCATGACGACATCGGGCTGTTGCGTGAGATGCTCGCCGGCTGGCCGTTCTTCCGGACGACGCTCGACAACATGGCCATGGTCCTCGCCAAGTCCGACATGTCGATCGCCGCGCGCTATAGCGAGCTGGTCGAGGACCAGGCCGCAGCGGGCAAGCTGTTCGGCCAGATTCGCGACGAGTGGCAGCGCACGCATGACCGGCTGCTGGAAATCACCGGCGAGGGCCGCCTCCTCGAAAACAATCGCAAGCTGGAGAATTCGATCCGTCTGCGCCTTCCCTATATCGAGCCGCTCAATCACCTGCAGATCGAGTTGCTCAGGCGCTTCCGCGGCGGGGAAAGCGGACCCAAGGTGACAGACGGTATCCACCTCACCATCAACGCGATCGCGACCGCGCTGCGCAATTCAGGTTGAGCGCTATTCGTCGGCGACGACGGTCTGCCGCTGCTCCCCGAGCTTTTCGACGCCCAGCCGCATGACGTCGCCCGGCCTTCAGGTAGATCGGGCGGCTTCTGGCCCATTCCGACGCCCGGCGGAGTGCCCGTCGAAATCACGTCGCCGGGGAAGAGGGTCATGAACTGGCTCACGTAACTGACCAGGAATGCCGCGCTCGTAGACCATCGTCGCGGTCGAGCCGTCCTGAAAGCGGCGGCCGTTGACCTCGAGCCACATGGCGAGATCGCCGGGATCGCCAACTTCGTCCGCAGTGACCAGCCACGGCCCGATCGGCCCGAACGTGTCGCAGCCCTTGCCCTTGTCCCAGGTGCCATGCCGTTCGAGCTGGAATTCGCGTTCGGAGACGTCGTTCACAACGCAATAGCCGGCGATGTGCCGCACGGCTTCGCTTTCGGTCACATATTTGGCGGCCGATCCGATGACGACCGCCGAACTCGACCTCCCAGTCGGTCTTGGTCGATCCGCGCGGGATGCGCACGTCATCGTTGGGCCCGATGATCGCGCTGGTGGCCTTCGTGAACAGCACCGGCTCGGGCGGAACGACGGCGCCGGTTTCCGCCGCATGATCGGAATAGTTGAGCCCGATGCAGAGGAACTTGCCGATCGCGCCGACGCATGGCCCCAGGCGAGGCTCGCCTTCGACGAGAGGCAAAGACGCGGGGTCGAGCGCAGCCAGCGCCGCCAGGCTGTCGGGCGCGATCGTGTCGCCGCAGATATCCGCTACGTGCGCGGTAAGATCGCGCAGCTGGCCATCGCGGTCGACCAGGGCCGGTCGCTCCTGGCCCTGGGGTCCGTGGCGTGCGAGCTTCATTGTGAAATCCCGTAAATGCGGCAGGCGTTCGTTTCGAACACCGCCTCGTGATCGGCCGCTGGAACGAGTTTGCGGCACTGGTCCGCCCAGCCGGTATAGTCGCCCGCAAGTTCGAGCACCGGCCAGTCGCTGCCCCAAGCCAGCCGTTCCGCGCCGAACGCATTCCAAACACAGTCGAAAATCGCGGCCAGTGCCTCGGCGGGGCCGGTGGGCGGAAGCTCGGTGAGAAGGCCCGAGAACTTGCAAGAGACGTTCGGCAGCCGCGCCAGCATGTCCACCTGCTCGGACCAGAAGGGCATGTCTTCGGGCGCGGGCTTGGCCGCGTGATTAATCATGATCGAAAGGTCGGGATGGCGCAGGGCGAGGCGCAGCAGCGACGGAAGATGCCGCGGACGCACCAAAGCGTCCATGACGAGGCCGAGCGCCGTCATTGCGGCGAATGCCGGATCGAGCCCCGGCGGATCGTACCAGTCGGCCTCGCGGTCCTGGACCATCGGCCTGAGCCCGCGCAGAAGTGGATTCCTGGCGAGCGCGCCGATGGCGTCGGCGACGTCGGGCCGGAAGAAGTCGACCCAGCCGACCACGGCCGCGATCAGCGGATCGCCGGCCATCGACAGGACCCAGGCCGTGTCGGCATCGGCCTCCTGACTGTGGACGAGGACGACCCGGTCGACCCCGGCCGCGCTCGTCACGGCTCTCAAGTCCTCCAGCGTGATGTCGCGGTAAATCGGCCGGAGATCGGGCGTGGGCCAGGTGCAGCCGTTACGCCCAAGATCCCAGAGGTGGACGTGAGTATCGATCATGTGAGCGCTACTTCCGCTTCCCGCCCCCGTCGCATCGCCATTGCGAAGGCGGCGACTGCTACGAAGCAGGCCAGGGGCACGAGCATTGCGAAGCGGATGTGCCCCGTCGCGTCCGAGACGAGCCCCATCACGGCGGTGAACACCGCTCCGCCGATGATCGCCATCACGATCAGCGAGGAGCCGAGCTTAGTGAGGTCGCCAAGGCCTCGGATCGACGCGGCGAAGATGGTCGGGAACATGATCGACATGAAGAAGCTCGACAGCGTGAGCGCCCCCAATCCGACTGCACCGCCGGCGATCGCCGCGACGGCGCAGAGGACGACGTTGATGAATCCGAAAATCGCCAGCAGCCGCAGTGGCGCGACGAAGCGCATCAGCGCGGTCCCCGTGAACCGCCCAGCCGCAAACAGCGCGAGTGCGACGATGATGAGGTCTGCCGCGGTCTTTTCAGATGTTCCCGGCAGCTCCTGCTGCACATAGCGGATAGTGTAGCTCCAGATTCCGACCTGAGCGCCGACGTAGCAGAACTGCGCGAACACGCCGAACATGAAACGCCCGCGCCGAAGCAGCTCGCCGAAGCGGCCGACATTGCCGATACCTTCGGCATGCGTACTCGCCGAGACTGGAAACCGCGCGAGCGCGATCAAGACCGCCCAAATGAGCACCCCGATGCCGATGATGATGTACGGCGCCTCCGCGGCCGCCGCTTCGCGGCCGTGCCAGGCGGCGATCGCCTGCGGACTCATCGCCTGCAGCTGCTGCGGCGAATATTCGATTCCCGAGAGAATGAACGTGCGGCCGATGAACACTCCGGCAATGGACCCGAGGGGGTTGAACGACTGCGCGAAATTGAGCCGCCGTTCGGAATCCTCAGGCGCACCCAGAGTTGCGACCATCGGGTTGGCCGACGTCTCGAGGAACGCGAGGCCGCTGGCGATCACGAACAGCGCGGCAAGGAAAAACCCGTAGCTTTGCATCTCGCCGGCCGGATAGAAAAGCAGTGCGCCCGCGCCGTAGAGGACGAGGCCAAGGATGACGGCAGCCTTGTAGCTGAAGCGCTGCATGAACAGCGCTGCCGGAATCGCGCACAGGAAGTAGCCGAGGTAGAACGCCGACTGGACCAGGCCCGATCCGAAATCGCTGAGCGTGAACAGCTTCTTGAAATGCTTGATCAGCGGATCGTTGAGGTTGTTCGCCATCCCCCACAGGAAGAACAGGCTCACGATCAAGACGATGGGAAGCGTCAGCCGCCGCGCCGGCGCCCTCGTGTCGTTCACTCCGGCTCCCCTGCGTGAGGTGCCCTGCCGCTCATTTTGATCTTCAATCCCTCGTCTCCCCGACACCGCTTAGCGGCAGCCATTCGGCATGAAAAGCCAGTTCACCGGCGAAAGCTGGACCATGCGGGCGGTCGCTCTATTGTGCTCCTCAGCCCGCGTGATGCAAAGAAGCGCGCGTTGAACCGGGAGGGCGGCCAAGTGGCGGAAAACGAATCTCGCTATCGCGCTCCCGCGCTGGAAAAGGGCATCGACGTGCTCGAGCTGCTCGCCGCCCAGACGGAGTCGATGACTCTGACCGCAATCGTCAATCAGCTGGGCCGTTCGCATGGCGAGCTGTTTCGAATGGTGCAGGTCCTGGAACATCGCGGTTACATCGAACAGGAATCCGGGAGCGAGGGTTACCGCCTCACCGATCGGTTGTTCTCGCTTGGAATGCAGCAGCCGCGGACAGCGACACTCCTCGAAGTGTCGCTTCCAGTGATGCGCCAGCTCGCGGAATCGGTCGGGCAAGCTTGCCATCTGGCGGTGCACAGCCTCGGCGACATCGTGGTGATCGCCCGGATCGAGTTTGCCGAGCTCCTCGGCTTTTCGGTGCGAATCGGTTACCGCCGCCCACTGACAAAGTCCGCCTCCGGCTCGGTCCTCTACGCGTTTCAACCAGAGGACGTCCGGCGGCGGTGGGAGGCGTTGTTCGCCCCCCCTCTTACCACCCACGAGCTTGACGCGTTCCGCGCCCAGGCGGACTCGATCCGCCAGCGTAGATTCACGATGACGCCGAGCAAATTCGTGGTGGGCGTCACGGACATTTCGGCGCCCGTAATGCGTGGGGGACTGGCCTCCGCCGCGCTCACCGTGCCCTACTTGAAGAAATTGCAGCAGGCCATGTCGCCGACCGAAACTGCCGAGGTCGTGCGGCAGGCAGCGGAGCGGATTTCCGCGCAGCTGGTCGAAAGCGACAGCCGGATCTAGGCCGTCCACCCGCCGTCGATCACGTGGCATTGGCCGGTGGTGAAGGCGGATTCATCCGACGCCAAATAGACTGCGAGAGCCGCGATTTCTTGCGGATCGCCCAGCCGGCCCATCGGCTGCCGCGCCTTGAACGCTTCCCACGCCGTTTCGAAATCGCCGCTGGCGCTGAGGCGCTGGCGAAGCGAGGGTGTGTCCACAGTGCCGGGGCAAATCGCGTTGCAGCGCACGCCAGTCGCGGCGAAGTCGCGGGCGACCGATTTGGTGAGGCCGATCACGGCGGCTTTTGACGCGCCATAAGCGAAGCGATTGGGAACGCCGACGACCGAACTGGCAACCGACGCCATGTTGATGATCGATCCCTTGCCAGCCTCGATCATGGCGGGGAGCGCCAGTTTTATCGTGCGGTACATGGCCGTGACGTTGAGCTCGAGCGAGAAGCTCCAATCCGTCTCGGTGCAGTCGAGGACCGTTCCCCCTGCGACGTGGCCGGCACAATTGAAGAGCGCGTCGAGAGTTCCCGCTTCGTGTATCACTACGGCGATTGCTTCCGGGTCCAGCACGTCCATCTGGCGTGCGATGCAGCCCTCGATCGTGGCAACAGATTCGCCGTCGCGATCGGTGGCCCAGACCGTTGCGCCTTCGGCCGCGAACGCCATTGCCGCCGCTCGGCCGATGCCCTGGCCGGCGCCGGTGATCAGTGCTGTCTTGCCGGAAAGGCGCCCGCTCATTGAGCCGCCGCCTCGACCTTCGCACCCGGCACTGGCACGCGCGGATCCATCAGGCCTTTAACTTGTAAGTCTGCCCACAATTCCGCTGGGATGGGTGCCTGGAAGTGCTCCACCCCGGAGCGCACTTCCGCGGCGCTGGCGAAACCAGGAATCACCGAGCTGACGGCTGGGTGCGCGAGCGGAAACTGCAGCGCCGCGGCGATGAGTGACACATTGTGCGATGCGCAAACCGCCTCGAGGCGGCTGGCGCGTTCCCGGATCGCTGCCGGCGCCGGGCTGTAATTATAGCGCGGCGTTCCAGGCGCAGACGCTCCGGTCGCCAGAATTCCAGAATTGAACGGGCCGCCGATTACGACCGAAACGCGCTCTTTCATGCAGCGGGGGAGGAGTTCGTCGATCGCGCCCTGCTCGAGCAAAGTGTAGCGCCCGGCGAGCAGCAAAACGTCCAGCTCGGCGCGATCCATGAGGTCGAGGCAGATTTCAACCTCGTTCACTCCGATGCCGATGGCCGACACGCCGCCCTCGTCGCGCAGCCGGCGCAACGCCTTGAGCCCGCCGCCGTCGATCAATTGCTCCAGCTTCGCGGCATGTTCGTCGCCGTGAGTCTGCCGGCCGATGTCGTGAACAAGCAGGATGTCGATGCGCGCGAGTCCGAGCCGCTGCAAACTCTGCTCGTGCGAGCGGAGGATGCCGTCATGCGAATAATCGAACTCGGGCTCGAACGGCATCGGCGACAAAAATCCATGCCGGTCGCCCGCAATGTCGACATGGGGAGCCGGCTTCAACAGCCGCCCCGCCTTGGTGGAGAGGACGATGTCTGCGTGTCCGCGAACGGCGTCGCCCACGCGCCGCTCGCTGAGGCCGAAGCCGTAATATGGCGCAGTGTCGAAATAGCGGATCCCGAGCTCGATGGCCGTGTCGAGCGTATCGCGGGCGGCCGCTTCCGAAACCCGGCGATAGAGATTCCCGAGCGGAGCGGTGCCGAGACCGAGAGCAGTGACGCCGACCGCCGTCCGGCCGAGCGTTCGCACGGGCAAAGCCCTGCTCATTGCTCGTCGAGGCTGAAGATGCGCGTCATCGGCACCCATTTTTCGCCTTCGGCCGCGTGCGGCAGCGGACGCTGGAAGCGCCACATCAGCTCTTCCCAGCGCTCCACCTCCGCGGGTGTTTCGACTTGCCGCGGATAATCTTCGGAAACCTCGGTAATCATCAACAGTCGGTCGCCCGTGCGCCAAATTTCCATGCTTTCGACGCCCGTCGCTCGAATATGCTCGATGACTTTTGACCAGGCTGTGCCCGGTCCGTGCAATCGCTCATATTCGCCGATAAGCTCGGCATCGTCGGCAAGGTCGAGCGCGAAGCAGCGGCGAGACATTAGGAGTGCGCGGGCCGGCGGCGATGAACCAATTCCATTCGGCGCTCCCCTCAAAGCCCATGTCGTAAGTGCGGTGGTAGCAGAAGGCACGTGTTGCGCGGAAGTGCTTTCTCACATATGAAAACAACACTCACAGTCGAACGACGATCGGTGTGGTGGCGGGTCCCTTCCGGATTATAGCGGGGAATGTTCAATGCAGAGGTTGCGTAATTTCAGCGGGCGGGGAAGCGTGCGCCCGTGACCAGAATTACCAAGCTCAAGGCAATCGACATTCGTTTTCCGACCTCGCGTCACCTCGACGGTTCGGACGCGATGAACCCTGCGCCGGATTATTCGGCGGCCTATTGCATTCTCGAGACGGACACTGCCGGACTTACCGGGCACGGCCTCACCTTCACCATTGGCCGCGGCAACGAGCTTTGCTGCGCGGCAATCGAGGCGCTCGCGCCGCTCATCGAAGGATTGGAGCTCGAATGGATCCGCGAAGATCCGGCGCGCTTCTGGCGGCGGATGACGGGCGATCACCAGCTCCGCTGGGTTGGCCCCGACAAGGGCGTGATTCATCTCGGCACCGCCGCGGTGGTCAATGCCGTCTGGGATTTGTGGGCGAAGGCCGAAGGCAGGCCGGTGTGGCGACTCGTGGCCGAGATGAGCCCCGAGCAGATCGTCCGCTTGATCGATTTCCGTTATCTGACCGACTGCATCACTCCGGAAGAAGCACTGGATCTGCTCCGGGCGCGCGCGGCCGGCAAGGCGAGCCGAATCACCAAACTCGAGGCTCACGGCTATCCCTGCTACACGACATCCGCCGGATGGCTTGGCTATTCTGACGCGAAGATCGACGAGCTTTGCCGCGCGGCCGTCGACCAGGGCTTCAACCACCTGAAGCTCAAGGTTGGCCGGTCCCTCGAGGCCGACATCCGCCGCCTGCAAATCGCCCGTGACGCAATCGGGCCCGACCGCACTTTGATGATCGACGCCAACCAGGTTTGGGAGGTCGACGAGGCGATCGACTATGTACGGGCGCTGAGCTTCGCCAAGCCGTGGTTCATCGAAGAACCGACCAGTCCCGATGACATCGAGGGTCACCGCAAAATTCGTGAGGCGGTCGCCCCGGTGCAGGTCGCCAGCGGCGAGATGTGCCAGAACCGAAATCCTCTTCAAGCAGTTCATCATGCGCGGTGCGATCGACGTCGTTCAGCTCGACAATTGCCGGCTCGGCGGCCTGAATGAAGTGCTGGCCGTGCTGCTCATGGCGGCGAAATACGATCTCCCGGTCTGCCCCCACGCCGGAGGCGTCGGCCTGTCGGAATATATCCAGCACGTCGCAATGATCGACTATCTCTGTTTTTCGGGCACGACCGACGGCCGCGTCGCCGAATATGTCGAGCATTTGCACGAGCATTTCCTAGCTCCGCCCGTCATTCGCAACGGCCATTACATGCCGCCGTCGCAACCCGGCTTCTCGATTCAAATGACCAAATCGACGCTCGGCGCATTCGCAACTCCGGTCGGCGCTGCTGCTGCGTAGCTTCGCCGGCTCGAACGGTTGTCCAGCAAAGCCCTGACAATATTTCGCATTTAAAAATCACTTTCAAATGTGATGAACACGTGGCATAGGTCTCGCCATAAGGGGTCTTTGCAAGAGGGCGTGCCGCGGGCGCTCCAGTCTCATCGACCCTGAAACAGCGGGCGCTGGCGCTCGCCGGGGAGAGGGGACCTCGAATGAATGAACTGGATTTTGCCGCTAGCCGTCCTGAGAACGTTGGCGTCAGGCTTCTTGCCGGAGTTTCGGTTTTCGCGCTTGCGCTGAGCGCGGCGGAACCGGCACTCGCGCAGCCGACTGCGGGGACGGCGACGAACGCTCAGCCGGCGGGCAAATCTCCGACCGCGCCGGACGCGACGACCAGCAAGAACGCGATCATCGTCACCGGCATCCGCGCCTCTCTGCGCAGCGCTCGCGACCGCAAGAAGAATGCCGAGCAGATCGTCGATTCGATCACCGCCAGGACATCGGCGCGCTGCCCGACCGGTCGGTCTCCGAGGCGCTCCAGCGCGTTCCTGGCGTCACGCTGCAGCGCGACCAACGAGGCGCGCGACCCCGCCCGTCTCTCGGCCGAAGGCGGCGGCATCTTCATCCGCGGACTGTCGTGGGTCCGTTCCGAATTCAATGGCCGCGACACATTCTCGCCAACAACGGGCGGCAGCTCGGCTTCGAGGATGTGCCGGCCGACCTTCTGGCCGGTGTCGACGTCTACAAGAATCCCTCGGCCGACCTCATCGAGGGCGCCATCGGCGGCCTCGTCAACCTGCGCACGCGCAAGCCGTTCGACCAATCGGGCCAGCTGTTCGCAGCGTCGGTCGATGTGAATTATGCCGACCTGCGCAAGAAGGCCTTCTAGTCCGGCAACGCACTCTACAGCAACCACTGGCACACGGGCATCGGGGAGCTCGGTTTCCTCATTTCGGGCAGCCTCAACAACATCGGCAACCGCACCGACGAGATGCAGACCGGCGCCTACAACAAGCAAACCGTGGACGGCGCGGATTATTATCTCCCGGCGTCGTTCAATCCGCCGCATCGACTGGACGCAACGCCGCATGGCCTTCGACGGTTCGGTCCAATGGAACCCGCCGATAATTTCACCCTCACGCTCGAGGGTATCTACTCACAGGCGAAGTCGCACGATCTCGAGAATGTCGTCGGCGTCGACGCGACCATGCCGGCGCCAGGCACGGCCGGCGTCGACTATACCTTCGACAATCAGGGCAACGTGCTCACCGGCAGCATTCCCGGGAACACGTCGGGCTACGGCTTCATCGATCTCGCCGATGCCCGCTACGGCCGGACCAAGGACGTCACCAAGGATTTCTCGGCGAACGCCAGGTGGCAGGTGACGCCGCGTTTCACGGTCAGTGCGGACGTTCAGCGAATTATCTCAAGCCGGGATTTGCTCAGCTTCACCGCGTTCGACGCACTCGAGCAGCCGGTGGATGTCAGTTTCGATCTTCGCGGCAACAATCCCTGGATCAACTACAGCAGAGCCGACAATGCCCAGCTCCAGCAGTCCAACTATTTCTGGGCGGCGGCGATGGATCACTTCGAGCACAACGACGCCAATCAATGGGCGGAGCGGGCGGACGCCGAGTATCAGTTCGAAGGCAATTCGTTCCTGAAGTCGTTCCGCTTCGGTGCTCGAGCGACCGACCGCAACGCCGTCAGCCGCGCGACGTCCTGGAACTGGAACATCCTCAGCCGGCAACAATGGTCATGCCCATATCCGTGCAGCCCGGAGCCGCCGACGGCTTATCTCGACACGTCCGGCGGACAGGGCGCTGCGCCGAACTCGAACCCCGGTCTACCCGATCAATCCATGCTCTTCGGTTTCGACAATTTCTTCCGCGGCAACGTGCCCGCGCCCGGCGGAATTCTGGGTGCCGGCGCCAAGCCTCGTCAGCAATGGCACGACCAACGCTTATTCTTATCTGCAGTCGACGCTGACCGGCGGCTGGGGCTGGGCGCCGCTCGCGCCGGACGCCTACGCCACTGTCAACGATCAGAAGGAAAAGACCTTTGGCGGCTATGGCCTGCTGCGTTTCGGCTCGGACAGCTCGGCCATCGGACGTTTCGACGGCAACATCGGCGTCCGCGTCGTCAACACCAAGAACGATGCGGGTCCCATCGGCCTGACCGTCCCCACGCTCGCTAACGCGCCCACCGTGGCCGCGTGCCAAGCCAGTGCAACGGCGGCGGGTGTGGCGGCGACGATCTGCGATCCGCTGGCGCAACTTTACACGTTCCTTGGCGGCAGCACCGTGACCGTCGACGGGCTGCCCTCGACGAAGAGTTCGTACACCGACGTGCTGCCGTCGTTGAACCTTCGCTTCTTCCTGCAGGACAACATGTTCCTGCGTTTCGCTGCGGCCAAGGCAATGATCCGGCCGACGTTCCAGCAGATGCTGCCGGTGATCAATCTCAGCGCGACCTTCCAGACTGGTGGGACACAAGCAGGCTTCCCGGGGCCGAGCTGCACGCTGACGCCGCCGACCTTTGTTTGCCCGGGTCCGTTCAGGGGCTTTGCCGGGAACCCTGCGCTGAGGCCGACCCAGTCGAACCAGCTTGATGCCAGCTGGGAATATTATTTCGGCAATGCCGGGCAGCTGAGCGCCGCTGTCTTTACAAGGACATCAAGGACTACATCTTCGCGGGCGTGAAGCCACTGACCGTCACCAGCAACGGCCAGAGCATCACCTACCAGCTGACGCAGAACCAGAACGGGTCGCATGGCTCGGTCAAGGGATCGAGCTGTCGTACCAGCAGTTCTACGACTTCCTGCCGAGGCCGCTGGACGGGTTCGGCCTGGGGGCTAACCTGACCTACGTGGACGCCAAGGGCGGCAAGAACACCGCGCTCGACATTACCGATCCCAATGTGGTTGCGAACTCTGCGCAGCCGCTGCCGCTCGAGGGCATGAGCAAATGGTCCTACAATGTGTTCCTGCTGTACGAGAAGTACGGGTTCAGCGGGCGCCTCGCCTACAACTGGCGGTCGAGTTACTTGCTGACAACGTCCGCTGCGAACATCAACCAACCCGTCTGGTCGAGGTCTTACGGACAACTTGACGGATCGATCTTCTACAACCTCACCAAAAACATCAAAGCCGGTGTTCAAGCGACGAACCTGCTGGCGTCGAAAACCTATCTTGAGGTCGGTTATGCGGACCGGCATCCGCTCTACAGCTCGAACGTGACCGACCGCCGCTTCGCGTTTGTGCTCCGGGGTCAGTTTTAGAAAAGGGCTCGAGCGCGTTCGAAGTGCGGCCGGTCGTCTCCTCGCCGCTCGCGCTTCCGAACTCGGGGAAAGGGGCGGCTCCGGCCGCTCCTTTTCTTTTGCCCGGGCATTGCCAGTGAACTAGGCTGGAATGATGACTGATAACCGCATTCGCGACATCCTGGTGGTCGGCGGGGGAACCGCCGGCTGGATGGCTGCGGCCACGCTCGCGCGCCTGCTGCCCAAAGGGCAAGCGAAGGTCCGGCTGATCGAATCCGAGGAGATCGGGATCATCGGCGTCGGCGAGGCGACCGTTCCGCTGATGCAGATCTTCAACGGCATGCTCGGGATCGACGAGCGCGAGTTCATCTGCGCGACGCAGGGCAGCTTCAAGCTCGGTATCGAGTTCGTCGACTGGGGTACGATCGGCAACCGCCATTTCCATGGCTTCGGCGATTTTGGCGAGTTCGTCGACGAAATCGCGCCTCACCATTACTGGATGAAGCTGAGAGAGCTCGGCGATCCTACCCCGCTCGCCGCTTGATTCATTCCCGACCGTTCTCGCGATGAAGAACCGCTTCGCTCCGCCGGCAATGCGCGGCGGCGAGCCAGAGAATTACAAATACGCCTACCAGTTCGATGCGTCCCTCTACGCCCGATACTTGCGCGGCTATGCCGAGCGGCTCGGAGTCGAACGTCTCGAGGGCCGTGTCGTCGAGGTCGCGCAGCAACCGGAAACTGGCTTTGTCGAGGCGGTCACCACGACCGACGGACGTCGCCTCGAAGCGGACCTGTTCATCGACTGCACCGGTTTTCGCGGATTGCTGATCGAGGACACGCTGAAGGCCGGCTACGAGGACTGGTCGAAATGGCTGCCGTGCGATCGCGCCGTAGCCGTGCCGTGTGAGCATGCCGGCCCGTTCACGCCCTATACGCGCTCAACGGCGCACGAAGCGGGTTGGCAGTGGCGAATCCCGCTGCAGCATCGCGTTGGCAATGGCTACGTCTATTCCAGCGGCTTCATCAGCGACGACGAAGCGGCGGAGACGCTGCTCGCCAACCTCGACGGCAAACCGCTCGCCGACCCGCGCGTGCTCAAATTCACCGGCGGCCACCGCCGCAAATTCTGGCACAAGAATGTCGTTGCGCTGGGCCTTGCGTCCGGTTTCCTCGAGCCGCTGGAATCGACCAGCATCATGCTCATCCAAACCGGCCTCGCCCGGCTGATCGAGATGTTCCCGAGCAAGGATTTCGATCCAATTTTGGAGCAGGAATATAACCGCATGTGCATTCGCGAATATGAGAAAATCCGCGACTTCCATCGTGCTGCATTATTGCCTGACGCAGCGCAGCGACAGCGAGTTGTGGCGCTACGTCGCGGCAATGGATTTGCCCGAATCGCTCCAGCGGAAAGTCGACATGTTCTTCGCTCGCGGTATTGTCCCGCTCGAGGGCGACGAGAGCTTTCACGAAACGAGCTGGGTGTCGATCTTTGTCGGGCAGGAGCGGCTGCCCAGGCGCTACGATCCGATGGTCGACCGGGTCGATAACGAGCGCCTCATGGCTGGGATGCGTCACCGCCGCGAGATGATCGACCGGCAGACCGAATCCCTCCCGCTCCATTCGGATTTCATCGCCCGCACATGCGCCGCGCCCCAGGTCGCCGCCGCATGAGCTCGGACAATCGCGTTCGGTCGATCGTGATCGCCGGCGGCGGCACCGCGGGGTGGATGGCGGCGGCCATACTGGCACGCGCCACGCGCCGCGAGTTCATGCGCATCCAGCTCATCGAATCCGAGGAAATCGGCACGGTCGGGGTCGGCGAGGCGACCATCCCGCTCATTCAGAACTTCAATCACATCCTGGGCTCGATGAGCTGGATTTCGTGCGCCAGACTTCGAAGCGACCTTCAAGCTCGGGATCGAGTTCGTCGATTGGCTGCGGATCGGCGAGCGCTACATCCATCCGTTCGGTCGCTTCGGCGGCGATTTCGGATCTCACACCCTTCCATCAGCAATGGCTGCGCGCGCGCCATTATGGCTACGAAGTTCCGATCGACGATTTTTCGTTGAACATCCAGGCGGCGCGGGATGGCAAATTCGACCGGCCCGGCAAAGGATCGCCGCCGGTATTTTCCACTTATTCATACGCCTATCAGTTCGACGCGAGCCTCTACGCCACATACCTGCGCGCGTACGCCGAGGAGAGAGGGGTTGAGCGCGTCGAGGGCAAAATCGCCCACGTGGCGCTTCGCACGGAGGATGGATTTGTCGATGCGCTGGTGACGGAGGATGGACGGCGCCTGGACGCCGACCTGTTCCTCGATTGCACCGGCTTTCGTGCGCTGCTGATCGGCAAGGCGCTTGGCGTCGGCTACGATGACTGGTCGCGCTGGCTGCCGTGCGATCGCGCGTTGGCCGTGCCGACGCAGCGGACGGGCGATCCCGTGCCCTACACCCGCGCCACGGCACGCACGGCCGGGTGGCAATGGCGAATCCCGCTGCAGCACCGCACCGGCAACGGCTATGTCTATTCCAGCCAATTCATTTCGGATGAGGATGCGCGCGCGGAGCTGCTGGCCAACCTCGACGCGCCGCGGATCGCCGAACCGCGGCCGCTTCGCTTCACCGCCGGCCGGCGTCAGCAGGCATGGGCGAAGAATTGCGTCGCCGTCGGGCTCGCTTCGGGGTTCCTCGAGCCGCTGGAATCGACCAGTATCCATCTGATCCAAACCGCGGTTTCGAGGCTGCTCACATTGTTCCCCGAGGGAGACTTCGATCCGATGGTGATCGGCGAGTACAACCGCCAGGCCACCGCGGAGATCGAATCCATCCGCGATTTCCTCATCCTCCACTACAATGCGACCGAGCGATCCGACACGCCGTTCTGGGACTATTGCCGGACGATGGACGTGCCGGACAGCCTCCGCTTCAAGACCGAAATGTTCCGGCGCACCGGCCGCGTGCCCGAACCCGCCTTCGACCTGTTCCATCCGCCCAGCTGGATCGCAGTCCTGCTCGGCCAGGGCATCGTGCCGGAAAGCTTCGATCCAATCGTCGATGGCGTCCCGCCGGCGGAGGCAGCGGCGGTTCTTGCCGGAATGCGCAAGGTTGTCGCGGAGACGGTTCGGGCAATGCCCACGCACCAGCAGTTCATCGATCGCCATTGCCGCGCGGCGGGAACGCGACCGCAGCCGTCAAAGATTTATGCTTGAGCGTTAGGAGTGGACCGGATGAAGTCGATGCTTTTGATTTGTGCCGCGATAGTCTCGGCGTCCGCTGTGGTGGCGGCGCCAGATGCTCCTGAGGTCGCCGACTCGAAGCTTGCCAACAGCACCGTCAGCGTGGCGGTCGAGCCTCAGCTCAACGACGGGCGCCTGGTGATAAAGGTCGCGGCCAAGAACGGCTCGAGCGCGCCGGTCACCTTCGGGCCCGGTTCGATCGCGATCAGCACCGTGGCCGGCCAACCGATTGCGCTCAGCTCGCTGCAGAAGCTGATCAACGATGTGCGCATGGCGGCCGGCATGGCGGGTGGCGCACCGCCAGGGGACGCGCCAACGCAAGGTGCCTATGCGATGCGTCAGCAGCCGGGCGCACAAGATGGCTCGGGCCGGATGGATGTCACGGGCTACACGGGCGGATCCGCAATTGCCCCGAGCGAAACGGTTCGCTGGTCGAAGCATTCGCTCGACCGCAAGACCGCGGACGCGCAGATCGCCGGTCTCAAGCATGCGATTCTGCAGGACCAAACGATCGCTCCCGGGCAGATTGCGGTAGGCCAAATCGTCAGTCAGAAACTAAAATTCGCCAAAGACGAAGACCGCACACTGCACCTCGTAGTGCAAATCGCGGGAGACACCCACCCCTTCACCATAGGCGCGCCGAGCGACTGAGGAGGGCGCCCGAAGTCTAGGCTGGTGCTTCTAACTTTTCGGGTGCGAGAGCAGCAGTCGGACGCGAGCCCCACAGCGCGTAGAAGAGCACGTAGAGCGCACATCCAGCGGTCACGAGGAAAGCCCAATGCAGACCGTAGAGATCGCCGATTTTGCCCTGCAACGATGCAAGTGCGCCGCCGGCGATGGACATGATCAGCAAGCCGGACCCTTCCTCCGTCAGCGGTCCCAGGCCGCGGATCGCGAGGGCGAAAATGGTCGGAAACATGAGCGAAATGCCGAGGCCGACGGTGATAAGTCCGTACATCGCCGCCGGGCCGGGCACGAATACCGCCACAAGCGAACCGGCGGTCGCAAGCAGCGCGAACATCGCCAGCACGCGTTCCGGGCGCAATCCTGCGCATCAGCGCGGCTGCGGCAAAGCGCCCGACCATCATCCCGGCCCAGAAGAAAATCAGGTAAGTCGCCGCATGTTCCTGCGTGATGTTAGCGACGCTCGGCTGCGAGACGAAGTTTACGAAGTAGCTGCCAACGCCGATCTCGGCGAGCACGCAGAGGGCGATCCCGATGCAGCCGAGGATCAGGTTGCGGTGGTTGAAGAGCGAGAGCGTACGCCGCGCCTCCGCCGCCACGCGTGCGGTTGCGCCGCCTAATGCAGGCAGCTTGGCGCGCGCGATCAGGAAGGCGAGAATGCCCAGCACGATCGCGACGATCAGGTACGGCAGCTCGGTCGCGTGCGCGTCGGCCATGCGTTGCGCGTGGGTGAGCTGGGTGCCCTGCGCGGCCGTACCCGCAGTGGTGCGCCCGAGGATGAGATACTTGCCGAAGATGACTGCGAGCACGTCGCCGGTGGTATTGAAGGCCTGCACCAGCGTGAGCCGCTGTTCGGAAGTCTCCGGCGGTCCGATCACCGCGACGTAGGGATTGGCCGCGACCTGGAGCAGCGCGATCCCGCAGGAGACGACGAACAGGGACGCAACGGTCACAGGGTACGAGATCAGATAAGCGGCAAGGATCATGCCCAGCGAGCCGGTGGTCATCACCAGCAAGCCGGTGGTGAGCGCGCGTTGATAGCCAATGCGCTCGATTAGCTTGGCTGCCGGAATGGAAGCGAGCAGGTAGCCGATGAACCACACGGATTCGATCAGACCGGTCTGGAAATAGCTGAGCTCGAATACGCTCCTGAGGTGCGGGAGTAGCGTGCCATTGATGACGCTGATGAAGCCCCACATGAAGAAGAGAGTGGTGAGCAGCGCCAGCGCTGGTCCGTAACCGCGTCGCAGAAGGCTGATGCGCTGTCGCTGCCGGTTCCGGTCCCACCATCTGCGTATTCTCCCCTCAGTGCCGTCGTTGGATAGTCTGACTAATCTGAACCGCGCAAGCGTTGTTTGGGTCTAGCCGCCAGACGACAATCCGATGTCCTCGAGCGCGGCGGTGACGAGCACTTGCATCGCGTCTCTCGCCCGCTCAGCATCGCCATCGCCGATGGCTTCGTAAACACTGACGTGAAACGGCAGAGGATCGCGCGGCAGCTCGCGGCCGCGCTGCTTGTAAACCGTCGTCCAGGCGACCGCCGCGGCGATACCCGCGCTGAGCGCGATCAACGCGTCATTGCCGGTGGCATGCAGAAGCGCGGCGTGGAACTGCCGGTCGCCTTGGCGGCCTTCCTCCGTGGCAAGCGTGTGCCGGCGCATCAGAGTTAGTCCCGATTTCATGTTCTGGAGATCTTCGCGGGACCGCCGCTTCGCGGCCAGTGCCGCCGCGGCTGGTTCGATGATGCCGCGCAGCTCGAACAGGCTTTCGATCAGCCGATGGTCCGGCTCCCGGGCAAAGGCCCAGGCAAGGACGTCGGGGTCGACCAGGTTCCAGTGCTCACGGGGGAGAACCCGGGTGCCCGCCTTCGGCCGGCTTTCCACTAGCCCCTTGGCGATCAAGACCTGCACCGCTTCGCGGTATGCCGCCCGCGATACGCCGAGCGTTTCCGTGGCCATGGCTTCCGTTGGCAGCGTCGCGCCCGCGGGATAGTCGCCCGACAAGATGTCGGCGCCGAGCTTGCGCGCAATCGCACCATGCAGGCGCCGCCCGGTGCCATGGCGCGGCGCGCGATCGGGATCGTCAGCTTTCACGGTCCCCTCCGGAAAATCTTGGCGTCACCTATAAGTCTGAGTATTGGTCGCGGCAATGAGCGGCGAATCTCCACCACGGTCGAACGCGGCGGCGCCATGACCCTCAGGCTGTTGCAGCATCGCGCCGACGATGGAAAGCGCTCGGTCATCGTCGACGATGGCGTCTCAGCCCGATTCGTCAACGGAGCCGCCTCGACATGCGAGCTCGCGCTCCAGGCGATTGAGTCCGGCAGCACCCTTGCCGAGACGATCTCAAGGCTTGGGCTTGGGCCGGACGTCCATCCCGCAGCGGAACTCGCGGCAGGTCGGATCATGGCGCCGATCGATCACGAGGACAGCGCGCACCTGCTCATGTCCGGCACTGGTCTCACACATCTCGGGTCAGCCGATGCACGCGACCGCATGCATCGCGATGGCGGCGACCGAGAAGCAGACGGATTCAATGCGGATGTTTCTCGACGGGCTCGACCGCGGTAAGCCTGCGGAAGGAGAAACCGGCTGTCAGCCCGAATGGTTTTACAAGGGCGACGGCTCGCAGCTGGTCGCGCCCGGCCAGCCGCTGGCTGTGCCCGACTTTGCAGCGGACGGCGGCGAGGAACCGGAACTCGCTGGTATCTATCTAATCGGTCCCGACGGGGCGCCGTACCGACTTGGACTTTGCCTCGCCAACGAGTTCAGCGATCACGTCACCGAACGTCAGAATTATCTGTTGCTCGCCCATTCGAAGCTTCGGCAGGCGGCGCTCGGCCCAGAGCTTCTCGTCGGTTCTCCGCCGGAGCATGTCGAAGGCGTGAGCCGCATTCGGCGGAACGGGGCCGTCGTCTGGGAAAAGCCGTTCCTGTCGGGAGAGGCAAACATGTGCCACAGCCTCGCCAACCTCGAATGGCATCAATTCAAATATGCGCAGTTTCGCCGCCCGGGCGACGTTCACGTCCATTTTCTCGGCACGGCCACTTTGTCGTTCAGTGACGGGTTCACGACGGAGAGCGGGGATGAGTTCGAAATCGAGGCAAGTCCGTTCTCGCTGCCGCTTCGCAATCGGCTAATTGCGTCGAGCGCGGAACTGCCGGCGGTAAGGGTCCTTTAGGTAAGGGGGTAGATCATGACAGGCTTGAAAAGGGGAATAGTCGTAATGGTGTCTGCCGGATCAATCGCAGCATCCGCGAATGCCGCGACGGCGCGACGCGAGCCGTTCGGAACCTTGCCCGATGGCACGCCCGTGGAGTCGGTGGTGCTGACCGGCGCGAACGGGGTGAGCGCGCGCATCATGACCTTGGGCGCAACGCTGCAGGCGCTGAACGCGCCCGACCGGGCGGGGCGCATCGCTGACGTGACGCTCGGCTATGACGACTTACGTAGCTATGTCGAGCATCCGAATTATTGGGGCCAGACGATCGGTCGCTACGCGAATCGCATCGCCGGCGGCCGCTTCAGTCTCGATGGCAAAACCTACCAGCTGGCCCTCAACGACAAGACAAACTCGCTTCACGGCGGGACGGTCGGGTTCGACAAGCGTAACTGGCAAATCATTGACGTTGGCGACAAGAACGGTGTGGCCAAAGTGGCGCTTCGGCTGGTGAGCCCGTCGGGCGACCAGGGCTATCCCGGCAAGCTCACGGTGACGGCAACCTACGCGCTCGACGACCGCGGTTCCCTAACGATCGATTTCGACGCGAGCACCGACGCGCCGACGGTCGTCAACTTGACCAATCATGCTTTGTTCAATCTCGCCGGCGAAGGCTCGCCGGGTGGAGCGCTCACCGACCGCCTGACCGTTGCCGCGCACCGTTACACGCCGGTCAACGCCGCGCTCATACCCACGGGCGAGCTGCAGCCCCGTCGCTGGCACGCCGTTCGACCTAACGGCGGGGCGAATTCTCGACGAGGTCGTGCGGGACGGGCGCGACCCGCAGATCGTGATCGGCCGCGGGATCGACCACAATTTCGTGCTCGATGCCGGCAAGACGTCCGAGCCCAAACTCGCCGCACGACTCGAGGATCCGCGCTCGGGCCGCGTCCTGGAGGTGTTGTCCGACCAGCCTGGGATCCAGGTCTATACCGGCAACTTCCTCGACGGCACGCTGATCGGCAAGCAGAAGCACGTCTACCGCATGGGCGACGGGATTGCGCTCGAGCCGCAAGTCTTCCCTGATACTCCCAACCAGCCGGCGTTCGGATCGGCGCGCGTGGACCCTGGGCAAGCCGTACCATCACCGAATGATCTACCGGCTGTCCGTTGCGGCGGTTGCCGCATCGGCTCCGGAACGCGGCCAATGACCGATACGCCTCCGCCCAAGCTGCGTTCGAGAGCGTGGTTCGACAATCCCGATAATGTCGACATGACCGCGCTCTACCTGGAGCGCTACACCAACTACGGAATTTCGCTGGAGGAGCTTCAGTCGGGCAAGCCGATCATCGGCATCGCCCAGACCGGAAGCGATCTGATGCCGTGCAATCGGCATCATCTCGTCCTCGCCAGCATGTGAAGCAGGGCATTTACGCGGCCGGCGGAATCCCGTTCGAGTTTTCGATCCACTCGATCCAGGAGACCGGCAAACGTCCCGCGCCGGGTCTCGACCGCAATCTCACTTACCTGAGCCTCGTCGAGATCCTTTACGGCTATCCACTCGACGGCGTCGTGCTCACCATCGGCTGCGACAAGACAGTGCCCGGCTGCCTGATGGGTGCGGCGACGGTGAACATTCCGGCGATCGCGCTTTCTGTCGGGCCCATGCTCAACGGCTGGCTCGAGGGCAGCGCACCGGCTCCGGACCATCGTGTGGAAGGCGCGCGAGCTGCTCGCGACCGGCAAAATCGACGCGAAGGGCTTCATCGAGCTGGTCGCGAGCTCGGCGCCTTCGACCGGCTTCTGCAACACGATGGGCACTGCGACGACGATGAACTCGCTGACCGAGGCGCTCGGAATGTCGCTGCCCGGCTCGGCGGCGATCCCGGCGCCGTACCGCGACCGGCAGGAATGCGCCTACTCGCACCGGCCTGCAGATCGTCGAAATGGTGAAGGCCGACCGCAAGCCGTCCGACATCATGACTCGCGAGAGCTTCATCAACGCCATTCGCGTGAACTCCGCCATCGGCGGCTCGACCAACGCGCCAATTCACCTGCAAGCCGTCGCGCGCCACCTTGGCGTCGAGCTCAGCATCGACGACTGGCAGGAATATGGCCTCGACGTCCCGTTGCTCGTGAACCTGCAGCCGGCCGGCGAATATCTCGGCGAGGATTATTACCGCGCCGGCGGAGTTCCAGCGGTCGTCAATCAGCTGATGGCCCACGACCTCATTTTCGAGGATGCGCTGACCGCCAACGGCAAGACCATCGGCGAAAATTGCCGCGGCGCCGAGATCAAGAACGAAGACGTGATCCGCCCATTCGAACGACCGCTGATGGAGCTCGGCTGGGTACATGGTGCTTCGCGGTAACCTGTTCAATTCCGCAATCATGAAGCGCTCGGTCGTATCGCGACGAATTCCGCAAGCGTTACCTGTCCAACCCGGACGATCCCCAAGCGTTCGAAGGACCGCGTTGTCGTATTCGATGGGCCCGAAGAGTATCACAAGAGGATCGACGATCCGGCGACGGGCATCACGCCGGAGACCATCCTGGTCATCCGCGGTGCCGGTCCGATTGGCTATCCGGGCACCGCCGAGGTCGTGAACATGCGACCCCCTTCCTATTTGATCGCGCAGGGGGTGCACAGCCTGCCCTGCGTCGGCGATGGCCGGCAATCGGGAACGTCGGGCAGCCCGTCGATTCTCAACGCTTCGCCGGAGGCCGCGGCGGGCGGCGGGCTGGCGTTGCTCAGGACCGGCGACCGAGTGCGGATCGATCTGAACACCGGACGTGCCGACGCCCTGGTCGATGAGGCGGAGTGGCAGGGCCGGCGGCAGGAGCTCGAGGCCGCCGGGGGTTACCAATATCCCGCCTCGCAAACTCCGTGGCAGGAAATCCAGCGCCGCTACGTCGGCCAGATGGGCGAGGGCATGATCCTCGAAGGCGCCGAATCTTATCAGCGGATCGCGCAAACCCGCGGAGTGCCGCGCGACAGTCATTGATCTTTGGGGTGGGAGGGGGTGACGTGCGCATCATCGGCTGCCTGTTTGCCGCGAGCCTGATCGTTGCGGCTTCGCCGGCTTCTGCGGACTCGGTCCGTCCGGCCGACAGATCCCGAGCGGCGCTCGAACTGACGACGGCGGACGGGGTGCTCACCGTCGAACCGTGGTCCGACAATGTCGTCCACGTCCGTTTCGGTCCCGCAGGCTACGCCGGCAATTACAACCCGGCCGTAATCGCCACCCCGCCAGGACTGCGTTCAAGCTGCGCGAGACTCCCGCCGCGTGGCTGCTCGTGACGCCGAAGCTCACGGCGCGGATCGCGAAGGCAACCGCTGCTGTCACCTTCCTCGACGCGCGCGGAACGCCGGTGCTCGAGGAGGCGGAGCGCAGCATTGGCAACGGCACGCTCCAGGCGTTCGCCACGCGGGCGCCGGTTTACGGCCTTGGTCAGCACCAGAACGGTCTGCTCGATTACAGCGGGAGCACCGTCCACCTGCAGCAGAAGAACGGCGATGTCGCGGTGCCGATGCTGCTGAGCCCGAGCGGCTTCGGCATCCTTTGGAACAACGCGTCGATCACAGATGTCGATGTCGCGAAGGCCGGAGCGAAGTTCCCGCTGGTGATCCGCAATGCGGCGGGTGCCGGAATCGATTACGATTTCATCCTTGGGCCGGAACCGGACCAGGTCATCGCCGGCTATCGCTGGCTGACCGGCGATGCGCCGTTGATGCCGCGCTGGAGCTGGGGTTTCTGGCAATCCCGTGAGCATTATGAGAACCAGGAGTGGGCGGTCGGAGTGGCGCGCACCTATCGCGCGATGGGCGTTCCGATCGACGCGGTCGTCATGGACTGGCAGCACTGGAGCCCGGGCCAATGGGGCTCGTTCCGCTTCGACCGCGCGCGCTTTCCGGACCCGGCGGCTATGGTGCGCGATCTCGCCGCAATGCACGTCCATATACCGGTGTCGGTGTGGGCGCGCTTCGACGTCGGCACCACAAACGAACAGGCGCTGGAGAAAGCCGGCGCCCTCTTCGCGCCAACATTCAAGAATGTCTATCCGACCGGCCAAGGCCGCTGGTACGACGCCTGGAATCCCCGGGCGCGCGAAGTTTACTGGAGTCTGATCCGGCAGAACTACGGGGCGATGGGCTTCGACGCGTGGTGGCTCGACGCCTCCGAGCCTGAGCTCGGCGGCAATTGGGGCGAGCTCGCGCAGATCCAGACCGCCGCCGGACCGGGCGCCGAAGTGTTCAACTCATACCCCCTGCTGCACACGACCGGAGTCCACGACGGGATGCGCCGCGACATGCCGGACAAGCGCGTCGTTATCCTCACCCGTTCGGCTTACGCCGGCCAGCAGCGCAATGGCGCCGTCACCTGGTCCGGCGACACGCAGGGGAATTGGGAAATCTTCCGCAAGCAGATCCCCGCGGCGCTCAATTTCTCGATGAGCGGAATCCCTTACTGGTCGGCGGATATCGGCGGGTTCTTCGGCGGCGACAATCACGATCGCAAATATGAGGAGCTGTTCACGCGTTGGCACCAGTTCGCGGTGTTCACTCCGCAATTCCGGGTGCATGGCACCGGTCCCGGCAAGGAAATCTGGAACTTCGACGGAGATGTGCAGCCGCGGCTGATCGAAGACGTCAAGCTGCGATACCGGCTGCTGCCGTACATCTATTCGCTTGCGTGGGACGTAACGAAGAACCGCGGATCGATGATGCGCGCGCTCGCCTTCGACTTCCGCACGGACGCGAAGGCGCTGGCCCGGACCGACGAATATCTATTCGGCAAGGCGTTCCTCGTCGCTCCGGTCTTCGATGCCGGGTGCGACGAAACGCGCCGTCTATTTGCCGGCGGCGACCTGGTTCGATTTCTTCACCGGCCGCCTGTTTGCGGGCGGTCAGATGGTTGAGGCCGAAGCCCCGATCGAGCGCATCCCGGTCTTCGTGCGCGGCGGAAGCATTGTCCCGCTCGGTCCAGTGAAACCCTACGCCGATGCGCCGTCTGACGAACCGACCGAGCTGCGGGTTTATCCAGGGGCGAACGGCGCCTTCGCGCTCTACGACGATAGCGGTGATGGCCAGGGCTATGAGAAGGGCGAATACAGTCTCGTCAGGATGAGCTGGGATAACAGCGCGAGAGTCCTCAACCTCGGCGCGCGCGACGGAAGCTATCCAGGAATGAAGCCGGCGGCAGCGTTTAACGTCGTTTGTGGAACGATGAACACACCTGCGCGCAGCGTGGTTTATTCGGGGCGGCCATTGCGCGTCGCACTTAGCGACTGCCGCTAATCATCGCTGAACGTCGCGGGCAGCGAATGGATCGAAGGATTCGAGTTCCGCGCGAGAGCCGATCCAGCGGTCGCCGTGGAGGCCATGCTTAAGCACTGCAGCCGCCAAGCCGCGTTGCGCAATTTCCTCTAGAGACGCGCGGCGAAGGATTGCGTCGATCGCCGCGCCGGCGAACGCGTCGCCCGAGCCGATGCGATCGATGACCGTGCCGAGCGGCGCTGCGGCTGTTTCATGGCCCAGCTCGCGTGAGTCGACACTGGCCGAGAGGGTTCGGATGGGACCTTCCTGCGACCGGGTCGTGGACGCGACGAACTGAAGCTGCTCGAAGGCATTGAACGCAGCTTCCGCCGCGGCTCTCCGATATTCGCTGGTTGCTGTCTGCAAATCGATTTCGAGCACGCGCGCAATGTCGGCCGGGTTGGCGAACAGGACATCCGCCAGGCCGGCCAGCTGGCGAACGCGGTCGAACTCAGCGCGCGGTCGGCCCTCCCACAAAGATGAGCGGTGATTGACGTCGAAGGATACGGGAACTCCGGCCGAGCGCATGGCTTCGGCGGCCGCAAGTGCCGAGTTCGCCGCCTCGTCTCCGAGTGCCAGATTGATGCCGGACAGGTGTAACCATCGCGCCCCCGCCGCAAGCGCGACCCAATCGAGCTGGTCTGCGTTCGCGGCGAAAGCGGAGTGCTCGCGATCGTAGACGATGCGCCCGCCCCCGACCGCCGCCTCAAAGAAATACAGCCCGAGCCTGCCGCTGCTCCGGAGCACCTTGCCTGTGCCCATGCCGACACGCCGGAGTTCCGCCTCGCAGAGATCGCCAAGGCTCGACCGCGGAAGCACCGTGATCAACTCGACCGCGGTTCCCAGCTGCGCGAGGAGCGCGCCGACATTGGCTTCCGCACCTCCGACGTGAGCGGAGAAGTTCGAAGAGCTTGCAAGCCGCGTTCCGGCCGCCGCGCTGAGGCGCAGCAGGACCTCGCCGAAACACAGCACCGGGCCGGAGCGGTCGAGGTTCATCCGCAGCGTTTCCCTTCCGTTGCGACTGTCTGTCTGGACAGGAAGCGTTCCACGGTCGCTCGGGCACCATGTTCGTCGAGGTCCTGCAAATGGTGCGCGACAAGCCCCTGAAAGCCCAAATCGTCGCGGAGACGCGGTGGAAACACCGAACCGAGCGACAGCAGCGCCCGAGCCTGATCCGGCGCATTGGCAGCACCTGAAGCCAGCCGTTCCGTCGTCGAAGCGAGCGGGTCATCGACGTCGAAAGTCTGACCGAGATCGTCGCGGCCGCTCTGCCAGCGCATCCACGCCGCTATCGCAAGTGCGATGGCTTCGGGTTGGCGACCGCGGTCGAGAAGATCCGCCGCGCCTGCGACGAGGCGCTGTGGAATCTTCTGAGAACCGTCGATCGCGATCTGGCGAAGCCGATGCTTCAGGGCCGAATTGGCGAACCGGCGCATCAACGTTCTCCGGTACTCCGCAACGTTGAGTTCGCCAGGCGCGGTCAAAGTCGACTCCAGTTCGTCCCACAGCATGTAGACGAAAGCACGGCCCCAAGGCTGCACGACGAATTGGTCGACGGTTTCGATACCCGCAAGGCCGCCGAGATAGGCCATCGCCGAATGCGCACCGTTGAGCAGCCGCAGCTTCGCCATGTTCCCAAGGGGCAAGGTCGGTTCGTGATCTGGACGCCTGCTGCTTCGAACTCGGGCCTCGGACCGGCGAAGCGGTCCTGGATGACCCATTGCGAGAACGGTTCGGTTCTGACCGTTGCGAAATCGACAAGACCAAGCCGCGACCTTGTCAGTTCTACATCCGCATCGGTCGTCGCAGGCACGATGCGATCGACCATCGTGTCGGGAAATGCGCAATGCCTATCCACCCATTCGGCGAGACGCGAATCGTGCTTGCGCGCGATGTGCATGACGCCGGCCTGAAGCTTGCTCCCGTTCCCGGCAATATTGTCGCAGGAGATAATGGTGATCGGCGGCAGCCCGCGCTCTTTCCTGAGCTGCAGGCCTGCCGCCAGATAGCCCGGCATCGTCGCCGGCGATGAAAGATCGGCGACGTCCGATTGCACGTTGGGATCATCTTCCAACAGCAAGCCCGACGCGGGATCGAGCTTGTAGCCTTTCTCGGTCACGGTGACGGTCACGATATGCGTCTGGTCGGAAGCAATGGCGTGGATCAGCCGCCGTGGATCCTCGGGCGCGAGGATCACGCCGCGAAGCGCGCCGATCACGCTGGTGATGCGATCTGCGCCGGATTCGACGACAAGGGTGTACAGCCAGTCCTGCGGCAGCAGCGCGTCGCGCACGGCCAGCGGAGCGGAGTGAGGCGCCGACGATTCCCCAGCGGAGATCTCCGCGTTGGGCAAAAGTTTCGAAGACCGGCGCCTGATGCGCGCGGTGGAATGCGCCGATGCCGATATGGACAACGCCGGGCTTGAGCGCGCCGCGGTCATAGGAGGGCCGTTGCACTTCCGCCGGCAGCATTGGCAGGGTTGCGGCGGACAGGCGCTTCGTCACAGTTTGTATGCTCGCTTGGTCAAATCGTACGCCAGCAGAGGGGCGAGTTCGTGGGCCTCGGACTTGTCGAGCCGGTGCTCGGCGACGAGGCGCGCCAGGAATGCGCAGTCCATTCTCCGCGCAACGTCGTGTCTCGCGGGGATCGACAGAAAGGCGCGCGTGTCGTCGATAAAACCTACCGTGTTGTAGAAACCGGCGGTTTCGGTGACCTGCTCGCGAAAGCGCCGCATGCCTTCCGGGCTGTCGTGGAACCACCAGGGCGCGCCAAGCTTCAGGGCCGGATAATGGCCGGCCAAAGGCGCAAGCTCGCGCGCATATGTGCTCTCGTCGAGCGTGAACAGGATGAGTGTCAGCCGCGGATCGGAGCCGAAGCGGTCGAGCAGCGGCTTGAGGCTGCGCACATATTCGGTGGCCAGCGGAATGTCGGCGCCCTTGTCCCTGCCGAACCGCTCCAGCAACTGCCGATTGTGACTGCGGACGACGCCCGGATGAATTTGCATCACCATTCCGTCATCCACGCTCATGCGCGCCATCTCGGTCAGCATCTGGCCGCGGAACAGCTCGGCGTCGGGCGCTGAGCACGTGCCTTCGCGAACCTGGGCGTACAAAGCTTCGCAATCCGCTCGGGGAAGGTCCGCCGTCCCCGGGGTCGGGTGGCCATGATCGGTGGACGTTGCGCCGGCCTCGCGAAAGAAAGCCCGGCGTTTCTCATGCGCGCGCAGGTAACCGGCGAAACTCGATACGTTCTCGCCAGTCAACTCACCGAAGCGGGCAGGTTTCGCGGCGAAGTCCGGATATTCCGGATCCATCACGGGATCCGGCCGATATGCGGTGATCACCCGTCCTTTCCATCCGGACTTCGCGGATCGCGCGATGGTGGTCGAGCGGATCGAGCGGGCTTTCCGTCGTCGCCAGAACTTCGATGTTGAAGCGCTCGAACAATGCTCGCGGACGAAATTGCGGCTGATTAAGAGACGTCTGAATCCTGTCGAAGTAGAGATCAGCAGTCGCCTCCGAGAGGCGCACATCCAGTTCAAAGACCTCGGCGAAGACCCAGTCGAGCCACAGCCGCGAAGGCGTGCCGCGGAACAGATGGTAGTGCTCCGCGAAGACTCGCCAAATCGCGCGCGGATCGACTTCGGTGGGGCCTCCGTCGACGCGCGGAATCCCGAGCTGCTCGAGCTGGACGCCCTGGCTGTAGAGCATCCGGAAAATGTAATGGTCCGGAACGATCAACAAGTTCGCGGGGTCGGGGAAGGGCTCGTTCAGCGCGAACCATGCCGGGTCGGTGTGCCCATGGGGACTGACGATCGGCAGGTCCTTGATGTCCTGGTAGAGCGACCGAGCAATCTCTCGCGTTCGTTCATCCGGCGGGAACAGCCGGTCCGGGTGAAGGACGAGCTTGTCGGTCACCAATTGAACATCGTGCCGTCGTCCAGCCGGTTCACCGGCAGATAGGCACGCTTGTAGGGATAGCGCGCCGCAAGCTCCTCATCGATGTCCACTCCGAGACCGGGCGCTTCGCCCGGATGCATCGAGCCTTTTTCGAAACTGTACGCGTGCGGGAAAACCGCGTCGGTCTCTTCCTTGTGCCGCATATATTCCTGCACGCCGAAGTTGGGGACGGACAGATCGAAATGGAGCGCCGCCGCCATGGTGATCGGCGAAAGATCGGTCGCGCCGTGGCAGCCCGTGCGGACATTGAACATTTCGGCGAAAGTGGCGATCCGCCGCAGGTGCGTGATCCCGCCGGCGTGCACCACCGTCGCGCGGATATAGTCGATCAGCTGCTCCTGGATGAGCAGCTTGGCGTCCCAGATGCTGTTGAAGATCTCGCCTACCGCGAGCGGCGTCGTCGTGTGCTGCCGAACCAGGCGGAAGCTTTCCTGATTGTCGGCGACGACCGCGTCCTCCAGCCAGAACAAGCGGAATGGCTCCAGGTCTTTCCCGAGCCGCGCAGCTTCGATCGGCGTGAGCCGATGGTGGACGTCGTGCAGCAGGTGCACATCCGGGCCGAGCGCCTCGCGCGCTGCGGCGAATAGCTCGGGGACGGTGCGCATGTATTTCTCGGTCGACCACAGGTTTTCGGTCGGAAGGTCGGCATCGGCCGGCTCGTAAAAATATTTGTCTTTGGACACGCCATAGGTCGAGGCCAGGCCGGGAATCCCGCTCTGCAGACGGATCGCCCGGTAGCCTTGCTCGCGATACTCGAGCGCGCGCTCGACCGTTTCCTCGATCGAGTCGCCGTTGGCGTGTCCGTAGACCATCACGGAGTCGCGCGAAGCGCCGCCGAGCAGCTGATACAGCGGAAGGCCGGCAACCTTCCCCTTGATGTCCCACAGCGCCACGTCGACCGCTGCGATCGCGGACATCGTGACCGGGCCCCTGCGCCAGTAGGCGCCGCGATAGAGGAACTGCCAAACGTCCTCGATCCGGTGCGGGTCGCGGCCGATCAGGCACGGGACGACATGGTCCTGCAAATAAGCGGCGACTGCGAGTTCGCGGCCATTCAGGGTTGCATCGCCGACGCCGCGCACGCCGTCGCTGGTCTCGATGACCAAAGTGACGAAGTTGCGGCCGGGGCTGGTGACGACGACCCGGGCGCGTTCGATTTTCGCCATGCATTCCTCTGTTGTGAGCGCTAACATCCCCTTGCGAGACAACAGGTGTCAAGTCGGAGGCGTGGTGCTGCAACGATCGAGGTTCAAGTTGTACACGTTCTTCGCTGCCGTGGTCGCGCTTGTCGCCGGCCCGTCTTTTTCCGCACCTTCCGCGGGCCGAATTGCCCGTCCGGTAAGCTGGGTGAGCAGCTGGGCCAGCGCTCAAATCCCGCTCGACTCGAAGGATGCGGCGCCGCTCGAGAACACAACACTGCGCCAACTGGTTCGCACTACGATCGGCGGCAGGCGAGTTCGCATCCACATATCCAACGTGTTCGGCGCTGCGCCGCTGACGATCACCGGAGTGCACATCGCCCGCGCCATATCGGCGGACTCACAACGCATCGACCTGCCGACCGACCGAAGTGTCACGTTCAATGGCGCAGCTGGCAGTCACCATTCCCGCTGGCGGCGGAATATGTCTCCGACCCGGTTTCGATGAACGTGCCGGCGCTGGCGACGCTCGCCGTCACGATCCATTTTACGGAGCTGCCAAAGCTGCAGACGGGTCATCCCGGCTCGCGCGCAACGAGCTACTTTGCGCCTGGCGACCAGCTCTCGGCGGCGGAGCTCAGTGGAGCGTCCACCGTCGATCACTGGTACTATCTGACGGCGATCGATGTGGAGCCTGCGCGTCTATCGGCAGCCGTTGCGATCGTCGGCAACTCGATCGTCGATGGGCATGGAGTCGTGTCCAACACCAACACGCGCTGGACGGACTTTCTCGCCGAGCGGCTGAAGGGAGCGAAGCGCCCGGTCGCGGTGCTCAACCTCGGCATTGGCAGCAATTGCCTCGTGGAAGCCTGCGTCGGACCCAGCGCCGTCGCCCGGTTCGGGCGCGACGTGCTTGAGCGCAGCGCCGTTCGATACGTCATCATCCTCGAAGGCGTGAACGACCTCGGGATGCTCACCCGCGATGCACCCGTTTCGGCTGCGGCCCATCACGCACTCGTCGAGCGCATGATCGGAGCTTATGCGCAGATGGCGGCGCGAGCGCGCGAGCGCGGGATCAAGGTGATCGGAGCGACAATCATGCCGTACGGAGCTTCCGGCTATTACCATCCGGATGCACGCGAACGAAGCTGATCGCAACGCTGTCAACGACTGGATTCGGACACCGGGAATGTGGATGCGGTGGTCGATTTCGACGCGCTGATGCGGGATCCGGCGCAGCCGCAGAGGCTCGCAAGGCGTTCGAATTCCGGCGACGGTTTGCACCCGTCGCCCGAAGGTTATCGCTTTATGGGCGACGCCGTGCCTTTGTCGCTGTTCGCCGAGCGCGCCGGAAAGTCTCGGCGGTGAGCGCGGTGCCGACCACTTCCATCGCAACGCCGCCGGGCAGGGGGGCTCGGCTGCGATGGGTGATCTGCGGACTGCTCTTCGCCGCTGTCGTCCTGAGTTACATCGACCGGCTGGTCCTCAGCGTTCTGAAACCGACGCTGCAGCAACTCTACGGCTGGTCGGAGGAGGGCTACGGAGACGTCGTCTTCTGGTTCCAGGCTGCGTACGGGATCGGCTTCCTTTTCTTCGGGCGTCTGATCGATCGCGTCGGCGCCAAAGTCGGCTATTTGCTCGCCATGGGCGTGTGGACCGCGGCGCACATGGCGCATGCTCTGTTCACGTCGACGCGCGGGTTCGCCCTGATGCGCGTGATCCTCGCGCTCGGCGAATCCGGTACGTACCCGGCGGCGTTGGCGGCGGCGAGCGAATGGTTCCCGCGGCGCGAACGCGCGCTTGCCATCGGCATCTTCAATGCCGGCGCCAACATGGGCGCGATCATTACCCCGATGATCGTTCCGATCATTGCTCTCTCAATGGGATGGCGCGGCGCATTCGTCGTCACTGGCGCGATCAACATAGTCTGGATCGATCGCCTGGTTTTTTCTGTACCGCCGCCCGCGCGAGCATCCGCGGCTGAAGTCATCGGAGCTCGCGTACATCGAATCTGATCCGATCGAGGCACAGAAGCCCGTGGCATGGCGGCGCCTGCTGACGACTCGCCAGGTTTGGGCTTACATGAGTGGCCGCTTCCTGATCGATCCGTGGTGGTGGTTCTTCCTGTTCTGGCTGCCAGACTTTTTTACAAAAGGTACGGGCTCGACCTCAAGAGTTTCGGCCCGCCGCTCGTCGCCGTCTATGTCCTCGCGGACGTCGGCTCGATCTCCGGCGGCTGGTTCAGCTCGAGCCTGCTTCGACGTGGTGTGGCGGTCGGCCGTTCACGCAAGCTGGCAATGCTCGTCTGCGCTATCACGGTGGTCCCGGTCATGTTCGCGGCGGCGCCGCCGAATGTCTGGATCGCGGTGCTGCTCATCGGGCTGGCCTGCGCCGGTCATCAGGGCTTTTCGGCCAATCTTTTCTCCATGCCGGCCGATCTCATTCCCACGCTGGGCGGTCGGCTCAGTCGTGGGACTTGGCGGCTTTGCCGGTGCGGCGGGCGGGATGCTGATGGCCAAATATGCCGGCTGGGTGCTTGGGCGGTTCGCGAGCTATACGCCGATTTTCATCCTGGCCGGCTCGGCCTATCTGGTCGCGCTGCTGGCGGTGCACCTCATCAATCCACGCTACGAGCCCGTAACAAAATTCGCTGCACGCGCGCGCTCCTGATCACGCAGCCGGTCGAGTTCAACCGGCGAACACGCAACGTTTCTGGACTCGGCTCCGCATTTGCAGGCGCGTTGGGTCGGTTCGTGGATATTCATCAGTGAGCTCATCAGGCTTTCGTCCGCGCTCGAGCAAACTCCAAGGACCAGTGCCTCGTCGCATCCCTCGTCGGCGACATACGCGTGCCCCATGTTCGAAATCGATGTAGATGCCTTCGCCCGTGTGCAGGCTCACCGGATCGTAGAACTCGCTGTGCACGATGATGCTGCCTTCGAGCACGTGGATATATTCTTCGCCCGAGTGACGAACGAGATCGCCGAACTCGCTCAGTGACTTGGCGCGAATCCGAGTGAGGATCGGCACCATCCGCTTCCGCCTGAGCTCCGTGCACAAGTAATAATAGTCGTAGTTGGGCGTGGTGACACGGACCGAATCATCGATCCGGCCAATGCTCCGCCGTGCAGTGACACTCTCGTCCGCCGAACTCGCTTTCGGCGAACAGCTCCGAAATGCGGATGTTCAGCTTTTGACTTAGCTGAAGCAGCTTGTCGTAGGTCAGGGTAAGCCGGTCGTGCTCCACTTTCGACAGAGTCGAAACCGGAATTCCAGTGTGATCGCTCATCTCCTTGAGGGTCCAGCCGCGGTGATTCCGAAGCTCCTTCAGGATTCGTCCGAGGGTAGGATGTTCGCTCACCGGACTCGTCCAAGAAGCGGAATTGACAATTCTCTGATCAGGATCATTATGTCCCCACTAGGCACGTGCAAGCATGATAAGGCCAGATTGCTCGATTGAGCAAATCGGCCAGGAATAGGGGAGACGGACATGCGTAAGGCGGCTGCATTTGTTGCTGCGATTCTCGGGGCTGCGTTCCTCTCTGGAGCGGCCGCGCAAACAACTCAACCGACGCTTGTCCCGAAAGCGAAGCTGAAGACCGAGTCTCTTCCGGCGGCCCCCGGGGCAGCGCAGCAGAATACAAGCACGCATGCGCTGACTGCGGACGATCTCAACACCTGGCTCGACGGCTATATGCCTTACGCAATCGGCAAGGGAGATATTCCCGGCGCGGTCGTGGTCGTCGTCAAGGACGGGCAGGTCCTCACCGAACGCGGCTACGGCTATGCCAACGTCGCCAAAAAGACCAAGGTCGACCCCAAAACGACGCTGTTCCGGCCCGGCTCAATCTCCAAGCTGTTTACCTGGACTGCGCTGATGCAGCAGGTCGAGCAGGGCAAGGTCGACCTCAACGCCGACGTGAACAAATATATCGACTTCAAAATCCCGCCCTTCGAGGGGAAGCCGATTACCGTCCTCAATCTGATGACGCACACGCCCGGCTTCGAGGAGCAGGTCAAGGACCTCATCACGCTCGGGCGAGAAAACCCAGGTGCCGTTCGACACGCTGCTCAAGCGCTGGACGCCGAGGCGCATCTACGCACCGGGCACTACGCCGGCCTATTCGAACTACGGCGCGAGCCTTGCCGGCTACATCGTGCAGCGCACGTCCGGCGAGCCGTTCGACGCTTATCTCGAGCATCATATTTTCGGGCCGCTGGGGATGGCGCATTCCACCTTCCGCCAGCCGCTCCCTGCGAATCTCAAGTCGCTGATGGCCGAGGGTTATGTATCAGGCAAGGACAAGCCCTACGGCTATGAGTTCGTCAATGCGGCGCCGGCTGGAGCGCTCGCCGCGAGCGGCGACGACATGGGCCGCTTCATGATCGCCCATCTGCAGAACGGAACCTACAACGGGCAACAAATCCTGCAGCCGGCGACGGCGCAGCTGATGCATTCGCGCGCCAACACGCCGTTTCCGGCGGGCGACGGAATGGCGCACGGTTTTTACGAAACGAACATCAACGGCATGCGTGTCATCGCGCATGGCGGCGACACCGTTGCCTTCCACAGCGACCTGCACCTGTTCCTCGACAAGAATGTCGGGATCTTCGTGTCCTTCAACAGCGCCGGCAAGGAAGGCGCTGCCGGTCCGCTGCGCAACGCGGTGTTTGAGAATTTCGCCGACCGCTACTTCCCGGAAGCGCCGGACGCGGTCCAGAAGGCCGACCCGAACGGCGCCAAGGCGGACGCTGAAAAGCTTTCCGGAGTCTATTCGACGACGCGCGGTTCGCGGTCCAACTTCCTCGCAATCGTCGACCTCATTGGCCAGGCCAAGGTTGGCGTGGACAGCGACGGCAACCCGCTCATCGCCGATGCAAAGGGGCTGAATGGTCAGCCGCGCAAATGGACCCACATCGGGCCGATGCTGTGGCGTGACGCCGACGGCCATGACTTGCTCACGGCCACTGCCCAGGACGGGAAGGCGACGCGCTTCAGCTATGGCGAACTGGCGCCGATCATCGATTACGCCCGTACGCCCGGCTACCGTTCGTCAGCCTGGATTCTGCCGTTGCTCTATTGCTCGCTGGCGATCCTCTTCGTCACGGTTGTGTTGTGGCCGACGCGGCTGCTGGTGCGGCGCAAGTACAAGGCCGAGCTCGGCCTCGACTGGACGGCAGCTCTGGGCCTATCGCTCGAGCAGAATCGCGGCCTTGCTCATCCTTCTAATCCTTGGAGGCTGGATATGGGCGCTGTCGATGCTGTTCGGCGATCTTGGCAATGAGGCGAGCTTCAACTCGCTCCTGTTGCTGCTGGAGCTGCTCAGCACCGTCGGCTTCATCGCCGCCTTCGCGGTGATGTGCTGGTATGCCTACAACGCCTGGCGCAACAACTGGCGCTGGACCGGCAAGGTGTGGAGCATCCTGCTCGTCATCGCGTCGGGGACGATCCTCTACGTCGGCCTGGTCTTCAAGCTCGTCGGGCTGGCGACCAACTACTGATGGGCGCGCTCCGGCTCGCCTATCGCGTGGAGACGCACGCACTCTCGGCGCCATTCCGGATCTCGGGCTTTGTCTTCGAGCACTCGGACGTGGTCGTCGTCGAGCTGAGCGACGGCGAGTTCACCGGGCGCGGCGAGGCGGCGGGCGTCTATTATCTCGGCGACAATTCCGCGCACATCGTCGCTGAGCTCGAGGCGCATCGCGACGTAATCGAGAACTGCGGAAGTCGTGAGGATCTTGCGCGAGTTGATGCCGCGCGGCGGCGCGCGCAACGCGGTCGACTGCGCGATGTGGGAGCTGGAGGCGAAGCTCGGCGGAACCCCGGCGCGGCACCTTGCCGGGATTGGCAAGACCCAGCCTCTGATCACGACCTTCACGCTGGGCGCGGATGATCCGGAAGCGATGGCCGAGGGCGCGCGGCGCTATGCGTCCGCCAAGGCGATCAAGGTCAAGCTCACCGGCGAGCTCGAGCTCGACATCGAACGGGTCCGCGCCATTCGCTCCGCGCGGCCCGACGTGTGGCTCGGGGTCGACGCCAACCAGGGCTATTCGCGCGATCAACTCGAGCCGCTCGTCGAAGCGCTCGTCGCCCACAGAGTGGCGTTGCTCGAGCAACCGCTGGCGCGCGGCAGGGAAGCCGATCTCGACGGCTATCGCTCACCGATTCCGATCGCCGCCGACGAAAGCGCGCTCGGGCTCGACGATGTGCCCGGCCTTGTCGGCCGCTTCGACGTGATCAACATCAAGCTCGACAAATGCGGCGGTCTCACCGAGGCGCTGCTGATTGCCGAGGAAGCGCGCCGCCACGGGCTCGGCGTGATGGTCGGCAACATGGTCGGCACCAGCCTGGCGATGGCTCCGGCATTCATCGTCGGGCAGCATTGCGACGTCGTCGACCTCGACGGCCCGACGTTCCTGCGCGAGGACCGCACGCCCTCGTGCGAATATCGCGAGGGCACCATCTGGTGCGCGGACCAGGTCTGGGGATCGAGGCTCGCCGCATGAGCCACGCCGCCGCGCCATCCAACTGGTTCGGCCAGCCGCGGGGTCTCACGATCCTGTTCCTCACCAACATGTGGGAGCAATTCTCCTATTCGGGATGCGTGCGCTGCTGGTCTATTACATGACCACGCAGCTGCTGTTCGGTCAGGAGAAATCGTCCAGCATCTACGGCTTCTACACGGCCTTCGCTTACTTCACGCCGATCATCGGCGGCACCATCGCGGACCGCTGGCTCGGCAAGCGCCGGGCGGTGATCATCGGCGCAACCGTCATGGCTGCGGGCCATTTCATGATGGCGTCCGAGCCCTTGTTCTACGTCGCCCTGGCGACGATCGCGATCGGCAACGGCCTGTTCCTGCCGACGCTGCCGAGCCAGATCAACGATCTCTACACCGCCGACGACCCCCGCCGGCCGTGGGCGTACAACGTCTATTATGTCGGGGTGAACGTCGGCGCGTTCCTGGCGCCGCTCGTGTGCGGGTTCCTCGGCGAGACCTACGGCTGGCACTACGGCTTTGCCGCGGCCGGCGTCGGCATGCTCTCCGGCCTCGTCATCTATCTCTACGGTCAGGCCATATCTGCCCCGCGAACGGACCGTCGACCGCTCCGGCGCGCGGCACCGGCCTCGCATCGCGGCCGCGACACCTTCCTGCTGCTGCTCGGGATCGGTCTTGCAGTCACCGTCTTCCGCGCGGCTTACGAGCAGATCGGCAACACCATCGCGTTGTGGATGCGCGACGACGTCAATCGGGTGATCGGCGGCCGCGAGATCGGCGCGGCGATGTTCTTCTCGCTCAATCCGCTGCTGGTGATGGTTCTGACGCCGCTGCTGCTTGCCTGGTGGCGGCGGCAGGCGGAGCAGGGGCGCGAACTCTCCGTCGATTCAGAAGATGGCCGTTGGCGCGCTGCTCGTCGCCGCGTCGTACCTGCTGGTGGCTGCGGCCGAGGCTATGGCCGGCGGGGGCCGTGTCCATTGGGCGTGGCTGCTCAGCTACTTTTTCGTCTTTACCCTCGGCGAGCTTTTCATCCTGCCGAACGGGCTGGGGATCTTCGCCCGCCTTGCGCCGCCAAAGCTGGGCGCAAGCACCGTTGCCGCCTGGTATCTGGCGATTTTCAGCGGAAGCCTTGCGGCGGGTCAGGTCGGGCGGCTGTGGAGCCGCGTCGGGCACGTCCCGTTTTTCGTCATTCTCGCCGGGATCGCGACGCTGTCGGCCGGCCTGCTTTACCTGCTCGAAGCGCCCACGCGGAGGATCCTCGCGCGCGCCGCCGAGGGCGGGCGGCTCGACGACCTGACCGACGTTCCCGAAGGTTTGGCGAGGCCGAGCAATGCGTGAATCGACAGCAATTTCCACTGGTTTCCCGGGCGATCGCCTGGGCGTGCGATTCAATCATGATTTCAAGGGGAGAAGACAAATGAACAGGATGCATGACAGGGGGCGTGCCGCCCTGTTTTCTTCGGCCGCGATTTATGCACTGGCGTTCGCCAGCCCAGCCTTCGCGCAGGACCCGCCGCAGCAAGCGGCGCCGCCGGCGGCTTCGGCGCAGGACCAAAGCGCCGGCAACCAGAATGGCGAGTCCATCATCATAACCGCGCAGAAGCGAGCAGAGCCGATTCTCAAGATTCCACAGTCGGTGACGGTCGTGAGCGGGAAAACCCTAGAGCGCCAGCACTCTGTTACATTTTCGGATTATCTGAGCCAAATTCCGGGTCTCAGCCTCGAGCAGAGTCAGCCTGGCCAGGGTCGCCTTGTGCTGCGTGGTGTCAACACTGGAGGCGTCAGCTCCACCGTCGCGGTTTACGTCGACGAAACCCCGTTTGGTTCGAGCACGGGCTTGGTCAACGGAGCCGTCCTTGCGGGCGATTTCGATACTTTCGACGTCGCCCGAATTGAGGTGCTACGCGGGCCGCAGGGCACGCTCTACGGTGCGAGCTCGCTCGGCGGCGTTCTCAAGTTCGTCACCAACGCGCCCAAGCTTGGGGAATTCAGCGCTCGCGCTCGCGCGGGTCTTGAGTTCGTCGATGGCGGCGGAACTGGAGACAATGTCAACGGCGTTGTTAACGTGCCACTCGGCGGCATTGCCGCCTTCCGCGTATCGGGTTTCTACCGGAAGAACGCTGGATGGATCGACGCCAGCGGTGAATCCGCAACGCTGATCAATCCCCTCGCAGGCGCTCTTCCTACCACTCCTCCATTCCCCCCCGAGGCACCACCGATCCAAATTTCTTCACTGGGCGGCAAGAACATCAACAAGGGGCAAGAATGGGGTGGCCGTGCCTCTCTTTTGGTGAAGCCGACGTCGGAACTGACGGTTCGATTGAGTGCAATTGCCCAGCACATTGAATCCGACGCCCCCAGCTTGGCGGAGGTCGATGAAGATTTCCATCCGATCCGTGGAAAGCTCGACCAGACCCGGTTCTTCCGCGAGCCGCACCAGGTCAAGTACCGCCTGTACAATGGCCTCGTCGAATATGATTTCGGCTTCGCGAGCTTGACCTCATCGACCAGCTTCGGATCGTCGGAAGAGAGCTTTACGCTTGATGCCGTACCAATCCTTGCGAACGGCCTGACCTTTATCCTCGGCCCCTTCAATCCAAACAGGCTCGCCTTCCCAATTTTGGGAGCGCCATTCCCGCCTGAGCCTCTCACTTTCGACCCAATCGGGCCTTTCGAAGATCAGCAAACCGATGTTCACAAGTTCACTCAGGAAATTCGGTTGGCATCGCCGACCAACGACAAGTTCGAATGGATGCTTGGCGCTTACTACACCAAGGAAACGGGGAAGATTAACCAATTCATTGGATCAATCGACCTTGCGACCGGGCAACCGTTTGGAATTGCCGCGCTGGACGATCTCGCGACAGCCCGGGTCGATTCCAAATACAGGGAACTCGCTGGCTTCGCGAACGTCACGTACCATCTGACGGATCGCTTCGACATTACCGCTGGGGGGCGGTTCGCCAATAACAAGCAGTCCGCACACCAAAGAACGGACGGCACTCCCCCAATCATCAGCTTCAGCGACTTCACGACCAAGTCTGACGAGAGCGTCTTCACTTACTCGCTTTCGCCGCGCTTTGAGATCAGCGACACGACCGCGGTCTATGCGAGAGTTGCGAAAGGCTACAGACCGGGTGGGCCGAACGTCGTTTCGCCAACCTCGCCGCCAGATGTACCGAGGACATTCGATTCCGATACTCTCACCAGCTACGAGGTCGGCCTGAAAACCAATGTTGGGCGGCGCCTTTCGTTTGATGTCGCGGCCTACCATCTCACCTGGAAAGACATCCAGTTACTCACGGCAATCGACAATGTCGGAGTCAACATTAATGGCGGCAGCGCGGTCAGCAATGGTATTGAAGGATCCCTGACCTTGCGGCCCGTGCGCGGCCTGCAGCTTGGTTTAAATGGTGCCTGGATCGACGCACATTTGACATCCGACACGCCGGCGCTCGCCGGAGGCCTTGATGGCGATCGACTCCCGTGGGTTCCGAAGGTCAGCGTCAACCTGAACGCCGACTACGATTGGAAGATCGGCAATTTGACAACGGCGTTCGTCGGCGGAACACTGGCGTATACCGGAACACAGCGTGACAACTTCGGTGCCGACACCACCGTGCTAGGCTTCCCGCCCATTCCACAGCGGAGGATTCCAGACTACGCGACTGTCGATCTTCATGGCGGCGTCGATTTGGGTCGTTTTACGGTGGAAGCTTACGTCAAGAACCTGACCAATTCAGACGGGATCAGTGCGCTGACTACGGGCATCACCGATCAGGTTGTTCACAACAACATCCTTCCCGGCAGCCCCATCCGAGCAGCGTTCATTCGCCCCCGGACGATCGGGCTCACTCTGGGCGCGAACTTCTGATCGGTACTGAGCGCGGGAGCATTGAGGTGGGGCTAGCAACGAGGGAGCTGACGGTGTCTGCGCCCCCTTCGCTGGCCCTGCCGCAGCCCTACCTCCTGTTTCTCGGCGACACGGTCGAGCCGGGCTATGCCAAGACGGCGTTCGGGCTGCGCGACTGGGCGGGCGAGCGCTGCGTCGGCGAGTTCGCGCTTGCCGAGCGCGAGCCGTCACCACGGGCCTTCCGAGGCTTTCGCCCAAAGAGGCGCGGGACAAAGGCGCTCAGGCGCTGGTCATCGGCGTCGCCAACTCCGGCGGGTTCATCGCGGCGAGCTGGGTCCCGGCACTTGTCGAGGCGCTCGAATCCGGGCTGCACATCATCAGCGGAATGCATGCGCGGCTGCCGATGTGCCGGAGATTCGCGCTGCGGCGGAACGGCTCGGGCGACGGCTGATCGACGTGCGCGAGCCGCCCGCGAACATCCCCATCGCGACCGGGCCTGAAGCGCAGCGGCAAGCGCCTGCTCACCGTCGGCACCGACTGCGCGTTGGGCAAGAAATATACCGCTCTGGCGATCGCGCGTGCGCTGCACCAACGCGGCATCGATGCCGACTTCCGCGCGACCGGCCAGACCGGGATCATGATCGCTGGAGGCGGCATTCCGATGGACGCGGTGGTGGCCGATTTCGTCGCCGGCGCTGCGGAGATGCTCAGCCCAGCGGCCGCCGACGATCACTGGGATGTGATCGAAGGGCAGGGCGCGCTTCTTCATCCGGCGTTCGCCGGCGTCACTTTGTCGCTGCTCCACGGCAGCCAGCCCGACGTGTTCGTCGTCTGTCACGACCCGGCGCGCGAGCGGTTGCTCGGCGATGAGGCGTTCGCCATCTCCAGCGTGGACGACATCATCGATTTGACGCTGAAGCTTGGCGCGCGCACCAATCCGGCGATCCGCTGCGGCGGGATCAGCTACAACAGTTCCTCGCTCGGTGAGGACGACGCCCGGCAGCTCATGGCCCGCGAGAGCGAGCGCCTTGGGCTGCCGGTCGCTGACCCGATGCGCGGCGGCGAAGAGTTCGAGAGGCTGGTCGATTCATGCCTCGCGTGAGCGAGCAGCCGAGGCTGGTTCAAGCGCTTCCTGCTTCCGGGCCTCGGCGTCAAAGCGGTGGTGATCGGCGGTGGCTATGCGACAGGCCGCGAACTTGCCGAATTCTTCCTCTCTCGAGGTCCTTGGGGCGGGCTCTTCGCAATCCTCTTCGCAACCCTGCTGTTCAGCATCTTCTGTCCGCTGACCTTCGTCCTTGCGCGCCGCTTCGGCACTTACGATTACCGCAGCTTCTTCAAGCGGCTTCTAGGTCCGGCTTGGCCGCTGTTCGAGCTCGCATATCTGCTGTTCGTCGTGCTCATCCTCGCCGTCTATGGGGCAGCCGCTGGCGCAATCGGAGCCGCGGTGTTCGGCGCCCCCGAATGGGTCGGCACGGTCGTGCTCATGGCCGGGATCGCCGCCGTCGTCGCCTTCGGCAACAAGGCGGTGGAGCGCCTGTTTCGCGACGTCTCTTATTACCTTTACGGCATCTACGCGGTGTTCATCGTTCTCGCGCTTTGGAAGTTCGCGGGCGACGGTTCCGGGCGGCTTCGCACAACATCCGCAAACCACCGGGTGGGCGCTCTCCGGCCTTACGTATTTCGGCTACAACATCGTCGGCGCGGTCGTCATCCTGCCGGTGCTCCGCCACCTCACCAGCGACCGCGACGCGGTTGTCTCGGGGGTCATCGCTGGCCCGCTGACGATGCTTCCCGCCTTGCTTTTCTTCATCCCGATGGTCGCTTTTTATCCCGAGGTGCAGAGCGCCACTTTGCCGTCCGATTTCATGCTTCCAGCGCATCGGCATTCCGGCCTTCCATCTGCTCTTCCAGGCGATGATCTTTTCGGCGCTGCTCGAGAGCGCCACCAGCTCAGTGCACGCGATCAACGAGCGCATCGACCATGCGTGGAACGCGCGCACGGGCGGGTCGCTGTCGCACCGCGCGCGCCTCACCATCGCGCTCGTACTGCTCGTCGGATGCATGTTCCTGGCCAGCCGCTTCGGCCTCGTCGCGCTGATCGCCAACGGCTATCGCGTGCTCGCCTACATCCTGCTCGCCACCTACATCCTGCCGCTGGTCACCGATCGGCGTGTGGAAGCTGTGGCAGGGATCCCGCGACTCCGTGCGCGATCCTCAACCCCTGCAGGTCCAGGAGTGATCTTATGCTGAAGCTTGTGCATTTTGCGGCGGGTGTTGCCGCGGCGTGCCTGACGACGTCTGCCGCCGCGGCGCCGCCAGCCGGTTTCGAACAGCGCGTCGAGCAGCTGCGCAAGGCGTTCGGCGTGCCCGGGGTCACCATCGCGATCGTTGAGGACGGCAAGGTGACGCTGGCGCGTGGCTGGGGTGTTCGGGATATCACCACGAACCAGCCGGTCGACGCCGATACGATCTTCTTTACCGGATCGACGGGCAAGGCGTTCACCAATGCGGCGCTTGCGACGCTTGTGGACGCGGGAAAAATCAAGTGGGACGACAAGGTCATCGACCACATGCCCGACTTCCGCATGTGGGATCCGTGGGTCACGCGCGAGATGACCATCCGCGACCTCCTCGTCCACCGCAGCGGCCTCGGGCTCGGCGAAGGCGACTTCCTGTTCCTCCCCAACAGCACCCTCTCGCGCAAGGAGACGGTGCGGCGCATCCGTTACCTCAAGCCGGCGACGAGCTTCCGCAGCGGCTATGCCTACGACAACATCCTCTACATGGCGGCGGGCCAGCTGATCGAGGAGGTCAGCGGCGAGACGTGGGAGCAGTACATCCACAATCACGTCTTCGCGCCGCTCGGAATGAACCATTCGACCGACACCGATGCGGAATTTCACGCGAACCCGAACCACGCCCGCCCGCACAGCCGCAGCGGCGGCGCGATTCACGGACTGGGCACGCAAACCCCGCTCGATGAGAATGCGACCATCGCGCAAAACGCGGCGCCCGCGGGCGGCCTGGCGATCAGCGCCAACGACATGAGCCGTTGGCTCCTGACCCAGCTGGGCCACGGGAAGATTCCGGCCAGCGACAAGAGGCTCTTCTCGGACGAGCAGTCGACGCAGATGTGGACGGGCGTCGTGCCAACGCCGATCCGGCAATTTCCGGCCGGAGTTCGCGGTCACGAAGCCGAACTTCAACCTCTACGCTTTGGGCTGGGACATATCGGACTATCGCGGCGCCAAGGTGGTCGGGCACGACGGCGCGGTCCTCGGCTCGCAGGCGACAATCGCGCTCGTCCCGGGGAAGAACGTCGGCATCTTCATCGCCGCGAACAGCGAGGACGGCGAGATCATCCTCGGCCTGCGCGACGAGCTGCTCGATTTTTATCTCGGCTATCCGCGGGGCGATTGGCCGGAGAAGTTCCACAACTTCAAGATCGGCCGGCTGAACGAGGCGGCGAAGCAGGTGCAGGCCGCGGAGGCGAAGCCGGCCGCAGTCGGCCCGTCGCTGCCGCTCGACCATTATGTCGGCGACTATAACGACCCGTGGTACGGAACGATCAAGGTCCGCCAGGCCGGCAACGGCCTGACCATCGATTTCCCGCATTCGTCGGGGATGGAAGGCCCGCTGACCCACTATCAATACGACACGTTCAAGACGCACCCGAAGCTCGACTGGGTCGAGCCGGCCTACGTGACCTTCTCGATCGACCAGAATGGCAAGGTCGACCGGGTGGTCATGAAGCCGGTGTCGCCGACCGCCGATTTCAGCTGGGATTACCAGGACCTGCTGTTCACGCCGGCAACAAAGCCCTGACCTGGAACCCCGAGGCCGGAATTCCTGAACAACCGTTTTCGGTCGTAATGTGAAAATCGGTTACTGTCACCGTAATCCCCAGATTGCCAGTTATCATTGGACCGTCTTGGCGGCGCACGGCTTGTCGGCAACGACCTTTGGAGGATCGCAGCTCACAGGTACAAAATTCGACGTTTGGTTGTACGGGGGGGCTTGGTGTGGGGCATGCGACCGATGAATAATATGGGACCAGATAGAACGTTAAAGTCGCATCGGGTCTGATGGTTGCCGTTATGGCTTTCTTTGGGATTGGTGTGCTGATGGGCCTCACAAGCTTTTACGCGGGACCGATAAGTACCTTAAGATACACAGCATTTTGGACGGTTGTCGCGCTGCCGATTATTGCAGCAGTTCTCGTCGGCTCAATAACCTTCGTTTGGCACAACTCGCGAGTTGCTTTTGTCGTTTCGTTGATCCTCCTCGTTGTGGACTTTGGGCTCATTCAATTTGCAAACGGCAGGTGGTAAACTTCGGACGGTAGCAGCTGAGCAGACGCCCGAGGCTCCTCAAAGGCGGTGCAAACCGAAGAGATGATCCGCACCTACGGCTACGACCCCCTCGGGCGGCTGTGGCAGATGGTGAAGGGCGCGGCCAACACGCGGTTCCTGTACGACGGCGATGCGCTGGTCGGGGAATATGACGGAAGCCGGCAACCTCACCAACCGCTACGTCCACGGCTCCAACGCCGCGGCCGACGATCCGCTGATGTGGTACGTCGGCTCAGGGCTAACGACGAAGCGCTACCTCCACGCCGATCACCTCGGCTCGATCGTCGGCATCACCAACTGCAACGCCAGCGCGCCGTGCATCGACGCCTATGACGAATATGGCGTGCCCGCCGCGGCCAACGTCGGGCGGTTCCAGTATACGGGTCAGGCATGGCTGAGCGAGCTCGGACTCTACCACTATAAGTCACGGCTCTAACGACCCGCACTCGGGCCGGTTCCTGCAGACCGATCCGGTGGGGTATGACGACGCATTTAATCTCTACGAGTATGTCGGCGATGATCCGATTAATGCGTCTGATTGGAGTGGGCAGGCGCAAGAAATATAATCCGAGCTCGGCAACAATGCTGGAGGCTCGGCGGAGGTTCGTGTTCTGGCGACTATCTGTCGGGTAAGGAGTTCGCTCAAGCGACCGCAGTTTGCTCAAGTTGCCACAACCGCGTTCCGCCCCCCGTTGCGGGGCCGGTCAACTCGCCGATGGCAAAGCCACAGTTGCAATCAACCAGTAACGCGGCCGCGCGAGCCGATAAACGGAGACCTAGTCCCTATCGCGTCACCGTACAGATTTAAGGAAGTGCACTCAGGGGCAACAATATCGAACGGCGAAACAACCAAGGCAACATCTCCCAGCCGATCGAACGCGCCCGCCCGGTCACTGCTCAAGAAGCGCGAAACGCTCTGTATGGGTTGTACCAGAGCCTTGAGCCGCGAGACGCAAATAAGGCGTACGGCGCGTTCGAAAGATGCCATGGAAAAGATTGGATACTTCGAAAGCGCTGGTGGATATTATGGACCTGTCCCGTACAGTATACGAGGTACGGGAGAGCTGAGTGGATCTGAATTGAGGATAGACGTTCAAATCAATGCTGGTCAGGGGAAGCTTTCAATTCCTTGAGGTGCGGCTGAATGCGACGGATCGATTACGAGGCAGGTTATGATGCTATAAGGGACGCGTTTCTCTCTCGCGCAGCGATTGAGGGGGTCGCCATAGCACCCTATACTGAGGATAGGCGGTATGCCTCTCCTCGGTGGAGTTTACTTCGAGGTCTCGAACGATCGTTGCTTTCAAATAATTCTCTCGCGCCCAAGGACACAGAGGACGATAGTGACCTTTTCAGAGATTTTTCAGGAATGGATATCTCTTCCATTATCTGTCGCGCACTCGTAAGACGTCAGCGTCTTTTTCAGAAATGGAACGCTTGTGGGAAATTCTTTAGGAGTGATCGTTCGACTCGTCACGATCTCCAGAGGAAGCGAAAAAGACTATTGAGGCCATTGCCGACATGAATGGACGGTGACGAGTGCACTCAATTCGAAGCTGCCCTAGCAGCTGAGCGGACGCCCGAGGCTCCTCAACGGCGGTGCTAACCGAACCATGTTCCGCTCTTTCGAATCCTGACCGCCTCGCAGATCACCACCGAAACCCGCGACAACGACGCCTACGCCTTCCCCGTCGCACGGCGCGACCAAGGCGTACACCGTCAACGGCCTCAACCAGTACACCGCGCGTGGCGGCACCGGCACTTCGACCTACGACGCCAACGGCAACCTGACCGCGCGACGGCACCGACGCCTACGTCTACGACGCCGAGAACCGGCTGGTGTCGGCGCCGTCGCGGCGTGACCGCGACGCTCGACCTACGACCCGCTCGGGCGGCTGTGCCAGGTGCTCGAGCGCGACCGCCACGACCCGGTTCCTCTACGACGGCGACGCGCTGGTCGCCGAATATGACGGCGCCGGCACGCTGCACCGCCGCTACGTCCACGGCGCACGCGCGGCCGACGATCCGCTGGTGTGGTACGACGGCGCGGCGCTCGGCTCGACCAACCGCCGCTACCTCCACGCCGACCACCAGGGCTCGATCGTCGCCGCCGACCAACGGCAACGCCAGCGCGCCGTGCGATCAACAGCTACGACGAATAGGGCATCCCCGCCGCCGCCAACGTCGGCCGGTTCCAGTACACCGGCCAGGCGTGGCTCGCCCGAGCTCGGCATGTATTACTACAAGGCCCGCATCTACTCGCCGACGCTGGGGCGGTTCCTGCAGACCGATCCGGTGGGGTATGAGGATCAGATCAATCTCTATGCCTATGTCGGGGATGATCCAGTCAACGCCGATGACCCGACTGGTCAGAACTGCGCCCAAATCGAGGGATCTCGCACAGCTGCAGCAATCCAAGGCCCAAACGCAAGCCAATCTCCAGGCAATGCATGACCATCCGGTCGCGGGTTACTGCCATCGTAGCTGGTGTGGCCGCAACGGCCATGACCGCAGGAACCGTTGCCGCAGTATTGCCAGAAACGTTCGATAGGGCGCGACGCTCACGGAGGGCCAAATGGCGTTGCTGGCGAGCAGAAGCAGCGGCCCAAGAATCGGCATCTGCGTCGCGAGCATCCGGGAGTACCAGGGGAGCTAACAGTGCATTGACGAAGCCAAGGGTGGAGACTGTGACTGGGCGTGAGCACGAATGCGGGCGGTCCTGGTCGCCCGACCCGATCCGCAAGTGCAGCGCGCCGCGAACGAAGTTCGCAGGCAGGTCGTCCTGCATTTCATGGCTGCTGTGGTGAGGTTAATGCGATAAGCAACGCACTAAACAGAGGAATGGACATGGCGAACTCTATTGTGATGCGCACCGTCGCGACGAGGACTGGAGAAGCGATGGACGCTTGCTCAAGCTGTCGCGCAATCATGGACGTATTTGGAATCAAATATTGATGTATACGGATAAATGCTATCTTAGACTGGTTGCACCAAAACCGCATGAGCGGCTGAAGATGCCTCCGCGATCAAAGGCGCGCTGCAAACATGTCTGTTTAACGTTGCACTCTGGGATGAATTGACGCGTGATGACGATGCCGCTCAAATTAGGACGCACCTGAGCAAGATTATTGATGAAGAGTTTAGGACAAGAGAGGGAGGCGGTTGCGAGGCTGAGTAGCTGATTGAGGTATTCAAGCGATCCACTCTCGTGGAACGATCTCGAGTACATTTATCTTTGGCTGGATAAGGTGCGCATCTCCCATCAACTGGTCAACTCAGTGTTGTCCGAGATCATTACAAAACGAGCCAAACCACACTGAATGTGCCGCATTGCGCCGGATTACGGTGCAAATTACGGTGCGATTACGGTGCTAATTACGGTGACAGTATCCTAAATACTGATTTCCGGCCGCGAAGAAGCTGAGCTCACTTCAATCAGACGACGATTCTTAGGTTCGCGCCGCCTTCCGGCGCCTCGAAGGGCACAGATGGAGCCGCCATGCGCGAGCGCGACCTGGCGGGCGAAGCTGAGGCCGACTCCGCTTCCGCCCTTGTGCGTGGTGTAGAACGGCAGAAAGATGTCCTCGCGGCGGTCTTGCGGAATGCCCGGGCCGTTGTCGCGCACCTCGATGCGGGACTGACCGCCGGGTTCGCGGGCAAGCGCCAGCACGACGATCGGCTGGGTCAGGTCGGCCGTCGCCCGGATCGAATTTCGCAGGAGGTTGAGCAATGCCTGGGCGAGCAGTTCGGGATCGGCATTGAGGCTCATCGTCTTCGGTTCGACCTCGATCCGCCAATCCATGTTGCGCTCAGGGACATTGGCGAGCGCGAGTTGCATGATCTCCTCGGCCCAGGGCTTCGCCTTGAACTGGCGGCGGTGGATGTCCGGCGCCTGCGCGAACTCGCGATAGCTTTCGACAAAGCGGAGGATGCCTTCGGCCCGGCGGGCGACGGTCTCGGTCGCGGTCTTCGCATCGGCGAACGACATTGTCGCGCTTGGCCGCGGCCGCCACCAGCTCCGCGCCCGTCCGCGCGAGGGACGTGACCGGAGTCAGTGAGTTCATGATCTCGTGCGTAAGAACGCGCACCAGGTCCGCCTGGGCGGCCACTTCGAGCGCTCCCAGCTCGCTCTGCACCGGAAGGATGGAGAGCACCGTCACAGGTTGATCCAAACGCGCGACCTGCGCCGACGCGAAGATCGCTTTCTGCGGAACGCCGTCGAGGATCAGCCGGGTGATCTTGCGCGTCCCCGGCGGAAGCCGGACCGCGGCGGACAGCTCCGGACCTAGCGCCTCGAGATCTTCAATTCGGTGCAGCGGATAACGGGCGAACAGCTGCCGCGCCGATTTGTTGAGGATCTCAATGCGTCCGTCCTGATCGAGCGTGAGCAAGGCGCTCGGCGCATCGTCGACGATCGCCGCGAGATAGCGTGTTTCGGCGCTTTCCTGCGTGTGGCGGGCCTGCAGCGTCTTCAGGGCCTGATCGAGCGTCGCCCCAAGCACGTCGAACCCGCCGCCGAAGGGTCAGAGAAGCGCTGCGAATAATCCTCGAAGCGCACGCTCTCGATGAACCGCGAGACCAGGAAATTGGTGCGGCGGATGAAATCCCACAGGCTCGCAAGCGCAAAGATTCCGACCAGCGCAGCGACGACCAGGCCGGCACGCACGCCCGGCGTGGTCGCCGCCACGGCGATCAGCAGGATCGACCCGATGAGGAGGATCGTGCGCCAGGCGAGCCCGAATTCGAACTTCCGCCTAAAGTCCATGCTTCTCCATGCGCCGATACAGCGCGCCGCGCGACAGGCCGAGCTCGGCGGCGGCGAGCGACACGTTGAAATGGTGCATCCTCAGCGCCCGCTCGATCATCTGCTTCTCCAGCTGGTCGAGGTTGAGGCTGTCGCCGACCACCGACAGCGATGCCGCTTCCGACCGTTGCGGCAATGGGAAATCGTCGAGGTGGTAGCGTTCCCCGTCGGCCATGATCACGGCGCGCTCGGCGGCATGCCGCAATGCGCGGACGTTGCCGGGCCAGTCGTGGCGCGTGAGGCCTTCGAGAACGTGGTTTGGGAGCTCGCGCTGCGGCCGCTCGTACTTGCGCGCGTAGAGGCTCAAATAATGGTCGAGCAGGATCGAAATGTCCTGGCGCCGTTCGCGCAGCGGCGGAAGCTCAATCTCGATCGTGTTCAAGCGAAAGAGCAGGTCCTGGCGGAATCGTTTTTCGTCGGCGAGCTTGTCGGTTGATACGTTGGTCGCGGCGACCACGCGCACGTCGATCGGAATCGGCTTGTTGGCGCCGACCGGCACGACCTCGCGCTGCTCGAGGGCGGTCAGCAGCTTGGGCTGGAGGTGAAGCGGCAGATTGCCGATCTCGTCGAGGAACAGGGTACTTTGATCGGCGGCTTTCAGGCGGCCCATGCGATCGCCGGCAGCGCCGGTGAAGGCGCCTTTCACATGCCCGAAAAGCTCGGATTCGAACAATGAACTCGGCGGTCGCTCCAAGATCGACGGAAACCAATGGGTGCCCGCTTCGGCGCGACAGGCGGTGAATTTCGCGCGCGACGATTTCCTTGCCGGTGCCGTTCTCGCCCAGGATCAGTACGTTCGCGTCGGTGGGCGCGGCGCGCTCGATCAAGGTGCGCACGCGCTGCATCGCGGGTGATTCGCCGAGTAGCGGAGTTTCGCTCGACGGCACCAGCTCGGACGCCCGGCCGCGCTCGGTGCGCGCGTCGATTCGGCTGCGGCGCAGCGCCGCTGCGCTGCGCACCGTCGCGGCGAGCCGCTCGTTGCTCCACGGCTTGGCGACGAAATCGCTTGCTCCGGCCTTGAGCGCTTCGACCGCGACCGACACCGCGCCATGGGCGGTGATGATCACCACCGCCGCGTCGGGCTCAATCTTCATCACCTTGCTGAGAAACGTGAGACCTTCGCGGCCGTCGGTCGCTCCGCGCTCGAAATTAAGGTCGAGCAGGATCGCGTCCGGGCTTTTCTCCTTGAGCAGCGGCAGAAGCTGCGCCGGAGTGCTCAATGTCTCGACGGACTCGAACAGGTCGCGGAGCGCAAGACGCGCTGCGAGCGCGATATCGGGGTCGTCGTCGACGACGACCGCAAGGCTGAATGGCGGCTCCACGCTACGTATGTAGCGCGACTGTCCGGAAACGAACAGTGCCTGCCGCACAAAATTGGATAATGTCTCAATTTCAATTCTTTGACGGCGGTTGCCTGCGCGCCCCGCTTATGCTTAGCGTAAAGCATAGGAGCACAAATGCGATATTTCGAAACAATGGGCCACGTGACCACCGACCGCGCTTTGATCGACCTGCGTGATGCGCGCGATGATTTGAGCATCAAAATCAACATTCTTGAAGGCAGCGACCGCATCGACCCGGCTGAGCTGGGGACTTTGAAGCGCAACCTGGGGATTCTGGACCAGCGTATTGCCAGACATGCCAAGCCGATCGGTGCCTGAAGGTCCGCGCGGAGAGAAGCGCCCCGGGGGCGCGGTGATGGTCGCGCGCGTGGCAACCGGCGGGATTAACGACCTACACGCGCTTTCGAGCGCCGCTGCCGAGCTAGGGCGCAAGGGTGGCAAGAAGCGCGCCGAAAACATGACGCCGGAGCGGCGAAAAGAGATTGCACAAAAGGCCGCGGCGAAACGATGGAGCCGGGAATCCAATTCGCCGGCCTGACGGGCGCATCCTCAAGGGACAGCGGCGAAAGCGGCTAAGACGCATCTCTCGCGGTCGCCCAAATCTTACCGAAACACTGCCACGGAACGGCAAACGCCGGCCGCCTAAAATTCTAACTCAGACACTAGCCAAAATGCACCGTTCGATTTGGCACGGGCTTTGCAGCGTATAAGCCCATGAACCGTCCGCCAATTTCGATTTCCAGAGAGCGCGTTTCGCCAATCCGGGCCTTGGCGCTGTCCGCTTTCGGACAATCACCGTCCAAAGGTGGACAGTGAGCCTCGTGGAGCTTCGTCAGCCCGGTCGCTCTGAAGCCGTCACCGGCGGAGCGATGGACAAGGTCGTCGTCCGCAAGCGCATCGACAAGCGGATCCTCATCGGCGGCGGCGTCGCTGCGGCGCTGCTGCTGATCCTCCTCTTCTGGTTGTTCGCGCCGCGGTCGGACTCGATGTCCGTGGCCCGCGACCGCCTGAGCATTGCAACGGTCCAATCGGGCACGTTCGACGACTTCCTGCCTCTGCGCGGGCGTGTCACTCCGCTACTCACCGTGTACCTCGACGCGGTGGAAGGCGGGCGCGTCGACCAGAAGCTCGTCGAGGACGGCGCGCACGTGACGGAGGGCCAGCCGCTGGCGGTTCTGTCCAACGCCGAGCTGCAGCTTTCCACGCTCGAGAAGCAGGCCGAGGTCGAGCAGCAGCTCAACAATATGCGCTCGCAGGAGCTGGCGCTCACGGAGACTCGCAACAATAACCTTCGCGACCTCAACCAGGCGCAGACGGATCTGGCCAAGGCGCGGCGACTCTATGAGCTGCAGAAACCGCTCTCGGAGCGCGGCTTCGTGCCGATGAAGACGTTCAACGATACCAAGGACGATCTCGACTACCAGACCAAGCGCCTCGCGATCCTCAAGCAGAGCATCGCCCAGAACGAGGCGCTGCAATCGAGCCAGCTGTCGCAGCTGCGCGTGGCGTCGAGCTCGCTCAACAGCAGCATGGGCATTGCCCGCAGCAACCTCGGCCAGCTCAGCATCCGGGCGCCGGTCACCGGCGAGCTCAGCGGGTTCGACATCCAGCTCGGGCAATCGCTGCAGCAGGGCGAGCGCATCGGGCAGATCGACAGCACCGGCGGCAACAAGCTGCAGGCCGACGTCGACGAATATTATCTCGGACGGGTGCGGGTTGGGCAGACCGCGACCGCCGACTTCGACGGCAAGACCTACCGGCTCAAGGTCTCGAAGGTCTACCCGCAGGTCCGCAACGGGCAGTTCCAGATCGACCTGGTGTTCGACGGCGCCGCGCCCGCATCGGTGCAGCGCGGGCAAACAATCCAGACCAAGCTGACCCTCGGCGACCCCTCCAAAGCCGTGCTGATCCCCAACGGCGCCTTCTTCAACGACACCGGCGGCAACTGGGTATTCGTCGTCGACAAGAGCGGCAACGGCGCCACCAAGCGCCAGGTTCAGCTCGGCCGCCGCAACGCCGATTTCATCGAAGTGCTCAGCGGGCTCTCGCCCGGCGAGCGCGTGATCACCTCTTCGTACAGCGGGCTGGTCGACAAGGACCAGCTGACCTTCAGTTCCGGCGAGTAAGAAAGGAACCATTCGTGCTGACCATGACCGGGCTCACCAAGACGTACCGCACCGATACCGTCGAGACGACCGCGCTCGACTCCGTCGATCTCGACATCGCCGACGGCGAGTTCGTCGCCATCATGGGGCCTTCGGGCTGCGGCAAGTCGACTCTGCTCAACGTCATGGGCATGCTCGATAGCCCGACCGGCGGCTCCTACGTCTTCAACGGCCACGAGGTCGCGGGCCTGAGCGAGTCCCAGCTCGCCGAGACTCGCAAGGCTAACATCGGCTTCATCTTCCAGAGCTTCAATCTGGTCGACGAGCTGACCGTGCGCGAGAATGTCGAGCTCGCGTTGCTGTACCACAATCACAGCGGAGCCTCGCGCAGGGAGCGCGTCGATCGCGTGCTCGACAAGGTCGGAATCGCCCATCGCGCCAAGCATCGCCCGACGCAGCTCTCGGGCGGACAGCAGCAGCGCGTGGCGGTCGCCCGTGCGCTCGTCGGCGAACCCAAGCTGATCCTTGCCGACGAGCCCACCGGCAACCTCGACACCGCGCATGGCGAAGAGGTCATGCGCATGCTCCGCCAGCTCAATCAGGAGGGTTCGACCATCGTCATGGTCACCCACTCGCCATCGCACGCCGACTTCGCGAGCCGGGTGGTCAACATGCTCGACGGGCGCATTCTGCAGGAGCGGCGGCGCGCCGCCTGAGACGCAGCAATTCAGTTCATGGAGAGGACAGTCACCATGTGGCGGAACTACTGGACGGTCGCGGTTCGGGCGCTTGCCAAGAGCAAGACCTATTCGTTCATCAACATCGCCGGCCTCGCCATCGGCATGGCCGCGTGCATCATGATCCTGCTCTACATCAATTATGAGCGGAGCTACGACAAATGGCTTCCGGATGTAGAGAACACTTACCAGTTGCAGGCCTGGTATCCCCATCCGCAGGACGGCGAACCGTTGTTCCTGCAGATGTCCGCCTACGTAACCAAGAACGCGATCAAGAAGGATTTCCCGCAGGTTCAGGGCGCGGTGTACGCACTCGGCAGCGCGCCGGTTTTCATCAAGGACGGCCAGGCTTCGCCGACCAAGGATTATCTGATCACCGACGACGACTTCCTGAAGGTGGTCAGTCTGCCCTTGGTCTCGGGTACGACATTGCCGGCGGCGCAGACCGCCGTGATCACGCAAAGCGAGGCGATGAAGCGCTACGGCACGGACCAAGTCGTCGGCCGCACTCTCAGCGTGATCTCAAAGGGCGTGACCCGCGACTTCAAGATCACTGGCGTGATCAAGGACGTCCCGAAAAATTCGAGCATGAAGATCAACGCCATTCTGCGCATGGACTTCAACAGCTTCTTTGCTCAGGAGCCCCAATTCCTGACCTGCTGGGGATGTCAGTCCGGTTGGGTCTTCCTGAAGCTCCGGCCGGGCACCAACGTCGCGCAACTGGAGGCGCAGGAGCCGGCGTGGGAGAAGCGAAACATCCCCGACGAACCGAACGGCGGAATCCGTTTCAACCAGGGCGACGACCAGGACTGGCATTTCGTCAACCTCCAGACCGTGCACCTCGGCAAGGCGCAGGGTGGAACGATGACGCCGGGCAACGACCGGCGGTCGATCGCCACCTTCGCGATTATCGCCGTTCTGATTTTGGGAATGGCGGTGGTAAACTTCACCAATCTCGCGACCGCGCGCGCCAGCCAGCGCGCTCGGGAAGTCGCGCTTCGAAAGGTCTTGGGAGCGACGCGGCGTCAGCTGGTCGTGCAGTTCGTGGCGGAATCGATCCTCATCTCGGGGGTGGCGATGCTGCTAGCATTGGCTCTCGTTGAGTTGCTGGTGAAGCCTTTCGCTGCTTTTCTCGACGCCGATCTGGCGCTCAGCTATTTCGGGCACAACGGAATCCTGCTGCCCGCGATAGGCCTGACCTTGGTCGTCGGCGTGGTGAGCGGGCTTTACCCCGCCTTCTTCCTTTCGCGGTTCCAACCGGCGCAGGTGCTCAAGGCCAATCGCTCCGCGGCAGAAACGCCCGGCTCGGGGCGGCTGCGTGCAGCGCTCGTCGTGGCCCAGTTCGCCGTTTCGATCGGGCTCATCATCTGCACCGCGGTTATCTATGGCCAGACCGTTTACGCCCGGTCCGTAGATCCCGGCTACAAACGCGACCACATCCTCCAGGTCGACAATATGAACCGCTATCAGCTTCTTCCAAAGGCTGAGGCGATCGTCGAGCAAATGAAACGCGTCCCCGGCGTCATCGCGGTGGGCCTCACGGACATTGGCGTCGCGACCGACAACAGCAGCAACACCGGCCTTATCCCGCCGGGAAGCAACAAGATGGTGACCATCGGGCAATATGGCGTCAACGAAGGCTTTCTCGACGCCATGGGCCTGAAGCTTGTGGCCGGCCGGTGGTTCGACCGCAGCCGGCCGATGGACGACATGACCTTCGACTTTCCCATCCAGAAGCCCCAGGAGATCGCTTACGCTCAGCGCGGCGTGAACGTCGTGCTCAACCAATATGCGGCGAAGAAGCTCGGCTTCAAATCGCCGCAGGACGCGGTTGGCAAGGTGGTGAAGAGCGAGCTCTTCGAAACCGGCACCGGGATGGTGAACATCAATATCATCGGCGTGGTTGGCGATTCGCGCTTCCGCTCTGTGCGCACGCCGATCGACCCGATCATGTTCCAAAACCAGCACAAGGGCCCCTCGGACCTGATCATCCGCTACCGCGGCGATCCCGCGACAGTCGAAGCGGCCGTCGAGCGGCAGTGGAAGCAAATCACCAACGACGTGCCGTTCGAAGCCAAGTTCAGCGAGGACATCGTCCGCGAGCTGTACAAGGCCGAGGATTCACGGGCGCAGATCTTCGCTGCGTTCTCTTTGCTCGCGGTCATCATCGGCTGTCTTGGCCTCTTTGGTCTCGCCGCCTTCACCGCCGAGCGGCGCACCAAGGAGATCGGCATCCGCAAGGTGCTGGGTGCCCGGACCCGCGACATTGTGCAGCTGTTGGTGTGGCAGTTCAGCCGCCCGGTGATCATCGCCAACGTCATCGCCTGGCCCGTCGCCTGGTGGCTGATGCGCGACTGGCTCAACGGCTTCGACCAGCGCATTTCGCTCACTCCAGTGCCGTTCATCGTCGCGGCGGCGGTCGCGCTGGGCATCGCGATCGCAACGGTGGTCGGTCATGCGATGAAGGTCGCGCGGGCCAATCCGATCCACGCTTTGCGGTATGAGTGAACGTGCCAGGGAAGTCCCCTTCAGTCTGGCGCGTGGTGGTCATCGCGGCCGTGAGTGCCGTGCTCACGTCCGCGATGACCCCGGCTGCTCAAGCGGTCGCGCCGGTCAAGAAGGTTGCCGCAGCGAAGAAGCGGCCCGTCACGACGGCTCCGAAAGGCGGGGGCGGTGGAGGGCCGCAATCGCTCGATTGGGCAATCAATGCGATGCTGCGGCCCTGAGGCAACGATGCTCAAGAAGTGGAGGCCCGAGCCGGAATCGAACCGGCGTGCAAGGATTTGCAGTCCTCTGCGTAACCACTCCGCCATCGGGCCGGAAGAGCTTGGAGGCGCCCTTGTGGCGAGCTTCGCCCTTGGGTCAAGCCCGTGCGGACAATCTGGTCGGCATGGCTGGTCACTTGTGGTTCAGCACGCAAGCTATAGCCGCTCGTCTTTCGATCAAGGGCGGTTGGCGACCGCGACCGCTGCCGATATGAGCAGCGCTTCGACGGCACACACGGGCAAAGCACGACAAGTCTTGAACTCCAGGTGTATTAGCGGCATATAACAGCAATGACGGTTCACGCTCCGATTCCCGATTACTCAGCGGCGCGCGCCGCGATGATCGACAGCCAGCTGCGTCCGCAGGGGGTGAGCGATCCCGCGGTGCTGCTGGCGATGTCGTCCGTGCCCCGCGAGCAGTTTCTCCCGGACCAGTCGCGCCCGCTCGCCTATGTCGACCGCGCCGTGGCGGTTGGTCCCGGCCGCTTTCTCGCCGCGCCCGCGGTTCTCGGGCAGTTGCTCACTCAGATGGCGCCCGAGCGCGGTCAGCGTGCGCTCGTCGTCGGCGCCGGAACGGGTTATTCGGCCGCGCTCCTCGCCGCCATGGGGCTTGAGGTGGTAGCAGTCGAAAGCGCGCCCGAGCTCGCCGGCAAAGCGCGCGAGCTCGGCATCGAAGTTATCGAAGGGGCGCTCGAAGCCGGGCACCGCGAAGGGGCGCCTTATGACCAAATATTGATCGACGGCGCCGTTGAAATGCTGCCCGACGGGATCATCGCTCAGCTCGCCGACGGCGGACGCCTCGGGACTGCTCTGGTCGACCGCGGGGTCACGCGCCTGATTGTCGGCCGCAAGTCGGGTGACGCGTTTGGTTACCTTTCGATCGGCGATGCGGGGGTTCCGGTCCTGCCCGGCTTCACTCGCGCGAAAGCTTTCACTTTCTAGGGGGCGTGGGTGTTTCGTAAGCTCATTTCTGGAGCGGCGCTTGCTGCTTTGATGGCCGGCACGGCCTCGGCGGACAATCTGCGCGAGGCGCTCGTTTCCGCTTATCAGACCAATCCCACGCTGACGGCACAGCGCGAGACGCTGCAGGCGACCGACGCAACCGTCGCCATCGCCAAGGCGGCGGGCCGGCCGCAGGTCAGCGCGACGGTGGGCCTCAACCGCGACCTCAGCCGCAGCGGCATCCTCGAGAGTAGCGGCGGCAAGGGACCGACCCTCTCCGCGGGAGCCGACTTCAGCCTCCCTTTATTCAACGGCGGCAGCGTCAGGAACTCGATCCAGGCCGCTAAAACGCGCGTCGAGGCGGGGCGGGCAACGCTGCGCGCGGTCGAAGGCGACGTCTTCACCAACGCCGTCTCCGCTTACATGAACGTGATCCGCGACCGCGCCGTGGTTGAGCTCAACGAGAATAATGTGAAGGTGCTCGAGACCAACCTCGAAGCCACCCGCGACCGCTTCCAGATCGGCGATTTGACGCGAACCGACGTCGCTCAGTCCGAAGCGCGGCTTCAGCTCGGCCGGGCGCAGCTTGCGACCGCGCGGGGGCAGCTGACGGGAAGCGAAGCGACCTACCGCCAGCAGATCGGTCATCCGCCGGGCCAGCTCGCTCCGCCGCCGCCGCTTCCCCCGCTTCCGACGACGCCCGAGGAGGCGGTGCGGATCGCGCTCGCCAACAACCCGGACCTGATCAGCATCTCGCGGCAGGCGATCGCCGCTGGTTATGATGTGCGCGTCGTCGAGGCGAGCCGGCTGCCGACGATCTCCGGGGTGGCAAGCGAGACCTATGTGAACGCACTCGGCGGCTCCACAAGCCCGCTGTTCCCAAGCACGGGCACGCAATCAACCATCGGGCTGAGCGCTCGCGTGCCGATCTTTCAGGGCGGACTTCCCGCCGCGCGAATCCGCGAGGCGCAGGCGCAGGAGGGCCAGGTACTGGAGCAGGTGGTGGGCACTGAGCGCGCGGTCGTTCAGGCTGCTCGCGCCGCCTTCGCGACCTACGACGCGGCACAGAAGGCGATCCAGTCCGAGACCGTCGCTGTCCAGGCAAACCAGCTCGCGCTCGAGGGCGCTCGCGCCGAGCAGAGCGTCGGCACGCGCACCGTCATCGAAGTCTTGAATGCCGAGCAGGAGTTGCTGCAATCGCAAGTCTCCCTGGTCACCGCCAAGCGGGACGCTTACGTCGCCGGGTTCCAGCTGCTGAACGCGATGGGGCAAGCCGAGGCGCAGGATCTCGGGCTCGACGGTGGACCGCTCTACGACCCGCTCGGCAATTACCGCCGCGTTGCCGACAATTGGAACGACTGGGCTACCGACAAACGCTACACGCCGGTGGCAACGCGCACGATCAGCCCGGAGGAACTTCCGCCCAATCCGGTGGTGACTCCGCGGGTGATGGGCGGGCCGACTTTGACCCAACCGGTGGTGACGTCAGGGGTGACTCCGCCGCGGCAATAAGCGATAGCGCGCCGATGCAATCGCCCGGCCGCGAACCCTCGATGGAAGACATTCTCGCGTCGATCAAGAAAGTGATCGCCGAGGAGAAGGAGCTGCGCACGGCGCCGCCGCCGGTCGAGGCGCTGGACGACGAGCCGCTCCCCGAAGAAATTGCCGAAAGCCAGGACGACGTGCTCGAGCTTGACGAGCCGCTCGCTCCTCCGGCCGACCTTGGCCCGCCGCTGGTCGACGAAGAGGTCGCCGGGCAAAGCCGCCATGCGCTTGAGCAGCTGCAGACGATCGCCGCGAGCGCCCCCGGCGCTCCGCAGGTCAATCCGCTCGAGGAAATGGTGCGCGAGATGCTGAAGCCGATCCTCAAGCAGTGGCTCGATGAGCATTTGCCGGGAATCGTCGAAGATCATGTGAAGCGCGAGATTTCCCGGATCACGGGCAAGCCGCTGTAAATCCTCCCGAAACGGGGAGGGGGACCGCGACGCAAAGCGTCGTGGTGGTGGGCCCATATTCCAGCGCTGCAAATTTCGTGGGCCCCCTCCACCAGCTTCGCCTGTCCCCCTCCCCATCCTCGGGAGGAATTGCTACGCGTGCAGCATGACTCGCACCTCGCTGCTCTTCGCCGCCGCCGCTGCCGTGCTTGCCGCCGCACCGCTCTCTTCCCGCCCGATGACCGCGACCGACATGCACATGATGCACCGCCTGGGCGCGCCCGAACTCTCGCGTGACGGCCGCTGGGCGGTGTTCACCATCTCCGACACCGATCTTGCGAAGAACAAGCGCAACGACCGCCTGTATCTGCTCGACCTCACCAGGCCGGGCGCGGCGCCCGCAGCTCGTCAAGGCTGCGGAGAAAGGACACGACGCCGTCTTCGGCCCCGACGATGCGATCTGGTTCCTGATGGGCGTCAAGGACCAGGACCAATTATTCCGCATGCCGATCGGCGGCGCTCCGGTCCAGGTCAGCGCTTTCAAGGGCGCCATTGGCGGGTTCAAGCTTTCGCCTTCGGGTAACGAAGTCGTCGTCTGGGCCGATCGCGACCTCCGGTGCGCCAACCTCAATTGCGCTGGCTTGCCGGAAAAGCCGAACACCGGCAGCGCCCGCATCTACGATCAGCTCTTCATCCGCCATTGGGACACGTGGGCGACGCCGGGCGTCAAGTCGCGGCTGTTCGGCTTCGCAGTCGCTGGCGGAAAGCTCGCCGGCCGTGGGGTCCCGCTCGAAGGCAATCTCGTCGGCGATACGCCGTCGAAGCCGTTTGGGGGAGGCGAGGAGCTGAGCTTCTCGCCCGACGGCAAGACGCTCTACTTCGCGCTGCGCGAGGCGGGGCGGATCGAGCCATTGTCGACCAACCTCGACATCTTTGCGACTCCGACGGACGGAAGCGCTCGGCCGATCAATCTCACTGATGCCAACGACGCCACGGACAATTTGCCGGTGGTTTCCCCGGACGGGCGGACGCTCGCCTATTTCGCGATGGCGCGGCCCGGTTACGAGGCCGACCGCCAGGTGCTGATGCTGCGCGATCTCGCGACCGGCACCGTGCGCCCGCTCACGCAGAGCTGGGACCGCTCGGTTGGCTCGATCGAGTGGGCCAAGGACGGCAGGAGCCTGCTGGTCACCGCCGAGGACACGCTCGAGCAGCCCGTGTTCGGCGTTGACGCGGCGACGGGCAAGGTCACGCGGCTGACGGCCGACGGTAGTTTCGGCAACGTCCACGCGCTCCCCGGCGGCGGCGCGATCGCGACGATGAACAGCATCCGCGCGCCCGGACGATGTGTACCGGCTCGACGGCCGCGGCGGCGTGGTTCAGCTCACCAACGTCAATCGCGATCTCCTGGCGCAGCTCGATCCCGTGACCTTCCAGAAATTCAGCTTCACCGGCGCCAACGGGGATACCGTGTGGGGATGGGAGCTGAAGCCGGTGATGAACCGCACGCTGCCGATCGCCTTCCTCGTCCACGGCGGGCCGCAGGGCAGCTTCAACGACAGCTGGTCGTTCCGCTGGAACCCGCGCCTGTTCACCGCGCCCGGTTATGCCGCGGTCAGCGTCGATTTCCACGGCAGCACCGGCTACGGGCAGGCCTTCACCGACGCGATCCACCAGAATTGGGGCGGCTGGCCGCTCGAGGACCTGCAGAAGGGCCTCGCTTACGCCACCGCGCACGATCCGCAGCTCGACGCCGCCAACGCCTGCGCGCTCGGCGGGTCCTACGGCGGCTATATGATGAACTGGATCGAGGGAAACTGGCCCGACCGCTTCAAGTGCATCGTCCAGCACGACGGCGTGTTCGACGCCCGCGCCATGGCCTACGAGACCGAGGAATTGTGGTTCGACGAATGGGAGCACGGCAAGCATCCCTATTACGAAGCGCCGCAAGAGTTCGAGAAATGGAACCCGGTCAACTTCGTCGCGCGCTGGAAGACGCCGCAACTGGTGATCACGTCCGAGAACGACTTCCGCATCCCCTACACGCAAGGGATCGCCGCCTTCACCGCGCTCCAGCGCCGCAACATCCCGTCGCGGCTGCTGGTGTTCCCGGACGAGAACCACTGGGTGCTGAAGCCGAAGAACTCGATCGAATGGTATGATCAGGTATTCCGCTGGATGAACATTTGGATGGGCAGCCCGACGACCGGCGCACCTCACGAAGGTTGATAGGACGCACGCTGGCCGGTAGCGCGCCGCCCATGACCGACCTTCCCAAGACCTTCGAACCGCGCGCGATCGAGGAGCGCTGGTACGCGCATTGGGAAAGCGCCGGGCTGTTCAGGCCGGACCGGGCGGACCGGCAACCGTGGACGATCGTCATGCCGCCGCCCAACGTCACCGGCAGCCTGCACATCGGCCATGCGCTCGATATCACTCTGCAGGACGTGCTCACCCGGCGCGAGCGGATGCGCGGCAAGGACGCTTTGTGGGTGGTCGGCACCGACCATGCCGGGATCGCGACGCAGATGGTCGTCGAGCGCAACCTCGAAGTGCATCAGGACAAGAGAACCAACTACACGCGCGAGCAATTCGTCGAGAAGGTGTGGGAATGGAAGGCCGAGAGCGGGGGACAGATTACCAGTCAGCTCCGCCGGCTTGGAGCATCGTGCGACTGGGCACACGAGCGTTTCACGATGGACGAGGGCTTCTCGCGCGCCGTCACCAAGGTCTTTGTCGAGCTTTACCGCCGCGGCCTCGCGTACCGGGATAAACGCCTCGTCAACTGGGACCCCAAGTTCCAGACTGCGATCAGCGACCTGGAGGTCGAGACGGAGGAGGTGCCGGGCAAGTTCTGGCACTTGAAGTATCCGTTGGCCGACGGCTCAGGCGCAATCGAGGTCGCCACCACGCGCCCTGAGACGATGCTCGCCGACATGGCGGTCGCGGTGCATCCCGGGGACGAGCGGTACAAGGCGATGGTCGGCAAGCAAGTCCGCCACCCGATCACCGGGCGGCTGATCCCGATCATCGCCGACGAGCATGCCGATCCCGAACTTGGCAGCGGCGCGGTGAAAATTACGCCGGGGCATGACTTCAACGATTTCGAGGTCGGCAAGCGCGCCGGCATCAAGCCCGCCGACATGCTCAACATGTTCGACGCGCAGGCTTACGTGGTCCAGACGCACGACGGCACGATCCCGCAGGAACTGCTCGGGCTCTCGCGTGAGGACGCGCGCAAGGCAGTCGTCGAGCGGCTCGAAGCCGAAGGCGCGATCGTCCGCGTCGAGGATCGCGTGATCCCCACGCCCTACGGCGACCGCTCCGGCGTAGTGATCGAGCCGTGGCTCACCGACCAATGGTATGTCGACGCCGCCAAGCTCGCGCTTCCCGCGCTCCAGGCGGTGAAGAAGGGCAACATCAAGATCGTGCCCGAGACCTGGGCGAAGACCTGGTTCAACTGGCTCGAGAACATCCAGCCCTGGTGCGTGTCGCGGCAATTGTGGTGGGGCCACCGCATTCCGGCGTGGTACGGACTGGGTCTGAATCACGGATGATCGAGTCGCGTTCGTTGCCGAGGAACGGCAAGGCGATTTCGAGGCTGCCGAAGACTACTTTGAGACACGCACGAGCACGGGTGGATGCAAATCGTCTGCGCCGCCGACGAGGCCGAAGCGCGCTCCGTGTACACGCCGCAAGTGGATCGCAGAATTCGCTATTTGGCACGATCCGGACGTGCTCGACACCTGGTTCTCATCCGCGCTGTGGCCCTTCGCCACGCTCGGCTGGCCCGACGAGCACCGAGGATCTCAAGCGCCACTACCCCAACGACGTCCTCATCTCCGGCTTCGACATCCTCTTCTTCTGGGATGCGCGCATGGCGATGCAGGGCATCGAGTTCATGGGGGAGCGCGCCGTGGAAGACGCTCTACCTCCACGGCCTGGTCCGCGACGCGGCGGGGCAGAAGATGTCCAAGTCGAAGGGCAACACGGTCGATCCGCTCGGGCTGATCGACAAGTACGGCGCCGACGCTTTGCGCTTCACCCTCGCGGCGATGGAAAGCCAGGGCCGCGACATCAAGCTCGATGAGAAGAGGGTCGAGGGCTACCGCAATTTCGCGACCAAGCTGTGGAACGCCGCGCGCTTCCTGCAGATGAACGGCGTCGGCGCGAGCGACAGCGTCTCCGCGCCCGAGGCTCAGCTTCCCGTCAACCGCTGGATCATCGGCGAGGTGGTGGAGACGCTGGCAAAACTCGACGCCGCGTTCGACGAGCTGCGCTACGACGAGATGGCCGACGCCATCTATCACTTCGTCTGGGGCACTTTCTGTGACTGGTACGTCGAGCTTGTGAAAGGCGCGTTCGACGAGGAGACGAAGCGCGTCGCCGCCTGGGCTTTCGACCAGATCCTCGTGATGCTTGCACCCGCTGATGCCGTTCATCACCGAAGAGCTGTGGAACGCGAACGCGCGCCCCTACGAGCTGATCGTCGCGAAATGGCCCGAGCCGCAGGCCCAGGTCGACCGAAATGCGGCACGGTCGATGAGTTCCATCGAGCTGATCGCGAGATTCGTCGGCAAAGAGGAGGTGGGCATTCCGCCGGACGCGAGCTGAATCTCGCGGCGCGCTCTGCCCAGCTATGAGGGCTTGGCGGCGGAGTTGCTTTAGACGATTACGAGCACTTCAGCGTTGGGTCTCGGAAAGCAACCGATTAGTGATGTTCCGCGGCTAGACCACGGCTGGAATGCTGATCCGAAGTCGGCTCTCCGTCGAAGGGCTGCCGGGAAATTCGACGTCGTCGTTGACGATCTGCGACGATTTGCGTTTGCCACTTGAAGGGATGATCGATCTGGAAGCCGAGAAGGCGCGCCTGTCCAAAGGCGCCGCCGCCGCCGAGAAGGAACGCGACAGCCTCGCCCAGCGCCTCGCCAATCCGAATTTCGCCGAGCGCGCCAAGCCCGAGGCGGTCGAGAAGGCTCGCGCGGATCACGAGGCGAAGGCGGCCGAGGCCGAGCGTTTGCGGGCGGCGTTGGAGCGGCTAGGGTAGTCGTCTCCGGGAATACAGGAGCCAGGGCAGCGGAAGCGCTGCTTGACAGCGGACTGGGCCCGCCTCGCGGGAAAAGGAGCGCAAATGGCCAGCAGACGCACGGACGCGATCTGACGCAGGGGCCGATCGCCAAAACCCTGCTCGTTTTCGCGCTGCCAACCCTCATCTCCTCAATCCTGCAGTCGCTGAACGGCACCATCAACGCGATTTGGATTGGGCGCTTCCTCGGCGAAAGCGCGCTCGCCGCGACGTCCAACGCCAACATGATCATGTTCCTGCTGATGTCGTTCGTGTTCGGCTTCGGCATGGCCTCGACGGTGCTGATCGGCCAGGCATTCGGCCGCAAGGACGTGGACGGCGGCCGGCGGGTGATCGGCACGGCGATCGGCTCGTTCGTCTTCGTCGCCGCGGCAATTGCGATTGCTGGATGGCTGTTCTCGCCTGCGCTGCTGAAGCTGCTCGCCACTCCCGCCGGCGCGGCTCCGCTAGCGCTCGCTTATCTGCGCGTGATCTTCATCGCCATGCCGGCGATCCTCATCCTCGTCCTGCTGATGATGGGCATGCGCGGCGCGGGCGACGCGATGACTCCGTTGTGGGCGATGCTCGTCGCGGTCGTGCTCGATTCGACGCTCAACCCGGTCTTCATCCTCGGGCTCGGTCCCGCGCCGCGGCTCGGGATTGCGGGGTCCGCGACGGCGACGGTCATCGCCAATTACTCGGCGCTGATCGGCCTCCTGGTCTACATGTACGCGCGCGACCTGCCGCTGCGCCTCAAGGGCCGCGAGCTCCGCTATCTCATCCCCGACCCGGCGATCCTCAAGACCATCGTGGTCAAGGGCATTCCGATGGGCCTGCAGATGATCGTCATCTCGGGCTCGGCGCTGGCGTTGATCGGCCTCGTCAACCGCGAGGGCGTCGACACCACCGCCGCGTTCGGAGTCGCGATGCAGCTGTGGACCTATTTGCAGATGCCGGCGATGGCGCTCGGCGCGGCGGTCAGCGCGATGGCCGCGCAGAACATCGGCGCGGGCCGATGGGACCGGGTCAGCACCATCACGCGCTCGGGCGTCATCCAGGCGCTGCTGATCACCGGCGCGCTGGTCGTTCTGCTCGCCGTCGCCGATAAGCCGGCGCTGGCCTTGTTCCTCGGCTCGCACAGCCCGGCCCTGCCGATCGCGCGCCATATTCAGCTGCTCGTCACCTGGAGCTTCCTGCTGATGGGCGTGACGATGGTTCTGTTCGGCACCGTCCGCGCCAACGGCTCGGTCTTTGGGCCGCTAATCATCCTCGCCATTGGGCTGGTGCCGATCCGGCTTGGCTTCGCGATCGGCGTCTATCCATGGCTGCAAGCGGACGCATTATGGCTAAGCTTCCCGATCAGCTCCTTCGCCAACATTACGATGGCCGTCGCGTTCTACCTGCAGGGCGGATGGAAGAAGGCGCGAATGGACATCGGCCACGCGCCGCCGGTCGATGAGCAGGAATGCGTCGAAGAAGCGCTCGCTGCCGCGCCGGAACCCGGCGGGCGGCTCAATCCAGCCGGATAATTCGTCACCCCCGCGAAAGCGGGGGTCCCGCTCTCCAAATCAAGCAGATTCCCGCTTTCGCGGGAATGACGATAGAGGGGGCGCATGTCCGCCTCCTTCCCCTACCTGCGCATGCGCCGCGGCCGGTCGAGCCCGTGGATGCGCGCGATGCTCGCCGAGAACCGGCTGCACCCGTCCGATTTCATCTGGCCTTTGTTCGTCTGTGAAGGAGCGGATTGTCAGGAGCCGATCGGCTCGCTTCCAGGCGTTAGCCGCTGCAGCGTCGACAAGCTCGCCGGCCGGGTGCGCATGGCCGCCGATCTCGGCATTCCCTGTGTCGCCCTGTTTCCCAACACGCCCGACGCCCTGCGCACCGACGACGCGCGCGAGGCCTTGAACAGCGACAATCTCATCTGCCGCGCGATCAAGGCGATCAAGGATGCGGTGCCCGAAGTCGGCGTCCTCACCGACGTCGCGCTCGACCCGTACACCAGCCACGGCCATGACGGGCTGGTGGACATGACCGGCAACGTCATCAACGACGATACGGTGAAGGTCCTCGCGGACCAGGCTTTGGTCCAGGCCGAAGCGGGCGCCGACATCGTCGCGCCGTCGGACATGATGGACGGCCGCGTCGCCGCGATCCGCTCAGGCGCTCGAGGAAGCCGGGCACCAGAATGTCGCGATCATGGCTTACGCGGCGAAATATGCGTCGGCCTTCTACGGTCCGTTCCGCGAGGCCGTCGGATCGCTCGGGCGGCTGAAGGGCGACAAGCGCGGCTACCAGATGGACCCGGCCAACATCGACGAAGCGTTGCGTGAGGTCGAGCTCGACCTCGCCGAGGGCGCCGACTTCGTGATGGTAAAGCCGGGACTGCCCGTATCTCGACGTCGTCGCTCGGGTGAAGGATGCGTTCGGCGTGCCGACCTTCGCCTACCAGGTCAGCGGCGAGTATGCGATGATCGAGGCCGCCGCCGCTGCGGGCGCGGGCGATCGCGACGCGCTCATTCTCGAAACCCTGCTCGCGTTCAAACGCGCCGGTGCCACCGGCGTGCTGACCTATCATGCGGTGGACGCCGCGCGCCTGATCGCGTGATCGAGCAGCTGCGCGCCGAGATTGGCCGGCTGCGCGAAGGGGCCGCGGCGCTCGAGCCTGACTCTGAAGAACGCCGGGCGTTGGGATCGCAAGCGCTGGACCACGCGCTCGCCTTTCTCGACGAGGTGGAAACCGCGCCGAGCCTGCGGCCGGCCATGGAAGTTTTCAGCGAGCGGCTCGACCCGGAGTTCACGGAAGAGGGCAGGGACGCGGCCGCGGTGCTCGATTATGTCGGCGCGTGCATCGAGGGCCCGGGCATTGCGACGACCTCGCCGCGCTTCATGGGTTACATCCCGGGCGGCGGGCTGTTCCATTCCGCGCTCGGCGACATGCTCGCCGCGGCTTCGAACAAATATTCCGGGTTCGCGCCGGCCGCTCCCGGCGCCGTCCGGATCGAGAATGCCTGCACCGCGTGGCTGGCGAGCGTCATCGGCTACCCGCCCGAATCTGCAGGAACGCTGACCTCAGGCGGGAGCATCGCGAACCTCACCGCCATTATCGCCGCCCGCGAGGCGCGCGATGCCGAGGGCGGCGGGGCCGTCTACCTGACGCGCTTCGCCCATTACTGCATCGACAAGGCGCTGCACATCGCCGGACGCGGGCGGTCGCCGAGACGGGTGATCGCCACCGACGACAGCCTATCGCATGTCGGTCGAAGCGCTCGAGCAGGCGCTGGAGCACGACCGCAGCAACGGTGTCCGCCCATGGCTGGTCGTCGCTTCGGCGGGCACGGTCGACACAGGCGCAATCGACCCTCTGCCCGAGATCGCCGAGCTCTGCCGCCGCTATGGCGCGTGGCTGCATGTCGATGGCGCATACGGAGGCCTCTTCGCGCTCAGCGACGAGGGCCGGAGGCTGCTGCGCGGAATCGACGAGGCGGACAGCGTCGCGCTCGACCCGCACAAGACCTTGTTCCTGCCGTACGGCACCGGCGCCGCCTTGGTCCGCGACGGGCAGAAGTTGCTCGACGCCTTCAGCGCCAGCGCCGAGTATATCCGGCCATTCAGCGAGACCGACGTGGGCCCGTCGCCCGCCGATCTTTCGCCCGAGCTGACGCGCCATTTTCGCGCCCTTCGCCTCTGGCTGCCGCTGCAGATTGCCGGAATCGCGGCCTTCCGCGCCGCCCAAGCGGAGAAGCTGGCGCTGGCGCGCTACTTCCACGCGCGGCTGTCCAAGCTCGAGGGGTGGGATCCGGGACCAGCTCCCGATCTGTCGGTCGTCGCCTTCCGCTATTTGCCGAAGAGCGGCGATGCCGATGAGTTCAACGAGCGCCTAATCCGGCACGTGCAGGAAGAGGGCCGCGTGATGCTGAGCGGCACGCGCATCGACGGCAGCTTCCGTCTCCGCTGCGCGATCCTCTGCTTCCGCACCCATCTCGAGCATGTCGATGAGGCGGTGGACGAGATCGTCCGCGCAGTCGCCGCGCTGAATGGCTGAAGTCATCGCCGAGACCGAGCGGCTGATCCTGCGCACCTGGCGCGACGAGGATCGCGCCGTTTACCTCGCGACCTGCAATACCGACGGCGGTCACGGCCCACCTCGACGGTCCCGCCACGCCGGAGGACATCGACGCTGCCTTCGCGCGCATCGCGAAAAGCCAGAGCGACCATGGCTTCAGCTTCTGGGCGATCGAACGCAAAGCCGACGGCGCATTGCTCGGTTATTGCGGCCTTAGAATCTGCGATGATCTTCAACGGCCGGTCCACGGCGACATCGAGATCGGCTGGCGGCTGCGTGAAGACGCGTGGGGGCAGGGTTATGGCGTAGAATCGGCCCGCGCCTGCGTCGAGTGGGCGTGGGCCAATCTCGACGCCGCCCGCATCGTCTCGTTCACCGTTCCGGCCAACGCGCCAAGCTGGCGGCTGATGGAGCGGCTTGGAATGGTTCGCCGCCCGGACCTCGATTTCGCGCACCCGCGGTTTCCGCCCGATCACCCGCTTAGTCGACACATTACGTACGTAATCGAACGTCCTTAACCCGATATCAGGTTCTCGCAGGCACATGTCCGCGCTAGCTTGGCGGCCGGGGAGGGGACGAATGGCTACGATGGCTCTACGCGCCGGCGATCTTCCCGCGCCCGCAAGGATGCGGTTCGTGGCGACGATCTTCGCCGGCTCGTTCCTGCTGTTCCTCGTCCAGCCGATGATCGCGCGGATGGCGCTACCCCGCCTCGGGGGTGCTCCATCGGTGTGGAACTCGGCAATGCTGGTCTACCAGCTGCTGCTGCTCGCCGGCTACGCTTACAGCCACTGGCTCGGTCGGCTGGCGCCGCGTTTGCAGGCGGGAATCCATCTGACGGCATTCATCGCAGCCGCGGCGATGCTTCCGATCGGCCTTATGGCCGTCACCCCGCCTGCCGACGCCAACATTTTCCTTTGGGTGCCGTGGCTGCTGCTGGCCTCGATCGGCCCGCTGTTCCTGCTCGTCTCTGCCCAGGCCCCGCTAATCCAGCGTTGGTACGCCTTGAGCGGCGGGGGCGATCCCTACCCGCTGTACGCAGCGTCGAACGCGGGCAGCTTTTGCGGCCTCATCGCTTATCCGTTGCTGGTCGAGCCGTTGTTTCCAGTGGCGATGCAGCGGCTGGCGTGGAGCGCCGGCTATGCTTTGCTCGTCCTCCTCGCCGCCTGGTGCGCGCTGCGGCTGCCTCCCCGATCGTCGGTGGAAGCCGCTCCGGTGGAGGCCCGCTCGATCGGCTGGCGCACCTTCAGCGCCTGGGTTCTCCTCGCCGCCGTTCCTTCGGGGCTGATGCTCGCGACCACGCTCCACATCACCACCGATCTCGTGGCGATGCCCTTGCTGTGGGTGCTTCCGCTCGGGCTCTATCTCCTGAGCTTCACCGTCGCTTTCGCGGCGGACCGCCGCTGGGCGAACGGCATCGCGCGCGTTGCCCCGGTCGTCCTGCTCGCCGCCGCTTACGGGGTCTTCTCGAACACGCCTGAACTGGGTGCGGTTTTCGCCGCTGGGGCGCTGGTCGGGCTGTTCTTCGCCAGCGTCGCGATCCACCGGATTCTTTACGACCTTCGTCCCGACCCGGCGCACCTCACGACCTTCTATCTGGCGATGGCGGTCGGCGGAGCCCTCGGCGGCCTGTTCTGCGCGCTGATCGCGCCTTTGATCTTCGACTGGACCTACGAATATCCCATTCTCGTCGTCGCCGCGGCGTGGATTCTTGGCGGAAAAAGTCCTTTGCCGTGGGTGGAGGATTTCTGGCGGAGGGAGCAGGCGCCGCGCGTGGCGCTGTGGAGCGTCCCGGCTGTGCTGTTCATCGCGCTGCTCGGCCAAGGCGCCTTCGGGATGAGCTATTCTTCAGTGCTGATCACCTGCGCCACGGTCGCGCTGATCATCGTGTCGATCCTTGCGATCGGCAGCCGGCTGGCGTTCGCCGCGGCCGTGGCCGCGCTGATGATGGCGACGGGCGGCATGACGAAGATTGCTTTGTCGATCGAGCCGGGCCGGATGACCCGCAGCTTCTTCGGCATCTATTCCATCTGGATCCGCGACGACGGCACGCACATGCTCGTCCACGGGACGACGATCCACGGCATTCAACGCCACGGATCGCCCGACCTCGAGCGCTATCCGACCAGCTATTATGCGTACAAATCCGGGCGTCGGTCTCGCGCTTGGCGCTGCACCGGCGATGTTTGGCGAGCACGCACGCATCGATGTCGTCGGGCTCGGGGCCGGAACGCTGGCCTGCTACAGCCGGCCTGGACAAAGCTGGCGCTTCTATGAAATCGATCCCGCGGTCGCTCGCATCGCTCGCGATCCCAAGCAGTTCACCTTCCTCTCGCGCTGCCTGCCGGATGTCCCGATCGCCATCGGGGATGCCCGCCTGACGCTGGAGCGCTCACCGCCAGCCTCGGCCGATGTTCTGATCGTCGACGCCTTCTCGTCGGACTCGGTGCCGATGCACCTGCTGACTCGCGAGGCGTTCCGCGCCTACCGCCGCCATCTGGCGCGCGGCGGTCTGCTGCTGGTGCACATTTCCAACCGCTTTCTCGATCTCAGTCCCGTCGTCGCTGCCCAGGAGAGCGACGGCTGGACTGCGCGGGTCCGTGCTTTCGCCCCGGACGCCAGCGAAAAGCGTCAGTGGCAGACCGCCTCGACGTGGATCGCGCTGTCACCCTCGCCGGCGACGATCGCGCGCCTCGATCAGGCGAGCGGCCCTAGCCAGTGGTCGGTCCTCGCGCCGCGCGCCGGCTTTGCGCCGTGGACGGACGATCATGCGAGCATCCTGCCGGTCATCAAATGGGCCCGCTGACCTAGTTAGCGGCCAAGCCGCGCCTGGATTGCCTTGATCCGGTCCGCCTGGCGCTGGTCGATCGCGCCCACCTCCGCTCCAGCGATCTTGATCGCCGCAAGGTCGTTGGGCGCGATCCCGCCCTGCGTCCGGAGCGCATTGGCGCCGAGCGCGTCGATGTCGCCGAGGGCCAGCCCCGTCGGTCCGCGCGCTGCGGTCGCCACCGACAGCGCGGCCTGCGCCGCAACCCAATTTTCGCTCTGCGGAGCGCCCGCCGCTGCGGCGAGACGCTCGGCCTCGCTCGCCGCGGACTCGAACGCCGGCTCCCCGGCTCGCGCCTCGGCGACCAACTCGGCGAGCCGGCTGGCGAGCGCCGGCACTGACCGGCCGTTGGTTCATCGGCCGCTCGACCGCGACGCGCGGATCGATCGTCTCCGCGGCCCGCGGCTGCAGCGACGGATAGGGCCCGCCCGGCGAAGCGCAGGCGCTCAGCAGTCCACTCGTAAGCAAAGCAGCAAGAAGGCGCATCCGCATCGAGCGGAGTCTTAAGAGTCCGCCGCGGCCGTAGCAATCATGAGGAGAAATGGCGCGCCCGGAAGGATTCGAACCTCCGGCCCCCAGATTCGTAGTCTGGTGCTCTATCCAGCTGAGCTACGGGCGCGCATGCATGGAGCGGCGTCGGGGCCGCGGCTGGGGCGCGACATAAGGGGAGGAGCCGCGCCACGCAACCCTAAGCCGGAACGCCGCTGCGAGCGGCTTGGCCGGATCGAACTCAGGCGGTAATTGCGGTTTGCGTGCAGGCGGCGGTGCAGTTGGTTGCGCGGGACGCGAAATCTTCGGCGAGCTTGGCGTGCCAGGTGCGGGCGGTTTCAGTCATTGCCCGCTGAGCGGCCATCCGCTCCTCGACCGCCCGGCGGCGATAGTAACGCTCGTTCGATTCCACTGGCCCCCCCTCGGTCCACGAGGACAACTAAAAAAGACCATCGCTCCGCATTCGCTAAGAGACAGTTAATATCCACAGGGGTGTGCACAATATTGCCGGGACGAGGCTTCAATGACCCGAATTGTCTCCCCTTGGCACAGGGCGTTGCCCAACGGTGACACAGTTTGGCCAATCACGGATCGTCTTTGAAACCTAACAATTCGCCGACCGTTGGAACGGCAAATGCACTGTTAAGGAAGACAGCCATGCTGAGTTCGAGTGAGTTTCGCCGCCCCGCGTTCAACCCCAGCGCGCGCGGCTATCACGCGGTCTATCACGACGGCGAGATCAACCATTGTCCAGGCTGCGGCCGCACGCATTGGCTGATCGGCCGGATGTCGGCCGAGTGCGCGTTCTGCTCGACCGCGCTCCCCTTGAGAGAGGCGGGGAATCGGGGGCCGGCCGCGACGCCGGTGTTCTGGAGCGGCCAACGGCCGAACTACGCCGAATTAAACGCGGCCTGATCGGCAGCACCAGCAAAAACTCTATTTCGCGGAAAGGCGCCCGGGTGTATATTCGGGCGCATGACCAAGGGTGCGCTACTCGCCCTTTTGCTGATCCCCGCCTCGCCGGCCCTTGCCGGGGGCGCTTCGAACTTCGTCCTCGTGAACGGAACTAGCGGCGCCTTGGGTAACGTTTCAATCCGGCGCGCTGGAACGAGCGACTGGAAACCGTTGGCCGGCGGCGCCGGCTGCCGGAGCGCGCGGCTCCGTTCAGTTCAGCGATCCCGATTGCGCCTTCGATATCCGCGCAACTGTCGCCGGTGCCCCGGTCACCTGGGCCGGGATCAATCTCTGCGGCGCGAAAGCCGTGATTCTGCAGAAGGACGATAACGCCGGAGCGTGGGTCGACTACGACCAATAGGCGCTCGGCGCTTTACCGCGGCAGGGTAGGGGCCGGCCTGAACCGCGGCCGTTGCCGGACGCACCGAGTCGAGCAGCTTCGCACCGGCCAAGAAGACGACGCCGGTGCACGCGATCGCCAGCGTCCAGCCGCCCCAGCCGGGGTAGATTTCGAGATAGTGACGGCCGCGTTCGACGGCGCCCAAGGCGATTGCATAGATCACCAGCCACGCTTCCAGGCGCGTCTTGATTATGAACAGCCGGCGGATTTTGTGAAGCATAGGCATCTCGACTCGTTAAGCACTGAACGTGCCAACGGCGGAATTGCGCCATTTGTTCACTAAGGAAAATGGTAAATCGTAAATTAACCTTACAGAAGCTGTCCCAAATCGAGAGCTTCGAGCAGAGCCGCGCGCGCCGCCTCGATGTCGCGGATCAGCGCTGGCTGCTGAAGTTCGCTGTGGTGGATCTGTTCGGGCCAATGCCGCCGCACGACATCGGCAATGCGTTCCAGCCTGGCGTCATCGACCATGAAACGAGGGTCGACCGTGGCCGGATCGGCGACCACGCGCAGCCTGAGGCACGCCGGACCTCCGCCATTGGCCATCGACTGGCGCACATCGACCACCTCGACCCGGCGGATCGGGCCGTTCCCCGCAAGGTGCCGCTCGATCCAGCTCCACACTGGCGCAGTCTCGCGCGCCTCGGTCGGAACGGTCAGCGTCGTCTCGCCGCCCGGCGGAGTCACCAGCTGAGCGTTGAACAGATACGACCGCACCGCGTCGGCGAGAGGCACGTCGGCGTCCGACACCTCGACATATTCGAAGCCCGGCACCAGCCGCTCGCATTGTTCCAGCAGCGCATCTTTGTCGGCGAAGGCTTTCTCATGGCGCGAACAGCACGCGCTCGTTGGCGACTGCGACGACGTCATTGTGAAACGCCCCCGCCGCGATCGCATCTTCCGACTGCGCGGCGAAAACGACGCGGTCGGGATCGAGCTGGTGCAGGCGCGCGACGCTTTGGACGCCTCGACATGCTGCCGCGCCGGGAAAGCGCCGCCTGACACTCCGTAGACGAAAATCTCGACGCCGGGTTCGCCATGCGCTGCGGCAAGGCGCATGTGATTGGCCGCGCCCTCGTCGCCGAATGCCGGCGGGACCGGCGGATGGACCTCGAAGAACTGCGGATCCGCGAAGGCGATCAGCAACTGCGCGACAGTCGAGCGCCATTCCAGGCTGCGGTGCGGCATGGACTTGAGATTGGCGACCGTCAGATGGCATTTGGCGTCGGCGGTGTCCGGCGCCGGCGAAACCGTTGCCGCGTTGGCGGCCCACATCGCGGATGCCGACATCGCATTGGCGGCAAGCGCCGGCTCCGCCTCCTCGATGGTCGTACCGAGACGGCGCGAGCCAGTCGCGGTGCGGTCGCGGATGGGGCAGAAAGATGCCCTGGCTCAACCCCAGCGCGAGATTGGCGCGCATCTTGTCCACGCCCTCGAGCGCCGCGCGCCGCGGCTCCGACACTTGCCCGGCGTGGCGCATCGAGGCGACATTGCCGAAGCTCAGGCCCGCGTAATTGTGGCTCGGCCCGACGATCCCGTCGAAATTGATCTCGACGAGAGCCATCTCAGCGCGGAGTGACGACCAGCTGGTCGCCGACCTTCGCTTCGAGCAGCTCGGCAGCTTCCTCGTCGATGCAGATGCCCTTGCGCGGCAGCCGCTTGACCGACGCGCAGCACGCGCGGAAGTCCGTCAGCCGACCGGCCGCGACGAGCATCTTGCTGCCCGCGTTGTCGCCGATTTCGGCCAGCGTCTCCGAGCGCGCTTCGCGGATGGTGCGAATCTGGTCGGTGGCGTGCAGTGACCGTCGGCCCGCCGTCGAAGATGTCGATATAGCGGTCGAACACGAAGCCTTCATGCTCGAGCATGCGCAGCGCCGCGCGGCCGCTCGGGTGCGGCTGGCCCATGACCGCCTTCGCGCTGTCGGCGAGCAGATCGACGTAGATCGGAGTCTTGGGCATCAAATCGGCAATGAAACGCGTGCCGTGGACCGCGTTGAACTCGTCGGCCTCGGGAAAGGTCATCCCGAAGAAGCGGCCCGCTAGCCCATCCCAGAAGGGCGCGTTGCCGGCTTCGTCCATGACTCCGCGAAGCTCGGCGAGCGTGCGGTCGCCGAAGCGCGCGCGGTGGCTCTTCATGAACAAATACCGGCTGCGCGCCAGAAGCGCTCCCCAGCCGCCCGCGCGCACCTCCGGGTGGAGGAACAGCCCGCCCACCTCCGACGCGCCTTCGAGGTCCGTCGTCAGCGTCAGCGTCTGATTGCGGAACGTCTTGCCGAGCTCGGGGCTGGACTGGGTGAGCGTGCTCATATGATAGGAGTAGAACGGCTGCACGACGCCGATCTGGCCGAACACCTGGCAAGTGCCGCGGATCTTTCCGCTCTTGGGATCCTCGAGCACGAACACGTAAAGGTCGCCCGCCTGCGTGTCCTCCTTGCGGTCGAAGGATTTGTCGGAGCGGTCGAGCTTGGCGACGAGCGTGCCGCGGTCTGCCGGCAGGTTGGTAAAGCCGCCGCCGGTGAGCTTCGCCATCTGGTAGATGGCGCGGAAATCTTCGCCGTTCGCGGGGCGGACCCGGAAGCTCATTCGGAGCCCCCGGCGAGCCGCAGGATGGTGAGCGCCGACAAAGCCGCGCGCTCCTTCAGGCTGTCGACGATCAGAAACTCCTCCGCGCTGTGGATCTTGCCGCCGCGCACGCCCATCGTGTCGACGACGGGCACTCCGCAGGCCGCGATATTGTTGCCGTCGCACACGCCGCCCGACGGCTGCCACCGATGCTCTGGCCGAGGTCGGACCCAGCCTGCTTGACGAGGTTGAACAGCGCTTCGGCCTCGAGCGTGAGCGGCTTGGGCGGGCGACCGAAGCCGCCGTGCGTTTCGATCGCGACGTCACGCTCCAGCCGCAACAGCGGCGACTGCATCGTCGATGGCCCGCTTCGTTTCCGCTTCGATCTCGGGCGTGCGCGGGCGCAGGTTCACGCGCAGCATCGCGAAGTCGGGGACGACATTGCTTGGCGACCCGCCTTCGATGCGCGATGGATTGACCGTCAGGCCATCGCGCTTGAGCTGGTCCAGCTTCAGCGCGAGATCGGCGGCGGCCAGTAACGCGTTGCGTCCATCCTCCGGATTGCGCCCGGCGTGCGCCGATCGACCGCGCACGATCATCGTGAAATTGCCGCTTCCAGGCCGAGCTCCGGCGAGCGTCCCGTCGGGCAGCGCTGCGGGCTCGTAGGTCAGCGCCGCGCGCTTGCCCGCCGCCGCCCGCGCGAGCAGCGCCGCCGAGGCCGGCGAGCCGACCTCCTCGTCGCTGTTGATCACGACTTCGTAGCCGAGCCGGTCCGAGACCGCGCTTCGCTCGACCGCTTTCAAGGCCGCCAGCATCACCGCGATCCCGCCCTTCATGTCCGCGACTCCAGGGCCGTTCAGCACGCCATCCTCGATCCAGCGCGTCTCCTGGAACGCGTGGTCGGTCGCGAACACCGTGTCCATGTGGCCGGTCAGCAGCAGCTGCACCGGCGCCGTCGGCCGCACCGTCAGATGCAAATGCCGGCCGTGCTGGACCTGCACCGCGCGGCCGCTGGAATCGACCGCTTCGACTTTCGCCGGGGCTTTCGAGCCGAAGCACTCCGGGAAGCGCCGCGAACGCGTCGGCGAGCAGGTCCGCCATGCGCTCGAGCCCGCCGAGGTTGCGCGAGCCGCTGTTGACCGCGGCCCAGGCGAGCACCTGGTCGAGCATCGGCTCGGCCGCCGCGCGTTCGACCGTTTTGCGTTCGCTGGACGACAATTCCCCCATGCGCCGGCTCCTAGCCGCGCCGCTGGACGAACGCCACACCGCCTAGTCTCCTCCTGCGAGCGCAGCTCGTGGGGAGGGGGACCGTTCAGCGAAGCTGAATGGTGGAGGGGCCCCTCCGTCAGCCCCGCTGACGCGGGTCTGCCACCTCCCCATTGCTTTGCAACGGAGAGGACAGATACTCCGCGAACTCCTTCAGCAGCCGCCGGTAGAGGTCGCGCTTGAAGGGCACGATGAGGTCGGGGAGGCGCTGCTGGGCTCGACCCACCTCCATTCGCGGAACTCGGGATGTTCGGTCGCGATGTTCACGTCGCTGTCGTCGCCAAGGAAGCGCGCGAGGTACCAGTCCTGGTCCTGGCCCTGCCATTTGCCGCCCCACAGCTTGCCGCGCAGCTCCTCGGGCAGATCGTACTTGAGCCGCTCGGGGCACGCGGTGATGCGCTCGACCAGGTGCGGCAGATATTCCCGTCTCTTCCTCCAGCTCGCGCAGCGCCGTCGCCCACGGCTTCTCGCCCTTGTCGATCCCGCCCTGCGGCATCTGCCAGGCCTCGTCGGTGTTATCGATCCGCGCGCCGACGAACACTTTGCCGTCGCGATTGAGGAGCATCACGCCGACCCCGCGGCGGTATTTGTCTGCGTTGCCCATGACGTTCGTCATTGCGAGCGGCGAAGGCCCGCGGCAATCCGGAGAATGGCTGGATTGCCTCGCTTCGCTCTGAATGACGAAGACGGTGGCGGAAGAGGGCGCGCGGGCCTAAAGTAGCGAGAAGCTCAACTCGCGTTTTGTAAGGACCCGCTCGTGGCCACCGCCACCCATCAGCTGACCGAAAAGGAAGCCACGGCGCATCCGCCGAGCGAAGCCGTCGTCGTCCGCTTCGCCGGCGACAGCGGCGACGGGATGCAGCTGACCGGCGGCCAGTTCACCCTCTCGACCGCGCTCGCGGGCAACGATCTCGCGACCTTCCCCGATTTTCCGGCGGAAATCCGCGCGCCGCAGGGCACGACCTTCGGCGTCTCCGCCTTCCAGATCAATTTCGGCTCGGCCGCGATCGAGACCGCGGGCGATCAGCCCGACGTGCTGATCGCGATGAACCCGGCCGCGCTGAAGGTGAACGCCGACCAGCTGCGCGAGGGCGGGCTGATCATCGCCGACGAGGGCGAATTCACCGCGCGCAACCTCGCCAAGGCGGGGTACGAGCAGAACCCGCTCGAGGATGGCAGCCTCGCCAAATGGCAGGTCGTCCACTTCAACATCTCGCAGCTGACGCTCGATGCGGTGAAGCCGTTCGGCCTCGGCAACAAGGAAGCGCTGCGCTGCAAGAATATGTGGACGCTGGGCCTGGCGCTGTGGATGTTCGACCGCGACCGCCAGCCGATCGTCGACTGGCTCAAGGCCAAGTTCGCCAAGGCGCCCGAGCTCGCCGAAGCCAACATCGCCGCGCTCAACGCCGGCCACGCTTATGGCGAGACGGCGGAAATGGGCGCGCCGTTCAAGCAGCACCACATCGCGCCCGCGCCCGCCGAGCCCGGCCTCTACCGCACCGTCACCGGCGCCGAGGCGCTGGCGCTCGGGTTGGTGGCGGGCTGCCAGCTCGCCGGGCTCAAAATGTTCTTCGGTTCCTACCCGATCACCCCGGCGAGCCCGCTGCTCCACCACCTCGCGCGCCTCAAGGAATTCGGGATCACGACCTTCCAGGCGGAGGACGAGATCGCGGCGATCTGCGCAGCGATCGGCGCGAGCTATGCCGGTCACCTCGGAATCACTTCGTCGTCGGGCCCGGGCATCGCGCTCAAGACCGAAGGGGTCGGCCTCGCCGTGATGACCGAGCTGCCCTTGATCGTCGTCAATTCGCAACGCGGCGGCCCTTCCACTGGCCTTCCGACGAAGACCGAGCAGTCCGACCTCTACCAGGCGGTCTACGGCCGCAACGCCGACTCGCCGGTGCCGGTGATCGCCGCGCGCTCGCCCGCGGACGCGTTCGAATGCGCGATCGAGGCGTGCCGCATCGCCACCCATTACATGACGCCCGTCATGCTGCTGACCGACGGCTATATCGCCAACGCCGCCGAGCCGTGGCGCGTGCCGGACATGAGCGGATACGCGCCTTTCCCGGTGAAGTTCTTCGACGCCGCTCCGGAGGAAGGGCAGGGGGTGATGCCCTATTCGCGCGGCGACGGCCTCGCGCGGCCGTGGATCAAGCCGGGCACGCCCGGGCCTCGAGCACCGTATCGGCGGGATCGAGAAGCAGCCCGGCACGGGCAACATCGACTACTCGCCCGCCGCCCACCAGGAGATGACCGAGACGCGCGCGGCCAAGGTGCTCGGCGTCGCCAATTCAATTCCCGATCAGGAGATATGCCTCGGCCGCGAAGGCGCCGAGCTGGCGGTGGTCGGCTGGGGCTCGACCTTCGGTCCGATCCACCAGGCGGTGCGCCGCGCGATCGCGAGAGGGCAGGACGTCGCGCACGTCCATGTACGCCACATCTGGCCGATGCCCAAAAATATGTCTGTCCTATTGAAGGGCTTCGGGCATATCCTCGTGCCCGAAATGAACATGGGCCAGTTCAAGACAGTGCTTCGCGACCAGTTTCTGGTTGATGCGCAATCGCTCACCAAGGTCTCTGGTCACCCTTTCCGCATCGCCGAGATCGAAGCCGCAATCGATGCCACCTTGGGCGCGGACTCGCGCGCGCGTGCGTAGGGGTGCGACCTTTGGGACTTTTCGAATGAAACAGCTCAACGTCTGGCCGATGCTGATGATGCTGATTTTGGTCCTGTTCCTCGTATACTGGCTCTCGGAGGCTTCGCCCGTTGAACGACATCACCCCAATCCCGACCACCACCGCCAAGGACTGGGCGTCGCGACCAGGAAGTGCGCTGGTGCCCCGGATGTGGCGACTATGCGGTGCTGAAGGCCGTGCAGCGCACGATGCCGGACCTCGGCGTCGCGCGCGAGAAGACCGTGTTTATCAGCGGCATCGGCTGTTCGAGCCGCTTTCCCTATTACATGTCGACCTACGGCTTCCACACGATCCACGGCCGTGCTCCCACGTTCGCGACCGGGGTCAAGCTCGCCAATCCCGAGCTCGACGTGTGGATCATCACCGGCGACGGCGATGCTCTGTCGATCGGCGGCAATCACACGATGCACGTGCTGCGCCGCAACCTCGACTGCCAGATCCTGCTGTTCAACAATGAGATCTACGGCCTCACCAAGGGCCAATATTCGCCGACCAGCCGCGTCGGCACGCGCAGCCCTTCGACCCCGTTCGGATCGGTCGACCGGCCGGTGAATCCCTGCGCCTTCGCGCTCGGCGCCAATGCCCGCTTCGTTGCGCGCGGGATCGACGTGCACAAGAATTTGCCGGAGGTGCTCAAGGCCGCGCACGCGCACCGCGGCGCGAGCTTCGTCGAAATCTATCAGAATTGCGTGGTCTATAATGACGACGTCTTCGCCTCATTCACCGAGCGCGATGTCGCCCTCGAAAAGCAGCTGTGGCTGAAGGCCGGCGAGAAGATGTTGTTCGCCGGCGGTGCCAAGGGCATCGCGCTCGATACGGAGCGGCTGTGCCTGAAGGTGGTGCCCGGCGACGATCCGTCGGTGTTGGTGCATGATCCGAAGAACCGGTCGATCGCGCACATGCTGGTCGAGCTGCCGACCGAAGGCTTTCCCACCGCGCTGGGCGTCATCTACGAAGACCCGCGGCCGACCTTCGAGGCAGCGGTCATCGAGCAGAACCGCGCGGCCGCCAAGGGCAAGACCCCCGACCTTCAGGCGCTGGTCTCCAAGGGACAGACCTGGATGGTCGAAAAGGAACCGCACAAGCTTTGATCCGCGGCGGCTGATTGGACAACATCACCCACACCCTGGCCGGTGCGCTGATCGGCCAGATGGGGCTCAAGCGGCGGTCGCGCTTTGCATTTGCCGCCTGCCTGCTCGGCGCCAACGCGCCGGATATCGACGTCTTCGTGCCGCTCGCCTTTCCCGTCGACGGGATCGAGTTCCACCGCGGACCGCTTCATGGAATCTTCGCCTGGCCGTTTCTGGCTGCGGCCATTGTCGGTATCCTGTGCCTGCTCGACCGGCTCTTCCCGCCGGCCGAAGGAAGCATCCCCATTCGGCCGCGCGCGTTGTTCGTCGTCGCGTTCCTCGCTGTCCTGACGCATCCATTCCTCGACTGGCTGACGACCTACGCCATCGCCATCTTCGCGCCGCTGAGCTGGCGCTGGTATTCGGGCAACGCCATCTTCATCATCGATGGGGTCTATTGGCTGTTGATGATCGCCGGCATCGGCGTGTCGGCATGGCGCTGGCACCGGCATTTGCCGCTCCCGGGCCGTCCGGCGCAGGTCGCTGGAATGATCATGCTCACTTACATCGTGCTCAACCTGGCCGAGAGCGCCTGGGTCGAGCATAAGGCGATGGCCGCTTTGCGCCGGCAGGGCATCGAACCCACGCTGGTGGTTGCCGGACCCCCTCCGCTGGCATTCTGGGAGCGAACGATCGAATGGCGCAGCGCCGATCGCTTCGGCAGCGGAACTTTCGATCCCGCTTCCGGACTGAAGCTCGATCCCGCCAGCGAGCCGCTCGGCCTCGATGACCCGCAGCTCGCACTGGCCATGCGCACCGAGCGCTACGTGCGGTCGTTCCTCGTTTGGTCGCGGATGCCCATTGTCGTTCGCATCGACGGCCGAAAATACCTCACGGACCAGCGCTTCCATGGGCCGCTTCGGTCCAGCTCGATTCCGCGGTCGGTCCGCCGCTTCTTCCGTGGCCACGCGTTTCTCATCCCGCTCGACAATCGGTAAATGAATTCATAACTCCCGCGGCATGAGCACGCGCGGCGAGCATCTGGTACGCGCGGACCGGGGCTTCGCCACCGGCGGCGGGACGCTGGCGTGGTGGATTTCGCCGGCTTTCGACCGCCTCATCAAGGAATTCGGCAGCCGCATCGAACGCGGCGGGCTCGAGGCGACACTGCCCGACGGCAGCAAGCACCGCCTTGGCTTCGGGGCGCCCGGACCAAGCGCAGCGGTACAGATTACCAGCTGGATGGCGCTGGTGCGCCTCGCCACCTCCGGCTCGGTTGGATGGTACAAGGCTTGGACCCAAGGCGAATGGTCGAGCCCGGATTCGGTCGCGCTCTTCGAACTCTTCGCTGCAAATGCGGTCCCGCTCGGTGACACCGGGCGTGCCAAGGGCGTGTTCCGCCTGGTCAACGCATTGGCGCATCGGCTTCGCGACAATGCTCCCCGCAACGCCCGCGCCAACATCGCCGCCCACTATGACCTTGGCAACGATTTCTATTCGGCCTGGCTTGACGAGACGATGACCTACAGTTGCGCTCGCTTCGCCTCGCCGGAGGAAAGCCTGGAGGACGCGCAGCGGCGCAAGATCGGGCTCCTGCTCGACCGGCTCGACCTCGCACCTGGCCAGCGGCTGCTCGAGATCGGTTGCGGCTGGGGCAGCCTCGCGATCGAGGCGGCGAAACGCGGCGCCGAGGTGGTCGGCCTGACGCTCTCGACGGAGCAGAAGGCCTGGGCCGATGAGAAAATCGCCGAAGACTGGACTTTCCGCCCAGATCGAGATCCGCCTGCAGGACTACCGCGATACCGCCGAGCAGTTCGATGCGGTCGCCTCGGTGGAGATGGTCGAAGCGGTGGGCCAGCGCTGGTGGGGCGCATACCTCGGCTCGATCGCAAGAAACCTCACAGCGGGCGGCAGAGCGGCGCTGCAGTTCATCTCGATCGATCACCGCTTGTTCGACGCCTATGCGCGCAGCGCCGATTTCATCCAGACTTACATCTTTCCCGGCGGAATCCTGCTCGACGAACCGCGCTTCGAGGAGCTGGCGCACGAGCACGGCCTCACCTGGGAGGACCGTGAGGCATTCCGTCCCGATTATGCCGAAACCCTTAAGCGCTGGCACGGGCGCTACAATCTCGCGGTCGCGAGCGGGGAGCTCGACGGCTTCGGCGGAGCGTTTCACAATCTCTGGCGTTACTATCTCATGTATTGCGAAGGCGGCTTCCGCGGCGGCTCAATCGACGTTGCGCAGGTCACAATGGTGAAGTCCCACTGATCCCGTGTCCCGATTTCGGACACTTGGTATCAAAATCAATAACTTAGCGTTGCGATTAGCTCCGGCTTTAATCTATCGACCGGCCGGGGCGGGTTGTACTTGAGTCATTCGCGAAGAGAGGATCGAAAACGATGCCGACCCAGACGTTCACTACCGGTGATGACACCTTCATCATTCCGGCCGGCGCCGGAACTTACGATCTCGATTTCCTCGCGGGCAATGACACGCTCACCATCAATGGCGGCGACAGCCCTGTCGCGCACATGGACGAGGGCAATGACACGGTCACCGTCAATGCCCTCAATTCGGGCACGGCGACGATCTACGGCGGACTTGGTGATGACATCTACAATGTCAAAACCACGGGAGTGACGCTGATCGAGAACGCTCAACGAAGGCACCGACCTCGTCACTTCTTCGATCAGCTGGGTACTAGGGGCGAACTTCGAAAACCTGACCCTTACCGGTTCGGCGGCAATCAACGGCACCGGCAACGCGCTTGCCAATGTCATGCGCGGCAACAATGCGGCGAACGTGCTCGACGGCGGGAGTGGCAACGACGCTTTCGCGGGCAACGGCGGCAACGACACTTTGATCGGCGGTGCGGGCAATGACTCGCTCAACGGCGGCGCCGGCGCGGATGCGATGAGCGGCGGCATCGGCGACGATACCTATACAGTCGACAATGCGCTCGACACGGTGAGCGAGAATGTGGGCGAGGGCACCGATACTGTGGTCTCGTCGATCGATTACACGCTTGGCGCCAATGTCGAGAATTTATCGCTGACCGGCACGGCGATCAGCGCCACCGGCAATGGGCTCAATAATGCGATCCGTGGCACGAGCGCGGCCAACGTCCTTGACGGCGGTGCGGGCGCGGACAAGCTCTACGGCTATGGCGGCGATGACACCTATATCGTCGACACGTCGAGCGACCGGACCGCCGAAATCCCGGGCGGCGGCACAGACACCGTCATGTCGTCGGCGACCTACACGCTCTTTTCCTATATCGAGAATCTGACGCTCACCGGTTCGAGCGCGATCGGCGGCACCGGCAATATCGAGGACAATGTGCTGACCGGCAACGATGCGGCCAACACGCTGAACGGCGTTGCCGGCAACGACACGCTCATCGGCAATGGCGGCAACGACTGGCTCGATGGGGGCACCGGCGCCGACACGATGACCGGCGGGCTCGGCAACGACACCTACACGGTCGATAATGTCCTCGACACGATCACCGAGAACGTGGGCGAAGGCACCGATCTCGTGCGCTCGTCGATCAGCTATACGCTTGGCGCCAATGTCGAAAACCTCACCTTGCTTGGCAGCGCCAACATCGACGGCACCGGCAACGCGCTTGCCAACGCGCTCCGCGGCAATGCCGGGAACAACATCCTCGATGGCGGTGCGGGCGCGGACAAGATGTACGGCTATGGCGGCGATGATACTTTCATCATCGACAATGCCGGGGACGGCATTTCCGAAGCAGCGGGTGGCGGCACCGACACCGCTCTCGCATCCGTGAGCTACACGCTTGCGGCCAATGTCGAGAACCTCACCCTGACGGGCACGAGCGCCATCAACGGCACCGGCAATGCGCTGGACAATGTCATCACCGGCAATTTGGCGGCCAATGTGCTCTCGGGCAGTGGCGGCAACGACACGCTCATCGGCGGCGGCGGGGCGGACACGCTGACTGGCGGGCTCGGCAATGACACTTTCACGTTCGCCGACATCAGCGACTCGCTCCCTGGGTCGGCGGACACGATCACTGATTTCACCAGCAGTAATGGGGAGGGCAGCGACGATCAAATCGATCTGTCCGCGATCGACTCGGACACTAGCTTGGCAGGCGACCAGGCGTTCGCTCTAAATACGAGCGCCCCACTTACTCCAGCCGCGCACAGCATCTGGTTGGCCGCTACTCCCAATGGGGATGGCAGCGAGGACTGGGTCCTCTACGGCGATGTCAATGGGGACACGACGGCCGACTTCGAGATCCACTTTCACACGGCCACGCAAACCCTCTTTTTCGACGACATAACGCCCTAAGCCCGGCGGGCGGGATTCGATCTTGCGCCTCTAGTCTTTGACTAGGGCTGACGCTGCGTATCAACTGTCGTTTGACGTGCGCCCGCGCTGCCGCCGGTCAATTCCGCGGCGGTCTTTTCCCCGGTCGTCGGCCCTGCGGTCGCCCTCGCGTCGCTCGGTGCCTGACCTGCGGTCACTCTCTCGGCGGCCCTCGGTATCTTCCATGTCCTCAGCTCCCCTCTCGTAACCAATCGGAGTAATTCGCCAGCGCAAGGAATACTCCGCCGGCCTCGCTGCCCAGCACCCAGCGGATTTGCGCCGGATACTCTTCGTCACGTTCAACGCGCAGGGTGACCATTTCGCCAATGCGCGGGTTTTCCATGACCTCGAGGCGGAAGCCTCCGTTCGACACATCGAGGATGGTCACGTCGAACTCCGCTCCGTCGGAATTGATCAGCACGGCGGGACGTCGGACATCGATCCGCGGCGCACGCTTATTCAACCCCGGCACACGGGCCATGGCCAGTCCCCCTGAACCTCAGGTTCTAACATGTATTAGTTTTGATAGCACCCCGCTGCGTGCGAGGGACTTGCCCTAGGCCTCCAGCCGGACCTTTTCGCCAGTCGGGACATCCGCCAGCAGCCGCTCAACAATTGCCTGCGCCACCACTTCCGGCGGCTTGACGCTCTCCGACTCCTCACCCGGAAAGGCGAGGGCGCGCATGCGGGTCCGCGTCGCCCCCGGATCGACGATGTGCACGCGAATCCTGTGCGTGAAGGCGGTCTCGTCGGCATAGGCGCCGAGCAGGGTCTCGAGCGCAGCTTTCGAGGACCCATAGGCGCCCCAGAACGCACGGGGTTCCGCGCCGACCGACGAGGTGATGGCGACGACATCGGCGCGTTCGGCCCCGCGCAAAAGCGGGTCGAAGGCTGCGATCAGCGCCTGATTGGCGAGCAGATTGAGACTGACGAGCCGCGAATATTCCTTGGGATCGATGTCCTGCACCGGCGTCAGTGAGCCGAGCATCGCCGCATTGAGGACGAGGATATCGAGCTTCTCCCATCGCTCCGCGACCGCGACCGCCAGCTTGCCGATCGATTCTCTCCTCGGTGAGGTCGAGCGGGGCGATGGTCGCGCTCCCATCATCCTCATGGATGCGCTCCTCGACCTCTTCGAGCGCAACGGTCGTTCGCGCGACGAGGATCACGTGCGCTCCAGCCGCCGCGAGCGCCTCGGCCGTCGCCGCGCCAATTCCGCGGCTCGCGCCGGTCACCAGCGCGAGCTTGCCGGAAAGGGGTTTGTCCATGGTCATTAACGCCGCCTAGCCGGTCTTTATGCGACCTTCATCCGGAAAAAGCGTGCGGTTCATCGAAAGGCAGTTTCCAATACAGCGGAAGTGTCGAACGCCTGCCGGTTCCTTAGGATCGAGGAGCGGCGATGCAGTCAAAGACGGCAAGTCGCGTCATCATTTCCTTGACGATGATTGGGATGGGGCTGATCGGGCTGGCTAGCGGCGGCTTCGCTGCGATCTGGCGGCCGGTGCCTGAGACGGCGCCCGCTCGCCGAGTTCCTGGCTTATCTTTGCATTTTTATGTCCTTGGTGTGCGGCGCAGGCCTGCTCGCCAAACGCTCGGCTGCTCCGGCTGCGCTCGCCCTGCTCGCTTTTTTGTCGATCTGGACTATTTTGTTCAAAGTCCCATTCATCGTTCGCGAGCCGCTGATCGAGGTTTCCTACCAGAGCACAGGCGAGAACGCCGTACTGATCGCCAGCGCCTGGGTGCTCTATGCCGAGCTCGCGAGAACGAGGAAGTTTCCTGCAGGCGATCTCGGTCTGCGGATCGCTTGGATGCTCTATGGCCTCGCTCTGCTCGCGTTCGGGCTGTCGCACTTTTTTTATCTCGTCATGACTGCCCCGCTCGTTCCCGCATGGATGCCAGCGCCGGTGTTCTGGGCGTATTTGACCGGTAGCATCTACCTGGCGGCCGGTGCGGCGATCATCACCGGCATGGCTGCACGTTTGGGGGCTGTGGTCGCGGCTGCGCAGATTACGCTGATCACCCTTCTGGTGTGGGGACCCGCTGTCCTTGCCGGCCAAGTGAGCCCGACGCATTGGCAGGAAACAATCGTGTCCTGGGCGCTGACGGCTGGTTCCTGGGTGGTGGCGACTTCGTTCGAAGGCCGCCCATGGTTCAATCGCGGTAGGCGCTAGCGGCTCGCCACCAAAGAGAGCGGCGCGCCGCGTTCTTTCTCACCGACGTCGGTCAGGCTCGTCGGATATTCGCCGGTGAAGCAGGCGTCGCAGCGCTGCGGCTCCTTATTGTCCCGCTCCTCGCCGAGCGCCCGGTACAGGCCTTCGATCGAGATGAACGCGAGGCTGTCAGCATTGATGTAATCGCGCATCTGATCGACGCTCATCTGCGCCGCGAGCAGCTTCGCCCGCTCGGGCGTGTCGACGCCGTAGAAGCAGCTATGCTTGGTCGGCGGCGAGGCGATGCGCATGTGCACCTCACGCGCGCCGGCATCGCGCATCATCTGCACGATCTTGACGCTGGTGGTGCCGCGCACGATCGAATCGTCGATCAGGACGATGCGCTTGCCGGCGACCAAAGCCGAATTGGCGTTGTGCTTGAGCTTGACGCCGAGGTGGCGGACTTCCTGGCTCGGCTGGATGAAAGTGCGGCCGACATAGTGCGAACGTATGATCCCAAGCTCGAACGGAATCCCCGACGCCTGGGAAAAGCCGATTGCCGCAGGCACTCCGCTATCCGGCACAGGCACGACATAATCGGCTTCGACCGGCGCTTCTCGCGACAGCTCCGCGCCGATGTTCTTGCGCACTTCGTAAACCGAAATGCCGTCAGCGATGCTGTCCGGGCGCGAGAAATAAACGTGCTCGAAAATGCATGGACGCGGCGCGGCCTTTTCGAACGGCCGGAAGGAGCGGATGCCGCTGTCGTTGACGAGCACCAGCTCGCCCGGTTCGACGTCGCGGACGTAGCTTGCGCCAATCACGTCGAGTGCGACTGTCTCCGACGCGAAGATCGTCGCTTCGCCGAGCTTGCCCATCACCAGCGGGCGAATGCCGAGGGGATCGCGGCAGGCGATCAGACCTTCCTCGGTCAGGACCACCAGCGAATAGGCGCCCTCGACCTGCTTTAGCGCGTCGGTCAGCCGGTCCAGTGTCGCCGTGAAGTGCGAAGTTGCGATGAGGTGGATGATGACCTCGGTGTCGCTGGTCGACTGGAAAATCGAACCGCGCCGATTGAGCGTGCGCCTCAGTTTGGTTGCGTTGGAAATATTGCCGTTGTGCGCGACCGCGAAGCCACCGTCCGCGAGCTCGGCGAACAACGGCTGAATGTTACGCAGGCCCAATTCGCCAGTGGTCGAGTAGCGCACGTGGCCGATCGCCGAGCGTCCGGCGAGGTTGCGCATCGTCTCGTCGCGGTCGAAATTGCCGGCGACATGGCCCATCGCCCGGTGCGAATGGAAATGCTGCGTGTCGAAGCTGGTGATGCCCGCCGCTTCCTGGCCGCGGTGCTGCAACGCGTGGAGTCCGAGCGCGACGAAGTTCGAGGCATGGTCGGCACCCCAGATGCCGAACACGCCGCACTCTTCGTGCAGTTTGTCGTCATCGAACGGATTGGTCGTCAGCATGTCCCGATCCCCAGCTGGCGCAACGAAACTGTCATATAGGGTGAGCGCTGGCCTTTGTCGCCCCTCACGTGAAGAAAGCGTGAAATTTTAACAGCTTAGTAAATGGAAGCTCAAGCTTTCCAAAGGCTTGGAAAGCGCTTCTGAAGCGCGGCGACCTTCGGCCGATCGTTGATCACGATGTATGGATAGAAGGGGTGCTTCTCGGCAAATTTTTGATGATAGGCCTCCGCTGGATAGAAGCCGCCGCGCTCGATGTGGGTCGCGATGGGCGCCTTGAACACATGCGCGGCGCTGAGCTTGGCGATGAAGCTCCTGGCGATCTGTGCCTGCTGCGGCGACTGCGGAAAGATCGCCGAGCGGTAACTTTTGCCGCTGTCCGGCCCCTGGCGATCCACTTGCGTTGGATCGTGGGCGACCGTGAAGAATATCTCGAGCAGCCGTGGATAGCTGATCTGCGCCGGATCGTAGGTAATCCGCACCGCTTCGGCGTGGCCCGTTCGTTCTGAGCTAACCGAATCATACTTCGCGTCGGCAGCGTTTCCGCCGGCGTAGCCCGACACCACGTTGTTCACGCCTCTCACATGCTCGAACACCGTCTCCATGCCCCAGAAGCAGCCGCCGGCGAGCACCGCTGTTTCCCTGTGCGGCGGCGCCGCGCTTGCGCGCGCGAGCGGGAGGGCCAGCAGAGTTGCGGCGGCCAGGCCAAACGTCTTCTTCATCGATCGGACTCCTTCCGATTCCATGTACGCGGGTGGCTGAACGGCGGATGCACCGCGCTGGACGACCAATCGGTTGCGGAATAGGTACTGACACGGAGGTAAGTCCATGCCCATCTATGTTGCGCCGGTGAAGGAAACGCTTTTCGTCCTCAATGGCGTCCTGGACATCGGCCGCTATTCAAACCTTCCCGGTTTCGCCAACGCCACGCCCGACCTCATCACTGCGATCCTCGAGGAGGCCGGCCGCTTTTGCGAGGAAGTGCTCCAACCGTTGAACCGCGTCGGCGACGAAGTCGGCTGCAAGCGGTCGGACGACGGCTCGGTCACCGCGCCGCCCGGGTTTAAGGATGCTTACAACCAGTTCTGCGAGGGCGGCTGGCCCACCCTCACCGCGCCTGAGGAATATGGCGGACAGGGGTTGCCGCAGGTCGTCGGGACGGCGGTCAGCGAATATATCCTTTCCGCCAACCACAGCTTCGAGATGTACCAGGGGCTGACCTCCGGCGCGATTGCGTCGCTGCTGGTCAAGGCGTCCGAGGAGCTGAAGCAGCGCTACGTTCCCAACATGGTCACCGGGCGCTGGACTGGGACCATGAATCTGACGGAGCCGCACTGCGGCACCGATCTCGGGCTGTTGAAGACCCGCGCCGATTCGCAGCTCGACGGCAGCTATTCCCTCACCGGCACCAAGATCTTCATCTCGTCTGGAGAGCACGACCTCAGCGAAAACATTATCCATCTCGTCCTGGCGAAGATCGCCGGCGCTCCGGACAATGTGAAAGGCATTTCACTTTTCGTCGTACCCAAGTTCCTGGTCAACGACGACGGCTCATTGGGCGAGCGCAACAGCCTCAGCTGCGGAGCGCTCGAGAAGAAGATGGGCATCCACGGCAACGCTACCTGTGTGATGAACTATGACGGCGCGAAGGGCTGGCTGGTCGGCGAGCCCGAGAAGGGCCTCGCCGCTATGTTCATCATGATGAACGCCGCGCGTCTCGGCGTCGGCTTGCAGGGCCTGGCGCAGGGCGAGGTCGCCTATCAGAATGCCGCGGTCTACGCGAAAGAACGCCGTCAGAGCCGCGCGCTGAAGGAGGCCGAGCGCGATCCAAACGCCAGGGCCGACCCAATCATCGTCCATCCCGACGTCCGCCGGATGTTGATGGAGGCGAAGGCGTGGAACGAGGCGGGACGGGCGCTTGTGCTCTGGGGCGCCTTGCAGGTTGATCTCGGGCGCCGCTCGCCCGACGAGGCCGAGCGCCAGACCTCAGAGGATCTGCTCGGACTGCTGACGCCGGTCATCAAAGGCTATCTCACGGACAAGGGCTTTGCCGCCGCGGTCAACGCGCAGCAGGTGTACGGCGGCCACGGCTATATCCGTGAACACGGCATCGAACAGTTCGTCCGCGACGCGCGCATCACCCAGATTTACGAAGGCACCAACGGAATTCAGGCGATGGACCTTGTCGGCCGCAAGCTGCCCAAGGACGGGGGCCGGGCAGTGCGCGCTTTCTTCGAAGTCGTTGGCAGAGACATTGCCGATGCCAAGCAGGCGGGCGACCCAGCGGGCGTGGCTGTCGCGCTCGAAGCGGCGCTTGCGGATTTGCAGGCGGCGACGATGTGGCTTGCGCAAAACGGCGCAGCGGATCCGGATAATGCCGGGGCAGGGGCCTATGCGTACATGGACCTGATGGGGCTCGTGTCGTTGGGCTGGATGTGGCTCAAGATGGCCTCGGCATCGCAGCTCGCACTCGCCGAAGGCGGCGGCGATTCGGCGTTCCACGAAGCCAAGCTCGGCACTGCCCGCTTCTACGCCGCGCGCGAGCTCCTCCTCTCGACTTCTCTTCGCCGGAAGATCGAAGCAGGGGCAGAGAGCCTCATGGCCATACCCGTCGAGGCCTTTTAGCGGCGCGCGCCGGGCTGCGGCCGTCGTCAGGCCAAAAAGGCGAGCGCCAATGCTGTGCCCATGACCAGAACCGTCAGGCCCAGCCCGAACATCGCGTTGCGCCAGCTGCCGAATGTCTCTTGCATTGCCGATCCCCCTCAACCCCACGGCATTTCTACCACAAACGGGCTTGTGATCGGAGGTGAAATGCTGACACGTCAGATACTTAGCGGAGAGTCTGTCCGTAGCCTGGTCTTGAATTGAGACAGGCGGCAGCCCTGCGCAACGCTGGCGCGCGCCGCTCGTTCATAATTTCCGAGACCCGTCCCTCTAGAGGGCTGTTCTGGGAGGCGGGTCTCACTTCGGCGGCTCGACGGGCATCCCCTTCCCGCCGGGCCGTCTCCGCGCCACCTCAGGCTCGCACCGCGGATGTACCGCGAAGTCAGTCTTCCGACTGTTTAGCTGGCGTTCATCCAAGTGCGCTGGTCCGATGGTTCTGCGGGTTCAAAACCGAACCGAGAGGGTCCTCAAGCGTTGTATCCCAGAACGCCCCATTTGTTCAGAGGAGGCAATTTGCCATGCGTATCATGACCAAACTTCTGGCCGGCGCAGCCGGAATTGCGGCCCTTGCGGTCGCGGTCCCCGCGGCTGCTCAATACGGCTATTATCAAAGTAACCCGTACGCCAACAGCTATGGGTATCAGACGAACCGCTATGCCAATAACTACGCCTACAACAGCTATGCGGTGAACCCGAGCGTCGCTTCGCAGCAGTGCACGTCGGCGGTTCAGAGCCGGCTCTACAATCGCAGCAGCATCGGCGGCATTCTCGGCGCCTTTCTGGGCGCCAACACGCAGGGCCGGGTGCTGAGTATCACGCAGGCGTCGCCGACGCGCTATGGGATGCGCATCCGCGGGCTCGCGAGCAGCGGTCGCATGGCGTCCAACGGCTACGGCCCTTATGGCGTCGGTGCCTACGGCGGACTTGGCTACGGCTATGCCAGTCAGGCCGACCTGTCGTTCCGCTGTGACGTCGACTACCGCGGTTATGTCACCAAGGTAGACATCAACCGCCGTTAATATGGCTTCGGTTTGACTAATAGGAGCGCCGGCCTCACCGCCGGCGCTCTTTTCGTGTGAGAAGGGCGTCACTTGAGGTTCAGGCGGTGCAAGGAATAACCCGGACCGCATTTGCGCGTTATGCCGCTAACAGCGGCCGCGCATGGGAGATAAGAGTGGACAATAGGGGCAGGTTTTCGTGCGGCGGCTCGCTGCTGAAGAAGTTTCGCTGGGCGGCGTTGGCTGCTCTGCTGGTTGGGATTGCAACGCCGACCGCCTTGACTCTCACTTCGGCCCCAGCAGCCGCCCAGGCGGTGGATGGGGGCGAGATCGCGGCCTTTTATCGCGCGCGCAGTGGTGCCCCTCTGTGGTTCTCGCCAAGGTCGGGCGCGGCTGCGCGGCAGCTGGTCCAGCTTCTCGCTAGTGCCCAGGCCGACAACCTCAATCCGCGCCGCTACAATGTGCGGGCGGTCGAACGCGCAATGCAGGACGCCGCCCGCGGCGATCCTGGCGCGGTCCAGCGCGCGGAAGCGATGCTGAGCGCCGCTTTCGTCTCTTTTGCTCGGGACCAGAAGCACGATCCGCGCATCGGCATCATCTATGTCGATCCGGAGCTGAGGCCGACAGCCCCTTCCGCCCGCGGGCTGCTTAACGATGCCGCGCGAGCGCCGTCGCTGTCGGACTATGTCGCGCAGATCGGCTGGATAAATCCCATCTACGCGCAACTGCGCCAGGCGATCGCCAGCCGCCTTTATCGCGGGGAAGGCGAGCGCCGCCTGCTCATCGCCAATCTCGAGCGCGCGCGCGCGCTCCCGTCGGGCAACCAGCGCTACGTGATCGTCAACCCACCCGCGGCGCGGCTCTACATGTACGAGAACGGCCGCGTGGTGAACTCAATGCGCGTCGTGGCCGGGCGCCCCGACCCCATTGCACAGACGCCAATGATGAACGCCTTTATTCGTTACGTCGCGCTCAACCCCTATTGGAACTCGCCGCCGGACATCACCTCGCGCAAGCTTGCTCCGACGATCCTCAAGGAGGGGCGCGCCTATTTTACAAAGAGGGGCTACGATCTCGTCGACCATTTCGGACCAGACGCACACGTCCTCAATCCGATGTCCGTTGACTGGCGGGCGGTCGCCGCCGGACGCGTTCAGGTGAATCTGCGCCAGCGGCCCGGGCCGGCAAATTCCATGGGCAAGATGAAGTTCATGTTTCCCAACGCGCAGGGGATCTGGCTTCACGACACTCCGGAGAAGGAGAAGATCGAGGACGCTGCGCGGCTGCAAAGCAACGGCTGCGTCCGTCTCGAAGCTGCGTTCCGCTTGGAGCGCTGGCTGTTCAACGGCCGCCCGCCGAGCCCGAAAGGCGCGCGGCCCGAGCAGAAGGTCAACTTGCCTGCGCTCGTGCCGATCTACATCACCTATTTGACCGCGGTTCCGAGCGGGACGTCGATCGTCTATTTCGACGATTTCTACGGCCGCGACCGAATGGCGGCGAGCCGGATCGCGAGCGCGTTCTAGCTCGCCTCGCGCTGGTCGACGTACCAGGGACGGAGCATCGTCACACCGGTCTGCTTGTCCTTTTTCGGCGCCAGTCGCGTGAGGTCGAAAAGGCTCGTGAACTGGACTCCGAACATGCCGGCCTGCGCCCAGCGGACTACCGCCCGCACCGGGCCGACTCCGACGATGTCCATGGTGAGCTCTCGCCCGGTGAGACCGGGATCGGGCATTCGACGAGCGCGCCCATCGAAGAGATATTCCTGACCTTCACTTCGAGCGTCTCGCCGTTGATCGCGGTGATCCCGCGGCGCATCAGCCGGTGCCGCGGCTCACGGATGCACTGGAACCCTTCGGCTTCGACCGTGACCTTGTTGGCGAGCTCCCGCGCAGTCTCCGAGGCGGCGGGGCGGCCGAAGATGTAGCCCTGGACCATGCTCACTCCGAGCTCGCGGATGAGCTGCAGATCGTCGTGAGTCTCGACGCCCTCGGCGCAACTGTCCATGCCGAGCGTGTCGGCAAGCGTGACGATGGCGCGGATGATCGCCGCGTTGCGATTGGTCGAAGATGCAGCCCCGCGGACGAAGCTCTGGTCGATCTTGATCTTGTCGAACGGCGCCTTCTTCAAATAGCCGAGCGAGCTGTAGCCGGTCCCGAAGTCGTCGAGCGCGAGCCGGACTCCGAGCGCTTTCAACTTGGCGAACGTTTCGTCGGTGAAATCGCCTTCCGCCAGAAATACGCCTTCCGTAATCTCGAGCTCGAGCCGGTCGGCACGGACACCGGTTTCCTTTAGGTGGTTGCCGACGATGTCCGTGATCATTGGATCGTTGAACTGCAGCGGAGAGAGGTTGACGGCCACGCGGACGTGGTCGGGCCAGTGCGCGGCTTCTTCGAGCGCAGTGCGGAGCACCCATTCGCCGATCGCGCCGATCAGCCCGGCTTCCTCGGCCAGCGGCACGAACTTGTCCGGCGAGATGGCGCCGCGGGTCGGGTGGTTCCAGCGGACCAGGGCTTCGAAGCCGGAAATTTCCTCTCCGGCGGCGCGGACGATCGGCTGATATGCGACCCACAGTTCGTCGCGTTCGATCGCTTGTCTCAAGTCATTCTCAAGCAATTGACGTTCGGCCGCTTCGCTGTGCATCGACGGCTCATAGAAGCGGTGCTTGCCGCGGCCGGCGCCCTTGGCGGCATAAAGCGCAAGGTCGGCGTTGCGCACGAGCGCATCGGCGCTGGCACGGCCCGGATCGCCGATTGCGACCCCGACCGACGCGCCGATCATGACCTTGTGACGTTCGATAAGATAGGGTCGCGAAACCTGCTCGATCAAAGTTCGCGCAAGCAATTCGAGGAGGCCGATGTCGACGCTTCCGGGCAGGATCGCCTGGAATTCGTCGCCGCCCAAACGGCCGACCTGGCCGTGGTTGCCCATCACCGCCTTCAATCGCTCGCCGACCTGGCGAAGCAGCGCGTCGCCGACGGGATGGCCGAGCGTGTCGTTGACGTTCTTGAATCGATCGAGATCGATCATGAACAGCGCGCAGCCCTTCTGGCGATGGGCGGCGTTGCGCAGCGCTTCGTCGAGCGTCTGACGCATCATCGCGCGGTTCGGCAGGCTGGTCAGCGAGTCGAACCTCGCCAGGCGCGAAATTTCCTGTTCCGATCGGCGCTGCTCGGTGAGGTCCGTGCCGATGCCGCGGAAACCGAGATAACGGCCGCGCTCGTCGAAGATCGGGATTGCCCGATAGCGACCAGTGAACGTCCTGCTCGCTTGCTGGGCGCACCACCACGTCGGAGAAGGGGAAGCGAGCCGACAGATGGAAGCCGAGCGTCTTGCGCTCCTCGACCACGTCCGAGATGTGCGTATCGACGGAGAGGAGGTCGGTGAATTGGCGGCCCAGCAGTTCGCCCGGCTGGCACTGGAAATCCTCGGCGAGCTGCCGCGAGACATAGGACAAGGTCCCGAGCGAGTCGGTTTCCCAGAACCAGCCGCGTCCGCTGTTTTCGAACTCGTCGACGAAATTGAGCGCCTTCTTCGCCTGCCATTCGACAGCTAGCCGGCCCCGGCCTCTGGCGATCGCTTCGCGGGTGTTGGCGACGCTGTAGGCTACCATCACCAGCGCCATGGCGTCGATCGCAAAGGTGATTTCAGGATTGCGCGAGAAGAGGACCGTCGACATGACTGCGACGAGAGCGCTGACGATCGCCATCGGCGGCGAGGCGATGGCCGCCATGGATCGAACGAAGAATCCGCTGGCCATCGCCAGAGTGATGAATCCCAGGTCGGCGATTTGCAGCGCTCCAGCCGCGACGCTCGACATGGTCCACAGCACGCCCGTCGCGCCGATGTAGCCGCACATTACGCGTCCGACGGTGTGCGGAGCCATTTGCATGCGGCGCCACAGCAGCAGGAAGGAGCCTGCGATTACGTCCGTCAAAAGCGCCAGCACGAGCGGTACGAACACCGACGCAAGGACGCTCTGGCTTGCGGGGGGACGTTCCTGCAGAATCAGGTTGGTCGCGAGGATGAGATGACCGACCAGCAAGAGCCCGGGCGCGAAGGTCCAGCTTTCGGCGCGCCGCTCGGCAAGAGTCAGGTCGGTGCTCGCCTCGTGGTCGCGCACGTCGAACAGCAAGGCTTCGCGCACCGACGCGCGAGGGGGCGCGAGGCGCTCGAGTTCGGTCGATTTGCCGAACAGGGTTCGACGCATGGACTCACCTGCAGGACGGGCACACCACGCGCCCGCCAAAGATGACTCTTTACCGCTGCCGAGTTAACGGAGCAGCGAAGGATCAGGGTTAGCGGCTGCTTAAGCTTGTTCCGGGAGGAAGTCGGGAACCGACAAATAACGCTCGCCGGTGTCGTAGTTAAAGCCGATCACCCGTGGACGATCCCCGAGCTCGGGCAGCTTCTGCGCAATCGCCGCCAGGGTCGCGCCCGAGGACATGCCGACCAGCATTCCTTCCTCGCGGGCCGCGCGGCGCGCCATCTCCTTGGCGTCGTCGGGCGTGACCTCGATCACGCCGTCGAGCAGGCTCGTATCCATGATCGCGGGAATGAAGCCCGCGCCGATGCCCTGGATCGGGTGCGGTCCCGGCTCTCCGCCCGACAGCACCGGTGAGAGCGTTGGTTCGACCGCGAAGACCTTGAGGTCGGGCCAGGCCTTCTTCAGCACCTGCGCGCAGCCGGTGATGTGCCCGCCGGTTCCGACGCCGGTGATAATCGCCTGCGGCGGCTTGTCGGCGAAGTCGCGCAGGATCTCGGCCGCCGTCGTCCGCCGGTGCACTTCCAAATTCGCTGGATTCTCGAATTGCTGCGGCATCCACGCCCCCGCCGTCGCGGCGACGATCTCCTGGGCGCGGGCGATCGACCCCTTCATGCCTTTCTCACGCGGTGTGAGCTCGAATTCCGCGCCGTATGCGAGCATCAACCGACGCCGTTCGATACTCATGCTGTCGGGCATCACCAGGATCAATCGGTAGCCTTTGACGGCGGCGACCATCGCGAGACCGATTCCCGTGTTGCCGGAGGTCGGTTCCACAATCACGCCATCCGGCTTGAGCTTGCCCGACCGCTCAGCGTCTTCGACCATGGCCAGCGCAATCCGGTCCTTAATCGATCCGCCCGGATTGGCGCGTTCCTGCTTGATCCAGACTTCGGCGCGGTCGCCGAACAAGCGGTTCACGCGGACGTGCGGCGTATCGCCGATGGTCTCGAGGATGTTGGCGGCTTTCATCCGATGCTCTCCGTTGCTGCTTGCGGGCTTATGTTGAAGTCGCGTGCGCGGCGAAGCTCGGGGAACAGCCAAGCCCAGGCGAAGACCACGGCAATGGCGCCAATGCCTCCGGCGACGACTGCTGCGATTGGGCCGATCAATGCGCCGAGAAAGCCGCTCTCCGCTTCGCCGAGCTCGTTCGAGGCGGAGATGAACAGCGATGAGACCGAGCCAACGCGGCCGCGCATCTCGTCGGGTGTCGAAAGCTGGATCAGCGACTGCCGGACGTAGACCGAGAACATATCGGCCGCGCCAAGCAAAGCGAGACAGACGAGCGACAGCGGCATCGATCTGGAAACCCCGAAGACAATCGTCGCCGCACCGAACACTGCGACCGCCAAGAGCATCTTGATCCCAACCTCGTGCTTCAGCGGCCGGACCGAAAACCACGCCGCGGCGAGCGTCGCTCCGACCGCTGGAGCGGCGCGCAGGTGCCCGAGCCCTTGCGAGCCCGCCTGCAGCACGTCGCGCGCATATGCCGGCAGGAGCGCGGTCGCTCCGCCGAGCAGCACCGCGAACAAATCGAGCGAGATTGCCCCAAGAACGATTCGATTCCTCCGCACGTACCGCAGCCCGTCGATCATTTGCTTGACCGGGTGGCGAGTGCGATCGACGGCGCTGCGCGTAATCGGTCCGATCATGAGCTGCGCGACGAGCGCGAGCGCCAGGAGGCCGGCGGACACGCTGTACGGCAGGTGCGGCGCAATCGCATAAAGATAGCCGCCGATTGCGGGGCCGGTGATCGCACCGACCTGCCAGGATATGGAACTAAGGGCGATCGCGCGGGGCAGGATTTTCCGGGGGACGAGGTTGGGGGCCAAAGCCTGCAGCGCGGGCATGGCGAAAGCGCGAGCGACTCCGAGCAGCGCGGCAATGCCGAAAAGTTGCGGCAGGGTGATCGAGTTGCGCCAGGTCGAGCCAGGCAAGGGCGGCCGCGCACAACGCTTCCAGCGCGATCGACGCGCGGGCGACGTAGCGGCGATCGATCCGGTCGGCGGTCCAGCCCGCCAACAAGGTAAGCGCGAAGAGCGGCAGGAATTGCACAACTCCGACGAGGCCGAGCTGAAAGGCGGCGCCCTTCAGGCTCATCGTCTGGCGGGCGATGCCGTAAACCTGCCAGCCGATGATCACGACCATCGCCATCTGCGCCATGGTCGTCAGCAGGCGCGAGAGCCAGAAGGCCCGAAATGCGCCAATCTTGAACGGCTCAGGGAGCAGGCTCACCCGCTGCGCACTAATCGGCAGCGGCCGGAGCGGCAACCGCCTCCGTTGCGGCTGCGCCGGCGAGTTTCAGGCGCTTGATCAGCCACGGCATCGTCAGCCCCTGCACCAGGATCGAGAATGCGACCACCACGAAGGCGGCAAGGATGATCGGCCCGCGCTCCGGCACGGTTCCTGGAACAGCGAGCGCTAAAGCGAGCCCAAGCGCTCCGCGGAGCCCTCCCCAGAAGAGGGTATGCTGAAAGGATGCGGGGACCCGCCAGCGCGACCATTGGAACAGCGCCGAGAGCGGATAAATGGAAACGGCACGGCCCGCGAGGACGAGGAGGATTGCGACGGCTGCGGCCGCATAGCCGAGTAGCTGCAGCGGCAGACTCGCGACATTGATGCCGATCAGCATGAATATGATGCTGTTGGCGAGAAACGCAAAAAAATCCCACGCCGACCGAACTCGGTCGCGGCCATCGTGAGACAGCAAGCGATTGCCCGCGCCGCCAATTAGCAGACCAGCGCTGAGAGTGCTGATGATTCCGGAGGCGTGGAAGTGTTCCGCCACGAGAAACGATCCGTAAGCCGCGATGGTCGTCAAGGTGATCTCCACCAGCGGATCGTCGGTGCGCCCAACGATCAGCAGGATTGCGCCACTCACTGCCAGGCCGATAATTACACCGCCTCCAAGGGTCCACAGAAAGGCCGGAATTGCACTGCCGAGGCTCGGTGACGCGCCAGCAGCAATTGTCGACAGCACGGCGAAGCCGACCGCGGCGACCCCATCGTTGAGCAAGCTTTCCGATTCGACCACCATCGACACGCGTGGCAGGCAGCCCATCTCGCGGAACGACGCGATCACGGAGACTGGGTCTGTCGCGGCAATCAGCACACCGAAGAGGCCAGCTCCAATCCAGCTCCAGCCGACGAGCCAGTGCATTCCGCCCGCGATCACCGCGGAGGCGATTGCAACGCCCGCGAAGGCAAGCGTCAGCGTAAGCGGCAGTTCCTCGCGAAACCGGCCCCAATTGAGGTGCAGCGCAGCCTCGAAAACGAGCGGCGGGAGAAATACATTGAAGATTAGGTCGCGCGAGAGGGGAACCTGGGGTCTATTGGGAAGCAGCGCGATCAGGAACCCGGCGACGAGCAGCCCGACAATGTACGGTAGGCCGAGCCGGCGAGTGAGCATTGCGATGAGGCAGGCGACGAGGAGCAGGGCGCCGATGGGTGCAAGCTGAATGCTGCTCATTCGGCGAGCCATATCAAGCCAATTCGCCGAGGTCTGCCCTGCTGCTCCCGCCGGCCGACGAATGGTGCTTCCGCAAAACCGATGTTCGTGTATTGTTCCCGTCATGGCCAAGCCCAAAGCCCGATACGTCTGCCAGGTCTGCGGCTCGCTACAGCACCGCTGGCAGGGCCAATGCCCCGACTGCGCCGAGTGGAACACGCTCGTCCAGGAAGCGGCGGAAGTGTCGAGCATCTTCGCCGCCAAGCACAATCTGCAGGGCGGCGGGCGGGTGATCCCGTTGGTCGGCCTCGAAACTCCGGCGGCGCTGCCCGAGCGGCTGCCGAGCGGCCTCGCCGAATTCGACCGCGCCATCGGCGGCGGGATCGTCGCCGGATCGGCGCTGCTGGTCGGCGGCGATCCCGGCATCGGCAAGTCGACTTTGCTGCTCCAAGTCGCGGCCCGGTTGGCGAGGGAGGGCAAGAAGGTCGTCTACGTCTCCGGCGAGGAATCGGCCGAGCAGGTGCGGCTGCGCGCGGTCCGCCTCGGCCTTGGTGCAGCACCGGTGCGCCTGGCCGCCGCCACCTCGGTGCGCGACATTCTGACCACCATGCAGGACGGCGAGCCGCCCGCGCTCCTCGTCATCAACTCCATCCAGACGATGCACTCCGACCTGATCGAGGGCGCGCCCGGCACGGTCAGCCAGGTCCGTGCCTCGGCGCAGGAACTGGTGCGCTTCGCCAAGGAGCATGGCACCGCGGTCGTGCTCGTCGGCCACGTCACCAAGGACGGCACCATCGCCGGCCCGCGCGTGCTCGAGCATATGGTCGACACCGTGCTGAGCTTCGAAGGCGAGCGCAGCCACCAGTACCGCATCCTCCGCGCGATGAAGAACCGCTTCGGCGGCACCGACGAGATCGGCGTGTTCGCGATGCAAGGAGAGGGGCTGGTTGAGGTGCCCAACCCTTCGGCCCTGTTCCTCACCCACCGCGGCGAGCCGGTCAGCGGCACCAGCGTCTTCCCGGCGATCGAGGGCTCGCGCCCGGTGCTGGTCGAGATCCAGGCGTTGACGGTGCGGCTGGCGAGTGGAGCGACTCCGCGCCGTGCAGCGGTCGGCTGGGACAGTGGCCGCCTGGCGATGATCCTCGCCGTGCTCGAGGCGCGTTGCGGCCTCAGCTTCGCGACTGCGGAAGTCTATCTCAACGTCGCCGGCGGTTATCGCCTCAGTGATCCCGGCGCCGATCTCGCAGTCGCCGCGGCTTTGGTCTCGGCGATGTCCGAACGCCCGGTGCCGAGCGAGTGCGTCGTCCTCGGCGAAATCGCGCTGTCCGGCGAAATCCGCCCGGTCGCCCATGCCGGGCTGCGGCTGAAGGAATCGGCCAAGCTGGGGTTCGAGAGCGCTGGGTGCCCAAGGGCATCAAGAGCGGTGAGGGTCTGAAGCTAGCCGACTTTGGAAACCTGCGGCACCTGGTCGATCAGGTTCTGGGCCGCTAGGGAGATTTTCCGCGGGCTACTGACTAAGGCCGACCAGTTCCATGAAAGCCGCGCGCGCCGGCGGAATGCACCGCGGCAAATATTCGAACCTTGGATCCGACAAGTTGGCCATGAAGCTCATGGTTGCATTCGCTTCGAACAGAACGACTTGCCCGTCCTTCGCCAAAGCGAAATCCAACCCGAAGAAATCGAGCGGCATGCGCTGGCGGATCGCATCGAATATCGCTTCGGTCTGCACCGGAAATGGGTTGTCGCTTTCGAACATCGCCCGTTCCTCGGCGATGAGCTGCGGCCGCGGCGCCATGAAATCCACGCGGGCGTGGCCGTGCACGCTCCAGTGGTCGGAGATCAGCATGTGTCGCAATATTCGATGATGTCGGATGAAGAAGATGCGGAATTTGCGATAGAGCGCGTCGGCACTCCGAAAGTCGACGAACTCTGTGGCAATATGGTCCCCGTCGCGTTCGAGCGCGTTCACCGCTTCCTCGACGGACGAGAATAAGCCGATGATCTTTCCGCCGTGGGTACCGGTCTGCCGAACGATGATCGGCGGTGCGATCCCGGCGTTGGCGAGCGTTCTCGCGGCAGCGGTCGGTTCGCTCCCGCGAAATCGAACGGTTTTCGGGACAATCAGACCGTCGATCCCCGTCAGCAGCGCGGCCACTTGGTCGCGCGTCGAGCGCAGGACCGCTTCCGGCGGGTTGATCACGCGCGCCGGAACGCCGCGCAGCAGTTTCTCCAGATTGCCGAGGATGTTGGCGCTGTTCTCGGCCTCGGTGATCATGTTGACGATGACCGGATAGCCGCTGACCTCCGCCGGTTGGGGCTGATGGTCGCGCGTCATGAGCAGGCGATCGATTAAATCACGGTTGGGGAGCAACTTGCCCAGGTCCGCGCTGCCGGCGATGCTGATCCGCGGGCCCGAACGGCTGATCTGGTCCGCCGCGTCGCCCCCGCCGAAGATGAACAATAAGCGCCGATCTGTGGACATGGCCGGTGCATGGCCGATGCGCCGGTGGCTCGCAATGGCGGTTATTGCTTGCTAGCGCGCCAGCAATGACCGCGCTCGACGTCTTCGTTTTTCTGCTCCTGATCGGCGGCGCCGCGATCGGCTTCGTCCGCGGGTTCGTACACGAGGTGATCTCGCTTTTCGCCTGGGTCGTCGCGATCGCCATGCTGAAGCTGTTTCACACGCAGCTCTGGGCCGGCCTTCAGAGCAGCTTTCACACCAACCCCGCGGCCGGCGCTGTGCTCGCCTTCGCGATCCTGTTCGTGCCAAGCTTCCTCATCGTGAAGTTGCTCGCCCGTCGGCTCGGCGGAAAGACTCGCCGCTCGCCCGTGCTCGGCCCTTTCGACCGGCTTCTGGGCGGCGGGTTCGGAGGTCTCAAGGGGCTTCTCGGCGCGACCCTGTTCTTCCTCCTCGCCAACCTTGCCACCGACATGGTCTACGGCCCCGAGGCGGAACGGCCGCAATGGATGACCAAGTCGATCAGCTATCCGCTGCTCAACGCCAGCGGCCGGGCCATCGTCGACTGGGTGGAAGCGCGGCGGGGCCATCCGCGGGTGGAGGCGGGGCGGTGAGCGTGGCGGTTCTGTTCCTCCCCGAGACGGGGAGGGGGGCCATGCAGCGAAGACTGCATGGTGGAGGGGGCGGCGTGCAGGGCTCCAACCCCCCTCCGTCAGCCCCGGATCAGGTCCGGGGCTGCCACCTCCCCGCTAGCGGGAAGGATTTATGATCCGCCTGTACGACACGCTGGCGCGGGAGAAGCGGCAGTTCATCCCGGCCGACCCGAACCGCATCACGATGTATGTGTGCGGGCCGACGGTCTACGGGCGCGCGCACATCGGCAACGCGCGGCCCGCCGTCGTGTTCGACACGCTCGCACGGCTGATCCGCCACGAGTTCGGGCCGAACAGCCTCGTCTATGCGCGTAACGTCACGGACGTCGACGATAAGATCATCGCGAGCGCCGAGGCGGAAGGCGTCGAACCGTCGGTCATCACGGAACGATACGAACGCCATTACCTCGAGGACATGGGCGCGCTTGGCGTCTCTCCGCCCGACATCGCCCCGCACGCACGCAGGAAATCGCGCCGATGATCGCGATGATCGAGCGGTTGATCGCCCTCGGCAACGCGTACGAGGCGGAAGGCCACGTCCTCTTCTCGGTGCCGAGTGACGCCGATTACGGCGTGCTCAGCAAGCGCGAGCGAGACGCGATGGTCGCCGGAGCCCGCGTCGAGGTCGCGCCCTACAAGCGCGACCCCACTGACTTCGTGCTGTGGAAGCCGAGTAGTCCAGAGGTGATCGGCTGGGATTCACCGTGGGGCCGTGGACGTCCGGGGTGGCACGTCGAATGCTCGGCCATGATCGAGCGCCATCTTGGCGAGACCATCGACATCCACGGCGGCGGGCTGGACCTCATCTTCCCGCACCACGAGAATGAGATTGCGCAGAGCCGTTGCGCCCACAACGGAGCGCCACTTGCGCGCTTCTGGGTGCACAACGGCTTTGTCGACATGGGCGCCGAAAAGATGTCGAAGTCGCTCGGGAATATCGTCAGCCCGGCGGAGTTGCTGGAGCAGGGGCACAAAGGCGAGACGCTGCGGCTGGCGTTGCTCTCGGCGCACTACCGCTCGCCGCTGCCGTGGACAGAAAGCCTCGTCGCGCAGGCGAAGACGAACCTCGACAAGCTTTATCGTGCCGCCGGAGATGCCGCGGCGGGCGATGCCGACAAGGGTGTCATCGATGCGCTCGAGGATGACCTGAACACGCCGCTGGCGCTGACCCGCATCATGGCGCTCGAAGAGCCCTCCGCGATCAGGGCCAGTGCCGCGCTGCTCGGCCTGCTCGAAAGCTCGGCGGAAAAATGGTTCAGGGGCGGCGCGGACGAGGGTGCAATCGAAGCGCGGATCGGCGAGCGCACCGAAGCCAAGAAGCGCCGGGACTTTGCTGCCGCCGATCGCATCCGCGAGGAGTTGAGAATTGAAGGCATTGTGTTGGAGGACGGGCCCGGCGGCACGACTTGGCGCCGGGAATGACCCAATTCTCTCCTTGTCACCACCGCAAAAGCGGGGGTCCCGCTGTCTTCATTCCACACGAAGCTACGAAGAAAGGAAACGAAGGCACGAATAGTCGGGCCGCACCTCGATCTTCGTGGCTTATCTTCTTCTTCGTGCCTTTGTGTGCCAAAACAAGCGATCGGGATTCCCGCGTGCGCCGGAATGACGAGTTGGTGTTTCGAGCAACATGAATGCCCCGCTCTACACGACCGAGATCCTGCGCCTCGCCGCTTCGCTTACCAGACCACGCGAGCTCGACCGCGCGGACGGCCGCGCGGAGCTCCGCTCGCCGACATGCGGAAGCCGGATCACCCTCGCGGTGCAGCTCGATTCGGACCTCCGCGTGAAAGCGCTGTCCCAGCAGGTACACGCCTGTGCGTTCGGCCAGGCCTCGGCCGCACTTCTGGAACGGGGTGCGATCGGCCGCAGCCGGGATGACGTGAACCTGGCACTCGCTCGGTTCGGTGAATGGCTCGACGGTGCCGAGGCCGCGCCCGATTGGCCCAGTATCGCCGCACTCGCGCCCGCGCGCTCGCGCAAGTCGCGGCATGGCGCGATCCTGCTCCCGTTCCGTGCGCTGCTCGCGGCGATTGAGTCGGCGCGGTGACGACGCCCGCCGAAACGGCCCAGGCCACGACCGCGATCCTCGAAAGCGGCGCAATCATGCTTTGCGCTGCGCTCATCTTCGTCACTCTATTCCGCCAGCTGAAGCTCGGCGCCACCTTGGGCTACATCGTCGCCGGCGCGCTGATCGGTCCGCAGGTCATGCGGCTGATCCGCGACCCGCAGCAGCTGCTCAGCATCACCGACCTCGGCATCGCGCTGCTCCTGTTCATTGTCGGGCTGGAGCTTCAGCCGAGCCGATTGTGGCGGCTGCGCAATGACATCTTCGGTTTGGGCCTGGCGCAGGTGGTGCTGTGCGGCCTCGCCATTAGCGGGCTGCTGTACGCGGCGCTCGGAATCTCGCCCGCTGCAGCGCTCGCGATCGGTCTTCCGCTCGGCCTGTCTTCGACCGCGCAGGTGCTGCCGATGTTGCGCTCGGACAATGAGCTGAACACGCCGCAGGGCGAGCGCGCTTTCTCGATCCTGCTGTTCCAGGATCTCGCGATTGTTCCGATGATCACGATCATCGCGGCGCTGGCGCGGGTGCCGCCGGACCCAAGCGCTCCGACCGGCTGGAAGCTCGCGCTGATGACCCTGGCTGCAGTGATTGGCCTTGTGCTGGTCGGCCGGCTGATCCTCAATCCACTGTTCCGGCTGGTTGGCCGCCTTGGCGAGCGCGAGCTGTTCGTTGTCGCCGCGCTGTTCACCGTGGTCGGCGCCGCCGCGGTCATGCACACTTTGCACCTCTCGGTTCCGCTCGGCGCCTTCGTCGCCGGAGTGGTGCTGGCCGAATCGCCCTACCGGCACGAGATCGAGAGCGACGTCGAGCCGTTCCGCTCGATTTTGCTCGGCTTGTTCTTTCTCTCGGTCGGAATGCTGCTCAACCTGAGCCTCATCGCCGCTCGCCCTTTGTTCGTGCTCGGGATCGCCGCCGGCGTGATCCTCACCAAGGCGGTGCTGATCGCCGGTCTGGCGCGCCTGTTTCGCAACAGCTGGCCGCGCAGCATCCGCCTCGGACTACTTCTCAGCCAGGCGGGCGAATTCGGATTTGTCCTGTTCGCAATGGCCACGGCGGCTCAGCTCGTCACCTCCGAGGCCGCGTCGCTGTTCAGCGCTGTCGTCACCTTGTCGATGGCGGCCACCCCCTTCCTGATGCGCCTGACCGACTGGCTCGAGCGGCGCGAGGAACGGAGCGCGGACGGGCTCGACGGACCCGAGCGCTCGCCCGAGACCAGCGCCATCGTGGTCGGCTACGGCCGCTTTGGCCAAACCGTTGCGCAGATGCTGATGGCGAAGAAGATCGGAGTGACGTTGATCGACAAGAGGCCGAGCATGATCGAGACGGCCGAGGAGTTTGGGACCAAGGTCTATTACGGCGACGGGATGCGCATCGACCTACTCCGCACCGCCGGCGCCGAGACGGCCAAGGTGATTGCCTTTTGCAACGACAATGAAGGCGGCGAGCTGACCCGCGATGCAGTCGCCGCCGTGCTCAAAGCCTTTCCGCAGGCGGCAGTGATGGTGCGCGCCTTTGACCGCGTGCATTTGATGCAGCTCGACGGGCTCGATCTCGCCTTTGCCCAGCGTGAGCTTTTTGAAAGCGCGGTCGTGATGGGCAAGGCGGCGCTCAAGGCGAGCGGGATCGACAAGGGCGAAGTGGAGCGCGTCGAGGGCGAATACCGGATGCGCGACTGCGACCGGCTAGAGCGGCAGAGTGCGACTGGCGATCTTCATGCAGGCCTCGACCGTTCGTTCGCGCCGGATCGGTCTCTGCCCGAGGAGGAAGTGCGCAATCCCACCTAGTCGGCGGTGCGCTTGGACAGATGCTCCTCAAGCGCCTGGATGATCGCTTCGACCACGTCGCGGTGCGCTCCGTCGCCGCTTTTCACATGAATGTGCGCTTCCGCGTATGAAGGCCGGCGCTCCTTTGCCAGCCGCTCCAGCGTGCCCTTCGGATCGCCGTTCTTGAGCAGCGGCCGAGTGTCGCGGCGCGCGGTGCGCTGGGCGAGAACATCGACCGGAGCATCGAGCCAGACGGTGATCGCGCGCTCGTTGAGCAGTTGCCGCGTGCGCGCGTCGACAAAGGCGCCGCCGCCGGTCGCGATCACTCGGATCTCGCCGTCCATTAGGCGTCTGACGAGCCGCCGTTCGCCGTCGCGGAAATCCTGCTCGCCGTAGCGCTCGAACACCTCGGCCGCGGTGCAACCGGCGGCGTCCTCGATGGCCGAATCGCTGTCGACGAAGGACAGGCCGAGCCGCTTGGCGAGGCGACGGCCGACCGTCGACTTTCCAACTCCCATCAGCCCGACGAGGACCACCGGCTGGTCAAGACGCTTCGCCAAATCCATAGTCTTAGGGGGCTATACAGCCGCTCTCCGCCTCGGCAAAAGCGCTGGCATGCCAAGAATTGCAGTCCTGATCATCGTGCTGGTGCTGGTCATCGGCGGCCTCGTCTTTCTCTCGACCGTGCCGAAAGCGCAGCCAACGCGGACCGTCGAGGTCGAAGTGCCTCAGAATGGCAATGCGCATTAAGCCGCTGCTGATTGCTTCTGCTGCGGCTGCGTTAGCGCTCCCGGTGCTCGCGCAGCAGGCGCCGCAGCCCGAGCCTGCACCTGCACCGGCCCAGATTCCGGCGAACTCGGCCGCTCCGGCGACTGCACAGCCGGTTGCAACGCTGAACACAGAAAGCACGGGCTCGGACGAAACCGCCGTCGAAGAAGTCGCCAACCTCAATCTTCCGCCGCCGCCGCCGCCGGTCGAATATCCCGGATGGGCGCGCCGCGACCCGTGGGTTGTCGGCAGCCTCGATCCGGAGCGGGAAGGCCTCGGCGCTGATCCGTGGGGCGGAGCGAGCGGCGCCTTTCTCTCGACCCTGATGCGGCGGATGTCGACGCCGATCGCCTCACGCTGGGCGCATATCGCGCTTCGTGACGCGCTGCTCGCCAAGGCGCGCGCGCCGCGCGACGTCAATCCCGTCGACTGGGTGGCCGAACGCGCCTGGCTGCTCCTTCGCCTCGGCGAAGCCGACGCTGCGAGGATGGTGGTGTCAGGAGTAGACACCGACCGCTTCACCCCCAAAATGGTCCAGGTTGCGGTCCAGAGCGCGCTCGCCAATGCCGACCCGCCGGCTTTGTGCCCGATCGAAGACGGCATCGGGAAATATGAGCCGAACGTCCGCGCGTTGGTCCAGGCGATGTGCTCGTCGCTGGCCGGAGAGCCGGACATTGCCGCCGGGCAGATTGACGACGCGCGGCGCCGCGGTCGCATCGGCGGGATCGACCTCAATCTTGCCGACAAAGTGGTCGGCGCGGGCGCGAACACGGCGCGTGCGGTGTCGATCGAGTGGGATCCGGTCGACAGCCTCACCGCCTGGCGTTTCGGGTTGGCGACCGCGACGGGGATGGTCCCGCCCGACCGGCTCATGAATGCAGCATCGCCCCAGCTCCGCGCGTTCCAGGCAAGGGCCCCTTTGCTCACTCCGCAGCAGCGGCTGAATTCGGCGTGGGTGGCGGCTGGGCTGGGGGTGTTCTCGTCGCAATCGATGGTGGACCTCTATTCCGCGATTTACGATTCAACCGATCCTGACGATCTGCCGAGCACCGATGCATGGCAGCTTCGGCAAGCCTTCGTGGGGAAGGATGCGGACACCCGGCTCGCTGCAATCCGGCACCTGCTCGCTGTGGGCAAGGACCCGTTGCAGAAGGAGGCGATGCGAGCGCTCGTTGCCCGCGCGGCGAGCCGGATTGAGCCAGACCCGAAGCTCCAGGCTGACGCTCCGGACCTGATTTCGGCAATGCTCGCTGCCGGCTATGACCAAGCCGCCGCCCGCTGGGTCGGCGCGTGCAGCCGGATGAAGGACGAGGCTCATGACCGGTGCTGGGCAATGCTCGTGCTTGCGGCGCCGAATACAAGCGGGCTGGACCTCAGTGCGGGCCGCATCACGAGCTTCATCGGGCACGACAAAAGCCGCGACAGGATTCGCAGCGCGCTGCTCGTCGCGGGGCTCGCCGGGATCGGCCGAATCACACCCGATGCAGCCAATTCGCTCAATCGGCGCTACGGCCTGGGCTTGGGCCGGCAGTCGAGCTGGACCAGGATGATCGACGCCGCCGCGGTCCGCCGACAGGCGGGAACCGTGCTTGTGCTCACGGGCACGGGATTCCAAACAATCAGGTTGGACGAGGTGCCCGCAGTGCACGTGTATCATGCGCTCACGGCGCTCGAGCGGACAGGGCAGGATTTCACGGCGCGAATGGTCGCTGCCGAGGCCTTGTCACGGACGTGACGTTGCGGACAGAACCACGGACGTGAGGCAGGGAGACGAGGCGCTCGTCGACCGGTTTCTCGACATGATGGCGGCTGAAGCCGGCGCTTCCCGGCACACGCTTGCCGCTTACCGAAACGACCTGGAGCGGTCCGCGGAGGCAATAAGCGGCTCGCTCGCCATCGCCTCAGCCGACGATTTGTCGCGGCTCGGAGCCGAGTGGGCAGAACTTGCGCCGGCGACGGTCGCCCGGCGCTCAGCGGCGCTGCGTCGGTTCTTCGGCTTTCTCGTGGACGATGGGCTGCGCAGCGATGATCCGTCCGCTACACTTCCCCGACCGCGGTTCGAGCGGCCTTTGCCGCGCATTCTCGATGAGCCGGAAATTTCGCGCATGTTCGAAGCCGCCGAGGACCGCGCGGCGAGCGGCGAATTCATCGCCGTGCGCAATCTCGCCTTGCTCGAGCTGCTCTACGGTTCGGGGCTTCGAGCGAGCGAACTTGTCAGCCTCCCGCGCGGCGCGGTCCGCCCGGGCCAGCCGTTTTTGATCATCCGCGGCAAGGGCAGCAAGGAACGGCTGGTCCCGATCTCGTCGCGCGCGGAAAGGGTGGTCCGAACATGGCTCGAGCATACGCCGAGCGGGCCACAGTGGCTGTTCCCCAGCGGCAAATCGCATCTCAGCCGGGTTCGGCTGTTCCAGATCGTTCGGCAAATGGCGGCCGACGCGGGCATTTCGCCCGAGCGGGTCAGCCCCCACGTCCTTCGCCACGCCTTCGCTACGCATCTGCTGTCGGGCGGCGCGGACCTTCGCGTGTTGCAGTCGCTGCTTGGCCATGCGGACATCGCGACGACCCAGATCTACACGCACGTGGACAGCGCGCGGCTGGTTGAGCTGGTCAACGCGCGGCATCCGCTCGCAACCCGTATTCGTTGACGGCTGACGCAGCTTCAGCCTACCCGCACCCCCCGATGGCGACCTATCTCGATTTCGAAAAGCCGATTGCGGAGCTTGAAACCCGCGTGACCGAGCTGCGCGAGACCGCGAGCAGCGGTGCGGTGGACATCGATGCAGAGGTCGGCAAGCTTGAGGGCAAGGCCAACAAGCTGCTGCGCGACACTTATGCGAAGCTGACGGCGTGGCAGAAGGCGCAGGTCGCGCGGCATCCGGAACGGCCGCATTTTGACGATTATCTCACCGGCATCGCCGATGATTTCCTGCCGCTCGCCGGCGACCGGGCCTTCGCCGACGACCCGGCGATAGTCGGGGGTCTGGCTCGTATCGACGGGCGGCGCGTCATGCTGATCGGGCATGAGAAGGGCGACGACACCGCGTCGCGCCTCAGGCACAATTTCGGCATGGCCAAGCCCGAAGGCTATCGCAAGGCGATCCGCTTGATGCGGCTTGCCGACCGGTTCGGACTACCGGTGGTGACGCTGGTCGATACGCCGGGTGCGTTTCCCGGAGTGGAGGCCGAGGAGCGCGGCCAGGCCGAGGCGATCGCCCGCTCCACCGAGGAATGCCTCGCGCTTCGCGTCCCCGTGATCGCGGTGATCGTCGGCGAGGGGGGGTCAGGTGGCGCTGTGGCGATCGCGACTGCCAATCGTGTGCTGATGTTCGAGCACGCGATCTATTCGGTTATCTCGCCCGAAGGCTGTGCTTCGATTCTCTGGCGTACCGCCGATAAAGCGGCCGACGCGGCCGAGGCGATGAAAATCACCGCACAAGATCAACTGGCGCTTGGGGTAATTGACCGTATCGTCCCGGAGCCGCTGGGCGGAGCGCATCGCGATGCCGGAGCAGCGATCGGCTCGCTCAAGGGCGCCATCGTCGAAGAACTCGACGGGTGCGGTAAGCTCGGCCCCAACGAACTGCGCGCACAACGGCGAGCGAAGTTCCTCGCGATCGGCGGCTAGCCCCGGAACCCGGCCTAGTCATCCTCCGTTCAAAATCGCCGGGCTTACTTGCTCGGCAGAAGGCGAGAGAGCGGGTTAGGGCTTATGCGACGATTCATCCTGTTGCTTACGGCCGCAGCAGTGGCCGTGACACCGGCCGCAGCGCAACGGCAGGTCTATCTCGATCCGCAGGACGTTGCACAGGCGCAGCGCGAGCATGCGCAGGTCGTCCAGGAACTTGGCGGTGCCGAGACCGGCCCGCGCGCGGCATATGTCGAATCCATCGGCCGGCGAGTCGGTGGACAGTCCGGTGTCGCGAATTCGGCGCAGGCGCTGCACTTCACGACGCTAAACTCCGCCGTTGAGAACGCGTTCTCAGTTCCGGGCGGGTATGTCTACGTCACCCGTCAGCTGATGACCTTGATGGACGACGAGTCGCAGCTCGCGTTCGCGCTCGGGCACGAAGTCGGCCATATCGCCGCCAATCACGCCCATATTCGTGAGCAATACGCGGAACGCAGCACATTCGGCTGGCTCGGCCAGATCATCGGCGCGATTTTCGGCGGATACCAGCGTTTTGCGGCGGGCAACTCTGGATCTTTTGAGCTTCTCGCGCGAGCAGGAGTATCAGGCGGACCAGCTGGGCATGAGCTACATGGTTGCCGCCGGCTATGATCCGGCCGGCGCTCCGGGCCTGCTCGCCGCGCTGAGCCGGCAGTCTGCGCTCCAGGCGCGGGTCCAGGGGCGAACCAACCGCCAGACGCCGGAATGGGCGAGCACGCACCCGCTGAGTGAAAACCGCATGCAGCGCGCGCTGCAGCTCGCGAGCGCGAGCGGGCGCCTCGGCAGGGGTCTGCACAACCGCGACATGTTCCTCAGTGAGCTCGAAGGCATCTTCGTAGATGACGATCCAGCGCAGGGCGTGATCGATGGTGCGAGCTTTATCCATCCGGATTTGCGCATTCAGTTTCGCGTCCCGCCGGGTTATCTGATGTCAAACGGCACTTATGCCGTGACCATTTCGGGTTCGGCGGGCAAAGCGCAATTCAGCGGCGGCCGCTATTCGGGTAGTCTCGACAATTATATCTTGGCCGTCTTCGGACAATTGACCGCGGGTCAGATGCAGCTGGCGATCCCGCAGCCGCAGCACACGGTCATCAATGGCATGGCGGCCGCTTTCACGACCGCGCGCGTGAATACATCATCGGGCTTGGTCGACGCCAGCGTGGTTGCTTATCAATGGGATCCGCAGCGTGTGTATCATTTCGTCATGCTGACGCGCGGTGGAAGCGGGATCGGTTCGTTCACTCCGATGGTGAACTCGTTGCGGAAAATCACGGCCGCGGAAGCGGCGGCGATCCGACCGCGCATCATTCACGTGGTGACGGTTGGCCCTGGCGACACCGTGCAGTCGCTGGCCGGCCGGATGGCTTACCGAGATTTCAGGCTGGATCGGTTTCTTGCCTTGAACGGCCTCGCGCCCGGCGCCAGCCTGGCGCCGGGGCAAAAGGCGAAGCTTATCGTCTACGGCGTGCGCCGCAGCCGCACCGGCTAGCCGGCGTTCTGGATGTTCTGCTGGATTCGGGTCCACATGCCGCTGGACCCTCCGCCCAACGCCTGCATGCCGCCAATCGCCGCAACGGCAATGAGCGCGCAAATCAACCCATATTCGATCGCAGTAGCTCCACGCCTGTCGGCGCCAAGCCTGCGCAACATCGTTCGGATAGCGATCACGCCACCCTCCTCTGGTCCACGTCCACGCGATAGATTTAGCCGCATCTGGGTTAACAACTCTTGCTCGGCTCATCCTTAACGCCCCGTCATCCTTCTAAGCTGCGGGGAATGCTGCCGGCGTCCACGCGGCAAAATGCAGAATTTCGAACGTTTCGACGGTGCGGTCGCCGTCGCCAGCTTCGACGAAACATCGGCGCGCCGCAGCTAGCGCCGGTTTCGATAGGTTCTCGCGGGACCGCGCGCTGAGGAGATTCGTCGCGCACATCCTTCGAAGATCGGCAATGAGGCGGTCGAGCGATGAGTAAGAAACCCGCACGCGATCGACATCGACCACCGGCATGACGAAGCCGGCATGCGACAGCAGCGGTGCGAGGGCCGAAGCTTCGATCCGTGGGTGGACGTGGGGGGAGGCGACGCCCGTGACGAGGTCGGCCGCGAGCATCGCTGCGCGCAGCTGAGGCACGGTGTCGCCGCCCGAGAAGGCACCAAGGAAGAGCGACTCCGCATGCAGTGATCGACAAACGGACTTCAGCGCCCGCGCAAGGTCGTTGACGGTGTCGAGCGTACCGATCGCGAGCACGAGATCGTAGCTATCGGGCGGGGAGGTCCAACCGTCCTCCACAATTGAGTCACCGGCCGCCGCGTTGGCAAAGAGCCGCCCGGGGTCCCGCACCTCAACATCGTCCACGAACTCGCAAAGCCGCTTCGGCCATTCCGGATCGGGGCAGCCGATCAACAGGCCACGATCGAAGCGCCGCTGCACCAGCGCGAGCCTGTCTAGACAATCGACAAACGCGCGCTCCAACAAGAACAGCTCGGGGCCAATCCTCGCCGCCCTATCACGCCGGAGGGCGCGCAGCTCCATGTCGAACAGTTTGGGCACTGCAGCGCTTGTGCGCGGCGCCTTGCCGCGCGACAAGACATCGATGTTCGCGCCAAGGCTCAGACGGGTGTTCCGCACTTGCGCGCGATGGGCACTCGATTTCGTGCTTCCGCCCCGTTGCGCCGGGTGCGGAACCATTATTGCCGACGTGCATAGCTTTTGCCCCGAGTGCTGGAAGCAGATCGAATTTCTCGGACAGGCGGGCTGCTCCGTCTGCGGGGTTCCACTCCAGGCGACGGATTCGGAGACGTGCGCCGTGTGCCTGGCGAAGCCGCCGCAAATCGCCCGCACTCGCTCGGCGGTTGCTTACGACGAGCTGTCGCGTAGTCTCGCGATCCGGTTGAAGTACGGCCGCAAAGTCGCGATCGCGCGCACGATGGCGCGTTACATGGCGCCTCTGGTTGGAGAGTCGAATGATCCAGTGCTCGTGCCGGTGCCGCTGCATTGGACGCGGCTGTGGCAGCGCGGGTTCAACCAGTCGGTTCTCGTTGCGCGCGAGCTGTCGCGGCGTTTGCGTGTTCGCAGCGACGTCCTTGTCCTTCGCCGATTGCGGCGTACGCCGCCGCTCAAGGGCATGAGTCCGCTGCAGCGACGCAAGGCCGTAGCCGGCGCATTTAGCGTCGGTGACAAAGCGGCGGTGGCGGGCAAGACGATCATCCTGATCGATGACGTTCTGACGACGGGCAGTACGGCGGAGGCGTGCGCGCGAACACTGAAGCGCGCGGGCGCGGCGCGGGTGGAGCTGGTAACATGGGCGCGGGTGGTACGACCGGCCCAGTTGATGCGTTGACGACAGCCCTTAAGTTGGGGCCGGAGGGTTCGTTCGTGCCGCTTGTTGAAATCTACACTAAAAGCTTTTGTCCTTATTGCTGGCGGGCCAAGGCGCTGCTCGAATCCAAGGGCGTGAAGTATGAGGAGATCGCCGTCGATTATGCTGGGACGGACAGGCAGGTCATGATCGAACGCGCGAATGGACGCTCGACCGTGCCGCAGATCTTCATTGCGGGCACCCACGTCGGCGGATGCGACGATCTTATGGAGCTTGATCGCGCCGGCAAGCTCGATGCGTTGATCGCCGCATGACGAAAATCGCTTTGTATCAGTCGAACACTGGGATCGATCCGGAGGCTAACGCAAGCGCGCTCGTAGATGCGGTAAGCGAAGCCGCGGCCGGCGGCGCCGAAATGCTGTTCACGCCCGAAATGTCAGGCCTGCTCGACCGCGATGGCACCCGCGCCGCGCAGAACCTCAGGAATGAAGATGAAGACCTCGTGCTCGCGGCATGCCGGGATGCGGCGAAGCGCAACCGCATCTGGCTCGACGTCGGCTCGCTCGCCGTGCGCCTCGACGATGGCAAGCTTGCCAACCGCGGTTTCGTCATCGACCGCGAAGGGCAAATCCGCGCCCGCTACGACAAAATGCATCTGTTCGACGTCGATCTCCCCACCGGCGAGAGCTGGCGCGAGTCCGCGGTTTACTCGGCAGGGCAGGGCGCGGCGCTGGTTAATGGCACGCCGGTCGGCAAGGTCGGCCTCACGATCTGCTACGACCTGAGATTCCCGATGTTGTTCGCGCGCATCGCGGAAGCTGGCGCGGACCTGATCTCCGTCCCTGCCGCCTTCACGGTTCCGACCGGCCGAGCTCATTGGCATGTGCTGTTGCGCGCCCGCGCGATCGAGGCGGGGCTGTTCGTGGTCGCCGCCGCGCAGGTCGGGCGCCATGAAGACGGGCGGCAGACGTTCGGACACTCTCTGGTGGTCGATCCTTGGGGCGAGGTGCTGCTCGACATGGGCGAGGACACCGGTGTCGGCTTTGTCGAGATTGACCTTGCGCGCATTTCGGACGTGCGCTCGCGCATACCGGCGCTTAACCACCGCCGCATTATTCCCGAGCCGGTGAGCCTATGATCGTGTTCGATCTTCAGTGCCGCGACGGCGGCGAGACGTTTGAAGCGTGGTTCCGCTCAGGCTGCGATTATGACGAGCAACGCGCAGGCGGGTTGGTGCAATGCCCGTTCTGCCAGTCGGCGAACATCGACAAGGCCCCGATGGCGCCGCGCGTACCGCGCAAGGGCTCGGACATCCGCTCGCTCGAATGGCCGCAATCCAGGCCGAGCTCTCAAGGAATCGCGCTGGGTCGGAGACGGCTTCGCCGACACGGCGCGAGCCATGCACAGCGGTGAGATTGAGCGTGCGCAGGTTCACGGGAACGCTACCCTCGAGCAGGCGAAGTCGCTCGTCGACGAGGGCGTGCCGGTGCGCCGTTGCCCCTTCCCCGTAATTCCGCCCAACCAGGTCAATTGATCGGCGGGGCGCGAGTCCCTATTCGTACCGCAGAGACCCCGTAGCTCAGCAGGATAGAGCATCAAATTCCTAATCTGAGGGCCGCAGGTTCGAATCCTGCCGGGGTCGCCATATCCATTTGAAGAGCGAAGGTCATGGCCAGCGCAGACGATCACCCGGACGCATCGGCAAGGCCTCATCCGGCCGGATGTTCTTCGAACATCCGAGTTCGCTCGGGATGAGCTGGGCAGGTCACGGCGCCGGCGCAGTCAAGATCGGGGCGGAGCTGATCGGCGCCGGCTGCGCCGCGATCGTCCACGCGGCAGTGCCCGGCTGGTTCACGGAGCGCGCGGGCAAAACGGTGACCCACATCTACGACCATATACAGGCGCGCAAAGCCGGTTCGGCGAAGCCGGAGAGCTGGCCCGATTATGAAATCTGACCGGGAAGTCCCGGTCGCAATCGTCGGGGGCGGCTTTTCGGGGACCATCATTGCCGCCCAGCTCGCCCATCGTGGCATCCGCTCGGCTCTGATCGACGGCAGGGGACGGCTGGGCAAGGGCATCGCCTATTCGACCACTGAGCCGGCGCACCTGCTCAATGTCCCGGCAGAAGCGATGAGTGCCTGGTCCGATGACCCGGACCATTTTGCTCGGCGCGTAGAGGCCGATGGAGGCGATCGCCGCGGCTATGCTCAGCGGCGGCTGTTCGGCGCGGTATCTCGGCGAAATCCTCGACGAAGCGGTGGCCACTGGCCGCACCGAGGTGATTGCCGCCACGGCGCTCGGAGCGAAGCGTCGGAACGGCGGCTGGGCAGTTGAGCTCGATGACGGGACAACTGTCGAGTCGCGGGCGCTGGTGCTTGCCGTCGGCAACCAGGAACCCGGGCCGCTCAGCGCCTTCGCCGGCATCGGCGATCAATTCGTCAGCGATCCGTGGGGCAGCACTGCACGGAAAGCCGTGGAGGATCTTGCCGCAAGCGATGAGCCGACGTCCTGCTCATCGGCACCGGTCTTACCATGATCGACCTCGTACTTTCGCTCGATGCCGCCGGGCACCGGGGCAAAATCATTGGGCTGTCGCGGCGCGGCCTGGTTCCGCATTCGCACGCAGATTATGCGGAGGCGCCGATCGAGGCGCATGAGGTCCCCAACGGCAGTCTGCGCGCGCCTCTTTCGATGGCTCCGGCGGCGAAGCGCGGAGGTCGGCTGGCGCGCGGCGGTCGACAGCCTGAGACCGCACACCCAGTCGCTTTGGCAGAGCCTTGATCAGCAGGAACAACTTCGCTTCCTGCGCCATGCGCGCGCCTGGTGGGACGTGCGCCGATCGCGAATTGCACCAGAAGTCGCGAGCACGATCGCCCGGTTGATCGGCGAGGGGCGTCTCGAAATCATTGCCGGTCGCGCAATTTCCGCGCGCGACACCGGCGAGGCGCTCGAGGTCGACATCCGCCGGCGCGGCGCTCGCTTCTGCCCAGACGATGCTCTTCGCCACTGCGTTCAATTGCACTGGCCCGCTGCACGCGATCGCCCGCACCAAAGATCCTTTGCTGCGCAGTTTGATCGATGCCGGGCAGGTTCGTCCCGATCGTCTCGGAATTGCCCTTCAGGTGGACGAGCATTCGCGCGCCTCGGGCGGGGAACATATATGGGCGCTCGGGCCTCTAACGCAAGGCTGCTATTGGGAAATCATCGCCGTTCCCGATATTCGCGAGCAGGCCGCGGCGGTCGCCGAGGATATTGCGCGGGAGATTGAGGAGATGAATCCTCCAGTCGAGCATGGCGAGCCGGAAGACGGCGACCTCGTCGAATCCGCGCCGAAATGCGAAATTCCGCAGGATGTCGCGAGGCGGTGCGAACCCTTATCCGCTGGACCGGCGACGACCCCGACCGCGAGGGCCTGCTCGACACGCCGCGCCGCGTCGCCCGTGCGTGGCGCGAATATGCCCGCGGTTATGCCGAAGATCCGGCGGTGCATCTCGGTCGCACCTTTGAGGAGGTCGGCGGCTACGACGAGATCGTCCTTCTGAAGGACATTCCGTTCCAGTCGCACTGCGAGCATCATCTGGCGCCGATCATCGGCAAGGCTCGATCGCTTATCTGCCGCGCGACAAGGTGGTCGGAATCAGCAAGCTCGCGCGCGTGCTTCATGGTTTTGCCCGGCGGCTGCAGGTGCAGGAGCGGCTCACGGCGCAGGTCGCCGACACGATCTGGCAGCATCTGCAACCGAAGGGCGTCGCGGTTGTGATCGAGGCGACCCACGCCTGCATGACCGCGCGTGGGGTCAACACGCCGGGCGTGGTGATGAGCACCAGCCGCATGATGGGCACGTTCCGGGAGGATGAGCGCAGCCGTCGCGAGGTCCTCGCGCTGATGGGCTACTGAAAAAAGCGGGACGGCTCCACTAGCCGGAGAGCCGTCCCGGCCACTTCGAAAGTGAGATTCTGGATGAGTTAGGAGTGGGAGTGGATCCGCTTCCATCCCGTGTTTCAGCTGGCTCATCTGGTCGTGTCCGGAGCGGACCGACTGGTACGCGCGTTCGACGACAGAGCGGCTTTCGCCGCTGAGAGTGTCGCTGTTGAGCGCCGTCTCGAACTTCTCCTTGAGATAGTCCTCGCCACGCTCGACCTCGTTGATGATCGCCTGGTCGTCGCGGCCGGTGATCGCCGACTTGAGGTCGAGGAAGCGCTGATGCGTCTTCCCCATGAACGACCCGTCGTCTTCGGCATCGCCGCCCAGCCGGCGCACTTCAGCGCGAAGGTCCTCGACAACGCGCTGCCGCTCGCCGGCGCGCTCGCGGAACATTTGCTGGAACCGGCCCGCTTCGCTGTTGGAAGCGGCGTCTTCGTAGCCGGTAATACTGTCAATCACGGTCGCGATGAGCGTGTTCAACGTCGAAATTTCGTCCTGCCGGTCTGCCATCTGTTTACTCCTACGATTGTTGCTTGGGATCAGATCTTGAACGCTTAAAGCCGCCGAGCCGATGCGACATTTCGGTCAATTTTTTGTGGGCTTGGAACGCGTTTCCCTGTCAGTCTGCCGCTTCGGCTCGCACGGGGGAGTGAGTCGCAAAGGGGGATTTGATGGCACTCACTCGGCGCGCGTTGCTCGAGCAAATCGGCGCGGTCGGCGGCCTCGGCGCCGCTTACATGGCGATGGAAACGATGGGACTCGCCGTCCCCACGCCTGCCGGAGCGGAGAATTTCAACCTCCCGCGGGTGCGCGGAAGCGGCCGCTCGGTGGTGATCCTCGGCGCCGGTATCGCCGGTCTGGTTTCCGCGTACGAGCTTCAACGTGCCGGTTATCAGGTCACAGTCTTGGAAGCGCGCGACCGGATTGGCGGCCGGTCGTGGACGATCCGCGGCGGCGACCGCGTCGTCCAGACCGGCCGTCCCGATCAGCACGCGAGCTTCGATCCCGGTCTCTATTTCAACTCCGGGCCCGCGCGGATCCCTTCTACCCACCGCGCAATTCTCGGCTACGCCCGCCGCTTCGGCGTGCAGCTGGAAACGTTCGTGAAGTGAATCGCAACGCCGGGTGGGACCTCGGGGGGAAGGTCTTCCCCGAACGCCGGTTGGTTTTCGATTTTCGCGGGCAAATGAGCGAATTGCTCGCCAAGGCGATCGACCAGCACGCCTGGATCTGGAAGTCCCAAAGGCGGAGCTTGAGCCCTTTCGTCGATTCTCGAACGCTTACGGCCCCCTTGACCAAAAGGGTCGCTACTCGCCGAACGGAAGTTCCGGCTATGCCGTCGAGGGTGGCGGCTATGCCAAGGCGCCCGTGCCGCTGCCGCCCCTCTCGCTCAAGGAATTCCAACAACGCGGGCAGGGCATTGTTCTGCCGCTGCTGTTCGAAATCGATTTGGGACATGCAGGCAACCATGCTCCAGCCGGTCGGCGGAATGGATCGGATCGCTCATGCCATTTACGAGCCGTGAAGGCGTCGGTGCGGCTAAATGCGCCCGTCACCGCGATCCGCCGCGCCGGCGACCGCGTCCGGGTCGAGCATGGTCCGGGCAAGCAGATGACCGAAGCAGATTATTGCATCTGCACTCTGCCGCTGCCGATCCTCGGCAGGATCCCGAGCGATTTCTCCGCGGCGAAGAAGGCCGCGATAGCGGGCGCTCCAGCCTATCTTCACAGCGTCAAACTGGCGTTCGAGTCGCCCCGCTTCTGGGAGACCGATGATAGTATCTTCGGTGGGCTCGCGTGGACCGATAGGGCCAATGAGAACGTCATCTATCCGTCGCATAATTATGGCGCTGCAAAAGGCGTGATCGTAGGGGCTTATTGCGCCGGCTGGACTCACCAGGACCAGCCGGACTCCTTTGCGGCGCTGTCGCACGAGGAGCGCATCAGAATTAGCCGTGATTCGCTTGAGGCGCTGCACCCCGGAAAGTCGCATTTGCTGGGCAAGCCCGTAACTGTGGCATGGGGGCTGACGCCTTATTCAGAGGGAGTCGGAGCGCTCTGGCCCGACTTCGATGAGGCGCGACCCGGCGCCGGAGATCGCGGCGCACTCTATCAGGAGTTGCTGAGACCCGAAGGACCAATCGTATTCGCGGGAGAGCATCTGAGCTACCAACCCACTTGGCAGGAAGGCGCAGCGCTGTCGGCGCACGAGGCGCTGAAACTGGTCCAGGCAATGGCAAAGGCGAAAGCCGCTTAAGCGCCAACTCCGGGCAGATGCGCGGCGACCTTCCCCCACGGTAGGTTCAGCCAGAATACCGCGAGCGGGAAAACCACCCAAAGTGCGGCCATGCCGATGCCAAACTTAGTTGCCGGATGAATGTGTCCGGTCGTTCGGCGATCCCACCAGATCAATGGGACGAATAGCAGGAAACCGACCAAAATCTGGATCGTGAAACCGAGGACGGTTGGTGGCGCGATCGGGAGGCGCCCGATAGCCGGCCCCATCACGACAAGGATCGCGGCGCTGAGCATCAGGCGTTTGTGGGTCTGGATGTTGCGGCGGTTCGCCCAGCCGCCCCAGACCAGCGCGGCGAACGGGATAATCGTCGCCAACGGCACGATGGTCCACGTCAAAGGATCGGTGAACGGCGGCTGGTTGGCGCGGGCGACCTCCCACACCGCCGTCAGGTACATGACGGGGATCATCAGGATGGCGAGCAGCACGGTAAGCTTGCCCAGGCGCATGTGGATCTCGTGCTTGCGCGCGGCGATCAGCTGCGTTTGAGCGACGATCGCCAGCATCCACAACGTGAATACCGAACCGTGGAGAATGACCGCCGGCGGAAGCGTCGGGTTTGGCCGCGGGTAAGACGGCACGATATCGCGCAAATAGAAGCTCGGGCCGAATCCGAGCAGTACGACGGCGACAAGAAACAGCGCCATCCGCGAATAGAATTTACGCTCCGACGATTTGCGTTCGGCGGGCGGTGCGACGATCGTGGCCATGGAATAACCCCCTCCGCTGGCAGACGAATGCCGAAGGCTAGCCGAAATGAGTTTGGACGCAAAGAGTCAGGCGCATGCTGGCGTGACTGCTCCGCGATGATAAAGAGGTCGCGGACCAAGGAGGAATGACCGCCATGCGTCGTATCAAGCTCGCCGCTCTCTCGTTGGCGCTGGTCGCCACACCCATCGCCGCCAAGCCGGCCGTCCAGCCGGTGGCCGCTGCCGTCGCCTCGCCGGCCCGCTCGGCAGACAACGTCAAGCTGGATGAAGGCCGCAAGCCTGCGCAGGTTCTCCAGTTCCTCGGACTAAAGCCGGGCATGCACGTGCTCGATCTGTTCGGAGCTAACGCTTATTGGGCGGAAATCACTTCGCAGGTGGTCGGGGCCAAGGGCCACGTTACGGTGTGGAACCCGACGCAGTTCTATTCCGACAAGCGGAAACAGGCGTTCGAAGCCTTCATGACCGCACATCCCAACGTCTCGATTGTCACGTCGGCGTTCGAAGCGCCGAACCTGCCGAAGAACTACGCCGATTGGGTGATCCTCAACGACAATTATCACGACACCTATTGGCAAAATGCGAAGTTCAAGATTCCGCAGATGGATCCCAATGCGTTCCTGAAGGCGGTCTATGCGGCGATGAAACCGGGCGCGGTCATCGGTGTGATCGACCATGTCGCGAGCCCGAACAATGACACGCGCGCGACGGTGGAGAAGTACCACCGCATCGATCCCAACGTGGTCAAGGCGGATTTCAAACGCGCGGGCTTCATCTTCGTCGGAAGCAGCAACGTCTTGCGCAACCCGGCAGACAGCCACGACGTCGAAGTTCACGATCCAAAAATCCTGGGGCACACAGACCGGTTCGTTTTCAAGTTCAAGAAGCCGCGTTGAGCGCTCCGGACGCTCCGGCCCCCGAGGAGAGCGCATCTGGCCTCCGCGCATATTGGGCGCTCGCCGCGCTTGTCATTGGACTGTCGCTCGGAGCGCTCGCCAGCGGGCTGAGCGACAGTGTCCGCGCGGGTGCCCTCGGGGTGGCCGGATTTGTCGGCACCTTGTGGCTCAACGCGCTCAAGATGACGGTTATCCCGTTGGTGATAGCGCTGCTCGTGACCGGGATCGCGAAGAGCCGTGAAGCGGCGCTCGGCGGGCGGATCGCGGGTCGCTCCGTGTTTTGGATCGTCATTGTCTGCACGATCTCTTCTGTGTTCGGCGCAGTGGCCATTGTACTCTTGACGCGGATTTTCCCGTTGGCGCGCAGCACGGCCCAGGGGCTGCAGTCTGCGCTCGGCGGTCTCGGCCAAAAAACGGCGGCGCCGCTTCCGGGGATTGCCGACTTCTTCAAAGGCGTGATCCCCGACAACGTCTTCGCGTCGGCAACGAATGGCGACATCCTGCCATTGGTAGTCTTTGCATTACTGTTCGCGCTGGCGCTCGGGCGCATCTCCGGTGATGGCCGGCGCTCCATTGTTGGTTTTTTCGAGGCCGTCGGCGACGCCCTTCTGGTCATCATTGAATGGGTCCTGTGGATCGCGCCTTTGGGCGTGCTCGCGCTGGCCTTCACCGTCGGCTCGGCCGCTGGCGGCGCGGCGTTCGCGGGCCTTGGTCATTACGTCGTGCTAATCTCCGTAGTCGGCATCCTCGTCACGCTTGCCGGCTATCCACTAGCCGTGATCGCGGGGCGCATGTCCTTGGGTGAATTCACAAGAGCCATGATCGCGCCCCAGGCGGTCGCGATCTCGACGCGGTCGTCGCTCGCCTCACTACCAGCGATGCTCGCGTCGTCCCGCGCGATGGGCATTAGCGACCAGGTTGCGGACGTGACCCTGCCAATATCGGTGGCCCTGTTCCGGGCAACGGGCCCGGCGATGAACACAGCAGTCGCGTTTTACGTCGCGCACTGGCTGGGCTTAGAGCCGAGCGTCGGTCAGATGATCGCAGCGACTGCCGTTGGCGCAGTGATGAGCTACGGCGCCGTCAGCTTGCCGGGGGAGGTCAGCTACATCAGCTCGATCGCCCCCATCGCGATGGCCCTCGGCGTTCCAATTGCTCCGCTTGCCTTGCTTGTCGCGGTCGAAATGATCCCCGATATCTTCCGCACCGTTGGCAACGTGACGCTCGACGTCGCAGTAACAACCGCAGTTGCCCGGTCGACGCTGACCAGCTCAGAAAGCTGAACGCCAGCTGACCACCCTTCGTCGATTGAACGCCTGACAAACGGCCTTTGTCGGCGTGCCGACATTCCGCCGTTTGGCCGTCGAGCATCGCGCGACTTCGCTCTTCCGGAGGCCCATTCCCAGGCTGCGACGCGGGGCATCCCTTCACAAATCCAGCCGCTCCGCGTCCCACAAAAAGGAGACGCGACATGTTGAAGACATTTCCGCGCTCGCCGCCGTGGCCGTCGCATCGGCGTTCGTTGCACCGACCGTCAGCCAGGCCGAGGAGCCAAGCTCAGTCCGGGTGTCCTTTGCGGACCTCAATCTCGCTTCGGACGTCGGGCAGCACACGCTTCAGCGCCGCATTACCGGAGCTGCGCGCACCGTCTGCGTGATCGAAGATTCGCGAGAGCTGGCGCTGGCCAGCGCCACCAACGCGTGCCGCGGCAATGCAATCGCCAGCGCGCGCCCAGCCTATGAAGCCGCCGTTGCTTCCGCGACACGCCAAGGCACCGTAACCATCCTCGACTCCGCCGCGCTGGTCGTGATGGCGCGGTGAGCGCAATAATCAGGCGCCGTGCGCTTTCCCAAGCGCACGGCATAATTCCTAGCGCCCCGCGATTGCCCTGACGCGGTCCGAAATAGGTCGGCCGACTGGCTGCTCCTCGCCATCGGCCAACCGCGCGATCCACCGGCCCGAAGGGTTACGCGTGAAGCCGGTGATGAAATCCTTGCGGACGATCGCCGAGCGATGCAGTCGGACGAACAGCACCGGGTCGAGCCCTTCCTCCAGCGCGGCCATCGAATGATGGATCAGCCAGCTCCGCCGGCCGACGTGAAGCCGCATATAGTCCCGCTCGGCCGAGACGCGATCCACGTCCTTGGCGGCGATGCGCACCAGGCCCGACAGGTCCGAAGCCCAGAATTCCTCGAGCCACCGGGACGATTTACCCGGCGCCGGCTGGCCGGCGCGCTGGTGGAGGTAGGCGCGGGCGCGGTCGAGCGCGCGCTGCAGCCGGCTCGGTTCGACCGGCTTCATTAGATAATCGACCGCCTCGACCTCGAACGCTGCCACCGCGAACTGGTCGAACGCGGTGACGAACACGACCGCTGGGGAGGGGTTCTGCTCGGTCAGAGCCCGCGCCACTTCGATGCCGTCCAGGCCGGGCATGGCGATATCGAGCAACAGCAGGTCGGGCGACAGCGCCGCCGTCAGGTTAATCGCCGACTCGCCGTCGCTCGCGGTGCCGACGAGCTGCGCGCCCTCCGCCTTGGCGAGCAGCAGCTGCAGACGCTCGGCGGCGAGCGGCTCGTCGTCGGCAATCAGGACTCGCAGCATTTTAGCTTCGGCCATGAGTCTCGACCGGAATCGTCAGCGCAACCTTGTACCCGCCGCTGGTCATCCGCCCGAAGCGGCAACTTGCGCGGCTTCCGAAGCGTGCTTCGAGGCGCTGGCACACATTGGAAAGGCCGAGCCGGTTCCCTCGTGCGTGGCGGCCGGAAGCTCGTCCTTGCCGCCGTTCTTCAGCCGATTGCTGATCTCCAGCACCATTCGCCCGTCGCCGAGGTGGCGGGCCTGAATGCAAACCAGAACAGCCTTGCGGCTTTTCGATACGCCATATTTGATCGCGTTTTCGACGATCGGCTGGAGGAGAAGCGCCGGAAGGCGCGCCGGCTCGAGCTCCTGTGGAACATCGATCTCGACGTGGAGACGGTCGGGGAAACGCGCCATCTCTATGTCGAGATAGAGTCGCTGGAGATCGATCTCCTCGGCTAAGGTCACGTCCGGCACTCGGGTCGAGCGAGAGGCTGCTGCGGAAAAAAGTGGAGAGCGCAAGCAGCATGGTTTCAGCGCGGTCGGTCCGGCCGGTCATTACCAGCGACGAAAGCGAATTGAGCGTGTTGAACAGGAAGTGCGGATTAACCTGGTAGCGCAACGCCCGGACCTGCGCGGCCTGCGCGGCGCTTTCCGCATCGGCGAAGCGCCGCTGCGCTACCAGGTTAATCCGCATTTCCTGTTCAACACGCTCAATTCGCTTTCGTCGCTGGTAATGACCGGCCGGACCGACCGCGCCGAAACCATGCTGCTTGCGCTCTCCACTTTTTTCCGCAGCAGCCTCTCGCTCGACCCGAGTGCCGACGTGACCCTAGCCGAGGAGATCGATCTCCAGCGACTCTATCTCGACATAGAGATGGCGCGTTTTCCCGACCGTCTCCACGTCGAGATCGATGTTCCACAGGAGCTCGAGCCGGCGCGCCTTCCGGCGCTTCTCCTCCAGCCGATCGTCGAAAACGCGATCAAATATGGCGTATCGAAAAGCCGCAAGGCTGTCCTGGTTTGCATTCAGGCCCGCCACCTCGGCGACGGGCGAATGGTGCTGGAGATCAGCAATCGGCTGAAGAACGGCGGCAAGGACGAGCTTCCGGCCGCCACGCACGAGGGAACCGGCCTCGGGCTTTCCAATGTGTGCCAGCGCCTCGAAGCACGCTTCGGAAGCCGCGCAAGCTGCCGCTTCGGGCGGATGACCAGCGGCGGGTACAAGGTTGCGCTGACGATGCCGGTCGAGAACTCATGGCCGAAGCTAAAATGCTGCAAGTCCTGATTGCCGACGACGAGCCGCTCGCCGCCGAGCGTCTGCAGCTGCTGCTCGCCAAGGCGGAGGGCGCGCAGCTCGTCGGCACCGCGAGCGACGGCGAGTCGGCGATTAACCTGACGGCGGCGCTGTCGCCCGACCTGCTGCTGCTCGATATCGCCATGCCCGGCCTGGACGGCATCGGAGTGGCGCGGGCTCTGACCGAGCAGAACCCCTCCCCAGCGGTCGTGTTCGTCACCGCGTTCGACCAGTTCGCGGTGGCAGCGTTCGAGGTCGAGGCGGTCGATTATCTAATGAAGCCGGTCGAACCGAGCCGGCTGCAGCGCGCGCTCGACCGCGCCCGCGCCTACCTCCACCAGCGCGCCGGCCAGCCGGCGCCGGGTAAATCGTCCCGGTGGCTCGAGGAATTCTGGGCTTCGGACCTGTCGGGCCTGGTGCGCATCGCCGCCAAGGACGTGGATCGCGTCTCGGCCGAGCGGGACTATATGCGGCTTCACGTCGGCCGGCGGAGCTGGCTGATCCATCATTCGATGGCCGCGCTGGAGGAAGGGCTCGACCCGGTGCTGTTCGTCCGACTGCATCGCTCGGCGATCGTCCGCAAGGATTTCATCACCGGCTTCACGCGTAACCCTTCGGGCCGGTGGATCGCGCGGTTGGCCGATGGCGAGGAGCAGCCGGTCGGCCGACTCTATTCGGACCGCGTCAGGGCAATCGCGGGGCGCTAGAAGAGAATCGCCGTGCGCTTGGGAAAGCGCACGGCGCCTGATTATTGCGCTCACCGCGCCATCACGATCAGCGCGGCGGAGTCGAGGATGGTTACGGTGCCTTGGCGTGTCGCGGAAGCAACGGCGGCTTCATAGGCTGGGCGCGCGCTGGCGATTGCATCGCCGCGGCACGCGTTGGTGGCGCTGGCCAGCGCGAGCTCTCGCAAATCTTCGATCACGCAGACGGTGCGCGCCGCTCCGGTGATACGGCGCTGAAGCGTGTGCTGCCCGACGTCCGAAGCGAGATTGAGGTCGGCAAAGGACACCCGGACCGAGCTTGGCTCCTCGGCTTGGCTGACGGTGGGTGCAACGAACGCCGATGCGACGGCAAGCGCTGCGAGCGCGGAAATGGTCTTCAACATGTCGCGTCTCCTTTTTGTGCGACGCGGAGCGGCTAGGGATTTGTGAAGGGATGCCCCGCGTCGCAGCCTGGGAATGGGCCTGCCGGAAGAGCGAAGTCGCGCGATGCTCGACGGCCAAGCGGCGGAATGTCGGCGCGCCGACAAAGGCCGTTTGTCAGGCGTTCAATCGACGAACGGTGGTCAGCTGGCGTTCAGCTTTCTGACGCTGGTCCGCGTCGACCGGGCAACTGCGGTTGTCACTGCGACGTCGAGCGTCACGTTGCCAACGGTCCGGAAGATATCGGGGATCATTTCGACCGCGACGAGCAAGGCAAGCGGAGCGATTGGAACGCCGAGGGCCATCGCGATGGGGGCGATCGAGCTGATGTAGCTGACCTCCCCCGGCAAGCTGACCGCGCCGTAGCTCATCACTGCGCCAACGGCCGTCGCTGCGATCATCTGACCGAGGCTCGGCTCAAGCCCGAGCCAGTGCGCGACGTAGAACGCGACTGCGTGTTCATCGCCGGGCCCGTTGCCCGGAACAGGGCCACCGATATCGGCAGGGTCACGTCCGCGACCTGGTCGCTGAATGCCCATCGCGCGGGACGACGCGAGCATCGCGGGCAGCGAGGCGAGCGACGAGCGCGTCGAGATCGCGACAGCCTGCGGCGCGATCATCGCTCTGGTGAATTTACCCAAGGACATGCGCCCGCGCGATCACCGCGAGCGGATAGCCGGCAAGCGTGACGAGGATGCCGACGGCGGAGATCAGGACGACATAATGACCAAGGCCCGCGAAGGCCGCGCCGCCGGCGGCCGAGCCGACCGTGAAGGCGAGCGCGAACACGCCCAGAGGCGCGATCCACAGCACCCAGTCGATGATGACCAGAAGCGCGTCGCCGATGGCCTCGAAAAAGCCGACGATCGAGCGCCGGCCCTCGCCGGAGATGGGCCGAGCGCCAGCGCGAACAGCACTGCGAAGACGACCAGCGGCAGGATGTCGCCGTTGGTCGCCGACGGCGAAGACATTGTCGGGGATCACGCCCTTGAAGAAGTCGGCGATTCCCGGAAGCGGCGCCGCCGTCTTTTGCCCGAGCCCGCCGAGCGCTGACTGCAGCCCTGGGCCGTGCCGCGCGCCAACGGGAAAAGCCGCGTCAGCAGCACGATCGCTACCGCGCCGAAGACGGACGAGACCGTGCAGACGATGACGATCCACAGCACCGAACGTCCGGCGATCCGCCCGCCGAGCGCCGCCTCGCGGCTCTTGGCGATGCCGGTGACGAGCAGCGCCACGACCAGCGGAATGACGGTCATCTTGAGCGCGTTGAGCCACAGGGTGCCGACGAATCCGGCCACACCGAGCGCACCCGCGCGGACCCTGTCGGCTCAGCCCGCTGGCAAGCGCTCCGAGCGAAAGGCCAATGACAAGCGCGGCGAGCGCCCAATATGCGCGGAAGCCCGACGCGCTCTCCTCGGGCGCCGGCGCGTCCGGTAGCGCTCAACGCGGCTTCTTGAACTTGAAGATGAAGCGGTCGGTCTTGCCGCGGATCTTCGGATCGTGAACCGCGACGTTGTGATCGTCGGCCGGGTTGCGCAGAAGTCGCTGCTGCCGACGAAGCACGAAGCCCGCGCGCTTGAAATCGGCCTTCACGACGTCGGGATCGATGCGGTGGATACTTCTCGACGGTGGCGCGAGTGTCGTTGTTCGGGCTGGCGACATGGTCGATGACGCCGATCACCGCGCCCGGCTTCATCGCCGCATAGACCGTCTTCAGGAACGCGTTCGGGTCCATCTTCGGAATCCTGTACTTGTCGCTCTGCCAGTAGGTGTCGTGATAATTGAGGTTGAGCATCACGAAGTCGGCCTAGTTCTTCGGCAGGCGGCGCTTCGAACGGCGTCGAGACGATCGAGACGTTCGGGTGCTCGGCCTTGAAGGCCTCGAACGCCGCTTTCCCTTTCGGATGTAGAATTGCGTCGGCTCCCAGACGACACGTGGCCCTTCGGACCGACGACGGGCGCAATGATCTCCGCCCAGTAAGCGGTTGGCTCCGAACAGATCGAGCACGTTCATGCCCGGCTGAAGCCCGAGGAAGTGCAGCACTTCGGCAGGCTTGCGGGATTCGTCCAGCTTGACGTTGTCGGCCGAGCGGGCCGGCGAGGCGACGGCGGCGGCGCACCGGCGGGCGGCAGGCTGCGGCGGCGATGCGGAAGCGGCGACGAGCGCAACGAGAGAGCGGCGAGCTTGAAGTGACGCATGGCGGTCATTCCTCCTTGGTCCGTGAGCCTCTTTATCATTGCGGAGCCGTCGCGCCAGCGTGCGCCTAAATCACTTGCGTCCAGACTCGTTTTCGGCTAGCCTTCGGCTTCGTCTGCCAGCGGAGGGGGTATTCCATGGCCACGATCGCCGTACCGCCTGTCGACCGCAAAGCGTCCGAGCGCAAATTCTATTCGCGCATGGCGCTGTTCCTCGTGCCTCGTGCTGCTCGGCTTCGGCCCGAGCTTCTATCTCCGCGGCATCGTCCCGTCCTATCCGCGGCCGAACCCGACGCTTCCGCCGGCGGTCATCCTTCACGGCACGGTCTTCACGCTGTGGATGGCGCGATCGTCGCTCAGACGCAGCTGATCGCGGCGCGCAAGCACGAAATTCACATGCGCCTCGGCAAGCTCACGATGCTGCTCGCCATCCTGATGATCCCGGTCATGTACCTGACCGCGGTCTGGCAGGTCGCGCGCGCCAACCAGCCGCCGTTCACCGATCCGCTGACCTGGACGATCGTGCCGCTGGCGGTGATCATTCCGTTCGCCATCCTGGTGTGGCAGGGCTGGACGCACCGCCGCAACGTCCAGACGCACAAGCGCCTGATGCTGAGCGCGGCGATCCTCGTCGTGATGGGTCCGGCGATCGGCCGTCTGCCAATCGCTCCGCCGACGCTCCCCGGCTTCACCATCCAGTTCCTGCTGGGTTGGCGCTGTTCATCCCGCTGTTCATCTGGGACCGCCGTACGCTCGGCCATGTCCACCCCGCGACCAAGTTCGGCTTCGCAATGGCCGCGAATTCGTCGCCATCCCGCTCACGGTATTCTGGGGCGGCCTGCCGTGGGCAGCGTCGCCGCGCACCTGCCCGGGGTTGGCGCCTAGGCGGCTTTCGCCTTCGCCATCGCCTCGACCAGCTTCAGCGCCTCGTGCGCCGACAGCGCCGCGCCTTCCTGCCAGGTGGGCTGATAGCTCAGATGCTCGCCGGCGAAGACAATCGGTCCTTCCGGCTTCAACAGCTCCTGGTAGAGTGCGCCGCGCCGCCGCCGCCGGGCCGCGGCCGCAGTCAAAGTCGGGCCAAAGCGCGCCGACGCCTTCCGAATAAGGCGTGAGCCCCCAGCCACGGTCACCCGCTTGCCAGCAAGTGCGATCTACCCGGGTGCAGCGCCTCGTCGAATCGCGGCTGATGCGGATGCGCTCCTCGTGCGTCAGCGCCGCAAACGCTCCGGCTCGTCCTGGTTAGTCCAACCCGCGCAATAAGCCCCCACGATCACGCCTTTTGCGAGGCCATGATTGTGCGACGGATAGATCACATTCTCATTGAGCCCTGTCGGTCCAGGCGAGCCCGCCGAAGATGCTGTCATCGGTCTCCCAGAACCCGGCGCTTCGAACGCCAGCTTGACGCTGTGCAGATAGGCGGGCGCGGCCGCGATCGCCGTTTTCTTCGCGCCGAGAAATCGCTCGGGATCCGCCGAGGATCGGCAGCGGCAGGGTGCAGATGCAATAATCGGCTTCGGTCATCTGCTTGCCGGGCCGTGCTCGATCCGCACGCGGTCGCCGACGCGGCGGATCGCGGTGACCGGGGTATTGAGCCGCACCGCCGGCTTGACCTGGCTCGTAAATGGCGTGGGCGATGCGATCCATTCCGCCGACCGGCTGGAGCATCGTCGCCTGCATGTCCCAGATCGATTCGAAAGGACGGCAGGCCGATGCCGCCCGCGCTCCAATTCCTTCCACGTGAGCGGGCGGAAGCGGGACCGGCGCCTGGGCGTAGCCGCCGCCCTCAACTGCGTAGCCGGAGCTCCCGCCGGCGTGTACCGCCCTTTTTCGTCGAGCGGTGCCATAAGGCCGAGGAACCGCCGAAAGAGCTCGAGCTCCGCCCTTGGGCACGTCCTGGTCGAGCGCGTGCTGGTCGATCGCCTTGGCAAGCAGCTCGGCATGTGGCCGCGCAAGTCGATGACCATGCGCCGCTCGGGATGGACCTTGCCGCCAAAGTCCCAGCCGGCGTTGCGGTTGACGTTGACGAAAGTCTCGAGCTGAACGCCGAAGCGGCGCGCGTAACCGAGGATCGCCCGGTGGGTGGACGGAATCCGCGCGGGCCCGGAGTTGAAATAAAGCCCGGGATCGAAGCTCGCGTGCTGATCGGGCCGGCCGGTCTGGACGATGCGGTCGCCGCCGCGGATCGTCCACGAGCGGCCGCCGATCCGGTCGCGCGCTTCCAGCACCGTGACCTGATAGCCCGCGCGCCGAAGCTCGTAGGCCGAAACCAGACCGGCGATGCCGGCGCCGAGGATGACCACCGAGCGGCCGCTTCCGCTCGCCCGCGGGAAGTTGAAATTCTCGGCGCCGGCCGGCGTCGGGATCGCCAGTCCCATCGTCTCCATCGCCATGTAAGCGGCGCCGAGACCGCCGACCGCTCCGATATGCTCGAGCAACGCGCGCCGCGTGAGTGCCATCGAGCTCCCCCTTTGCGACTTGCGTCCCCCTTGCGAGCCGAAGCGGCAGACTGACAGGAATTGCGTCCCAAGCCCACAAAAATCGACAAAGCGTCGGCATCGGCTCGGCGCGTCGAGCGTTCAAACCTGATCCAATCAAAAAAGCGGGAGTAAGCGAATGACCGACCGCAAGGACGAAATTTCGTACCCTCAACACACTGATCGCCACCATGATCGACAGCATCACCGGCTACGAGGACGCCGCCAAGAACATCGAACTGGGCGCTTCCAGGGAGATTTTCCGCGAGCGCGCCAACGAGCGCCAGCAGGTCGTCGAAGATCTCCGCTGCGAAGTGCGCCGCCTCGGCGGCGAGCCGGAAGAGGGCGGCTCGTTCCTCGGCAAGGCCCATCAGCGCTTCCTCGACCTCAAGGCCGCGATCACGGGCCGCGACGACCGGGCGATCATCGACGAGGTCGAGCGCGGCGAGGACTATCTCAAGGAGAAGTTCGAGACGGCGCTGAACAGCGGCGATTTGAGCGGCGAAAGCCGTTCCGTCGTCGAGCGCTGCTACCAGTCGGTCCGCTCGGGGCACGACCAAATCAGCCGGCTGAAGCACGGAATGGAAGCCGGACCAACGTCTGACTTCTACTCTGCCACCTCGATTTCCGGGGTGGGCGCGGGGCGGCTCTCCGGCCAGCGGAGCCGCCCCGCATGCTGTCCAAGTTCAGTAGCCCATCAGCGCGAGCACCTCGCGGCGGCTGCGCTCGTCTTCGCGGAAGGTGCCCATCATCCGGCTGGTGGTCATCACCACGCCAGGCGTGTTGACGCCGCGCGCAGTCATGCAGGCGTGGGTCGCCTCGATCACCACCGCGACGCCCTTGGGCTGCAGGTGTGCCAGATCGTGTCGGCGACCTGCGCCGTCAGCCGTTCCTGGACCTGCAGCCGGCGGGCAAAGCCTGCAGCACGCGCGCGAGCTTGCTAATCCCGACGACCTTGCGTGCGGCAAATACCCGATCGACGCCTTGCCGATGATCGGCGCCAGATGATGCTCGCAGTGGGACTGGAACGGAATGTCCTTGAGAAGCACGATCTCGTCGTAGCCCCCGACCTCCTCGAAGGTGCGGCAGAGATGCACGCCGGGTCCTCGGCATAGCCGCGAGCATATTCGCGCCACGCGCGGCAACGCTCGCGGCGTTTCGAGCAGGCCTTCACGATCGGGGTCGTCGCCGGCCCAGCGGATCAGCGTCGAACCGCCTCCTTTACGTCCTGCGGAATCTCGCACGTCGGCGCCAATTCTACCAGGTCGCCGTCTTCCGGTTCGCCATGCTCGAATGGAGGGTTCATCGTCCAAGCTCCCGCGCAATGTCGTCGGCGACCGCCGCCGCTTGCTCGCGAATATCAGGGACCGCGATGATCTCCCAATAGCGGCCCTTGGTTAGAGGCCCGAGCGCCCAAATATGTTCCCCGCCCGACGCGCGCGAGCTTTCATCGACCTCAAGGCCGATGCCGAGATGGTCGGGACGGACATGCCCCGGATCGAGCAGACTGCGCAGCAAGCGGATCCTTGGTCCGCGCGATCGCGTGCAGCGGGCCGGTGCAATTGAAGGCACGGCGAAGCGCATTCGTCTGGGGGACGGCCCGCCGCGCCGCCGGACGTCGACCTCAAGCGCCTCGCCGTTTCGCGCGCGGAATGACGCGCCCGGCGATGATTTCGAGCCGGCCCTCGCCGATCAACCGGCGATCGTCTCGCCACTTCCGGTGCGATGTGTGAGCGGTGCACATCCCACCAGGCGCGGGCATGGCGGAGGAACGACGCTGTTGGTGATGATCAAGGCTTGCCACAGCGCATGACTGTGCGGCCGCAGGCTGTCGACGGCGGCCCGCCAACCGACGTCGGCGCTTCGCCGCGAAGCCATCGAAACAGCCGCGCAGATCCCATGCGGGACTTCGTGGCTCGACTGGCGCCGTCGAATAATCCGCGTGCGACTGGAACGAGTCCGCGCCGCGACAACCCAATGATCTTGCCCCGGTACCCCGCGGCGTCGAGCGAAAGGACGAGGTCGACCATGGTAAAACCGGTACCGATCAGCAGCGCCGGCTCCCTCGTTGCCGCCAGGTCCTCGAACGGCCGCCTGAGCTCGGGCCCCCACGGATCGCGGACGAAGCGATCGCCGATGCCCGTGAAGGCGCTGAGCGGCTCGGGCTCCTGATTGCCGACTGGCAAGCGAGCGCCGCGGGATACGACCGACGTCGCCGTCGTCGAGCTCGACTGTCCAGCCCCGTTCTGACGCTTCCTCGGAGGCCGTCGCGTGCATCCTCTGTGCAGCCAGTGGCCACCGCTTCGTCGAGGATTTCGCTCAGATACCGCCCGAACATGACGCCGCTGGGCAAAACCCGGCGATCGCCGCCGTCGGCCTCGAAGCGTCTCGCGAAGTGGTCCGGGTCGTCGGCCCAGGCGCTCATCCCTCGGCCGGACGTTGAGCAGATGCACCGGCTCGGTCGTCGAATAGGCGACGCCCTTCCCCAGCGGCCGCTGCCGTCGATCAGACGGAGCCGATGCCGCGCCGCGCGAGCTGGGCGGCAATAATCGTCCCGGAAAAGCCGCCCCGACGATTGCGACCGGGACGACCCGGTCAGATTACATAATCGGGCTAGTTCTCCGGGTCGGCCGAGCCGGCTTTGCGCGCCTGGATGTGGTCGTAGATGCGGGTCACCGTCTTTCCCGCGGTCTCCGTGAACCAGCCCGGCACCGCCGCATGGACGATCGCCGCGTAGCCCGCGCCGATAAGCTCGGCGCCGATTTTCGCCGCTCCAATGCCGTGCGTGCCCAACTCATGCCCAGCGAGCGCGGTGCTCGAGAACAAACGATGGATGCGCCCTGCGCGGTTCGCCTGATCGTCTGTTTGTTCGCCATGACCTTCGCTCTCAAACATGTGGCGACCCCGACAGGATTCGAACCTGTGGCCCTCAGATTAGGAATTTGATGCTCTATCCTGCTGAGCTACGGGGTCGTGCGCCCCGAATAGGGGCTTCGCCGCGCTCCGATCAATTCACCTGGCTTGGCGGAACGACCGGGAGCGGCAGCGGCGCGACGGGCACACCCTCGTCGACGAGCGATTTCGCCTGCTCGAGCGTGGCGTTGCCATGGACCTGCTCGCGCTCGATCTCACCGCTGTGCATAGCTCGCGCGGTGTCGGCGAACTCGTCGCCGACCCAGCGCGAATCCTTGAGCAGCTCGGCCTGGATTGCGGCCAGCTCGGGCGAGCGGATTGCTCCGAGCCCTTGCGCGGCACGCGCGGCGCCATCGGCGCCTTGGCGATATTGGCCGACCGGCAGACCGGGCATTGCACCAAGCCGCCTGCGCGCTGCTCGTCATAATCCGCGCTCGAGCGGAACCAGGCTTCGAAGGTCTCGCCGCCGTCGCGGCACTGAAGATCGAAGACGATCATGGCTCACCGGCTCGGGAATAAGGCGGCGGTGGTTAAGCGCCGGTATGCGCGAGCGAACGTCGGAAATTCGCGCAAGGTCGATGTCGGCAAAGCCGACGCCGTCTCCTCGCCCATGTCGAGCAGACCTCGCCCCACGGATCGACGACAAGCGAGTGCCCAAATGTCTGCCGCCCGTCCTCGTGGCGCCCGACCTGCGCGGCGGCGACCACGAACAACCCCGCCTCGATCGCGCGCGCGCGCAAGAAGCACATGCCAATGGGCGCGGCCGGTCGGGACCGTGAAGGCGGCGGGGACGGAAATCACGTCGGCGCCGGCCTCCGCGATGCGTGCGAACAGCATCGGAAATCTCAGGTCGTAGCAGATCGTGAGGCCGAGCTTCCCGACCGGCGTGCCATTGACCAGCGCCACGTCCTCGCCCGCCGAATAGACCGCGATTCGCGCCAGTTTCGCCTGTGGGCAGGTCGACGTCGAACAGATGGATCTTGTCGTAGCGGGCGCGGACTTGCCCTTCGCGGTCGATCACGAAGCCGCGGTTTGCGAGCTTGCCGTCTTCGAGCGCACGGCGAGCGAGCCGATGTCGAGCCAGATGCGGTTGCGCTTCGCCGCATCCCGGCAGGCGGCGAGCACCAGGTCCTCATCCTCATTCCGAAGGTTCTTCGCGGCGCGCGCGCTGTCGCGGTCGAGCAGGCCCGACATTTCGGGCGTGAACAGCATTTCGGCCCCGCCGGCCGCGGCTTCGTTGATCGCATCGACCAGCGCCCTCGCGTTGGCCTCCGGATCGATCCGGTGTTCGACTGAATAAGCGCGATCTTCGTCATGCGGCGATCAAGGCTGATCGAGCTTGCCGGCGCGATCCAGCGCCATCAGCTCGTCGCATCCGCCGATGTGGGCGCCGGCAATGAAGATTTGCGGCACCGTCGTCGGCCGTTCGCCCGCTCGATCATCGACCTGCCTCTCCGTCCCCGCATAATCGACGACGATCTCCTCATACTCCACGCCCTTGGACTCGAGCAGCGCCTTGGCCCGCCAGCAATAAGGACAAAAGCTCTTGGTGTAGATTTCAACAAGCGGCACGAACGATCCTTCCGGCGCCAACGTAAGACTGTCGTCAACGCATCAACTGGGCCGGTCTACCACCCGCGCCCATGTGACCAGCTCCACCCGAGCCGCCCCCGCGCGCTTCAGCGTCCGTGCACACGCCTCCGCCGTGCTGCCCGTCGTCAGAACATCGTCGATCAGGATGATCGTCTTGCCCGCCACCGCCGCTTTGTCGCCGACTCTAAATGCGCCAGCTACGGCCTTGCGCCGCTGCAGCGGGCTCATGCCCTTCAGCGGCGGCGTGCGCCTCAGTCGTCGAAGGACAAGGACATCCCTGCGAACACGAAGCCGCCGCGAAAGCTCGCGCGCGACGAGAACGGACTGGTTGAACCCGCGCCGCCACAGGCGAGTCCAGTGCAACGGCACGGGGACGAGTACTGCTCGGCAGGAGATCCAATCAGAGGCGCCATGTAGCGCGCCATCGTCCGCGCGATCGCGACCTTGCGGCCGTACTTCAGCCGGATCGCGAGGCTGCGCGACAGTTCGTCGTAAGCAACGGCGGAGCGAGTACGGGCGATCCGCGGCGGTTTCGCCAGACACACGGCGCAGGTCGCCGAATTGGGTCGCCTGGAGTGGGGCCCCGCAGATCGGAGCAGCCGGCCTGCCCAGAAATTCGATCTGCTTCCAGCAGTCCGCGCAAAAGCTATGCACCTCCGCAACGATGGTCCCGCACCCGGCGCAGCGGGGCGGAAGCACGAAATCGAGCGCCCATCGGGCGCAGGTGCGAGCACGCCTGATCCTTGGCGGCATCATTCTTGTCGCGCGGGAGAGCGCATCGCACAAGCGCCGCCGTGGCCCAATTGTTCGACATGCGCCTGCGCTCGCTCCGGCGCGATCGGGCGGCGAGAATGGCCCCGAGCTGTTCCTGTTCGAGCGCGCGTTTGCCGATTGCCTCGAGCGAGTGGCGCTGGTGGAGCGGCGGTTCGAGCGCGGCGCTGCTGATCGGCTGCCCCGACCCGATTGGCCGGCGCGCCTGCGCGACTTCGTGACGAAGTGGAGGTGCGCGACCCCGGGCGCTTTTCGCTGAGCGGGCGGGCGGTGACGTCATCGTCGAGGACGATTGGACCTCCCCCGCGGACACTTACGATTTTGTCCTCGCGCTCGGGACCCTGGACACCGTCAACGACCTTCCGAGTGCGCTGACGTCCGTTCGTCGATCGATGCACCGGCATCGTCCTTTTTGGCGCGTTCTCCGGCGGCGACACGCTCCCGCAGCTGCGGAGCGATGCGCGCGGCCGATCTCGCACCGGCGTCGCCTCGCCCCACATCCATCCCCGCATTGAAGCTTCGGCGCTTGCGCCGCTCCTGTCTCAGCCGGGTTCGTCATGCCGGTGGTCGACGTCGATCGCGTGCAGGTCTCTTACCGGTCGCTCGACCGCCTCATTGCCGATCTTCGAAGAATGGGCGCGACCAACGTCCTCAGCGCACGGTCCGCGAGAACCTGTCGAAACCGCGCTTGCCGCTGCGCGCCAATGCTTCGCTGGGCCGGCGACCGCAGCCGCACGTCGAAACGTTCGAAATTCTGCACTTCGCCGCGTGGACGCCGCAGCATTCCCCGCGCTTAGAAGGATGACGCTGCGTTAAGGATGAGCCGAGCAAGAGTTGTTAACCCAAATGCGGTAAACCTAGCGAGTGGACGTGGACCAGAGGAGGGTGGCGTGATCGCTATCCGAACGAAATTGCGCAAGCTCGGCGCCTATACGCGCGGGGCAACCGCAATCGAATACGGGTTGATTTGCGCGCTCATCATCATCGCGGCGATCGGCGGCATTCAGGCGTTGGGCGGGGCACCAACGGCATGTGGGGCGAACATCAAAACCAGTCCAGAACGCCGGCTAGCTGCGGTGCGGAGAGCCGTAGACGATGAGTTTTACCTTCTGCCCCGGCGCCAGACTGCTGCCGGGCGTAAATCCGTTGAGTGCAAGAAAACGGTCAAGCTTGAAATCGCGGTAAGCCATTCGGCCGCCAGCGACTGCACCGTGTCGCCCGGGCCAACCCTCACCACATGGATGATCCGCGGCCGGATCGCCGCTGCTTCCGCCGCGGTGATCTTGCGTAACGAGTTCACCATCGGAGTGAACGAGCCGATCCCGCTTCCCCCGGCGTCAGCATCACGAAATGATAAACCCGCTGCGGGTCCCATTGATACGCAACCACGCTGACGTCGATCAGGCCTGATGATGTCTCCAGGCGAGCGGTCGTAAAAGCCGCAGGCATACCGTTGATGACCGTGTGCTGCGGCGGGGATCGCGAGCTGCATCTGACCCCCGGTCAGTTCGCCGAAGACCGCCAGAATGTAATTGTCGAGCTACCGGAATAGCGGCCGCCGCTGAATTGCGCTTTGCCCGCCGAACCGAAATCCTCACGGCATAGGTGCCGTTAGACATCAGATAGCCGGGCGGAACGCGAACTGGATGCGCAAATCCGGATGGGTGAAGCTTGCGCCGTCGATAATGCCCTGCGCCGGATCGTCATCGACGAAGATGCCTTCGAGCTCGCTCAGGAAAATGTCGCGGTTGCGCACGCCCCTGCCGAGTCGTCCGCTGGCGCTGGCGAGTTGCAGCGCTTGCTGCATGCGGTTTTCGCTCAGCGGGTGGGTGCTCGCCCATTCCGGAGTCTGGCGATTTGTGCGGCCCTGGACACGTGCCTGCAGGGCTGACTGACGGCTGAGCGCGGCGAGCACGCCAGGAGCGCCGGCGGGGTCATAGCCCGCTGCGATCATGTAGCGAATGCCAAGCTGGTCGGCCTGGTACTCCTGTTCGCGCGAGAAGCTCAGAAGGTCGAGCTTGGCGCGGGCCTGGAGAAGGCGCTCGAAATTGGTCACCGAAGATCGCGCCGACGATCTGGCCGAGCCTCCAAGGTGCTGCGCCGGGCATATTGTTCGCGAATGTGCGCGTGATTGGCGGAAATATGGCCGACTTCATGTCCAAGCGCGAAAGCGAGCTGCGAACTCGTCGTCCATCAGGCCCAACAGCTGGCGGGTGACGTAGACATAGCCGCCGGGGACCGAGAAAGCGTTTTCGACCGGGGAATTCAACGTCGTGAAATGAAGCGCCTGCCCCGGATTGGCGACACCGGAATAGTCCCCCACACGCCTTCCGATGGATTCCACATAAGCTGCGCGCGGGCCGGTTTCGGCACCGCCCAGCTCCCGGACAAGCTGCGGGTGCTCGCGCTGCGCCTCCGCGACGTCCTGCGGATCGAGATAGACCGCCGCTGCGCTGCGCCGGCGCACGGCCAACGCGCGGCCGCAAGCAACAGGATGAATCGCCACATAAGCCTTACGCTCTCACCTTCCGTCACAACTAAGCCGGCGCGATTTTGAACGGAGAATGACTGAACGCGGTTCCGGCGCCTCAGCCGATGGCGAGGAACTTCGCTAGCCGCTGCGCCCGGAGCTCGTTCGGGCCGAGCGCGGAAGAGCCGTCCAATTCCTCAACGATCGCGCCCTTGAGAGACCCGATCGCCGCATCGGGATCTCGATGGGCCCCGCCAAGCGGTTCGGGCACGATGCGGTCGATCACTCCAAGCGCCTGCTGGTCCTGAGCGGTGATCTTCATCGCCTCGGCGGCTTCCGGCGCCTTGTCGGCAGTGCGCCAAGGATCGAAGCGCAACCTTCGGGTGAAATCACCGAATAGATCGCATGCTCGAACATCAGCACCCGGTTGGCGGTCGCGATCGCCACCGCTCCGCCGATCCGCCCTCACCGACAATGACCGCGATCATCGGCACGCCTAGGGCGAGGCACTCTTCCGTCGAGCGGGCGATCGCTTCGGCCTGCCCGCGCTCCTCGGCCTCCACTCCAGGGAATGCGCCCGGCGTATCGACCAGAGTCACCACGGGGATTCCGAACTGGTCGGCCAGCCGCATCAGGCGGATCGCCTTGCGATAGCCCTCGGGCTTGGCCATCCCGAAATTGTGCCTGAGCCTCGAGGCTGTGTCGTCGCCCTTCTCATGGCCGATCAGCATCACCCGCCGGCCCTCGATGCGGCCAAGACCGCCAACGATCGCCGGATCGTCGGCGAAGGCCCGGTCCCCGGCGAGCGGAACGAAATCGTCGGCAATCCCGGCCAAATAATCTTTCAAATGCGGCCGCTCCGGATGCCGCGCGACCTGCGCCTTTTGCCACGGAGTGAGCTTGGCGTAGGTGTCGCGAAGCAGCTTGTTGGCCTTGGTCTCCAGCCGCCGATCTCAGCGTCGATGTCGACCGCTCCGCCGCTCGCCGTCTCGCGCAGCTCGGTCAGGCGCGTTTCCAGCTCGGCGATCGGCTTTTCAAAATCGAGGTACGTCAGCATGTGGCCGCGTGCGGGTAGGACGAAGCCGAGGCAGCCGTCAACGAGGACGGGTCTGCAAGCGGATGGCGCGCGTTGACCAACTCGACCAGTCTCGCACTGTCCACATGCGTGTAGATCTGGGTAGTCGCGATGTCGGCGTGACCGAGCAGCGACTGGAGCACCCGAAGGTCCGCCCCACCGGACAGCAGATGCGTCGCGAACGCATGGCGAAGGACATGCGGGCTGATCCGCTCGGGCGAAATGCCCGCGTCGGCCGCCATGTGCCGGACGATCTGGAACAGGCGAACTCGGCTGAGATGCGATTTGCCGCTCGGAAACAGCCACGGCCGTCCGCCGGCACATGCTCGAGCCAGGCGCGGACCGGCGCCTCCGCGCGCGACGAGATCGGGACCAGGCGTTCCTTGCCGCCTTTGCCGAGGATGATCAGGAAGGGCTGGCCTTGGCGCACCGCACCACGCGGCAAGCTGACGAGCTCGCTGGCTCGAAGACCGGAACCATAGAGCAGCTCGAGCAACGCGAGATCGCGCAAGGCCGCGGCCTCGCCGCTTGCGGCGCGATCCTCGCCGGCCTCGAACATGCGCGAGATTTCGGGCTCATCGAGAATGCGCGGCAGCGGCCGCTCGAAGCGCGGTCGCGGAAGCGCGGCGGACGGATCGTCGCTGCGGAGGCCGTCATCGACGAGAAAGCCGAAGAACCGCCGCAGCGCCGCCGATCGGCGCGCAACCGTAGCCGGCGCGAGCTCCGACCACTGCTGCGCCGAGCCGCGAGAAATCGTCAGCTGACGCCGTCGCAAGACAGCCCCGGACGGCCTCGGCCGATCGCTCCAGATCGTTGCGATACGCCGCAAGGGTGTGCCGCGAAGCGCCGGCTTCTGCCGCCATCATGTCGAGGAACCGGTCGACGAGTGCCTCGTCTCGGGCCTCAGTTGCGGCTCTCTCGGCAAGGTCACGTCAGTGACAGGGCCTCGGCCGCGATCATCCTCGCAGTGAATCCTGCCCGGTCCGCTCGAGCGCCGGGAGCGCATGATACGCATGCACTCCGGGCAATTGGTCAAATCTCGCCCGTCTGGAAACCGGTTCCGGTCAGCACGAGGACCGTGCCGGCCTCGCCGCGGCCCGCAGCAGCATCGATCATCCTCGTCCAGCTCGATTGCCGACCCAGGCCAAGGCCGTAGCGGCGATTGAGCGAATTGGCGGCATCAGGCGTGATTCGCCCGAGACCGGCAAGTCCGGCGACGCGCAGCGCGCTGCAAATCTTGTTCCGGCTCTTGTCGCGGCCGATGAAGCTCGTGATCCGGCCCGCGCTGAGGTCGAGCCCGCTCGCACTCGGCGACGCCAGAACCAGCATCGCCCAGCACCGGTCGCCCGCCTCGTCCTTCATCCGGCCGCAGGCCCCCGACCCAACGTGCCGCCGCCTGGTCGTAGCCGGCGGCGAGCATCGCTGAGATCAGCTCCGGAGCGTCGGGCCTGCCAGCTTGGGATCGGGCTCGATGCGGGGTCGCTGCGCGCGCGACGAGCGCCCGCATCGCCTCTTTCTGCAACGGGGCCTTGCCCACGGCAAGCAGATGCCGGATCGCGGCGAGCCGCGTGTCGGCGTCCTTGCCGACAAAAGCCTGCCGAAGCTGCCAGGCATCGGTGCTGGGGAGGTCGTCGGGGTCGGTGAAATCGTAGATTGATGAATAGAGATCGACCATCGACTGCGAGGAAAAGACGCCAAGGCCGGCGGCGACGAACGCGGAAGGCAGCCGCTGTTGCGCAGTGAGCAACGGCGCTCTCGCCTGGAAAGCGCGCAGCTGGGGCGACGCGGAATTGATCAGCCGGTCGGGCGGAGCCATTCCCGTTGCGGTTGCGAGGCCGAAACGCCACGCGGTGAGGCTGTCGACGGGGTCCCATTCGATCGACACGGCGCGCCCCGTATTGGCGCCAGCACCGACGACCTTGTCAGCAAGGTTGAGGTCATTCCGCCGATGCGGCCGTGGCGCCGCGCCTCGTCGATCTGTGCCGGCCGCAATGTCCGGCTCGCCAGCCAAGGACGAGCACATCGCCTGGACCAATGCGCGGATGTTCGGCTCATATTTCCCGATCCCCTCCTCGATCGGGCACAAAGCAGGCGGATCGGCATTCGCCAGCGCGCTCTGGACCGCGACCTGCACCATTTTCGGCGTGAAGCGGTCGGTATCGACCCCCGCGACGAGCATCCGCGCGGCGTCGGCTTCGCCCAGGCGCAGGAGAAGCCACGCGCGCTCGGCCACCCAATCGACCGGGTTCACGTTGCGGGGCGCGCGCAACCTGGCGAGAAGCGCGTCCCTCAGCGCGATATGCGCCCAGCGCGAGGCGATGGGCGTCGACATCCGCCGCATAAGGGTCGAGAGGAAAGCCCCGCTGGCCCCGCCCCAGGAATCGGCTCCAAGACCCTCGCGCTCGGGGTCGAGGCTCCCAACGACCCAGGGGTCGCGGCGCGCCCATCCGGGATATTCGACCGGCGGTGGGGGAGGCGGAAGGTTGAGGTTCGCGACTTCCTCGACCGCCGTCTCGTCCGACCCGCCCGGGATCCTGGGGCCGGCGTGGCAACCGGTTGCGCTGTCGCCGGAGCGACCGTGTTGGCCGGAACAGCTGGCCCGGCGCAGGGGCAGGCCAGGCGGGGGCGCCCGCTGCGCAAGCACCGGCAGGGACAGCGCAACCGCAGCAGAGGCAATCAGCAGCGGCCTAATGCGCATTGCCGCCTTCTGAGGAACGGCGACCTCTATCGGTCCGGGTCGGCTGTTCTTTCGCCACTGTGGAGAGGAAGACGAGGCCGCCGATGACGAGCAGCATGACGATGATCAGGACTGCAATTCTGGGCATGGCGAGCGCTTTTGCCCGCCAGGCTGGGAGCCGCTGTATAGCCCCCTAAGTGTGATGGATTTGGCGAAGCGTCTCGACCGGCCGATCGTGCTGGTCGGGCTGATGGGAGTGGGAAAATCGACGGTGGGCCGGCGCCTCGCCAAACGGCTCGGCCTGCCCTTCGTCGACAGCGATTCGGCGATCGAGGACGCCGCGGGCTACTCCGGCGGCGGAGGTATTCGAACGCTACGGCGAGCAGGATTTCCGGGACGGCGAGCGGCGGCTGGTCGCGCGGCTGATCGAGGGCGAGGTCCGGGTGATCGCGACCGGCGGAGGCGCGTACGTCGATCCCGGACGCGGCAGCTGCTCAACGAACGCGCGATTACCGTCTGGCTCGATGCTCCGGTCGAGATCCTCGCGGAACGCACCTCGCGGCGCGACACTCGGCCCAGCTCCGGAACGGCGACCCGAAGGGGATCCTGGAGCGCCTCGCGGAGGAGCGCCGGCCGTCGTACCCGGAAGCGCATATCCATGTGAAAAGCGGCGACGGCGCGCACAGGGACGTCGTCGACGCCATCATCCAGGCGCTCGAGGAGCACGTCCGACCGCACCGCCGCTTAAGCGGGGTCGCGGACCTCGACTTCCGGGAGAGGCCGATCAGGCGCGAACGAACGTTCGAGCCCGGCATGAAGATCGCCGGTCGCGCTCTGCCGCTCGAGCCGGTCGCAGTCGCGCATGCGGTATTCGCGTTCGACGCGCTCCGCTTCGCTCTTGTCGATGCCGCTCGCCTTGAGCGCCGCCTTGCCCATGACGACCGCGCTTTCGAACAGCTCGCGCTGGGCGAAAGCGAGATCGAGACCGTCGAGCTCGCATCAAATGCACCCGGTCGAAGGCGCGCACCATCACCGCCGCCTGGGGAAAGCCTCGAGCACCCCCTGCACAGCTTCGCGTGTCATCTCCCCGCCTTCATTATCGTTGCAGAAAGCGATCACCTTCGCCGTCTCGGCGCCGGCAGTGCGAAGCAGGTCGATCCGCATCCCGTCGCCATAATAGACCTCCGTCCCAAACTCCTCGGCAGTCTCGATCATGCTCGGCTTCTTGTCGATCAGCGTAACGCCGATCCGCTTCGCCATCAGCATCTGCGCGACCGTCTGGCCGAAACGACCGTAGCCAACCACGATCGCGCTGGTCTCGGGAGAGCGCTCGGGACCGTCGAGCCCCTCCCCGCTCCGCACCTCGCGCCGCTCGAGCCAGTCGGTCAGGCGCATCAGGAACGGGGTGGCCGCCATCGAGAGCGTCACCACCGCGCCGAACAGCGACGCGGCTTCCGAGGTGATCGAGTTGCGCCGCCGTCGCCATGCGCGAAAAGGACGAAACCGAACTCGCCCGCCTGGCTCAGCAACAGGCCGAGCCGGACGCTGCGCGGTCAGCTGTTTCGGGAACAAAGCGCGCAACGGCGATCAAAATCGCCTTGGTCAGATCACCCCGGCCGCAAGGCCGAGCACAAACAACGGCCGTGCCGCGATAAGGCCCAGGTTGAGCAGCATCCCGACTGAGAGGAAGAACAACCCAAGCAGGATCGAGCGAACGGCTCGACGTCGCTTCGATCTCGTGCCGGTATGGCGATTCGGCCAGCACCATGCGGCGACGAAGCCGCCTAGTGGAACGGAAGAGGCGGAAACCGCGGGCATCATGGCGGCGGCGGCCGACGACGGTGAGCAGCCCCGGCGACGACGAACAGTCCGCGTTCGCCAAGGCGACCGACGAGGCGGGAACAGGGGGTTCAGGATGAGCCTCCCCACCAGCACCAGGCCACGTCACCGCGCATCCTGGCTGCATCAAGCGCGAGCTCGAGCTCGGTGGGCGCGCTCCTCGGTCCGTCGCGATGCGCGCCAGGGGCGGCGATGATGGTGATCATCGGGACGATGGCGAGATCCTGGAACAACAGGATCGAGAAAGGGCGTGTCGCCGGCGGCGAAAGGTTCAGCTCATTGTCCGAGCGCAGCATCGGCAGCACTGGTGCGGTCGAGGACAAAGCGCAGCGGAAGGCCGATAGCGAGCGCGGCGGCGGGGGAGATTCCGAGCGGAAGCGAACAGAGCAGCCCGCTCGATCCGCCGGTCCTGCCCAGGACAACCTGCGCGAGGCCGAGCCTGAAAAAGTACCGCCGCGCAGTGGCCACTAGCGGCCTCGGCTGGAGCCTTGAGCCCAACGATGAAACAGCAGCAGTGCAATCCCGAAGGTCGGCGACGCTCAGCAGTGGCCTGCGGAACGCGGATCAGCCGCATGACGTTAGGGTTCGATCAGCGCCCGGGCGACGATGTAGCCGGAAGGCCTCGGCGCCGAAGCTCCAGCTGGCCCAACAAGGCCACGAAGATCAGCGCGGCGCAGAGATGATCGTGCCTGCTTTCGAGGATCTGGTGGTCGCTGGGGCGGTCTCTGCGGGCGTCGCCACCCCGCCTTCCTCAATCGTAGCGAGGAAGCGCCTGAAACGGGAGCAGTAATCGCGCGGCGCCGGCGATCTGCGCGAACGGGCGGGCAAAGGGGGTCGACGTGCGGCCATAACCGGAAAGTCTATCGAAACCGCCTGCTCCGGGTCGAGCCAGTCGGCTTGAGCGCGAGTGATCGCCCCGTGGACTTCGTCAACGTCCGCCGCGGCTAATGGCTTGCTGTTCTATCCAGCGCCGCCTATGCTCTAACCGAACGCGAAAGCATGGACCTGCATCAGGAGCTCGCCGACTCGTCGGTCGTCGTCGAGCTGCACGGCGAGGACGTGCACCGGCTTCCGGCACGTCGGCGAACGCAGTTCCCAACGGACGCTCTCGCTGTCGAGCTCGCACGGCCTGGCTCAGCGCCTGGCGAGCCGCAGATCCGTCGTGTAGAGCGGCGGCATTCATCGTTGCTCGGAACACCAACTCGTCATTCCCGCGCACGCGGGAATCCCGATCGCTTGTTTTGGCACACAAAGGCACGAAGAAGAAGATAAGCCACGAAGATCGAGGTGCGGCCCGACTATTCGTGCCTTCGTTTCCTTTCTTCGTAGCTTCGTGTGGAATGAAGACAGCGGGACCCCCGCTTTTGCGGTGGTGACAAGGAGAGAATTGGGTCATTCCCGGCGCCAAGTCGTGCCGCCGGGCCCGTCCTCCAACACAATGCCTTCAATTCTCAACTCCTCGCGGATGCGATCGGCGGCAGCGAAGTCGCCGGCGCTTCTTGGCTTCGGTGCGCTCGCCGATCCGCGCTTCGATTGCACCCTCGTCCGCGCCGCCCCTGAACCATTCTTCCGCCGAGCTTTCGAGCAGAGCCGAGCAGCGCGGCACTGGCCCTGATCGCCGGAGGGCTCTTCGAGCGCCATGATGCGGGTCAGCGCCAGCGGCGTGTTCAGGTCGTCCTCGAGCGCATCGATGACACCCTTGTCGGCATCGCCCGCCGCGGCATCTCCGGCGGCACGATAAAGCTTGTCGAGGTTCGTCTTCGCCTGCGCGACGAGGCTTTCTGTCCACGGCAGCGGCGAGCGGTAGTGCGCCGAGAGCAACGCCAGCCGCAGCGTCTCGCCTTCGTGCCCCTGCTCCAGCAACTCCGCCGCGGCTGACGATATTGCCCGAGCGACTTCGACATCTTCTCGGCGCCCATGTCGACGAAGCCGTTGTGCACCCAGAAGCGCGCGAGCGGCGCTCCGTCGTGGGCGCAACGGCTCTGCGCGATCTCGTTCTCGTGGTGCGGGAAGATCGAGGTCGAGCCCGCCGCCGTGGATGTCGATCGGTCTCGCCGAGATGGCGCTCGATCATGGCCGAGCATTCGACGTGCCAGCCCGGCCGTCCACGGCCCCACGGTGAATCCCAGCCGATCACCTCTGGACTGCTCGGCTTCCACAGCACGAAGTCAGTGGGGTCGCGCTTGTAGGGCGCGACCTCGACGCGGGCTCCGGCGACCATCGCGTCTCGCTCGCGCTTGCTGAGCACGCCGTAATCGGCGTCACTCGGCACCGAGAAGAGGACGTGGCCTTCCGCCTCGTACGCGTTGCCGAGGGCGATCAACCGCTCGATCATCGCGATCATCGGCGAGATTTCTTGCGTCGCGTGCGGGGCGATGTCGGGGGGAGAGACGCCAAGCGCGCCCA
>CAWAXE010000017.1:0-46642 GCA_963785965.1 uncultured Alphaproteobacteria bacterium
GCCACGGGCCAGTCGGCCATCCGTAGAAGGCGAGCGGGTAGAAGATCAGGCTGTCGGCGCCCTCGCCGACGATCGTGCTGCCGATGGTGCGCGTCCACAGGTGCTGCCTTGCGTCCAGATCTTCATCTTGGCGAGCACGACCGAGTTCAGGAAGTCGCCGACGAAGAAGGCGGTCATCGATGCGAGGATGATCCGCCAGCCGGAGCCGAAACCCGCTCGTAGGCGGCCTGCCCCTTCCAGCCCGGGCGACCGGCAAATGGACGACGGTGAATTCCATGAGCGCCATGAACAGCAGCGCGGCGAAGCCCGCCCAGATCGCGCGCCGGGCGCGCGCGAAGCCATAGACTTCGGTCAGCACGTCATCGATGACGTAGGAGATCGGGAAGAACAGGATGCCGGCGCCGAACGGCCACGCGCCACTCCGGGCAGGTCGAGAACGAGCGCTTCTCCGCGCCGATCACGTTCGACAGCAGCAGCACGACGACGAACGCGACCATGACGAAGTCGAAATAGCGGAAGCGCGCGCCGTGCAGCGCGCGCGCTTCGACGTGCCGCAGCCCCTCCCCTTCGGCTTTCATGGGCGGGGCCTAGCGCGGTTCCGCTTCGCGTCAATTGCGGTTAGTTCAGGTGCCTGCGCGCGCCCGTAGCTCAGTTGGATAGAGCACGAGCCTTCTAAGCTTGAGGTCGCAGGTTCAAATCCTGCCGGGCGCGCCACTCCATGAGACGACGGGGCGAATTCTCCGGCGCGCCAATTTTCCTATTTAATGAAACCACCGGTTGAGGCGATTGCGTCCGGGCGCGTCGGCCTCGACGTCGACCGCCGGTTCGCCCTTCGATGCGCCGCGGCCGAACTCAGGTGCTGGCGGGGTGTCGGCGACACCAGTGTTCACCACGACCACGGATGGGGGACGGAGCCGATGCCGGCTGCGTTGACTCGGTGGTGGTGACGATGCTGCTGACACTATCGTCTTCACCGGCGACGATGATGGTTTCCTCGCCGTTAGGTCGCCCTGCAACCGCAATTGCGGCGCGTTTCTCAACGCTGCGCCATCCGATTGCCACGATGAGTGCAAAGACGGCGAGTTCGAAGATGATAGCCAGGAAACTTGATGTTGAGTTGGTCATCTAAATTCATTCCTTGTGAGGATGATGCGCCGACCCCCCTTTGCGCTCAAACAGTTAGGGTCCCCCGCGGTTGCGACCACCCGGCGCTCACCCCCCGGCGAATGACGATTCTCTAGGCCTTGTCGGCTTCCTTCGCGTCACTGGTGCCGAAATGTAGCCCTTGTCGGGTGCGTCCTCGCTCGGCAGCGGCTGCGTGGGGTCTTCGGGCAGAGGATCGCTTCCGGCGACGCTCGACCATCCCTCCTGATAGCCCTCCTCGAACGTGCCCTCTCGCTCAACCTTGGCGGCCTCTTCCTCAAATGCCGTCGCGAGATCGAGCAATTCGGCCCGAGGCCGGTCATCCGGAGCTAGCGACGCGCGGTTCCGGCATTCTTCCGCCCGGTTGTGAAGTTCGGCAGCAGTGTGAAGCATGCTCGCTGTAAGAGCTGAGACAGGCGCGATGTTCCGCCCGCAAGCAGGTGAAATCGTCGCCGACGGAGCGCCGAACGGAAGAGAATGGTTTAAGGCACCAGCTTTCCGGGGTTCATGATGCCGAGCGGATCGAGCGCGTGCTTGATCGCCTGGAGCGCGTGAATGCGGCCGGGCGGAGCGAGGCGCGCGAATTCGGCGAGCTTGAGCTGGCCGATGCCGTGCTCGGCGGAGATCGAGCCGCCGGCGGCGGTGACGAGATCGTCGACCATGCGCGTGATCGCCGCGCCTTCGCGCTCGTACCAGTCGGGCGCGGCATGGTCGGCGGCGCGGACGTGGAAATGGATGTTGCCGTCGCCGAGATGGCCGAAGCCGCTCGCGATTACGCCGGGGAAGGCGCGTTCGACCTCGGCCTTCGCGTCGATGATGAAGCGCGGCATGTCCGCGACCGGGACCGAGATGTCGTGCGCGAGAGTCTGGCCTTCGCTGCGCTCGGCTTCGGAGATGGAGTCGCGGAGGCGCCAGAAAGCGTCGGCCTGCGCCTCACTGGACGCGATCGCAGCGTCGGCGATGATGCCCTGCTGAAGAGCCGCGCCAAGCAGCTGCTCGAGTTCGGCTGAAACGTGCGTTCGGGCTCGGCGGTCGTGGCTTCGACGAGCACGTGCCAGGGATGCTTGCCGGAAAGCGGCGAGCGCGTTCCGGGGATGTGCTTCAGCACCAGCTCGCAGCGTATCCTGCGGCACCAGCTCGAACCCTTCGACGCTGCCGGTGCGGGCTTCGAGAAAGCGCAGCAGGTCGAGCGCGCGCATCGGGCTTTCGACGGCCGCCCAGGCGACCGCGCGCGCGGCGATGGCCGGCACCAGCCGAAGGGCCACGGCAGTGACCACGCCGAGCGTCCCCTCGGCGCCGATCAGAAGCTGGTCGAGGCTGTAGCCGCGATTGTCTTTCTTCAGGCCGGACAGGCCGTCGTGAATGCTGCCGTCGGGCAGCACGGCTTCGACGCCCGCTACGAGCGCGCGCATCGTGCCGAATTTCAGTACCTGCGTCCCGCCGGCGTTGGTCGACGTGAGCCCGCCGATCGTGCAGCTGCCGCGCGCGCCGAGCGTCAGCGGAAAACGCATCCCGGCTTCGAGGGCTGTCCGGTGGAGTTGCTCCAGGATGACCCCGGCTTCCGCCACTGCGACGCGGTTCTCGGCGCTCAGCGAACGGATGTTGTTCATCCGCCGCAGCGACAGGATCAGAGCGCTTCCGTCCGCAGGCGGAGTGGCGCCCGCGGCCATGCCCGTATTGCCGCCCTGCGGAACCAGCGGCACGCCGTGCTTCGCTGCGAGCTTGACGATGTCGGCGACCTCTTCCGTCGTCGCCGGCGCGAGGATGGCGGGCGCGGACCCATGCACGCGTCCGCGCCAGTCGGTCAGCCACGGCTCGATCTCGGCGCGGTCGGTGATGATGGCCTTTGGACCGAGCGTTTGCCCGGCCTCGACGATCAGTTGCGCCTGTGCGTCCATGTCGCTGGCGCTTGGCACGAGCGCCCACTCCCGTCAAAACGGAGCAATGGACAGGCCGCCGATCACGCTCGTCGTCGCCCGGGCACAAAACGGGGTGATCGGCCGCGACGGCAGCCTGCCGTGGCACATCCCGGCAGACCTCAAGCGCTTCAAGGCAATGACGATGGGCAGCGCAATGGTGATGGGCCGCAAGACGTTCGAGAGCCTGCCTGGGCTTCTCCCCGCGCGCAGGCACATCGTCCTGACACGCGACCGCGGCTGGAGCGCCGAGGGCGCAGAGGTCGGGCACAGCGTTGATGAAGTGCTGCAGCTAGCCGGCGGCGAGCGCGTTTCGGTGATCGGGGGCGCGGAGATATTCGGACTTTTTCTTCCGATCGCCGACCGGATCGAGCTAACCGACGTGCTGGCGGACATGGAGGGCGACATCACCCTCCCCGACCCGCGCGCAAGCGGCGCAATGGTGCGAAACATGGAGTGAAGATCATCCTGCCGAGGACGGACGTCCACCCTTCCGCTTTGTGACGCTGGATCGAGTCTAGGTTTCGCCGTCGAGGATTGCGGCGATCTCCGCGCCGCACGTCATCGACCGGCGCCATTCCGTTCACCCGCCGGACCAGCCCGCGTTCCTCGTAATAGGGAATTATCGGCGCGGTCTTCGCGCGATACTCGGCCATGCGCGTGCGAACGGTCTGCTTCATTATCGTCCTTGCGGCGGACGAACTCGGTCGAGCCGCACGCGTCGCACACGCCCGGCACTGCCGTCGGCTTGAACGTGTCATGGTAGCCGGTTGCCGCACTTGGCGCAGATGAAACGGCCAGTGATCCGCTGGACCAATGCGTCCTCATCGACGGCGAGCTCGATGACATGGTCGAGGTGGCGGCCGCGCTCGGCCAGCAGAATGGTCGAGCGCTTCGGCCTGACCCTTGGTGCGCGGGAAGCCGTCGAAGATCGCACCCTTGCCGCATGCGCTGTCGAGCCGCTCGCCGATGAGCGCGGTGACGATCTCGTCGCTGACCAGCTGACCGGCATCCATGATCGCTTTGACCTTCTCGCCGATCGGCGAACCGCTGGCGCGGGCTTCGCGCAGCATGTCGCCGGTCGACAGCTGGATCATCCCACGCTCGGCCTGAAGCCGCGCCGCCTGCGTGCCCTTACCCGCGCCCGGCGGGCCCAAGAGAATGATGTTCATCAGGTCCGGTTTCCCCTGCAGACGAGCCGATTACCGCCGGCGCGGCGTGGTCTTGAGCTTCGCCTTCTTGATGAGGTCACCGTATTGGTGGGCGATCAAATGGCTCTGGATCTGGCTCACCGTGTCCATGGTCACGTTGACGACGATCAGCAGGCTGGTGCCGCCAAGGCGCAGGTTGGTAAGGCCGGCCGATCCAGCGAGGATTTCTGGAATGATGCAGATCAGTACCAGATAAGCGGCGCCGACAACCGTGATCCGGTTGAGCAGATAATCGAAATAATTTTCGGTCGCCTTGCCCGGCCGGATACCGGGGATGAAGCCGCCGTGGCGCTTCAAATTCTCCGCCGTTTCCTCGCTGTTGAACTGCACCGCGGTGTAGAAGAAGCAGAAGAAAGCGATGCCCAGGCCGTAGAGCCCGATATAAATGGGCGAGTGCGGCTGCAGGAACGTGGTGATGGTGATCAGCCAGTCGCTAGCGCCGCCTTCGGTAGTTGAGCGGCTTCCGGCCCACTGCAGAACGGTCAGGGGCATCAACAGCAGCGACGAGGCGAAAATCGGCGGGATCACGCCGGCGGTGTTGAGCTTGATCGGCAGGTGCGAACGCTCCTGCTGCATGCCGCGCGCGGTCTGCCGCTTGGGATACTGGATCAGCACGCGCCGCTGGGCGCGCTCCATGAAGCAGATGAAGATGATCAGGACTGCCGAGAGGCCGATGATTCCGACGACGATGATCGGGCTCAGCGAGCCGGTGCGGCTGCCCTCGAGCAGCTGGCCGATCGCCTGCGGAAGCCGGGCGACAATACCGGCCATGATGATCAGTGACACGCCGTTGCCAATGCCGCGGCTGGTGATCTGTTCGCCGATCCACATCAGGAACAAGGTCCCGCCGACGAGGCTGACGGTGCCGGTAATGTCGAACAGCATACCGGGCATGACCACGGCCTGGATGCCCTGCCGGACGGTCTGCGATTCAAGGCCGCGTACAGCGAGATAGCCCTGCACCAAGGTGATCATCACCGTCAGGTAGCGCGTGTACTGGTTGAGCTTCTTGCGGCCCGTCTCGCCCTCTTTCTTGAGCGCCTGCCACGGCCCGTAGACCGTCCCTCCAATCTGAACGACGATCGACGCGGTAATGTAGGGCATCACGCCGAGCGCGACGATGCTGAACCGCGAGAGTGCGCCACCGGAGAAGGTGTTGAAGACGTCGAGGATTCCGCCGCTCTGCGTGGCGTAGAGCTGGGCCATCGCCGCGGGGTCGATTCCCGGCACCGGGACGAACGACAACAGGCGGAACAGGATCAGCGCGCCGATCGTGAACCACAGCCGTTTCTTGAGCTCGGTCGCCTTTTGGAAATTCGCGAACGTGATGCTCGAGGCGAGATGTTCGGCTGCGGATGCCATATTCGTGAAATTCCCCTAGACGCTGCCGATCATATAAGCTGTGGAACGGTCATTGCGAGGTCCCCTAAATCGACGAACACGGCATCCCGCAATTGCCGCTCCCCCGCTACGCCCGCAAGCGCGTGATTAGGCCTGCGCCTTCGCGGCCTTGTCGGCGAGCCTCGTCTCGCGCGCCTTGCCCTTCTTGGCGGCGGCGAGCTCCGCCGGGTTCTTGCGTTCGATCAGCTCGATCGAGCCGCCGGCCTTCTCGACCGCCTCGCGCGCGCCCTTGGAAACGCCGGCGACCTTGAACGCCATCTTGGCCTTCAGTTCACCCTTGCCAAGCAGGCGGACGCCGTCCTTGCCGCCACGCGCGAGGCCGGCGGCCTTGAGCGCGTCGTGGTCGAGCGTAGCCTTCGCATCGATCTTGCCGGCATCGATCGCCTTCTGCACCGCGCCGATGTTCACCTCGGCATAATCGCGGGCGAAGATATTGTTGAAGCCGCGTTTCGGCAGCCGCATGTGGAGCGGCATCTGGCCGCCTTCGAAGCCGTTGATCGACACGCCCGAACGTGCCTTGGCGCCCTTCTGGCCGCGGCCAGCAGTCTTGCCCTTGCCCGAGCCGATACCGCGTCCGACGCGCATGCGGCCCTGGCGCGCGCCTTTATTGTCTCTGAGTTCGTTGAGTTTCATGGTCTTGCACTCGCTTTCGCTTTTGTCGCGCACGCCCCGTTGAGGGCAATGTAATGGTTCGGGCGGCCTCGTCGACGCGCACCAGATGCTGCACCTTCTTGACCTGGCCACGCACTTCCGGCGTGTCCTCGACTTCAATCGTGCGGCTCATCTTGTTCAGCCCCAGGCCGACGAGCGTCGCCCTCTGGGTCTTGTCGCGGCGGATCGGCGATCCGGTCTGCGTGATTTTGATCTTCGCCATCACTCTTACTCCACGATCGCTTCGGCCTGAGCCTCGGCTTCGGCAGCGCTCGCGCCGCCGCGTCCAAGGAGGTCGGAGACCTTCTTGCCGCGCCGCTGGGCGACCGAGCGCGGGCTCGTCTGCTCTTTCAACGCCTCGAAGGTCGCGCGGATCATATTGTACGGATTGGACGTGCCGACAGATTTGGTCACCACGTCAGCAACGCCCAGGCTCTCGAAAATCGCACGCATCGGGCCGCCGGCGATGATTCCGGTGCCGGCCGGAGCGGTACGAACAGTCACGCGGCCTGCGCCGAAATGGCCGAGGGCGTCATGGTGGAGCGTGCGGCCATCGCGCAGCGGAACGCGGATCATCGCCTTCTTCGCCGCCGCAGTCGCCTTGCTGATCGCTTCGGGCACTTCGCGGGCCTTGCCATGGCCGAAACCCGCCCGGCCCTTCCCGTCGCCGACGACCACGAGCGCAGCGAAGCCGAAGCGCTTGCCGCCCTTCACCGTCTTGGAGACGCGGTTGATGTGCACGAGCTTTTCGATCAGCTCCTCGCCACCGTCGTCGTCGCCGCCGCGGCCGCGGCCTCCGCGCCGATCATCACGCCGTCCACGATTGCCGCCGCCGCGATCACCGCCACGCCCACGTCCGCCGCCACGCGGGCCGCGCGGACCGCGGCCCTGATGCTCGGCCGGTGCAGCCTCGGCCGCGAGCCTCAGGAGCCGGAGCCTCGGCCTGCGGCGGAGTTTCGGCGACTGCGGCCTCAGCCGGCTCGGCGGCTTCGCTGGTCTGCTGGTTCTCGTCTTGCATTCTTAAAACTCCAGTCCGCCTTCGCGGGCAGCGTCGGCGAGGGCCTTGACCCGGCCATGGAACAGGAAGGCGCCGCGATCGAACACGACCCGCGACACGCCGGCCTTCTTGGCGCGCTCGGCGAGCGTCTTGCCCACCTGAGCTGCGCCATCGCGGGTCGCTCCGGTCTTGCCCTTGAACTCCTTATCGAGCGTCGAGGCGGCGGCGAGCGTGGTGCCGGCAGTGTCGTCAATGACCTGCGCATAGATGTGCTTGCCCGAGCGGTGCACGGACAGCCGCGGCTTGCCCGAGGCACGCGCGCGAAGCGCGCTGCGCACGCGGCGGCGACGGCGGTCGAAAAGAGAGAGTTTGGCCATGGCTACTTCTTCTTGCCTTCTTTGCGGAAGATGTACTCGCCGCGATACTTGATGCCCTTGCCCTTGTACGGCTCGGGTTTGCGCCAGCGGCGGATCTCTGCCGCGACCTGGCCGACCTTCTGGCGATCGATGCCGCTGATCTCGACCGTATTCTGGTCGGGAGTTTTGACGTCGATGCCTTCGGGAACGGGGAAATTCACGTCGTGGCTGTAGCCGAGCTGAAGACGCAGGTTCCGGCCCTGCGCCTGAGCGCGATAGCCGACGCCGGTGATCTCGAGCACCTTGGTGAAGCCCTCGGTGACGCCGGTGACCAGGTTCTGCACCATGGTGCGCTGCATGCCCCAGGCGGCGCGCGCCTGCTGCGTCGGTCCGACGGGCGTCACGAGGATTTCGTCTTCCTTGATCGAGTAGATCACGTCGTCGAGCATGGGCATGGTCAAGGTCCCCTTCGGGCCCTTGATCACCAGCAGCCCATTCTCGTCGGTAGCGGTGACGCCACTCGGAACCGCGAATAGGTTTCTTGCCGATACGAGACATCAGAACACCTCCGCCAGCACTTCGCCGCCGACATTCTGCTCGCGCGCCTCGGCGTCCGACAGGACTCCGCGCGGGGTCGACACGATGATCGTGCCGAGACCGTTGCGAATCCGCGGAAGCTCGCGCGCGGCCGAATAGACGCGGCGGCCGGGCTTCGACACGCGCGCCAGATGGTGGATCGCGGGCTGCCCTTCGAAATATTTGAGCTCGATGCGCAGGCCCTTCTGGCCGGCAAGCTCTTCTTCCGAATAGCCGCGGATGTAGCCTTCGCGCTGGAGCACGTCGAGGACGCGCACGCGCAGGTTCGACGCCGGAGTCAGGATCGAATCCTTGCGCGCCTGCTGGCCGTTGCGGATGCGGGTGAGCAAGTCACCCAGAGGATCGGTCATCGCCATTCCTGCAATCCCTTACCAGCTCGACTTTACGACGCCGGGAATGAGGCCCTTATTGGCCAGTTCCCGGAGCATGATCCGCGACAGGCGGAACTTGCGGTAATAAGCGCGCGAACGGCCGGTGATCTCGCAGCGGTTGCGGACCCGCGTCGGGTTCCCGTTGCGCGGCAGCTCGGCCATCTTGAGGCGGGCGATCAGGCGCTCGGTCTCATCGCGCGACTTCATCGTCCGCGATCGCTCTTAGCTTCGCGTACTTCGCCGCATACTTCTGAACGAGCTTCTTGCGACGCTCGTTCTTGTTGATCGAACTCAGTTTCGCCATGACTTAAGTTCTTCTCCTTGGGGCAGACCGCTCACGCGGCCTGCCGCTGCTCCTCGGCCGGGAAGGGGAAGTTGAACAGGCGCAGCAATTCGCGCGCCTCTTCATCCGTCTTCGCGGTGGTGGTTACGATGACGTCCATGCCCCGGACCTTGTCGATCTCGTCGTAGTTGATCTCGGGGAAAATGATCTGTTCCTTGAGGCCAAGCGCGTAATTGCCGCGGCCGTCGAACGAGCGCGGGTTCAATCCGCGGAAGTCGCGGACGCGCGGCAGCGCGACCGTCACCAGACGATCGAGGAACTCGTACATGCGCTCGCGGCGAAGCGTGACCTTGCAGCCGATCGGCATGCCTTCGCGCAGCTTGAACTGGGCGATCGACTTCTTCGCCTTGGTGATCACCGGCTTCTGTCCGGCGATCGCCTGCATCTCGGCGGCCGCGGTCTCGACGCGCTTCTTGTCCTGGGTCGCCTCGCCGACGCCCATGTTGATGACGATCTTGTCGAGCCGCGGGACCTCGAGCTTGTTCTTGTAGCCGAACCGCTCGATCATCGCCGCGACGATGCGCTCCTCATAGTCGGCCTTGAGCCGCGGCTTGTAGTCCGCGGGCTTCTTGGCGGGCTTCGCGGCCACCTTCTCGGGCTTTGGCGCCTCGGCCTTCTCGACCTTGGGCAGCGCCTCGATCGCCTCGGCTTCGGCTTTCTTGGCCTCGCCGACGCGCTCTACCTCGACCTGCTCGGTCGCCGGCTCCTGCGCCTCTTCGACCTTCTTTTCCTTGTCAGCCATGGATCAGCTCTCCAGACTTGACCGCAACGCGGACCTTCTTGCCCTCGCGCTCCTCAAAGCGGACGCGCGTCGGCGCGCCAGTCTTGGGGTCGGCGATCGCGACCTTCGACACATGCAGCGGCGCTTCCTTGCGCTCGATCCCGCCCTGCGGGCTCTCCTGCGACGGCTTGCGGTGGCGCGCGTGGACGTTGATGCCCGACACGATCACCTTGCCCTCCTTGGGCATGGCTCTGACGACCTCACCGGTGCGGCCCTTGTCCTTGCCGGACAGGACCACGACCTTGTCGCCCTTCCTGATCCTCTGCGCGGCCATCACAGCACCTCCGGCGCAAGCGAAATGATCTTCATGTGCTTGCGCGCACGAAGCTCGCGGACGACCGGGCCAAAGATGCGGGTGCCGATCGGCTCCTCGTTCTTGTTGACCAGCACCGCGGCGTTGGAATCGAAGCGGATCACCGAACCGTCGGGACGGCGGATGTCCTTGGCGGTGCGGACGATCACGGCGCGGTGGACGTCGCCCTTCTTCACGCGGCCGCGCGGCGCCGCTTCCTTGACGGAAACGACGATGATGTCGCCGACGCCGGCGGTCCGGCGCTTCGAGCCGCCCAGCACCTTGATGCACTGAACGCGCTTTGCGCCGCTGTTGTCCGCAACGTCCAGGTTGGACTGCATCTGGATCATGGTTCGACCCTTATCCTCTCAAATTCTTCTCAGGCGTCCGCTTCGGCGGACGTCTTTGGTCTTGGCCTTCTTCGCCGGCTTCTTCGCGGGCTTCTTCTCGGCTCTTTTTCTCCGCCTCTTCGGCCTTCTCTACCGGCTTTTCCTCGGCCTTCTCTTCGGCCGGGCCGACGGCTCGATCGGCGCGACCAGCTCCGGCTCGTGCGATCTCGACCGCTACCGCCTTGGCGGCGCCGATGCGGTCGACGACTGTCCACGTCTTCAGCTTCGAGATCGGGGCGCATTCCTCGATGCGCACGACCTCGCCGACGTGGAACTCGTTCGCCGCGTCGTGCGCATGGTACTTCTTCGACAGCCGGATGATCTTGCCATAGAGCGGATGCTTCACCCGCCGCTCGACGCGGACCACCACCGTCTTTTCAGCCTTGTCCGACACCACAGTGCCGGTGAGGACGCGCTTTGGCATTCCTATTCTCTCCTCAACCCTGCGCCGGTTCGGCGGCGCGGGCGCGCTGGTGCTGAAGCGTCTTGATGCGGGCGATGGTGCGGCGCACCTCGCGCACCCGCGACGGCTTCTCGAGCTGGTTGGTCGCCGACTGGAAGCGCAGGTTGAACTGCTCGCGCTTCAGCTCGGCGAGCTGCGTCTGCAGCTGGTCGTCGGTCTTGACCGTGAGATTCTCTTTCGCGGCCATGCTTACTTTTCCTCCTCGGCCAGGCTCTCGCCCAGGCGGGCGACGACCTTGGTCTTGATCGGCAGCTTCTCGGCGGCGCGCTCGAACGCCGTCCTTGGCGAGCGAGCCGGGGACGCCGTCGAGCTCGAACAGGATTCGGCCGGGCTTCACCCGGGCGACCCAGAATTCGGGCGAGCCCTTGCCCGAGCCCATGCGGACTTCGGCCGGCTTGGAGCTCACCGGAACGTCCGGGAAAACGCGGATCCAAAGCGGCCGGCGCGCTTGATGTGACGCGTGATCGCGCGGCGCGCCGCCTCGATCTGGCGCGCGGTGATCCGCTCCGGCTCCATCGCCTTCAGGCCGAAGGCGCCGAAGTTGAGCTCGGTCCCGCCCTTGGCATTGCCGTGGATGCGGCCCTTGAAGGCCTTGCGGAACTTGGTGCGCTTGGGTTGCAGCATGCTCTAAGTCCTTCGCGCTTACCGGTTGCCGCGTTCTTCGCGCGCCGGGCGGACTCCGGAGGTCTGAGCCTCCATCATCAGCCGGTCCTGAGCGAGCGGGTCGTGGCCGAGAATCTCGCCCTTGAAGACCCACACCTTGACGCCGCAGACGCCATAAGCGGTGTGCGCGGTCGCTTCGGCGTAATCGACGTTGCCGCGCAGCGTGTGCAGCGGAACGCGGCCCTCGCGGTACCATTCGGTGCGCGCGATCTCGGCGCCGCCGAGACGGCCGGCGCAGGTGATGCGGATGCCTTCGGCGCCGAGACGCAGCGCCGACTGCACCGCGCGCTTCATCGCGCGGCGGAAAGCGATGCGGCGCTCGAGCTGGTCGGCGATGCCCTGCGCGACGAGCTTGGCGTCGATCTCCGGCTTGCGGATCTCGACGATGTTGAGGCTCACTTCGGAGCTCGTCATCTTCTGCAGCTCGCGCTTCAGCTTCTCGATGTCCGCGCCCTTCTTGCCGATGATCACGCCGGGACGCGCCGCATAGATGGAAATGCGGCAGATCTTGGCCGGACGCTCGATCACCACCTTCGAGATCGCCGCCTGCGGCAGTCTTCTCGACGATGTATTTGCGGATCTTGAGGTCCTCGAGCAGCAGCCGTCCGTAGTCCTGGCCTTCGGCGAACCAGCGGCTGTCCCAGGTGCGGTTGATCTGCAGGCGAAGCCCGATCGGAGAGGATTTCTGACCCATTACGCTTCTTCCTGCTCGCGAACGACGACGCGGATTTGGCTGAACGGCTTGACGATGCGCGCCGAGCGGCCGCGGGCGCGGGTGGCGAAGCGCTTCATCGAGATCGACTTGCCGACGCTCGCCTCGGCGACGACCAGAGCATCGACGTCGAGGTTGTGGTTGTTCTCGGCATTGGCGACCGCCGAAGCGAGCACCTTGCGCACGTCCTCGGCCATGCCCTTGGGCGAGAATTTCAGAATGTTCAGCGCCTCCTCGACCTTGCGGCCGCGGATCAGCGTGGCGACGAGGTTGAGCTTGCGCGCCGAGCCGCGGATCGTGTTGCCGATCGCGAGCGCTTCCTTGTCGCCGACCTTGCGGGGTGCTGCTGGCTTGCCCATCAGCGCTTGCCCTTCTTGTCCGACGCATGGCCGAAGAAGGTGCGCGTCGGAGCGAACTCGCCGAGCTTCATGCCGACCATGTCTTCATTGACCGACACCGGCACGAACTTGCGGCCGTTGTAGACATTGAAGGTGAGGCCGACGAACTGCGGCAGGATCGTCGAGCGGCGCGACCAGGTCTTGATCGGCGCGCGCTTTGAATTGTCCTGCGCGGCTTCCGCTTTCTTCAGCAGCGAAAGCTCGACGAACGGACCTTTCCAGACGGAACGGGCCATGGATTAACCCTTCTTCTTCGCGTGACGCGACCGGATGATGAACTTGTCGGTCGCTTTGTTGTGACGGGTGCGGGCACCCTTGGTCGGCTTGCCCCACGGAGTGACCGGATGACGGCCGCCCGAGGTCCGGCCTTCGCCGCCGCCGTGCGGGTGGTCGACCGGGTTCTTGGCGACGCCGCGGGTCAGCGGGCGCTTGCCCAGCCAGCGGTTGCGGCCGGCCTTGGCGAGCGTCTGGTTGGCATTGTCGGGGTTCGACACCGCGCCGACGGTCGCCATGCAGTCCGAGCGGATGTAGCGCTGCTCGCCCGAGTTGAGCCGGACGATGACCATTCCGCGATCGCGGCCGACGACCTGCACATAAGTGCCGGCCGCGCGCGCGATCTGGCCGCCCTTGCCGGGCTTCATCTCGACATTGTGGACGATGGTGCCGACCGGCATCTGGCCGATCTCCATCGCATTGCCGGGCTTCACGTCGACCTTCTTGCCGGCGATCGATCTTGTCGCCCGGGGCGAGGCGCTGCGGCGCGATGATGTAGGCCTGCTCGCCGCCCTCGTAGGTCACGAGCGCGATGAACGCCGACCGGTTCGGGTCATATTCGAGCCGCTCGACCGTCGCCGCGACGTCCCAGGTGCGCCGCTTGAAATCGATCTGCCGGTACTTCTGCTTGTGCCCGCCGGCGATCCCGCGCGAGGTCACATGGCCCTTGTTGTTGCGGCCGCCGGTCTTGCGCTTGCCTTCGGTCAGAGCCTTGACGGGCTTGCCCTTCCACAGCGCCGACTTGTCGACCAGGATCAGGCCGCGGCGGGCCGGAGAGGTCGGCTTATATTGCTTGAGAGCCATCGCTTAGATCCCGCTCGTCACGTCGATCGACTGACCTTCGGCCAGGCGAATGATCGCTTTCTTCACATCCGAGCGCTGGTAGGGCTTGCCCTTCCACCGCTTGGTCTTGCCCTTGGTCACGATGGTGTTCACGCCGACCACCGTGCACTCCGAACAACGCTTCGATCGCGGCCTTGATCTCCGGCTTGGTCGCCGTGTGCGCGACGCGGAACACGACCGAATTGGTCTCCGACAGCATCGTCGATTTCTCGGTGATGTGCGGCGCCAGAACGATGTCGTAGTGGCGCGCGTCGGGCGCCGCCTTCTGCGGTTTCTTAGCCATTGAAGCGGGCCTCCAGCTTCTCGACCGCGGCGCGGGTCAGGACCAACGTCTCGTGGCGCATGATGTCGTAGACGTTGGCGCCGACCGCCGGCAGCAGGTTGATGCTCTCGAGGTTCGACGAAGCGCGGGCGAAACCGACGTTGAGCGCGTCGCCGTCGATCACCAGCGCGGTCTTGCCGAAGCCGAGCTTGCCGAGCTTCTCGCGCAGCTCCCTGGTCTTGCCGTCCTTGACGTCGAGGTTGTCGATGACGACGAGATTGCCGTCCTTCGCCTTCGACGACAGCGCCATCTTGAGGCCGAGCACGCGAACCTTCTTGTTCAGCGACGGATTGAAATCGCGGACGCGCGGGCCGTGGGCCTTGCCGCCGCCGATGAAGATCGGAGCGCGGCGATCGCCGTGACGAGCGGTGCCGCCGCCCTTCTGCTTGCCGAACTTCTTGCCGGTGCGCGCAACCTCGGAGCGCTCGCGAGCCGCGCGGGCGGTGCCGCGACGCTTCTCGAGCTGCCAGGTGACGACGCGGTGAAGGATGTCGGCGCGCGGCTCGACGGCGAAAATCTCGTCGTTGAGCTCGATGTCGCCGCCAGCCTTGGCGTCGAGGGTCTGTACCTTGACCTTCATCTTAGCTTTCCTTGCTCTCGTCGGCATCGGGCTTCGGCCTCGTCCGCCTGAGCTTCTGTTGCCTCGTCCTCGGCGACCGCTTCCGCCTCGACTTCGCTGTCGAGCAGCACCGCCGGCTTCCTGCTCGGCGGCGATCGCCGCGACTTCCTCGTCGCTCGGCAGCGCCGGGATTTCGTGGACCGCGGCGTCGTCGACCAGGCCGGCGTCCGGCACGTCGACTTCCTCGGCCTTGAGCTGCTCGAGGATGCCCGCCGGGATAAGGCGCGGCGTCGGGACGCGGCAGCTTGATCGCGTCGCTGACGGTCAGCCAGCTGCCCTTGTGGCCCGGGACCGAGCCCTTGATGAACAGCAGGCCGCGGATCGGGTCGGTGCGGACGACCTCGAGGTTCTGCTGGGTGCGATTGCGCGCGCCCATGTGACCGGCCATCTTCTTGTTCTTGAACACCTTGCCCGGATCCTGGCGCTGGCCGGTCGAGCCGTGCGAGCGGTGCGAAACGGAAACGCCGTGGGTCGCGCGAAGACCGCTGAAGCCCCAGCGCTTCATCGCGCCGGCAAAGCCCTTGCCCTGGGTCACGCCGGCAACGTCGACCAGCTGGCCGGGAACGAAATGATCGGCGCTGATGTGCGCGCCGACGTCGAGCAGCGCATCGTCGGCGACGCGGAATTCGGCGACCCTGCGCCTTGGGCTCGACCTCGGCCTTGCCGAAGGCGACGCGCTGCGGCTTGGCGACGTTCTTCGCCTTCGCCTTGCCCGCGCCGAGCTGGACGGCGGTATAGCCGTCGCGGTCCGTTTCACGGCGGCCGACGACCTGCACCTCGTCCAGCTGCAGGACGGTAACCGGCACGTGCCGACCGTCCGCCTGGAACAGGCGGGTCATTCCGACCTTCTTCGCGATCACGCCGGTGCGCATGACCAAACTCCTCACACAGAGGCACACGGAACCATTCCCGAGTGCGTGCAGCCCATCCAAATGTTTGCGTGCCCCGCCTGGGCTAGTGCTCCGCATCGAGACGGGAGCGGCGGGGACGCAGCCCGGAGCAAATCTCCGGCGGTATCACCCAATTTCGCGCACCTTGCGGTGCGCGCCGGCCGTTAGGCCAGCTTGATCTCCACATCGACGCCGGCGGCGAGATCGAGCTTCATCAGCGCGTCGACCGTCTGCGGCGTCGGCTGCACGATATCGAGCAGCCGCTTGTAGGTCCTCACCTCGAACTGCTCGCGCGACTTCTTGTCGACGTGCGGCGAGCGGTTGACGGTGAATTTCTCAATTCGCGTCGGCAAAGGGAATGGGACCGCGAATGAGAGCACCCGTCCGGCGCGCCGTATCGGCGATGTCGCCAGTGGCCTGATCGAGCACTCGATGATCGAACGCCTTCAGGCGAATCCGGATGTTCTGCGTTTCCATGTCCCTACCGATGCGAAAGAGCCGGCGAGCCTCAGCCTGCCGCGAAGCCCGCTAATCAAACAACACTCAAAAGCGAACCGCGCGACCCTGATCCAGAATCGCGCGGTTGGCGCCCTATATTACTTCGTGATCTCGGCGACAACCCCTGCGCCGACGGTCCGGCCGCCTTCGCGGATCGCGAAGCGCAGGCCCGGGTCCATGGCGATCGGGGCGATCAGCTTCACGCCCAGATTCACGTTGTCGCCCGGCATCACCATCTCGGTGCCCTCGGGGAGCACAACCTCGCCGGTGACGTCGGTCGTCCGGAAGTAGAATTGCGGACGATAGTTGGCGAAGAACGGCGTGTGACGGCCGCCCTCGTCCTTCGACAGGACGTAGACTTCGGCCTTGAAGTCGGTGTGCGGCGTGATCGAGCCGGGCTTGCACAGCACCTGGCCGCGCTCGACGTCCTCACGGCCGACGCCGCGCAGAAGCGCGCCGATATTGTCGCCCGCCTGGCCCTGGTCGAGCAGCTTGCGGAACATCTCGACGCCGGTGACGACGGTCTTCTGGGTGTCGCGGATGCCGACGATCTCGACTTCCTCGCCAACCTTGACGATGCCGGTCTCGACGCGGCCGGTGACGACCGTGCCGCGGCCCGAGATCGAGAACACGTCCTCGATCGGCATCAGGAACGGCTTGTCGAGCGGACGCTCGGGCTGCGGGATCCATTCGTCGACCGCGGCCATCAGCTTGAGGATCGATTCCTTGCCGATCTCGGGGTTCTTGTCCTCGAGCGCGGCGAGCGCCGAACCGGTGATGATCGGAATATTGTCGCCGTCGAAGTCGCGCTTGGAAAGCTCCTCGCGGATTTCGAGCTCGACCAGCTCGAGCAGCTCGGGATCGTCGACCTGGTCGACCTTGTTCAGGTACACGACCATGGTCGGAACGCCGACCTGCTTGGCGAGCAGGATGTGCTCCTTGGTCTGCGGCATCGGGCCGTCGGCGGCCGACACGACGAGGATCGCGCCGTCCATCTGGGCGGCGCCGGTGATCATGTTCTTCACATAATCGGCGTGGCCCGGGCAATCGACGTGCGCATAGTGGCGCTTGGCGGTCTCATATTCGACGTGAGCGGTCGAAATGGTGATGCCGCGCTCGCGCTCCTCGGGAGCCTTGTCGATGTTGGCATAAGTCGACGTAGCGTCGCGCCGCCGGTCTCGGCCAGCACCTTGGTGATCGCCGCGGTCAGCGACGTCTTGCCATGGTCGACGTGACCGATGGTGCCGATGTTGCAGTGCGGCTTATTCCGCTCGAATTTAGCCTTCGCCATTTTACGCCTCTTCTTCTCTGGAAAATCGGGCCGCCCGCCCGTCTCGCGAGCGCGCCCATAACTACAAATTTCGCGGTTACGCCAGCTTCGCCTTCACCTCGTCGGCGACGTTCTGCGGCACTTCGTCGTAGTGCGAGAACTGCATCGTGTACTGCGCGCGCCCCTGCGTGAACGAACGCAGCTGATTGACGTAGCCGAACATGTTGGCGAGCGGCACGATCGCCTCGACCACCTGGGCGTTGCCGCGGCTGTCGGTGCCCTGGATCTGCCCGCGACGGCTGTTGAGATCGCCGATGACGTCGCCGAGATAATCCTCGGGAGTCACCACCTCGACCTTCATGATCGGCTCGAGCAGCTTGATGCCGGCCTTGTGCGCCGCTTCGCGCATCGCGCCGCGCGCGCAGATCTCGAACGCCAGCGCCGAGGAGTCGACGTCGTGGTACTTGCCGTCGATCAGGTGGACCTCGAAATCGATGATCGGGAAGCCGATCAGCGATCCGGTCTCGGCCGTCTCGCGCAGGCCCTTCTCGACCGAAGGAATATATTCCTTGGGGACGTTGCCGCCCTTGATCTCGTCGAAGAACTGGAAGCCCGATCCGCGCTCGGCCGGGATGACGTTGATCTTGATCTCGCCGAACTGGCCGGAGCCGCCCGACTGCTTCTTGTGGGTGTAGGTCAGGTCGACCGGCTTCGCGAGATATTCGCGATAGGCGACCTGCGGAGCGCCGACATTGGCCTCGACCTTGAACTCGCGCTTCATGCGGTCGACGAGGATCTCGAGGTGGAGCTCGCCCATCCCCTTGATGATCGTCTGGCCCGAATTCATGGTCGGTGGTGACGCGGAATGACGGGTCCTCGCGCGCCAGGCGATTGAGCGCGACGCCCATCTTCTCCTGGTCGGCCTTGGTCTTGGGCTCGACCGCGACCTCGATCACCGGATCGGGGAACTCCATCCGCTCGAGGATGATCGGCGCGTTGGCGGCGCACAGCGTGTCGCCGGTGGTGGTGTCCTTGAGGCCCGCAAGAGCGACGATGTCGCCGGCATAAGCGACCTGGATGTCCTCGCGGTCGTTGGCATGCATCAGCAGCATGCGGCCGACCTTTTCCTTCTTGTCCTTGACCGAGTTCATGACCTGCGACGCGGTCTCGAGCTTGCCCGAATAGATGCGGGCGAAGGTCAGCGTGCCGACGAACGGGTCGTTCATGATCTTGAACGCCAGCGCCGAGAACGGCGCGTCGTCCGACGGCGCGCGGGTGTCGGTCGTCTTCGCTGTCGGGCTTGATGCCCTCGACCGGCGGAATGTCGAGCGGGCTCGGCAGATAGTCGACGACCGCGTCGAGCAGCGGCTGGACGCCCTTGTTCTTGAACGCCGAGCCGCACAGCACCGGCACGAACGAGAAGTTGAGCGTGCCCTTGCGGATCAGCTTCTTGAGCGTCGCGGTGTCGGGCTCGGTGCCTTCGAGATAGGCCTCCATGACGTCGTCGTCCTGCTCGACCGCCATCTCGATGAGATGCGTGCGCGCTTCGGCGGCGGCGTCCTTGAGGTCGGCCGGGATGTCTTCATATACGAACTTGGCGCCGAGGCTCTCGTCGAGCCAGATGATGGCGCGGTTCTCGACCAGGTCGACGAGGCCCTTGAAGCTGCCCTCGATGCCGATCGGCAGATAGAGCACCGCCGGGCGCGCGCCGAGGCGATCCTTGATCATGTCGACGCACATCTCGAAATTGGCGCCGGTGCGGTCGAGCTTGTTGACGAAGCACATCCGCGGCACGTCGTACTTCTCGGCCTGGCGCCACACGGTCTCCGACTGCGGCTCGACGCCGGCAACGCCGTCGAAGCAGGCGACCGCGCCGTCGAGCACGCGCAAGCGAACGCTCGACCTCGATGGTGAAGTCGACGTGGCCCGGCGTGTCGATGATGTTGATCCGGTGCTCGGGGCCCTTGCCCTCCTCGCGCTCCAGAAACAGGTCGTCGCCGCGGACGTGATCGTGATCCCGCGCTCCTGCTCCTGCTCCATCCAGTCCATGGTCGCGGTGCCCTCGTGGACTTCGCCGATCTTGTAGGACTTGCCGGTGTAATAGAGGATGCGCTCGGTCGTCGTCGTCTTGCCGGCGTCGATGTGCGCCATGATGCCGATGTTGCGATAGCGTTCGAGCGGATGGCTGCGGGCCATTTCAATTCTTCCTTAGCGATGTGGGGAGCCGGCGAGCAGCCGGCTTCTCCACGATATAGGTACGGATTGTCTACCAGCGGTAGTGGCTGAAGGCGCGGTTCGCTTCGGCCATGCGGTGCGTGTCCTCGCGCTTCTTCACCGCGTTGCCGCGGTTCTGCGAGGCGTCCATCAGCTCGCCCGACAGGCGGCCGGCCATGGTCTTTTCCGAACGGCGCGCGAGCGGCCGTGATCAGCCAGCGGATGGCCAGCGCCTGGGCGCGCTCGGGGCGGACCTCGACCGGCACCTGGTAGGTCGCGCCGCCGACGCGGCGGGAGCGGACCTCGATGCCCGGCTTCACATTGTTGAGCGCGTCATGGAACACGCCGATCGGCTCGCGCTTGAGGCGGGTCTCGACGCTTTCGAGCGCGCCATAGACGATGCCTTCGGCGACCGACTTCTTGCCGTCGAGCATGACCGAATTCATGAACTTCGACAGGACGATGTCCCCGAACTTGGGATCGGGAAGGATTTCGCGCTTCTCTGGGCGGCGACGACGAGCCATTGGATGATTCCTTTCTCTTCAGCCGGTTCCGGGACTTCAACTGTCCGGGGCTTACTCTCGTGGATTATTTGGGGCGCTTGGCGCCGTACTTCGAGCGGGACTGCCGGCGGTCCTTGACGCCCTGCGTGTCGAGCACGCCGCGAAGCACGTGATAGCGCACGCCCGGAAGGTCGCGCACACGGCCGCCGCGGATCAGCACGACGCTGTGCTCCTGGAGGTTGTGGCCCTCGCCGGGAATGTAGCTGATCACTTCGCGCTGGTTGGTCAGGCGGACCTTGGCCACCTTGCGCAGCGCCGAGTTCGGCTTCTTCGGGGTCGTCGTATAGACACGGGTGCAGACGCCGCGCTTTTGCGGGTTCTGCTCCATCGCAGGGACCTTCGACTTGGCCTTCTGCGGTTCGCGACCCTTGCGGATCAGCTGGTTAATCGTCGGCATGAAGCCCTTCACCTTTCGTTGCCGGAAGACCCCGGCGGTTACTTTGCTCAACAGAAAAAGCGCGGAGCCGAAGCAGCACCCCCTTCTTGAGGTGGGCCGCCTGGCGACGCGCATGTTGAGCAATGTTCAGCTCTTGCCCGGCGCGAGTGAATCCTGTCGCTCGGACGGGCGGGCACATAGCGACGGTGCGGTGAAGGGTCAACCGCGGCCGGACGATCAAGGAACGCATGACTGACGCGGCACGTTCGATGTGGGCTTCCTGTTCAGGAGGCTCCCGATGACACGGGTCTGAAATTCGCGCCCCTGGCGCTTGTCGCGCTCGCGAGCTGCGGCGAGCAACAATGCCAATCAAAAGGATGGAGGAGACCGTGGAAAATTCCACCCTGACGAAACTGAACCTCACCAGCGACGCTTTCCAGAACGGGCAGCCGATCCCGACCCAATATACGTGCGACGGCGCGGACCAGACGCCCCGCTGCACTGGGCCGACCGCCGGCCGGCACCAAGAGCTTCGCGCTGGTCATCGACGACCCCGACGCGCCGAGCGGCACATTCCGCCACTGGGGCGTGTTCGACATTCCCGCTTCGGCGCGGTCGATCGGCGGCGGACAACGGGTCGGCACGGAGGTGACAACGACTTCGGCAAGTCCGGCTACGGCGGCCCGTGCCCGCCCAAGGGCCACGGCCCGCATCATTATCATTTCAAGCTGTTCGCGCTGGACGTCGACAGGCTCGGCCTCGCACGCGAAGATCGCGACGTCGAAAGCGCGAGCAGCACGCCTCGCCAGGCGAGCTGATCGGCACTACGAGCGGAAAGTACACCGCCTTGCGAGGAGCCAAGAAGGGCGCGTTCCTCGCACGACGGTCAGAAGCCTCCAGCTCGCGGCACGTACGAATCGTTGCGGGCTAGGCCTTCCGCCGCCGCCCGATCTCCTGGATGAAGCGGAACGCTTCGGGCGTGAACGGCGCTGGCGGCACGTCGCCGTGCCATTCGTCCATGCGCTCGTAGAGCTGGGTCGCTCCGGCCATCATCTCCGGCGTCGCGACCGCGGTGAACGGCGCCAGCAGCGCCTGCCATTCATCATAGAGCGCCTGCGCTTCCGCGTTGTCCGGCCCTTTCGGGATCGCCGCCTCACACGGTCGCCGAGGTTCTTCCACTTGCGGCTATATTCCGCCTGATCGAACTCGGCCGGCGCGTCCTTCATAGTTTTGGCCCAGCGCGCCTGCTCCTCCGGTGAGAAATAGCGGTCGGTGACCTTCTTCCAGTCTTGAGCTTCCATGATCTTGTCTCCCTGACGGATCAGCGAGCAGAAGGTCTCGGCATCGACGGGCTCGCCGCGGTCGATGCGGGACTTGACGGCGAGGAGCAAAGCGCGCGCTTCGTCGAGCTCGGCCTTGCGCTCCTCGATGACTTTCAGTTGGGCGTCGACCATCGCGCCCAGATCCATGTTGCCGCGCGCGGTCAGCTTGCCGATCTGCGCGAGGCTGAGCCCGGCGCGCTTGAGCGCGAGGATCTGCTGGATCCGCTCGAGTTCTCCGCGGCCGTAGAGCCGCCGCCCACTGTAGGTACGCAGGGGTTTCACAGCCCTCGCGCCTCGTAGAAGCGCAGCGCGCGGCTGGTCAGGCCGGTGCGGAGCGACATCGCGAATGTCGAGCGAATCATCCACGAGCCCCTTATACAGGTTGACGCCGCGTCAACTTCAAGGAGCCGTTCTTCCCACGTTGAGCGGTCGAAGATACCGTTCGGTCGAAACGGACTCGCATTCACTGCAACGGCGGCCAATCATTGACGTTGGAGGAATGCCAGCCTTTCCTCGAAGGAGAAAACGAGATGGCACACAAGGCATTGTTCATAGCTCTTCGAATGATCGTCGCCGCTTCGCCCGCAGTGGCAAGCCAAGAGCTGACCCCGGCGCGTGCCCAGCCCGGGACCGCGCCCACGAGATACTGCCTCCGCGTCAACCCCGTCATCGGCAGCCGGTGGAGGCCGTTCAGTGCCGGACTCCGTATATTGGGCCATCGCGGAGGGCATCGCGCGACCAGGAGCGCGGCCGCAGAACGCTTATGAGGGTCACCCCCAGACATGAGTCGGCCATCAAGGGCTAGGAGCCGATGCGCGGCCAGACGCTGGTAATAGGGCCGACAGCGGTCGGCGAGCCGTTTGGCGTCGTTGGGGAGGTCGACGGGCTCGGTTTCGGGCGGACCGAAGCCGGTGCTCTTCTCGACCGCCCCGTACCAGTGCGGTGCCCACACCCCGTCGGTTTCGCGCCGCCCGGGCGCCCAGCTCAGCATCGCCGGGTCCCACGGATGTCGAGCGCTCCGCACAATTTCGACAGCACGCCTCGGGATCGCCAATACGTCATGGGCATCGATGACCGGCGGCGCATGGCCCAGCCGGTCGGCCTCGCGCTCAAAGAATTCCGCCTGCCGCTCGAGCCCGAAATCCTCGAACGCGGCGCTCTCGCGCTTGCGCAGGTAGGAGGCGATCATCCGCTCGGGCTCGCGGATCAGGAAGGCATGGGTGAAGCCGGCGAAATCGTCATAGCCGATCGGCCCCGCCATGTGGTGCCACATATGCTTCTGGTACCAGATCGGCGAGCCGTCGGGCGGGGATCCGCGCAGGTCGCCATGACGCCCTGCCAGTCGCAATCCATCGCCGCGATCACCTCCTCGCGCATCGGATGGTCGGCGCCGCTGGTCCTTGAGGAAGCAGCCGTAGAAGGGCTCGTCGGAAACGAACGTGTCGGCGCGGCTGCCGAAGCTGCGCATCATCGCCGTGGAGAGGTTTCGCGGACCCGACCACATCGCGATGCGGAGCGTCACGGCCGCGGCTGCTCCTCGACGTCGCGGTCGACCCGCTCGGCGTAGAGCTCTCTGCAGCCGGTCGACCATCGGCCCGCGGCAAATGAGCTTGCGTCCGTCGATCTCGCGCACCGGGACGATGCCGGCGAAGGTGCCGGTGACGAACGCCTCGTCGGCGCCGTAAACGTCGGTCAGCGAGAAGTCCTTTTCGAGCGCGGGTATGCTCGGCGTCGCGGGCGACCTCCAGCACCACCGGGCGCGTGACCCCGCCGAGGCAATATTTGCCGCTCGAGGTCCAGACTTCGCCTTTGCGGACGATGAAGAAATGGGTCGAGTTGCAGGTCGCGACGAAGCCGTGCGGGTCGAGCATCAGAGCCTCGTCGGCGCCGGCCTGCGTCGCCTGGATCGAGGCGAGGATGCAGTTGAGCTTGGAGTGCGAGTTGATCTTCTGGTCCTGCACCGCCGGGTCGCCGCGGCGAACGTGGACGGTGAAGAGCTTCAGTCCGCGTTCGTACACCGCCGGATCGGGCTCCTTGTACTCGGCGATGATGACGACCGTCGCCGGGGTCACCACCACGCGCGGGTCCTGGTAGGGCGTCGAGCGAACGCCGCGCGTGACCATCAGCCGGACGTGGACGCCCTCGCTCATGCCGTTGGCGTCGAGCGTGTCGTAGAGCCGCTTCGCCAGCTCCTCGCGCCTCACGCCAACGTCCATCGCGATCGCCTTGGCGCCCTCGAACAACCGGTCGAGATGGCGGTCGAGGAAGGCGAGCTTGCCCTTGTGGACGCGCAGGCCCTCCCAGACGCCATCGCCGAGCATGAACCGCTGTCGAACACCGAGACGACCGCTTCGGCGCGCGGCTTCAACTCGCCGTTGACGTTGATCAGGATCGACGCGTTGCGCGGGTCGGAGACGTCGTGCATCGACTGGGCCATGGCCTCGCTTACGCCTTCAGCTGCCCGGCGTCGTGCTGCGGACGCACGAAGAGGCGGCGCACGTGCGGCCAGCGCTGCCTGGCCTGTTCCTCGATGTGGAGAACGATCCGCTCGACCTCCCCGGCGGAAATATTGTCGTCGAAGTCGACGCTCAGCATCGCAGTGATCATGTCGGGGGCGGAGTGGAGGGTGAGGACGTCGCCGACTCCGACGACCCCCGGCAGCCGCTGGCGAGCATCCGCAAGTCCTCGACCAGTTCGGGATCGGCTGCTTCACCGATCAGCAGGCCCTTCGATTCATAAGCGAGCACCAGCGCGGTCACTCCAAGGATCAGCCCGATCACGACCGAAGCCGCGCCGTCGTAGAACGGATTTTGCGTCAGCTGGGACAGGAAACGCCGGCTGCGGCGGCGATGATCCCGGCGATTGCAGCGCCATTTTCCAGAAGCACGATGAAGGGCAGGTCCTTGGACCGGCGGATTGCGTCCCACCAGCCGAGCTTTCCTTTCGACTCTTTGAACTCGCGAAAGGCCTCGACCGTCGACCATCCCTCGAGAAGGAACGCGATCAGCAGCACGCCATAAGCCCAGATCGGCGACGTCGCCTCTTCGGGGTGCATGATGTGGAGGATGCCCTCGTAGACCGAAACTCCCGCGCCGAGCGAGAACACCAGGACCGCGACCACGAAGCTCCAGAAATAAAGCTCGCGGCCGAAGCCGAACGGGTGAAGTCGTGTGGGCGGCTTTTTCGCCTGCCGCCGCCCCCACATCAGAAGCAGCTGATTGGTCGAATCGACGACGCTGTGAACGCCTTCGGTGAGCATCGCCGAGGAGCCGGTGATCCACGCGGCGGCGAATTTGGACACGGCAATGCCGAGGTTCGCCGCAAGCGCAATGACCAAGGTCCGCGTGCTCGTCGTTGCCGCGCTCATCCGCCACGCCGGGACCTCTGACCAGCTCCCCGCCCTTGATCCGGCATCGACATGTCGAGCAAAGTGACGTCGCGGGCCGGGTCTCCGCGGACCGCGACCATATCGCCGTAACGCCGGGCGTCACTCCGACGTCATTGCGGTCAAGGCCTCGGAAGCGCTGCTGGTCGCGGCTGGATCGCCTGGAGCGGGGTCATCCCCATCGCACCATCTTGGCGAACTGACGGCCGTTCTGCCCGTGCGGATACACTCCGGCATCTGTGCGGAAGATCATCTTCACGCCCGCGCGAACCGCGCGCTGGAAGGTCTCGCGCTGCTGCGGCCGATCATCCGCTCCTTGTCGAGGATTCTCCTGCTCCGTCCCGTTCGAAGTGCCGGTCGCAAGGATGTAGTCGTCATTGTAGATATCCATGTCGAACCGGTGCCGTGCTGCTTCGCGAGCTGGATCGTGGCGTCGTGGCGAGGCTAGCGTGCTCGATGGTGTCCATCCCGGCGAGGATCGCATCGTAGATGCCGGCGTCGCCGTGGGCGTGCGCGGCGACCTTGAGACCGAGCTGTGGGCTTCGTCGACGATGGCCTTCATTTCTTCAAGCTGGCTGCTGGCGCCGACGTGTCGCCCATCGAGAACACACGCCGGTTGCGCAGATCTTGATCACTTCGGCGCCGTACTTGTGCATCCAGCGCACCTTCTCGCGCCCGTCCTCGGGTCCGCTGACGACCGCGGCGCCTTCTTGTCGTAATAAGGCGGAGGCCGGTGTCGTCGCAATGTCCGCCGGTCGCTCCGACGGCGTAGGTCGCCGGGACGATCCGCGGCCCGGCACGAGCCCAGGTCGATGGCCTGCTTGAGCCCGACGTCGTCGAAGTTGCTCGATCCGACATTGCGCACCGTGGTGAAGCCGGCGTCGAGCGTCTTCCGCGCATTGGCGACCCGGCCGCCTCCCAGAAGCTGTCGGTATATTTGAGGCCCTGATAGCCGCCGATTTCCGGGACGTGGTCAGGTGCACGTGCATGTCGATCAGGCCGGGCAGCAAGGTCTCGCCCGGCAGGTCGATGCGCCTCACGCCCGCAGGCACTTGCAAGGAGCCGTTCGTGGCGATCTGCGCGATCTTGCCGTCGTCCCCGATCAGGATCGCGGGCCGCTCGATGTAGCGGCCGGTCGTCACGTCGAGCATCCGGTCGGCTGTGACACCGTTGCGGCGAAGGCGGATGCGGCAACGAGGAGGGCTGCCGCGCAGGCGAGCAAATTTTTGATCATTCAGCGTCGATAGCCGGGCGAAACGACTTCATCCAGATGGCGCTTTGATCATCTTTCGTACGTGTCGGGCGACGGAGGAACGTCGATCGCGCGGTCAGGCCGCCAATCATGACCAGCGCCATGAGTGCACCGGAGACAATCGATCGTGGTTGTTCAGGGAATACGGTCGGAGAGCAGGATCAGCGCCAGTGCCGAAGCCGCCATGGGCCACAAATGATAGCGCAAGTCCGAGGCGATACTGATGACGAGAAAGCTCGCTTCAAGGCAAGCGGACGCAAGCACCGTCAGCGCCAGGCTCGCGGCGGGGTCGCCGCGCCGCCGCCACGCCGCCGGCACGAGCAGCAGCGCAAGCACAGTCCACAAAATCGGCCAGCCGAGCGCGTGCCGGCTTCGACAGCCGCCGCATCCTCCCACGCCGTGGCCGCGTCACTTTGCGGGCCGTTGAGGCCAATGTCGTCGGGCTCGGCTTCATCCGGCGGGCCTGCTCGGGCGGACCGGGCGGAACAAGCCAGCGCTCGGTCGAATTCCGGTGCGCCAGCCGATGCTCCGCGTAGGCAAACGGGATGCGCGGCAGCCGGTTGGGCGAGCTCGAGATACAGCTTGCCAGTGGGCCGATCGAGCAACCGATCCGTGAAGTCGGAGCAGCCCCCCGGATCGCCGAGTGGTACAAAAAGGCTCTGACGCATCCGCTCGCCGATTTGCTTGCGCTCCTCGGGCGTGAACCGCGATGGAGCCTTGGCGGGTGTGGCGACGGCTCCGGCGAGATCGAACAGAGGCTGGGACTTGGCGACGCCGCTTGGCTCAGCGCAAGCAAAACGTGATTGATGAGCGGCGTCAGCGCCAGGACCGCGCCGCAGCCACCGTAGCAATCGCCAACGAGATCAAGGACGTTCGTTCGTCGGCAAGAGCAGGACGGTGAGCGGAACCGTCGCGAACAAAGCATTGGCGCGCACCAACGTCGCATATCCGATTAGCAGCACGACCGCTGCCGCGGCGGCGATCGGGATTCTCCGCTTCGCCAGCCGGTAGTGAGCAACGATCCCGGCCGCCGCGACGAGCGCCCCAAGCATCTGCGTGTCCTTGAGCACGACCATTTGCCAGCCGAGCAGCAACGGTGAGATCGCGACCAACGCGCGGCGACGCCCGGCCCACCGTCGGCTGCGGACCAGCGCTGCCACGATGAGCGCCGAGCCGGCGCCATAAAGCGCAACCTAGTCACGAACATCGGCGCAGGGACCGCCGCGAGCGGATGCAGCAGCTGCCACAGCCGCACCATCACCGGCGGGTGCCAGTCTTCGACCGGGCCTCCCAGCACCTGCCCATATTGCGCGACCGTGTCGTACATCGGCACGCCCGGCCAGAAGAGTGCCGCAATGCTCGCGATCAGCACGCCACGACGCCGCCGGCGAGCAATGCTGTCGCGGATCGGCTCAGATGTGCAGCACCCCTCTGACTACCTCTTCTCCTGAACTCTGTACACTGGGTCTCTATTTGAGGTGCTCCTCTCACCCCCACATTTATTGCAGCACCCGCCCGTCGGCGGCGAGCACGGCCTCGTGCATCATCTCGACAGGGTCGGATGCGGGAAGACGATCTGGATGAAATTCGTCGATCAGTTCCGCGGTCTTGCCGATTCTATACCCCTGGATCAGCTCGGTGACCTCGGCGCCGATCATGTGCGCGCCGAGCAATTCGCCCGTCTTCGCGTCGAACACGGTCTTCACAAATCCTTCGACTTCACCGAGCGCGATCGCCTTGCCGTTGCCGATCGCCGGGAATTTGCCGACTTTGACCTGATAGCCTTTTTCCTCGGCCGCAGCTTCGGTGAGGCCGACGCTCGCCACCTGGGGGCGGCAATAGGTGCACCCCGGAATGTTCTTCGGGTCTACCGCGTGCGGGTGGACGTCCTCGTTCCCCATCTCCTGCGCGATGGCTTCGGCCGCCGTGACGGCTTCGTGCATGGCCTTGTGGGCCAGCCAGGGCGGCGCGGTCACATCGCCGATCGCCAGACGCCCGGCACGTTCGTGGGCACATGCCATCGGTGTCGATGTGGCCCTTTGTCGTTTTCACCCCCACGCCTCGAGCCCGATATTCTCGGTGTTCGGAAGATGCCAACGGCGACGATCGCGTGGCTGAAGCGGTGCTCGGCGGACTTGCCGTCGCTGGTCTTGATCTTCGCGGCGACGCCTTTCGGGTGGCTTTCAGGCTTGTCGATGACCGCACCAGTGTGGATCGTCAACCCCTGTTTCTTAGGCTCTTGGCGAGCTGGTCGCTGACCTCCGCGTCCTCGACCGGCACCACGCGGTCGAGCATCTCGACGACGGTCACCTTCGGCGCCAATGTCCGCATAGAAGCTGGCGAACTCGATGCCGATCGCGCCCGAGCCGATGACCAGCAACTCGGTCGGCATTTCGGGCGGAGTCATCGCGTGGCGGTAGGTCCAGATGCGTTTCCCGTCGGATTGAGCGAACGGCAGCTCGCGCGCCCGCGCCCCGGTCGCGACGATGATGCGCCTGGGCCGTGAGTTCTCACGCCTTGCCGTCCGTCGGTGACCAAATGCTCGCCTTTGCCGGCGTGCTTCCCCCCCCCCAGCGAGATCCGTGGATCTTGTTCTTCTTCATCCCCGTGCGCGATGCCCTGGTTGAGCTGCTTGGCTCACCGGCGCGGCTGCGGCGCGACCACCTTGGCGATGTCGAAGTGATGGCTTCCCGGCCCAGGGGCCGCAGGGCGTCGGCATGCTGGAGGTAGGCGGAAGATCTCGGCCGAGCGCAGCAGCGCCTTGGTCGGGATGCAGCCCCAATTGAGGCAGACGCCGCCAAGCGCCGCGCTCGATCGAGCGCCGTCTTCAGGCCGAGCTGGGCGGCGCGGATCGCGGCGACATACCCGCCGGGCCCGAGCCGAGCACGATAGGTCGTAAGTGTCAGGCATTCAAATCTTGAAGCCCCTCTCCCGCCGGGAGAGGGGCTTGGAGACTTGAATGCCTGACACTTACGACCTCATCGTCCTCGGCTCGGGACCCGGCGGCTATGTCGCTCGCGATCCGTGCCGCCCAGCTCGGCCTGAAGACGGCAATCATCGAGCGCGAGTTGCTTGGCGGCATCTGCCTCAATTGGGGCTGCATCCCGACCAAGGCGCTGCTGCGTTCGGCCGAAATCTTCCACTACCTCCAGCATGCCGACGCCTACGGCCTCAGCGCCGGGTGGTGATCCCTTCGACATCGCCAAGGTGGTCGCGCGCAGCCGCGCGGTCGCCAAGCAGCTCAACCAGGGCGTCGCGCACCTGATGAAGAAGAACAAGATCGCGGTGGTGATGGGGGAGGGGAAGCTCACCGGGCAAAGGCAAGCTCAGCGTCACCGGCGGACGGCAAGGCGACCGAGCTCGCGGCCAGGCACATCATCGTCGCGACCGGGGCGCGGGCGCGCGAGCTGCCGTTTGCTCAATCGGACGGGAAACGCATCTGGACGTACCGCCACGCGATGACTTCACCCGAAATGCCGACGGAGCTGCTGGTCATCGGCTCGGGCGCGATCGGCATCGACTTTGCCAGCTTCTATGCGGACCTTGGAGCGAAGGTGACCGTGGTCGAGATGCTCGACCGCGTCGTCCCGGTCGAGGACGCGGAGGTCAGCGACCAGCTCGCCAAGAGCCTGAAGAAGCAGGGGCTGACGATCCACACTGGTGCGGTCGTCGAAAGCCTCAAGGCCGACGCGAAAGGCGTCGCCGCGAAGATCAAGACCAGCGACGGCAAGTCGGCCGAGCACCGCTTCAGCCACGCGATCGTTGCCGTTGGCATCGTTCCCAACACCGAGAATATCGGGCTCGAAGCGCTGGGCGTGGAAAATCACCAAGGGCCACATCGACACGGATGGCCTGTGCCGCACGAACGTGCCGGGAATTGGGCCATCGGCGATCTCATGGGGCCGCCTGGCTCGCGCACAAGGGCATGCATGAGGCCGTGACCGTGGCCGATGCGATCGCGCAGGAAATGGGCAAAAGGACGTCCATCCGCACGCGCTCGACCAAACATCCCAGGCTGCACCTATTGCCGCCCGCAGGTGGCGAGCGTCGGCCTCACCGAAGCTGCGGCCGAGGAAAAAGGCCTCAGGTGAAGGTCGGCAAGTTCCCGGCATCGGCAACGGCAAGGCGATCGCGCTTGGTGAAGTGGAAGGCTTCGTGAAGACCGTGTTCGATGCCAAGACGGGCGAATTGCTAGGTGCGCACATGATCGGCGCCGAGGTCACCGAGCTGATCCGGGCTAACCATCGGCAAGACTGCCGAACTGATCGACGAAGATTTCATCCGACCGTCTTCCCCGCATCCGACCCTGTCGGAGATGATGCACGAGGCCGTGCTGGCCGCCGACGGGCGGGTGCTGCATATCTAGCACCGCCCTTCACCGAGGAGCGGTTCGATGAGCGACTTGCGCGTATCCTTTCCGAAGCCGTGCAGCGAACGGTGGGAGCAAATGCGGCCCGAAGGCTGCAATCGCTTCTGTGACCGGTGCTAGAAGACGATCCACGACCTTTCTAATCTCACGTTTGAGGAGGTTGAGCGGCTGGCAAAGTCTCACGAGGAGATTGCCTAAGGGCCCAGGTTGGCGCCGGCGGGGTGGTGCAGCTCAAGCGAGGTCAGAGCCGCAGCCCTCGTCGGATGTTAGCCACAATCGGTGCTTCGGTCGGCATTTTGGCCGTGAGTGCGCAAGCCGCCGCGGCCGACGCGACAAAAACGGGAGCGATTAAGGGGCAGATCGTCGGAGGAACCTGTGGCTTGGGGCTCGGTCAGCGCGACCGCTGACGATGGGAGTGTCTTTCACGCGAAAATCGGAATGGATGACCGGTACAAGGTAAACGGTTTCCGCCGGGTTCCTATGAGGTGAAAATTGAACATGCCGCTTCCCAAGTCCCACCGGCGGAGAATGACGGACCCGAAGCTCGGTCGGTGACTTCGACCGGCCGCCAGGTCACAGTCGAAGCAGGACGCACCTCCATCATGAATCTGAACGACCCCAGTGGCTGCATTATCATCGGCATGCTCCAGGTCGAAGACAGCAATGGCTGAAGCCGACTTGCTAAGCTCACGCAGCAGGGTGCTGCACATCTGAGCCGATCCGCGACAGCATGGCTCGCGGGCGGAGTGGTGGCGCTGCTGGTCGCGAGCGTTGCGGCGCTCTTCTGGCCGGGCGTGCCGATGTACAAGACGGTCGCGCAATATGGGCAGGTGCTGGGAGGCCCGGTCGATGACTGGCACCCGCCGGTGATGGTGCGGCTCTGGCAGCTGCTGCATCCGCTGGCAGCCGGTCCTGCGCCGATGTTCGTGATCAGGTTGCGCTTTATGGCACCGGCTTGGCGCTCATCGTGGCGGCGCTGGTCCGCAGCCGACGGTGGGCCGCGGCGGTCGCCGCCGCGTTGGTCGCGATCTCACCGTTGCTGCTCGGCTGGCAAATGGTCGTGCTCAAGGACACGCAGATGCTTGGGGCGCTCGTCGCGGCGGCCGGGATCGTTGCTCACTACCGGCTGGCGAGGCGGAAGATCCGGATCGCCGCCGCGGCAGCGGTGGTGTTGCTGATCGGATATGCGACGCTGGTGCGCGCCAATGCTTTGTTCGCGACGGTTCCGCTCACCGTCCTGCTCTTGCCGACGAACAAACGTCCGTTGATCTCGTTGGCGATTGCTGCGGTCGGCTGCGGCGCGGTCCTGGCGCTGACGCCGCTCATCAATCACGACCTGCTTGGCGCTGAGCCAAGCGGCGTCGCCGAGTCCGAGCCTCTGTTCGATCTCGCCGCGATTGCCGTCGCCACACCCGCCAACGCTCCATCGCCGTTCACGCCCGAGGAGCGCAGGCAAATCGGCGAGCGGCATTGCGTCAGAGCCTTTTTCTGGGACCCACTCGGCGATCCGGCGGGCTGCTCCGACTTCGCGGATCGGTTGCTCGATCGGCCCACTGGCAAGCTGTATCTCGAGCTCGCCCAAGCGGCTGCCGCGCATCCGTTTGCCTACGCGGAGCATCGGCTGGCGCACTGGAATTCGACCGAGCGCTGGCTTGTTCCGCCCGGTCTGCCCGAGGCAGGTCCGCCGGATGAAGCCGAGCCCAACGACATTGGCCTCAACGGCCCGCAAAGTGACGCGGCCACGGCGTGGCAGGATGCGGCGGCTGTCGAAGCCGGCACGCCGCTCGGCTGGCCGATTTTGTGGACTGTGCTTGCGCTGCTACTCGTGCCTCGCGGCGTGGCGGCGGCGCGGCGACCCCGCCGCGAGCCTGGCGCTGGCGCTGCTCGCGTCCGCTTTGACCCTTGAAGCGAGCTTTCTCGTCATCAGTATCGCCTCGGACTTGCGCTATCATTTGTGGCCCATGGCGGCTTCGGCACTGGCGCGATCCTGCTCTCCGACCGTATTTCCCTGAACAACCGCGCATCGATTGTCTCCGGTGCACTCATGGCGCTGGTCATGATTGGCGGCCTGACCGCGCGATCGACGTTGCCTCCGTCGCCCGACACGTACGAAAAGATGATCAAAGCGCCATCTGGATGAAGTCGTTTCGGCCAGCTATCGACGCTCAATGATCAAAGAATTGCTCGCCTGCGCGGCGGCCCTGCTCGTTGCCGCTTCCTTACGTTCGCCGCAACGGTCGTCACAGCCGACCGGATGCTCGACGTCACGACCGGCCGCTACATCGAGCGGCCCGCGATCCTGATCGGGGACGACGGCAAGATCGCGCAGATCGGCATGCGAAGGGCTCCTTGCAAGTGCCTGCGGGCATGAGGCACATCGACCTGCCCGGCGAAACCTTGCTGCCTGGCCTCATCGACATGCACGTGCACCTGACCAGCGTCGCGGAAATCGGCGGCTATCAGGGCCTCAAATATACCGACAGCTTCTGGGAGGCGGCAGGCGTTGCCAATGCGCGGAAGACGCTCGACGCCGGCTTCACCACGGTGCGCAATGTCGGATCGAGCAACTTCGACGACGTCGGGCTCAAGCAGGCGATCGAGGCTGGGCGCTCGTGCCGGGGCCACGGATCGTCCCCGCGACCTACGCCGTCGGAGCGACCGGCGGACATTGCGACGACACCGGCCTGCCGCCTTATTACGACAAGAAGGCGCCGTCGGTCGTCAGCGGACCCGAGGACGGGCGCGAGAAGGTGCGCTGGATGCATAAGTACGGCGCCGAAGTAATCAAGATCTGCGCAACCGGCGGCGTGTTCTCGATGGGCGACAGCGTTGGAGCTCAGCAGCTCAGCTATGAAGAAATGAAGGCGATCGCCGACGAGGCGCACATGCTCGGGCTCAAGGTCGCAGCCCTCACGCCCACGGCGACGCGGGGATCGACGATGCGACCTCGCCGGGATACGACACCATTGAGCACGCTAGTCTCGCCAGCGACGCCACGATCCAGCTCGCGAAGCAGCATGGCACCTGGTTCGACATGGATATCTACAATGACGACTACATCCTTGCGACCGGCACTTCGAACGGGACGGAGCAGGAGAGTCTCGACAAGGAGCGGATGATCGGCCGCAAGCAGCGCGAGACCTTCCAGCGCGCGGTTCGCGCGGGCGTGAAGATGATCTTCGGCACAGATGCCGGAGTGTATCCGCACGGGCAGAACGGCCGTCAGTTCGCCAAGATGGTGCAATGGGGAATGACCCCGCTCCAGGCGATCCAGGCCGCGACCAGCAGCGCTTCCGAGGCCTTGAGCCGCAATGACGTCGGAGTGATCGCCGTCGGCCGTTACGGCGATATGGTCGCGGTCCGCGAAGACCCGACCCGCGACGTCACTTTCTCGAGCATGTCGATGCCGTGATCAAGGGCGGGGAGCTGGTAGAGGTCCCGGCGTGGCGCGATGAGCGCGGCAACGACGAGCACGCGGACCTTGGTCATCGCGCTTGCGGCGAACCTCGGCATTGCCGTGTCCAAATTCGTCGCGGCGTGGATCACCGGCTCCTCGGCGATGCTCACCGAAGGCGTTCACAGCGTCGTCGATTCGACCAATCAGCTACTTCTGATGTGGGGGCGGCGGCAGGCGAAAAAGCCGCCAACACGACTTCACCCGTTCGGCTTCGGCCGCGAGCTTTATTTCTGGAGCTTCGTGGTCGCGGTCCTGGTGTTCTCGCTCGGCGCGGAAGTCTCGGCCTACGAGGCATCCTCCACATCATGCACCCCGAAGAGGCGACGTCGCCGATCTGGGCTTATGGCGTGCTGCTGATCGCGTTCCTTCTCGAGGGGTGGTCCACGGTCGAGGCCTTTCGCGAGTTCAAAGAGTCGAAAGGAAAGCTCGGCTGGTGGGACGCAATCCGCCGGTCCAAAGACCCGCCTGCGTTCATCGTGCTTCTGGAAAATGGTGCTGCAATCGCCGGGATCATCGCCGCCGCAGCCGGCGTATTCCTGTCTCAGCTGACGCAAAATCCGTTCTACGACGGCGCGGCTTCGGTCGTGATCGGGCTGATCCTTGGAGTGACCGCGCTGGTGCTCGCTTATGAATCGAAGGGCCTGCTGATCGGTGAAGCAGCCGATCCCGACCTGGTCGAGGATCTGCGCGTCCTGGCCAGCAGCTGCAAGGGGGTAGTCGGAGTCGGCGACATCCTCACCCTCCACTCCGCCCCCGACATGATCACCGCAATGCTGAGCGTCGATTTCGACGACAATATCTCCGCCGGGGAGGTCGAGAACATCGTCCGCCACATTGAGGAGCAAGCCGGGCAGCGCTGGCCCCACGTCCGCCGCCTCTTCGTGCGTCCGCAGCAGGACGCCGGGCAGCTGAAGGCGTAAGCGACGGCCATGGCCCGGTCGATGCATGACGTCTCTGACCCGCGGAACGCGTCGATCCTGATCAACGTCAACGGCGAGTTGAAGCCGCGCGCCGAAGCGGTCGTCTCGGTGTTCGACAGCGGCTTCATGCTCGGCGACGGGGTGTGGGAGGGCCTGCGCGTCCACAAGGGCAAGCTGGCGTTCCTCGACCGCCATCTCGACCGGCTGTTCGAGGGCGCCAAGGCGATCGCAATGGATGTCGGCCTCATCCGCGAGGAATTGACGAAGCGGCTGTACGATACGCTCGACGCCAACGGCATGAGTGAGGGCGTGCACGTGCGGCTGATGGTCACGCGCGGCGTGCGCTCGACCCCCTATCAGGACCCGCGCGTGGTGGTGACTCCGGCGACGGTCGTGATCATTGCCGAGTACAAGGAGCCCGACCCGGCGGTGTACGACCGCGGCCTCAAGCTCTTCACCGTCCACGTCCGCCGCGGCGATCCGGCGGTGCAGGACCAGAAGATCAATTCGCACTCCAAACTGAACTGCATCCTCGCCTCGATCCAGGCGACGCAAGCGGGCGCGGACGAGGCTTTGATGCTCGACCCGCACGGCTTCGTCGCGACGTGCAACTCCACGCATTTCTTCATCGTGCGCAAGGGCGAGGTGTGGACCTCGAGCGGCAAATATTGCCTCGCCGGAATCACGCGCTCGGTGGCGCTGGAGGTCGCCCGCGACGCGTGCATTCCGGCGGTCGAAAAGGACTTCTCGCTGACCGACGTCTACGGCGCCGACGAGGCGTTCGTCACCGGCACCTTCGCCGGCATCGTCCCGGTGCGCGAGATCGACGGACGCAACCTCATCTGCCGCGGTGCGATGGTCGAGCGGCTGCAGAGACTCTACGCCGAGCGTGTCGAACGAGACATCAAGGAACAGCAGCGGCCGTGATCCTCCGCATCGCGATGTGGTCGGGTCCCCGGAACCTCTCCACCGCGATGATGCGCAGCTTCGGGAGCCGCGCCGACACGTTCGTTTCCGACGAGCCATTCTACGGCTGCTTCCTCAAGACAAGCAGCGCGGACCATCCAATGCGCGACGAGGTGATCACGGCGATGGACTGCGACTGGGGAAGCGTCATGGCGACGCTTCGCGGGGCCACGCCGGATGGCTCGCTTGTCTGGTACCAGAAGCACATGTGGCACCACATGGCCGGGCCGATCGGATACGACGATTTCGCTGGGTTCACGCACGCTTTCCTGATCCGCGAGCCCGAGCGGATGATCGCCTCCTATTTGCGCAAGCGCGAGAGGGCGGCGTTCAAGGATTTCGGCCTTGAGCGGCAGGCGGAGTTCTTCGACCGGGAGGCGGATCGGCTCGGCCATGCGCCGCCAGTGATCGACGCCGATGACGTCCTGGCCGATCCCGAAGGCGTGCTGTCGAAGCTCTGCGCGGCATGCGACATCACTTGGGACCCGGCAATGCTGAGCTGGGCGCCCGGCAGACGCGAGACAGACGGCCCGTGGGCACCGCACTGGTACGGCGCGGTCGAGAGAAGCACCGGCTTCGGCCCACCCGAGACCGAGCCGGTCGACTTACTCAACGACGCGCAGCGCCTCGCCGACCGCTGCCGGCCCTATTACCAGCGGCTGGCCGAACATCGGCTCAGCCCTTGATGGCCAACTCATCCTTTACGCGATGACCCTCACACCGTTCTCGGCCCACTCCTGGTCGACATCCACCTCAAGCGAGGCCCAATCTTCGCGAGTCCGGCACTGAACGGTCTCCAACCGGCTGCCGATGACGGGGTCGACGCGGAGGCAGTATCTCGTGGTTGCGGTCCCGGGCGGGGCAGGCGCCGGGGTCAGCTCTTGGCTGGCCACTGCGGGCGAAGCGGCGACGATCATTCCAAGAGCGATGAACAGTGCTTTGTGTGCCATCTCGTTTTCTCCTTCGAGGAAAGGCTGGCATTCCTCCAACGTCAATGATTGGCCGCCGTTGCAAGTGAATGCGAGTCCGTTTCGACCGAACGGTATCTTCGACCAGCTCAACGTGGGCAAGAACGGCTCCTTGAAGTTGACGCGACGTCAACCTGTATAAGGGACTCATGGATGATTCGCTTGACATTCGCGATGTCGCTCGCCGCACAGGCCTGACCAGCCGCGCGCTGCGCTTCTACGAGGCGCGAGGGCTGCTGAAACCCCTGCGTACCTACAGTGGGCGGCGGCTCTACGGCCGCGGAGAGCTCGAGCGGATCCAGCAGATCCTCGCGCTCAAGCGCGCCGGGCTCAGCCTCGCGCAGATCGGCAAGCTGACCGCGCGCGGCAACATGGATCTGGGCGCGATGGTCGACGCCCAACTGAAAGTGATCGAGGAGCGCAAGGCCGAGCTCGACGAAGCGCGCGCTTTGCTCCTCACCGTCAAGTCCCGCATCGACCGCGGCGAGCCCGTCGATGCCGAGACCTTCTGCTCGCTGATCCGTCAGGGAGACAAGATCATGGAAGCTCAAGACTGGAAGAAGGTTACCGACCGCTATTTCTCACCGGAGGAGCAAGCGCGCTGGGCCAAAACTATGAAGGACGCGCCGGCCGACTTCGATCAGGCGGAATATAGCCGCAAGTGGAAGAACCTCGGCGACCGTGTTGAGGCGGCGATTCCGAAAGGGCCGGACAACGCGGAAGCGCAGGCGCTCTATGATGAATGGCAGGCGCTGCTGGCGCCTTTTACGGCGGTCGCGACGCCGGAGATGATGCCGGGGGCGACCCGGCTCTACGAGCGGATGGACGAATGGCATGGCGACGTGCCGCCTGCGCCGTTCACGCCCGAAGCGTTCCAGTTCATCCAGGAGATCGGGCGGGGGCGGAAAGCCTAGTTACCCCCCACGATTTCGTACGTGCTGATGAGCTCGCGTCGTGCAAGGACCCCTCCACCACACTGCGTGCTGCTTCCCTGCAAATACCAGGGAGGTATGTGTCACTTCCGCTCGTAAATTTCCGATCAGCTCGGCCTGGCCGACGGCGTGCTGCTGCGCCGCTTTCTCCACTTCAGCGACCTTGGCGTTTGGCGAGAGCCCAGCTTATCCGCGTCCAGCGCGAACAGCTTGAAGTGATAATGGTGCGGGCCATGTCCTCTGGGCGGGCAGGGTCCGCCGTAGCCGGGTTTGCCGAAGTCGTTCGTCACTTCGGTCCCGATCCGTTGACCGCCGCCGATCGACCGCGCGGAATCGGGAATGTCGAACACGCCCCAGTGGCGGAATGTGCCACTCGGGGCGTCGGGGTCGTCAATCACCAGCGCGAAGCTCTTTGGTACCGGCCGGCGGATCGGACCAGTGGAGCGTCGGAGTCTCGTCCGCGCCGTCGCAGGTAAATTGCGTTGGGATTGGCTGGCCGTTCTGGAAAGCGTCGCTGGTTAAGTTCAGTTTCGTCAGGGTGGCATTCTCCACGGTCGATCCTCCATCCGTTTGATTGGCATGGTCGCTCACGCCGCAGCTCGCGAGCGCGACAAGCGTCAGGGGCGCGAATTTAAGACATGCGGTCTGTGTCATCGTGAGCCTCCGTGGACGGAAGCCCACATCGAACGTGCCGCGTCGGTCATGCGTTCCTTGATTCGTCCGCCGCGGTTGACCCGTCACCGCACCATCGCTATGTGCCCGCCCGTCCGAGCGTCCTGTGATTCACTCGCGCCGGGCAAGAGCTGAACATTGCTCAACATGCGCGTCGCCAGGCGGCCCAACCTCAGAAAATGGGGGATGCTGCTTCGGCTCCGCGCTTTTTCTGTTGAGCAAAGTAACCGCGGGGTCTTCCCGCAACGAAAGGTGAAGGGCTTCATGCCGACGATTAACCAGCTGATCCGCAAGGGTCGCGAACCGCAGAAGGCCAAGTCGAAGGTCCCTGCGATGGAGCAGAACCCGCAGAAGCGCGGAGTTTGCACCCGTGTCTATACGACGACCCCGAAGAAGCCGAACTCGGCGCTGCGCAAGGTGGCCAAGGTCCGCCTGACCAACCAGCGCGAAGTGATCAGCTACATTCCCGGCGAGGGCCACAACCTCCAGGAGCACAGCGTCGTGCTGATCCGCGGCGGCCGTGTGCGCGATTTGCCCGGCGTGCGCTATCACGTGCTCCGCGGCGTGCTCGACACGCAGGGGGTCAAGGACCGCAGGCAGTCCCGCTCGAAGTACGGCGCCAAGCGCCCCAAATAATCCACGAGAGTAAGCCCCGGGCAGTTCGAAGTCCCGGAACCGGCTGAAGAGAAAGGAATCATCCAATGTCTCGTCGTCGCCGCCCAGAGAAGCGCGAAATCCTTCCCGATCCGAAGTTCGGGGACATCACCCTGTCGAAATTCATGAATTCGGTCATGCTCGACGGTAAGAAGTCGGTCGCCGAAGGCATCGTTTATGGCGCCCTCGAAAGCGTCGAGGCGCGCCTCAAGCGCGAACCGGTCGGCGTCTTCCACGACGCGCTGAACAACGTGAAGCCGGGCATCGAGGTCCGCTCCCGCCGGGTCGGCGGAGCGACCTATCAGGTGCCGGTCGAGGTTCGTCCGGAGCGCGCGCAGGCGCTCGCCATCCGCTGGCTGATCACCGCCGCTCGCGGCCGTTCGGAAAAGACGATGGCCGGCCGCTTGTCGGGCGAGCTGATGGATGCTTCGCAGAACCGCGGCAACGCGGTCAAGAAGCGCGAGGACACGCACCGCATGGCCGAAGCGAACCGCGCCTTCAGCCACTACCGCTGGTAACAATCGTACCTATATCGTGGAGAGCTGCTGCTCGGCCGGCTCCCCACATCGCCAAGGAAGAATTGAAATGGCCCGCAGCCATCCGCTCGATCATTATCGCAACATCGGCATCATGGCGCACATCGACGCCGGCAAGACGACGACGACCGAGCGCATCCTCTATTACACTGGCAAGTCCTACAAGATCGGCGAAGTGCACGAAGGCACCGCCACTATGGACTGGATGGAGCAGGAGCAGGAGCGCGGGATCACGATCACGTCCGCTGCGACGACCTGCTTCTGGAGCTCTGAGGAGGGTAAGGGCCCCGAGCACCGGATCAACATCATCGACACGCCGGGCCACGTCGACTTCACTATTGAGGTCGAGCGTAGCTTGCGCGTGCTGGACGGCGCGGTCGCCTGCTTCGACGGCGTTGCCGGCGTCGAGCCGCAGTCGGAGACGGTGTGGCGCCAGGCAGAGAAGTACAAAGTTCCGCGCATGTGCTTCGTCAACAAGCTCGACCGCACCGGCGCCAATTTCGAAATGTGCGTGGACATGATCCGCGACCGCCTCGGCGCCCGGCCGGCCGTGCTCTATCTGCCGATCGGCATTGAGAGCAGCTTCAAGGGTCTGGTCGACCTCGTCGAGAACCGCGCCATCATCTGGCTCGAAGAGAGCCTCGGCGCCAAGTTCGTTTACGAAGAGATTCCCGCCGAGCTGAAGGACGCCGCCGCCGAAGCGCGCATGCATCTCATCGAGATGGCGGTCGAGCAGGACGACGACGTCATGGAGGCCTATCTCGAAGGGACCGAGCCCGACACCGCGACGCTCAAGAAGCTCATCCGCAAGGGCACGCTCAACTTCTCGTTCGTGCCGGTGCTGTGCGGCTCGGCGTTCAAGAACAAGGGCGTGCAGCCCCTGCTCGACGCAGTGGTGGATTACCTGCCTTCCCCGCTCGACGTTCCGCCGGTGGAAGGCGTGAAGCCGGACACCGAAGAGGTCGACACGCGCGAGGCGTCGGACACGGCGCCATTTTCCGCACTGGCGTTCAAGATCATGAACGACCCCTTCGTTGGAACGCTCACCTTTGCCCGCATTTACTCGGGCAAGCTCGAGACCGCGTCTCAGGTGATGAATTCGGTCAAGGATAAGAAGGAAAAGGTCGGCCGCATGCTGCTCATGCATGCGAATGACCGCGAGGACATCCAGGTAGCTTACGCCGGTGACATCGTCGCTCTGGCGGGGCTTAAGGACACGACCACCGGCGAAACGCTGTGCGACACCAACAAGCCGATCATCCTCGAGCGGATGGAGTTTCCCGATCCGGTGATCGAGGTCGCGGTCGAGCCGAAGACCAAGGCCGACCAGGAGAAGATGGGCGTCGCGCTCAACAGGCTTGCGCGCGAGGATCCCTCGTTCCGCGTCAGCACCGACCATGAGTCCGGCCAGACGATCATCAAGGGGATGGGCGAGCTCCACCTCGAAATTCTCGTCGACCGCATGAAGCGCGAGTTCAAGGTCGAAGCCAACGTGGGCGCTCCGCAGGTCGCCTATCGCGAGTATCTCGCGAAGCCCGTCGACCTGACTTACACCCACAAGAAGCAGTCGGGCGGTTCCGGCCAGTTCGGTGAAATCAAGATCAACGTGGTTCCGGCGGAACGCGGATCGGGCTTTCAGTTCTTCGACGAGATCAAGGGCGGCAACGTACCGAAGGAATACATTCCCTCGGTGGAGAAGGGGCTGCGCGAAACCGCCGAGACCGGGTCGCTGATCGGCTTTCCGATCATCGATTTCGAAGTGCACCTCATCGACGGCAAATACCACGACGTCGACTCATCGGCGCTGGCCTTTGAAATTTGCGCTCGCGGCGCAATGCGCGAAGCGGCGCACAAGGCGGGGATAAAGCTGCTCGAGCCGATCATGAAGGTCGAGGTCGTGACTCCCGAGCAGTATATCGGTGACGTCATCGGTGATTTGAACAGCCGTCGAGGCCAGGTTCAGAGCCAAGACACCGCGGCAACGCCATGGTGGTCGAGGCCATCGTGCCGCTCGCCAACATGTTCGGCTACGTCAATCAGCTGCGCTCGTTCACCCAAGGCAGAGCGCAATACACGATGCAGTTCTCGCACTACGATGAAGTGCCGCAGAACGTCGCCGACGAGGTGAAGGCGAAACTGGCGTAAGCAAAAAATTGTAGCTATGGGCGCGCTCGCGAGACGGGCGGTGCGCTCGATTTTCCAGAGAAGAAGAGGCGTAAAATGGCGAAGGCTAAATTTCAGCGGAAGAAGCCGCACTGCAACATCGGGACTATCGGTCACGTCGATCATGGCAAGACGTCGCTGACCGCGGCAATCACCAAGGTGCTGGCCGAGACCGGCGGCGCGACCTATGTCGATTATGCCAACATCGACAAGGCTCCCGAGGAGCGCGAGCGCGGCATCACCATCTCGACCGCTCACGTCGAATATGAGACCGCCGGCGCGGCACTATGCCCACGTCGATTGTCCCGGCCACGCCGATTATGTGAAGAACATGATCACCGGCGCCGCCCAGATGGACGGCGCGATCCTCGTCGTGTCCGCCGCCGACGGCCCGATGCCGCAGACCAAGGAACACATCCTGCTCGCCAAGCAGGTCGGCGTTCCGACCATGGTCGTTTATCTGAATAAGGTCGATCAGGTCGACGATGCCGAGCTGCTCGAGTTGGTCGAGCTGGAAATCCGCGAAGAGCTTTCCAAGCGCGACTTCGACGGCGACAATATTCCGATCATCACCGGTTCGGCGCTGGCCGCGCTCGAGGACAAGAATCCGGAGATCGGCAAGGAGAGCATCCTCAAGCTGATGGCCGCCGTCGACGAATGGATCCCGCAGCCCGAGCGTCCGCTCGACAAGCCGTTCCTGATGCCGATCGAGGACGTGTTCTCGATCTCGGGCCGCGGCACGGTCGTCACCGGCCGCGTCGAGACCGGCATCATCAAGGTCGGCGAGGAAGTCGAAGTCGTCGGCATCCGCGACACGCAGAAGACCGTCGTCACCGGCGTCGAGATGTTCCGCAAGTTGCTCGACCAGGGCCAGGCGGGCGACAACATTGGCGCGCTTCTGCGCGGCATCGGCCGTGAGGACGTCGAGCGCGGCCAGGTTCTGGCCAAGCCCGGCTCGATCACTCCGCACACCGATTTCAAGGCCGAAGTTTATGTCCTGTCGAAGGACGAGGGCGGCCGTCACACGCCGTTCTTCGCCAATTATCGTCCGCAATTCTACTTCCGGACGACCGACGTCACCGGTGAGGTTGTGCTCCCGGAGGGCACCGAAATGGTGATGCCGGGCGACAACGTGAATCTGGGCGTCAAGCTGATCGCTCCGATCGCCATGGACCCGGGCCTGCGCTTCGCCATCCGCGAAGGCGGCCGGACCGTCGGCGCAGGGGTTGTCGCCGAGATCACGAAGTAATATAGGGCGCCAACCGCGCGATTCTGGATCAGGGTCGCGCGGTTCGCTTTTGAGTTTGTTTTATTGCAGCGGGGCTCGGCTGCAGGCTGAGGCTCGTTGGCTCTTTCGCATCGGTAGGGACATGGAAACGCAGAACATCCGGATTCGCCTGAAGGCGTTCGATCATCGAGTGCTCGACCAGGCAACTGGCGACATCGCCGACACGGCGCGCCGCACGGGTGCTCTCATTCGCGGTCCCATTCCTTTGCCGACGCGAATCGAGAAGTTCACCGTCAACCGCTCGCCGCACGTCGACAAGAAGTCGCGCGAGCAGTTCGAGGTGCGGACTTACAAGCGGCTGCTCGACATCGTGCAGCCGACGCCGCAGACGGTCGACGCGCTGATGAAGCTCGATCTGGCCGCCGGCGTCGACGTGGAGATCAAGCTGGCTTAACAGCCGGCGCGCGCGCATCGCGAAGGTCGCGCGAAAATATGGGTGATACCGCCGGAGATTAGCTCCGGGCTGCGTCCCCGCCGTCCCTTCGATGCGGGGCACTAGCCCAGGCGGGGCACGCAAACATTTGGATGGGCTGCACGCACCTCGGGAATTGTCCCGCGGTGCCTCTGTGTGAGGAGTTTGGTCATGCGCACCGGCGTGATCGCGAAGAAGGTCGGAATGACCCGCCTGTTCCAGGCGGACGGTCGGCACGTGCCGGTTACCGTCCTGCAGCTGGACGACGTGCAGGTCGTCGGCCGCCGCGAAACGGACCGCGACGGCTATACCGCCGTTCAGCTCGGCGCGGGCAAGGCCAAGGCCAAGAACGTCGCCAAGCCGCAGCGCGCCGCGTTCGGCAAGGCCGAGGTCGAGCCCAAGGCGAAGGTCGCCGAGTTCCGCGTCGCCGACGATGCGCTGCTCGACGTCGGCGCGCACATCAGCGCCGATCATTTCGTCGCCGGCCAGATGGTCGACGTCGCCGGCGTGACCCAGGGCAAGGGCTTTGCCGGCGCGATGAAGCGCTGGGGCTTCAGCGGTCTTCGCGCCACCCACGGCGTCTCGGTCTCGCACCGCTCGCACGGCTCGACCGGCAACCGCCAGGACCCGGGCCGCGTGTTCAAGAACAAGAAGATGGCGGGCCACATGGGCGCCCGCAATCGCACCCAGCAGAACCTCGAGATCGTCCGCACCGACGCGATCCGCGGCCTGCTGTTCGTCAAGGGCTCGGTCCCGGGCCACAAGGGCAGCTGGCTGACGGTCAGCGACGCGATCAAGCTGCCGCGCCACGAGACCGCGCCTTATCCGGCCGGGATCGTCGAGCAGATGAAGGCCAGACGACGAGTCGAGGTGCCCGCCGCCGGCCTGGTCGACGACGCCGCGGTCCACGAAATCCCGGCGCTGCCGAGCGACGAGGAAGTCGCGGCGATCGCCGCCGAGCAGGAAGCCGGCGCCGCCGCCGAGGCGGAGGCCGAGGCCGCAGCTGAAGCCGCCGAGGCCGACGCAGAAAGAAGCCGGGCGGCCGAGGCGAACGCCCGACGCCGACGAAGGCAAGGAAGGCTAAGCGATGAAGGTCAAGGTCCAGACCCTCGACGCCAAGGCTGGCGGCGACATCGAGCTCAACGACGAGATTTTCGGCGTCGAGCCGCGCGCCGACATCCTTCACCGCGTCGTCACCTGGCAGCTCGAAAAGCGCCGCGGCACCGGCGCGCGCCGCGCGCGAGCGCAGCGAGGTCGCCCGCACCGGCAAGAAGTTCGGCAAGCAGAAGGGCGGCGGCACCGCCCGTCACGGCGATCGCCGCGCCCCGATCTTCATCGGCGGCGGCAAGGCCCACGGCCCGCGCGTTCGCGATTTCAATCCGTCGCTCAACAAGAAGATCCGCGCGCTCGGCCTGAAGATGGCGCTGTCGTCCAAGGCCAAGGACGGCAAGCTCGTCGTGCTCGACAATCTCGACGTCGCGGACGGCAAGACCAGGGCGCTCCGCGAGCAGCTCGGCAAGCTCGGCTTCGGCAAGACCGCGCTGGTGATCGACGGTGACGCGCTGAACGTCGGCTTCGCCCGCGCCTCGTCGAACCTCGGGAGCATCAACCTGCTGTCGGCGGTCGGCGCCAACGTCTACGACATCATGCGCCACGACACTCTGGTCCTGACCCGCGCCGCGGTCGAAAAGCTGGAGGCCCGGTTCAATGGCTAAGAAGCCGCAAACGGCGCCCGACGCCCGCCACTACGACATCGTGCTCGCGCCGCACATCACCGAGAAGTCGACGATGCTGTCGGAGAGCCAATGCGGTCGTGTTCAAGGTCGCGCCGACGGCCACCAAGCCCGAGATCAAGGCGGCGGTCGAGGCGCTGTTCGGCGTCAAGGTGACGGGCGTGAACACGATCGTCACCAAGGGCAAGACCAAGCGCTGGAAGGGCAAGCCCTACCAGCGCTCGGACGTGAAGAAGGCGATCGTCACGCCTGGCCGAGGGCCAGTCGATCGACATTACGAGCGGGATCTGGGCTAATGGCTCTCAAGCAATATAAGCCGACCTCTCCGGCGCGCCGCGGCCTGATCCTGGTCGACAAGTCGGCGCTGTGGAAGGGCAAGCCCGTCAAGGCGCTGACCGAAGGCAAGCGCAAGACCGGCGGCCGCAACAACAAGGGCCATGTGACCTCGCGCGGGATCGCCGGCGGCCACAAGCAGAAGTATCGCCACATCGACTTCAAGCGCCGCACCTGGGACGTCGCCGGCGACGGTCGAGCGGCTCGAGTACGACCCCAACCGTTCGGCGTTCATCGCGCTCGTCACCTACGAGGGCGGCGAGCAGGCCTACATCATCGCTCCGCAGCGCCTCGCGCCGGGCGACAAGGTCGTCGCCGGCAAGAAGGTCGACGTGAAGCCCGGCAACGCGATGGAGATCGGCCAGATGCCGGTCGGCACCATCGTCCACAACGTCGAGATGAAGCCCGGCAAGGGCGGCCAGATCGCGCGCGCCGCGGGGACCTATGTCCAGGTCGTCGGCCGCGACCGCGGAATGGTCATCGTCAGGCTCAATTCGGGCGAGCAGCGCTATATCCGCTCGGACTGCATGGCGACCGTCGGCGCGGTGTCGAACCCCGACAACGCCAACCAGACCTTGGCCAAGGCCGGCCGCACCCGCTGGCTCGGCAAGCGCCCGCTGACCCGCGGCGTCGCCAAGAACCCGGTCGACCACCCGCACGGCGGTGGCGAAGGCCGGACCTCGGGCGGCCGTCACCGGTGACCCCCGGGGAAAGCCGACCAAGGGTGC
>CAWAXE010000018.1:0-21598 GCA_963785965.1 uncultured Alphaproteobacteria bacterium
GTAGACACCGTTAGTCTCGCCCTCGGCGAGGATGTAGTCGTCATTGTAGATATCCATGTCGAACCAGGTGCCGTGCTGCCTGGCGAGCTGGATCGTGGCGTCGCTGGCGAGGCTTGCATGCTCGATGGTGTCTATCCCTGCGAGGATCGCATCGTAAATCCCGGCGTCGCCGTGGGCATGCGCGGCGACCTTCAGGCCGAGCATATGGGCTTCGTCGGCAATCGCCTTCATCTCTTCGAAGCTCGAGCTGCTGCGCGCCGACGCTGTCGCCCATGGAGAACACGCCGCCGGTCGCGCAAATCTTGATCACTTCGGCGCCGTATTTGTGCATCCAGCGCACCTTCTCGCGCGCATCCTCGGGTCCGCTGACGACCGAGGGCGCCTTCTTGTCGTAATAAGGCGGCAGGCCGGTGTCGTCGCAATGTCCGCCGGTCGCTCCGACGGCGTAGGTCGCGGGGACGATCCGTGGCCCCGGCACGAGCCCAGCCTCGATCGCTTGCTTGAGCCCGACGTCGTCGAAGTTGCTCGATCCGACATTGCGCACCGTGGTGAAGCCGGCGTCGAGCGTCTTCCGCGCATTGGCGACGCCCGCGGCTTCCCAGAAGCTGTCGGTATATTTGAGGCCCTGATAGCCGCCGATTTCCGCGACGCTGGTCAGGTGCACGTGCATGTCGATCAGGCCGGGCAGCAAGGTTTCGCCGGGCAGGTCGATGTGCCTCACGCCCGCAGGCACTTGCAAGGAGCCGTTCGTGCCGATCTGCGCGATCTTGCCGTCGTCCCCGATCAGGATCGCGGGCCGCTCGATGTAGCGCCCGGTCGTCACGTCGAGCATCCGGTCGGCTGTGACGACCGTTGCAGCGGAGGCAGATGCGGCGGCGAGGAGGGCTGCCGCGCAGGCGAGCAATTCTTTGATCATTGAGCGTCGATAGCTGGCCGAAACGACTTCATCCAGATGGCGCTTTGATCATCTTTTCGTACGTGTCGGGCGACGGAGGCAACGTCGATCGCGCGGTCAGGCCGCCAATCGTGACCAGCGCCATGAGTGCACCCGAGACAATCGATGCGCGGTTGTTCAGGGAAATACGGTCGGAGAGCAGGATCAGCGCCAGTGCCGAAGCCGCCATGGGCCACAAATGATAGCGCAAGTCCGAGGCGATACTGATGACGAGAAAGCTCGCTTCAAGGGTCAAAGCGGACGCGAGCAGCGCCAGCGCCAGGCTCGCGGCGGGGTCGCCGCGCCGCCGCCACGCCGCGGGCACGAGTAGCAGCGCAAGCACAGTCCACAAAATCGGCCAGCCGAGCGGCGTGCCGGCTTCGACAGCCGCGGCATCCTGCCACGCCGTGGCCGCGTCACTTTGCGGGCCGTTGAGGCCAATGTCGTTGGGCTCGGCTTCATCCGGCGGACCTGCCTCGGGCAGACCGGGCGGAACAAGCCAGCGCTCGGTCGAATTCCAGTGCGCCAGCCGATGCTCGGCGTAGGCAATCGGGTGCGCGGCCGCCGCTTGCGCGAGCTCGAGATAAAGCGTGCCAGTGGGCTGATCCAGCAAGCGGTCCGTCGAGTCGGAGCAGCCCGCCGGATCGCCGAGCGGGTCCCAGAAGAAGGCTCGGACGCAATGCCGCTCGCGCGATTTGCGCGCGTTCATCGGGCGTGAACGGCGAAGGGGCGCTCGCGGGCGTGGCGACGGCAATCGCGGCAAGATCGAACAAAGGCTCCGACTTGGCGACGCCGCTTGGCTCGGCACGGAGCAGGTTGTGGTTGATGACCGGCGTCATTGTCAGAACCGCGGCCGCGCCGACCCCAGCAATCGCCAGCGAGATCAACGGCCGTTTGTTCGTCGGCAGGAGCAGGACGGCGAGCGGAACGGTCGCGAACAATGCATTGGCGCGCACCAAAGTCGCATAGGCGATCAACAGCGCAACCAGGGCCGCCGCGGGCAGCGGAACCGGCCGTTTCGCCAGCCGGTAGTGCGCAACGATCCCGGTCGCAGCCACAAGCGCACCGAGCATCTGCGTGTCCTTGAGCACCGCCATTTGCCAGCCGAGCAGCAGCGGCGAGACTGCGAGGACCGCTACGGCAAATGCCGCCCGCCAACGTCCAATGCGAACCAGCCCGCGACGAAGAGCGCGAAGCCCGCCGCATAAAGCGCAACTTGCAGCACAAACATCGGCGCGGCGCCGCGTCCGAGCGGGTGCAGCAGCTGCCACAGCCGCACCATCACCGGCGGGTGCCAGTCATCGACCGGCGCCTCCCAGCACCTGCCCATATTGCGCGACCGTGTCGTACATCGGCACGCCCGGCCAGAAGAGCGCCGCAACGCCCGCGATCAGCAGCGCCACGCGCGCCGCCGGCGAGCCATGCTGTCGCGGATCGGCTCAGATGTGCAGCACCCGCCCGTCGGCGGCCAGCACGGCCTCGTGCATCATCTCGGTCAGCGTCGGATGCGGGAAGACGGTCTGGATGAAGTCCTCGTCGATCAGTTCGGCGGTCTTGCCGATCGTATAGCCCTGGATCAGCTCGGTGACTTCGGCGCCGATCATGTGCGCGCCGAGCAGTTCGCCGGTCTTCGCGTCGAACACGGTCTTCACGAAGCCTTCCACTTCGCCAAGCGCGATCGCCTTGCCGTTGCCGATCGCCGGGAACTTGCCAACTTTCACCTGATAGCCCTTTTCCTTCGCCGCGGCTTCGGTGAGGCCGACGCTTGCCACCTGCGGCCGGCAATAGGTGCAGCCCGGAATGTTCTTCGGGTCGAGCGCGTGCGGGTGGACGTCCTTGTTGCCCATTTCCTGCGCGATGGCCTCGGCCGCGGTTACGGCTTCGTGCATGGCCTTGTGCGCGAGCCACGGCGGCGCGGTGACATCGCCGATCGCCCAGATGCCGGGCACATTGGTGCGGCACAGGCCGTCCGTGTCGATGTGGCCCTTGGTCGTTTTCACGCCCAGCGCTTCGAGCCCGATATTCTCGGTGTTGGGGACGATCCCGACGGCGACGATCGCGTGGCTGAAGCGGTGCTCGGCCGACTTGCCGTCGCTGGTCTTGATCTTCGCGGCGACGCCTTTCGCGTCGGCCTTGAGGCTTTCGACGCCCGCACCAGTGTGGATCGTCAGCCCCTGCTTCTTCAGGCTCTTGGCCAGCTGGTCGCTGACCTCCGCGTCCTCGACCGGGACGACGCGGTCGAGCATCTCGACCACGGTCACCTTCGCTCCAAGGTCGGCATAGAAGCTGGCAAACTCGATGCCGATCGCGCCCGAGCCGATGACCAGCAGCTCCGTCGGCATTTCGGGCGGAGTCATCGCGTGGCGGTAGGTCCAGATGCGTTTGCCGTCAGACTTGTGCGAACGGCAGCTCGCGCGCCCGCGCGCCGGTCGCGACGATGATGTGCCTGGCGGCGAGCTCGGTCGCCTTGCCGTCGGCGCCGGTCGACCGCGAGCTTGCCTTTGCCGGTGAGCTTCCCCTCCCCCATCACCACCGCGATCTTGTTCTTCTTCATCAGGTGCGCGACGCCCTGGTTGAATTGCTTCGCCACCGCGCGGCTGCGCGCGACCACCTTGGCGATGTCGAAGGACGGCTTCCCGGCGCTGAGGCCGTAGGCGTCGGCGTGCTGGAGGTAGTGGAAGATTTCGGCCGAACGCAGCAGCGCCTTGGTCGGGATGCACCCCCAGTTGAGGCAGATGCCGCCCAGCAGCTCGCGCTCGATGATGGCGGTCTTCAGGCCGAGCTGGGCGGCCCGGATCGCCGCGACATAGCCGCCGGGTCCGGAGCCGAGGACGATGAGGTCGTATGTGTCAGGCATGTTCGCTCCAATCCGCCCCTCCCCCTTCAGCGGGGGAGGGGGAGCTCGCCGCAGGCGAGCGGGGAGAGGGGCCTGCAAGGCATCGAGAATGCTCGTCAGCACGCCCTCTTCATTGTCGAAGATGTCGTTGTTCCAGAACCGAAGGACGCGAAAGCCATGTGCTTTCAGGTACGCGTCGCGCACGGCATCGCACTCGCTTTCAGCAATGCTGTCTGCCATCGGCTTCGACGATCAGCCGCCGCTGCGAGGCAAACGAAGTCGGCAATGTAGTCGTCAATCGACGAGCTGGCGTTTGAATTTGTAGCCGGCAAGACGCTTTGCCGGAGGATTTGCCAGAGACGGTGTTCGGCGGGCGTCGGCTCGGAGCGCATCATTTCGCGCGCGTCGCGTAGGACTCGTTCCGGCCCCTCTCCCGCCGCTTCGCGGCTGTCCCTCCCCCGCGAGGGGGGAGGGGCTGAGTCACGCTCCTCCCCCCTTCACGGACCGGGAGAGGGGCTAGGCATCCGGCGATCTCCCGCGGCTTGCCCGCCTCATCGAGCGCAACAAAGGTGAACTCACCTTCCGCGACGACGGTCTCGCTGTCCCCGTCCCGCTGCCGGGCAATCGCTTCGGCCTTGAGGCGCAGCGAGGTGCGCCCCTCCTTCAGCAACTCGACATAGACGCTGAGCTCGTCGCCGACCGCCATTGCGCCGGGGAACTTGATCGCGTCCGCCGCGACCAGGATCGCCTTGCCGCGCGTGCGGCGCGAGGCGAAGGAGCCGCAGGCGAGCCCCATCTGCCCCATCAGCCATCCGCCGAACACGCCGCCATAGGGGTTGGTGTCGGCCGGCATGGCGGTGACGCGGATGAGGGGCGTGCCAATCAACTCGGCCTAGCCGAATTAGCTTCGATCTGCAGGCCGTCGCACCAGCTCGCCACCAGATTAGAGCGCCGCAATCATGCCGGAACACCGCCGAGCCAGTAGGGCCATCACCCGCATCCGCCGTCAAAGGACGTCCGATGACGAGGCGCCGAACATTGAGCCGCTCACGATCGCCCCAGCAATCAGCCGGCTAAGCCATACGTACGGCATTTTCCCGATTATAGCGCGGTCCAGAGAGATCCAGACTGTCCGGAAATCCGCAATCGAAACTTCCGCGCGAGACAGATGACCAGCGCGACCAGATGAGATGAGATACGAACCGGCTGATCTGCGCGCGCATTGCCGGCGCTGACAACGATCCAGCCGTGAAAATTGTCACTGGATCGCGCCAAGGCGATCGCGCCGCAAGCGCAAATGATCCGACATGGGTGCCTCTGATCCACGCAGATCAGCTCAAGCCAGCATCCCCAGCGGGTTCTCGACCAGCCGCTTGAACGCCTGCATCAGCTTCGCGCCGTCGGCGCCGTCGATGGCGCGGTGGTCGAAGCTGCCGGTGGCGCTCATCACGGTCGCGATCTGCAGCGAGTCGTTGATGACGTAGGGCCGCTTCTCGCCCGCGCCGATGGCCATGATCATGCCCTGCGGCGGATTGATCACCGCCTCGAAATTCTTGATCCCGTACATGCCCATGTTGCTGAGGCTCGCGGTGCCGCCCTGATATTCGTGCGGCTGGAGCTTGCCCTCCTGGCGCGGCCGGCGAGCTCCTTCATTTCGGTCGAGATCGCCGACACGCTCTTGCTCTCGGCGCCGACGATGATCGGGGTGATCAGGCCCGCCGGGATCGACACCGCGACCGAGATGTCGGCGCGGCTGTATTTGAACAATTGGTCGCCGGCGAAGCTGACGTTGCACTCGGGGACTTCGATCAGCGAGTGGGCGAGCGCCTTGATCAGCAGGTCGTTGACGCTGAGCTTGATGCCGCGGCTTTCGAGGCCCTTGTTGAGCTCGCCGCGCAGCTTCAGCAGCGCGTCGAGGTTGATGTCGACGGTGAGATAGATGTGCGGGACCTGCTGCTTGGACTCGGTCAGGCGGCGGGCGATCGTCTTGCGGATGTTGGACAGCTTGATCGCTTCGTGCGGGATCGCCTGTTCGATCGCGCCGGGGAGCACCGCGTGGGTGGCGAGCGCAGGCTGCGGCGCGGCGGCCGGAGCTGCGGCAGGCGCTTTGCCGGCGGCGGCATCGACATCGGCGCGGACGATTCGTCCGCCGGGGCCGCTGCCTTTCAACGACGAAAGATCGATGTTCTGGGCTTGGGCGAGCTTCTTCGCGAGGGGCGAGGCCTTGACGCGCTCGCCCTCGGCGCCGCGGCGCGGGAGCGGCAGGTGCGCTCGGTGCGGGCGGAGTTTCGACCGGCGCGGGTGCTGGCGGCCTTGGCCCCTTCTCCCCGGCGGGGGGAAGGCTTGGGATGAGGGGGTGCGGCCGGCGGTGGGTTCGTCGGGCTTGGGAGCCCCCTCACGCTCGCCCTCTCCCCGCTGGGGAGAGGGGATTTTAGAGGCGTCCTCGCCTTCGCCAGCGAGAATCGCGATCGGTGCGCCGACCTTCACTCCGTCGGTGCCCTCTGCGACGAGGATCTTCGCGATCGTGCCCTCGTCGACGGCTTCGAACTCCATCGTCGCCTTGTCGGTCTCGATCTCGGCGAGGATGTCGCCCGACTTCACCTCGTCGCCTTCCTTGACCAGCCATTTGGCGAGCGTGCCTTCCTCCATCGTCGGGGAGAGCGCGGGCATCTTGAGTTCGATGGGCATGGAGCGTCCTAACGAGAAGGCGTCGCGCGGCTCAAAGCCAATGCGGCGGTTCGGGTCAAGGGAAAGCCGAAATCTGCAGGCCCGCTGCTTGCACTTGGGCGCGGATTTAACGCAGCAGTTGCGGCTCAATGGGGGACGAGGCCAAACGCACCTATCTCGTCGTGATCGACGACAGCGCCGAAGCGCGCGTTGCGCTGCGCTTCGCCGCCCGCCGCGCGGCCAAGACCAACGGCCGCATCGAGGTGCTCGGGATCGTCGAGCCGCAGGACTTCGTCCAGTTCGGCGGAGTCCAGGCGGCGATCGAGGAAGAGCAGCGGCTGCGGATCGAGGGCGTGGTCAGCTCGGCCGTCGGGGAAATTCTCGACGAGAGCGGAGTGGAAGCGAGCATCGTCGTCCGCCAGGGCGAGCCGGTGAAGGCGGTGCGCGAATATGTCGGTGACCGCGAAGAAGTCGCACGCGCTGGTGCTCGGAGCGGCGCCGAGCGGACACCCCGGGCCTTTGGTCGATCACTTCACCAACGCCGACGCCGGCAGGCTGCCATGCCCGGTGATGATCATCCCGGGGAGCTTCAGCGACGAGCGGCTGGAGCAGTTGAGCTGTTCCCGGCGAGGCCGAGGCCAGGCGCGCAGCGAATTATTCTGGCTGGACCCGCCTCCGCCGGGGAACTATAGCTCTCGAAAATCTCCCCGACCTCACGCCGCCTCGTCTTCTTCCGTGAAGCGCGCGAATTTCGGGCTGTCGATGTCGAGCACTCCGAGCAATTCGCCGTCGCGGATCAGCGGAACCACGATCTCGCTGTTCGACGCGCTGTCGCAGGCGATGTGGCCGGCGAAGGCGTGGACATCCTCGACGCGCTGGACCTGCCGGCTCTTCGCGGCCGCGCCGCACACGCCTTCGTCGAAGGTCATGCGGATGCACGCGGGACGGCCCTGGAATGGGCCGACGACCAGCTCCCCGCCGATATTGCGGTAGAATCCGACCCAGTTCACGTCGGGCAAGGTTTCGAAGATCAGCGCCGACGCGTTGGCCATATTGGCGATCGGCGTCCGGTTCGCCCGCGACCAGACCTTCGAGCGCCGAAGCGAGGTCGCGGTACATGGTGGAGGTGTCCGCCGCCGCGATCTTGAAGTCGTACATCAGTCCAGCTCCACCCTTCCGCGCGTCTGCTTGACCGCGCTGCGCTGCTTTTTCTTGTCGACACGCTCGGCTTTCGCGGCCCGGCTCGGCCGCGTCGGCTTGCGCTTGCGCGGCGCGATATGGGCCGCAGCGATCATTTCCGCCAGCCGGCGGCGAGCGTCGCCGCGGTTCGCATCCTGCGTGCGGAAGCGCCGAGCGGTGATGAGCAACTCGCCGGCGCCGGTGATCCGGCTTCCGGCGATGCCCTTCAGCCGCTCGTAAACATCGGGGTGAAGGCCGAGGCGGAACAGGTCGACGCGCAGCTGCACCGCGGTCGCGACCTTGTTGACGTTCTGCCCGCCGGGTCCCGTCGCGGCGAGGAAGCTCTCGCTGAGCGCGTCCTCGGGAATGACGACGTCCTCAGGCCGCATCGGCCCATTCGCCGAAATAGTCGGGCAGCGGCGCGGTGACGTCGATCGGCGGTTTGCCTTCTCGCGGAACCACGAGCCGCGAAGCGTGCAGCAGCATCGGCCCGCCGGGAATTCCGTAAACGCGGTCACCGACGATGCCGCGCCCGAACGCCTCGCGCGCGTGGGCGCGAATCTGGTGAGTCCGTCCCGTTACCGGACGAAACTCGACCATAGTGGACCCATCGCGGACAAAAAGGCGCCGCCAGCGCGTTATCGCTTTGGTCCCATGTTCGTCCGCAACCATCCGCCAGCCAGCTTCGGCGCTCGATTTTTTCGCAAGCGGAACGTCGATGACGCCCTCGCTCTCCGCAATTTCGCTGCCGACGACCGCCATGTAGTATTTCTCGACCTGCCGCGCCTCGAAAGCTTTCTGAAACCGCGCGCGCGCCTTGGGGCTGCGCGCGAACAGGAGGCACCCGCTGGTATCGGTGTCGAGCCGGTGCATCGCGACCGGCGGACGCTTGAATCCGCACTTCAGCTCATGGACGCGTGCCGCAATGGAATCCCCGCCACGGCGGGGCGCATCGACCGGCAGCCCGGCGGGCTTGTCGAGCACGATCGCCTCGGCGTCGATGTAGAGAATGCGGTCGGAAAGCATGGCCGCCGACATAGCGGTTTGTGTCTCCCGCGCAACGAAACGAGGGAATCCAGCGCGTTACACAATATTAACCTTTTCCCTTCAGACATCGAATGGTTAATGAACGCTTCAAGGCCATTAAGGCGGGTTTACGCTTTGGGCCTGAAACGGGGGAGCCAGCAATGCGCGTGCTGTTGATCGAAGACGAGCCAACGACCGCCAAGAGCATCGAGCTGATGCTTGGGAGCGAGGGCTTCAACGTCTATACCACCGATCTTGGCGAAGAGGGCCTCGATCTCGGCAAGCTCTACGATTACGACATCATCTGCCTCGACCTGAACCTCCCCGACATGCACGGCTACGACGTGCTCAAGAAGCTGCGCACCGCAAAGGTCTCGACCCCGGTCCTCATCCTTTCCGGCATCGGCGAAATGGACTCGAAGGTCCGCGCACTGGGCTTCGGCGCCGACGATTATGTCACCAAGCCATTCCACCGCGACGAGCTGGTCGCGCGCATCCACGCGATCGTCCGCCGCTCCAAAGGCCATTCGCAATCGGTTATCCGCACCGGCAAGCTCGCCGTGAACCTCGACGCCAAGACGGTCGAGGTCGACGGCTCGCGCGTGCATCTGACCGGCAAGGAATATGCGATGCTGGAGCTGCTTTCGCTCCGCAAGGGCACCACGCTGACCAAGGAAATGTTCCTCAATCACCTCTACGGCGGGATGGACGAGCCCGAGCTCAAGATCATCGACGTGTTCATCTGCAAGCTGCGCAAGAAATTGTCGCTTGCTTGCGGCGGCGCCAATTACATCGAAACCGTATGGGGCCGCGGCTACGTGCTGCGCGACGCGGAAGAGACGAGCGAGCCCGAGCCGCAGGCCGCCGTCGCCTAAAAGTTACCTGGGGGAAGAGGAGAAGGCGGGGCGCGCAAGCGCTCCGCCTTTTTTCTGCGCTCGTAATGTCGACAATGGTCGAAGCGACTGGGCCAGGCAATCCCTAGGCGTCGATCAGCAGGCGGTGGCGGATGCGGCGGGTCGGCAGCGTGAGCGGCTCGTTGCCTTCGGGCTCCAGCTCGAGTTCGTCCATCCGCCGCCAGCCGTCGCGGCCGAGCCGCTCGAGCGGCCGGAAGCTGGTCTTGTAGTCCATGCGCGGCGAGCCCTGGACCCAGTAGCCGAGATAGACATAGGGCAGCCCGGCGCGGGCGGCGCGGACGATGTGGTCGAGGATGATGTAGGTGCCCAGCCCCTTGCGCGCGTCGGGACCGACGTCGAAGAAGCTGTAGATCATGCTGAGGCCGTCGCACTGCTGGTCCGACAGGCACGCGCCGACCAGCCGGCCGGGGCGGCCGCCTTTGGAAGGCTCGCGATATTCGATGACGTAGGTGCGGACCGGAGTCTGCTCGACCATGTCGGAGAAATCGCCCTCGTCCATTTCGGCCATTCCGCCGCCGGGATGGCGGACCGCGAGGTAGCGGCGAAGCAGCCGATATTGCTCCTCGGTCGTCCATGGCTTGCACGCGCTGACTTCGAGGTCGGCATGGCGGCGCAGCAGCTTGCGCTGGGTCGCATTCGCCTCGAACTCGGCGGCGAGGACGCGGACGGAGACGCAGGCGGAGCAATCGATGCAGCTCGGGCGGTAGGCGACCGACTGGCTGCGGCGGAAGCCGATCCGGCCCAAGGCTTCGTTCAATTCGCTGGCGTGCCGGCCGTTGAGCTCGGTGAAAACCTTCCGCTCGACCTTGCCCGGCAGATACGGGCACGGGCTCGGGTTCGTGACGAAGAATTTCGGGAAGCGGAAGGGTGCGCTCACCCGCGGTCCTCACTCAAATGGTTACGTCACTCTTTATGCGGCTGGTAAACGCCGAAGAAAAGACTTTGGACGCGTCTATTTTCGGCGCGAGGTGGCGGGGTGTCTCGGAATGGGTCGTCCTCCGCCCCTCGGCCGGGGCGGAGTTAGTCCAGCGAAGCCCTTTCCACGCGGAATCCCGCGGCTTCGAGCCGCGCCACGACGTCGTCGATCGAGGCCGGGTCGCGCGCCTCGCATTCGACCTCGATCATCGTGTCCTTGGCCGGCAGCCGGGTGAAGATGCGGCTGTGGTTGATCTCGATGACGTTGACGCCGGCTTCGAAGACCTTAGCGGTGATGGCCGCAAGCGCGCCCGGCTGATCGTGCGCGGCAATGTGGAGGCGCGCGATCCGCCCCTGCCGGACCAGGTCGCGGACCAGCACGTTGGCGAGCAGGTGCATGTCGATATTGCCGCCGCAGAGGATCGTCGCGACCTTCTTGCCGGCAAAGCGGCCGCGGTCGGCGAGCATCGCCGCGACGCCCGCCGCGCCCGCACCCTCGACCACGGTCTTTTCAACACCGACGAGCATCGCGACGGCGCGCTCGAGATCGCGCTCGTTGACCAGCACCACCTCATTGGCGAGGTCGGCGAGAATGCGGGAGGTCAGCTCGCCCGGCTGCTTGACCGCAATGCCCTCGGCGAGCGTGTCGCCGCCGAGCGGCATGTGGCAGCCTTCGATCGCGCACTTCATCGACGGATAGAGCTCCGCTTCGACCCCGATCAGCTCGATGTCCGGCTTCACCGCGCGCGCGGCGATCGAGATTCCCGACATCAGCCCGCCGCCGCCGATCGGAACCACGATCGTGTCCAGATCGGGCGCATCCTCGAGCATCTCCAGCCCAAGCGTGCCCGCTCCGGCAATGATCTGCGGATCGTCGAACGGGTGGACGAACACGTACCCGTTCTCGAGCGATAGCTCGCGCGCCTTGGCGTAGGCATCGTCGAACATGTCGCCGTGGAGGACGACGGTCGCGCCGTGGCCCGCCGTCTGCGTCACCTTCACCGTCGGCGTCGTCGCCGGCATGACGATCGTCGCGGGAATGCCGAGCCGCTTCGCGTGATAGGCGACGGCCTGCGCATGATTGCCGGCCGACGCCGCGATCACTCCGCGCGCGCGCTCCTCCGGCGGTCAGCTGCAGCAATTTGTTGAGCGCGCCGCGCTCCTTGTAGGCGGCGGTGAACTGAAGGTTCTCGAACTTCAGCCACACCTCGGCGCCGATGATCTCGGAGAAGGTGCGGCTGATCAGCATCGGGGTGCGGATCACCGCGCCCTTGATACGCGTCGCGGCCGCGCGGATGTCCTCGATTGTCGGGGGCTGCAACATCTGGCGGGAGGCGTAGCGGTTCACTTGGGCCCGGACAATGCTATGCGCGGCGCATGCACAAGCCGCTCCTCGCGCTCGCCGCAGCGCTCCTCGCCTCGTCCGCCGCCGCCGATACTCTGATCGCCAATGTGAATGGAATGCAGGTCGGCCCGAATGGCCGGCTGGAGCATTTCACGGGTTTACTGATCAGCGACGACGGCAAGGTGATCCGCATGCTCGGGCCTGCTGACGACGCGGGCGTGAAGGGCAAAGTGGTCGACGGCGGTGGACGCACTTTGCTTCCCGGGCTGATCGACGCGCACGGCCACGTGACCGAGCTTGGCCGCGATGCGCTCCAGCTCGACCTCGTTGGGACGACGTCGGTCGCCGACCTGCAGCAACGGCTGCGCGATTATGCGGCGGCGCATCCCGAAGCGCAGTGGATCCTCGGGAGCTGGATGGAATCAGGAACTGTGGACCGAGAAACGCTTCCCCACCGCGGCCGATCTCGACTCTGTCGTGCCGGATCGGCCGGTCGTGCTGGAACGCGTCGACGGCCATGCGCTCGTCGCCAACAGCGCGGCAATGAAAGCTGCCGGCGTCACTCAGGCGACGCCAACACCGCCGGGCGGCCGGATCGAGAACGGCCTCTTCGTCGACAACGCCAAGGGGCTGGTGGAGAAGGCTGTTCCGGCCGCCGACGCCGCAAGACATGGATGTCGCCTTCGCAGAAAGCGCAGGACATCCTGCTCGGCTTCGGAGTGACCGGAGTCGGAGCGATGAGCACATCGCTGGAAGATTGGAACACCTATCGCCGCGCGGGCGAAGCCGGCCAGCTGAAGGTCAGACTCATGGCATATGCGCTGAACGGTCCGCTCGCCGAGGTGCCGCATCCGACGCCGCTGGCTCTACGGCGACAGGCTGCGCATGGTCGGCGCGAAATTCTTCGCCGACGGAGCGCTCGGCTCGCGCGGCGCGTGGCTCAAGCAGCCTTATGCCGACAAGCCGGACACGCGCGGACTCCAGTTCCATTCGGACGCGGAGCTGCTCGCGATGGAGGACCGCGCAGCCTCGCCGGCTTCCAGATCGCGACCCACGCGATCGGCGATGCGGCCAATGCGCAGATCATCTCCGTCTATGAGCAGCTCTCGCGCAAATATGGGCTCGACCGGCGCTGGCGGATCGAGCATTTCCAGATCGTCGATCCGGCCGACATTCCGCGGATCGCGCCGGCCGGAATCATCGCCTCGATGCAGCCGACCCACCAGACGAGCGATCGGCTGATGGCCGAGAAGCGCCTCGGGCCCGAAACGGCTCAAAGGCGCTTATGCGTGGCAAACCGATGCTGAGGAGCGGAGCGAAATTGGCGTTCGGCAGCGACTTCCCGGTGGAATCGCCCAACCCCTTCCCCGGCCTGTCCGCGGCGATCAGCCGCCAGGACGTCAACGGCCAGCCGCCCGGCGGCTGGATCCCGAGGAGCGGCTGACGTTCGAGCAGGCGCTCCACGCCTTTACGCGCGGCGCCGCTTATGCCGGTTTTGCCGAGGACCGGATCGGTGCGCTCGAGCCGGGCAAATGGGCCGACTTCATCCTCGTCGACCGCGACCCGACGAAGGTGAATCCCCAGGAGCTTGCGCGGACGGAGGTGCTGGAAACGTGGGTGGCGGGAAAGAAGGTGTGGGCGCGGACGCCTAGCGCTTCGCCTGCTGAGCGCGGGAAATGAGCATCGAGGGCGTGAGCACCTGCGGCAACTCCTCGGGCTCCCTGCCCGGCGCATACCAGAGGTAGAGCGGCACGCCCGCGCGACCGCGGCTTTCAAGGAAGCGGGTGATCGCCGGATCGCCGTTGGTCCAGTCGCCGACAAGCACTTTCACGCCCGCCTTGTTGAAGGCGTCGCGGACCTCGTCGCGGTCGATCGCCGCGACTTCATTGGCCTTGCAGGTGAGGCACCAGTCGGCGGTGAAATAGACGAACACGGGTTTGCCTTGCTGAACGTCAGCGCAACACGCGCCTCGCTCCAAGCCTCGGCGCCTGAAGGCACGCTCGCCGCAACCGCCGCTCCGCTTCGGCACAGTTCCGATCGCGACGATCGTGAACACGAGCGCCAGCGTTGCGACGGGAATGCCGACAGGCCGTCCACTCCGTTGCGCGAAGCCGAACGCAACGAGCAGCGCCAGCAGCATTGCCGTCCATGCCAGTCCGGCAATGAGCGCGGGCTGGCCGCCCAGCCTGTACAGCAGCCAGATTGCCGCCACGGCGCTCGCCGCCATTGGAATGGCGAGAAATCGCTGCAGACGCGCCATCCACGCGCCGGGCTTGGGCAGCCTGTTCCTGAGCACCGGAACGAAGGCGATCAGCAGGAACGGAAGCGCGAGGCCGAATCCGAGCGCCGCAAACACCAGCACCGCGCCGGCCAACGGAAGCAGCAAGGCGGTCCCAAGCGCTGCGCCGAGGAACGGTCCGGCGCAAGGCGTTGCGATGAATGCGGCGAGCGCACCGGTGCCGAAGCTTCCGGCCGGCTGCGCCCGTCCGCCGAGCGTCGGCAATTCGAACGCGCGCAGCAGGTTGAGCGGTGATTGCGACCGCGAGCAGGAGCAACAGCATGATCGTTCGCGGGTCCTGCAGCTGGAATGCCCAGCCCGCAGCGGCACCCCCAGCCAGGAGCGCCAACAGGGCTGCGCCGAGTGCGCCGGTGCCGACGACCGTGCCCGCGGTGTAGGCGAGCGCATCCGAGCGCGCGTGCGCCGCACCGCTCCCGGCGCGCGACAGGTGCAGGGCCTTGAGCGCAAGAATCGGGAAGACGCATGGCATCAGGTTGAGCAGGATTCCTCCCGCCAGCGCGCCAAGCACCGCCCACAGGATGGCGTTCGCACCGAGGCCGCCGATGGGCGTTCCGTCAGCCGGCACCGCTCCCGGCACGGCGTGAAATTCGAGCCCCCGCCCATCGCCAAGCGCCAGCACTCCGGCGAATTGCGCGGGCGTTGCCCCCGTGCGCTTGAGCTCGGCAATGAGCATGTCGCCGGAGCGGCGGAAGCCCTGCTTCGCCTCATAATCGACCACCTTGTCGGTGATCGGGAACAGGTACGGTTGTCCGACGCGGACGCTCGCCGGAAGCGGGACTGCGACGTGGATCGTGTCGCCAGACGCTTCGAAACGCCCGACCGTCGCCAGCGGCCGCGGCAAGCTCGCCGCCACTCGTCGAACTGCGCACGGTTCGGACTCCCGCTGCCGACCGGCAGGTCGAGCGCGAGTTGCCCCTGCTCGGGCACGCAGATCTTGTCGGTGCACGCGAGCCAGTGGGCATCGGCGCGGATCGGCACCGTTCCTCGGGCGTCCGCCGGCACCTTCAGCCGGACGAGCACGGCATAATCGTGCTCGTAAACATAATTCATGAGGTCGGCGACGGTGAGACGGCTCGGCACCGGATAGCGCAGCGGCCCGGCCGAAAAGCCGCGCGGAAGCTGCCATTGCACGTCCATCGGCAGCCCGGCGTCGCCTGGATTGAGCCAGTAGCCGTGCCAACCCGGGTTGGTGCGCATGTGGATCGCGACATCAACTTCACCGCCGGGCGGCGCAGGACCTTCAGCAACCAGCTCCGGCTCGATGCCGCGAGCCTGCACCAGCGACGGCAACAGCAATAATGCGAGCAGGATCAGCAGGCGGCGGAACATTGGTGCTCCGCTGTGCTCACAATGGCTGTTGCGGTTCAATCCAGATTCGGCCGGAGCCACCGCGCGGCGCATTCGATCGTCACTTCGCGGCGCTGGGCATAATCGACGAGCTGATCGCGGCCGATACGCGCGACTTCGAAATACTGACTGTCGCGATGGCCGAAGTAAAAGCCGGAGACGGCCGAAGTCGGCAGCATCGCGAAATTCTCGGTCAGCGTCACCTCGCCGGGATTGCCGCCGAGCATGTCGAACAGCACCGGCTTGAGGCTGTGGTCGGGACAGGCCGGATATCCCGGCGCAGGCCGGATGCCGTGGTATTTCTCACGGATCAGCTGCTGGTTGGACAGATGTTCTTCGGCGTAGCCCCAGAGCCGATTGCGCACCTGCGCGTGGAGCACTTCCGCGAAGCTTTCCGCCAGACGATCGGCGAGCGCTTTCAACAGGATGTCGTCATAATCGTCGACCGTTTGCTTGAACCGCTCGAGGTGCGGCTCGAGCCCGTGGATGCCCACCGCGAACCCACCGATCCAATCCTCGCCTTCGGGATTGATGAAGTCGGCGAGGCACATGTTCGGCCGGCCCTCGCGCTTCTTCATTTGCTGGCGGAGGAATGACAGCCGGGTCCAGTCGTTTCCGGCGAGGACCAATACGTCGTCGCCCTCGCGCTTGCAGCGCCACAGGCCAATCGTGGCCTTGGGAGTGACCCAGCGCTCCGCAACGATCTGGTCGAGCATCGCTTCGGCGTCCGCGAACAGGCTCCGCGCGCTTTCGCCGACAACGGGATCGTCGAGGATGGCTGGATGGGTCCCGGCAAGCTCCCACGCGCGGAAGAACGGCGTCCAGTCGATTGACGCTTTGAGATCCTTGAGCGGCCAATCGCCGAAATGATGCAGCCCGGGATATTGCGGCGGCGGCGCCTGTCCGGTGGGGTCGTAAGCGAAACCATTCGCGCGAGCTTCCGCAAGCGTCGACAATTCGCTGTGGCCGCTGCGCTCGCGGGACTTGCGGAGCTTCTCATAATCGTCTGCCGTCGTCGCGATCAGCGGCTCGCGCTGGGTGTCGGACATGATCGAGGAAGCGACACCCACCGCCCGGCTCGCGTCGAGCACGTGGATGACCGGCCCTTGATAGGCCGGGTCGATGCGCAGCGCCGTGTGCGCCTTGCTCGTCGTCGCGCCACCGATCAGCAGCGGCGTCTTGAGCCCCAGGCGCTGCATTTCTCCGGCCACTGTCACCATTTCATCGAGCGACGGAGTAATCAGACCGCTGAGGCCAATCATGTCGGCGTTGTTGTCGTTGGCCGCCTGCAAGATGTCCTGCCACGGCACCATAACTCCGAGATCGATGACCTCGAAGCCGTTGCACTGCAGGACCACGCCGACGATGTTCTTACCAATGTCGTGCACGTCGCCCTTGACCGTGGCCATGACGATCCGGCCCTTGCCCTGGGTCGCGCCGGTCGCTTCTTTCTCCTTCTCGATGAAGGGGATCAGGTGCGCGACGGCGCGCTTCATCACGCGCGCCGACTTCACCACCTGCGGAAGGAACATTTTGCCCGATCCGAATAGGTCGCCGACGACGTTCATCCCGTCCATCAGCGGGCCTTCGATCACCTCGATTGGCCGCGCGAACTGCTGCCGCGCTTCCTCTGTGTCGTCCACGATGTGCGCGTCGATTCCTTTGATGAGCGCATAGGACAGCCGCTCGCCCACGGGTAGCGAGCGCCATTCGGCCAACGCCTTCTCGGCCGCTTCATCGGTGCCGCGGAATTTCTCGGCCAGCGTCACGAGCCGCTCCGTCGCATCCTCGCGCCGATCGAGGATCACATCCTCGCATGCCTCGCGGAGTTCGGGGTCGATCGCGTCGTAGACCTCGAGCTGGCCGGCGTTGACGATGCCCATGTCCATGCCCGCGGGGATCGCGTGATAGAGAAACACGCTGTGCATCGCGCGGCGGACCGGCTCGTTGCCGCGGAACGAGAAGCTGAGGTTCGACAGACCGCCGGAAATGTGTGTGCCGGGGCAGCGGCGGCGGATCTCGCGTGCCGCCTCGATGAAGTCGAGCGCGTAGCGGCGGTGCTCGTCGATGCCCGTCGCAATGGCGAAAATATTGGGGTCGAAGACGATGTCGTTCGGATCGGTGCCATCAGTGATGAGCAGCTTATAGGCGCGTTCGCAGATCGAAACCTTGCGCTCGGCTGTATCGGCCTGCCCGACCTCGTCGAAGGCCATGACCACGACCGCGGCGCCATAAGCGCGGCATTTGCGCGCGAGCTCGAGGAATGGCCCCTCGCCTTCCTTCATGCTGATCGAATTGACGATCGGTTTGCCCGACACGCATTTGAGGCCGGCTTCGATCACGGTCCATTTCGAGCTGTCGACCATCACCGGGATTCGCGCGATGTCCGGCTCGGCGCTGATGCGCTTCAGGAACACGGTCATCGCCTGTTCGCTGTCGAGCAGGGCCTCGTCCATGTTGACGTCGAGGATCTGCGCGCCGTTCTCCACCTGATCGCGCGCGACTTCGACCGCCGCGTCGTAATCGCCGGCGAGGATCAGCGTCTTGAAGCGCGCCGAACCGGTGACGTTGCAGCGCTCACCGATGTTGACGAAGCGCGCGCCAGCGCCTGCTTGCTCAACCTTCTGCAATTCCATTTCAGGCCGCGATCAGCATTGGCTCGAGGCCGGCCAGCAGGGTTCCGTCGCGTGCTGCCGGGACGGCGCGCGGCGTGCAATCGCGCGCCGCCCCGGCAATCGCGGCGATGTGCAGGGGAGTCGTCCCGCAACAGCCGCCAACCACGTTGACGAGCCCGCTTTCGATCCACTCGCGCACCTGCGCGGCGGTTTCGGAGGCGGCCTCGTCATATTCGCCCAGTTCGTTGGGAAGACCGGCATTCGGATAGGCCATGACCAACGTATCGGCGACCGCCGAGAGAGCAGCCAGGTGCGGTCGCAGCTGCGCCGCTCCGAACGAGCAATTGAGCCCGATGGTGACCGGCTTTGCGTGACGAACGGACGCCCAGAACGCCTCGACCGTGTGGCCCGAAAGATTGCGGCCTGAGAGGTCAGTCAAAGTCATCGAGATCATCCGCGGAAGCTCGCGCCCGAGCGCCTGCTCCGCCTCGAGCGCGGCCATGATCGCGGCCTTCGCGTTCAGCGTGTCGAAGATGGTCTCGATAAGGATGAAATCGACGCCGCCCTCAACCAGCGCGTCGATCTGCTCACGATAGACGGCTTTGACATGGTCGAAGTCGACCTCGCGGTAGCCGGGATCGTTGACGTTGGGCGACAAGGACAAGGTCTTGTTGGTGGGGCCCAGCGCACCCGCCACCCAGCGCGTCCTGCCGTCTTTAGCCGAATATTCGTCAGCGACGCCGCGCACGATTTCGGCCGAGGCGTTGTTGATCCGCCGGACGAGCGCTTCGGCGCCGTAATCGGCCTGGCTGATGGAATTGGCGTTGAAGGTATTGGTGGCGAGGATCTCGGCGCCGGCGCCCGCGAAGCTCTCGCAGATCGCGCGGACGACTTCGGGCCTGGTGATGTTGAGCAAATCGTTATTGCCGCGCTGGTCCTTCACAAGATCGAGCGAGCCGCAATAATCGGCCGTCTGCAGCTTCTTGTCCTGAATGGACGTGCCGTAAGCGCCGTCCTTGATCAGGATGCGCTGGGCGGCTGCGGCGCGAAGCGATTCCGAAGGGGTCATTGTTTCGCCCTCACTCCCAGCAAATGGCATATGGCGTAGCTGAGCTCAGCCCGGTTGAGCGTGTAGAAATGGAAGTGGCGGACGCCCCCGGCATAAAGCTGACCGCAGAGCTCGGCGGCGACGGTTGCGGCGATGAGCTGCCGCGCGGCCGGCAAGTCGTCGAGCCCTTCGAACAAAGAGTCGAGCCATTGCGGAATGCTTGCTCCGCAAGACTGCGCGAAGCGGCGCGTGGTGGCGACATTGGAGACCGGCAGAATGCCCGGCACGATCTCGACTTCGATCCCCGCTGCGGCCGCTTCATCACGGAAGCGCAGGAAACAATCGGCCGAGAAAAAGAATTGAGTGATCGCGCGGTCCGCGCCCGCGCCCACCTTCCGCTTCAAGTTTTCGAGATCGAACGCCCGTGTGGACGAAGTCCGGGTGAATTTCCGGATACGCAGCGACGGAAATGTCGAACGGCGCGACATTCTTCAATCCGGTGACGAGATCGACGGCGTCGCGATAGCCCTCGGGGTGCGGCCGATACTTCGTCCCAGGCTCCGGAGGGTCGCCGCGCAATGCGACGATGTTGCGAACGCCGAGCTCCCAATATTCGCGCGCGACCGAATCCACTTCCTCACGCGTGGCGCCGACGCAGGTGAGGTGCGCGGCGGGCGTCAGCTCGTCTCATTGAGGATCCGCTCGACCGTCGCGTGGGTGCGCTCGCGCGTTGAGCCGCCGGCGCCGTAAGTGACCGAGACGAAGCGCGGCTGCAGCGGCGCGAGGGTCTGGATCGAACTTCCACAAAGTCTCCGCCATTTTCTCGCTCTTGGGCGGGAAGAACTCGAAGCTGACCTCGATATCCCCGCGCGCTTCCGCGAACAAAGGCTGGTGATGGTCGAGCTTGTCGAAAGCGTTCATGCGGCCCTCCGCTGGCGCACGCCCTCTTTTGCGCCGCGCCACAAGGTCACGGTCAGTTCGCCGCCTTTCAGATGCTCGACATGATCGACGGCAAGTCCCGCGGCCGCGAACCAGCTCGCCATCACCTCGTCCTCGAAGCCGAGGCGAATGTGCGCATCGGTGGCCCGCAGCTCTTCGCGGTCATGCGCCGCGAAGTCGACCACCAGCAAAGTCCCGCCGGGTGCAACCACGCGCGCAGCCTCGGCAATGGCCGCTGCCGGCGAGTGCGCGTAGTGCAGTACCTGGTGGATGATCACACTGTCGCCAGACTGATCGGCGAGCGGAAGCGCATACATGTCACCCTGGCGCAGGCTCGACTGGATCCCGGCCGCCTCGAGCTTCACGCGGGCGAGACGAAGCATCTCCGACGAACGGTCGATGCCCATCGCCTGGCTTGCGCGTGGACCGAACAGCTCGATCATCCGCCCGGTGCCGGTGCCAATGTCCACTAGGCGTCCGAGCGGTCGTTTGCCCAGCGCACGGTCGATCGCGCGTTCGACCTCGCTTTCGGCGACATGGAGCGAGCGGATCTGGTCCCACACCTCTGCGTGGCCGGTGAAGTAGCGGTTTGCAGCCTCCGCGCGCTCGGCCCGAATCGTTTCGGTCCGCGCAGCGTCGGAGGTGAACAGCGGTCTCGGTCGACTCATCGGACCAGGCGTCGACGAGCGCGAACATCGGCTCGACGCGTTCCGCATCGGCGAGCGTCAGGAACACCCAACTGCCTTCCTTGCGCCGCTCCAGCACGCCGGCGTCGGCGAGGATCTTCAGATGCCGCGACACGCGCGGCTGGCTCTGGCCGAGCACCTGGGCAAGCTCGCCCACCGACAGTTCCATCCTCCTCAGAAGCGCGAGGATCCGCAACCGGGTCGGGTCGGCAAGCGCCTGCAAACGGTCGGCGAGGGGGAGAACTGCGGTCACGGGCATGAGATCACTCGCATAAGGATATAAAGATATCTTTATATGGTCAAATCCGCCAGCAAGAATAATCCCTTGTGCGTCGGTAGAGATTGCAGCTATGCGGCTCGTCTGGCCTGAGCGACTCGCTCGAACAGGCCGAGACGGGTGCCCACCCACGGGCATTTCGAAAAGGGAGTGGAGCGATCATGAAGAAAGTTGCTGTGACCGTTGCGGTCCTCGCGCTCGGCCTCGCCGCGTGCAACAAGGCGGCCGACAACAATGCGGCCAACGATACTGCGGTTGAGAATACCGCGACCACGGACGTGAACGTCGCCACCAACGACGCGACGGCCACTGCCGACGCCGCTCTGAACGCGCCGGCAACCGAGAACGCCGCCAACGCCGTCGAAAACACCGAGAACGCAACCGAGAACAAGTAAGTCGCTTTTAGCAGCGATTGCTGAAGGGCCGCCCTCACCGGCGGCCCTTTTTTTATTCTCGGTCAAAGTGGTAGTTTGACCGAGTGAGATCAGTCTTCCTGTGCCTTCTTCTGCTGCTGTGCGCGTGCCGAGAGCAGCGGCCCCCCGGCCCCACCCCAGAGCAATCTGCTCAGCTG
>CAWAXE010000019.1:0-13968 GCA_963785965.1 uncultured Alphaproteobacteria bacterium
GTAACAACAGGCGATAGCAAACCCCCTGATCCTCGCAGGCTAGCCATTGCCGCAGTGCATGAGTTCTGTACTCTTGGCACAAAGCGGACCAGACCTTGATGTCCGATTGAGTTGGTTCTTAGGGGCCAAGTGGACGTCGATCGCGCCTGGATGTCACGTCAGCTTCTTACCGAGAACCTGGTTTGCAGCCTCGCGCTGAGTTACGCGCGACTTGAGGACAACTCTTCGCCGGTTATTGGCCGCACAGCACCTGGCGCCGTCGTCGGCCTGCTTCCAGGTTCATTCCACTCTCGTGAGCAGTCATGGGTCCGCCATGACTGCTGCATAGCTTCCTACGCCTAGTGCGGGTCGAAGCAAGAGGTGCCGAGATGCGCGCCATTGGATTTGTGTTGCAATCTGGCTCGCGGTGCTTCATTCGCTCGCCGTTGTTGGGGGTGGTACGGCGGCTGCGCAATCCGACGATGAGATCGACGTGCTCAGCCGGCAGGCGGCACAGCTTTTCCAAGCGCGCAAGCACGACGAGGCGATGCTAATTGCCCAACGGGCATTGCTGCTCGGCGAACAGCGTTTCGGCCCGGACGATGTCCGCCTCGACAAACTGCTCAACAACGTCGCGTTGCTCCACAGGATGCAAGGTCGCTATGCCGAGGCTGAGTTGCTTTACAAACGCGTCCTGTCCATCCAGGAAACGGCGTTGGGGCCGGACCATGCAGACATCTCTGCGACACTCGACAAACTATCATCCGTTTTTAGGGCTCAAAACCGCGACACGGAGGCCGTGCCATTCCTAAAGCGCTCGATTGCCATCAAGGCAAAAGTTCTGGGAGTTGACCACCAGGATGTCGCGGCCACCATCAATGAGCTTGCAAAGCTGTACGAGGCGCAGCGGAAATATGCGGAAGCCGAACCGCTCTACAAGCAGGTTCTTGCAATTGTGGAAGATGCGCGGGCCGGATCACCCCGATGTGTCTGCCGCGCTCCACAAGCTCGCGATGGCCTATCAGACCCAGAAGCAGTACGTTGAGGCCGAGACACTCTACAAGCGCGCGCTTGCCATCACCGAAAGAGGGAGCGGACCGGAACACCCGGACGTGCGCAGTTGGCTCGATCGGTTGGCTTCGGTTTACGAGGCGCAGCGTCGCTATTCCGAGGTGGAGCCGCTCTATCAGCGGGCGCTCGCCATCATGGAAAAGGCGCGAGGTCCAGACCATCGCGAGGTGCAGGGCCCCCTTAACAATCTCGCTTTCATTTCTGATCGGTGGGACGGTGGTAGTGGAGTGGGCCGCCCTGATTTTCGCCGTCGGAGCGGTGTTGGTTCTGCGACGGAAGATGTCGGAAGCGCCGAGGCCGTTCCGCACGCCGGGTTATCCGTTGGTGCCGCTGTTCTTCGTCGTCGGGACGGTGTCGGTTTGTCGGCCATCGTCTGGGGACAGATCCAGGTCGGCAATTTCTCGCCGATATATGGACTGGTCATTGCGCTGGCCGGATTTCCGGTTCATCACCTTTGGAAACGATTGAAGAGGGGCCACATGAGAAACGCGATCGTGACTGAGAAGGCGCCGAAGCCGCTTGGTCCGTATTCGCAGGCAATCATCGACGGAGAATTCATTTTCCTGGCGGGCCAGGGATGCACCAATCCGCGGACGGGAAAGCTGGAGCTCGGCGACGTGCGGTCGGAGACGAAGCGGACGTTCGAGAAATGCGGGCGATCCTCGAGGCGGCGGGCTCGTCGCTCGACGACGTCGTCAAGTGCAACGTCTATCTGCGCGACATCAAGGATTTCGCCGCGATGAACGAGGTGTACCAGACGTTCTTCTCGGCGCCGTTCCCGGCGCGCACGACGATCCAGGCGGGCGCGCTGCCAGGCGGCATCGCCGTCGAGATCGAGTGCATCGCGAAGAAGCAGCGGTAACCAGCGAGGCATCAAAGCGCCATCTGAGCGGGTTCCGGTTTTGTTGTGCCTGGAGGGTAGGGGTGCTCGTCTGTTTATCGACAGGAGACGCCATAATCCGCCGGAGACGTACAGATGCGAAGTCGCTTTTACCTGCCCCACTGCATTGTCATCCTCGTTCTTATGGGCTGCGCTGAAGCGCCTGCCATCCCGACAGACCCGATGACGCCAAAGGCGCTGTCGTTCGCTACAGCTGCCACGAACGTTGTTCAGGTTTCGACCGTCGCGCAGCTGCGCGCTGCCGTGAGAAATGCAGTGCCAAACACGGCGATCACTGTGGCGGCCGGCACCTACGATCTCGGTAATGAAGGCATCAAGATCGAAGAGAAAAACGGCCTGGACATTTCCGGAGCAGGCATCGGCCAGACAGTGATAAAAACGGGAAGCGGCGCTGCGTACGGATTCGAGCTGGTCGGCCGGGTTTCCAATCTCAGTGTCGCGCACCTGTCGATCCAGGGAACCCTTCCGGCGCAGACGAATACACACGCCCTCGCCGGCGGCTCCTACCGAATGTCGTTGAGTGGAGCACGGTATTTCGATCTCGACATCAGGAACGTCGCTGTCGGAATCAGCGTTGGGAACTCGAGCGTTGGAGGGTGCACCAACGTACAGATCACCGGGAATTACCTCACCAACATTCAGGATTTCTTGAAGCCTGATGGGACCACCCCGGGTTCCGGGTACGGAATTCACAACGATGGGTGCACCGCCACGCGAATTGCTGACAACGTCATTCGCGATGCCGACAGGCACTCCATCTATCAGGCAGGCGGTTACCAACAGCCAGGGCCTGGCTCGGTTGTCATTGAACACAACCTGATCATCAACCACGCGAAGACGTCCAGCCTGAATGCGACGTGGCTTGTTGCAATCGTCGTTGCGCGCTCATCGAATGTCGTCGTCGCGAACAACGTGATCGTGAATCCATACCACGATGCTCTCTCCATTGAGACAGCGGGGCCCTATGCCGTGAACAACGTGCGCCTCATCAATAACACTCAGCGCGGTGTTTCTCGCGATCGTCGACCAGCACGTCACCCGGGTGCATGTGCAAGTGCTTGTCGCGGGCCATGCAGGTGATGATGGGCACTCCCGGGAAATGTTCGGCCGCCCATTCGACCTTCTGCGGGGCCGCCCAGCTGCCGGCGGGCAGACCGGTCAGGATCGTCGGCTTTAGATGCTTGACAGCGTCGAACAGGACTTTCGCGCATCGGGCATTTCGGGGAGATCGCCGTAGAAGTCGGGCGCCTGGGCGAGCCGCTTCCAGAACATGCCCCGGCCGCGCTGATCCATATATTCTTTGGGCCGCATGCCGAGCAGCCCGCGCGCCGCGAGATCGAAGTCGGCGAGCACGCCATCGGCGTCGAGAAACAGGCGCGGTTGGTCTTCCCCCCGGACCAGGTGAGTGAGGACGATCCGCCGGAGGGCGGTCGGGGGTCCCGTCCAGGACTCAGACCCCCCGCCGTCGCCCTCGGGCCGCCACCTCCCCGTTCCGCGAGGATAATTGCTCGAGAAGCCCGCGCGCGAAATCGATCAAAGTATCGTCGCGCGCGCCCATGATGACGATCCGGTCTCCGGGCTTGGCTTCGCTCGCGAGGCTTCGCCGATCGCTGGCGCGCTCGGGGATATGCTCGGCCTGCCGTTCGCGCGCGCTGATCTCCGCGGCGAGCCAGTCGGAACCGCGCGTGCGTTCGACCGTGCCGCCCTGGTAGACCGGGTCGGGCAGGTACAGCCGGTCGTCGGGCGCCATTCCCTTGGCGAAGCTCTCCGCCAGTTCCTCGCCCATCTTCTTGAGCGGTCCGTAGCCATGCGGCTGGAACATGATCAGCAGCCGCCCTGGTTGCGCGCGCAGCGTTGCCAGAGTGGCGTCGATCTTGTCCGGGTTGTGCGCGAAATCGTCGATGACGGTGACGCCGGCGGCCTTGCCCACCGTCTCGAGCCGGCGCCTCAGCCCCTCGAAGCGAGCCAGCGCATGCACCGCATCCTCAAGCCGGATGCCGATCGCGCTCGCGGCGGCAATCGCCGCCAGCGCGTTCGACGCATTGTGTCGGCCAGGCACGGCAAGCTGCACCTCATGCCGCTCGCCCTCGGCTTCGAGCGCGAAGGTCACGCCGTCAGCCTGGAGCTGCAGGTCCTTGCCCATGAAATCCGCGCCGGGGCTATCGAAACCATAGCCGATACGATTGTCGGACGGCACGACGTCGGCAAGGGCGCGGGTCTCCGGGTCGTCGAGGTTGAGCACCGCCTTGCGCGCCCGCAAGACGAAGCTGGCGAACAGGCTCCGAAGCTCGTCCAGCTCCTTGTGGTCGAGGCTGATGTTGGTCAGCACCGCGATTTCCGGCTTGTAGAGCGCGATCGAGCCGTCGCTCTCGTCGACCTCGCTGACGAACAGCTCGGGGTCGCCGACGAGAGCGCTGGCGAACGGCGCCGGCGGGCGTGACGAAATTCTTCATCACCGCGCCGTTCATCACCGTCGGCTGGCGGTGGCAGGCATGGAGGATCCAGCCGATCATCCCGGTCACGGTCGACTTGCCGCTGGTGCCGCCGACGGCGACGCTTCGCTGCGCCGAGTTGAGCAGCCGCGCGAGGAACTCCGGGCGGGTGAGATGCGGCAGCCCGAGCTCGCGCGCGCGAACGACGTCCGGGACATTGTCCTCGACCGCCGCCGAAGTAACGAGCGTCATGCCCGCCTGCAGACCCGAGCCGTCCTGCGGAACGAGCTGGATCCCGAGCGACCGGAGATAGTCGAACTTTCGGGCGTGCGGCCCGCGTCGAGCGAGCGGTCCGAGCCCGCGACGCGTGCCCCGCTTGCCCGCACGATGCTCGCGAGCGGAAGCATCCCGCTGCCGCCGATGCCGCTGAAGAATACCGGAGAATTGATCATCGCAGCGCCCTATTGACCGCGCGGACGGAGGGGCAAGCGACGCCGAGTCGCGAACCGCCAGCGACGAGCCGTTCGAAGGTCAATTCTTCGCAACGGCGGGGCGGCCAACCGTCACCCCTGCCGAGGCCGGGCCGGGGGTGTGTCAACTTTGTCAGCTTTGTTAACCTCACGGACGCGGGGCGGCGGCCAATTGCGACATAAGGGCGTCCGCCACGCTGAACTGCAAAGTCGAATTAACCTTTGGGTCATACGCTTTGCTAAGTTTCGGTGCCGCAGGATCACCTCTCCAGCTATCGGCAATGCCGAGCTGCAAGCGCATGGAGAGGGGCATGAGCAAATTTCTGAAGCTGATCAAGAATGAGAAGGGTGCGACCGCCATTGAGTACGCTCTCATTGCAGCTCTGATCGCCATTGCGGCGATCGGCGCGATGACCAACATCGGCACCAAGCTGAGCAGCACGTTCAACACCGTATCGAGCTCGCTGAAGTAAAAGAATTTGACGTTTCAAGGGCAGCAGGCGGCGGTGCCGAAAGGTGCCGCCGTCTCCTTTTTCGCTCTGTCTTGGAATGTCCGCTTTTTGCGGCATTCGCCTACTTGCACGCGCCTCCGCCGGGCCAGCCCGTCCAGCCCGGTCCGCGCACGACCTGCCCCGGCTTGGCGCCGGTGTGCTTGCCGTTGTTCAGCACCTGTACGCCATTGATGAATACGTCGTCGACGCCGGTCGCGAGCTGCTTCGGTTTCTCGAACGTCGCATGGTCCTGGATCGTCGCCGGATCGAACACCACGACATCGCCATAATAGCCGGGCCGCAGGAACCCGCGTTGCCGGATCCCGAGGTTGGTCGCCGGAAGCGAGCTCAGCCGGCGGATCGCGTCGGGCAGTGTGCGCCACGCCATCCTTGCGCACATATTCGGCCGAGCACGCGCGCGAAATTGCCATAGGCGCGCGGGTGGCTGCTCGATTTGAGGAACACGCCTTCGGGCGCCTCCGACGCCTCGTCCGAGCCGAAGCTCATCCACGGCAGCGCCGACCTCGCGCTTCACATTGTCCTCGCTCATCAGGAAGTAGACCGTGCCGACGCGGCTCCGTCCTCGATGACCAGGTCCATCGCGGTCTCTTCGGGGCTCTTTCCGCGCATCGCGCAACCTCGGCCAGGGTCTTGCCGGTGAGCGGTTTCAGCTTCGGGTTCTTGAACGCGATCAGCAGCACCCGGTCCGGACTTCCGGCGAGCAGCAGCAGATTCTCCCAATCGTTCGTCGGCGTGCGCATTTCCTTGACCAGCCGCGCGCGGATCGCCGGGTCCTTCAGCCGCTTGGTCCAGGCTTCGAGCCCGCCCGATTGCACCCATGTCGGCATTGCGGCGTCGAGGCCGGTGGCTCCAGCGGTGTAGGTGTACATGTCGGCGGTAATCCGCTGGCCGCTCGCCCGCGCCGCGTTCACCCTGGCGATCGCGGCGTCGATCTTGCCCCAGTTCGGCTCGCCCGCCTGCTTGAAGTGATAGATTTCGGCCGGTGCGCCCGATTGCTTGCTGATCGTGACCAGCTCGTCGATCGCCTCGAGAAGCTTGTTCCCCTCGGAGCGCATGTGGCTGATGTACATTCCGCCGCATTTCCCCGCCTCGGTCGTGATCGCGGTCAGTTCCGGCGTCTTGGCATAGGTCGCGGGCGCGTAGATCAGCGACGAGCCGACGCCCATCGCGCCGTCCTTCATCGCCTGGCGGACGAGCGCGCGCATGCGCGTGAGCTGCGCCGGAGTCGGCTGGACGTCCTTCTCGCCAAGCTCATGCACGCGCACCGTCGTCGCTCCGACGAACGAGGCGACGTTGGGCGTGATGCCCTTCTTCTGCAGATATTCCAGATATTGGGCGAGTGTCGTCCAACGGATCGGATATTTGATGTCGCCCTGCCGCTTCACCGCGAGGGCTTTCATGTGCGGCGTCAGCGGCCCCATCGAATCGCCTTCGCCCATGACTTCGAGAGTCACGCCCTGCATCGTATCGCTAAGCCCGCGGCCATCGGCGATCAGGCTCTCGGTGGCCCAGCTCAGCATGTTGACGAAGCCGGGGGAGACCGCTTCGCCAGTCGCGTCCACAACCCGCGCCGCGCGGCCAGGCGCGTGCGGCCCGACATAGACGATCTTGTCGCCCTTTAACGCCACGTCGCCGACGAATGGCGCGCCGCCCGAGCCGTCATAGATCGTCCCGCCGCGGATGATGAGGCTGTAGTCAGATGGCGAATGGCGCCGCGGCGGAGCGGCGGACGTTGCAAGCAGGCCCGCAACGGCAATGACGATCGCAATACGTTTTTTCATGGCACGCCTCTCCCCAGGAGCGGCGAAGCTGCACCAACTTGTTAGAGAGCGCTATACCTAAGTCCCCATTGCCGAGGTTGGCCTGATCGATTCATAAGCAGCCCCAATGCGCATCGCGGTTGTCGCTCCTAGTTGCACTCTCAAACGCCAGGCGGCCGAGCGCGTGCAGGCGATTGTCGCGGAACGCGGTGATTGCGAGCTTGTGGTCCACCCCCAATGTTTCCTCTCGGACGGCCACTTCGCCGGACCGGACGAGGCGCGGCTCGCGGCGTTGCGCGAGGTGATGGCGGATCCTGCCGTTCGACGCGGTGTGGTTCGCGCGCGGCGGCTATGGCTCCAATCGCATCGCCGAAGCCGCGCTCGTCGACCTGCCGCAGGCCGCGCGCGGCAAGACATACTTCGGCTACAGCGATGCGGGCTTTCTGCTCGCCGGCTTCTACAAGTCGGGGCTCAGCGTTGCATGGGGGCCGATGCCCCAGGACGTCGTGCGCGAGGGTGGCGACGCCGCCATCAACCGCGCGCTCGACTGGCTCGTCCGCCGCGATCTCACCGCGCTCGAGCCGGACCTGAAAGCGCCGGCCATGGCGTTCAACCTGACCGTGCTCTCGAACCTGCTCGGAACGCCGCTCGAGCCCGACTTCACCGGGGTCGATCTGCTGATCGAGGATGTGAGCGAGCATCTCTACCGGATCGACCGAACCATGTTCCACGTCACCGCCTCGCCGAACATCCGCCGCGTCGCCGCGGCTGCGGCTCGGGCGGGTCGGCGATATTCAGCAAAACGACCCGGATTTCGGCACGCGACGAAGAGGCGATTGTCGAGGACTGGTGCGGCCGTTCGGGCATCCCTTACGGCGGCCGCGCCGACATCGGGCACGACGTCCGCAACCGAGTCGTTCCATTCGGACCGATTCCAGAGTGAATCTTCTCTCACAGGGCCATTGCAAAGGCCCTCAAGTTGCGCTCTATCAAAGAGGGAACAACAGGAGGGCCGTAATGGCACAAGGCGCACGTAAGGCAGGGGGCGGACTGGCCCGCCCGGTTCAACCGTCGGCGGATCTGGCGAAGATTACCGGGAGCGCTCCGCTTCCGCGCAGCCAGGTCGTCTCGAAAATATGGGACCACATTCGCAAGAACAACCTGCAAAACCCGCAAAACAAACGGGAAATCGTGGCGGACGCGACGCTGAAGCCGATCTTTGGGGGTAAGGACCGGGTCAGCATGTTCGAGATGAACAAGCATCTGTCGAACCACCTGAAGTAGACGCTTCAGACCGTTTGATGAGGGGGGATCCGCTTCGGCGGGTCCCCTTTTCATGTGGACAAGCGCGACTCGGCTCAGCCGTTCACCCGCGCCAGAGGCCGTCGAGCTTCTCCTGCGTCACCGGATAGCCAAGATGCGCCGGGATGGTGATGAAATTCTCGCCGTCGCGCTCCTCGACCCATGGAGTCACCGGCTCGATCGGATGCGCCAGAGCATCGGCGCGGATCGCATCGAAGCTCGAGTGCTGCGCCAGCCGTTCGAGATTGCGGCGCGTGGGGAAGATCAGCCGCGCTTCGCCGCGCTGCTCGCGCTCCAGGACCTCGGCAGCGGATAGCCAGCAAGCGCCCGCGCACTCGCCCTCGATCACTTGCGGCTGCCAGTCGCCAGGCGGGGCAGCGCGCCACGAAGAACAAGGTGTCGAAGCGGCGGACGGCGTGGAACTTCGGTACCCAGCGCGCGAAGGGGGTCAGCGCGCCGACTCAAGTGTGAGCCCGGCTCGCGCAGTAGCGTCTGCGAAGTCCTCGTCGGCGGTTAGCTCGCGCTGGAGATCCAGCGCCTTCTGCCGGTCTGGCAAAGGAGCGAGGCCGACCGGGACCGCAGTTTCCTCGATCGTCTCGCGGATCGCGGCGACGGCCGCGCCGTCCTCGAGCCCGAGCTCAGCCGCGAGCTGCCGGTCGGCGTCGTCGATGCGGCCCCCGGGAAACACGAGCGCACCGGCCGCGAACGCCATGCCTTCCGCGCGTTCGACCATCAGCAGCTCGGGCGGGCCGCCGTCCCGCTCTCGAACGACGATCAGGGTTGCGGCGGGGATCGCCTCATCGGTCATGCGCGCATCTAAGCGCGGCCGATGCAAGAAAAAGCCGCCGAGAGTGCCCGGCGGCTCCTTCGTGCGCTGACGGCGCGGTTACATGCCGCTGACGTTCTGCTCCTGCGCGTCGCTCGGGTTGGTCGCATTTTCCGTCGCGCCGCATTCTCGTGGTTGAGCTGCGCCTGCTGGTTGCCGAGCGCGGCGTCCTCCGCGGCATTCATTCGCGGCCTCGTTCGCCTGCTCATTGAGATCGGCGCTCGGCTGATTCAGCTCGGCATTGCTGACCTGGTCCTGATTGCTGCTGCCGCACGCGGCAAGGGTGAGAGCGGCTACGCCGGTCAGCGCAAAAACTAGTCTTTTCATGCGTTTGGTTCCCCAGACGAACTGTTCGCTGAGCTTTGCCATATCAGCACTCGGGCGCGCAATGCCAGTGCCTTTGCTTGAGATTCGCCGATAAATTCCCTATCTAGGTCGTGCCGGGTGACCGGCTATGTCGGTAGATGGTTGGGTGGATAGGCACTTCGGACCCGGGGGGCAGTACCCCGGCGCCTCCACCATCAGCCTCGCTTGCGCGGGGTTGTTGATGGGGGCGAAATAGGATCGACGAGTGCAATAAAGGCCTAATTGCCGATCGGATCGAGCCACCGTGACGGCTCATTCACACAAGTGCCAACGATAACGAGGCGCTCGCAATTGCTGCGTAACTGACGATCTAACGATCTAGGTTACAAAGACAAAAGCGCGGTCGGACCCCACCGGGCAACAGAAGGGGATTCCAGCGGTTCGGGGAGCACCGGGCAACAGAAGCTCCCCCACTTCCTGCCCCTCCGCGCTTCGGCTAAACAGCAGTGAGGGGGGATTCGTCATGCATCACTGGACCAGGCGCCTGTTCGCACTCGCGGCACCGCTTCTGCTCACCGGCTGCCTGTGGGGGCCGGGCAAGTTCGCGTCCGACCTGACGCTGCGGAAGGACGGCAGCTTCATCCTCGATTATCGCGGCGAGATGGTCCTGCAACTGCCGCCGGACGAAGAGCAAGCGAGCCGTGGAAGCGCATGTGCACGTCGACGCGACGTCGACCGAACTGCGCGCCGTGCTGAGAAATCGATAAGGACGCTACCAGAGCAGGTCAGTGACAGCCTGCACCGAACGCCGAGATCGCGAAGCAGAAGACGCGATTACGAAGCGATAACGAAAGGCCGCGAAGAAGCGCAAGGAATCCGAGGAGATGGCCAAGATGTTCGGCCTTCCCGGACTCGACGACGCATCGAACCGGGCGTTCGCCGCCAAGCTGACCAAATATGCCGGCTGGCGGTCGGTTACGTATCGCGGCAACGGCGTGTTCGACGTCGATTATCATTTCGAGGGCCGCGCCACGCAGGACTTCCTCTTTCCGGCGCTGCCCGACAACAATCTGATCATTCCGTTCATCGCGCTGAGGCGCCGCGCGGACGGCTCAGTCCTGGTAACGGCTCCCGCATTCACCGGCGGTTCCGGGCCGATGAGCGGCGCGATGGCCGGCGCAGGCGACATGGGCAAGGGCGGCCCGTGTCCCGCGCGCCAGGGCCGCTTCACCGTCATCACCGACGGCGAGGTCCTGACCAACAACAGCGAGGACGGCGCCGCGCCGCATCCGCTCGGCCGGGCGGTGCATTGGGACGTCAGTGCCGCCTCGACCAAGGTGCCCGGAGACCCTCATCCGTCTGTAGTAAGCCGGCCCCGCTCGTCGAACGGGCGGTTGCGCATTGCCGCCCGCGTTGCCACGGTCCGGTCGACCAATCGGGAGGGACACCATGCGCCGAGTGATTTTTGCCGCACTTCTGGCCGCCACTGCGTCTGCCGCGCTCGCCGCGCCGACGCCCAAGGACCAGCTGCTCGTCCCGCCCGGCGACGCCGCGCATTACGTCGTCGTTTCGACCGCCGGGAAGCATGGCGACGAATATATGTGGACGATGCCGGACGGCCGGCTGGCGATCCGCGAATCGATCCTCTTGCGCGGCCTCGACCTTCGAGACCGACGAGACGCTCCGGGCGGGCGCCGACGGCATGCCGTCAGACATCGTCGATTCGCGGCGTGACCCCGAACGGGGACGCTGCGGAGACGTTCGCGATCGCCGGACGGAAAAGCAGCGTGGACCAGTCCGGTCGACAAGGGTTCCGCCGCTTATTCGACAGCCGCCTTTTATCTTCCGCAGGGCGGCCCGTTCCTGGGGACAGCGCCCACAGATCGATCGGCTGATGGCCGCGGGTCCGGCTGGGCTGGCGCTGCTGCCGTCCGGCCGCGCCGACGTTCGACAAGGTCGCGTCGCTCCAGGTCGACGGACCGCAGGGCAAGAAGAACGTCGACCTGATCTTCGTGAAGGGGACCGGCCTGACCCCGCAGCCCGTATGGGTCGAGAACGGCAAGTTCTTCGGCGTTCTGTCGGGTCTGGGCCTCCTTCCTGCTGGCTACGAAGCCAACCTCGACAAGATGCAGGCCGCGCAGGACTCGGCGATCGCAGCGCTCGCGCCAGCCACGGCGAAGAAATTCCTCACCGCGGATGCCAGGCGGCCGGTGCTGTTCAGCGACGTGAAGATGTACGATGCCGACGCCGAACGCTTCCTCGATCATCGCTATGTGCTGACGAGCGGCGGGAAGATCGTCTCGGTCGGAACCGCAGCACCGGCGAAGCTCCCCGCCGGAACGCGCGACGATCGCCGGCGCCGGCAAGACTCTCGTTCCGGGGCTGTGGGACAGCCACATGCACGTTGGCGATGACTTCCAGACGGTCAGCGAGCTGGCGCTTGGAGTCACCTCCTGCCGCAATCCCGGCGGGCCGATCGAGCTCGAAGTGTCGCAGCGCGAGCGGCGCAACGCGGGGACTTTGCTTGCGCCCGAATGTTTCGATTCTGTCATCGTCGACCGCAAGGGGCCGCTCGTCGCTCAGGGCAGCCTTGCGGTTTCGAGCCTGGAGGAGACTCTTGCCGCAGTGCGCAAGATCAAGGCGAACAATCTGACCGCGGTGAAATTCTACACGTCGATGGACCCGGCGTGGATCGCGCCGGGTGCCAAGCTCGCGCACCAGCTCGGGCTGCACGTCCACGGCCATATCCCCGCCGGGATGCGCACGCTCGATGCGATCAACGCCGGCTACGACGAGATCACGCACATCTATTTCGCGACCATGCAGGCGATGCCCGACGACGTCGTCGCCCACTCGAACACCACCATCAGGCTCGTCGGCCCGGGCAAATATTTCAAGGACGTCAACCTCGACGCCGAGCCGATGAAGACGGTGATCAGCACGATGGCGGCCAAGCACATCACGCTCGATCCGACCATCGTCGTCGTCGAGAACGTGCTGCTCGCCAACGCGGGTACGCTTGGGCCGGCCTATGCGCCTTACGCCGGCACAATGCCGGCGGCGACCGAGCGCGGCTACAAGTCCGGGCCGATTCCGTATCTGCCGGGCATGACTCGCGCGGACGCCCAGGCCAGCGTGCACACATGGAGGAATATGTCGCCAAGCTTCGCCGCGCAGGCGTTCCGATCGTCGCCGGCACCGACGGATACGGCATGGAGCTGGTGCGCGAGCTCGAGCTGTACGTCGACGGCGGCCTGACACCGGCCGAAGCGCTGGCGACTGCGACCATCGCTCCGGCGCGCAACGTCAAGATCGACAACCGCACCGGCTCGATCGCGGTCGGCAAGGAGGCGGACCTGCTGCTCGTCGACGGCGATCCGTCGCAAAGGATCGGCGACCTCCGCCACGTCGACAAGGTGATGAGCGACGGATGCCTGATGGACGGCGACGCGCTGCGCAAGGAAGCGGGGTTCAGCGGCCGGCCAAAGTGATCAGTTTCTGATGTCGGCTTTGGGTGGAAAGCTGCCACTATCGCCGATGAGGCGAGACACGGCGGTAAACGCCGTGAAAGTCACATTCATACCACCGCAAATGTAGAGCGGCGTGTAAGCGAGGAGGTAGGGCCCGAGTAATCTGAAACTGCCGCGACAGCGCCCGCTTTCCGCATTATCCGCCTCGGCAGGAAAATAGTGCGCCCAGTCGGTTCTCAGACCTTCTTGCTCAGCAATGGGTGGAAGTCGTTGGTCTGGGGCATAGGCATCATCGAGATCGGCAATGAAGCCGCCCCATTCCCCCACCGGCTTCACATAAGCACCAAAATCGCCAAGATGGACTGCGCCAATTTTCACGAGTCTCGGGTCGTGAGATCCCCACATGGCATTACCAACGAAGCCCAGGATAGATGGGTCATCGGTTGGGGATACCACGATGTCTTGTTCGTCGGTGTCTTGCCAATGGCCCAACCAATCTCGATGGGTCGGCTTGGAGGTTCGATACGTTCCAATAAACGGCTTTCGATCGCGCCATCGGTTTTCTTGCCCCCGGGTCCATTAAATTCGACCACAGTGAAGGCCCCCGTCGTATAGGAAGCTACTGCAAGGTCACCGGGAACGAGATAGCCGCGCGCTCTGCATGCCTGCGTGAGAGCCGGACAATTGGGCTCCACCACATCCAGTAGAAGCGAGCATTCTCGCCAGGTTTGACGCGTACTAGCCATGCGTTCTCCATAGCCTCGCGCGGATGTTCCAATGCGCCCGGACCATTATAAAACACGCCACCGCTAGTAGCCGACGGCGCTGCCAAGATCAGAATGGCAAAAAGGACTTCGTGTGTTTGCATAACTTTCGCACCTAATGGTGCGCGTCCTTTCGAGTAAATGTCTGCAATGGTCGAACGCCGACTTTCGCCAA
>CAWAXE010000020.1:0-10220 GCA_963785965.1 uncultured Alphaproteobacteria bacterium
TCCCCGCCATGGGGAGGGGGACCAGCCGCAAGGTGGTGGAGGGGCTGTGGAGCAGGCCTCCAGCCCCCCTTCGTCAGTCGCTAAAGCGACTGCCATCTCCCCGTCCCGGGGAGGGTCTACCCGTATCGCTCTCGCCGCCGTTGCCGGAGCGCATGGCATCAAGGGCGAGCTTCGCCTCAAGCTGTTCAGCGACAGCGCCGAGAGCCTGTCGCGGCACGAGAGGCTGTACGTCGGCGGCGCCGAGCGGCGCATGCTGAGCATCCGTGAAAGTGGCAAGGCTGCGGTCGCGCGCCTGGAAGGCGTCGAAGATCGAAGCGCTGCTGAGGCGCTGCGGGGCTCACTCGTTGAGATCGATCGCTCGGCTTTGCCGCCGCTCGAACAAGGCGAATATTATCACGCTGACCTGATCGGCCTGCCCGCCGAAGATCGAGAAGGGAAATCCCATCGGCATCGTTGCCGCGGTCGAGAATTACGGCGCGGGCGACCTGCTCGAGATCCAACGCGAGGGCAGCAAGAGCTCGCTCATCCCCTTCAAGCACGGAATTGCGGATCTGCAGGATGGACGAATCGTCTTAGACCCCGAGTTCCTCGCCTAACGCCAGAGCGGTCGCTGCTTCGCGAGGTCGTTGCGGATCGTCGTCGCGGCAACCCCGCCCTGGCCCATCGCGTGGCTGATCTGGTCGAGCCCAATGACCACGTCTCCCGCAGCGTAGAGGCCTGGCACAGTGGTGCGCATGTGGCGGTCAACCGTGATGCAGTCCGATGAGAGGTCCGCACCGAGCATTTCGGCAAGCTGCGTGTGAATGTCGGAACCGAGCGCCGGATAGATGCTGTCGAATGTATAATGGCCTTCAGCGGTATCGACGGTGATGCAATCGTCAGCGAAGGCCACGGCGTGGGCGGGTCCGTCGACGCTCTCGATTCCCGCATCGTGGAGCTGCTGATTGTCCTCGGGTTTCAGGCGAAGCGCCTCGTCTGGCGCGATGAGGGTCACCTCGGCGGTGAAGCCGCGAAGGAACAAGGCCTCGGCAACACCATGGCTGTCGCTGCCGATGACGCCAACTTTCTTGTCGGTGACCTCGTAGCCGTCGCAGATCGGGCAGTAGCGAATGAGGCCGCGGGCGAGTGCTTCGTCGTGCAGCTCCTCATCCATAAGCGGACGGCGGTTGGTCACTCCAGTCGCCAGAAGTACCGAGCGCGCGGTCCGGCGGCCCGAGCCCCACGTGGCCATGAAGAGGCCGGTCGTTTCATCCCGCTCCAGCTTGGTCACGAATTCGCTCTCAACCTTGGCGCCATATTTGCGTGTCTGATCGCGCATTCGCTGGAGCAGAGCGGTCCCCCCGATGCCGTCGGGGAAGCCGGAGACGTTGCGGGTGCACGGAATCCGCGAAGCGCGGCTTTTGCCGCCATCGACGACGAGGATGTCGAGGTGGAAGCGCGCCAGATAGATCGCCGCGGTCAGCCCCGCAGGCCCGCCGCCGATGATGAGGCAGTCGAGGGTTTGTTCGTCCATCCGCTGCGGAATGCTGAGCTTTCCCCGATGTTCCTGTTCCCATAGAACGACCGAACAGCGGCGGGGGTACTTGGATTTGCGATTTCTCTTAGTCATCGGCGCGCAAATCGCTGTTCCGCCGCTACTGGCCTTCATGTTGGCAGAACGGTCCGGATGGTCTCAGCGAAGAATCGTTTTGGTAGCAGCTCTGCCTGTGCCCATCCTGATGTGGGGCTCGGCGCTGATCATCCTGACTATGACACTCTTCGTCTCAGGGGACATCTGTGACGCGGAATGGTGGATGCAGCGGTCCGGCGGTTGCTGCAGCGGTCACGACGGTCGTTGGAGCCATCCTGTATGCGCTCGGCGCCATCTTTGCTCTGGTTGGCGTTCACTTCAAAAAGCGGCCTTCCGAGGAAAACCTGGATGATACTTCCGATGACGTTCCGCGCCACGGTCCTGACGCTTTACCCGGACATGTTTCCGGGCCCGCTCGGCGCGAGCCTGGCGGGGCGGGCGCTCGAGCATGGCATCTGGAGCCTGGACGCAAGAACATCCGCGATTTCGCGTCGGACAAGCACCGAAGCGTTGACGATACGCCCGCGGGCGGCGGCGCGGGGATGGTGCTTCGACCGGACGTCCTCACGGCTGCCATCGACAGCGTCGCCGATGGGCGCCCGATGCTGGCGTTGACTCCGCGCGGCGCTCCGCTGACTCAGGCGCGAGTCCGCGAGCTCGCGGCAGGCCAAGGGGTCATCTTGCTTTCCGGCCGGTTCGAGGGTTTCGACGAGCGAATTTTCGACGCGCGGCCGCTCGAACCGGTGTCGATCGGCGACTATGTGCTCTCCGGCGGAGAGCTTGGCGCGATGGTCATCCTCGATGCTTGCGTGAGGCTGCTTCCCGGGGTAATGGGCGCGGCCTCCAGCGGAGAGGAGGAGAGCTTCGAGCAAGGTCTCCTGGAATATCCGCACTATACCCGGCCTGTTACATGGGAAGGGCGCACGATCCCCGAAGTGCTGCGGTCGGGGGATCATGCGAAGATCGCGGCGTGGCGACACGAACGCGCGGTCGAAGACACACGGCTACGGCGGCCGGACCTGATCGAGCGCCACGGGGGCGCATCGCAGGCACCGCCCTCTGGCGCGCGGCGACGAGATACGAAGGCTGTAGAAAATGAACCTGATTGAAACCCTGGAGCGCGAGGCGATTGACGCGCTGACCAAGGACAAGCCCGTCCCCGAATTCCGCCCTGGCGATACCTTGCGCGTCGGCGTCAAGGTCATCGAAGGCGACCGTACGCGCGTGCAGAATTTCGAGGGCGTGTGCATCGCCCGCGCGAACAAGGGCGTCGGCTCCAACTTCACCGTCCGCAAGATCAGCTTCGGCGAGGGGGTGGAGCGCGTGTTCCCGCTCTATTCGCCGATAATCGACCATATCGAAGTCGTGCGCCGCGGTGATGTTCGCCGCGCCAAGCTTTATTACCTGCGCGGCCGCACCGGTAAGGCGGCGCGCATCGCCGAGCGCCGCACGGTTCAGCGCGACATTCCGGCCGGGCAGGGCGCCGAGGCCAAAGCTACAGGCGGCGGCGAGGCTTAAGCTTTAGCCGCAGCGCTTCGCGGCCGACCAGCCGCGGCCAATTAGAAGAATGGTTCTTTGCTGGTCAGAGCCTGACGCGGGCGAAGGCGATCGTCTCGTCGCGGTTGTATTGCGGCCGCGCGAATTTCGGGCGTGCGGCGAGGAGCGGCGCTGCTGAAGGCGGCAGTCCCGCCTTCGATCCGATGATCAGCGTCTCGACCGCGGAAGCCTTGCCGATGGTCAGCTGCAAAATGGCCCCGTCGCAGCTGCGGCCGAAGCAGGCGATCAAATATTTGCCGCTCTCATTCTGGTCGATCGGACGAACGAAGCCATTGGCACCGGCGGATCGGATATTCGCGTCTTCGGGCGCGATCAGCTCGACAACATCATTGCCGTTGGCGGTCAGCCGCAACACCAAGCTGCGCTCGCTTCCGTTTTGCACCTGGGAGATCAGTTGAGCGTCGGGCGCCCGGGCGCCCGGGTCCGCCGGCGCCGCGGCGAGCCAGCGCGGCCGGTCGCTGAACGGAAGCTTCGCGCGATTCCATTTGCCGGTCGTGCGGTACGGGTCCGGAAGCGGTGCGCCGTCGTTGATCACCGACCATGCAGATTTGCCCGACGGAAGATCGGTGACATGCTCGATGACGAACCGCTGTTGCCGGTCGGCGGAGTAAGCGGGGGCTGCGGCGGCGGCTGCCCAGCCAAGGAAAGCCACTGTTCCGGCGATTGCCGCGGAGGATCGCAACTGCACTCCATCGATCCACGGCTTGGCTTCGATGAGGATGGGCAGGATGAGGAAGGCGCCGAGCGGCGCGAATATCCACATCGGGCCGCCATTGAGCAGCTCCTGCAGCAGCCCCAGCAACGCGCCCCAGGTCAGATAAAGCAGGACGATTGCCGCAACCGCGCCGATGCGCTCGGCCGGGGCCCACCAGCGCGCGGCGACCATCCCGGTCAAAGCGAGCAGCGGCGGGAAGAGGAAGAAGATGATTCCGCCCGGAGCGACGAGGCCGATGATTGCGCCGATCGCCACCGTAAGCAGCCAGAAAGCGGCGCGCAGCTGACGGACTTCGGCACGGCGGCCGATCGTCGCCAGAAGCACGACTGCGACCACTATTACCGACGCGTAGGCGGCGAGATGCGTCCACACCGGCTGCGCTCGCCAGAACATGCCCTGCCGCGCTGCTCCGATGAGAGCGAGCGCAAGCCACGAGAGCGCGGTGGATCCGAGCAATGTGCCGAGGACGACCGTAGCTCCGCCGATCAATTCGCCGCGCGACCATGCGACTGCTCCGAGCGCCGAAGAGCAAGGCAATCAGCAGGACGACGCCGACAAGTCATCGGAAGCGTGATTAGCGTCCGCCCTGCCACGTCCATGAAGATCCGGTCGCCAACAGCGGGCGGCGGCTGGCCGTTGGCAAGCGCTTGCGTAAGGGCGAGCGTCTGGTCGCCCATGTGCTGGAGCGTCGCGGGATCGAGCGCCGCCACGTCATCTCCGGGCGAGTGATAGCGGGTCTCGTTGCCGATCGGCGCGAGGTTCAGAGTTAGCCAGCCGCGCTCGGCGAAGCTGTTTACGTCGGTGTAATTGGGCAGCAGCCGGTAAACGTCGGTCGAGAGTGAGTTCGCGACCGGATGCTTCACCGCCGCGGCGAAGATGCCGATTGGGGCGCCGTTGGGCCGGCTGGTCTCGAACATGTTGACCGGCCCGCGCACACCGCGCGCCTCGAGGTTGATGAGGCTGTCGACGTTGCGGCTGAGCGGGTCGGCGAGAAAGGCTCGGGCGCCGACGAGACCGAGCTCCTCGCCTTCGTTGAACAGCAGGATGACTGGACGCTTGAGCGGCTGGTTCCTGAGAATGGATCCGACTTCGAGCAGCGTGGCCACCCCGATGCCGTCGTCGGCCGCTCCTGGCCCGACCGGCGTGCTGTCGTAATGCGCGTTGAGCAGGACCGCCTTGCCGGTCTGCCGGTCCGATCACAGCGAGCACATTGCGGACACGCGCGCAGCTCACACCGCGGGACTTGTACAGCTCGTTGCAGGAGAGCTGATCGCGGACGAGGGGATTGAGGCCCATCTGCCGGAGCAGCGCACTGATGCGATCGCGGACCTGATCGTCGGCGGCGGTGTCGGCCGGGTGGGGACGCTGATCGCCCAAGATGAACGCAAGCCGTGCTTTGGCGCGCTGCGCATCGAATTCGCCCGCGGTCGAATGCGCGCGAACGGGCGGCACGGCGATCAGCAGCGTCTTGGCGGCCATCATCGCGATCACGGCCACGCAGAGCAGCGCGAGCCAGACCCCAGTCTTTCGCATGCTTCCCCCCGCCGCCCCAGTGATATATTCGCGGGGCAAGCCTATCGCTTTCGAAGCGAGCTTGCGATAGGGCGCGGCTCCCAAGATTTGGGATCCCAAAATCTGGAGTGAATGAAATGGGCTATCGGGTCGCGGTCGTCGGCGCCACCGGCAACGTCGGGCGTGAGATTTTGAATATTCTCGCCGAGCGCCAATTCCCGCTGGACGAAGTGGCGGCGATCGCCTCGTCACGCTCGACCGGCGACATGATCGAGTTCGGCCAGACCGACGAGATGCTCAAGGTCCGCAACCTCGAGCATTTCGACTTCGTCGGCTGGGACATCGCTTTGTTCGCCGCCGGTTCGGAGGTCTCGAAAATATACGCGCCCAAGGCGGCTCAGGCTGGCTGCACGGTGATCGACAACAGCTCGCTCTTCCGCATGGACCCGGACGTTCCGTTGATCGTGCCGGAGGTGAACGCCGATGCGCTCGCCGGCTATCGCAAGAAGAACATCATCGCCAACCCGAACTGCTCGACCGCGCAGCTGGTGGTGGCGCTGAAGCCGCTGCACGACGCGGCGAAGATCAAGCGCGTTGTGGTTGCGACCTATCAGTCGGTTTCGGGCACCGGCAAAGCCGGGATGGACGAGCTGTTCGAGCAGTCGCGCAACATCTTCGTCGGGGACTCGACCGAGCCCCGCGTCTATCCCAAGCAGATCGCGTTCAACGTCATCCCGCAGGCCGGCGATTTCCTCGACGACGGGTCGACCACGGAGGAATGGAAGCTGGTGGTCGAGACCAAGAAGATCCTCGATCCCGCGATCAAGGTCAGTGCGACTTGCGTTCGCGTTCCGGTGTTCGTCAGCCACAGCGAGGCGGTGAACATAGAGTTCGAGAATGAGATCACGGCGGACCAGGCGCGCAAGATTTTGCGCGAAGCGCCGGGCGTCATGGTGGTCGATAAGCGCGAGCCCGGCGGCTATGTGACGCCCGTCGAAGCGGTCGGCGAATATGCGACCTACGTCAGCCGAATCCGCGAGGATCCGACGGTCGACAGCGGCCTTTCGATCTGGGTAGTCAGCGACAACCTGCGCAAAGGCGCCGCGCTGAACGCGGTGCAGATCGCCGAGCTGCTAGGGCGGAAGCATTTGCAAGAAGGCGGCTTAGATCGCCGTTAGGGCATATCGCTCCAGTGGCGCAGCAGGTTCTGCTGGATGAGCTGCAGCCGGCCGAAATTTTCCGGGTCCATCTTCAGCCCTTCAAGCGCGGCGACCTCGTTGAGCTCGTACAGCATGTTGCGGCGGAACGGGTCCTGGATCCGGCTCTGGATGAAGGTGATCGCGACCAGCCGCTCGCCGCGCGGTGACCGGCACCACCTGGTGGAAGGTGTCGGACGGATAGACGATCGCCTCGCCGGGCTTGAGCTTGAACGTCAGCTGCGCGTCGCCGAGGCGCAGGTGCAGCTCGCCGCCGTCATAATCCTTCGGATCATTGAGGAAGATCGTGCAGCGAGAGATCGCTGCGGATCGTTGCTCCGGGGAGCTGGATGAAGGCGGCGTCGGCATGCGCGCCGTACTTCATCCCGGGCTTGTAGCGGGTGATCAAAGGCGGAGCCAAAGCGACCGGAAAAGCGAACTCGATGAACTCGGGCGTGCGGAGCAGCGCCTGCCGCAACAGCTCCGAGCTCTTCTGATAGGCGGCCGGGTCGTGCAGCTGCTCGTTTTCCTTCGCGAGATTGTGCGGGTTGGTGATCCGGCCGTCGACGAACGGCGTCGAAGCGGCGATGCGCCTGCACTCGGCGATCTCGGCGTCGTTCAGGACCTGCAGAACCCGGTACATCAATCCTCCCCAGCTCGCGCCAGCGCCCGCGCGAGCAGCGGCGACTTTTCGGCCGCGGCGCGGAGCATGGCAAGGGCGCCGTCGATCTCGCGGGGGAAACGCTCCGAGCTCTCGGCGATCAGCTCCTGCCGCAGGCCGGCGCTATATTCATACTCGAGCGCCTTCGAATAGCGGCTCATCAGCGGTCCGGTCGCGATGGCGCGCGACGCGATCGGCGATCGGCGGTGAAGCCGAAGAAGGCGGCAATCGCGCGCGAGTTCGGCTTCCATGCCGCGAAGCATCTGGTCGAAGTCGGCCCATGCGATCTGCCGGTCCGCCATCGCCTCGGCCGCCGCTTCGAGCGCCGTCATCTCCGTCGCCCATGCGGCGGCGGCGTGATCGGCATCATTTTGTGCCGGGATGTAGATGTCGCGCGCGTTTGCGCGCTGCGCGCGCGGCCACCGGCGAGCATGCGCAGCTCTTGAAGCGAATTCTCGCCGGCGAGGATGCTCGCGATGTAGTTGCGCGGCGTCGCATACATGAACAGGGCGCGTTCGCCGGTCGGCACCAGTCCGGTGCGATTTCGCTCGCGAAGCTGGTGGCTTTGACGCAGGCGATCTCCGACTCGGCGAAGGTGCGCGACATCAGCTTCGCGACAGGCGCGATGTAGCGTTGCGCGCACGTCCGGCGGGCTCAGGGCGAGGTCGCGCAGAAGCCGCGGCTCGCGGACGGCAAGCACTCCGTCGAGTTCGCCGAGCAGCCGCGACAGGAGGGTCGAGCCGACATGGCCGATGTGGAAGATCCAGCGCGCGTCGTGCCGCAGCTCGCCCGACATCGCTTCCTCGATCAGCGGCCACGGAACGATCTGCGCGTCGACGGGCGCCTGGAGCAGCCGGTCGTCGAGGAAGCTTGCAGCGCGATAAGCCTCGCGGTCCATCGCGATGAGCCGAACCATGCCCGCCGCGGGGTCGAGCGCCTGCGCGAGCCAGCTCGCATCGCGGGCGATTTCCTCGGCGTTGGAGCGCTGGACATAGGGCCCATTAGCGGGCGAAGGGGCTGGCGACCAAGGGAGCTGAGTCATGCCCGAACAAATGACCGGCGGATGCGCCTGCGGACGCGTGCGCTACACCGCGCAGATAGCCGACGACGACGCTTATCTGTGCCATTGCCGGATGTGCCAGCGCTCGACCGGGTCGGTCTCGATCGCGTTCAAGAGCGTCAAACAGGCGGATGTCGCGTGGGAGCACGAGCCCGACTGGTACGACAGCTCGCCGATCGCCCAGCGCCCCTATTGCCGCGAGTGCGGGACCTCGTTCGGCTTCAAGTTCAAGGAGGGCAGCGACAAGATGGACCTGACCGTCGCGAGCTTCGACGATCCGTCTCGCTTCAAGCCGAAGCATCATTTCGGCGCCGAGAGCATGCACCGCGCGTGGCTCAACACCGAGGGGCTGCCCGAAATGCGCACGGAGGACTATCCGGTGCTGGTCGACAAATGGGTGCAGGCGACCGGGAAGTTTCCCGGGTGAGCGACGTCGTTGCGCATTTCTGGACTGCGTCCGACGGGGTCGAGCTCGCTTTCCATGAAACGGGGCGGGGCAGGCTCGTGGTCCTGCTTCACGGGCTCTTTTCCGACGCCAATATGAACTGGATCAAGTTCGGCCACGCGGCGCGCATCGCGGCCGAGGGCTTCCGCGTGATCATGCCCGATCTTCGCGCGCATGGGCTCAGCGGCAAGCCGCACGAGGCGGAGCATTATCCCAAGGGCATCCTCGCCCGCGACCTGCGCGAGCTGGTCGCGCATTTGGACGCTCGAAGGAATTCGATCTCGGCGGGTTTTCGCTGGGCGCGCGAACGACCGTCGAGGGCGTGGGCGAAGGGCTGCGGCCGCGCCGCGCCATCCTCGGCGGAGCCGGGCTCGAGGGGTTGCGCAACTGGAAACGCCGCAAGACCTTCTTTCTCGAAGCCATCGAACTGTTCGACTCGGTTCAGCGTGGCGACCCGCACTGGCTGTCGATCCAGTTCATGAAGAGCCAGAAGGTCGACCGCGTCGCGGCGGCGCTGCTCCTCGAGAGCTTCGAGGATACATTCATGGACTGGCTCCAGGCTTTCACCATGCCGACCCTGGTGGTTTGCGGGAGTGAGGACGAGGACAATGGTTCGGCCGAAGAGCTTGCGGCGGCGCTGCCCAACGCGGTGTTCCGCGAAGTGCCCGGCACGCATATGAGCAGCGTGACCAAGCCGGAGTTCGGCGAGGCGATCGCACTTTTTCTTAAAGGATAAAAAAGGGGCGCCCGTGGGCGCCCCTCTCGGTGAAGCTAAGTCGTCGGCGCCTGCTGCGCACGGCCGCGGCCGCTTGCGGAGCCGGTTGTGCCACTGCCTCCGCTCTGTGCGCCGAGGCTGGCATTGCCGCCGCCGGTCTCACTCATTCCGCGGCTCCGCGAGCTCGTGCCGGCCATCTCGAACTCGCCGTCCGAGCTTCCCGACTGCATGTTGCTGGTCCATTCGCCCAGCTGGTCGCTGAGGTTGCTGATCTGGTCGCTGATCTGATTGCGGCGCGACCAGAGGAACACACCCGCGCCAACCGCGGCGGCGGCCGTCGCGGCGGCGGCGAACGGACGCTCGCGCGCCGTGTCGATCCATCCGTTGCTATACTGGTTGCGGCCTTCCGGGTTGTTGTTGCGGCCGCGTTGATTGCTTCTTTCGCCATTGCTTTCTCTCCTTGGGAAAATGATTTCGCTGTCGAACCGGTTAAACGATTGAGCGCGCTGGCTGTTGCGCTCGTTTCGGGTCGGTCAGCGGCGAGGAGAGGCGAAGCGGCGGCGAGCGGCCAGTCGCGGCTACGCCGTCGCCAGCTGGTCGAGCATCGTCTCGGCGCTGGACGCGCGATATTCGCCCGGAGCCTCGACATTGAGCTGCTCGACGACGCCGTCATCGACGATCATCGAATAACGCTGCGAGCGCTTGCCCATGCCATATTTGCTGCCGTCCATCGTCAGTCCGATCGCGTCGGCGAACTGCGCCGTTGCCGTCGGCGAGCATGGTGATGTC
>CAWAXE010000021.1:0-31594 GCA_963785965.1 uncultured Alphaproteobacteria bacterium
TCGGGTCAGGAATGCGAACGCTTCGCTGAAATCCTCGAACTTGAAGCTGCGTACCAGTGCCTTGCCGCCGTCCTGGAGCGCCCAACCGTCGGGAACATCCATTGGAAATTCTCCTGTCCTACAGCTGCGGCTTTGGCTTGCGGGGACGTCGATGGACAAGTCTTTCCGCTCCAGCGGGTCTCCGGACCAGGACGCGGGGCTCGCCCCCGCGCGCGCGTGTAGGTGTCGACTTTGTCAACTTCCGCGAGCCTTGAATTAGCCAGCGTCCGGGCGCAACTGGCCCGCGAAGGAGTATGAACATGGCCAGCGCTGTCGAGGAAAAAACCATCCTCGGGCTCGACAATCCGATGGGCACCGATGGTTTCGAATTCGTCGAATATACTGCTCCCGACACGACACTCCTGCGCGAGCTGTTCACCAGGATGGGCTTCCCCGAGGTCGCCCACCATAAGACCAAGAACGTCACGCTGCACAAGCAGGGCGACTGCAACTTCGTGATTAATGCCGAGCCCGGGAGCTATGCGGAGGAATATGCCAAAGCGCATGGCCCAAGCGCCTGCGCAATGGTATTCCAAGTGACAGACGCGAAGGCCGCGCATTGAGCGTGCGATCCGCCTCGGAGCAACGAATGTCGAAGTCGAGAAGGGCACCGGCGAGCTCGACATCCCGGCGATTGAGGGAATCCGGCGCATCACGGCTGTTCTTCGTCGATCGATACGGTGAAACCGGGTCAATCTACGATGTCGACTTCGACTACCACCCCGACTGGCAGGAGCGGACAGCCACTGCCAATTCACGGCTGACCTACATCGACCATCTGACGCACAACGTGAACCGCAGCGGATGAGCTTCTACGGCCGATTTCGGAACAACTCTTCAACTTCCGCAAAATAGGTACCTCGACATCGAGGGCAAACAGACCGGCCTGTTCTCGAAGGCCATGACCTCGCCCTGCGGAAAGATCCGCATCCCGCTGAACGAGAAGCCAGGACGACAAGAGCCAGATCGAGGAGTTCCTGCGGGAATATAAGGGCGAGGGCATCCAGCACATCGCGCTCGGAGCGTCGGACATTTACGCAGCGGTCGACATCATCCGCGGCCGCGGGATCGAGTTCCAGGACACGCCCGACACCTATTACGATGCTCCCGAGCGCATCCAGGGCCATGCCGAGAACATCTCCGAGCTCAAGAAGCGCGCCATCCTCATGGACGGGGCGCCGACCGAAGGTCAGGGCCTGCTGCTGCAAATCTTCAGGCAAAATGTGATCAGACCAATCTTCTTCGAGATCATAGAGCGCAAGGGCAACGACGGCTTCGGCAAGGGCAATTTCAAGGCGCTTTTCAAGTCGATCGAGCTCGACCAGGTGCGCCGCGAAGTACTCTGATCCGAATGACCGAAGCCTATATCTGCGACTATGTCCCGAACGCCCATCGGCCGTTACGGCGGAGCGCTGGCCCAAGTCCGCGCCGACGATCTCGCAGCGATCCCGATCAAGGCGCTGGTCGACCGCAATGCCGGGCATCGACTGGAGCGAGCTCGACGACGTGATCCTCGGTTGCGCCAACCAGGCTGGCGAGGATAACCGCAACCTCGCGCGCATGGCGGGCCTGCTCGCAGGGCTTCCCGACAGCTCCGGCGGAGCAACTCTGAACCGCCTGTGCGGCTCAGGCCTCGACGCGGTCGCCATGGCCGCGCGCGCGATCCGCGGCAGCGAAGCCGACCTGATCATCGCCGGCGGCTCTGAAAGCATGAGCCGCGCACCATTCGTCATGGCGAAGGCGCACCAGCGCGTTTCGACCGTAATGCCGAGATGTACAACACCACCATCGGCTGGCGTTTCGTCAATCCGAAAATGAAGGCTGCATACGGTGACAGCACCCATGCCGAGCACGGGCGAGAATGTCGCGCAGGAGTATCAGATCAGCCGCGAGGACCAGGACGCGTTCGCGCTTCCGCAGCCAGCAGCGGGCCGCCGCCGCCCAGGCGAACGGCCGCCTCGCGGCGGAGATCGTCGCGGCCGAATACCGCAGCGCAAGGGCGATCCGATCGTGGTCGACCGCGACGAGGACCCGCGCCAAACCACGCTCGACGCCCTCGCCAGGCTGAAGCCCATCGTTCGGCCCGACGGGTCCGGTGACGGCCGGCAACGCGTCGGGGGTCAACGACGGCGCAGCGGCCATCATCATCGCCAGCGAGGAAGCAGCCAGGCGCAACGGTCTCACGCCTCGCGCGCGCGCGTACTGGGCGCTGCGGTCGCCGGTGTTCCGCCGCGGTACCATGGGCATCGGTCCGGCCCCAGCTTCGGAAAAGCTGATGAAGCAACTCGGGCTCAAGATCGGCGATTTCGATGTGATCGAATTGAATGAGGCGTTCGCCTCCCAAGGTCTGGCCGTGCTCCGCAAGCTCGGCCTTTGCCGATGACGCGGAGAACGTAAATCCCAACGGCGGCGCGATTGCGTTGGGCCACCCGCTCGGGATGTCGGGCGCCCGGCTCGCGGTTGACCGCGACCGAGGAGCTGCAGCGGGGCGGTGGCAAGCTAGCGCTCGCCACCATGTGCATCGGCGTTGGCCGGGAATCGCGCTCGCGCTCGAACGGGTGTAGCTTGCCGTCATGGCAACGGCGGTCAAAGAGCTCGACAAAGCGGCGGTCATGGCCGTGCTCGAGACTGTGCCCGACCCCGAAATCCCGGTGCTCACGATCACCGATCTCGGCATCGTCCGGGGGTTCGCCCAAGACCCGCCGCGGGTGCTGATCAGCCCGACCTACACCGGCTGCCCGGCGACGGTCGCAATCGAGGTCGCAATTCGCGAAGCCCTCGACCAAGCCGGGTTCGCGGGCGTGCATGTCGAGCGCGTGCTGTTTCCGCCGTGGACGACCGACTGGATCAGCGAACGCGGCCGCCAGCGCCTGCACGCCTACGGAATCGCCCCGCCGTCCCCATCCGCAGCCGCCGAATGCCCGCTGTGCGGCTCAAGCGAGACCGAGGAAGTCAGCCGCTTCGGGGCGACTCCGTGCAAGGCGCAATGGCGCTGCAAAGCCTGCCTGGAGCCCTTCGAACGCTTCAAGTGCCACTAAGCTATTTGCGGCAGAGCTTGCCGGTTTCCTTGCAGTAAGCGGTGAGGACGTCAGCTTTGAAGTCCATCTTTCCAAGGCTGGCGACGGTGCTGCCGATGACCTGCGGCAATACGGATTGGAAACGACCCGCTGCCGGGGTCCGGTAGAACGCCACGATCCTTTTCAAATCATCGAGCGGCAGGGCTTTCGCATAAGCGTGGCCGGTCGCCGTCAGGATACGGTCTCGGCCCAGCTCGAATATTCGGTCAGCGGTCTTGCGCAGCCGCGCCTGCTCCTCCGCGCTCAAATCCTTGTGCGCCGCCACTAGCTCATCGACCTGTTGCGTCTTCATCATCGGTAAAACGGCTGCAAGAGTGCCGTGGCTTGCGAGTTCGCGTCCAAGCCGCTCGGCTTCCGGGGACGGCTGGGCCGCTACTGCGGCCAAGGAGAGAATGATGATAGCGATCACCATTCCGCGAAGCTCCCGTCTTTTGTTCGCCAAATCGGGTTGCGCCAGCGGTGTCGGTCCTTGTCCGCCTCACGCACCGCGGCTTCGTCGATCTCGACCCCGAGACCCGGCCCCTCCGGCACCGGCAGATAGCCGTCCACTGGCGTCAGCGCCTCCTTGTTGGTGCAGAAATTGAGAAGGTCGTGCCCGCCGGTATTGTAATGGATGCCGAGGCTGATTTCCTGGATCGCATGATTGGGCGTGCAGGCGGCGATCTGCAGGCACGCGCCGAGCGCGAGCGGCCCCAGGGGGCAGTGCGGAGCGACGGCGACATCATAGGCTTCCGCCATCGCCGCGATCTTGCGCACCTCGAGAATCCCGCAGGCATGGCTGAGATCCGGTTGGATGATGTCCACGGCGCCCTGCTCGAAAAAGGGCTTGAACTCCCAACGCGAATAGAGCCGCTCCCCGAGCGCGATCGGCGTCGTCGTGTGCGCTGCGATCTCGGGCAGCCCATCCATGTTCTCGCTGAGCAAAGGCTCCTCGATGAACAGCAGCCCCAGCGGTTCCAGCACCTTGGCGAGCTGCTTGGCGAGCGGGCGGTGGACGCGGCCGTGGAAGTCGAGCCCGACTTCCATGCCCTGCGCCTGCGCTGCCTCGACGCGCTTCACCACGTCGTCGAACTGCTTGTTGGTGCCGATCCAATCGAGCTCCGCAGTGGCGTTCATCTTGACCGCGGTGAAGCCCTGCTTCTTCCGTCCTGCGGCGGCTTCGCCGATCTCGTGCGCCGGTCGCCGCCAATCCAGGCGTATGAGCGGACCTTGTCGCGCACCTTGCCGCCGAGCATTTGCCACGCCGGCAGGCCGAGCACCCGGCCCTTGAGGTCCCACAGAGCCTGCTCGAGACCGGAGAGCGCGGACATCATCACTGCTCCGCCCCGGTAAAAGCCGCCGCGGTAGCCGACCTGCCAGATGTCCTCGATCCGGAACGGATCGGCGCCGATGAACCGGTCGCGAAAGGCTTCGAACGCGCCGTCCACGGCCTCTGCCCATCCCTCGAGGCTCGCTTCGCCCCAGCCGAACGCGCCATCGTCACTCTCACGCGGACGAACAGCCAGCGCGGCGGAGCGTAGAAGGTCTCGATTTTGTCGATCTTGCGCTCAGCCATGGCTTCCCTCATTCGCCCGCGACGCGCGTTTCATCGACTTCGCGTCCAGCGGCATCGTCATCGTCGTCCTCGGGATGATCGCCGATCTTCTTGATTGGCACGATCAGGCACACGCTTTGCGCTGGAAGCACGTTGCGCCAGTCGGCGATCAGCTGCTTGTACGCCTTGCCGACGTTGCGGATCTTGCGGTCGAGATCGAACAATCCGAGCGGGTTAGCGTCGTTGAAAAGTCTCGGGTTATTCGATCTCGATCGCAAGGGGCCAACGTCGGCGAGGCCTACAAACAGCTGATCGCCGACTGGCGCAACGTGCTCTTCCAGCGCAGAGCGTGTGCCTCATCGTGCCGATCAAGAAGATGGGCGAGATCATCCCGACGAGGACGATGACGATGCCGCTGGACGCAATGTCGATGAAGCGCGCGTCCACGGCGAATGAAACCCGCCGTCACTAAGCGCAAGATCGCCAAGATCGAGACCTTCTACGCTCCGCCACGGTGGCTGTTGGTTCGAAGTCGAGAGCGACGATGGCGCGTTCGGCTGGGGCGAAGCGAGCCTCGAGGGTTGGGCGGAGGCGGTGGACGGCGCGTTCGAAGCCTTTCGCGACCGCTTCATCGGCGCCGATCCGTTCCCGGGATCGAGGACATTTGGCAAGTCGGCTACCGCAGCAGCTATTACCGGCGCGGAGCGGTGATGATGTCCGCGCTCTCGGGTCTCGAGCAGGCTCTGTCGGACCTCAAGAAGGGCCGGGTGTCGGCCTGCCGGCGTGGCAATGCTCGGCGGCAAGGTGCGCGACAAGGTGCGCTCATACGCCTGGATTGGCGGCGACCGGCCGACGAGATCGGCGAAGCCCCGCAGGACGGAAAAAGCAGGGCTTCGCCGCAGTCAAGATGAACGCGACTGCGGAGCTCGATTGATCGGCACCAACAGGCAGTTCGACGGCGTGGTGAAGCGCGTCGAGGCAGCGCAGGCGCAGGGCATTGAAGTCGGGCTCGACTTCCACGGCCGCGTCCACCGCCCGCTCGCCAAGCAGCTCGCCAAGGTGCTGGAACCGCTGGGGCTGCTGTTGATAGGAGCCTTTGCTCAAGAGAGAACATGGATGGGCTGCCGAGATCGCAGCGCACACGACGACGCCGATCGCGCTCGGGGAGCGGCTCTTATTCGCGTTGGGAGTTCAAGCCTTTTTTCGAGCAGGGCGCCGTGGACATCATCCAACCGGATCTCAGCCATGCGGCGGGATTCTCGAGGTGCGCAAGATCGCGGCGATGGCGGAAGCCTATAGTCGCCGTCGCTCCGCACTGCCCCCTGGGGCCGCTCGCGCTCGGCGCGTGCCTGCAGATCGCCGCGTGCACGCCCAATCATGCGATCCAGGAAATCAGCCTCGGCATCCATTACAAAATCGGCGGGCACAACCTTCTCAATTTCTGCACCAACAAGGAGGCGCTGACGCCAGTGGACGGCTATCTGCCGGTGCCGGAGGGGCCGGGACTCGGGGTCGAGATCGACGAAGCCGCGGTGCATGACGCGGACAAGGACCGACACCGCTGGCGCAACCCGATTTGGCGAACAAAAGACGGGAGCTTCGCGGAATGGTGATCGCCATCATCACTCCTTGGCCGCAGTAGCGGCCCAGCCGTCCCCGGAAGCCGAGCGGTTGGACGCGAACTCGCAAGCCACGGCACTCTTGGGGCCGCTTTACCGATGATGAAGACGCAACAGGTCGATGAGCTGGTGGCGGCGCAAGGATTTGAGCGCGGAGGAGCAGGCGCGGCTGCGCTAGACCGCTGACCAATATTCGAGCTGGGCCGAGACCGTATCCTGACGGCGACCGGCCACGCTTATGCGAAAGCCCTGCCGCTCGATGATTTGAAAAGGATCGTGGCGTTCTTCCGGACCCGGCAGCGGGTCGTTTCCAATCCGCATTGCCGCAGGTCATCGGCAGCACCGTCGCCAGCCTTGGAAAGATGGACTTCAAAGCTAACGTCGTCACCGCTTACTGCAAGGAAACCGGCAAGCTCTGCCGCAAACAGCTTAGTGGCACTTGAAGCGTTCGAAGGGCTCCAGGCAGGCTTTGCAGCGCCATTGCGCCTTGCAGGGAGTGGCGCCGAAGCGGCTGACTTCTCGGTGTCGGTTCAGCCCCACAGCGGGCATTCGGCGGCTGCGGATGGGGACGGCGGGACCGTAGGCGTGCAGGCGCTGGCGGCCGCGTTCGCTGATCCAGTCGGTCGTCCACGGCGGAAACAGCACGCGCTCGACATGCACGCCCGCGAACCCGGCTTGGTCGAGGGCTTCGCGAATTGCGACCTCGATTGCGACCGTCGCCGGGCAGCCGGTGTATGTCGGGCTGATCAGCACCCGCGGCGGGTCTTGGGCGAACCCCCGGACGATGCCGAGATCGGTGATCGTGAGCACCGGGATTTCGGGGTCGGGCACAGTCTCGAGCACGGCCATGACCGCCGCTTTGTCGAGCTCTTTGACCGCCGTTGCCATGACGGCAAGCTACACCCGTTCGAGCGCGAGCGCAATTCCCTGGCCAACGCCGATGCACATGGTGGCGAGCGCTAGCTTGCCACCGCCCCGCTGCAGCTCCTCGGTCGCGGTCAGCGCGAGCCGGGCGCCCGACATGCCGAGCGGGTGGCCGAGCGCAATCGCGCCGCCGTTGGGATTCACGTTCTCCGCGTCATCGGGAAGGCCGAGCTTGCGGAGCACGGCCAGACCTTGGGAGGCGAACGCCTCATTCAATTCGATCACATCGAAATCGCCGATCTTGAGCCCGAGTCGCTTCATCAGCTTTTCCGAAGCCGGGGCCGGACCGATGCCCATGATCCGCGGCGGAACACCGGCGACCGCAGCGCCGAGTACGCGCGCGCGAGGCGTGAGACCGTTGCGCCTGGCTGCTTCCTCGCTGGCGATGATGATGGCCGCTGCGCCGTCGTTGACCCCCGACGCGTTGCCGGCCGTCACCGTGCCGTCGGGCCGAACGATGGGCTTCAGCCTGGCGAGGGCGTCGAGCGTGGTTTGGCGCGGGTGCTCGTCGCGGTCGACCACGATCGGATCGCCCTTGCGCTGCGGGATCTCGGCCGCGACGATCTCGCGGCCAGGCGGCCGTTCGCCTGCGCGGCGGCGGCCCGCTGCTGGCTCCGGAGAGCGAACGCGTCCTGATCCTCGCGACTGATCTGAAACTCCTGAGCGACATTCTCCGCCGTGCTCGGCATGGTGTCGTCGCCGTACGCGTCCTTCATCTTCGGATTGACAAAACGCCAGCCGATGGTGGTGTCGTAAATCTCGGCGTTGCGGTCGAACGCCTGCGTTGCCTTGGCCATGACGAACGGCGCGCGGCTCATGCTTTCCGAGCCGCCGGCGATGATCAGGTCGGATTCCCCGCCGCGGATCGCCCGCGCGGCCATGGCCACCGCGTCGAGGCCCGAGCCGCACAGGCGGTTCAGCGTCACTCCGCCCGAGCTGTCGGGCAGTCCCGCGAGCAGCCCCGCCATGCGCGCGAGGTTGCGGTTATCCTCGCCAGCCTGGTTGGCGCAACCGAGGATCACGTCGTCGAGCTCGGACCAGTCGACGCCCGCGTTGCGGTCGATCAGAGCCTTGATCGGGATCGCGGCGAGGTCGTCGGCCCGGACCTGGCTCAGCGCGCCCGCATAGCGGCCGATGGGGGTGCGGACATAGTCGCAGATGTAAGCTTCGGCCATTCGGGTCAGAGTACGCCGCGGCGCACCTGGTCGAGCTCGATCGACTCGAACAGCGCCTTGAAATTGCCCTCGCCGAAGCCGTCGTTGCCCTTGCGCTCAATGATCTCGAAGAAGATTGGGCCGATCACATTCTTGGTGAAGATCTGCAGCAGCAGGCCCTGACCTTCGGTCGGCGCCCCGTCCATGAGGATGGCGCGCTTCTTGAGCTCGGAGATGTTTTCGGCATGGCCCTGGATGCGCTCGGGGAGCATCTCGTAATAGGTGTCGGGCGTGTCCTGGAACTCGATCCCGCGGCCGCGGATGATGTCGACCGCTGCGTAAATGTCCGACGCCCCGAGCGCGATGTGCTGGATGCCCTCGCCCTTATATTCCGCAGGAACTCCTCGATCTGGCTCTTGTCGTCCTGGCTTTCGTTCAGCGGGATGCGGATCTTTCCGCAGGGCGAGGTCATGGCCTTCGAGAACAGGCCGGTCTGTTTGCCCTCGATGTCGAAGTACCGAATCTCGCGGAAGTTGAAGAGTTGTTCGTAGAAATCGGCCCAGAAGCTCATCCGGCCGCGGTTCACGTTGTGCGTCAGATGGTCGATGTAGGTCAGCCGTGAATTGGCATTCGCCATCCGCTGCTGCCAGTCGGGGTGGTAGTCGAAGTCGACATCGTAGATTGACCCGGTTTCACCGTATCGATCGACGAAGAACAGCCGTGATGCGCCGATTCCCTCAATCGCCGGGATGTCGAGCTCGCCGGTGCCCTTCTCGACTTCGACATTCGTTGCTCCGAGGCGGATCGCACGCTCATGCGCGGCCTTCGCGTCCTTAACTCGGAAAGCCATTGCGCAGGCGCTTGGGCCATGCGCTTTGGCATATTCCTCCGCGTAGCTCCCGGGCTCGGCATTAATCACGAAGTTGCAGTCGCCCTGCTTGTGCAGCGTGACGTTCTTGGTCTTATGGTGGGCGACCTCGGGGAAGCCCATCCTGGTGAACAGCTCGCGCAGGAGTGTCGTGTCGGGGCGGTATATTCGACGAACTCGAAACCGTCGGTGCCCATCGGGTTTTCGAGCCCGAGGAAGTCTTTTCCTCGACAGAGTGGCCATGTCAGTACTCCTTTGCCGGCCAGTTGCGCCCGGGCGCTGCAATTCAAGGCTGCGCGAAGTTGACAAAGTCGACACCTACACGCGCGAGGGGGCGAGTCGCGCGTCTGGTCCGGAGTCGCGTTGGCAACCGCGAAGTCTCGTCATGGGCGTCCAGCTAAGCCAAAGCCGCCGCTGTAGGACAGGAGAATCTCCAATGGATGTTCCGCGAGGGCTGGACACTCGAGGACGGCGGCAAGGCACTGGTACGCAGCTTCAAGTTCGAGGATTTCAGCGAAGCGTTCGCCTTCCTCACCCGAGTCGCGCTGCACGCCGAGAAGGTCGATCACCACCCGGAGTTCACCAACGTATGGAACCGGGTCGACTTCCGCCTGACCAGCCACGACGCTGGCGGAGTGACGGAGCGGGACCGCAATTTGGCCGAGGCAATCGATCGGCTGGCTGGCGCCGGCAACCAGGGGCTGACCAATAGAAAAGGGCGGCCCGTTTCCAGGCCGCCCTTCTCGCGAAGACTTCGGATACGCTTTAGGCGAGCTGACTGATCAGAGCTAGTTTGCGCTTGCGGCGAAGGGCGAACCCAACCGCGCCGAAGCCAAGGACCATCATCGCCCAGGTCGCCGGCTCGGGCACCCCATGGTCGGTGATCGTGATCGTGCCGGCGAAGCGCACCCGTGTCGCTGTTATTGCCGTTGATGACGAGCGTGTATGGCCCGAAGCGAGGAATGTGTCATCCAGGTTCCAGAACTCAGTCGTACCGCTCAAGCATCCGACTTGGCACATCAAAGCATAATTCGTGATGCCATCGCGTAAGATAGGCGCTCGTAAAGTCACACGCCCCCGAGCTGGTATCGAGCGTGATCGAGTAAATACCGGAAAGGCGTATTGGTGAGGGTCAGCCACTCCGTGAAGGGATTGGGGAGCCCGGCTTCGGAATAGCCGATCGTCGTGTCCGCACCCGACTGCGTCGGGCCGGTATAGCTCATGGTGCTGGAGTCGACCGTGATCGTCGCACTCGCCGCGGATGCCATCCCGAGCGCCGTCAGCGCCCATCAAGAGCTAAGGCTGTCTTGCGCATTAACGTTTCCCCTACTTCCATCCCTGTTGACGCACCGAGCGTGACACTTTTGCGAGTCGTCGCACGGTTAACCGATTATTAATTTGATTCCTTCCCGAAAGATAATGGTTTTTTGAAAAAGGCGAATCCCGCTTTGGGACAGTAGTTTCGGCCTTAGACCGCCTGGGCAAGCGCCTGGCTGGTGCGGCGGCGGCGAAGCTGCCAGCCGATCGCGCCGAAGCCGAGCAGCATCATCGCCCAGGTCGCCGGGCTCGGGAACCGCGCCGGCCTGGAAGGCGACGTTGCCGCCGTACGAACCGATCGCGCCCCGCGTGCCCTGAACCGTCAGCGTGTAGGTGCCGGCGCCGAGCGCCTGGCTGAGCAAGCGGTAGGTCTCGCTGAGATCGGTGTTGGCCAGATCCGGGTTCAGATTGAGCTGGCCGATGATGCCCGTGCCGGTCACGAAAGCCGCCGTAATGTCGACGTCGGTCGGGCCGTTGGCGGTGACCGCGCTGGTCGTCAGCGAGATCGAATAGAGACCGGCCAGGTCATTCATCCACGACACCGTTTCAGAGAACGGCGAGGTCGTCGAAGAATTGCTGTAGCCGAAGGCGAAGTCGATGTTGTTGACCGTGTTCGGGCCGCTCACCGACACCGAAGTCGGAGTCGTGATGACCAGGGTCGCACTGGCCGCCGACGCCATCGTCAGCGCGGTCGCACCGATCAAACCCAAAACAAGCTTGCGCATTCAAACCTCCCGCACTTCATCGTATCACGCGTACTTGAGCGTTACTTAACCCGGATGTCCCTGGGGCGGTAACTCTTTCTTAAGCACATTCGTCCCGCCATGAGACAGTTACCCCGGCCGGCTACATCAGCAGCGAATCGCTGAACCTGTAGGAATAGGGCAGCGCACGGAGCGCCGATGCGCCCCAGCGCGCAGCGACATGCATGAGTCGCGGGCAGCTCGTTCCGGAGAAGATCCGGTCGACGACGTCCTCGAGCCCCGAGGCGAAATCGTCGCGTGAGACGGCGAACACATGTTCGGAAGAAAACCGACACAGCACCACGCTGCCGGCGCAGGAGACGTCGAACACATGCTCGAGATCGAGCACGAAGCGGTTAAGTCGCCTCTCGCGCACGAGCTGCGCTTCGAGGAGAAGCTCGCAGCAGGCGCTCCAGACATCGGAAATCGGCAGCCCGGCCGCCACCTCGCCGAAGCGAAGCTGGAGCACTGGATTGCCGATCTTCGTCTTGCTCTCGAGTGCCCGGCCGAGTTCCGCTGGCGTCGGTGAGGTCTGCACGGCGAATGGCAAAAGATCGATCGACTGAAGCAGCATTCGGAAGTCCCATGGCAGCGACGCGGCGTGTGGCGTTTAACACAAATTTAACGCACTGCGCAGACTCAACTTACTGCTGTAACCCAAGTGACTCCGAAGGCTCCTAATGGTATGACTTCAAAGGCTGCAATTGCGGGGTGCGGGCAATGTTATTCAAAGCACAGGCTGAAAAGTGCCGGCGGCAGGCGACGCAATATGTCGGCCGGCCCGAAGCGCCATTCCTTCTCCGCGTCGCAAGCGCTTTCGATGAGCTTGCGGGCAAGCGGGAACTCTGGTGTGATTGCGGATCGCGAGAGACGCGGCGAAAGCAGGATCTCACGTCCAACGCCCGGGCCTGACACGCATTTCAGCGGCTAGTCCAACGCTGCCGACCCTTTCGTGCAGCTGCGGTATGTTGCCGCGGCCCAACTGATCACCGCGATCCCCAACAACTCCAGCCACCAGCCGCTGCGCATGCCGCCAATCGGGAATCGTGACCCAATAGTCGATGTGATGGAACGAAGCCGCCCGCACGAAAATGAAGGCGAGCAGGATTACCAGGCCCATCGCTGCCAACTTGGCGCTATGCGAGGAGTCTCGAAGCCAGCGCCATAGAAGCATCGCAATTGCCGCCGCGCCGAGAGCCATCAGCAGCAGGAACAGTCCCTGGACGTCGCGCCGCCAGCCGTACCAGCCTTCCGAATGGGCGGCGGCTCTCCCGAAGTCGGTAAGGTCGCTCTGCAGGTCGAGTTGCTTGTTGATTCCGAGCAGGACCATGACGATGCCCGTCGCGAGCCAAAAGCCGCGTTCACGGCCAGCAGTCGCCGAACCAGCGCGAAAGGCGAGGAACGCGGCGATCAAGTAGCCGGCGACGACGAACCAGGCGAGCGGGCCCTGGTCGTGGACGAACCAGTGCATCTTTAGCCCTGTCTGGCTTCGCGCTGTCTGCGGATCCGCCGCCAGCGGATCTAACAGCAGCACCAAACCGCAGGCGAGCGTGTCGGCAATCCAGTCCTTCACGTCGCTGTCGCGATGCAGCGCCGGAATCGCCTGGACGAGTTCTATTGCGGCGCCGAAGATTGAAAGGCCCGCGAAGAGCGGAAAAATGGACGCCTCCACGTAAGCCCAGGCGCCGAGCACGCCCAGCGTAACGAAGGCCGCGATGTGCTGCAGCTTGTCGGACGGATTGCCTGGCAATTCCGGCGGATGGGGCAGAACCGCCATGACGAACGCGAAGATCGCCGCGGCCCAGAACAGCATGCGACGGAGTGGAACGGAGATCATCGTCCAAGCCTAGCGGACGGCGGCAGTCGCGCAAATGAAATGCCGGTCAGGTGACGGCAGTGGACAGGTTGCTGGCGCTCCAGCGGAGCCGCGTTATAGCGCGAGCGATGGCCGACCCGTCGACCAAGGGCGAATATCGCAGCGGACATGACCCGCGAACCCTGCGCGACGCGCTCGGCTGTTTCGCCACGGGAGTTACGGTCGTCACCTGCGTTGATCCCGTGGGAACGCCGGCCGGTCTCACCGTCAACAGCTTCACCTCAGTTTCGCTGGAGCCGCCGCTGCTCCTGGTCTGCGTACACAAGCTGGCGGCGAGCGCGGAGGCGCTCACCGGCGCATCGCATTTCGCAATCAACGTGCTCCAGACGGGTCAGCAGCCGGCGTCGATGCGCTTTTCGACCCGCGACGAGGATCGGTTCGGAGTAACTCCATGGTCGCGCGGCGAGGCGGGCGCACCGATCCTCAAGGATTCGCTCGGCGTGTTCGAATGCGAGCGCTTCGCGGTCTACGACGGCGGCGACCACCACATCCTCGTCGGGCAGGTGGTAAAGGCGAGCTTCGACGGCGCTCTCGATCCCCTGCTGTACTTCCGCGGGCGCTATCGAAGGCTGCACTTCGACTAGCTTGCCCTGAGCGGCGCTTTCGCGCACTTGCGCGGCGATGCTGGGAATGGATTTCGTCAAGGCGAACCGCGAGACGGTGGCGCGCGCGATCGCGGTCAAGGGCGTGGACCTCGACCTCGAAGCCCTGCTCGCGCTCGATGCCGACGTGCGGGGGCTCAAGACGGAGATCGAGGGGCTGCGGGCAGAACGAAACGCACTCAGCGCGAAGTTCAAAGAGGCGACGCCCGAGGAAAAAGCGGAGCTCGGCCGCAGGGCCAAGGACGCGGGCGCCCGCGCTGCTGCCCTTGAAGGCGCGCTTGCGGACAAGCAAACCGATCTGAACGCGCAGATGCTGAAGCTGCCCGGTATCCCATACGAGGGAGCGCCGATCGGCCCCGACGAAAGCGCCAACGTGGTCGTCCGCACGGTTGGCAAGCCGCCGAAGTTCGGCTTCGAGCCGCTCGACCATGTCGCACTCATCGAGAAGAACGACTGGGGCGACCTGTCGCGCGTGACGCAGGTGTCGGGATCGCGGACCTATTGCCTCAAGGGGCGGCTGGCGCTGCTCGAAACCAAGCTGATGGCCTTCGCGCTCGAGAGGATCGCGAATGCCGGGTTCACGCCGATCACCGTCCCGGCGATCGCGCGCGAGCAGGCATTCCTCAACCAGGGCCAGTTCCCCGGCCATCGCGAGGAGACGTACGAGCTGCCAAACGACGATCTGTGGCTCTCCGGGACGGCCGAGGTGGTGCTCACCTCGCTCCACTCGGGCGAGATCATCGAGCCCGACAAGCTGCCGATCCTCTACGCCGGCTACTCGCCCTGCTTCCGCCGCGAAGCCGGCAGCGCGGGCAAGGACGTGCGCGGCCTGCTGCGAGTCCACCAGTTCGTAAAGGTCGAGCAATATGTGGTTTGCGAGGCGGACGACGAGCAGTCGGCGCATTGGCACGCGACATTGCTCGATCAGGCCGAGCAGCTGCTCGCGGCGCTCGAAATCCCTTATCAGGTGGTCGAGACCTCGACCGGCGACATGGGCCTCGGCAAGTACCGCATGAACGACATCGAGAGCTGGGTGCCGTCACTCGGCAAGTATCGCGAGACCCACAGCTGCTCGACCCTGCACGACTGGCAGGCGCGGCGGGCGAACATTCGCTATCGCGGCGCGGACGGGAAGGTCCGGTTCGCGCACACGCTCAACAACACCGCGCTGGCGACCCCACGAATCCTTGTGCCGTTGCTCGAGAATCATCAAACCGAGGACGGGCGAGTACGGCTGCCCAAGGCGCTGCAGGAGCTGATGGGAAGCGACTTCCTCTGAAGTATCGCTTCGAAGGCGACGACCGGCCTCCGCCCAACTGGCGGCGGTTGCACGAAGCCGCCTGGCTGGTCCCGCGCGTCTGGCGCTCCTTCGCCCGTCCGCGGCCGCTCGGTCCGGAGGACGGGCCGCCGGCGCTGGTCATCCCCGGTTGGGTGGCGAGCGACCGCACGACGGCCGTTTTGCGCCAGGCGCTCGCCGAGGCCGGCTGGCGGGTGCACGGCTGGGAGCTCGGCTGGAATCGCGGAGCGACGGCCCAGACGATCGATCGGCTGCGCCGACGGCTGGAGGAAGTCAGCGACGGCCGCAAGGTCTTGTTGGTCGGCTGGAGCCTCGGCGGCGTCTATGCTCGCGAATTGGCGCGGGCGGCTCCCGATCAGGTCCTCGCGGTCGTGACTCTGGGCTCACCGTTCTCCGGCGATCCGCACCAGAATAACGTGTGGCGGCTGTACGAGTGGATCGCGCGGCACAAGGTCGATGCGCCGCCGATCCCGCGGGTGACGGACAAGCCCCCGGTGCCGCAACTGGCCTTCTGGTCGCCCAGGGACGGCATCGTCGCTCCGCGTTCGGCGCGAGGACTGGAGCACGAGCGCGACAAGGCGGTGGAGATGCGTTGCACGCATATGGCGTTCGGAGTTTCGAAGCGCGTCGCGCGTGATGTCGCGCGCGAGATCGGCGTGTTTTTAGAAGAGCTTGGGATCGCGCCCGAGTCGCACCATTAACTCTGCCCGTGAGTTGCAGGACAAGAACAAAAGTAGAACAAAAGCGTTGTGAGTCGTGTGGCGAGAGGTCTTTCTCTGGTCGCCGGCGGAGCCGTCTCCGCGCGCTCCGAACCGGCTGAACATCATCGTCTTCCCAAGGGGATCGGCGAGCGCTGGCAGCTGCCTGCGCCGCATTGCCCCACCCTCTCCGAACTCTTCGCCGCGCATCCGCGCGACGGCGGCTGGGCGGGGTTCCTGCTGGCGCAGGTCGACACCGGAAAACCATTGCTGTGGGTCCAGGACCGGATGGCGATCCTCGAAAGCGGGCGAGTCCATCCGCCGGGGCTTCCTTTGCAGGACCTCATCCATGTCGCTGTGCGCGATGCGCGCGACGCGCTGTGGGCGATGGAGGAGGGGGTAAGATGCTCCGCGCTCTCCTGCGTCATCGGCGAGATCTGGGGCGACCCGCGAGTGCTCGACTTCACCGCGACCCGGCGCCTGGCGGTTGCAGCGGAGCGGTCGGGCGTGCCGTGCTGGCTGGTGCGGCTGGGCGGAACGGCGAACCTCAGCGGCGCGCGGATGCGGTGGCGATTAGCGAGCGCGCCGTCGCTCTCCAACGAGTCTCGATCCGCGCGCGCCTGGAACTCCGGCGTGGGACGCCGAGCTGTTCCGCGCAGAGGCATGCCGCCGGGCCGCTGGAGCCTCGCGCATGACACGGGTGCTTTCCATCTGGTTGCCGCATCTGGCGATCGAACGCTGGGCGAAAACGACCGACTCCGCGCCTGACGCCCGTCGTGAGCCAAGTCGAAGTGTGCCGGCCGTCCTCACCGTCGAGGGCACGCACGGGCTGATCATTCATGCGGTCACCGCAGCCGCCGCCAAGCGCGGCGCGCGTCCCGGCGCGCGGCTGACCGACGCGCGTGCGCTCGACCCCAGCCTCATCGCCATTCCCGCCGACCCGGCCGGCGATTCGGCGCTGCTGCAGCGGCTCGCGCGCTGGGCGGAGCGGTGGTCGCCGTTGGTGGAGGTGGATGGGTCGGATGGGCTCCGGCTCGACATCAGCGGAGTCGCGCATTTGTTCGGCGGCGAGCAGGGGTTGGCCGAAGACGTGCAGGCGCGATTCTCGAGCCTCGGGCTGACCGTGCGTGTGGCCATCGCGCCGACCGCAGCAGCAGCCTGGGCGCTGGCGCGATACCAGTCCCTCCCCCCTCCGCGGGAGAGGGAGGGACCCATTGCGCAGCAATGGGAGGGTGAGGGGGCGGCGCGCTTCGTCCACGCCCCCTCACGCGCCTCGCTACGCTCGGCACCCTCTCCCGCAAGGGGAGAGGGGCTGTTGGAGCAGCTCGCTCCTCTCCACGTCTCCGCGCTCAGGCTGGAGCCGGACACGGTGCGAACGCTCGAACGGCTGGGGCTCAAGACGATCGGCGCACTCAGCGACCTTCCGCGGCTCGCGCTGGCGCGGCGGTTCCGGGGCGCGGGAGATGTCGTCGACGCGCTCGATCAGCTGGTCGGTCGCAAGCCGGAGCCGCTGACCGCGGCGCCCGTGCAACCGCCGCCACGCTCGGCGCTGCGGCTGGAGGAACCCGCAACGCACCCCGAAGCCGCCGCGCAGGCGCTCGAGCGGCTGATTCCGAGACTCGTACGCGAGCTTCAGGAGCGGCATCTCGGTGCTCGGCGGCTGACTCTCAGCGGCTTTCGTGTCGACGGCAGCGTCGCAGAGGCGAGCGTCGCAACGGCGATCGCCAGCCGCGATCCCGCGGCACCTGGCGCGCCTGCTCGCGGACAAAGCGGCGATGCTCGATCCGGAGTTCGGCTTCGACGCCTTCGCGCTTCAGGTGGACTGGACCGAAGACCTGGGTGCCGCGCAGGAGAGCCTGGTCGATCAACCCTCGGGCGAGCGCGAGGTCGCGCGGCTGGTGGACCGGCTGACGGTGAAGTTGGGACCTCGCGCCGTGCGAAAGCCGCAGGCGCACGAGAGCCATTGGCCCGAGCGGGCGAGCGGGTGGGTTGCGGCAGTAAGCTCCTCCCTATCGCGAAGCGATGGGGAGGGGGACCATGACGCGAAGCGGCATGGTGGAGGGGTCGGCGCCAAACCCCTCCACCACTCGACTTCGTCGAGCGGTTCCCCTCCCCAGCCTGCGGCCAGGGAGGAGCTTAGACGCCCCCAGCGCCTGCTCGATCGGCCCGAAGCGATCGACGTGATTTACGCCACCCCCGAAGGGATGCCGCGGCGGTTCGTGTGGCGCCGCGCGGTGCACGACATCGCGCGCGCCGAAGGGCCGGAGCGGATCGCGCCCGAATGGTGGCGGCAGCCTTCGTCGGCGCGGCTGCGCGATTATTATCGCGTCGAGGATGCTAGCGGCCGCCGCTACTGGATCTTCCGCGAGGGCCTGATCGGCGATGGCCGCGGGGGGCTGCCGGCCTGGTTCATCCACGGCCTGTTCGGATGAACAATTCCGTAAAAAAGGAACTCGGCTGATGCCCGAGAAGGTCGGATTCTCCCGGATGAAGCTGGTGCGGCCCAAGGATATGCCGCCGCCTCCGGTCGAACGCGCAGCTTATGTCGAGCTCGGCGTCGCTTCGCCTTTTTCTTTTCTCCGCGGAGCATCGGACGCGATCGAGCTGGTCCTTCGCGCGCTCGAGCTGGGCATGGATTCGATCGGGATCGCCGACCGCAACACTCTCGCTGGCGTGGTACGAATGCACAGCGCGTGCAGAGACGGGGGGCTGAAGCCTTTGATCGGCTGCCGCCTCGATCTCACCGAAGCCTGTCCTGAGCGAAGTCGAAGGACGCCGAGCCTGCTCGCTTACCCGATCAACCGCGAGGGCTACGGCCGGCTGTCGCGGCTGCTGAGCCTCGGCAAAATGCGTGCGGACAAAGGCGAGTGCGAGCTCAGCCTTGCCGACGTCGCGGCCCATGCCGAAGGAATCGCCTTCATTGCCTGGCCTTCGGACGACCTCGACTCCTTTGAAGCGGAGCTACCGCGGCTTTGCGGCGCCATTCCCTCACTCCGCCACGTCGCTGCGAGCTGGCTTTATCGCGGCAACGACGCGGCGCGGATTGAAGCGCTCGACCGAATTGCACGAGCGAATGGCTGCACGATTCTCGCGACCAACGACGTGCATTACCACGCGCCCGACCGGCGACCGCTGCAAGACATCGTCACCTGCATCCGCGAGAAAGTGACGATCGCGACCGCCGGATATCTGCTCAACCCGAACGCCGAGCGGCATTTGAAGTCGCCGGCGGAGATGGCGCGGCTGTTTGCGCGCTGGCCGCACGCGATTGCCGCGACTCGCACGTTCGCGGACTCGCTGAACTTCAGCCTCGACGAGCTGCGCTACGAATATCCCAAGGAAACGGTGCCGGAGGGACGCACGCCGCAGCAGCATCTGGAGCATCTGACGTGGGAAGGTGCTGCGGGGCGCTGGCCCGACGGCATTCCCGACAAAGTCCTGAAGCAACTCCGTCACGAGCTCACGCTGATCGAAAAGCTCGACTTCGCGCGCTATTTCCTGACGGTCCACGACATCGTCGCCTTCGCGCGGTCACTCGACCCGCCGATCCTGTGCCAGGGACGCGGTTCGGCTGCGAACAGCGCGGTCTGCTATTGCCTCGGAATCACCGCGGTCGATCCGGCGACCAGCGACCTTTTGTTCGAGCGCTTCATCTCCGAAGAGCGCCGCGAGCCGCCCGACATCGATGTCGATTTCGAGCATGAGCGGCGCGAGGAGGTGATCCAGCACATCTATCAGAAATATGGCCGCGACCGCGCCGGCATCGCCGCCACCGTGATCCACTACCGCCCGCGCTCGGCGATCCGCGAAGTGGGCAAGGTCATGGGGCTGTCCGAAGACGTCACCGCAGCGCTCGCCTCGACCATCTGGGGCCATATGGATGCCGAGCTCGAGGATGCGCGCGCGAACGACGCCGGGCTCGATCTCTCCGACCCGCACCTGAAACGCACGCTCAAGCTCGCCGAGCAATTGGTCGGAATGCCGCGCCACCTGTCGCAGCATGTCGGCGGCTTCATCCTCACCGAGCGGCCGCTGACCGAGACGGTGCCGATCGGCAACGGCGCGATGGACGACCGCACCTTCATCGAATGGGACAAGGACGACATCGACGAGCTCGGAATCCTCAAGATCGATGTGCTCGCGCTCGGGATGCTCACCTGCATCCGCAAATGCTTCGACCTGGTGCGCCTGCACCACGGCGAAGACTGGTCGCTGGCCACGATCCCGCAGAAGGTGCCGGAGGTTTACGACATGCTCTGCCGCGGGGATTCGCTGGGCGTGTTCCAGGTCGAAAGCCGGGCGCAGATGAACATGCTGCCGCGGCTGAAGCCGCGCTGCTTTTACGATCTCGTGATCGAAGTCGCGATCGTCCGGCCGGGCCCGATCCAGGGCGACATGGTCCACCCCTATCTCAAGCGCCGCAGCGGCAAGGAGCCTTTGACCTTCCCCTGCCCCGCGCCCGAGCACGGCCCGCCCGACGAATTGGAGCGGATCCTCAAGCGCACGCTCGGAGTGCCCGTGTTCCAGGAGCAGGCGATGAAGATCGCGCTCGATGCGGCCAAATTCACCTCCGAGGAAGCGAACCAGCTCAGGAAAGCGATGGCGACCTTCCGCTCCAAGGGGAATATCGAGGCTCTGCAGGACAAAATGGTCGGGCGGATGGTCGAACGCGGCTACGATCCCGATTTCGCGCAGCGTTGTTTCGACCAGATCAAGGGCTTCGGCGAATACGGCTTCCCCGAAAGCCACGCCGCGAGCTTCGCGCACCTCGTCTACGTGTCGAGCTGGCTCAGGTGGAAATATCCGGCGGCCTTCGCCTGCGCTTTGCTGAACTCGCAACCGATGGGCTTCTACGCGCCGGCACAGATCGTCCGCGATGCGAGGGAGCATGGAGTCGAGGTCGTTGAGGTCGACGTCAATCATTCGGATTGGGACTGCACGCTGGAAGCGGGCGCGCTTCGTCTCGGCCTGCGTCAGATCGACGGCCTCCATCGCGAAGCGGTGGACCGGCTGGTCGCGCGACGTCCGTATCGGACCGTCGAAGACCTGCGCAGCCGTGACGGCGTACCGGTACATGCGATCCAGCGGCTCGCCGCGGCCGACGCGTTCCGCTCGATCGGCCTCGACCGGAGGGCGGCGCTGTGGGACTCGCGCGCGCTCAAACAGGCGCCGGACCTCCCTTTGTTCACCTATGCGGAGGCGCGCGACGAGGGCTCGGAAGACGAGCCGGCACGGCTCCCGGCGATGCCGCTCAGCGAGCATGTCGTGAACGATTATCAGACCATCCGCCTCAGCCTGAAAGCGCACCCGATGCGCTTCCTGCGCGAACATTATGCGCGGCAGAAGTTCGTCACCGCGGACCAGCTCAAGACCGTCCGCGACGGCAAAAGACTGTCGATCGCCGGGCTGGTACTGATCCGCCAGCGGCCGGGGAGCGCCAAGGGCGTGGTGTTCATCACCATCGAGGATGAAACCGGGGTCGCCAACCTCGTCGTCTGGCCGGACGTGTTCGACAAGCAGCGCAAGATTGTGATGGGGGCGCGGCTGATGGCGGTGCACGGGATCGTCCAGCGCGACGAAGACAGCGATGTGATCCACGTCGTCGCCCGCGATTTGGAGGACCACAGTTCCATGCTTCGCCACTTGAGCGAAGACATCATCACTCCGCCGCTCGCACCGGGAGATGCCCCGAAAACCCTGCGTCCGCCGCCGGGCCGCCATCCGCGCGACGTCGAGGTCATCCCCAAAAGCCGCGACTTTCGCTAAACAGGCATTTGCCTGGACGACCTGCGCCCTGCAGAAGGTCGGCCATGCGAACGATCCTCGCCACAATCGCCCTTCTGACGCTGACCGCGGCGCAGCCGGCCCCGCGTGCGCCGATTGAAGGCCAGTGGAAGAACCCGATTGGAAGCGCGATCATTGCGATCGCCCCCTGCGGCGACGTTCTATGCGGGAAAGTCGTCTGGGCTTCGGCGCGCGGCCGGCGCGAAGCCTCGACGAGCACGTCCCAAGTGGTCGGAACCATCGTGCTCACCGGACTGACGCCCGCGCGCGACCGATGGGCTGGAACTTTGTTCATTCCCGACGATAACGTGCACGTCGCCGCCAAACTGCAACTGCTCGGCAAGCGGCAGCTCAAGCTCACCGGCTGCGCCGTGGCAGGGCTGCTCTGCCGTTCACAGATCTGGACCCGCGCCGATGGACCGTTGCCCCGCTCCGACTAAAGCCTTTGTCATTCATGCGGGGGTCAAGCTGAGCGCTCCATTTCCGCCGCAAACAAACGCTAAAGGCAATGCAATGAAACAGTTTTTCTTGAGCTTGGCGAGCCTGCTCGTCGTCGTCGCGCCGGCTTCCGCAAACGCCCGGAGCAATCTCGAAGGGCGCTGGAAGAACGGCAAGATGGAGATCGTGATCGCGCCCTGCGGCCGATCGCTCTGCGGCACCGTCGTGAAGGCGTCCGCAAGGCAGCAGGCGAGAGCCCGGAGCGGCAGCGGCACCAACCTGATTGGCGCTCGCGTGATTGACGGCATTCAGCCGGCGGGCAGCGGTGCCTATCGCGCCAACGTCTTCGTCGCCGACCGCGACACCAACGCACGCGGGACGATCGAGCAGGTCGGGCCCAATCGCCTGACCGTCCGCGGATGCGTTTGGGCGGTCATTTGCAAGACCACGAACTGGGACCGGATCAGCCGATAAGCACGGGACCGAGCTCCAGCTCGATCTCTCCGGCCAGCACCGCCGACTGCAGCGCAGCCATGTCGTCCGCCCAATAGCGATCGGAGACGAGGTGCGGCGAGAGCTCGCGGATCTTCCGATGCAGCGCCTGCAGTCTCGGCGAAGTCTTCAGCGGCGCATGGCAATCGATCCCCTGGGCCGCGGCGATCAGCTCGACCGCGACCACGCCGGCGGCGTTGTTCGCGATCCGGGACGCCTTGCGCGCGGCGATCGGCGCCATCGACACGTGGTCCTCCTGCCCGGCCGAGGTCGGAATCGAATCGACACTCGCCGGAAAAGCGAGACTCTTGTTTTCGCTGACGAGTGCGGCGGCGGTGACCTGCGGGATCATCAGCCCCGAGTTCACGCCGCTGTCCGCGGTCAGGAACGGCGGCAGGCCGCTCATCTTGGGATCGATCAGCACCGCCGTGCGCCGCTCCGAGAGCGAGCCGACCTCGCACAGCGCCATCGCGATCGTGTCGGCAGCGAAAGCGACCGGCTGGGCGTGGAAATTGCCGCCGGAGATCGCGCTGTCCTCATCGGGAAAGACGACCGGATTGTCGGTGACCGCGGCCGCTTCGATGGTCAGCGTCCGGGCGGCATTTTCGAGTAGGTCGAGCGCCGCGCCCATCACCTGCGGCTGGCAGCGGAAGCTGTACGGGTCCTGCACCTTGCCGCAGCGCGCATGCGAAGCCACGATCTCGCTGCCGTCGAGCAGATCGCGGATCGCTGCGGCAATGCGGATCTGGCCCGGCTGACCGCGAAGCTCCGAGACGCGCGCATCGAACGGCTTCACCGAGCCCATCAGCGCATCGACCGACATTGCGCCCGCGGCAATCGCTGCGGCGAGGACGCGCTCACCGGCGAACAACGCGTCGAGCGCGACTGCAGTCGACATTTGCGTCCCGTTGATCAGCGCGAGCCCCTCCTTCGGGCCGAGCTGGAGCGGCGCCATGTCGAGCCGCTCGAGCGCCACGTTGGCAGGCATGACCTCGCCCGCGACATCGATGCTGCCGTGCCCCATCAGCGCGGCGGTCATGTGGGCAAGCGGCGCGAGATCCCCGCTGGCGCCGACGCTGCCTTGCGCCGGGATGACCGGCATCGCATCGCGATCGAGCAGGGCCTGAAGCGCTTCGATGACCAACGGGCGGACGCCCGAATAGCCGCGGCCGAGGCCGAGCAGCTTGAGGATGATCATCAGCCGCGTGACGTGGCGCGGCAGCGGCTCGCCGAGCCCGGCGCTGTGCGAGAGGATGAGGTTGGTCTGCAGCTCAGCCAGGCGCTCGTCGGGGATGCGCGTGTTGGCGAGCAGGCCAAAGCCGGTGTTGACCCCGTAGACGGTCTCGCCGCGAGGCGACGATCCGCTCGACCGAGGCGGCGGCTGCGGCGATGCGCTGCATCGACGTATCGTCGAGGCGGGCGTCGGCGCCGCTCCACAGCTCGCGAAGCTGGTCGAACGCGATATTTTCGGGCTCGAGTTTCACCGTCCCTCAGCAGCTCTCTTGATGGCCGAATAGTCGTCCCCTAACTGCTTTGTTCGTGCGCGGGTCTGATCGATTAGGCAGTCATTCAGGGCGTACACTTGGTCCATCGCGATCTCTCCCAACCGCAACGGCCCTCCGGCAACGCGAGACCCTGAAGATCGCGTTCGGACTCTCGAAAGGCTGTCCAGTCCCGCTGGCTCTTCTTCAGCAACGTGCGCTGATATGCAGACAGGGTGGCATAAAGCCGTTGGTACGCCGCACGGAGCTTTCCATTTTCGACTGGCAGATCGGGATACCGGCACGCTAATACTTCGCACTTCCGGCCGCTTGATTGAAACATTGGCTCATTGCGTCTTCTCGTCGTTGCTGGAGCGCGTCGAGTTGCGGAAGCGCCTGGGCACGCATGTTGAAACCGGCGGCTAAGGCGGTGCCCAAGATCAAGACGACCGCACGCCCTCGTCACTGCTTCACCATCGGCAAATCGAGCCCTTGCTCGCGCGCGCAGTCGATGGCGACATCATAGCCCGCGTCGGCGTGGCGCATGACGCCGTGGCGGGGTCGTTCCACAGCACCCGCTCCAGCCGCCGCGCGGCATCGTCGGTGCCGTCGGCGACGATCACCATTCCGGCGTGCTGCGAATAGCCCATGCCGACGCCGCCGCCGTGGTGGAACGACACCCAGGTCGCGCCCGACGCGGTGTTGAGCAAGGCATTGAGCAGCGGCCAATCGGAGACCGGGTCGCTGCCGTCCTGCATGCTTTCGGTCTCGCGGTTGGGCGAGGCGACGCTGCCGCTGTCGAGATGGTCGCGGCCGATGACGATCGGCGCGGAAACTTCGCCGTTGCGCACCATCTCGTTGAACGCGAGGCCGAGACGGTGGCGCTGGCCGAGGCCGACCCAGCAGATTCGCGCCGGCAGGCCCTGGAACGCGATCCGCTCGCGCGCCATGTCGAGCCAGCGGTGGAGGTGCGGATCGTCGGGGATCAGCTCCTTCACCTTGGCGTCGGTCCGGTAGATGTCCTCGGGATCGCCGGACAGCGCCACCCAGCGGAAGGGCCCGATCCCGCGGCAGAACAGCGGGCGGACGTACGCGGGGACGAAGCCGGGGAAGTCGAAGGCATGGGTCACGCCCTCGTCGAAAGCTTCCTGGCGGATGTTGTTGCCGTAATCGAAGGTCGGAACGCCCATGCCCTTGTACGCGAGCATTGCTTCGACGTGCCTGGCGATGGACTCCCGCGCGGCCTGCGCGACCGCCGCCGGGTCGCGCTCGCGCATCTCCTGCCACTTGGCGACGCTCCAGCCGGCGGGGCAATAGCCGTTCGCGGGATCGTGGGCGCTGGTCTGATCGGTGAGCGCATCGGGGCGGATGCCGCGCTTTAGCATCTCGGGCAGGATCTCGGCCGCATTGCCGAGCAGGCCGACGCTGGTCGGCTCGGTCGCGGTGCGGATGATCTCGAGCGCCTCGTCGATGCTGGTCGCGCGCCGGTCGAGGTAGCGCGTTTCGAGCCGTTTCTCGATGCGGCTTTCCTGCACCTCGATGGCGATGCAGTGCGCTCCCGCCATCACCGCTGCAAGCGGCTGCGCGCCGCCCATCCCGCCGAGCCCCGCGGTCAGGATCCAGCGGCCCTTGAGGTCGCCGCCATAATGCTGACGGCCCATCTCGGCGAAGGTCTCGTAGGTGCCTTGGACGATGCCCTGCGTGCCGATGTAGATCCAGCTGCCGGCCGTCATCTGGCCGTACATCATCAGCCCCTTGCGATCGAGGTCGTTGAACACCTCCCAATTCGCCCATTTGGGGACGAGGTTGGAATTGGCGATGAGCACCCGCGGCGCATCCTTGTGCGTGCGGAACACGCCGACCGGCTTGCCCGACTGGACGAGCAGGGTCTGATCTTCCTCCAGCCGCTCGAGCGTCTCGACGATCTTGTCGAAGCACTCCCAGTTGCGCGCGGCGCGGCCGATGCCGCCGTAGACGACGAGGCTCTGCGGGTCCTCGGCGACCTCTTCGTCGAGATTGTTCATCAGCATCCGCACCGCGGCTTCGGTGGCCCAGCTCCTCGCCACGATCTCGCTCCCGCGGCGGGCGCGGATGTGGCGGCTGATTATCGCGTCGTTGGTCGGTCATGCGCCGGCGGCCTTAGCGGCTGCCGCGGTCTGGCCCAAGTGGACGCCAGCTGTCGATCCATACCAGCGCGAACCCGGCGAGAACGAATCCGAAGGCGATGCCTGCCGCGTTCAGCCCGACCTGCAGCCAGCCGAGCTTGCCGACGTCGATAAACGGATAGGGGTAGCGATGGTCGAGCTGTCCCCGGGCGAGGACGTAAACGAAATAGATGACCGGAAAGAGGGTCCACCACCAAGGTGCGCTCCAGCGCAGCTTCCCGCGCGGCACGAACACGAGCCAATAGGCGGCCATGAGCAGCGGAGAGACGTCGTGCAGCAGGGTGTTTGCTGTGAGTGCGGCGCCACTCAGCGGGTGAAGACCGTCGCAGCAGCACCCAATAAACCACGCCCACGAGCAGGATGGCGAGCGTCAGGCCGCTCATCGCGGCCGCCGAAAGACGCCTGCCCGCGGCAACCGCTGTCATAGCCAGAGCAAGCGCGAGGTTGCTGATCATCGTGAAGAAGCGAGCGAGCGTCCACATTGTCGCCAGGACGTCGTGGCTATTGCCATAAGTCGCCGCAAACTGCAGCGCGAGCCCTGCCCAGCACGCGATCGCGACGAGCGCGGCGACGCGTTACGCATCATTTCCCGCAAAGATTCTGCGCTCGGGCCCCGGGAGCCCGACCCAATAGCCGAGCTCGGCGAGAGATTCGACGCGCCAGACGCAGAGGTCGGCTGCCTTCCCGGCGACGATGCTGCCAATCTGGTTGCCGAGACCGAGAGCGCGCGCAGCGTTGATGGTCATTCCGGCAAGCGCTTCCTCCGGCGTCAGGCCGAAGAGCGTGCAGGCCATGTTCATGGCCAAAGTCGGCGAAAGCAAGGGCGAGGTGCCGGGATTGCAATCGGTCGCGATCGCAATCGGGACGCCGTGCTTGCGCAGCAAGTCGACCGGAGGTTTACGCTCTTCCTGCAGCGCATAGAACGCGCCGGGAAGGAGCACCGCGACGGTGCCGGCCGCGGCCATCGCTTTCGCGCCCTCTTCGTCGAGATATTCGAGATGATCGGCCGAAAGCGCGCGATGCTCGGCAGCGAGCGCGGCGCCGTGCTGATTGGACAGTTGCTCGGCGTGGAGCTTCCCCGCAAGGCCGTGCTCCGCGGCGGCTTTGAACACTCGCTCGACCTCGTCGGGCGTGAACGCGATGGTTTCGCAAAATGCGTCGACGCTGGTCGCGAGCTTCTGCCTTGCGACCTCGGGAATGAGCTTGTCGACGATCTCGCCGACATAGTGCGCGCGGCGATCGCGCTGGTCGGCGGGAAGCGCGTGGAGCGCGAGAAGCGTCGGCACCACGCGAACCGCCTCGCCGTGGCCGAGCTGGTTCGCCAGCCTGAGCAGCCGCAGTTCGCCCTTCGGGTCGAGGCCATATCCCGACTTTACTTCGATAGTCGTGCAGCCGCCGCGCATCAGCGCGTGGAGACGTGCGCGGCTTTGCTCGAGCAGCTGGTCGTCGGTGGCGGCTTTGGTCTTGGCGACGGTCGAGGCGATTCCGCCGCCCGCTTTCGCGATATCCTCATAGCTTGCACCGGCGCGGCGCATGGCATGCTCATCGGCGCGGTTGCCGCCGAAGATCAGGTGCGTGTGGCAGTCGATCAGGCCCGGAGTGACCCATGCCCCGCCCAGCGCATCGACTTTCTTGGCGCGATAACCGGCGAGTTCGGTGCGTTTACCGACGCGAACGATCTTTCCGTCGGCGATTCCGATCGCGCCATTGTCGATAACGCCGAGTAAGCCATCGCGCTCAAGGGTCGCGATGTTGCAGTCCACAAGCAGCCGGTCCCACATCCCGCTTCGCCTTAGGACAGCGGCGGTGTTAGGGTCAAAGCCATGGCGGCATGGCCGAACCTCAGCGAGCTTCTGGTGTCGCCGACGCGCAAGGCTGCGGTCGGACTGCTCGGCGCTCCACTGGCCGCCGGTTCGGTGACGCCCGGAGCATGCGACCTCGCGCCCGAGCTGCTGCGGCGAACGCTGAAGCGCATCGGCCGCTACGACGTCGAGACGGGGCGCGAGCTCGAGACGGAGATCGCCGATCGCGGGGATGTCGAGCTGGCCGGCCTCAGCATCGAGGAGGCCACGCCCTTGATTCGGGAGGCGGTCGCTGCGAGTGCCGAGGCGCACGCGCTGACGCTGCTGGTCGGCGGCAACAATGCAGTGACGCGTCCGGCGGTGCTTGGATTAAGTGGCCACATCAGCGAGATCGGGCTGATCACGCTCGATGCGCATTTCGACATGCGCGACCTCGACCACGGCCTGAGCAACGGTAATCCAGTGCGCGCGCTCCTCGCCGACGGGCTTCCGGGCGCAAACGTCGCCCAGGTTGGTCTTGCGAGTTTCGCCAACAGCCGCGCGATGCATGAGGACGCGGCCGAGGCCGGCAACCTTGTGATCACCATGGGGGACGTCCGCGAGAGAGGCATAGCGCACGCCATCGATCGCGCGCTCGACCAGGTCAGCCATTGCGACGCGCTTGTGATCGACTGCGACGTGGACGTGATCGACCGATCGCAATTTCAAGCGGCCCCGGGCGGCCGGGCGGGCGGAATGGCGGTGCACGACTTTTTCTACGCGGTGCGCCGCTTCACGGCCGACCCGCGGGTCCATGTCATCGATCTCACCGAATGGGATCCGCCGCTCAATTCGACCGACGTCAGCGCTTTGACCGCGGCCCGTTGGGTCGCCGAGTGCCTTGCCGGGTACGAGATGCGCTAGCCTTTTCCTAGGCATCCGTTGCGGCGGGTCGGACACAACAACGATCGCTTTCGCTTCGATCCGGCGCACGCACTCCAAGGAATCCGCCGCCCCTCTGTCTTGGCGGTCAGCCGCTCGATGAAGCCCCCCGCGCCGCATGCCAGCGCGACGATGCGTCCGCCTTCGATATGGACGTCGTGGACCCGTCCCAGGGTTTCGCCGTCGAAAGTCTTGACCTTGGCGTCGCGAAGGTCGCTCAGCCGCATCACAACGCACCCGCCGCGGGATCCAGCCGCGCACCTTGTCCTCGATCACGTGGAGCTTGACGTCCTCCGCGGCGCACTTGAGCTTCACCGCGGTGCCGATCGTGTCGACCTTGTCGAGCGGAATCCGGGCGACGCGGTCGCCGGCGACCTTACGCACCAGCCAGAACGCCCAGCGCGGTAGCCGTCCTTGGTAAGCGCCGGGGCCGGCGAGCAGGGCCTTGACCTTGGCTTCCTTGCCGGGGCCGCCGGTGAACTCGATGTCGTCGACCACACCGCACCAGCGCTCGTCCTTGTCGACCAAGGGCAGGTCGATGAGCTGGCTGACGAGCTTGATGGGATCGCCGGGCTTCATCCCTGGCCTCCCGAGGTCAGCATGTAGAGTGGCACGGCGGCGACCGCGGCGATAGTGATCACGACGAAGAACAGCCACCCGAGGCCCTTCGCTAACCACTTGTTCGCATAAGCTCCCATGTAACGCTTGTCCCCGGCGAGGAGCATCACGGGCAAGTATGTGAGCGGCAGGACGACGATCGAAAACAGCACCGCATATTCGACCAGGCTTATGACATCGACACCGGTCATGACGATCGCCAGCGCGAGCGCGAACAGGACGATCCAGGCCAGCGTGGAACGCGGAGCTTCCCACGGTTTCTTGTGGCGCCCCCACTCCCAGCCGAAGAACTGCGAAATCGAATAAGCGTTGGCCATGCAGGTTTCGATCGCGGCACCGGCGACCGCGAACAGCATTCCGAGCAGCGCGAGCAGCAATCCTATGTTACCGAACGGAATCGCCGCTTCCATCGCCGACGATCCCGGAAGCTCGGGGGCGACATTGACGGGACCAAACAACTGGGCGGAACTGGCGAGGATGGCGATTGCGAGCAACGACCCGAGACCGAAGCCGACCGTGGTTGTGACGCGGTTGGTGAGCAGGTCCTTGGCCCCGATTCCTCCTCAATCCCGCCAGACGAATAGAAGTAGGCTTCGTAGGGGAACATCACGGCGCTCAGGATGGCGACGCCGAAATAGCTGAACTGGAGGAGTTCCTTGATGCTCAGGCCCTTGGGTACCTGCGGCACGAAGCCGCCGGCGAGCTTGTCCCATGGCGGGTGGATCGCGATCAGCGCAGCGGCGAACACGATCATCAGCAGCCCCAGCAGCCCAAAGGCGCGCTCGATCCACTTGAACGGCAGCACCCACACGGAGGCCATCAGAGCGGCTGTGCTGGCGACCGCCATCAACAGGTAGGGCGCGCCAGTGAGGTGATGGAGGATCAACCCCATGCCGCCGACCTCGGCGGCGCAGGTGATAAGGGTGCTGACCAACGACGCGAACAGGGTGAGCAGTCCAAGCTTGAGGCCGAGGCGATGGCGCATCAGGTTGAACACGGGCTGCCCGGCGACCGCAAACCGGCCGCTAATCTCTCCGAACGCCATGATGCCGATGGTGGAGAAGGCGAAGACCCAGATGAGGGCGTAGCCGAAGATGGAGCCGGCCTGCGCGGCGAACACCAATTCGCTGATGTCGACGAAGCCGCCGACCGCGGTCATGATCCCAAGTGTCAGCTCAAGCGGATTCAAGTCCGTCCTCAATCTGCTTGAGCTTCTCGGAATGGGCGCGAAGCTCTTCCGGCGGCGCATCGTCCGGCTCGGCGAGGAGCGCCTAAATCTCCGCCGCATAACGGCTGTCAGGCTGGGTCAGGGACGATGCGTTGGGCCGGAGCTGTTCGCGCAGCTGCTGCCGCATGGTTTTCACGTAAACGCCAGTGAGGTGCCCGCGCGACGCTTCCTGATTGACGAGCGCCCACTCGGCGCCGAGCGAACGCGCTGCGCCGATCGCGGGCAAATCGGCCTGCGGCCCCTTCGAGCAACCCGCGAGCACCAGCAGCGACAGCAGCAGCTTACGCATGACCGCAAAACCGTTCCGGAGGCGAGCGTTCCGTTCAGGCTTGCCGCGCAGCGATGCGCCGGCCTTTTGTCGGAGAGCGAGCGGAACGTGATTGAGAAACGCAACCGATCGTCCGGAGCGATGCGATGCTCCCACTGCCAACGGGACTGGCCCGAAAGCAGGTAGGCCGAGCGCGGCGCCACTTCGACGCTGGCGCGCCTGAAACCGCTGGCGGTGCGCTGGCGGAAGCGAAGAACGGCCGGCGTGTTCAGCGACACCCCGACGACATTTTCGAACACGTCGCGGTCGCGGTGCCAGCCGATGCCGGCGCCCGGGTCGTAACGCGCGAGCAGGACGTGGACGAACTCGTCGGGAGTGAGGCCCGCAAAAGCCGCCGCCTTTTCGCGCAGTGGAAGCAGCCAGTCGGGCAGCGGATCCGTCGGCCGGAAGCTCGCATCATCGAAATCGTAGCGCCAGCCGAAGCTCTGCGTCTTGCGGTTGCCCAGCCATCCGTGGAAGCGGAACGGCGCGAGTTCGAGCGGCATTAGATGGTCGAGCAGCTGCCGCTCCTCGCGTTCGCCGATCAACTCTTCGCAATATTTGAGGCCCGCAATCAGCGGCTCGTCAATGAGCAGGGTCATGGACCGAA